>NZ_JBIBCT010000003.1:0-5443 GCF_042901325.1 Microbacterium sp. NPDC012755 | reverse complement strand
GGGGGGTTGGCATTCGGATGAAGTCAGCAATGAATTTGTCTCTTTGGTCAGCATCAAACTCGCTGCGTCACCGTTTTCCCGGTGGGGTATGCATTTCTTTTTTACGGAGAGTTTGATCCTGGCTCAGGATGAACGCTGGCGGCGTGCTTAACACATGCAAGTCGAACGGTGAAGCAGAGCTTGCTCTGTGGATCAGTGGCGAACGGGTGAGTAACACGTGAGCAACCTGCCCCTGACTCTGGGATAAGCGCTGGAAACGGCGTCTAATACTGGATACGAACAAGAATCGCATGGTTACTTGTTGGAAAGATTTTTTGGTTGGGGATGGGCTCGCGGCCTATCAGCTTGTTGGTGAGGTAATGGCTCACCAAGGCGTCGACGGGTAGCCGGCCTGAGAGGGTGACCGGCCACACTGGGACTGAGACACGGCCCAGACTCCTACGGGAGGCAGCAGTGGGGAATATTGCACAATGGGCGGAAGCCTGATGCAGCAACGCCGCGTGAGGGATGACGGCCTTCGGGTTGTAAACCTCTTTTAGCAGGGAAGAAGCGAAAGTGACGGTACCTGCAGAAAAAGCGCCGGCTAACTACGTGCCAGCAGCCGCGGTAATACGTAGGGCGCAAGCGTTATCCGGAATTATTGGGCGTAAAGAGCTCGTAGGCGGTTTGTCGCGTCTGCTGTGAAATCCCGAGGCTCAACCTCGGGCCTGCAGTGGGTACGGGCAGACTAGAGTGCGGTAGGGGAGATTGGAATTCCTGGTGTAGCGGTGGAATGCGCAGATATCAGGAGGAACACCGATGGCGAAGGCAGATCTCTGGGCCGTAACTGACGCTGAGGAGCGAAAGGGTGGGGAGCAAACAGGCTTAGATACCCTGGTAGTCCACCCCGTAAACGTTGGGAACTAGTTGTGGGGTCCATTCCACGGATTCCGTGACGCAGCTAACGCATTAAGTTCCCCGCCTGGGGAGTACGGCCGCAAGGCTAAAACTCAAAGGAATTGACGGGGACCCGCACAAGCGGCGGAGCATGCGGATTAATTCGATGCAACGCGAAGAACCTTACCAAGGCTTGACATATACGAGAACGGGCCAGAAATGGTCAACTCTTTGGACACTCGTAAACAGGTGGTGCATGGTTGTCGTCAGCTCGTGTCGTGAGATGTTGGGTTAAGTCCCGCAACGAGCGCAACCCTCGTTCTATGTTGCCAGCACGTAATGGTGGGAACTCATGGGATACTGCCGGGGTCAACTCGGAGGAAGGTGGGGATGACGTCAAATCATCATGCCCCTTATGTCTTGGGCTTCACGCATGCTACAATGGCCGGTACAAAGGGCTGCAATACCGCGAGGTGGAGCGAATCCCAAAAAGCCGGTCCCAGTTCGGATTGAGGTCTGCAACTCGACCTCATGAAGTCGGAGTCGCTAGTAATCGCAGATCAGCAACGCTGCGGTGAATACGTTCCCGGGTCTTGTACACACCGCCCGTCAAGTCATGAAAGTCGGTAACACCTGAAGCCGGTGGCCTAACCCTTGTGGAGGGAGCCGTCGAAGGTGGGATCGGTAATTAGGACTAAGTCGTAACAAGGTAGCCGTACCGGAAGGTGCGGCTGGATCACCTCCTTTCTAAGGAGCATCTGACACCTCTTGTAGGTGTCCAGAACCCAGATCGAAGGCATACGTTCTTCGCTGGGAGCTCATGGGTGGAACATTTGACATGGCATCGAGATCTTTTCTCGGAATGAGTACGCCGCTTGCGGTGGGAAAGTTCTGGGGGGAGGGGTCGGTGTCTGCACGCTGTTGGGTCCTGAGGGACCGGACGTCGTGGCCTTTCGGGGTTGCGTGTCTGTACCTCTGGGCCTCTTGTTGTTTCCCCTGGTGGGAAGTGGTGAGGGGTACCGCCCGTACTTTGAGAACTACACAGTGGACGCGAGCATCTTGCAACAGCCTTCGGGTTGTTGCGATAGATGATCTTAAAGATCATTAGTCAATTTCTGATCCCGCCTTCGGGTGGGGTCGAGTTTTGATTCAAACTCATGTGATTTCAAGTCTTTAAGAGCAAACGGTGGATGCCTTGGCATCTGGAGCCGAAGAAGGACGTAGCAATCTGCGATAAGCCTCGGGGAACTGATAAGCAAGTTTTGATCCGAGGGTGTCCGAATGGGGAAACCCCGCTGGGCGGCGTGCCGACCTAGTGACTCCCGCCTGAATATATAGGGCGGGTAGAGGGAACGTGGGGAAGTGAAACATCTCAGTACCCACAGGAAGAGAAAGCAACCGCGATTCCGTTAGTAGTGGCGAGCGAAACCGGAACAGGCTAAACCTAGCGTGTGTGATAGCCGGCAGGCGTTGCACGTTGGGGGTTGTGGGACTTTTCAGTCATCTCTGCCGAGGTGGCGGCGTTACACGATGGTATAGACGAACGGTCTTGAAAGGCCGGTCATAGAGGGTGCCAACCCCGTAGTCGAAATGCCAACCGTGGCGCGAAGAGTATCCCAAGTAGCACGGGGCCCGTGAAATCCCGTGTGAATCTGTCAGGACCACCTGATAAGCCTAAATACTCCCAGATGACCGATAGCGGACAAGTACCGTGAGGGAAAGGTGAAAAGTACCCCGGGAGGGGAGTGAAATAGTACCTGAAACCGTTTGCTTACAAACCGTTGGAGCACCCCTGGTAGGTGTGACAGCGTGCCTTTTGAAGAATGAGCCTGCGAGTTAGCGATATGTGGCGAGGTTAACCCGTGTGGGGTAGCCGTAGCGAAAGCGAGTCTGAATAGGGCGATTCAGTCGCATGTCCTAGACCCGAAGCGAAGTGATCTATCCATGGCCAGGTTGAAGCGACGGTAAGACGTCGTGGAGGACCGAACCCACTTAGGTTGAAAACTGAGGGGATGAGCTGTGGATAGGGGTGAAAGGCCAATCAAACTTCGTGATAGCTGGTTCTCTCCGAAATGCATTTAGGTGCAGCGTTGCGTGTTTCTTGCCGGAGGTAGAGCTACTGGATGGCCGATGGGCCCTACAAGGTTACTGACGTCAGCCAAACTCCGAATGCCGGTAAGTGAGAGCGCAGCAGTGAGACTGTGGGGGATAAGCTTCATAGTCGAGAGGGAAACAACCCAGACCACCAACTAAGGTCCCAAAGCGCGTGCTAAGTGGGAAAGGATGTGGAGTTGCTGTGACAACCAGGAGGTTGGCTTAGAAGCAGCCACCCTTGAAAGAGTGCGTAATAGCTCACTGGTCAAGTGATTCCGCGCCGACAATGTAACGGGGCTCAAGCACGCCACCGAAGTTGTGGCATTGACATTATTGGTAGGCCTTCGTGGTCCAGCCGTGTTGATGGGTAGGAGAGCGTCGTGTGGCCAGCGAAGCGGCGGTGTAAACCAGCCGTGGAGGCTACACGAGTGAGAATGCAGGCATGAGTAGCGAAAGACGTGTGAGAAACACGTCCTCCGAAAGACCAAGGGTTCCAGGGTCAAGCTAATCTTCCCTGGGTAAGTCGGGACCTAAGGCGAGGCCGACAGGCGTAGTCGATGGACAACGGGTTGATATTCCCGTACCGGCGAAGAACCGCCCAAACTAATCCAGTAGTGCTAAGTATCTGAATCCTCACATTGGATCCTTCGGGATCCGCCGTGGGGCCTAGCGTACGACCCCATGCTGGTGCGGTTAGCGTATTAACAGGTGTGACGCAGGAAGGTAGTCCAAGCCAGGCGATGGTTGTCCTGGTGCAAGTGCGTAGGCCGAGAGATAGGCAAATCCGTCTCTCACATAGGCTGAGACACGATGCGGATAAAAAGTGGATGATCCTATGCTGCCAAGAAAAGCATCGACGCGAGGTTCTAGCTGCCCGTACCCCAAACCGACTCAGGTGGTCAGGTAGAGAATACCAAGGAGATCGAGAGAATCGTGGTTAAGGAACTCGGCAAAATGCCCCCGTAACTTCGGGAGAAGGGGGGCCATCCACTTATACGGATTTACTCCGAAAAGGGTGTGGTGGCCGCAGAGACTAGTGGGTAGCGACTGTTTACTAAAAACACAGGTCCGTGCCAAGTCGCAAGACGATGTATACGGACTGACGCCTGCCCGGTGCTGGAAGGTTAAGAGGACCGGTTAGCCGCAAGGCGAAGCTGAGAATTTAAGCCCCAGTAAACGGCGGTGGTAACTATAACCATCCTAAGGTAGCGAAATTCCTTGTCGGGTAAGTTCCGACCTGCACGAATGGCGTAACGACTTCCCAACTGTCTCAACCGCGAACTCGGCGAAATTGCATTACGAGTAAAGATGCTCGTTACGCGCAGCAGGACGGAAAGACCCCGTGACCTTTACTACAGCTTGGTATTGGTGTTCGGTGTGGCTTGTGTAGGATAGGTGGGAGACTGTGAAGCAGGGACGCTAGTTCTTGTGGAGTCATTGTTGAAATACCACTCTGGTCACTCTGGATATCTAACTTCGAACCGTAATCCGGTTCAGGGACAGTGCCTGGTGGGTAGTTTAACTGGGGCGGTTGCCTCCCAAAAAGTAACGGAGGCGCCCAAAGGTTCCCTCAACCTGGTTGGCAATCAGGTGTCGAGTGTAAGTGCACAAGGGAGCTTGACTGTGAGACTGACAGGTCGAGCAGGGACGAAAGTCGGGACTAGTGATCCGGCAGTGGCTTGTGGAAGCGCTGTCGCTCAACGGATAAAAGGTACCTCGGGGATAACAGGCTGATCTTGCCCAAGAGTCCATATCGACGGCATGGTTTGGCACCTCGATGTCGGCTCGTCGCATCCTGGGGC
This sequence comes from Microbacterium sp. NPDC012755, assembly GCF_042901325.1. Classification (NCBI taxonomy): domain Bacteria; kingdom Bacillati; phylum Actinomycetota; class Actinomycetes; order Micrococcales; family Microbacteriaceae; genus Microbacterium; species Microbacterium sp. NPDC012755. The sequence goes on along the minus strand of NZ_JBIBCT010000003.1, from coordinate 671 downwards.
TGGAGTAGGTCCCAAGGGTTGGGCTGTTCGCCCATTAAAGCGGTACGCGAGCTGGGTTTAGAACGTCGTGAGACAGTTCGGTCCCTATCCGCTGCGCGCGTAGGAAGTTTGAGAGGATCTGACCCTAGTACGAGAGGACCGGGTTGGACGAACCTCTGGTGTGTCAGTTGTTCCGCCAGGAGCACCGCTGATTAGCTACGTTCGGGATGGATAACCGCTGAAAGCATCTAAGCGGGAAGCCGGCCTCAAGATGAGACTTCCATACCTTCGGGTGAGAGGCTCCCAGCCAGACTACTGGGTTGATAGGCCAGATGTGGAAGTGCAGTAATGCATGCAGCTGACTGGTACTAATAAGCCGATGACTTGATAACACACCGTTTGTAGGTGCTACGCGTCCACTGAGTGGTTCTCGATGTACGGTCGAGAACCACACAACACACACGAACTTTTTCGTGCACATGTTGTGTACTGATTGAAACATCAATAGTGTTTCGGCGGCCATAGCGTGAGGGAAACGCCCGGTTACATTCCGAACCCGGAAGCTAAGCCTCACAGCGCCGATGGTACTGCAGGGGGGACCCTGTGGGAGAGTAGGACACCGCCGGACTCCTTTTAGTCAAAATGGCCACCCATCGCTGGGTGGCCATTTTGCATATACACGAACAAAACAG
>NZ_JBIBCT010000002.1:0-285402 GCF_042901325.1 Microbacterium sp. NPDC012755 | reverse complement strand
AATGCATACCCCACCGGGAAAACGGTGACGCAGCGAGTTTGATGCTGACCAAAGAGACAAATTCATTGCTGACTTCATCCGAATGCCAACCCCCCACAAAGAAGGGCTGGTCTTTGATCCAAAGGAATCTCACCTAGCCGAAGCTAGATCGAGGTTATTTGGCATTTGACAAGTGCACGCTGTTGAGTTCTCAAGGATCGGACGCTCCCCCGACCCAGTCATCACAACCAGGCCCGAAGGGCAACTTCTCAATCTTACCTGTCCTGCTCGGCTTGTCAAATCGACACGCCGTGAGGCTCAGAACCAGATTCGCAGCCTCACCGCTCAGGGCGCCGAGGCAACTTCACTAGCTTATCCACCCCGCCTCGCTTGTCAAATCAGCGCGTCGAGCGGATCTGAGATCCGCCGCGCAGCTGGAGACAGCCGCAGAAGGGGTGGACCTCCCATCCTAGACGCAAGCGTCTGATCTCACAAGTGAGAGGATCGGGAGGTGGTTCTCCGCTTGAGGGGGGTGAAGCTCTCGGCCTCTCCGCTTCCCTGTGGGGCGAACAAGTAATAAGTTACGCGGATTCCGGGGTTCCGGCAAATCGGGCCGTACCCCTCGGGCGTGTCGTCGTCGCCGGTCCCGCTGTTTCCCCCTGACCAGATCGAGAATCCGGAGTCGAACGCGCCGCGGAGTACGATCGGCTCATGTCTGCGCCCCTCCTTCCCCGGCCGGACCAGGCCCTGCGCGATCGCGTTCTCACCGAGCTCGGCATGGATCACGCGTCGGTCCCGATTCCCGCGCCGGCACACCGCGTGCCCCTGCCCTCCCGCTTGGCGACCGCGGATCTCGCCTGGGCGAGCGTCGCCTCGGTGGCATCTGTGGCGGGGATCAGCGCAGAGCTCGACCCTGACCGGATCGCCTTCTCCTACCGGAGCGACCGCCTGCTGACCGTCGACGGCACGGCTCCGTCGGTCTGGTCGCCGTACTCCGGGTTCTGGCGCTCCTGCGACGGGTGGGTGCGCACCCACGGGAACTACCGCCACCACGCCGAGGCGCTGCTGCGGGGTCTCGGGATCACCGACCTCGACGCGATCTCCTCCGCTTTCGCCGAGCGGACCTCGACGGAGGCTGCCACCGCGATCTCCTCCGAGGGAGGTCTCGCCGTGGTCGTCTCCACCGAGCGGCCGATCGAGGATGCCGCGCTGCGCAGCACTCCCCTGTTGGACGTCCGCGGTGTCGAGGGCCCCGGTCGAGCACCCCTTGCTCCGGATCTCCCCCTCTCCCCCGTCCGCGCGCTCCCGCTCTCGGACATCCGCGTCCTCGACCTCACCCGCGTAATCGCCGGCCCCGTCTGCACTCGCACGCTCGCGCTCCTCGGCGCCGACGTCCTCCGTATCGATCCGCCGCACCTGCCGGAACCCGAATGGCAGCACTTCGACACCGGCCACGGCAAAAGGTCGGCCCTGCTCGACGCCCGCTCGTCCGAGTTGCACGCGCTCCTCGCCCAGGCGGACGTCGTCGTGCTCGGATACCGCCCCGCGGCACTGGATCGACTCGGCCTCTCCGCAGATGCCCTCGCCGAGCGGTACCCAGAGCTCGTCGTCGCCCAGCTCAGCGCCTGGGGTGTCGACCACCCTGAGCGCGCCGGTTTCGACAGCCTGGTGCAGGCCGAGTCAGGCATCGCGCTCGTCGAGTCGGTGGACGGCGACCGTCCGGGGGCGCTTCCCGCGCAGGCACTCGACCACAGTGCGGGCTATCTGCTCGCCGCATCCGTCGTCGCGCTGCTCGATCGGCGACGACGAGACGGCGGCACCTGGCAGGTGCGAACCTCCTTGCGTCGCATCGCCGCCGAGCTTCTCGGGATGCCGCGGAACGCGGAACCCGCGCCGGAACGCGACGTCGACCCCGCACCCCATACGGCGCACTTCGACATCGGAGGGCGTCGACTCGCCACCGCGCGACCCGCGCTTCCCGGGCTCGACTTCCGTGCCCCGCACGAGTGGGGCGTGGATCAGCCCCGCTGGTGACGACCGCGGAACACCGGCAGCAGCAGGCAGAGGATCACGGTCAGCGCACCCCACACCGCACAGGCCGGTGGGAGCACCCGATAGGCGAGATGCTGCAGGGTGAAGTCATCGGTGAACGGACCGTAGGCCGCGAACCCGATGGTCCACGCCGTGACGAGGATGATCGGGAGCGACAGCCACCAGGAGATCCGCACGGCCGAAGGGAGCACCCGCACGATGCTCTCTCGGGGCACGGCTCTGGTCACTCGAAGGATCGCCCAGACGCCGATGATGACCAGCGCGCCCGCCCCCGAGCCGTACTGCAGCCATTTGAACCCCGTCAGCGGTCCCCACATCCGATCGAGCGCCGGCAGCACCTCGACACCCCACCGCCCCTCGTGCGTGAAGGAGTCCCAGAGGATGTGGGACAGGACGCCGAGGATCAGCGAGGCCGCGAGGAGCAGGAGGAAGAAGCGCGACTCGCCGTTGCCGATCGCCTTCCGCAGCGCGGGGAGGCCCCGGTCATCCCAGCTCGCGGGAAGCCGACGCGCCAACCAGACCGGTGAGAGCTCCGGAACGGCCGGGCGCAGCACGACTCGCCAGATCAGGAACAGCGCGAATGCGACGAGCGCCGTCCAGATCACGTTCGCGTAGGTGTGAGTGAACCCGTAGTCCAGCCCCGTTCCACGGAGGAACAGGGGCAGATCGGGCGCCATCGCACCTATCGCGATCGCCGACGGCACGAGCGGCGTGCGCACGAACGGCAGTGCGACCAGCGCGTGACTCGGGGTGAACGGCATCCGCTCTGCTCGCGACGGACGAGCGTCAGCCGACGAAGACGCCGGCGAGAGTCTTCTTGCCTCGACGGAGCACGGAGACTCCGCCGGGAAGCGCACCGCTCACGGTTGCGGACTCGTCGTCGACGCGGATGCCGTCGACCGACACCCCGCCCTGCGTGATCGCACGCCGGGCCTCGCTGAGACTGGACACCAGACCGGTCGTCACGAGAGCCTCGACCACCGGAGTCCCCGAAGGCACGGTGGCGTTCGGCAGCTCCTCCAGCGCGGTCCGCAGCGTCGAGGCGTCGAGAGCGGTCAGGTCGCCCTGTCCGAACAGCGCCTCGGATGCCGCGATCACGGCGGCGGCGGAATCGATGCCGTGAACCGTGGCGACGACCTCGAGCGCGAGACGCTTCTGCGCCGCACGGCGGAACGGCTCGGACTCCACGAGTGCCGCGTACTCCTCGATCTCGGCGCGGCTGAGGAAGGTGAAGACCTTCAGCCGGTCGATGACGTCGGCATCCGCGGTGCTGAGCCAGAACTGGTACATCCGGTAGGGGCTGCACATCTCGGCATCCAGCCAGATCGCGTTGCCCTCGCTCTTGCCGAACTTCGTGCCGTCGCTGTTCGTGATCAGCGGGGTGCCGATCGCGTGCACCGAAGCGCCCTCGACGCGGTGGATGAGGTCGGTTCCGCTGGTGAGGTTGCCCCACTGGTCGCTGCCGCCGGTCTGCAGCACGCAGTCGTACTGGCGGAAGAGCTCCAGGAAGTCCATCCCCTGCAGGATCTGGTAGCTGAACTCGGTGTAGCTGATGCCGGCGTCGGAGTTCAGGCGCGCGGCGACCGCGTCCTTCTTCAGCATGGTGCCGACGCGGTAGTGCTTGCCGATCTCGCGCAGGAAGTCGATCGCCGACATCGGCGCCGTCCAGTCGAGGTTGTTGACGATGCGTGCGGCGTTGTCGCCCTCGAAGCTGAGGTAGCGCTCGACCTGGGTGCGCAGGCGCCCGACCCACTCGACCACGGTCTCGCGCGTGTTCAGCGTGCGCTCGGCGGTCGGTCGCGGATCTCCGATGAGGCCGGTCGAGCCGCCGACGAGGCCGAGGGGCTTGTGGCCGGCGAGCTGGATGCGACGCAGCGTGAGCAGCTGCACGAGGTTGCCCAGGTGCAGGCTCGGAGCGGTCGGATCGAACCCGCAGTAGTACGTGATGGGGTCTCCCGCGAGCAGGGCGCGCAGCGCCTCCTGGTCGGTGGACACGTGGACGAGGCCACGCCACACGAGTTCGTCCCACACGTTGTCGAACGTGGGATCGATCGCGGGCGCCGCAGTCGTCAGAGCGGGATCAGACACGCGATCAAGGTTATCAGCGGTGAACCGCTCAGCTGTGCGCGGCCCACCAGACGAGGAACGCCGCTCCCAGCCCGATCACCCAGCTGACGAGGCTTCCGACGAGGAAGTACTCCGCCCTGGCGCCGGTCTCGCCGTCGCGCGAGATCTCCGGGAAGCGTACGATGCCCTTCGCCGCGAGCATCGCCGCCAGGATCGGGTACGCCGATGCGAGGGTGAGGATCATCACGAGCGTGCGCTCCAGCGGTCCGATCAGCCGCCCGCCTTTGAACCCGCCGCGCGGATCAGCAGGAGCCGCTGCGCTCTTCACCGCCGCATCGTCCGACGTCTCGGCGCCCGACGACTCGGCCTCCACGACGGGGGTCGCCGAGTCCGACGGCGCGGTGACGACCGCCACCGGATCGGCCGGACGCCAGGTGTGCTCGCCGTCGAGTGCGGCGCGCACCACGAGGTTCGCGGATTCGAGCAGGAAGACTCCGGCGCCCAGCGTGAGCACCGCCAGGTCGAAGGACACGTCGCCGAACGGCGAGCGCAGACTCCAGACTCCGCCGATGAGACCGGCGTCGGTGCGGGCTCCCCACCACACCACCGCGCCGACACTGAGGACGCCGAGGAGGACCGCAGGCCAGAATCCCAGGGGCGCCGGTCGATCGTCTGGCATGCACCACACCCACAGAGCGCCCACGACGAGCGCTGCGATCATCGGCAGCAGGGCGTCGCTCACGCTGCCGAGCAGGAGCAGGATCACCACCACGGAGAGATAGCCGATCCACCGGCGAGGCGCGAACTGCCGCACGAGGTCGGCGGCGCCGACGGCCAGCAGGACGAATCCGGCGACGATCATGCGAGCTCCCCTCTGAGCGCGGCCAGTCCCTCGACGATCGCGGCGGCTCCCGCGGTGCGCAGCGCCTTCGAGATGCTCGGCTGGGAGATGCCCTCCTCGGCGGCGAGCTCCTGCTGCGACCGTCCGATGATGCGACCGTAGGTCAGACGCCGTTCGCGCTCGTTCATGGCGCCCACCAGTTCGTCCCTGACGAGGAGGTAGGCGTTGGACGCCGCGATCGTGGTCTCCATGACCTCATCCTGCCCGGGGGCTCCGACAATCCACGTGCGTGTGCGCGGCACGGCGCGGCCTTCCCTCGCGTGCACGGTCTCGATCGCCGCGCGCGCGGCGTACCACCCCGGTCCGTCTGCGAGCTCGCCGTGCACGGATGCGACGGGACGCACCTCCCCCACGCCGATCCCGAACCGGAACGCGATGCCGTCCGGCAGCCGGAGCTGGATCATCAGGAGCGAGATCAGCGCGTCTCCGAGGTCGCTGTAGACGCCCTGCTGCTCGTCTCCCACCGTGGGAGTCAGCGGCTGCGCGGCCAGCGGGAGGTCGGCCTCGACCTGCGCGATCGTCCGGTCGAGCACGTGCTGCGCGGCCGTGCGATCATCGAGCCTGCGGGAGCCGACGATGTCGGCGAGTACGGCGATGACCATCCGATAACCGTATCACGAATAACTCTGTACTTATGCGTTATTTAGTTATATCTTGAGGATATGCCTGAATCGCACATCATCCCCTGGTCCGACGGCTCATGGACCCATGCCCCCTTCGCCCAGTCGACGGCCGCATCCGACGAACCCCACCTCGACGTCACGGCCGTCGAGGGCAGCGACGCCTGGCGACGCACCGCCTACGGCTTCGTGCACGACAGCGAGCACGCGCTTCTCGCGCCCCTCGCCGTCGGCGAGGCCATGGACGTGTCGTTCCAGGCCCCGTGGGACGGTCAGTTCGACCAGGCCGGTGTCTTCGTGAAGATCGACGACGAGCACTGGATCAAGGCGGGGATCGAGTACGCCGACGACCATCTCGGACTCGGCGCCGTCGTCACCGACGTCGGCTCGGACTGGTCGGTGGGCCACGTCGACGACTGGCACGGAAGCGAGATCACCGTGCGCGTGAGCCGCTGGCCGGATGCCGTGATCGTGCGGGCTCGCGCCGACGACGGCGACTGGCGCCTGGTGCGGGTCGCGCCGTTCGACGGAGACGCCGCGGCATCCGCCGGTCCGTTCCTCGCCGCCCCCATGCGCTCCGGACTCACCGTGCGATTCACGCGCTGGGTGCGCTCCGCGGCGGACGCGACCCTGCACTGAGCCGGATCCGCCGCGGCAGGACTACAGCCCGAGAGCGTGCGCCGCTGCCTGTGCCCGTGCGACGAGCTCGGCGCGCTGCTCCGCGACGCGCACGGGGGCGGTGCCACCGGCGCCCGTGCGCGAGGCGACGGATCCCTCGATCGTCAGCACCTCGCGCACCTCGGGCGCCAGGTGTGCGGACACCGAGAGCAGCAGCTCATCGGAGGCGTCTTCGAGGCCGATCCCCCGGTCCTCGCAGGCGCGGACGAGCGCACCGGAGATCTCGTGCGCGTCACGGAAGGGCACGCGACGCTTGACCAGCCACTCCGCGACGTCCGTCGCGAGGGAGAAGCCCTGCGGGGCGAGCGCGGCCATCCGCAGCGTGTCGAACTGCAGCGTCGCGACCATGCCGGCGAACGCGGGCAGCACGACCTCCAGGGTCTGCACGGAGTCGAAGACCGGCTCCTTGTCCTCCTGCAGGTCGCGGTTGTACGCCAGGGGCAGCCCCTTGAGGGTCGCCATGAGACCCGAGAGATTGCCGATCAAACGGCCCGACTTGCCTCTGGCCAGCTCGGCGATGTCGGGGTTCTTCTTCTGCGGCATGATGCTCGACCCGGTCGAGTAGCCGTCGTGCAGCGTGACGAACCCGAACTCGCGCGTGTTCCAGAGGATGATCTCCTCGGCGAGGCGCGACAGGTCGACGCCCGTCATAGCCGTGATGAAGGCGAACTCCGCCACCACGTCACGCGCGGAGGTGCCGTCGAGGGAGTTCTCGGCGGGACGGTCGAGTCCGAGCTCCGTCGCGACGAGCGCCGGGTCGAGGCCCAGGGTCGAACCCGCGAGCGCTCCGCCGCCGTACGGCGAGACGCCGGCGCGGCGACGCCAGTCGACGAGCCGCTCGAGCTCTCGCACCAGAGGCCAGCCGTGCGCCTGCAGGTGGTGGGCGAGGAGCACGGGCTGCGCGTGCTGCAGATGGGTGCGACCGGGGAGGATCGCATCGGGGTGCGCCTCGGCCTGGGCGACGAGCGCGTCGATCACGCGGAGGATGTCACGGGCGATCACCCGGGCGTGGTCGATCAGGTACATGCGCACGAGAGTCGCGATCTGGTCGTTCCGGCTGCGACCCGCTCGCAGGCGTCCGCCCAGCTCGGGCCCGAGCTCGGCGATCAGGGCCTGTTCCAGGGCGCCGTGCACGTCCTCGTCCGTCGGCTGCGGCCGCAGCGAGCCGTCCGCGACCTTGCGGGCCACGGCATCCAGTCCCTCGTGCATCCGCGTCGCCTCATCGGCTTCGAGGTACCCTGCGGCCTCGAGGGCCGTCGCATGCGCATGGGATCCGGCGATGTCGTACGGCGCGAGGATCCAGTCGAAGTGCGTCGAGCGGCTCAGCTCGACGAGCTCGGGAGAGGGACCGCTCGCGAACCGAGCTCCCCACAGGGCTCCCTCGTTCGTGCCCTCGTTCTTGTCCGCGCCCATCAGGCGGCCTCCCCGTTCTTGCGGAGCAGCCAGACCAGCAGCGCCTTCTGCGCGTGCAGGCGGTTCTCGGCCTCGTCCCACACGACGCTCTGCGGGCCGTCGATGACCTCGGAGTCGACCTCGTAGCCGCGGTCGGCGGGGAGGCAGTGGATGAAGATCGCCTCGGAGTCGGCGATCGTCATCGTCTCCGGCGTCACCTTGTAGCCCCCGAGATCGCGGATGCGCGCGAGCTTCTCCTCCTCCTTGCCCATCGACACCCACGTGTCGGTGACGACCACGTCGGCGCCGGCCGCCGCCTCCACCGGGTCCGTGTAGAGCGTGATCGAGCCGCCGGTCTCGGCGGCACGGCGGTCGGCGGCCTCGACGACGTCGGCGCGCGGCGCGTAGTCGGCCGGCGAGGCGATGCGCACGTGCATGCCCGCCGTGACGCACGCGAGCGCGTAGGAGTGCGCCATGTTGCTCTGCCCGTCGCCGAAGAACGTGAGGGTGAGACCCTTCAGCTCGCCCTTGTGCTCGCGGATCGTGAGGAGGTCGGCCAGCAGCTGGCAGGGGTGGAAGTCGTCGGAGAGCGCGTTGACCACCGGCACGCGGGTGCCGTTCGCCATCTCCTCGAGACCGGCCTGGGCGTAGGTGCGCCAGACGATCGCCGCGACCTGGCGCTCCAGCACCCGTGCGGTGTCGGAGGGGGTCTCCTTGCCGCCGAGCTGGCTGTTGGCCGTCGAGATGATCAGCGGGGAGCCGCCGAGATCCGCGATGCCGACCGCGAAGGACACGCGCGTGCGGGTGGACGACTTGTCGAAGATCACCGCGACGGTCTGCGGACCGGCGAGGCTCTTGTCCGCCCAGCGGTCCTTCTTCAGCTCCAGCGCGAGATCGAGGATCTCCGCCTGCTCGGCGGGGGTGAGGTCGTCGTCACGCAGCAGGTGGCGGGTCATGCGGGGGCCTTTCCGGAGTCGGTGAGGGATGCCTGGACGTCGGCGAGGGATGCCGTGAACAGCTCGCGGAACTCGGCGAGCTCGGCGGCGCCGATGGTGAGCGCCGGCGCGATGCGCACGGTCTCGGGGTTGGCGGCGTTCACGATGAGACCGCGCTCCTGGGCCGCGGCGACCACGGCGCCGGCGACGGGAGCGGTCAGCGCGACGCCGATGAGGAGACCGCGACCGCGGACGCCCTCGATCAGCGGGGAGTCGACGGCCTCGATGAGATCGCGCAGCTCAGCGCCCCGCAGCGCGGCGTTCTCGACGAGACCCGCGTCCTCGATCTCGGCGAGGACGGCATCGGCCACGGCGGTCGCCAGCGGGTTGCCGCCGAACGTCGAGCCGTGCGAACCGGGTGTGAAGAGCGCGCTCGCGGCCCCGTAGGTGACGAGGGCGCCGATCGGGAAGCCGCCGCCGATCCCCTTCGCGAGGGTGATCGCATCGGGCGTGATGCCCTCGTGGCTGAAGCCGAACCAGGCTCCGGTGCGCCCTGCGCCGGTCTGGATCTCGTCCACGATGAGCAGCGCGCCGTGCTTCAGGGTGAGCGAGCGCGCTGCGGCGAGGTACCCCTCGGGCAGCTCGACCACCCCGGCCTCTCCCTGGATGGGTTCGACGATGACCGCGGCGACGCGGTCGTCGATCGCGGCCTCGAGCGCCTCGATCGTCGCCGGGATGTGCTCGACGCCGCCGGGCATGGGCTCGAACGGCGCGCGCATCGACTCCTTCGCCGTCATGGCGAGAGAGCCCATCGTGCGCCCGTGGAAGCCGTTCTCCAGTGCGATGATGCGCGGCTTCTCCGCTCCGCCGTGCAGACGGGCGAGCTTGAAGGCCGCCTCGTTGGCCTCGGCGCCGGAGTTCGAGAAGAACACGCGGCCGTCGATGCCCGCACCTGCGAGCCGCTTCAGGCGTGCGGCGAGGGCGAGCTGCGACGGCGTGGCGAAGTAGTTCGACACGTGAGCGAGGGTCGCCGCCTGGCGGGACACGGCCTCGACGAACACGGGGTGCGCGTGGCCGAGAGAGGTCACCGCGATGCCCGCGAGGAAGTCCAGCAGGCGCTTGCCCTCGGAGTCCCACAGATACGAGCCCTCGCCGCGCGTGAGCATGGCGAGGCGGGGCCCCGCGTTGAGGACCAGATCGCTCGCCGCGTCATCCTGCCAGTTGCTCATGCCGTCGTCCCTGCGCTTCCCATGACCACTTCTGTTCCGATTCCCTTGCTGGTGAAGAGTTCGACGAGCACCGAGTGCGGCACCCGTCCGTCGATGATCGCCGCGGCGTCGACGCCGCCCTCGACCGCGTCCAGGCAGGCCCTCATCTTCGGGATCATCCCGGACTCCAGGCTCGGCAGCATCTCGACGAGCGCGTCCGATGTGAGGTGCGAGACGAGGGAGTCCCTGTTGGGCCAGTCGGCGTAGAGCCCCGGCACGTCGGTGAGGATGACGAGCTTGCGCGCCCCGAGCGCCACCGCGAGGGCGGCGGCGGCGGCATCCGCGTTGACGTTGAGCGACTGCCCGGGGTGGTCCAGATCGGGCGCGATCGACGACACGACCGGCACTCGCCCCGCGGCCAGGTGATCGAGCACGGGGGTCGGATCGACCTCGACGACATCGCCCACGCGACCCAGATCGACCTCCTCCCCCTCGATGATGACGCCGCGACGACGCCCGCCGAACAGACCGGCGTCCTCACCGCTGAGACCCGTCGCGATCGGGCCGTGGGAGTTGATCTTCGACACCAGCTGCGGGTTGACCTGGCCGGTGAGGACCATCCGCACGACGCTGATCGCCTCGGTGGTGGTGACCCGGTAGCCGCCCTTGAACTCGCTCGGGATGTCGAGACGATCGAGCATGTTCGAGATCTGCGGGCCCCCGCCGTGCACGACGACGGGCTGCACGCCGACGTAACGCAGGTACGCGATGTCCTGGGCGAACGCCTCCTGCAGCTCGTCGGAGACCATGGCGTTGCCGCCGTACTTGACGACGACGATCTGGTCGCGGAACTTCTTCAGCCACGGGAGGGATTCGATGAGGGTCTCGGCCTTGACCGCGGCGATCTCGGCCGGGGTGTCCTGGATGTCGGTCATGAGGCGTAGGCGCTGTTCTCGTGGACGTACTCGTGGGTGAGATCGTTCGTGAGGATGGATGCCGTGGCCTCGCCGACCTTGAGGTCGATGACGAGGTGGGTGGCCCGAGGGGTCAGGTCGACCTCATCGCGGGGACGGTCGGGGCCGCCCTCGCTGCACACGCGGACGCCGTTCATCCACACGTCGACGTCGTAGGGGTCGAACTGCGCGGCCGTGGTGCCGATCGCGGCGAGGACGCGCCCCCAGTTCGGGTCGTTGCCGAAGATCGCCGCCTTGAAGAGGTTGTTGCGGGCGACGGAGCGCCCGACCTCGACGGCGTCCTTCTCGGATGCCGCGTGCTGCACCTCGATCGTGATGTCGTGGCTCGCCCCCTCGGCGTCGCCCTGCAGCTTGACGGCGAGCTCCTGGCAGACCTCGGAGAGCGCGGCGGCGAAGTCGTCGAGGTCGGGGGCCACCTCGGACGCCCCGTTGGCGAGCAGCGTCACCTGGTCGTTGGTCGACATGCAGCCGTCGGAGTCGAGACGGTCGAACGTCTGACCGGTCGCCCGGCGCAGCGCCTCATCGGCCTCGAGCGGTTCGAGGACGGCATCCGTGGTGAGCACGACGAGCATGGTGGCGAGACCGGGGGCGAGCATCCCCGCGCCCTTCGCCATGCCGCCGATGGTCCAGCCGTCGCGGCTCACCACCGCGGTCTTGGCGACCGTGTCCGTGGTCATGATGGCCTGGGCGGCGGCGTCCCCTCCCTCGGAGGAGAGTTCGGCGATCGCCTGCGCGGTGCCGGCGAGGACCCTCGAGCGGAAGACCTCGTCACCGGTGCCGATGAGTCCGGTGGAGCACACGAGCACATCCCCCGCACTGACGCCGAGGAGCTCGGCCGCCTTCTCGGCGGTCTGGTGCGTGGTCTGGAAGCCGAAGCTGCCGGTGAAGCAGTTCGCCCCGCCCGAGTTCAGCACGACGGCCTCGACGACGCGGTCGGCGACGGCCTGCTGCGACCAGATGATGGGGTTGGCCTTGGCGCGGTTGCTCGTGAAGACGGCCGCTCCGACCTTGCGCGGGCCGCGGTTGACGACCACGGCGACGTCAGGCTTTCCCGTGCTCTTGAGGCCTGCGGCGACGCCGGCCGCCTCGAATCCTGCAGGTGCGGTGACACTCACGGTGCGACTCCGTTCACGGAGAGGGCGCGGTCTTCGGGGAAGCCGAGCGCGATGTTCATGGACTGGATGGCGGCACCGGCGGTGCCCTTGACGAGGTTGTCGACCGCGGTGACGACCGTGACGCGGTTCGCGGCGCGGTCGATCGCGAGTCCGATCAGCGCGGTGTTCGCCCCGAGCACGTCGGCCGTGCGCGGGAACTGCCCCTCGGGGAGCAGCTGGACGAAGGTCTCCCCCGCATAGGCGCTCTCCCACGCGTCGCGGATCTGCGCGTCGGTGACGCCCTCGGCGATCGGAGCGGTGGAGGTGGCGAGGATGCCGCGCGACATCGGGACGAGCACGGGCGTGAAGGAGATGCGGATGCCGTCGGCCTCTGCCCCGGACGCTGCGGCGAGCGCCTGCCTGATCTCCGGGATGTGGCGGTGCGTGCCGCCCACCGCGTAGGGGTTGGCGGTGCCGAGGATCTCGCTGCCGAGGAGGTTCGTCTTGAGGCTCTTGCCCGCGCCGGAGGGGCCGACCGCGAGCACGGAGACGATGTCTCCGGGATCGATCACTCCCGCGGCGACGCCGGGCGCCAGGCTGAGGCTCACGGTCGAGGCGTTGCATCCCGGTGCCGCGATGCGCGTGGCGCCGCGCAGGTTCGCCCGCTGCTTCCCCTCACCGACGGGCAGCTCGGGAACACCGTACGCCCACGGCTCGTGGAAGTCGCCGCCGTAGAAGGCGTCCCACGACTCCTTCGAGGTGAGCCGGTGGTCGGCGCCCGCGTCGATCACGAGCGGCACCGAGCCGAGCGCGTCGGTGTACTGCCCAGACTGCCCGTGCGGCAGGGCGAGGAACACGATGTCGTGCCCTGCCAGGATCTCGGGTGTCGTGTCCTGCAGCGTGAGATGGGCGAGCGAGCGCAGGTGGGGCTGATGCTGGATCAGCGGCTGCCCTGCGTTCGAGTGCGCGGTGACGGTGCGGATCTCGATGTCGGGATGGGCGGCCAGGAGGCGCAGAATCTCGCCGCCTGCGTAGCCGGATGCGCCGGAGACGGCGACGGAGTACGTCATGCTTCTACCTTAACGGTGGGAGGGTCGGAGGCCTGAGCGGCGACACCGGCACTCGACCGCCGTGCGTGCACAGGCAGGAGCGCGGGGTCGCCTAGAGTCGGCGGCCGCCGCGGCGTCGGCGCACAGCGATGACGCTCGGAGCGAGCGTCAGAGAAGCGGTGGCGGCCGAAGACATGTCGCGACAGTAGCGCGAGCGCCGCGGCATCCGCAAATCCTGCGCGTCACACGCCCTGCGGGATCGGCGCGGCGAAGAAGGCGAGCTCGTGCGCGCTCGCGATCTCGAAGGCGCGGAGCATCCTCCCTCTGCGCGAGGGCGACGATGCCGCCGCGGCCCGCGACACGTACGCGATCGCCGTCTCCGTCGCGGCTTCGAAACCGGGGTCGGCGTAGGTCGCGAGCCAGGACGCGTACGGATGCCGTGGATCGCGGGCGTACTCCCCGAACTCCCCCGCGTGCAGACGCCGACCGAGGTCGGTGTAGAGCCAGAAGCAGGGCAGGATCGCCGCGATGAGCTCGGCATAGTCGCCCCCGAAGGCGACGGAGCGCAGGTGATCGAGGTAGGCCGTCGTGGTCGGGGCGGGCGCGGCGGCGAACGTCTCCTGGCCGACGCCCGTCGCGGGGGTCAGCCAGGAGGCGTGCAGCTCGAGCTCCCCGACGATCGCCCCGTGTGCGGACTCCGCCCAGAACGCCTGCTCCGCCGACGACGGCGCCAGGCGGGACGCCTCCGCCAGCACTCTGGCGTACTCCCGCAAGTACAGCGCGTCCTGCGCGAGGTAGAACACGAAGGCATCGCGATCCAGCGTGCCGTCGGCGAGGGCACGGATGAACGGGAGCTCGTCGATGCCGGAACGGATGCCGGAGATGCCCTCCCACCAGTCCGCGCGGACCTCACCGGGGGTGGGTCGGGTGTCGAGACCACCGCGGGACCAGAGGCCTGCGAAGTGGTGCACCGGGCCGTGTCCGCGTCCGACACGGAGCGCATGGCTCTCACGCAGCGCCTCCCGCAGCCAGGTGCGCGCTCCGGCGACGGCATCCGCCGGGCTCTCCCCCCGCGCGAGCAGCGTAGCCAGCGCGGAGGACAGCGAGCAGCCGGTGCCGTGCGTGTGCGGGGTGTCGATGCGGGCGCCGGAGAACTCGCGCCGCACCCCGGCGCCGATCAGCGCGTCTGGGGTCTCCGCACCGGTGAGGTGCCCGCCCTTGACGAGCACCTGGGCGCCGATCTCGGCCGACAGCTCCTCCGCCGCGGCGAGTGCCTCCTCCCAACCTGTGATCCGACGGGAGGTGAGCACGGCGAGCTCGGTGAGATTGGGGGTGACGACGTCGGCACGGCTCAGCAGTCCGCGCAGCGCGTGCTCGGCCGCCGCGTCGAGCAGGCGGTCCCCGCTGGTGGCGACCATGACGGGATCGATCACGACGATCGGCGGGCGCACCCGGTCGAGCCAGTCAGCCACGGCGCCGATGACCTCCGCGTCGGCGAGCATGCCGATCTTCACGGCGTCCACGACGATGTCGGCGGAGATCGCGTCGAGCTGCGCGCGCAGGAACTCCGTCGGCGGCACGTGCACGGCGCTGACGCCCTGCGTGTTCTGCGCGGTGAGAGCGGTGAGGACGGCCATGCCGTATCCCCCGTTCGCCGCGATCGACTTCAGGTCCGCCTGGATGCCCGCCCCTCCCGACGGGTCGCTGCCGGCGATGCTGAGCACACGCGGCACCCCCGCTGCACGCCAGCGGCGGAGGAATCCTCGCGCCGCCGCTGCCGGATCATCGGCGGCGCACAGGGCCGACACGACCGCGAGACCGGCGGCGCCCGCCTCGCGCAGGGGCTCGGCGTCGTCGATGCCGACGCCGCCGATCGCCACGCACGGCAGCGGAGTGGCCGCAGCCACCGCCGCGAAGCCCTCGATGCCGAGTGCCGGCGGATGGTCGGGCTTGGTGCTGGTCGGTCGGATGACGCCGACGCCGAGGTAGTCCACTGTGCCCTCCGGCAGCTCTCCGAGTGCGGCGAGGTGCTCAGGGCTGTTCGCGGTGAGACCGATGAGGGCGTCGGGGCCGAGTGCGGCACGGGCGCGCAGCACCGAGGAGTCCCCCTGTCCGAGGTGCACGCCGTCGACGCGGGCGCCCGCGGTACGAGCGGCGAGCGCGGCGTCGAGACGATCGTTCACGACGAGGAGCGCTCGACCGTCGATCACCCGGGAGAGCTCGACGAGCTGCGCGGTCGTCTCGGCGTCCGTCGCCCGCTTGTCGCGCAGCTGCACGATGCGCACTCCCCCGTCGACGGCCATCCGCACGGTCTCGACGACGCCGCGTTCTCCGCACAGCCCCGGATCGGTGACGAGGTACAGGGAGAGGTCGGCGATCACAGCGCGCCACCCTCGACGCGCGCCGCTCCGGCGAGATCGTCAGGGTGCACGGCGGCGAGCGCATCGAGCAGTGCGACCGCGAAGCTGCCCGGGCCTGCGGATGCCGCAGCGGCGCGCTCGGCGGCGATCGTGTAGACGAGGCTGGCCGAGGCGACCGCCGTGAGCGCATCGGCTCCCGTGGTCCGTGCGGCCCCGAGGAACGCAGCCATGACGGCGCCGAGAGCGCAGCCGCCTCCCGTGACCCTGGTGAGCAGCTCGTGCCCGTTCGCGAGCCGCAGCACGCGCTCCCCGTCGGTGATCAGGTCCACCGGCCCCGACACCGCGACGATGCTGCCGAAGCGCGAGGAGAGCGCGACCGCGGCGTCGGCGGCGGCATCCGTGGTGTCGGTGGCGTCGACCCCTCGACCGCCTGCGCTGAGACCGGCCAGTGCCAGGATCTCCGAGGCGTTGCCGCGGATAGCCGTCGGGCGCAGCGCCACGAGCTCCTGCGCCAGCGCCGTGCGCACCGGGAGCGCGCCGATGGCGACGGGGTCGAGCACCCAGGGCGTGCCGGACGCCGCGGCTCCGGCCGCCGCCTCCAGGCTCGCCGCTCGCTGCTCGGGGTTCGGCGTGCCGAGATTCACGAGCAGGCCGGAGGCGACGCCGGCGAACATCCCGGCCTCGCCGACGATGTCGACCATCGCGGGGGCCGCGCCGACGGCGAGGAGCACGTTGGCCGTGAACCCGGTGACGACGGCGTTGGTGATGCAGTGCGTGAGAGGAGGCGTCTCTCGCAGCACCCCCAGCAGCGTGGCGGCCTCGGAGACGAGGTCGGAGGCGGATGCAGGACGCAGAAGATCGCTCATGCGACATTCCCTTCGCTAGTGCTAACTAGATCAGGTTCGACGGGTCTGTTCTCAGCCGCGGATGCGGCACCCCGTGTCACTGCTCGCAGTCTAGCGAAGAGCGCGGATCACCCGAGCTCGGCGAGCAGCTCCAGCTCCTGGGCCCGGGTGAGCCCCGCGCGCCGCTCGCGGTCGACGCCGCGTGCTCGTTCGTCCGCGAGAACCGCGTCCACGGTGTCCCCGAGCGGACGCAGCGTCCCGCCGTCGGAACGATAGGCGGCGTTCGAGCGCGTCATGAAACCGGTCATCTCCGCCGGCAGCCACAGCGGCAGCGAGCGCTCCCCCATCCAGTACTCGACACCGTGCTCCACGAGCCACTCCTCCTCGGCGGACACCGTGTCGCCGTCGTGCCCCGCCGCCGCGCGGAACAGTGCGAGCACCTCGCCGAGCGCATGCTCGTCGCCGACCGTGTTCACCGCACCGGTCGACGTCGTGGCGGCCACGTACGCCGCGAGGTCATCGACGTCGATCACCTGCGTCGTGCGCCCCTCGGTCGGTGGCAGCAGCACCGTGCCGTCGCCCGCGCGGTCGAACGCCGCGGCCCAGTATCCGAAGCGATCGCTGGGGTCGCCCGCGCCGACGATGAGTCCGGGGCGCACGATGAGCGTCCGGTCTGCGAGCGTGCGAACCGCGTCCTCCGCGGCGACCTTCTGCGGACCGTACTCGTACTCATCCCCCGGTTCCGCGGCGATGTGCAGCGGAGCGGACTCGTCGGCGCCGACCGTGACGTCGTCGGAGTAGGCGGACATCGACGAGACGTACGTCCAGCGTGCGGCTCTGTCTCCGAGCGCCGCGACGGCGGCGACGACATGGTCGGCACGGGAGGAGATGTCGATCACACGGTCCCAGTCACGCACGGCCGCCTCCGCGTACGCGTCGGGATCATCCCGGTCCGCCCGCACGAGAGCAGCCCCGCTCGGCCCCGTGCGTGTGCCACGGGCGAGGCACGTGACCTCGACGCCGTCGTCGATCAGCCGTCGCGCGATGCGCCCGGAGAGCCAGCCGGTTCCGCCGAGGATCAGAGCAGTCGTCATGCGTCCATGTCATCAGCATCCGCTTCCGCGCGGAAGCCCGTTCCGCCCAGAGCAGAGCACAGACACCGCAGCGGAGCCGACCTCAAGGGCGCCGCAGCTCCTCCAGGCCGCGAAGCTCGGGGAGGGTCCACGTCGGGTCGGGGCGCCACGCGACCCACTCCGGGTCGAAGGGCCAGTCGCCGTCGTGGAAGGACTGGATCGCGGCATCCGCATGCCTCTCGATCTGCGCGGCCTGCTCGCGGGTGAGGCGACCCTGCACGATCGCCGCGGCGACCTCGTCTTCGTCCTTGAGATGAACCGTGCGGTCCGCCGCGATCCAGACGTCGAGGATGTGATCCGAGGAGTAGGTGTCGCGGTCGGTGCGCAGATGGGCGTTCTCCAGATTCACGTACCAGCCGTCGAAGCGCCAGTCGCCGTCATCCGCGTGCGTCCAGAACAGGCACACCGACCAGGGTGCTCCGGCCGGAGCGATGCGCAGGCTGCCGCCGCCCCACCATGCCTCGACGATCCTCGTGCGGCCGTCGAGCCAGCGCCGCTCCAGCGGGATCGAGCGCACGCGCTCGCCCGTGACCGTCCCCTGAGCCTCCTGCAGCGTGCCGGAGGCGAGCCAGGCCACGAGCCCGCGCTCATCGTCGCGCACGACGCGCATGGGGCTGATCGTCGAGGGGTCTCCCGGCTGCCAGCCGGGCGCCCGGTAGTGCCAGTCGATCTGCTCTCCGGGCGCGAGGAACGGACCATCGCCGAGCGGGCGGACGCCCTCGGGAACGGCCGCCGGGGTGCTGTGCGGGAGGATGCTCATCCCGACACGCTACCCCGGCGCCGTACCGGAACCGGGCTCAGTCGCGCAGCGCGGCGCCGAACCGTTCCGCCGCGACCGCGACACCGGCGAGCTTGGCCTCCGTGGCCTCCGCCGCGGTCAGCGTGCGGTCGTCGGCGCGGAAGCGCAGCGCGAACGTGAGGCTCTTGGACCCCTCGGGAACGCCCTCGCCGCGGTAGTCGTCGACCAGGCGCAGGGACTCGAGCATGGGCCCCGCCCCTTCGATGAGAGCGGCACGGACATCCCCAGCGGGGACCTCCGCGGGCACCGTGAGCGAGACGTCCTGCGTCGCCGCGGGGAAGGTCGACAGCGAGGCCGCGACCGTTCCTCCCCCGGCGAGCGAGAGGATGCCGTCGAGATCGAGCTCGAGCACCGTCGCGCGACCGGGCAGGTCGGCGTCCTCGGAGACCGCCGGGTGCAGCTCGCCGACGTAGCCGACCTCCACATCCCCGATGCGGAGCGCACCGGCACGGCCGGGGTGGAGCGCGGCGCGCTGCGTCTGCACCACGTCGATCTCGACGCCCGCCGCCGCGGCGATCACGCGCACGGCGTCGAGGGCCTCGGAAAGACCGGCCGCCTCGGCCGCTCGGCCAGGCTGGCGCGCCGACACGTTGCCCGTGAACAGCGCCGCGACGTGACGGTGCTGCGGCGGGATCGACGCGTTCAGCTCTGCGAGCGTCTCGTCCGACGGACGCACGCCGAGCGGCGGCACCTCGTCGGTGCCGTAGACAACGCCGGGTTCGGGCAGGAAGACGACGCCGGTCTCGAAGATCGCGAGGTCCGTGAAGCCGCGCGAGATGTTGCGATGCGCGATCTGCAGCAGTCCGGGGATCAGCGAGCGTCGCAGGTACGGCGCCTGGCCGTCGAGGGCGTTCGCCAGGCGGATGCTGGGCAGGTGCTCGCCCGCGGCGGAGCCGTGCAGATCGTTCTGCGCCTCGTTCGTGAACGGGAACGCGGACGTCTCGACGAGTCCTGCGGATGCGAGCGCGTTCGCGACGCGGCGGCGACCCTGCTGGTGCGCGGTGAGTCCGCGGCCGGAGGGCGGCGTGGGCAGCACCGACGGGATGCGGTCGAGCCCGTGGATGCGCGCGACCTCCTCGGCCAGCGTCCACTTGTCCGTGAGGTCGGGGCGCCAGGTGGGCGGAATGACCGTCCAGCCGGCGTCGGTCGCGGTGACCTCGGCGCCGATCGTCTCGAGCGCGCCCGAGATCTCGGCATCCGTGTAGTCCACGCCGATGAGCCCCTCGACGAAGCCCGCGGGCAGGTCGATCTCGCCGACGAAGACCTCGGCGAACAGCGCGCCACCCTCCTCGGTGAGCGTGCCGCCGGCGAGCTCGACCATGAGGTCGGCGGCGCGGCGGGCCGCGACGAACGGGATCAGCGGGTCGACGCCCCGCTCGAAGCGCTTGGATGCCTCGCTGGGCAGCTTGTGACGACGTGCCGAGCGCGCGATCGTGACCGGGTCGAACGTCGCCGCCTCGATGAGGACGTTGCGCGTGGTCTCCGTCATCTCAGTCGTGCCGCCGCCCATGACCCCGGCGATGCCGATGGGGCCCGAGTCGTCGGTGATCAGCAGGTCAGAGGCGTCGAGCGTGCGCTCCTGGCCGTCGAGCGTCGTGATCTTCTCGCCCGCGGAGGCGCGGCGCACGGTGATGCCGCCGCTCAGGGCGTCGAGGTCGTAGCCGTGGAGGGGCTGGCCGAGCTCGAGCATCACGTAGTTCGTGATGTCGATGAGCACGCCGAGGGAGCGCATGCCGGCGAGGGTCAGACGCGCGATCATCCAGGGCGGCGTCGGACGCGACGGGTCGACCCCGCGCACCACGCGGGTGACGAACTCGCTCGCACCGACGCGTCCGCGCACGGGAGCCTGGTCGTCGATGATCGCGGTGTGACCGGTGCCCGGCTGAAGCTCGGCGAAGTCGCGCTCGGCGGGGTCGCGGAACGCCGCCCCCGTCGCGTGCGAGTACTCGCGAGCCACTCCGCGGAGCGAGAAGGCGTAACCGCGGTCGGGGGTGACGTTGATGTCGACGGCGACGTCATCGAGGCCGAGGAGCGCGATCGCGTCGGCGCCGACGGGCGCATCGATGCCGAGGTCGGAGAGCACGACGATGCCGTTGTGCTCATCACCCAGGCCGAGCTCGCGCGCCGACGCGATCATGCCGTCGGACACGTGTCCGTAGGTCTTGCGCGCCGCGATCGGGAATGGACCGGGCAGCACGGCACCCGGAAGCGTCACGATCACCTTGTCGCCGGCGACGAAGTTGTGCGCACCGCAGACGATCCCGCGGATGCCGCCGTTCGCCTCGCCCACGTCGACCTGGCACCAGTTGATCGTCTTGCCGTTCGACTGCGGCTCGCCCTCGAGCGAGACGACCTGTCCGACGACGACGGGACCGGTGATGTCGAAGCGGTGGACATCCTCCTCCTCGAAGCCGACGCGCACCATCGCCGCGAGGACGTCCTCGGGCGTGGCATCCGCTGCCAGATCGACGTACTCACGCAGCCACGAAAGCGGGACGCGCATCACACCACCATCCCGTACTGCTCGCTGAATCGGATATCGCCCTCTGCCATGTCGCGCATGTCCTGCACGTCGCTGCGGAACATGAGCCCGCGTTCGACGCCCATGCCGAAGGCGAAGCCGCTGTAGACGTCGGGGTCGATGCCCGCCGCCCGGAGCACGTTCGGGTTGATCATGCCGCAGCCGCCCCACTCGATCCAGCGCGCGCCGCCCTTGAAGGTCGGGTGCCACAGGTCGAGTTCTGCGGAGGGCTCGGTGAAGGGGAAGAAGTTCGTGCGGAAACGCGTCTTGGCCTCCGGTCCGAAGAGCTGACGCGCGACGTGGTCGAGCGTGCCCTTGAGGTGCGCCATCGAGATGCCCTTGTCGACGACGAGGCCCTCGAACTGCGTGAACACCGGCAGGTGCGTCGCGTCGAACTCGTCGGTGCGGTACACACGGCCGGGGCAGAGCACGTAGATCGGCACGTCGCGGTCGAGCATGGACCGCACCTGCACGGGGCTCGTGTGGGTGCGCATGACGAGGTGACGCGAGGCCGGGTCGACGTAGAACGTGTCCTGCTCCTGGCGCGCCGGGTGGTCGACGTCGAAGTTCAGGGCGTCGAAGTTGAACCACTCGTGCTCGAGCTCGGGGCCTTCCGCGATCTCCCACCCCATGCCGACGAAGATGTCGGAGATCTGCTCGCTGAGCAGGGTGAGCGGATGCCGGGCGCCGACGCGCGTGCGGGACGGCACGGCGGTGATGTCGACGCGCTCCGATTCGAGCCGAGCGGCGACCTCGGCCTCGGCGAGCTCGGCCTCCTTGGCGGCGAGCGCCTGGGTGACCTGGCCGCGGCCCTGGCCGACCAGCTTGCCGAACGCCGCCTTGTTCTCGGGGGCGACCTGCCGCATGGACGCGTTCAGGACCGCGAGCGGCGACCCCTCGGCGACGTGTGCGGCGCGGGCCGCCTTCAGCTCGGTGGTGTCGCGCGCCGCCCCGATGGCCTCGAGGGCTGCGGCGACGGCGGCTTCGACCGCTTCTGGGGTGATCTCTGGAGACTCAGACACGAGAGTCGAGTCTACCGGGGGCACGCCGCCGCGCCGTGCGGCTCACAGACCTTGGGCGCCGGAGTTGCTCCCGTCGTGCTTCCCGGCCCGGCTCTGCAGTGCGATCACCTCGGTCATCGTCGACTCGTCGTCTGCGGCCGCGTTGTGCGCGACCGCGACCTGCTTCGGCGAGCGCTTCGCGCGGCGCTGGAGCCGGTAGGCGATGTAGGAGAGCACGAGACAGACCGCCACGTACATCGAGCCGCCGACCATAGCGGCCTGGATCAGTGGAGATCCGTAGGGCGCCTGGTTGCCGATCTGGTTGATCACATACAGCAGCTCCTGATACGTGATGATGAACCCGAGTGCGGTGTCCTTCAGCGCGACGACGAGCTGAGCGATGATCACAGGCATCATCGCGCGAATGGCCTGCGGCAACAGGACCAGCTGCATCACACCGCTCTTGCGCAGGCCGATGGCGTAACCGGCCTCCCGCTGCCCCCTCGGGAGCGACTCGACGCCGGTGCGCAGCACCTCGGCGAGCACGGACCCGTTGTAGACGATCAATGCGATCACGACGGCGAAGTACGGCGGCATCTTCACGCCGATCACGGGAAGACCGTAGTACAGCAGCATCATGAGAACGAGCACCGGAACAGCTCGCAACACCTCGATGATCCATCTGACCGGCTCACGCACCCAGGCATGGTCGGAGAGACGCCCGATGCCGAGGATGAAACCGAAGACGAGCGATCCGACGCCCGCCGCGGCGAAAGCTCCGAGGGTGCTGAGCAGACCCTGCCCGAACCGCACCCAGACCGCGGAGAAGGTGAAGATGTTCCACTTCTCCGCGCTGAACTGCCCGGTGACGTAGAGCCGCCATGTCACCCAGCCGAGAGCGGCGAGAACGACGAGTACGGTGAGGACGCCGATGATCCGGTTCCGGGCGATCGCCCTGGGTCCAGGGACGTCAAAGAGTACAGAGCTCATCGAGCGATCCTCCACTTGTTCTCGAGGTAGCGCTGCAGCCAGCCGAGCAGCAGGACCAGTGCCACGAAGACCACCATGACCCAGAGCAGAACCACCAGCGCGTTCTCACCCACCTCACTGAGTGACGCGCGGATCGTGCCGAGATTGACGACCGAGAAGCCGGCCGCGACCGTGGTGTTCTTCATGAGGGCGATGAGCACGCTCATCATGGGAGGCACGACAGAACGCGTAGCCTGCGGCAGCACGACGAACCGCATGACCTGCCCGAAGTTCAGGCCGATCGCCCGCGCCGCCTCCGCCTGCCCGACCGGGACCGTGTTGATGCCGGCCCGGAGTGCTTCGGCGACATAGGTGGCGGTGTAGACGCCGAGCGCGACGATGGCGAGCAACGTGTAGTTCATCCGCTCGCCTACGAGGATCGGCAGGCAGAATGCGAAGAAGAACATCACGAGGGTCAGCGGCGTGTTGCGAATCCAGTTCACGTACACGCCGCCGACCGCCCGTGCGATCGGCACCGGGGACACCCTCGCTGCTCCTACGACCAGCCCGAGCACCAGGGCGATGAGCCCACCGCCCAGGAACAGCACGATCGTGCCCCCCAGTGCTTCTCCCCAGAGATCGAGGTTGTCTGTAATGACTCCCACTGCTGCTCCTGTCGATTCGTGTGCTCGTGCTGCCCCTGCCGATCAGCGGGCGGCCGAGGATATCGGCCGCCCGCGGGAACTCAGCCGACCGGGTCGATCTTGGGCTGAGTCGCCTTGACCCCGGATGCGCCGAGGTTGTTGTCGAAGATCTGCTGCCAGACGTCGCCGCCATCGGTCAGCTGCGTGTTGAAGTACTCCACCAGTGCGGTGTCGCCCTTGGCGACGCCGATGCCGTAGCGCTCCTCGCTGAACGGCTTGCCGACGACCTTGATCTTGTCGGGGGCCTGCGCCGCGTAGCCGATGAGGATGGCCTCGTCGGTGGTGACGGCATCCACCTGCCCGTTCTTCAGGTCCTCCACGCACTTCGAGTACGTGTCGTACTCCTTGGTCGGAACCTCAGGGTAGTTCGTCTTGATGTTCTGGATCGGCGTCGAGCCGGTCGCGGAGCACACCGTCGTCGACGAGCTCAGGTCGTCGACGCTCTTGATCTTGCTGTCGGAGGCGACGAGGAGGCCCTGCCCGGTGACGAAGTACGGGCCGGCGAAGGAGATCTGCTCCTTGCGCTTGTCGGTGATCGAGTAGGTGCCGACATAATAGTCGATGTCACCGTTCACGATCGCCTGCTCGCGGTTCGCCGACGCGATCGCCTGGAACTCGATCTTCTCGGGGTCGACGCCGAGGGATGCCGCCATCCAGCGGGCGATGTCGACGTCGAAGCCGGTGCGCTCCCCCGTCACCGGGTCGAGGTAGCCGAGACCGGGCTGGTCCTCCTTGACGCCGACCTTGACCGTGCCGGAGGACGAGATCCTGTCGAACGTCGGGCTGCCGTCGATCTTGACGTCGGTCGCCACCGTCCACGGCGTGCTGCTCGTCGACGGCTCCTCCTCGGTGCCTCCGCCGGTTCCGGTGCTGGTCGGGGTGCCGCTGTTGCAGGCCGTCAGCGCGAGCAGCGCAGCCGCCGCGATCCCGATTCCTGCCAGTGTCCGTGTGCGTCGCATGTGCGTCTCCTTCGTGTGCTGTGTGTGCAGGGTGGAAAGGTCAGTGGGTGAGGAGCTTCGAGAGGAAGTCCTTGGCGCGGTCGCTCTTCGGGTTCGTGAAGAACTCCTCCGGCGTCGCCTCCTCGACGATGCGCCCGTCGGCCATGAAGACGACGCGGTGGGCGGCCTTGCGGGCGAATCCCATCTCGTGCGTGACGACGATCATCGTCATGCCCTGCTGGGCGAGCTCGATCATGACGTCGAGCACCTCGTTGATCATCTCGGGGTCCAGCGCGCTGGTCGGCTCGTCGAACAGCATCACCTTCGGATGCATCGCCAGCGCACGGGCGATGGCCACGCGCTGCTGCTGACCGCCGGAGAGCTGCGCGGGGAGCTTCGAGGCCTGCTTGGCCACGCCGACACGCTCCAGGAGCTCCATCGCCTCCTTCTCGGCGTCGGCCTTCTTGATCCCGCGGACCTTGATGGGCCCGAGCGTCACGTTCTCCAGGATCGTCAGGTGCGCGAAGAGGTTGAACGACTGGAAGACCATGCCGACGTCGGCGCGGAGGGTCGCGAGCCCCTTGCCCTCGGCGGGCAGCTCCTTGCCGTCGATGCGGATGCTGCCGCTCGTGATCGTCTCCAGGCGGTTGATCGTGCGGCAGAGCGTCGACTTGCCGGAGCCGGAGGGCCCGATCACGACGACGACCTCGCCCTGATCGACCGTGAGGTCGATGTCGGTCAGCGCCTGGAAGTCGCCGTAGTGCTTCTGCACGTTCTCGACCACCACAAGGGCGTTACCAGAGGTCATGTGTTCTCCAAACTCGCAGGGTGGTCAGCGGTGCTCGATCGGGGGTGCTCTCCCAGAGAGCTCATGCGCGCCACCCGTCCCCACGGGCGTCTGAGTTCTCCATCGAATCGTGCGCGACCGACCTCACGATGGCAGAGCGCGACGAGCGGTGTCAGACTTCTTGAGGGTTTCTTGAGGCTCGTAACACGGGTGTTACCCAACGGACACAGAACGACGCGCGTGCGGCGCTCCGCGGCTCAGTTCCTGGTGTCCCGGTAGTACGTCAGCGCACCCGGATGCAGCTCGACGGGCTCGGTGAAGATCGCCTGCCTCCGGTCCAGTCGCGCGGCGACCGGCACCTCCTGAGCGATGCGGGAGCGGGCGTCGAAGAGGGTGGAGACGATGTCCTCCACCACGGCATCCGGCGTGTCCGTGGCGGTCATCAGGAAGTTCGGGACCGCCATCGTCAGCGTCGGCTCCTCGATGCCGTAGGTGCCGGCCGGGATGTCGGCTGGTCGATACGCTCCTGAGTGGCTCGCGTTCACGCTGTTGACCCAGGCCTGCTCCACCGGGAGCAGCCGCACGGGAGTGTTCTCCGCGAGCTGGGCGATCCCCGGAGTGGGCAGGCCGCCCACCCAGAAGAAGCCGTCGATGTCCGAGCCCTGCATGGCGTCGATGGACTCGGCGAGTCCGAGCTGCGGGTCGCTGATCGTCGTGGCATCCACCCCCGCGGCCTCGAGGAGCCTCGTGGCGATCACGTGCACGCCCGAGTTCTCGGCGCCCAGGGAGATGCGCATGCCGGCGAGGTCACGCACATCGTCGATGCGGGAGTCGGCGCGCACCACGATGTGCAGATACTCGTCGTAGAGCCGCGCCACGGCCTTCACGGCGAGGGGCTCCTGGAACACCCCGGTCCCGGCGACGGCGTCGGCCGCGGCATCCCCCTGCGCGAACCCGACGACGGCCCGTCCGGAGGCGATGCGCAGCAGGTTGTCCACCGAGCCGTTGGTCTCCGCGACGGTCACGGGAGTCCCGAGGCGGGTGGAGAGCTCTCCCGCGAGATGCTCCCCGTAGTCGTAGTAGACGCCCGTCGTGCTCCCCCCGGCGATCACGGTGCTGCTCGTGCTCCACTCGTCGCTCGGCGCGCTGCAGCCGCCGACGCCGACGGCGACGGCTGCAGCGGCGATCAGCGCGACGACTCCGCGCAGGCCTCTCCTCATCGGACGGCTCCGTCCGGGATCCACAGCGACACGAGCAGCCCCCCGTCGTCCGGCGCCTCCACGCTCAGCTCTCCGCCGATCGAGGCGAGGAGGTCGGTGGCGATCGCGAGCCCGAGGCCGGATCCGCTCACGGTCCCCGTCTCGGAGCTGCGCCAGAACCGCTCGGTCGCGCTTCCGACCTCGGACGCCTCGAGACCGGGGCCGTTGTCGCGCACGGCGATCCCCGTGCGACCGTCAGCCGCGACGGCGCGGACCTCGATGCGACCGCCCTCGGGCGAGTACTTCACGGCGTTGTCGATCACCGCGTCCAGAGCGCTCTCCAGCACCGTCCTGTCCGCCATCGTCGGCACGGCCCGATCGCCGGTCACCTCCACGGTCACCGAGCGACGGCCGGCCACCTCCCGCCAGGCCTCCGCTCGGCGTCGCGCGAGCCCGGCGAGGTCGACGGCGGCGAAGCTCGCATCGCCTCGGCCGCCCTTCGCGAGGCTCAGGAGGGTCTCCAGGATCCGCGTCATCCGCCGTCCCTCCTCCCTCGTCTCCTCGATGTCCTCTCGCCACTCGCGACCGAGCCCCGTCATCAGGTGCTCGACCCTCAGGAGCAGGGCGTTCAGCGGATTGCGCAGCTCGTGCGAGGCGTTCAGGGCGAACTCCTGCTGACGGGCGAGCACGCGTTCGATCTCGGCGGCCATGCTGTTGAAGAGCACCGTCATGCGACGCAGCTCTGGCGGCCCCGTGTCTTCGGAGACCCTGGCGTCCATCTCGCCGCGCTCGATCGCGACCATCGCCTGATCGAGTCGGCGCACCGGCGCCAGGACCCAGTTCGCCAGCCCGAACACGAGCAGCAGCCCGGCGAGGATCGTCGCGATCACGATGAGAGACAGCACGAACCAGTGCTGCAGGATCTCCGACCTCGGCGAATCGGTGCTCGACGAGATCAGCACGACGCCGATCACGTCGCTGTCGTCGAAGACCGGCTCGGCCATGACCGCATCGTTGTCGATCAGGGGGAAGGTGGGCTCCGGCGGCTCAGAGCGACGCCCGCTGAGGGCGAGCTGCACCCGTTCGGACTCCGCCTCCTCCAGCACCGCCGAATCCGGACCGCTCGCCGCCCACACCTCACCCGACACGTCGACGACCACCACGCGGATGCCGTACACGTCCTGGAACCTGCGGACCTCGCCCTCGAGCACCGCGGGGGTGTCGGCGCGCAGCGACTGCCGCGCACTGGTCACGAAGTAGGTGAGGTCGCCGAACTGATCGCTGTAGAAGGACTGCTGCACGCTGCGCGCCGCGCTCCAGGCGTACGCTCCGCTGAGTGCGAGGACGATCGCGATCAGGGGCACGAGGAAGACGATGACGAGGCGGTTCCGCATGGGTCAGCCGCCGATCAGCCGATAGCCGACTCCGCGGACGGTTTCGATGAGCGGCACTGCGACCTTGCGCCTGACCGCGCCCACGTGCACCTCGAGCGAGTGGCTGAAGCCGTGCCAGTCGGTGTTCCAGACCTCTCTGATCAGCCGGTCCCGCGGCACCGCGACACCGGGGTATCTCGCCAGCACGGCGATGATGTCGAACTCCTTCTTGGTGAGATCGACCGGATCGGCGCGCACCCGCAGCTGGCGCTTGACGAAGTCGACCTCGACGGCGCCCCCGTGCAGGCGCACGATCTCCTCCGACTCGACTCTCGCGGGCCGGGTCCTGCGGGTGACCGCCTCGATCCTGGCCAGCAGCTCCTGGATGTCGTAGGGCTTCACGACGAAGTCGTCGGCTCCCGCCCTGAGCCCCCTGATGCGCTCGTCGACCTGACTGCGAGCCGTCACGACGATGATCGGCACGTCCGTGCGCGCTCGGATCCGGCGGCAGAGGTCGATGCCGTCGACATCGGGGAGGCCGAGATCGAGCAGCACGACCTCGGTGTCGGCTCCAAGGGCGTCCAACGCCTCCTGACCGGTCGCCGCCCGGACCGTGGCGTATCCGGAGCGGCTCAGGAACGCATCGAGAGCCTTCGCGACGCCGGCGTCGTCCTCGACGATCAGAACTCGCATCGGCCCCCTGTCCCCACGTCAGGCGGGAACGGCGCCCTGCCGCTCCATCCGGATCAGTCTGCCACGGCTGCGCGCTGCGCGAAGGCGCTCTCGTACAGGCACACGCTGGCGGCGGTCGCGAGGTTCAGCGACTCGGCACGACCGAAGATCGGGAGCTTGAGGACGCGGTCGGCGAGTTCCAGCGCGCTGTCCTCGAGACCGCGGGCCTCGTTGCCGAACAGCCAGGCCGTCGGCTCGGCGAGCACGCCCTCCGCGCGGGCGGCGAGGAGGTCGTCGCCCTTCACATCTGCGGCGAGGATGCGGAGCCCGGCGTCGTGCGCCCGCTCCACGACCTCGGCGAGATCGCCCGCGACCGACACGGGCAGGTGGAACAGCGACCCCGTGGTCGCGCGGACGACCTTGGGGTTGTACGGGTCGACGGTGCGGCCGGTGAGCACGACGGCATCGGCTCCGGCGGCATCCGCTGCCCTGATGATCGTGCCGAGATTGCCCGGGTCGCGCACCTCCTCGCAGATCGCGACGAGACGAGGCGACGACGCGAAGACGTCACGCACCGACGTCGGCGTCTGCTGGACGACCGCGACGAGCCCCTGAGGGGTCACGGTGTCGGCCATGGCGTTGAGGACGTACTCGGTGACGTACTCGACGTCGACGTCGGCATCCACCGCCTTCGCCCTGATGTCCGGATGCTTGTCCCACCCCGTCGGGGTCGCGAAGAGCTCGACGATCGTCTCGGGTCGGTAGGTCAGCGCCTCGCGCACGGCCTGCGGGCCCTCGAGGAGGTACAGCCCTGTCTCTGTTCGCGCGCTGCGCTTGGTCAGCTTCGCGACGGCACGGACTCGGGGGGACCGGGGGTTCTCCAGCACGATCACAGTCTAGGGAACGTGGAGGTCCTTCTCGCGCCATCCGGATAAGGTGCGTGCATGATGACGGATGCCGCCCCGACGCCGATCCGCCGACGGCTCGTGCTCGCGGTGCTCGCCGCCGCGACCGTGGGACTGGGGCTGCTCGTGCACCGGTCGGCCTCGGGCCCCATCGGAGATGTCGTCGGCGATGCGCTCTACGCCGTGCTCATCTATCTGCTCGCGGCCGTCGTCGCCCCCCGTGCGCGACCGTTGCGGCCGGCCCTCATCGCCTTCACGATCTGCGCGGGGATCGAGCTGCTCCAGCTCACCGGGCTCCCCCGCCTCTGGGCGACGGAGTTCCCCCCGATCGGCCTGGTGCTGGGAGCCGGCTTCGACCCGCGCGACCTCGTCGTCTACGCCGTCGCCGTCATCGCGGCCGCCGTTGTCGACGAGACCATGGCGCGTCGTCGGGGCTCACGCGCTCCCGGAAACGCCACAGGGCGCCCTCCCGAAGGAGAGCGCCCTGTGTGAAGAGGTGCTTACGCAGCCGACTTCGGAGCGTTGACGTCGGAGGGCAGAGCCTTCTTCGCCGTCTCCACCAGCGTGGTGAAGGTCGCAGCGTCGTTGACCGCGAGGTCGGCGAGCATGCGACGGTCGACCGTGACACCCGCGAGGCCGAGGCCCTGGATGAAGCGGTTGTAGGTCATGCCGTTCTGGCGGGCAGCGGCGTTGATGCGCTGGATCCACAGACGACGGAAGTCGCCCTTGCGCTTGCGACGGTCCCGGTACGAGTAGACCAGGGAGTGGATGACCTGCTCCTTGGCCTTACGGTAGAGGCGCGAACGCTGACCGCGGTAGCCGGAGGCGCGCTCGAGGATGACGCGACGCTTCTTGTGGGCGTTTACCGCCCGCTTGACTCTTGCCATTTTCCTGTGTTCCTATTCGTGCGTTCGATCGCGTCAGCGACCGAGAAGCTTCTTCGCGACCTTGAAGTCTGCCTTCGACAGAACCTGGTCCTGGTTGAGGCGACGGGTGCGACGGCTCGACTTGTGCTCGAGGTTGTGGCGCATCCCGGCCTGCTGCTTCTTCAGCTTGCCGCTGCCGGTGATCTTGAAGCGCTTCTTAGCACCCGAGTGGGTCTTCTGCTTCGGCATCTTCTCTTCCTTCGTATGGCGCCTTCTCAGGCGACGGTGTCAACCCGCGGTGCGGGAGTATGTGGGGCGGGAGTTACTCCGCTGCGGCGCCTTCGGCGGGAGCATCGGTCTTGGCCTCGCGGGCCGCCTGCTTGTTCGCTGCGCGCTGCGCGTCGCGAACGGCGTTCTGCTCCTGCTTCGCCTCGGACTTGCTCTTGAGCGGAGCCACGATCATGACCATGTTGCGTCCATCGATGGTCGGGTTGGACTCGACCGTTCCGAGCTCGGCGACGTCCTCGGCGAACTTGCGGAGAAGACGGACACCCTGCTCGGGACGCGACTGCTCGCGACCGCGGAACAGGATCATGGCCTTGACCTTGTCGCCCGCCTTGAGGAAGCCCTCGGCGCGCTTGAGCTTCGTCGTGTAGTCGTGCGCCTCGATCTTCAGGCGGAAGCGGACCTCCTTGAGGATGGTGTTCGCCTGGTTGCGGCGAGCTTCCTTCTCCTTCTGGGCGGCTTCGTACTTGAACTTGCCGTAGTCCATGATCTTGACCACGGGCGGCTTCGAGTTGGGTGCGACCTCGACGAGGTCGAGGTCGGCTTCCTGCGCAAGGCGCAGCGCCGCCTCGATGCGGACGACGCCGATCTGCTCACCCGCGGGGCCGACGAGGCGGACCTCGGGGACGCGGATGCGCTCATTGGTGCGGGGATCGCTGATGCGGAACTCCTTAGACGATGGTTTCGGCCACCGGATGCTGTTCGCAATCCGGGCGAAATCAGAATCGTCTCCCACCCACCGGCATTCAGACGCCGGCTCCGCACCCAGTCTGCCGGCGGCATCTGTCGATGCGATCCGGTGGAGTGCAAGACCCGGTAGCCTGGAACGGCAAGCGCGGGTGGGAAGTGAATCCTCTTTCGTGCCGGAGCATGACGCTCCGGAGCCCGACAAAGTCTAACAGAAGGCAAGGCGAAGTGACGAACCAGGCATCGGACGAGGCTGCACGCGAGCGCGAAGAGCGCTGGGCCCGACAGGAGGAGGCCGCGTCATCCGCCACCCGGGACATCGCAGACGTCCCCGCCGTCGAGGTGATCACGACCGCGGCCGTGCACCTCATGAGCGCCGCGGCCGTCAAGCTCGGCCTCGCCGACGACCCGGATGCCGCAGCGCAGCTCGACCTCGACGAGGCGCGCAAGCTCATCAACGCGCTGGCCGGACTCATCGCGGCCGGCGCCCCCGAGATCAGCGACATGCACGCGCGGTCGCTGCGCGACGGACTGCGGTCCCTGCAGCTCGCTTTCCGCGAGGCCTCCGTCATCCCCGATCCGATCGGCAAGGGGCCGGGCGAGAAGTGGACGGGGCCGGTCAACTAGGCCTCTCGGGGGCGGGCTCCGGGTTGCCCTGTTCGGGTGAAGAGCGGGGACCCTCCCGCTTCGCGGGCCCCTCCCGATTTGCCTGACCAAGACATCCCTCCGTCCTCACGTTCTGTTGACGAACGGCTGGGGTCGAAGTCCGCAACCCGGACGTTGAGCGAGCGCAGCGAGACGACACGCAATCCCCGGGCGTTGAGCGAGCGCAGCGAGACGAAACGCGGCGAGGACCGCGCGACCGAGGTGCCGCTCGTCGTCAGGCGGAGCGGCGGAGCTTGACGGTGAGCGAGTCGGCGAGCACGGCGATGCGATCGTCGGCGGACCAGCGCTGGGCGAGACGCGCGAGGACCGCGTCGAGCATCTCGCGCTCGAGTCCGTCGACGAGCTCGAGGATCACGACGAGCTCAGGGCCGCGGAGCCTCGCGTCCGGGTCGCCCGCGGCGACGGCGACGTCGATCACCGCGAGCTCGTGCGCGACGCTCTCCTGGAGCGCACCGAACACCTCCGGCGAGAGGAAGCTCGGCTCCCACGCGTGCCCCTGAGCGATCGCCCACACCGCGGGCCGGCGGATCACGAACTCCGTGTCGGACGTCGGGTCCAGCACGATCAGATCGGTGTCGTCGGCGGAGGCCGCCAGCGCGGCGCGCACGGCCTCGACCGGGATGGGCCGGGCCGTGGCATCCCACCGCTGCATCGCGGTGACCGAGGAGAACACCGGCTGCACGCGACGGCCGTCGGGGGCCGCGACCGTGACGATCGACAGCTCCTGCGTCTTGTCGACGACCAGGCCGGTGGGACCAACGCCCTCATCGCCCTTCTCGGCGACGAGGGGGATCAGCACGCGCGCGGAGCGGAAGGCGTCGATGACCTCGGTCTGCGCGCCCTCACCCGCACGGAACCTCTGCAGCGCCTCGAGCAGCGCGGGGTCGGCGGAGCCGTCGTCCGCGGCGTGCGGATTCGGCTCGAAGCTGCGACCCTCCCACGGCACGCCCGCGGAGTCGCCGTGATTGTGCGACTCGGGCCCGCAGGAGTGCGCGTCAGTCTCCTGCGACATCCAGAGCCTCGGCCAGCGTGAACGCGCCGGCATACAGCGCCTTGCCGACGATCGCGCCCTCGACGCCCAGCGGCACGAGCTCGCGGAGAGCGGCGATGTCGTCGAGGTTCGCGATGCCGCCGGAGGCGACGACGGGCTTCGGGGTGCGCGAGGTCATCTCGCGCAGGAGCTCGAGGTTCGGTCCGCGGAGCGTGCCGTCCTTGGTCACGTCGGTCACGACGTAGCGGCTGCAGCCGGCATCCTCGAGACGATCCAGGACCTCCCAGAGATCGCCGCCGTCCTTCGTCCAGCCGCGGGCCGCGAGGGTCGTGCCGCGCACGTCGAGGCCGACCGCGATCGCCTCGCCGAACCGGCCGATGACGTCTGCCGCCCACTCGGGGTTCTCCAGCGCCGCGGTCCCGAGGTTGATGCGCGTGGCGCCGCTCTCGAGCGCCGCCTCCAGCGTCGCGTCGTCGCGGATGCCGCCGGAGAGCTCGATGTTGACGTTCTTGAACTGCTTGATCACCTTGCGCAGGATGGGGGCGTTGCTCCCCCGTCCGAAAGCGGCGTCGAGGTCGACGAGGTGGATCCACTTCGCGCCCTGCGCCACCCACTCCCCCGCTGCGTCGAGAGGATCGCCGTAGCTGGTCTCGCTGCCGGCCTCGCCCTGCGTGAGGCGGACGGCCTTGCCGCCCGCGACATCGACGGCCGGGAGCAGAGTGAGGGAGGGAGACTGCGCGAAGTCGTTCATGACGTCCTTGAGTGGTGGGAGTGCGCCGATGAGAGGCACGAGAACCGAGGTTACCCTCGCAATCGGCGCTCGTTCAAATGCGTGACGCCGATCGAGGAGGTCAGAGGCTGCCGACCCAGTTGCGCAGCAGCTGGATGCCCGCGTCTCCGGACTTCTCCGGGTGGAACTGGGTGGCCGAGAGCGGGCCGTTCTCGACGGCTGCGAGGAAGGGATCTCCGTACGTCGTCCAGGTGAGCACGGGCTGCGGGAACGGAGGGATGACGTCGAGCTCCCAGGACTGCGCCGCGTACGAGTGCACGAAGTAGAACCGCTCCTGCTCGATGCCGCGGAACAGCACGCTGTCGGCGCCGGGCTCGACCGTGTTCCAGCCCATGTGCGGCAGGACCGGCGCGTTGAGCTCCGTCACCGCGCCCGGCCATTCGCCGAGGCCCTCGGTGTCGTGTCCGCGCTCGACGCCGTGGGAGAACAGCACCTGCATGCCGACGCAGATGCCCAGCACCGG
This sequence comes from Microbacterium sp. NPDC012755, assembly GCF_042901325.1. Lineage (NCBI taxonomy): Bacteria > Bacillati > Actinomycetota > Actinomycetes > Micrococcales > Microbacteriaceae > Microbacterium > Microbacterium sp. NPDC012755. The sequence continues at coordinate 251,499 of NZ_JBIBCT010000002.1, read as the reverse complement.
GCGCCCGCCGGCGAGCCGACGATCGATGATCTCGTCACCGCCGTGGGCGAACAGCGCGTCGCGGACGGCCTGGAATGCGCCGACGCCAGGAACCACGAGGCCGTCGGCCTCCAGCGCCTGCGTCTTGTCGCGGGTGAGCACAGCATCCGCTCCCGCGGCGACGAGTGCCTTGACGGCGGAGTGGACGTTGCCGGACTCGTAGTCGAAGACGGCGACCGTGGGCGCGCTGCTCATAGCGCGCCCTTGGTGGACGGGACGCCGTCGACCAGCGGATCGAGGGCCTTCGCCTGGCGGAAGGCACGCGCGAAGGCCTTGTACTCCGCCTCGGCGATGTGGTGAGGATCGCGGCCGCCCAGCACGCGGACGTGCACGGTGAGTCCGGCGTTGAACGTGATCGCCTCGAACGAGTGCCGCACGAGGGCGCCCGTGAAGTGACCGCCGATGAGGTGGTACTCGAATCCTGTGGGCTCACCCTCGTGCACGAGGTACGGGCGACCGGAGATGTCGACGACCGCCTGCGCGAGCGCCTCGTCGAGAGGGACCAGCGCGTCGCCGTAACGGGAGATGCCGGACTTGTCGCCCAGCGCCTCGCGGATCGCCTGCCCGAGCACGATCGAGACGTCCTCGACGGTGTGGTGCGCATCGATGTTCGTGTCGCCGGACGCCCGCACCGTGAGGTCGGTGAGGGAGTGCTTCGCGAACGCGGTCAGCATGTGGTCGAAGAACGGCACCGAGGTGTCGATGCGGCTCACACCCGTCCCGTCGAGGTTGAGCTCGAGCTCGACCGTGGACTCCGACGTGCTGCGCACGCGGCGGGCTGTACGCGGGGCGGGGGTGCTCATGATGCCGATCCTATCGAGGCGAGGGCGTCGAGGAACGCCGTGGTCTCGGCCTCCGTACCCGCGGTGACGCGGAGGTGGCCGGGGATGCCGACGTCGCGGATCAGCACGCCCCTGTCGTACAGCTGCTGCCACGTGGCCTTCGGGTCGACGACGCCGCCGAAGAGGACGAAGTTCGACCAGGACTCGTGCGGCGTGTACCCGAGGGCTTCCAGGGTCGCCGAGATGCGGTCGCGCTGCTCGACGATCTCGTCGACCATGCCGAGCATGACGTCGGCGTTGCGCAGCGCGGCGATCGCCGCCGCCTGGGTGAGGGCACTCAGGTGATAGGGCAGGCGCACGAGGCGCAGCGCGTCGATGAACGCGGGATCGGCGGCCAGGTAGCCCACCCGCGCTCCCGCGAAGGCGAACGCCTTGCTCATCGTGCGCGACACCGCCAGACGCGGACGCCCCTCGAGGAGAGAGAGGGCGGATGCCGCCTCCCGCGGTGCGAACTCCTGATACGCCTCGTCGACGATCACGATGCCTCTGGCCGCCTCGTAGACGGCCTCGACGACATCGAGCCCGAGGGGCGTGCCCGTCGGGTTGTTCGGGGAGCACAGCAGGATCACGTCGGGGTCGACAGCGCGCACCTGAGCAGCAGCGTCTTCCGCGGTGATCGTGTAGTCGGGCTCGCGGACGCCCGCCACCCAGCGCGCGCCGGTGCCCTGAGCGATCAGCGGGTACATGGAGTACGTGGGCGCGAAGCCGAACGCCGTGCGTCCGGGACCGCCGAAGGCCTGAAGGATGTGCTGCAGCACCTCGTTCGAGCCGTTGCCCGCCCAGATCTGCTCGGCAGTGAGGCCGTGTCCGAGATACTCGGCGAAGCCCTCGCGCAGAGTCGTGAACTCTCGATCCGGGTAGCGGTTCATGTCACGCAGCGCCACGGCGATGTCGTCGAGGATGTCGCTGGCGACGGCATCCGGAATGGGATGCGTGTTCTCGTTGACGTTGAGCGCGATGGGAAGCGGGGCCTGCGGAGCTCCGTAGGGAGTCAATCCGCGGAGGTCGTCGCGAAGCGGGAGGTCAGCGAGTGATGCGGTCACCCTTCCCATGCTAGGACGCGCGAAGGCCGATGATGCACCGGGTGACGCCGCATTGCGCATGCACCGCTCCCACGAGGGGCTTGCAGGACGCGCGCTCCGAGATCACTCGGAGTACTGCGCGGGGATGGCGAGCTCGTCGCCGATCTGCAGTGCGCCGCCCGTGAGCATGTTGAGCCGACTGATCTCGCCGATCACCTCGCGAGGGTCGGCGTCGGGAGCGACCGTGGTGGCGATCGACCAGAGAGTATCCCCCGGCATCACCGTGACGGTCTCGAAAGACGCCGCCGCGACGTGAGCGCCGGACGCCGCAGCGCTTCCACCGCTGAGCGCGGCGAAGGCGATGCCCGCCGCGAGAGGGATCGAGGCGAGCCCGAGGAGCACGCGGCGACCGCGGACCGTCAGACGCAGGCGTGCGGCCGGACGTGCCGGAAGGACTGCTGCGGTTCCGAAGGTGATGGTGCTCATGTCGTGCTCCCTTTCTGCCCTCCGACGGATCATCCCCGCCGGAGAAAGTTGGCGTAGCGTTCGCATCCAGGACTCGGCCGGGAGTCAGGAATGCGAAGCTACGTACCGAAGATATCTTCGAGTTCGAACATCTGTCAAGCGTTCTTCGAAACCTGATTCGAGAATCTGCCGACACGCTCGAACAGATCTTCCAGATCGGGCCGTTTCTCGGATACGGTTTCGATACGGATACCCCACCACGGACCTCCGACATTCGAACTGCGACGCCGGAATCGCGTACAAAGGAGCACGATGAGCGAGAACTCCGCCCCCGACACCGAGGCGCCGCGCACCCGTCGCCGCAAGAGCCTCAGCCCCAAGCAGATGGCGATCCTCGAGGTCATCCAGAACTCGATCAGCCGGCACGGCTATCCGCCGAGCATGCGCGAGATCGGCGACGCCGTCGGTCTCAAGTCGCTGTCCAGCGTCACGCATCAGCTCGGACAGCTGGAGCTCAGCGGCTATCTGCGCCGCGACCCCGGCAAGACCAGGGCCATGGAGGTGCTCATCGACCTCCCCGGCGCGAGCGGCGAGAACCCCGCCGACGTCGCCACCCCGGTCGGAGACGCCGCTCTCGTGCCGCTGGTGGGCCGCATCGCCGCCGGAGTGCCGATCACCGCGGATCAGCAGGTCGAGGAGATCTTCCCGCTCCCCCGGCAGCTCGTCGGCAAGGGCGACCTGTTCATGCTCAAGGTGTCGGGCGAGTCGATGATCGACGCCGCGATCTGCGACGGCGACTGGGTCGTGGTCCGCTCGCAGCACAGCGCGGAGAACGGCGAGATCGTCGCAGCCATGCTCGACGGCGAGGCCACGGTCAAGGTGCTCCGCCGCCGCGACGGGCACACCTGGCTCCTCCCCCGCAACTCCGCCTTCGAGCCCATCCTGGGCGACGAGGCCGTGATCCTCGGCAAGATCGTCGCGGTGCTGCGCGCGGTCTGACGACGGCTGACGACAGCGAACCGCCCTTCCCGAGCTCCGGGAAGGGCGGTTCGCTTCTCTCTTCGAGCGAGCGTCAGACCGCGACGACCACGTCCTCGCGCACCCGACGCGTGGCCTCGACGATGTTGCGCAGCGACGCCACGGTCTCGTCGTATCCACGCGTCTTCAGACCGCAGTCGGGGTTGACCCACAGCTGGCGCGTCGGGATCTCGTCCACCGCGCGGCGCAGCAGCGACTCGACCTCCTCCGTCGAGGGGACGCGCGGCGAGTGGATGTCGTAGACACCGGGGCCGATGCCGTGATCGAAGCCGACCTCAGCGATGTCCGCCACGACCTCCATGCGGCTGCGGGCCGCCTCGATCGAGGTCACGTCGGCGTCGAGGGCGCGGATCGCGTCGATCACGACGCCGAACTCCGAGTAGCAGAGGTGGGTGTGCACCTGGGTGCCCGCCGCCGCGCCACCCGTCGCGAGACGGAACGAGTCCACGGACCACTGCAGGTACGCGGACTGATCCGCCTTCTTCAGAGGCAGCAGCTCGCGCAGCGCGGGCTCGTCGACCTGGATGATCGCGATGCCAGCGGCCTCGAGGTCGGCGATCTCGTCGCGCAGGGCGAGCGCCACCTGGTTCGCGGTCTCGCCGAGCGGCTGGTCGTCTCTGACGAAGGACCAGGCGAGGATCGTGACGGGTCCCGTCAGCATCCCCTTCATGTGCTTGGTCGTGAGCGACTGCGCGTACGTCGACCAGTCCACCGTGATCGGAGCGGGACGGGAGACGTCGCCCCACAGGAGGGAGGGGCGGGTCGCGCGGGAGCCGTACGACTGCACCCAGCCGTTCTCGGTGACGTCGAAGCCGTCGAGGTTCTCGGCGAAGTACTGCACCATGTCGTTGCGCTCCGGCTCACCGTGCACGAGCACGTCGAGGCCCAGGTCCTCCTGCAGCGAGACGACGCTGGCGACCTCGCGGCGCAGGAACTCCTCGTAGTCCTCGGCGGGGATCTCGCCCCTGGTGAATCGCGCCCGGGCGCGACGGATGTCGCCGGTCTGCGGGAAGGACCCGATCGTCGTGAGCGGCAGCGCCGGAAGGCCGAGGGACTCCTGCGCGGACTCGCGCTCCTCATAGGACACGCGCGAGAAGTCCGCCTCGGTGAGTGCACGGGCACGAACGGCACCGTCGCGGACGCCCGGAGCCGAGAGACGGTCCTGCAGGGCAGCGGATGCCGCGTCGAGATCGGCGGCGACGGCCGCACGCCCCTCGGCGAGGCCCCGGGCCAGGGCCACGACCTGCTCGACCTTCTGGTCGGCGAAGGCGAGCCACGAGACCAGACGCGCATCGAGCTTCGTCTCGTCGGACACGTCGTGCGGCACGTGCAGCAGAGAGGTCGACGTGGAGGCGGAGACTCCGGCGGCGCCGAGCGCGCGCAGCGCCTCGAGCGTGTCGAAGGCCGAGGCGAGGTCGCCGCGCCAGATGTTGTGACCGTCGACGACGCCGCCCACGAGGGTCTTCCCCTCCAGGCCGGCTGCGGCCGCGGGCACGCCTCCGCGCACGAGGTCGACGGCGATCGCCTCGATCGGGGCAGCGGTCAGCACGGGGAACACCTCGCCGAGGTCGGCGTACGGCGCGGCGACCAGGATCGACGGTCGCGCCGCCGCTCCGCCCAGCACCGCGAGGGCACGGCCGGCGGCATCCGACAGCGCAGCGATCGACGCAGGGAGCGACTCGCTGACCAGAGCGGGCTCGTCGAGCTGCACCCACTCCGCACCGGCGTCCTTCAGCCGCGCGAGCAGCTCGACGTAGACGGGGAGCAGGTCGTCGAGACGCGACAGCGGATCGAACCCCTCGGGGGCGTCGTCCGAGGCCTTCGCCAGAGCGAGGAGGGTCACCGGGCCGACGATGACCGGGCGGGTCGTGAATCCGGCCGCCGCGCCCTCTGCGAACTCGCGGACGACACGGTCGCTGGACAGTGAGAACACCGTCTCGGGGCCGATCTCCGGCACCAGGTAGTGGTAGTTCGAGTCGAACCACTTGGTCATCTCGAGCGGGGCGCGCTCTCCCTCGCCGCGGGCGACGGTGAAGTACGCCGGAAGGCCGATGGTGCCGTCCTCCGACCGGAGGTCCTCGAACCGCGCGGGGATCGCGCCGACGGTCACCGCGGCGTCGAGCACCTGGTCGTAGTACGAGAACGACTCGGGGATGGCCGAGTCGGTGCGGCCGAGGCCGAGCGCGGCGAGACGTTCGCGCGTGGCTGCGCGCAGCTCGGCGGAGGTGGCCTCCAGCTCGGCGAGGTCGGTGCGGCCGGCCCAGAACGCCTCGACGGCCTTCTTCAGCTCGCGACGGCGACCGATACGGGGGTAGCCGAGGATGGTGCCCTCGGGGAATGCGGACATGGGTGTTCCTTTCAGCGGGGGTTCCGGGGTCAGCGGAGTCGGGACACCGGCAGGACGCCGGCCTCCTCGAGGACGGTGAGCACGGTGTCGTGCTGGTTGAACGCGTAGAGGTGCACGCCGGGTGCGCCGCCGGCGACGACCTCCCTGGCGAGGCGCGCGGCCCACTCGACGCCGATCTCGTGCCGGCCCTCGGGGGTCGGCTCCACGTCGAGGGCGATGGCGAGCTCGCTGGGCAGCGTCTCGCCGGTGAGCTCGAGCACACGAGCGAGCCGGACCGGCGAGACGATCGGCATGATGCCGGGGAGGATCGGGATCGTGACGCCGGCGGCGCGCGCCCTCTCGACGAACGTGAGGTAGTCGTCGGCGTGGAAGAACAGCTGCGTGATCGCGGAGGTCGCGCCGGCGGCCTGCTTCGCGAGCAGCGCGTCGACATCCTGCCAGCGGTGGACGGAGCGCGGGTGCCCGTTGGGGAAGGCGGCGACCGCGATGCTCGCCTTGCGGCGCGCGCTCACGCGTGCGGCGCCGGGGATGCCGGGCACCGGCGACTCTTCGTAGGGGGCGCGCTCCGCCTGCACGCGGTCGATGAGCTGCACGAGCTGCGCCGCGCTCTCCAGGTCGCCGAGGAACGGCTCGTCCTGTCCGACGGGCGGATCCCCGCGGAGGGCGAGGAAGCTGAGGATGCCGGCATCCAGGAACTCCCTGATGAGCGTCGCGGCGCCCGCGTAGGTGTTGCCCACGCAGGTGAGGTGCGCGAGGGGCTCGACGGCGGTGTGCTCGCGGATGAAGCGGAGCACCTCCAGGGAGCGTCCCCCGGTCGAGCCGCCGGCGCCGTAGGTCACCGAGATGAAGTCGGGCCCTGCGGCCGCCAGCCGACGGACGGTCTCGTGCAGCGCCTCGTGGCTGGACGCCGAGCGCGGCGGATAGAGCTCGAAGGAGAACGGCACTCGAGGGTTCGGCGTCTCGGAAGACATCTTCTTCTCCTGGGGACAGGGCGGGCACGGGGCCGCGAGCGGCGCAGGACTGCGTCGATCTCGCGGGCGGGTGCCGGGCTCGGCTGTCGCTCCACGCACCGGGGCGAACCGGGCGTTTCCAGAAACCTATGGCACGCCGACGCCCGCCCGCATCCTGTGTGACGTCGTGTGTCGCACGCCAATAGGCTCGAGGCATGTCGATGCCGTTCGGGTCCTGGCCGTCTCCCTTCTCCGCCGCCTCGGTCGCTGCGTCCTCGCCCCGCATCGACGGCGCCCGCTTCGTCGGCGACGAGATCTGGTGGGGCGAGTCGGTGCCCTCCGAGGGCGGGCGCGTGACCGTGCGCAGCTCAGAAGCGCGTGAGGTGCTTCCGGCGCCGTGGAGCGCGCGCTCCCGCGTGCACGAGTACGGCGGCGGCGCCTGGACGGCGAGCCCCGCCGGTTCGCTCTTCTTCGTGAACGCCTCCGATCAGCGCGTGTATCGGCTTGACGACGGCGCAGAGCCGCGCCCGCTCACCCCCGCCGGTCCTGCCCACGGAGGGCTGCGGCTGCAGAGCGGGAGGCTGTTCGCCGTACGAGAGGACCTCACCGCCGACCCTCATCTGCGCGCGATCGTGGATATCCCGATCGACGGCTCGGCCGCAGACGACGTCGAACGGGTCGGCACGGTCGTCGAGGGCTCCGACTTCTACGCCCACCCCGCGCTCTCCCCCGCCGGGGACCGGATCGCCTGGGTGCAGTGGAGCGGCGATCGGATGCCGTGGGACAGCGCCCGGCTGCACGTCCGTGGTGTGGACGGAGCCGAGCTGGTACTGCCGACGCGCGCGGCCCTCCAACCGGAGTGGGCCGGTGTGGACGAGCTCGTGTTCGCCGACGATCCCTCCGGTCGCTGGAACCTGCACAGGGTCGCGCTCGACGGCTCGACCCCCGAGCCGATCGCGCCCGCCGACGCCGACACGGGCTACGGACTGTGGGTGCTGGGCAACCGCTGGTACGGGCTCCTCGACGACGGCCGGATCGTCGCCGTGCGGACGAACGGACGCGACGAGGTCGTGCTGATCGACCGTGACGGGTCGGCACGTGCTCTCGCCGTGCCCTGCGACGGTCACGTGAGCGTCGACGACGTGTCGGGGTCCAGGGTGCTGCTGAGCGGCAACGGGTCGACCGTCGCTCCGGGAGTCTGGTGCGTCGACCTCGACACGGGCGCCGTGTCGACCGTCGCCGGAGGCGCTCCTTCGGACGCCGCGTGGATGCCGCCGGCGCGTGCGCTGGTGGTCGACGGGATGCACGGACCGGTGCACGCCTTCGCCTACGCTCCCGCCAACCCCGACGTCTCGACTCCGGCGGTCGGGCGTCCGCCCTATCTCGTGCTCGTGCACGGCGGCCCGACCGCCCACGTCACCGGCGCGGCGTCCGCGGCCATCGCCTTCTACACGAGTCGCGGCATCGGGGTGCTCGACGTGAATTACGGCGGGTCGACCGGATACGGCCGCGCCTATCGGGAGAGGCTGCTCGGCCAGTGGGGCGTCGTCGACGTCGACGACGTGATCGCCGCCGCACGCGGTCTCGCCGATGCCGGGCTGGCCGACCCCGCGCGCATCGCCATCCGCGGCGGGTCCGCCGGAGGCTGGACCGTGCTCTCCGCCCTCGTGCGCGGAGGAGCATTCGCCGCGGGGATCAGCCGCTACGGCGTGACCGACCTGCGCGGGCTCGTCGAGCACTCCCACGACTTCGAGGCGTCGTACATCGAGGGCCTCGTGGGGCCGCTCCCGGCATCCGACGCCCTCTACGTCGAGCGTTCGCCGCTCACCCACGCGGATCGGATCGACGTCCCCGTGCTGCTGCTGCAGGGTGAGGATGACCGTGTCGTGCCGCCCGCGCAGTCCGAGGCCATCCGCGACGCCCTGGCCGCACACGGCGTCGACCACGAGTACGTGCTGTATACCGGTGAGGGGCACGGCTTCCGCCGTGCCGAGACGATCGTCGACGCCCTGGAGCGCGAGATCGCCTTCCTGCGGCGCGTGTTCGGCTGACTACTCCCCGACGCGGTTGCGCAGCCGCATGGCGCGCTCCGCCTCGCGGGTGTCCTGCCGCTCACGCAGCGCCTGCCGCTTGTCGAACTCGCGCTTGCCCTTCGCGAGCGCGATCTCGACCTTGGCGCGGCCGTCGGAGAAGTAGAGCTTCAGCGGGATGAGCGTGTACCCGCCCGCCGACACGGCGTGCTGGAGCTTGGCGATCTCCTCACGGTGCAGCAGCAGCTTGCGGACCCGCTTGGCCGAGTGGTTCGTCCAGTGCCCCTGGGAGTACTCCGGGATGTGCACGGAGTCGAGGAAGACCTCGTTGCCCTTGACGAACGCGTAGCCGTCGCTGAGGTTCGCGCGTCCCTGACGCAGTGACTTGACCTCGGTGCCGGTGAGCACCATCCCCGCCTCGTACGACTTCTCGATGTTGTAGTCGTGACGTGCGCGACGATTGGTCGCGATGACCTTCTCCCCGCGTTCCCTGGGCATGATGCTCTCCTGATTCCGTGCCGTGCGGGCGCACGACAGCCTGTCAGCTTATCAGGTGCGCAGCCACCGGCGGATCGCGAAGCCGGCCGACAGCGCCGCGAGGAGCACGCCGATGCCGATGAGCACGGGCACGACATATGCGGCATCCTGCATGCTCACCCAGGTCGTGATGAACGGCACCCTGCCGCGCAGATATCCTTCGACCCCGAAGTGCACCCCTGCGACGACCGCCGCGCTGGCGAGCACGGAGCCGAGGAACGCCGCGAACACTCCCTCGAGCACGAACGGCGTCTGGATGAAGCGGTTCGACGCTCCGACGAGCCTCATGATGCCGATCTCCTTGCGCCGCGCGTACGCCGACAGCCGGATGGTGGTGCCGATCAGGAGGATCGCGGCGATCAGCATCAGCGCGGCGATGCCGACCGCGATGTACGTCGCCACGGTGAGCGCCGAGAACAGCGGTTCGAGGTACTGCAGCTGGTCCTTCACCTGCTCGACGCCGACCGTGCCGCTGAACGCCTCGACGAGGACCTGCGACTGGGTCGGGTCCTTGAGCGTGACGTAGAAGCTCTCCGACATCTGGTCGGCGGTGAACAGGCTGGCCTTGTCCTCGCCGAGCTGCGCGACGATGTTCGCGTAGGCCTCATCCTTGTTCTCGAACCGGACGTTCGAGATGAGTCGCGCGAGAGCGTCGCCTTCCAGGGTCGCCTTGACCGCGGCGACCTGATCCTCGTCGGCCGCGCCGCCGACGCAGGCTTTCGTGGGCTCGGACAGCGGCGAGCACATCGAGACCACCACCTGCGCGCGGTCGGTCCAGTAGCCGCGCATGGTGCCGATCTGAGCCTGCATGAGGATCGCCGCTCCGACGAACGTCAAGGACACGAAGGTCACCAGCACGACGGAGATCACCATCGAGATGTTGCGTCGAAGGCCGCCGAGGGCCTCCGTGAGGATGAGTCCGATTCTCATGAGGTCGGCCCCACTTCGTCGTCGCCGTCGTCGGAGAGTCCCAATCTGTCGGCGACGCCGAGTTCGGCGACGTCGACCTGCGGGAGGACGATGGGGTGCGTGCGGGGGCCCACCGCGGCGGGAGCCTCTGCGGGCTTCTCCTCCTGCGGCGCCGGCTGCGGCTCGATGGGTGCCGCCTGCGCTTCGGGGATCTCGGATGCCGCGGGCACGGCGTCGGGGGTCGAGGCCTCTGCCTTGCGCTGAGCACTCAGCTCCTCTGCCAGCGCCGCACGGACGACCGAGAGGTCGGCGGTCTGCCGCTGGACCTCCTGGACGGCGGTGAGGGCTGCGGCCGCCGCGGCTCCTCGCACCTCCTCGGGGACGAGACGCGGGATGTTCGAGGTGTCGCCGTAGCCGCCGTGGACCTCGTCGCGCACCATCTCGCCGTCGCGGAGCTCGATCACGCGACGCTGCATCGCGTCGACGAACGCGGCCTCGTGCGTCGCCATGAGCACCGTCGTGCCACCGGCGTTGATCCGGGCGAGCAGCTGCATGATGTCGACGGAGGTCGCGGGGTCGAGGTTTCCGGTGGGCTCGTCGGCGAGCAGCACCTGGGGCCGGTTCACGAGAGCGCGGGCGATGGCCACGCGCTGCTGCTCGCCGCCGGAGAGCTCATGGGGCATGCGCTTCTGCTTGCCGTCGAGGCCCACGAGCGCGAGCGCCTCCGGCACCGCCTGCTGGATGAAGCCGCGCGAGGATCCGGTCACCTGGAGCGTGAACGCGACGTTCTGGAAGACGGTCTTCGACGGGAGCAGGCGGAAGTCCTGGAACACCGAGCCGATGTGGCGGCGGAAGTACGGGACCTTGCGGTTCGCGAGGGATCGGAGGTCACGGCCGAGCACGGCGACACGGCCCGACGTCGGCACATCCTCTCGGAGGATGAGTCGCAGGCACGACGACTTGCCGGACCCCGACGCCCCCACGAGGAAGACGAACTCTCCTCGCTGGACCTCGAAGTCGACACCGGACAGAGCGGGCCTGGTGGTCCCGCGATAGCGTTTCGTGACGTTCTCGAACCGAATCATGGCGGTACGAGCCTAAGCGCCTGCTCCCGTCTGCCGTCGAGCGACACCCCGCGGCCATGAGCGTGTCACCGCTCACTGCTATACATGAAGGTGCTGATCCACGCCGCCCGCGTGGGCTCCGAGGTCCGAGGGGGACACGATGACCACACCCGCAGGCTGGTACGACGACGGCTCCGGACGCCAGCGGTGGTGGGACGGCGAGCAGTGGACGGAGCACTTCGCTCCGCTCGTCGAGCCCGAGGCGCCCGCGACGGACGCCGCCCCCGTGGCCGAGAGCGCCCCGGACACACAGCTCTCCTCGGAGACGCCCGTCGAGCAGACGCTGCAGACGGATGCCGCGGTCGAGGCCCCCGCAGCGGTCGACGCCGCCCCGACCGAGGCCGCCCCCGCCACTGACGACGCGGAGACGAGCACCGCTGCCGCTGCGCCGTCGGACATCGAGGGCACCGTCATCGCGTCCGAGGCCGTCGCATCCCCCGAGACGCCGATCGCCGCCCCCGAGGATGCGGTCATCGCTCCCGAGACTGTGGCCCCTGCAGAGACCACGGCGCCCGCTGAGACCGGGGTTGCAGCCGCGCAGGACTGGTCCGCCCCTGCGGCAGCCGCGCCCGCGGCAGCCACGCCTCAGGATGAGCAGCCGACGACACCCTTCATCGCACCGGGCGCGACGGCGCCGACGGCTCCGCTTCCGCCCTATGCCTCGGGAGCCCCGGCCCAGGGATACCCCGCCCCCGGCGCATACCCTGGCTCGGCATCCGCGCAGCCCTACCCCGGAACGGCCCCGACCTACCCCGGCGCTGCGCCGACGTACCCGGGAGCGGCTCCCGGGTACCCTGGAGCGGCTCCCACCTACCCCGGCGCCTACCAGGCCCCCTACGCGGCCGCCCCCACGGGCCCCGTGCCGCTCTCCATCCTGGGCCTCGTGGGCCTCGGCATCGCCGGACTCGGCACGATCCTCTCCTGCATCCCGTTCACGGCCATCTTCGGCTGGTTCCTGCTCTTCGCCGGATTCGTCGTGTCCCTGATCTCGGTGTTCCTCAAGGGACGCAAGTGGCCGGGAATCGCGGGAATCATCGTCTCGGTGCTGGGAACGATCCTCGCCGTCGTGATGGCCATCGTGTTCGCCGTCTCGGCCGTCGGCTCCGCGATCAGAGATCTGCCGACCGATCTCCCGTCGAGCAGCACCGACTCGGGAACGGACTCCGGCACGGACAGCAGCGACAGCGGCTCCGACTCCGGAACGGTCGTCGAGGGTGCGATGGGCGAGACGGTGACCGTCCCGCACTCGACCGGGACCGGCGACATCGTCATCGGCACGGCGACCTGGAGCACGTCCGACGGCAGCGGCATCGACGCCACCAACGGCGGATTCCTCACGATCGATGTGACGTGGACGGGCGTCGACGGCACCACGTACGTCGGCCCGTTCTACTTCACGGTCGAGACCGCCGACGGCACCGAGGGCACCTACGACTTCTTCGCCGACAGCCAGTTCGAGAACGCAGAGCTGGCGGCCGGGGAGACGGCGCATGGCACGGCGACGTTCGACATCGCGCAGAGCGACTCCTACACGGTCGTCGTGCTCGACGGCATCCTGCAGCCCGTGGCGCGCATCACCGTGACGCCGTCGGCCGGCTGAGCCAGACGGAGGACGACAGATGACGATTCCGGCAGGCTGGTACGACGACGGTTCAGGACGTCAGCGGTGGTGGGACGGCCAGCAGTGGACCGAGCACCTCGTGGAGGCGCCCACGCCGGCCCCCGGGCCGGCAGACTCCACGGCTTCCGCGCACCCCGTTGATGCCGCTCAGAGCGCAGACGCTGCCGCCGCCGCGTCTGTGGCGCCCACGCCCAGCGTCGACGCGACGGCGCCGAACAGCGACGCGGCGCCGTTCACCCCTCCCTTCGAGCTGCCCGGTCCCGGGGCGTCGGCCGCTCAGTTCGCCGCACAGCCGACCGTGTACCCCGGATACTCCGGATCCGCTCCTCCGTACGCACCCGCGACCGCGCCCGCGAAGAAGGGGTTGTCCGTCCTGGGGCTGGTGGGCCTCGTCGTCGCCGTCGTCGGCATCGTCGTCTCGTGCATCCCCCCGATCGCCGTCGGCGGCTGGGTGCTGCTCGGCCTCGGTTTCGTGCTGTCGATCGTCTCGCTGTTCCTCCGCGGCTCCAAGTGGCCGGGCTTCCTCGGTCTGGGCGCGAGCGGTCTCGGCGCGATCCTCGCGGTGGCCGTGGCGCTCCTCTCGTTCACGGGATCGGTCGACCCCACCGGTCCTGTCGCCGAGGAGAGCACGGCCCCCTCGAATGCGCCGAATGCGGAGCCGACCCCGGTCGATCCCGCCGACATCGATGGAGCGGTCATGAAGGGCGTGCTCGACCTGACGGTCGGAGACTGCATCCCCCTCATCGATTACGGGGATAAGGGGGTGTACGAGGTGCCCGTCGTCCCGTGCGATCAGCCGCACACCGACGAGGTGTACTTCGTGTTCGACGCCGCGGAGGAGCCGGAGTTCCCGGGCGACGATGCGCTCGAGACCGAGGCGATCACGCGCTGCGAGGCCGAGTTCGAGACGTTCGTCGGGACGACGTATGCCGAGTCCGAGCTGGACTACTACTACTACACCCCCACGAAACGCAGCTGGACGATGAGCCACGACCGGGCCATCCAGTGCGTCCTGTTCAGCTACGAGGACGTCACCGGCTCGCTCGCCGGCAGCGCGCGCTGAGCTCGATTAGTCTTCTTCTTTGCGCTTCCGCCAGCGGATGCCGGCGGAGATGAAGCCATCGAGGTCGCCGTCGAACACGGCGGCGGGGTTGCCGGACTCGTGCCCGGTGCGCAGGTCCTTGACGAGCTGCTGGCCGTAGAGGAAGTAGGAGCGCATCTGGTCGCCCCAGCTCGCCGTGATGTTGCCGGCGAGCTCCTTCTTCTTCGCTGCTTCCTGCTCCTTCTGCAGAAGCAGGAGGCGGGTCTGCAGCACGCGCATGGCCGCGGCGCGGTTCTGGATCTGCGACTTCTCATTCTGCATCGACACGACGATGCCGGTCGGGAGGTGCGTGAGGCGCACGGCGGAGTCGGTGGTGTTGACCGACTGCCCTCCGGGGCCGGACGAGCGGAACACATCGACGCGGATGTCACCCTCGGGGATGTCGACCTCGGTCGCCTCCTCCATGAGCGGGATGACCTCGACGGCGGCGAAGGACGTCTGACGCTTGTCGGCGGAGCCGAACGGGCTGATGCGAGCGAGCCTGTGGGTGCCGGCCTCGACCGACAGCGTGCCGAAGGCATAGGGGGCTTCGATCTCGAACGTGGCCGACTTGATGCCCGCACCCTCCGCGTAGGAGGTGTCCATGACCTTGACCGGGTACTTGTGCTGCTCGGCCCAGCGCAGGTACATGCGCATGAGCATCTCGGCGAAGTCGGTGGCGTCGTCGCCGCCCGCGCCGGAGCGGATCGTGATGATGGCGCTGCGCTCGTCGTACTCGCCGTCCATGAGCGTCTGCACCTCGAGCTGATTGATCAGCTCGGTGAGCGCGGCGAGCTCGGCGCGCGCCTCGGCGGCGGAGTCCTCGTCGTCCATCTCGTTGGCGAGGCCGACGAGCACCTCAAGGTCGTCGAGGCGGTTGCCGATGCCCTCAACCCTGGCGAGGGCCGACTGGCGGTGGCTGAGCGCGCTGGTCACCTTCTGGGCCCGCTCGGTGTCGTCCCAGAGGTCGGGGGCACCGGCCTCTTCGCTGAGGCGGGCGATGTCTGTGCGGAGCGCTTCGACATCGACGACCTCGCGGATGTCACCGTAGGTGACTCGCAGGGCCTGGATGTCGGCGGAGAGATCGAGTTCGAGCATGGCTCACCCAGCCTAGCCTGCCGAGTAGAGTCGCAGTGATGAGCAGCGCATCCGTGGTCCTGAGGCAGTTCGGGCCCATGGTGTACCTGCCGACGCTGCTGTTCTCGCTGGGCGAGGGCGCGGTGATCCCGCTGATCCCCGTTGTCGCGGCGTCGATGGGCGCCGATATCGCCCTCGCCGCGCTCATATCCTCCGCCCTGGTGGTCGGTCAGCTCTGCGGCAATCTGCCCGCAGGATGGGCCGTCGCCCGCATCGGCGAGCGGATGACGATGGTGATCGGCGGCGTCGTGGCGATCGCGGCGGGCGTGCTGATGCTGTTCGCTCCGACGCCCGCTGTGCTCGCGGCATCCGTCTTCCTGCTGGGCTTCTGCGCTGCGGCGTTCGGGCTGGCGCGGCACGCCTTCATGACGACGCGCGTGCCCGTGGACTTCCGCGCCAGGGCGCTGTCGCTCCTGGGTGGCAGTTTCCGCCTCGGGATCTTCATCGGTCCGTTCGTCGCTGCCGGGCTCCTGCAGCTGTTCGGCACCGAGGCGGCAGCTTTCTGGTTCTTCCTCGTCTGCCTCGTGGTGATGGTCGTGCTCGTCGTGTTCGGACCCGACCCGGAGAAGACCGTCCCTGTGCCGCCCTCCTCTGTGTTGACCGAGGACTCGGGCGAGGTGGTGAGCGGTTCGATCCCGACGATCGAGCGCGCCGGGGTCTTCCGCACGATGTGGCAGCAGCGTGCCGTGCTCGGGCGTCTCGGACTGGCCGCGGCGTCACTCTCGGCGGTGCGTTCGGCCCGCCAGGTGCTCCTGCCGCTGTGGGGTCTCTCCCTCGGTCTCGACGCGTCCACGATCGCCCTCGTGGTGGGTGTCTCCGGGGCGATCGACTTCGCCCTGTTCTACGCGAGCGGGCAGGTGATGGACCGGTTCGGTCGGCTCTGGGCGGCGATGCCCGCCATGGTGCTCATGGGAGCGGGGTTCCTCGCTCTCTCGTTCACGCACGACCTGGACGCCTCCGTGCTGTGGTTCGGCATGTTCGCGGCCATGCTCGGCGTCGGCAACGGCCTGTCCAGCGGCATCCTGCTCACGCTCGGCGCCGATGTCGCTCCGAAGCGCGAACCGGCGGCCTTCCTCGGTTCCTGGCGGACGCTGACGGATGCCGGGGGCGCCGTCGCCCCGTTGCTGATCTCCGGAGTCATCGCGGTCGCGTCCCTGCCGGTCGCCGCAGCCGCCATCGGGGTGGTCGGACTGCTGGGGGCTGTGGGCTTCATCCGCTGGATCCCGATGTTCGTGCCGCGGACGGCGGCCGACGAGACCTGATCGATCCGGCACGACCGCGTTCAGTGCAGTGCCGTGCGACTGGTGCCCGTCGCCTCGAGGCGGACGCCGTCCGGCAGGAACAGGGAGAAGAGCGGCGGACGCCACTCCGCCTCCACCGTCACGCGCGCGGACAGGCCGTCCGGGGTGCCGGCGGACACGAGACGCGCATCCGTCGGCAGCGCGGCGAGCAGTGCGTCGACCTGCGCGCGAACGCCCCCGTCGTCGAGTTCGGCTCGCGCCTCCTCACCGTCGAGGGTCAGCGTGAAGCCGTCCGCTCCGGCGAGCGCGGCGGAGTCGGCGAGCGCGTCGAGCCGCTTCTGGGTGACGTAGAGATCGGTCGCGCAGACGCATACGAAGATCAGGGCGAGCGCGAGGAGAGCGTAGCCGAGCGCCAGCAGAAGGACACTCCCCTCATCGTCGCCTGCCGTCCGACCGGCCATCAGCCGCCTGCCCACAGTTGGGAGATCTTCTGCACGGAGGCGGCCTCGACCGGGATCGCCGTGGACTCGTCGAGCCCCAGCACCGACGGCATCAGGGGCAGCTCGATGCGGGTGCGGACCGTGACCGTCAGCGTGACTCCCGCGGCTGGGCACTCCGCGCCGACCGGAGTGCATACGAGCGACACTTCGACGGACTCGGGGTCGAGGCCGTACTCCTCGACGACGGCCGCGAGCACCTGCTCACCCCGATCTGCGGCGCTCTCGGGGTCGGATGCCTGGGCGATCAGCCGAGCCGTGTGCCGCGCGGCCGCTTCTACCCCGAGGGTCTGCTCCTGGATGACCCCGAGCGCCGCGATCAGGTAGACGAGAGGCACGAGCAGGATGAGTCCGACCGTGATGAACTCGAGTGCGGCCGAGCCGTCTTCATTCTTCACCCAGCGACTCCACCGGCGCATGCGCTTCCACCTCCAGAGCGTGCGGGATGCCGAGCAGACCGATCACGGGGAGCGTGGTGCGAACTCTCACGGTGGCCTCCTGCTCCGTCATGGAGATCGTCACGTCCTCCGCGTAAGACGCTCCGACCGCGCGGTTCACGGCGATCCGAGTGCGCTCCACCCCCTCCTCGGGTTCCGTGTCGGCGAGTGCCGCGTGGTACGCACCCTCCACCGCGGCATCGTGCACGACATTGCGCACGTACACGGCGAGCGCGAGCTGCAGCACGGCGAGCGTGAGCACTGTGAGGAGCGTGCCCACCAGAACGAACTCCACCGCACTGGATCCGCGCTCATCGACGAGCACACGCCGCAGGGACACGTCAGAGCCCCGAGACCCGTTGGATGGCCTGCTCGAACAGGGCGCTCAACGCGGGCCCCGCGACCGCCCAGATGAGAACGACCAGTCCCGCGGTCATCAGCGTCACGAGCACCCAGCCCGGCACGTCGCCGGTCTCGTCAGCTGCGAGCTCGTTCGCCCACTCACCAGGGCGTCGCCACCATCGTCGAAGAGTCGTCATTGTCGTCCTTTCGTGGAGCGCTCAGCCGATGCCGAGGCGGAGGATGAAGAGGCCGGGGTAGATCGCGAAGAGAACGCTCAGCGGGAGGATGAGGAACACCAGTGGGAGGAGCATCAGGATCTCCTTGCGCCCCGCCTGCTCGATGAGCGTGCGCTTCGCGTCTTCGCGCGCATCGCCGGCCTGGGCGTGCAGCACCGCGGCGAGGGGTGCGCCGTGCTCCAACGCGGACACGACCTGGTCGACGGCTCTCGTGAGCCCGGGCAGCTGCAGCCGGGACGCCATCTCGCCGAGCGCATCTGCCAGAGGCGACCCCGTCCCCACGGCCAGTACGACCTGTCGCAGTTCGGCGGTCAGCTCACCGGAGCCGATCGCGGCGACGCGACGGAGCGAGTCGAGCAGTCCCTCCCCCGCGGAGAGGCACAGTGCGAGGAACTCCAACGTGGTCGGCAGCTCGTCGGCGAGCCGCACACGTCTGGCCTTCGCCCGCGCGGTCAGCTGCATGTCGTATCCGAGAGCGGCAGCACCGCCGCCGAGCAGAGGCAGCATCGCCACGGGCGCGGTCATCCGCCCGAGGAGGACCAGCGCGATCAACACCACCGCGCCCGCGCCGATCCCCGCCAGCATCCAGCCCAGCTGCCGACCGCGGAAGGCCGCCGGATCCGTGCGCAGACCCGCCTGGGCGATGCGCTGGCGCAGCGACTCCCCGCCCCCGAGAACCCGTTCGAACGCCGCCAGCATCCACTGCCAGGCCGTGCGTCGCGTCGCGGGCAGCACACCTACCCGCGGAAGAACGGCAGAGGGCAGGGCGTCATCGACGACGACGTCTCTCACGTACGGCGCGATCCGCACCGTCAAGGAGGCCGCACGCCATCTCGGAAGGGTCGCGAGGATGCAGAGCGCTCCGATCGCGAAGCCGCCGCCGGCGAGGATCGCGACCGCGATCGCGGAGAACCCGCTCATCCGAACCACCGCCCCGGCTCCGGCAGCCGTCCGATCCGGACCATGATGCGGTAGGCGCTCACCGACACCGCGGCTCCGACGCAGATCACCAGCATGCCCTCCGGGGTGCCGTATGCCGATGCGCCCTCCGGTCTCATCACGAGAAGCCCGAGGATGATCCACGGAGCGACGGAGCCGAGGACGGCGGCTCCTCTGATCCACGACTGACGAGCCTCCACCTCGCCGCGGAGTGCCGCGTCCGCCCGCACGGATGCGGAGAGAGCTCGCAGCACACCGGTGAGCTCCGTTCCTCCGACCTGTCTCGCCATCCGCAGCGTCTCGACGATGCGGTCGGCGATCGGATCGGCGAGCGAGTCCTTCAGCCGGTCGAGGCTGCTCTCGAAGCGCCCGGTCGCGCGAAGATCCCTCTCGAACACGATGAAGGCCGGACGAAGCATGGACGGCGCCGACTCGGCGAGGTTCGCCACGGCGTCAGGCAGCGACAGCCCCACCCTGATCGAACCGATCAGCAGGTCACAGACATCGGGCCAGAGCAGCCGTCGAGCTTTGCGCAGGCGAAGACGCCGCGAACGCAGGAACGCGACCGGGACTCCCGCGCCGGCCGCGCCGGCGAGAGCGGAGAGCGCGGAGAGCCCGGTGAGCAACCAGGCGACCGACGCCGCCGTCAATGCCGTGGCCACCGTCGCCGCGACGATCGCCCGCGTGCCCAGCGACGCGAACCCCGCTTCGCCGGCGAGGCGAGCGAGTCTCCCCCGCCCTTCCGGTCGGAGTGTCTCCGTGCGGCGAGGCCACAACCACGGCGAGGCGCAGAGCAGCACCCCGGCGGCCAGGACGGCCCCGAGCAGCACGGTCATGCACCGACCTCCACGCTTCGCAGCTCCCCGCGGGTGCGGGTATGCCGGGTCGCGTCCACACCATGCTCGTATAGGGTCCTCGAGACGATCCGACCGTCGACGATCTCCCCCGTCGGCGCGATCACCTCTCGCACCCTTCGTGTGCCATCGAGGTCACGACCGCAGTGGACCACGAGATCGACGGCCATCGCCAGCGCCGGCGCGATGAACGACCGATCGATGTTGCGTCCGGCGAGCAGCGGCAGCAGGGTCAGCTTGTCGAGAGCGTCGGCGGCCGAGTTCGCGTGCACCGTGGCCGCTCCGGGCACGCCGGTGTTGAGGGCGAGGACGAGATCGAGCGCTTCGGCGTCGCGCACTTCGCCCACGACGAGCCGATCGGGGCGCATCCGCAACGCCTCCTTCACCAGTCGCCTCAGGGTGATCTCGCCCGTTCCTTCGAGACTGGCCTGACGCCCTTGCAGCGCGACGAGATCGGGGCCGTCCACCGCGAGCTCGAAGGTCTCCTCCACGGTGATGATGCGCTGCCGGTCTGCGCAGGCGGCAAGCAGGGCCGCGAGGAGAGTCGTCTTGCCCGCGTGGGTCGCCCCGGACACGATGACGCTGCGTCCCTCGCGCATCGCCCGCCTCAGCGTCGTCGCGAGCCCTTCCGGAAGCGCTCCCTGCGCAGTCAGCGACTCCAGCGTGCGGTGACCGGGGAGGAACTTGCGGATGTTGAGCGCCCAGGATCCGCGCACCACGTCGGCGATCGCGACGTGCAGCCGCGAGCCATCGGGAAGGGAGGCGTCGACGAACGGCTGGCCGATGTCTACCCGGCGCCCCGTCGACTGCAGCATCCGCTCCACGAGATCGCGCAGCGCCGTCTCCGTCAGGCGCAGATCGACGCGCTCGGCGACGCCGCCGCGCGCGACGTGGATCCGTTCGGGGCCGTTGCACCAGATCTCCTCGATCTCGGGGTCGTCGAGCAGCGGCTGCAGAGCCCCGAAGCCGCTGACGGCGGCGAGCACCTCGCGCACGCACCCGGGCTCGTCGTCGATCATCGCCTCGCCGCGTGACAGCGCGGCATCGTTGAAGCGGCGGACCTCGGCGAGCGCCACTCGGCGGGCCGCATCGGGATCGATCGACGGATCGGTGCCCTCGGCGCGCAGCCGCATGCGAAGGCGTTCGGCGACGAGGACAGAGGGTGGGAGCACCCGAGCATCCTCGCAAGATTCGCAGAACGGCCGCGGAAGTTATCCACAGCCCGGGTCCGGGCGGATGCTCAGGATCGCTCTGGACGGCGGTCAGTAGACTGATTCCACCGCGCGGGAGTGGTGAAATTGGCAGACACGCAGGATTTAGGTTCCTGTGCCCTAGGGCGTGTGGGTTCAAGTCCCACCTTCCGCACAACGGATGCTGCCGCATTCGGATAGTCGACCGCCGACCAGCAAAGACCGACGGGAATCATCAATGTTCGAAACCATGCTCCACGCCCCCACCGCGTTCCTGCCGGACTGGCTCAGCCCGGCGAACATCATCGATTGGGCCGGCCCTTGGGCGCTCCTGGTCGTGTGCTTCATCATCTTTGCGGAAACGGGCCTGCTCGTCGGCTTCCTGCTACCCGGTGACACCCTGCTGATCATCGCCGGGCTGCTCACCCACACGAGCAACGTGTTCGGGATGAACATCTGGGTCGTCTCGCTCCTGATCGCCCTCTCCGCGTTCATCGGCGGCGAAGTCGGCTACTTCATCGGCCACAAGGGAGGACCGGCGATCTTCGAGCGCAAGGAATCGGGGCTCTTCAGCAAGAAGAACGTCGAGCGCACGAATTCCTTCTTCGAGCGCTTCGGCGGCATCACGGTCATCCTCGCCCGTTTCGTGCCCATCGTGCGCACGTTCGCACCGGTCGCCGCAGGTGTCGGCCACATGCCATGGCGCCGCTACACGCTCTACAACTTCATCGGCGCGATGATCTGGGGCTTCGGTCTCACGATGATCGGCTTCCTCATCGCCTACATCCCGTGGATTCGCGACATCGTCGTCGAGTACATCGACTTGATCCTCCTCGCCGCGGTCGCCGGAACTGCACTGGTCACGCTCTACCACTACCTGTCCGAACGGTACAAGGCGAAGAAGGCCGCCGCGGCCGGCGAGGACGTCGTGACGGATGCCGCCGAGGCCCGGGCGCTGGCGCTCGACCTCGACGGCGACGACAAGAAGAACTGAGCCGGGCCGGTTCAGCCGACTTTCTTCTTGCCCTTCTCGGGTTTCTCCTCGGCCTCTCCGCCGCTGGCGCGCGCTTCCTTCGACCGCGCGACGCTGGCGCGCAGCGCCTCCATCAGGTCGATGACCTCTCCGCCTGCCGCCTCGGCATCCGATTCTCCGAACGTCACGGCCGCGTCGAACGTGTCGCCCGCCTCGATCTTGGCGTCGATGAGGGTGCGCAGCTCCTTCTGGTACTCGTCGACGAACGCCTCGGGGTCGAAGTCGGCCGAGTAGCTCTCGACGAGAGACGAGGAGAGCTCCAGCTCCTTCTTCGAGATCGTCACGTCCTCGTCGAGGACCGGGAACTCGGCCTCTCTGACCTCGTCCGCCCAGAGCAGAGTCTGCAGCACCAGCACCTTCCCGCGCACGCGCAGCGCCGCCAGCCGAGTCTTCTGACGCAGCGTGAACCGCACGATCGCGGTGCGATCGGTCTGCTCGAGCGTCTTGCGCAGCAGCACATACGCCTTCGGCGACTTCGAGTCGGGCTCGAGGTAGTACGGCTTGTCGAGGGTGAGCAGGTCGACCTGGTCGGAGGGGACGAACTCGACGACGTCGATCTCCCTGCTCTTCTCGGCGGGGAGCGCGGCGAGGTCATCCTTCGTGAGCACGACGGTCTGCCCCTCGTCGACGTACGCGCGATCGATGTCGGCGTACGCGACGGTCTCACCGCACACCTCGCAGGTGCGCTGGTAGCGGATGCGTCCGCCGTCCTTCTCATGCACCTGATGCAGCGGCACATCGTGGTCCTCGGTCGCGGAGTACACCTTGACCGGCACGTTCACGAGACCGAAGGTCAGTGCGCCCTTCCAGATCGTCCTCATCACACCAGTAGACACCAGTCACACCCGTCACGACCAGTCCCTTGACTACGCTGACGTCATGGTCGCGGATGCTCAGCTGGTGCAGGTCGACGGCCGCCGCCTGCGCGTCACCAACCTCGACAAGGTCGTCTACCCCGAGACGGGCACCACCAAGGGCGAGGTCATCGCCTACTACACGCGGATCGCACCGCTCCTGCTCCCCCAGCTCGCGGGCCGTCCTGTCACCCGCAAGCGCTGGGTCGAGGGCGTGGGCACCGCCGCACAGCCCGCCGACGCCTTCTTCACCAAACAGCTGGAGCGGGGAGCGCCGTCGTGGATCCCCCGGCAGGAGATCCGTCACTCGGACGGCCCCAAGGAGTACCCGCTCGTGGATGAGGTGGCGACTCTCGTGTGGCTCGCGCAGGTGGCCGCGATCGAGCTGCACGTCCCGCAGTGGCGCTTCACTCCCGACGGACTCCCCGGTCGCCCCGACCGTCTCGTCCTCGACCTCGACCCCGGTCCCGGCGTCGAGCTCGCGCAGTGCGCCGAGGTCGCCCGGATCGCGCGCGGCATCCTGTCGGGCATGGGCCTCGACACCGTCCCCGTCACGAGCGGCAGCAAGGGTCTCCACCTCTATGCGGCACTCCCCGGAGCGCAGACGAGCGCGGAGATCTCCGAGGTCGTGAAGGAGCTGGCCAGGATGATCGAGAACGAGCACCCCGAGCTGGCGACGAGCGTCATGGCGAAGGCCGCCCGCGGCGGCAAGGTGTTCCTCGACTGGAGCCAGAACAACGGCAAGAAGACGACGATCTCCCCCTACTCGCTGCGCGGCCGGGCGCAGCCGTGGGTCGCGGCGCCCCGCACCTGGGACGAGCTCGACGATCCGGCTCTCGCCCAGCTCGACCTCGACCAGGTCCTGGAGCGCGCGGCAAACGGCCTCGACCCCTTCTCCGGGTTCCGCCCCGCGAGCGCGGGCCCCGCGGGTGCGGTAGCGGCTCCGATGCCCGCCCCCGCCCCACGCCGCGCGCACGTGCGCATCCCGCGCCCCGCAGAGCCGGGCACTCCGGCGCCCGTCGCCCCCATGCTGGCCGAGAACGGCACCCCCGCCATCGCGAGAGGGCTGAGCCCGCAGCCGTGGGTGGAGGTGAAGTGGGACGGCATCCGCGCCCTGGGCACGTGGACCGGCGGACGGATGCTGCTGCACGCCCGCAGCGGCACCGACATCACGGCCCGCTACCCCGAGCTCACCGCCGACGGCGCCCCCTTCCTGCCCGTCGCCGACGCCGTGCTCGACGGCGAGATCGTCGCCTTCGACGGCACGGGGCGCCCCAGCTTCTCCCTGCTGCAGAATCGGATGCACCTGACCAGGCCGCGGGAGATCGAGCGGGAGGTGGTGCGGACGCCGGTGCTCTACCTCGTGTTCGACCTCCTGCGCCTCGACGGGCACGACCTCACCTCGATGCCGCTCGCACAGAGACGCACGCTCCTGGAGGACGTCGTCGCCGATCTCCACGCCCCGGTGCAGGCCCCTCCGGTCTTCGACGACATCGACGCGGCCCTCGCCGCCAGTCGCGAGTTCGGGCTGGAGGGCGTCGTCGTGAAGGATCCCTCCTCCCGCTACCGTCCAGGGCAGCGGTCGCCGTCGTGGCTCAAGCTCAAGCACACGCGGATGCAGGAGGCGGTGATCGTCGGCATCCGCCCCGGCAAGGGCGACAGGGAGGGCACGATCGGCTCGCTGCTGCTCGCCGTGCCCGATCCGATCGCACTGCGCTACGTCGGCCGGGTCGGCACCGGTTTCACCGAGCGGATGCTGCACGATCTGCTCTCGCAGCTCACCCCGCTGCGCGTCGACGCTGCGCCTCTGGACGGCGTTCCGGCCCTCGACGCCTCTGACGCGCTCTGGGTGCGTCCGGATCTCGTCGGCGAGGTGGAGTTCGCGAACTGGACGCCCGACGGCATCCTCCGCCACGCGCGGTGGCGCGGCCTGCGCCCGGACAAGACCCCCGCAGAGGTCGTCGTCGACGCGTGATCCTCCGCGCGAGTGGCGGCGCGCTCTAGGATGGGCGCGACCACCAGGAGGAGGACGCCCATGTCATTCGGCGAAGCGATCACGACCGTGCTGCGCAAGTACGCGGACTTCACCGGCAGAGCCGCCCGCCCCGAGTTCTGGTGGTGGATCCTCTTCTCCGCCCTCGTCGCCGCCGCTCTCGGCGTCTTCGAGGTGCTGCCGGTCGGCGACGGCTCGAGCCTCGGAGCCATCCTGTCGAGCCTGTGGGGCATCGCCGTGCTGCTGCCGACGCTGGCCGTGCTCGTGCGCCGCCTGCGCGACACGGGCCAGGGCTGGGGCCACGCGTTCTGGCTGCTCGTCCCGATCGCGGGGCTCATCGTGCTCGCGATCATGCTGTCCCGGCCGGGCATCCCCGACACGGGCGCCGTGACCGCCTAGGCGTGGTGCGGTTCGCAGTCGGACTGCTCGGCCGGCTCGATCTGGAACGTCGAGTGCTCGACGTCGAAGTGCTCGGCCAGGCACGACTGCATCTCGTTCAGCAGGGCCGCTGAACGGCCGTCCGCGAACATCTCCGGAGCGACGGTGACGTGCGCGGTGAAGACCGGTGCACCTCGCGTGAGCTGCCACACGTGCACGTCGTGCACGCCGACGACGCCCTCGTAGCCGAGCAGATGCGTGCGGATCTCGCCGACCGCCGTGCCCTTGGGCGCGGACTCGGCCAGCACGGAGAAGACCTCGCGCAGCAGGGAGATCGCACGCGGGATGATCATCACGGCGATGAACATCGAGGCGATCGCGTCGGCCGGCATCCATCCGGTGGTGACGATCACGATCGCGGCGACGATGACCATGGCCGAGCCGATCAGGTCGCCCATGACCTCGAGGTACGCCCCGCGCACGTTGATGCTGGTGCGCTGCGCCCGGCTGAGGAGCCACATCGAGATCGCGTTGGCGATGAGTCCGACGGCCGCGACGACGAGCATGAGGCCGCCGGCGACCTCGACCTCCCCCGGATCGATCAGTCGTCCGATCGCCTCGACGCCGACCCATCCGGCCAGCGCGATGAGGATGACCGCGTTGATCAGGGCGCCGAACACCTCGGCGCGCTGATACCCGAAGGTGCGCCTGTCATCGGCGGGGCGTGCGGCGACGGCCGCGGCGATGAGGGCGATCAGGAGCGCCGAGGCATCCGTGAACATGTGCGCCGCATCGGCGAGGAGCGCGAGAGAACCCGTGAGGATGGCGCCGATGACCTGCACGACCATGATCGTCGCCGTGAGGCACAGCGAGATCGTCAGCAGACGTCGATGGCCTGCCGAGCGGATGCCGCCTGCAGCGGGTGCGTGATCGTGCATACGACCAGGCTAGACCGGGCCCACGCCCCGAGGACGTGGTTCCGGCTAGTCGGGAATGGTGATGATTCTCAGTTCGCCCGGTCGTCCGTCACAGCTGCGCGAGCAGCGGTCCGAGCTCCATGAAGGCGCGGGCGCGGTGCGACTGCGCCTGCTTCTCCTCCGCGGTGAAGTCGCCCACCGTGCGCTCCTCGCCCGCCGGCTGACCGTCCGGGATGAAGATCGGGTCGTAGCCGAAGCCGCCCCCGCCGGTCGCCGTGTGCGCGAGCCGCCCCGGCCACTCCCCTACCACGACGTGCTCGGCGCCCTCCGGGGTCACCAGCGCGATCGCGGAGGTGAAGTGCGCCGCGCGGTGCGGGTCGGCGATGTCGCGCAGCTGGTCGAGCAGCAGCTCGAGGTTCGCCACGGCATCCTTCTTCTGCCCCGCCCAGTACGCCGAGAACACGCCGGGCGATCCGCCGAGCACGTCGACGCAGATGCCGGAGTCGTCGGCCAGCGCCGCGAGCCCCGTGTGCGCAGCAGCAGCACGCGCCTTCAGCAGCGCGTTCTCGGCGAACGTCACGCCGTCCTCGACCGGCTCAGGGCCGTCGTAGCCGATGATCTCCAGGTCGGGGCGGGTCGACGCCGTGATCTGCTGGAACTCCGCCACCTTGTGCGGATTGTGCGTGGCGAGGACGATCTGCATCAGCCCGCGAGCGCCTTCAGCTGGAGCTCCTTGAGGTCTGCGCAGCCGGCGACGCCGAGGTCGAGGAGGGCGTCGAGCTCGCGCTTGTCGAAGGGCGCGCCTTCGGCGGTGCCCTGCACCTCGACGAACAGGCCCCGACCGGTGACGACGATGTTCATGTCGGTCTCGGCGCGCACGTCCTCGACGTATGCCAGATCGAGCATGGGCTCTCCGTCGATGATGCCGACGGACACCGCGGCGACGGAGTCGAGCAGCGGCGTGGAGTTCCGGCCGATGAACTTCTTCTCCCGGCCCCACTCGATCGCATCGGCCAGCGCGACGTAGGCGCCGGTGATCGCGGCGGTGCGGGTGCCGCCGTCAGCCTGCAGCACGTCGCAGTCGATCACGATCGTGTTCTCGCCCAGGGCCTTGGTGTCGACGACGGCGCGCAGCGCCCGGCCGATCAGACGGGAGATCTCGTGGGTGCGGCCGCCGATGCGACCCTTCACGCTCTCGCGGTCGTTGCGGCTGTTCGTCGCCCGCGGGAGCATGGCGTACTCGGCGGTGACCCAGCCCTTGCCCTTGCCGGTGAGCCAGCGGGGCACGCCGTTCGTGAAGGATGCGGTGCACAGCACCTTGGTCCCGCCGAAGCTGATCAGGGCAGAGCCCTCGGCCTGAGCGCTCCAACCCCGTTCGATGGTGATCTCGCGGAGCTGGTCGGTGGAGCGGCCGTCGGCGCGGACGATGGATGACATGGACTTCCTTCGGTCAGGGGATTCGGTGGTTCAGAGCGATTCGATGACGGATGCCGGAAGGTCGATGACCCCGGTCTGCACGAGCTGGACGTCGCGGACCTCGCGACCCATCAACCGGTTCGCGAGTGCGGTGAACTCGACCGTCGAGTCTCCGGTGGCCTCGTAGACGTAGGTCGCCGTGGCGTCCGGCGGCGCGAGCAGGTCACCGCGCACGAGCTGGCGGTAGACGTCTCCGGCGGTCTCGTCATCGCTCGACACGAGCGTCACGCCCTCGCCCATCACGTAGCTGATCGCTCCGCGCAGGAAGGGGTAGTGGGTGCAGCCGAGGACGAGCGTGTCGACGCCGGCATCCCGCAGCGGAGCCAGGTACTCCTCCGCCACCGCGAGGACCTCGGGGGTGCCGGTGATGCCGGCCTCCACGAACTCGACGAACCGCGGGCACGCGGCCGTGAACACCTCGAGGGTCTCGTTCACCTCGAGCATGTCCTGATAGGCGCGGGAGCCGATCGTCCCGACCGTGCCGATCACGCCGACGCGCCCGTTGCGCGTGGTCGAGACGGCGCGGCGCACGGCCGGGCCGATCACCTCGACCACGGGGACGTCGTAGCGCTCTCTGGCGTCGCGGAGCATCGCGGCAGAGGCGGTGTTGCAGGCGATCACCAGCATCTTCACGCCCTGGTCGACCAGGGTGTCGAGGACCTCGAGCGAGTAGCGTCGCACGTCGGCGATCGGCTTGGGACCGTACGGCGAGTGCGCCGTGTCGCCGATGTACACGAACGATTCACGGGGCAGCTGGGCCCTGATGGCCCTCGCCACCGTGAGCCCGCCGACACCGGAGTCGAAGATTCCGATCGGGGCGTCATTCATGACTCCCCAGCCTACCCGCGCGCACGCGACGCGCTCTCCGCCGCGCTCACTAAGCTGAAGCCCATGACGACGTCGACGGCGCTTCTGACCGACCGCTACGAACTGACCATGCTCGCCGCCGCGCTCCGCGACGGCACCGCGTCGCGCCCGAGCGTGTTCGAGCTGTTCTCGCGCCGCCTGTCGGGTGGACGCCGTTTCGGCGTGGTCGCCGGTACAGGGCGCCTGCTGACCCTCCTGCGGGACTTCCGCTTCGGCGACGACGAGCTGCGGTTCCTGCGCGACAACGACGTGGTCGATGCCGACTCGCTGACCTACCTCGAGAACTATCGCTTCACCGGATCGATCCGCGGCTACCGCGAGGGCGAGCTGTACTTCCCCGGCTCCCCCATCCTGACGGTGGAGGGCACCTTCGCAGACGCCGTCGTGCTGGAGACTCTGGCCCTCAGCGTCCTCAACCACGACTCCGCCGTCGCGACCGCGGCATCGCGCATGAGCATCGCCGCGGGCGAGCGCCCGCTGGCGGAGATGGGATCGCGACGGGCCGCCGAGCACTCCGCCGTGGCCGCCGCACGTGCCGCGTACATCGCCGGCTTCGGCGCAACGAGCAACCTCGAGGCCGGTCGCCGATGGGGTCTGCCCACCATGGGAACCGCCGCCCACTCCTGGACGCTTCTCCACGACAGCGAGGAGGACGCCTTCCGCGCGCAGATCGACAGCCTCGGCACCGGCACCACGCTGCTCGTCGACACCTACGACATCCGCACCGGCGTCGAGACCGCGATCCGCGTCGCCGGCACCGGACTCGGCGGAGTGCGCATCGACTCCGGCGACTTGCCGATCGTCGCGGCGGAGGTCAGGGCGCAGCTCGACGAGCTCGGAGCCACGGGCACCAGGATCACCGTCACCAGCGACCTCGACGAGTACGCGATCGCGGCACTCGCCGCCTCACCCGTCGATGCCTACGGCGTGGGAACGTCCGTCGTCACCGGCTCCGGCTACCCCACGGCGAGCATGGTCTACAAGCTCGTCGCCCGGCAGGACTCCGACGGCGCCTGGATCGGCGTCGCCAAGGCCTCGGCCGACAAGGCGTCACACGGAGGCAGGAAGGCGGCGTTCCGCACGCTGACCGACGGCGTGGCGTCGGAGGAGACCGTGGTCGTCTCCGACGGTTTCGAGAAGCTCGACACCCCGTCGGAGCATCCGCAGGGCCGCCCGCTGCAGGTGACATTCGTCGAAGCGGGAGACATCGACACCTCTTACGAGGGCGTCGAAGG
Source organism: Microbacterium sp. NPDC012755 (assembly GCF_042901325.1). Taxonomy (NCBI): domain Bacteria; kingdom Bacillati; phylum Actinomycetota; class Actinomycetes; order Micrococcales; family Microbacteriaceae; genus Microbacterium; species Microbacterium sp. NPDC012755. Next base: position 221,868 of record NZ_JBIBCT010000002.1, on the reverse strand, counting down.
CACGGCATCCGCTCGCGCGCACCATCTTCGAGTGCGCGAGGAACTGCCCGTTCGCGCCCTCGCGCTCAGCAAGTCCGACCCGGCGATCCCGACGGTGTTCGTCGACGCCGACTGACGTCGGTCAGCCGACCATCGACTCGTAGATCTCCTTGCAGGTGGGGCAGATCGGGAACTTCTCCGGGTCGCGACCCGGCGTCCACTTCTTGCCGCACAGCGCGCGCACCGGCTTGCCGGTGATCGCGGACTCGAGGATCTTGTCCTTCTTCACGTAATGCGAGAAACGCTCGTGGTCGCCCGGTTCGAGGTTCTCCTCTCGGAGGAGCTCTTCCAGTTCGCGATCAAGCGTTGCCACGCCGCCCTGATCGGGGCTGTCCAGCGGAGTACTCATCCCGCGAGTCTAGTCGCGCGAGGAGCTCAGCGGGCGGGTCTCACGCGGTCTCGACGAACTCCATGAGACGTTCGCCTCCGCGCTCGAACACGCGACCGCCGACGGCGACCCCGATCACCAGCGCACCGGCGCCTGTCGCGATCCCTGCCCACAGCGTGGCGGGGGCGAACTCCGAGCCCTCGACGATCGTGAGCACGAACAGCCAGATCGTCGGGATGCTCAGGACGATGGCGCCGAGGAACGCGGCCGCCGGACCGAACGCTCCGCGCGAGGTCGGCCGCTGCGGCTGCTGGAACGGGCTGTCGCCGGGGCGCGACACCGCGTAGGGCGCGACGACGGAGACGATGCTGGAGATGCCGAGCGCCGAGAAGAGCAGGCTCGCGGCGAGGCCCGTCAGGGGCAGGAGCAGCCGCCAGTCGGAGATCCAGAGCAGCGTGAGCGGCACCGCGATCGCGAGCACGGGCACGGCGACGAGCACGACGGGCACCAGACGTCCCAGCCGATCCGGGATGCCGCGCACCCCGCTCGCGATGTGCGTCCACAGGGCGGTCGAGTCGTAGGCGACGTCGTTGTGCGGCAGCCAGCCGAAGAACAGGGCCATCACCGGCACGGGGACGAGCGCGGCGATCTCGAGCGGGACGCCCGCGACGAGAAGCGGGAACACCGTGAGGACGCCGGCGACGGGCACCACGATGAGGTTCATGATGTAGCGGCGGTCGCGGAGCCAGTAGACCAGACTGCGGGCCGCGATCGCGCCGAACGCGTTGGAGGGCAGGAGCCCGAACCAGCCGAGTCCGGTCCGCTCCCGAGAGGTCACCGGCCGTTCGGTCGTGGTGAGCAGCCGCCTGACCAGCCAGCTCCAGACGACCCAGAGCACTGCGGCCGTGAGAACGGCGATGATGCCGGCGACCCAGGATCCTGCCGTGTCGTCGACGGCCACGGCGAAGAGGAAGCCGGGGCTCGCTGCGAGCGGCGTGAGGCCGACGGTGTCGGTGATCGACGCGACGGCGCCCGGCACGTGCCCGTCCCAGCGAAGGGAGGCGAGGAAGACGGCGACGGGGAACGCGATGATGACGAGGGCGAGGGCGAACAGCGCCGTGAGCTCACGGGAGCGCCGCTCCGGGAGCACCAGCGCGTTCACGGCCATGCCGATGCGCGAGGCCAGCAGCGTGGTCAGCACCCCGAGCAGGGTCATCAGGACGGCGGCGGGCCAGGGGGCGCCGAGCTGCACCGCGACGACGCACACGCAGACGTTCACCGCGAGGAGAGCGAGGCTCGGCACGCTGACGAAGGCGGCCAGCACCAGGATCCACGGCATCTGCTTCTCATCGACGCCGAACACGGCGAACCGACGGGGATCGAGCTGGTCGACGGCTCCGACGAGGATCGGACCGACCAGGAAGCCCAGGAGGATCGCGGCGCTGCCGAGCACGATCACGGTGCGCGCGACGGCGACAGGCACGTCGTCGAGGCTCAGGACCGCGGCGCAGACGACCGCCGTGATCGCCACGACGACGGCGAGCATGACGAGGGTGCGTCCCCGTCGTTCGCCGCGCAGCGCCCCGATCAGGAGCGCAGCCCTCAGTCGGAGAACGTGTGCAGCCACTCGAGCCCCTCCACTTCGCCGATACCGCCGGAGAGCTCGACGAATCGCGCTTCCAGCGTCTGTCCGGCGCGCACGTCCTCGATCGTCCCCTCGGCGAGCACGTCGCCGCCGACGATGATCGCGACCCGCGAGCAGACGCGCTCCACGAGGTCCATGCCGTGGCTGGAGAGGATGACGGTTCCGCCGTGCGACACGTAGGCCCGCAGGATGTCGAGGATGACAGCGGAAGAGACAGGGTCGACGGCCTCGAAGGGCTCGTCGAGGACGAGGACCCGCGGTGAGTGGATCATCGCGCCGGCGAGCATGATCTTCTTCGTCATGCCCGCTGAGTAGTCGGAGACGACACGGCCGAGCGCGTCGCCGAGATCGAACGCCCTGGCCAGGTCTCCGACGCGCTTCTCGATGACGTCGGAGGCGAGCCCCCGGAGAAGTCCGTAATAGAAGAGGAGCTGACGACCGGTGAGCCTGTCGAACGTGCGGAGCCGGTCGGGAAGCACGCCCATCACGCGCTTGGCGGCGAGGGGCTGAGCGGCCTGGTCGATGCCGCAGATCACCACGCTGCCGGCATCGGACCTGAGCAGCCCGGCGACGATCGACAGCGTGGTCGTCTTGCCCGCGCCGTTCGGTCCGACGATGCCGTAGAAGGATCCGGCCGGGACGGTGAGATCGATGCCGTTGACCGCGGTATGGTCGCCGAAGCTCTTCACGAGGCCGCGGATGCGGATCGCCTCGGTCCCCGAATCCGCGGGCACGTCGCGCGCAGGCTCGGAGGCCTCGGCAGGATCGGATGCCGCCGCCCCCGGGGCGATCTCCTCGACGATGTCCGCCCCGGGGCTGTCCGTCTCGGGGCTGTCTGCCTCCTCGATCACGACCTCGTCGGCCGGAACGTGCTCGGCCACAGGGAGGTCCTCCTGCGTCGGAGACTCCCCCGGCACCGATGCGTGCTCGACAGGTTCGCGCTCTTCGGCGACGATCTCCTCGATCGGCTCCGACGTCGACTCCACGGCGACGAGAGCCTCCGCGGCCTCAGCGGCCTTCGCCTCCTCGGCCACCTTCGCCTCCGCAGCCTTCGCTTCCGCGAGGGCCTTCGCTTCTGCGACGGCCTTCGCCTCTTCAGCGGCCTTCGCCTCTTCAGCGACCTTCGCCTCCTCGGCGGCCTTCGCCTCAGCCGTCTTCGCCTCCTCGGCAGCCTTCGCCTCGGCGCGCTTCGCAGCTGCGGTCTTGGCAGCTGCGGTCCTGGCGGAGTTGGTCTTCGCCGTGGCCGTGCGCGCGGAGGTCTTCGCCGCCGCCGTGCGTTCGGCTGCGGCTTTCGCCGCGGCGGTCTTCGCCGGCGTGGTCCGGGGAGCCGGGCTCTTCGCCGCGGCGGTTCCGGCCTTCGCGGCCGCGGCTCGAGCCGTCGACGAGGTGCCACGCGGAGCGGTCGCTCGCGCGGCCGAGTTCTTCGCGGCAGCGGTGCGCGCCGCGGCCGCGGTCGTCCTCTTCGGCGTGCGCGGCGTCTCCGCGTCCTCCGTGCGAGCCGGCTCGGCGATCGCCTCGACGGTGGTGGCGGCCTTCGAGGCCGCTGACTTCGCGGGCGCGCGCTTCACCGGAGGCTTCTTCGCCGGCGCCTTTCGCGCCGGTGTCTTCTTCGCAGGCGTGCTCGCGGCGTCGCCCACCTCTTCGGTGCGGTCGTCGGGGGAAGCAGTCACTGTTCGAGGGTATCAACGGGGTCCCGCCATATCCGGTCCGACGCAACATTTCGCCCTCCGAATCAGCCGTATATCCTGAGTCCTGACGGATGCCGCTCGAATCTGAGTGTTCCGTGTGTACTCGATCACGAAATGGCAACGGGGCCCCAAAGCCCCGGGGCTTCCCAGCCCGAATCGCTACCATGAACTCGGCACGAAGAAGTGTCTGGTCGGTGAACCGACCGTGAACACACTTTCCTTTAGGAGCACTCGTGACTCTTCAGACCGTCATCCTCGCCGCAGGCATGGGCTCGCGCCTCGGCCGTGCACTGCCGAAGCCGCTCACCGAACTGAGCGACGGCCGCACGATCATGCGCCAGCAGCACGACAACATCCGTGCAGCCTTCGGTTCCGACGCTCGCATCACCACGGTGGTGGGCTATCGCGCCGAGACCGTCATCGAGGCGTTCCCTCACGTCAACTACGTCCACAACGAGCGCTACGACGAGACCAACACGTCGAAGAGCCTGCTGCGCGCACTCGGAGCGACGGGCAAGTCCGGCGTGCTGTGGATGAACGGCGACGTCGTCTTCGACCCGATGATCCTCGGCCGCGCCGCCGCGTACATCGAGCGCGACCAGTCGTTCGTCACGGTCAACACCTCCAAGGTCAGCGACGAAGAGGTGAAGTACACGGTCACCGCCGAGGGCTTCATCAAGGAGCTGTCCAAGACCGTCAAGGGCGGTCTCGGCGAGGCCGTCGGCATCAACTACATCTCCTCCGCTCACAAGAAGGCCTTCATGCGCCAGCTGCAGCGTGTCGAGGACCAGGACTACTTCGAGCGCGGCCTCGAACTCGCGATCGCCGAAGACGGCATCCTGCTCGAGCCGATGGACGTCTCCGACCTGTACGCGGTCGAGGTCGACTTCGCAGAAGACCTCGAGCGAGCGAACCTCTTCGTCTGATCCGCTGCTGCTTCGTCCGAATGCCCGCCCCTCCAGGGGCGGGCATTCGGCGTTTTCGCGGGTGCGCTCCCTAGTATCTGAGTCATGGGGACGAAGGTGCAGAAGATCCATTCCCTCCCTGACGGCTCGCCGTGGGACAAGGGAGTACCGCCGACCGGTTCGGACGAGCATCCGTTCGCGATCCGCGGTCTCGATCGCGTGCTGTCGATCCAGCGGCCTCTCGTGCTCGCGCACATCCGGAGCATCCGTCTTCGGCACCCGCACGCGACGCCGGCGGAGATCATCCGCATCCTCGAGATGCGATACCTCGCAGCCGTGACGACCGGCGGCGCCGCCGTGGGGGCGACGGCGGTGATCCCCGGCATCGGAACAGGCGTCACGCTCGCGCTCTCCGGGGTCGAGACGTTGGGCTTCGTCGAGTCGACCGCACTCTTCGCTCAGTCCGTCGCGGAGGTGCACGGCATCGCCGTCTCGAATCCCGATCGTGCGCGAGCTCTGGTCATGACTCTGATGCTCGGCAAAGAGGGCGTCGCGCTGGTCGGCCAGCTCGCCGGACAGGCAGCCGGGCGCGGAGGCACCAGAACGGCCTATTGGGGCGAGCTCGTGACGAAGTCGCTCCCCCGCGCCGCCGTCGGGCCCATGGTCGATCAGCTCAAGAGCATGTTCGTGAAGCAGTTCGCAGCGAAGGGCGGGGCGTCGTTCATCGGAAAGGCATTGCCGTTCGGTGTCGGTGCGGTCATCGGCGGCACCGGCAACCACATTCTCGGCAGGAGGGTGTTGACCACTTCGCACCGCGCTTTCGGCGCCGCTCCTGTCGGACTGCCGCTCGAGTTGGAACCGGTGGACGGCGCGGAGAAGCTCGAGTTGCGGATGCTGCACGGCGCGCAGTTCGTCGGCGGCGCTGTGGCGAGCGCGGCCGGCACGGCTGCACGCGGAGTGACCTGGGCCGGCCGCAAGGCGCTCTCCGTCGGTCGACGCCCGAAGTCGGACACAGCGGAGGTGGAGAGCTTCGGTTCACACGCCCTGCCCGATGACCTCGGAGCCGATTCATCGTCCACAGCGACCGATCGCTGATCCGTTCTCCACAGATCCTTCGGGCTCGGGTCCGACGCGGGGACAGAAGGTCGGCGGCCGCTCCTAGCGTGACCCGCATGCCGAGACCCGCTGTCCCTTCCTTCGTTCCGTTCCCCTCCGCGTACCGCGTTCCCTGGCACGTCTCGCGTGCGGATCCCGCCCACCCCCTCGTGATCAACCACGCGGCAGAACCCGCCGACTTCGTGCGAGTGTTCCGCGATGACGCCGGTCGGGATCGCACGCAGCTGTGGGGGCAGGTCCTCCCCGCCGAGCAGATCGAGGTGTGCCTGTGCGCGGCTGACCTCGACGAGGTGATCGTGACCGTAGCCTGGTTCCGTCAGGCAGACGGGTTGGAGTACGTGTGGAGGTTCGTCGCATGACGACGATCGATCACGCATCCGATCCGTCGGCATCGGTCCGAGTTGACACGAAACCGTCGCGAGGGCCATTCTCACCACACAGGCCGCATCTGATGCATCGGCCGAAGGAAGGCAGCGAGATGCACGCACTCACGGAGACGCCGAAGTTGACGCGTCTCGCGATCATGATCGGCGTCGCGGCCGCAACCGTCGGGATCATCTACGGCTACGACTCGTCGAACATCGGCGGAGCGCTCATCTACCTCACCGAGGAGTTCAGACTCGACGCGGCAGGACAGGGCCTTCTGGCCACCACGGTGGTCGTGGGAGAGATCGCCGGCGCACTCTTCGGCGGCGCACTGGCGAACCGCATCGGCCGGAAACCGACGATGGTCCTCGTCGCATCGACCTTCACCCTCTTCTCGCTGCTGAGCGGCATCGCTCCGAGCCTGGAGTTCCTGATCGCGGCTCGCTTCCTCCTCGGACTCACGATCGGAGTCTCGGTCGTCGTCGTCCCGGTGTTCGTTGCGGAGTCCGCACCGACCCGCTCACGAGGCGCCTTCCTCGTGCTGTATCAGGTGGCGACGGTGTCGGGCATCGTCCTCGGCTATCTCATCGCCATGGCGCTCGCGCCGACCGGGAGCTGGCGATGGATGCTGGGGCTCGCCGCCGTTCCGGGAATCATCATCACCGTGCTGCTCCTGCGCCTCCCCGACACGGCGCGCTGGTACATCATGAAGGGGCGCACGGCCGAGGCGAGAAAGGCCCTCACGGAGATCGAGGGCGACGCCATCGACATCGATGCCGAGATCGAGACCATCACCGCGGGATTCGCGACCGCCCACACCTCCGGCTGGCTCGACCTGCTGCGACCGCCCTTCCTTCGCGCCACGCTCTTCGTGGTCGGACTCGGGTTCTTCGTGCAGGCGACCGGCATCAACGCGATCGTCTATTACAGCCCGAGCATCTTCAAGTCGATGGGCTACACCGACCACGTGACCCAGCTCGGGCTCAGTGCCCTCGTCCAGGTCGCCGGTCTCATCGCGGTCTTCATCGCTCTGCTCGTGATCGACCGCATGGGGCGCCGCCCCGTGCTCCTCATCGGCATCGGAACGATGATCGCGGCGAACGCCCTCCTCGTCGGCGTGTTCCTCGTCGGCGGCGGGGCGTTCGACGGAGCGCTCACCGTGCTGGGCTTCATCGGGCTGATCCTCTTCACCGCCGGTTTCACCTTCGGCTTCGGATCCCTCGTGTGGGTGTACGCCGGAGAGGCCATGCCCGCGCATCTGCGTGCTCTCGGCGCGACCGTCATGCTCACTGCCGACCTCGTCGCGAACGTCATCGTGGGACTCGTCTTCCCCTCTCTCCTCCAGTCGGCGGGCGGCGCGGGCACCTTCGCGATCTTCGGCGTGATCGCGGTGCTCGCCTTCGGTTTCGTCACCTGGCTGGCACCGGAGACCAAGGGACGCCCGCTGGAGGACATCGGCCGGTTCTGGGAGAACGGCGGGTCCTGGACGGCGAAGAGATGAGCCGGATCCTTCGACGAGAGTCGCCAAAGGATCCGGCGCCCCGTTGTGGCGAGCATCCAACGGTCATGCCCGCCCCGACGCTAGGGTGGAAATCGTGACGGAAAAGCCCGAACTCTTGACCACCGCCGGCCGCATCGCAGACCTTCGCGCGCGCTACAACGAAGCCGTTGTCGACGCCGAAAAGGTCGCGCAGGAGAAGCAGCACGCGAAGGGCAAGATGACCGCCCGCGAGCGCATCGAGCTCCTCGTCGACCCCGGCAGCTTCGTCGAGTTCGACGAGTACGTGCGCCACCGCACGACCGCGTTCGGCATGGACCGCAACCGCCCGTACGGCGATTCCGTCGTCACCGGCGTCGGCACGATCCACGGACGCACCGTCGCGGTCTACTCGCAGGACTTCACGACCTTCGGCGGATCGCTCGGAGAGGTCTCCGGCGACAAGATCATCAAGATCATGGAGTTCGCCCTCACCGGAGGCATGCCCATCATCGGCATCCTCGACTCGGGCGGCGCGCGCATCCAGGAGGGCGTGCTCGCCCTCAGCAAGTACGGCGAGATCTTCCGCCTGAACACCCGCTCCTCCGGTGTCATCCCGCAGATCTCGATCATCATGGGGCCGGCAGCCGGCGGCGCGGTGTACGGGCCCGCGCTCACCGACTTCGTCATCATGGTCGACAAGACCAGCCAGATGTTCGTGACCGGCCCCGACGTCATCAAGACCGTCACCGGCGAGGACGTGGGCATGGAGGAGCTCGGTGGCGCACTGACGCACAACACCCGCTCCGGCGTCGCGCACTACCTCGCAGAGGATGAAGACGACGCGATCGACTACGCGCGCACGCTGCTCGGTTTCCTTCCCGACAACAACATGGCGGAGATCCCGGGGTATGAGAGCGGCTTCGAGTGGGAGACCACGGATGCCGACCGCACGCTGAACACGATCATCCCCGACTCCGCGAACCAGCCCTACGACATCCACACCGTCATCGAGCACGTCGTCGACAACGGCGACTTCATCGAGGTCCAGCCGCTGTTCGCCCCGAACATCGTGATCGGCTTCGGCCGCGTGGAGGGCCGCTCCGTCGGCATCATCGCCAACCAGCCGTCGCAGATGGCCGGAACGCTGAACATCGAGGCCGGTGAGAAGGCCAGCCGGTTCGTCCGCTTCTGCGATGCGTTCTCGATCCCGATCGTGACGCTCGTCGACGTGCCCGGCTACCTGCCGGGCACCGATCAGGAGTGGACGGGCGTCATCCGCCGCGGTGCCAAGCTCATCTACGCCTACGCCGAGGCGACGGTGCCGCTGGTCACCGTGATCCTGCGCAAGGCCTACGGCGGCGCGTACATCGTGATGGGCTCGAAGCAGCTCGGCGCCGATGTGAACCTCGCCTGGCCGACGGCTGAGATCGCGGTCATGGGCGGCCAGGGCGCCGTGAACATCCTGTACCGCGGCGAGATCAAGAAGGCCGAAGAGGCCGGCGAAGACGTCGCGGCCGTGCGCACGCGCCTCGCGAACGAGTACACGTACAGCGTCACGAGTCCGTTCCTCGCCGCGGAACGCGGAGAGATCGACGGCATCATCGAACCCGCGAACACGCGCGTCTCGATCGCGAAGGCCCTGCGAGCGCTCCGGGGCAAGCGTGCGGAGCTGCCCCCGAAGAAGCACGGGAACATCCCGCTGTGATGGATCCGTCAGAATCGCTGCCGCCGACCGTCGAGATCACGCACGGCACGGCGACCGAGGAAGAGCTCGCCGCCCTGATCGCGGTCGTCAGCGACGCCTACGCACGCGAAGAGGAAGCCGCGGTCGCGGCGGAGACCCGCGTCTCCGCCTGGTCGCGCACCCAGCGATCGCTGCGCACGCCGTTGCGCCGCGACATCCCGTGGGGGCGCTTCTCGGGGTGATCCCGCGATCCCCTGCGCGGTGCTCCGCGTCCGCATGAGAGAGTCTGCGGATCCGCGGGCCCCCCAGCCCACGGATCACGCAGACACACTTTCGCCGAATCGACTGCGGAATCAGATACCGCGGTCTCCCCAGATCGGCGTACACGCAATAATACATCGATTAGAGTTATTGATGTCAAGAGGACGCGTCGAAATCCTCGCGCCGGAGTTCACTCCTCCAGGCAGAGGGGAAGTCACTCCTCCAGGTAGAGGTCGGACGCCCGCGGGGTGAGCACCGAGTCGAGCACGACGCATGCCGCACCGACCGCGCCGACGTCATCGCCGACCACCGTGCCGTCCACGGGGAGCGTGTGCACGGCTCTCGTGGCGCTGAGCCTGTCCAGGAGCGTCGGGATCTCGGCCAGGTACACCTCGGCCAGGCGAGACCAGAACGGGCCGCCCAGCACGACCCTGTCGACGTCGAGGACATTGGTCAGGGCCGCGATCAGCACCGTCAGATGCTCGGCTGCACGACGCAGCACCTGCAGAGCGGGCTCGTCACCGGAGGCAGCCCGCTCGCACAGCAGCGTGAACCGCGCCTCGACGGCCTCGACATCGCTGCCCTCCCGGTCGTCGACGAAGACTCCGGCGCGCTCGGCCTGCTCGACGATCGCCTGCGGGGTGCACACCACCTCGACGCACCCGCGCATCCCGCACAGGCAGGACGGTCCGTCGGGGTCGACGATGATGTGCCCGATCTCGCCGAAGTTCCGCGTCGAGCCGCGCGCGGGGTCCCCGTCGCGCACCAGGGCCGCTCCGATCCCCGTTCCGAGGTACACGAACAGGAACGAGTCGTCGGCGGGCCCGTGGCCGGTCCACAGCTCCCCCACCGCGGCCGCCGTCGTGTCCTTCTCCAGAGTCACGTCGAATCCGGTCGCCTCCGCCAGGACGGCTCGCAATGGGACCCGGTGCCATCCGTGCAGTTTCGGAGGATCGATGACGGTGCCCTTGGCGGCGTCCAGCGGCCCAGGCGCCGCCACGCCGATGCCTGCGACATCCTCGCGAGCCACACCGGCATCGGCGATCAGCATGTCCACGGCCTGCGCCATGATATCGACGATCCGTCGCGGATCCTTCGCGGGCGTCCGGACGACCCGGCGGCGCACGACGGATCCGGTGAGATCAAGGAGCACGAAGGTGATCACGGCCGGATCCAGGTGGATGCCGATCGAGAAGCGGCTGTCCGCGACCAGGCGCAGGGTGATCCGGGGCTTCCCTGGTCCGTTGATCGTGCGCCCTGCTTCGGTGATCAGACCATCCTCGAGCAGTCGCCGCGTGATGTTCGTCACCGTCTGCGCCGAGAGGCCCGTGGCGTCGGCGAGCTCTATCCTGCTGAGTCCCTCACCGGAACGACGAATCGCCTCCAGGATCACGGATTGATTGAAGTCACCCATGCGGGGGAGATTCGTACCTCGGCGTATGCCCATCGTCCTATCCTTCCGCATCCGCCGCCGATTCGTGTCCCCCAAAATACCTACAGACAACGTTTCCCCGAAGGGAGAGACTTAGGGGGACGCTTCGCGTTCGGCTGGTCTCTCTGTCCCAGGGTAGACAGACGATGATCGGCCACCAGCGGACAGTTTTCGGGTAACTGGGCCGCAACGGCGAGGGGCGGGCGGCTTCGCCGCCCCTCGCCCACTCTCTTCACTCTCGGCTCTGACCCCCTCCCCCGATCAGAGCCGAGATGGGGGCGCCGTTATCGCGCCGCCGGGTCTCGCGGAATCTCGTGCCAGAGATCGACGGAGTCGTCGTCGCTCGACGAGCCGGCGCTGGCACGGCCCACGACCGTCACCGCGACTCTCTCGTCGCGTGCGGCGCGGACGATGACGCGATCGGCATGAGCATCCGCGAGCACCCTGGCGAGCTCATCGCGGATCTCGGCGCGACGCTCCTCCCCGATCTCGTCGAGACCGCCCTCGTCGAACACCGTCACCGCGACGCCCCGGCGCCGAGCGTCGGCGATCGCGTCGCGCACCGCGTCGTTCAGCAGATCCGCCCCGCGGAGCTCATCCCTGAGCCGCCCTTCGGCCAGCCTCGCCTCGAGGCGTTCCTCCTCCGTGAGGTCGCCGTGCGCGGCCACCGTGCGGCTGAGCACCGGACCGGCGACGGCCAGAGCGAACTGGGTGCGAAGCCGCCGTTCGCGCTGACGGACCTGCTGGGTCGCATGCCATGCGGAAACGGCCTGCTGGATGTCGGCCAGTCTCTCGGTGTCGCGGATCGCCCGATCCCAGAACAGCACGAGGAGCCGCGCCACGACGACCCACATGATCGACCCGACGAGCCCCAGGGAGAGCGAGACGAGCAGACCCAGATGGATCGACGAGACCACGACGAGCCCCAGCAGCGTGATCCATCCGATGAGGAAGCGTCGACGGACGATGCAGACGACGCCGAGCAGCCCGATGCCGCCGATGTACCACGTCGCGAACGGGGCCGTGCGGTAGGCGGCGTCCAGCGAATGGGTGGCGAGGCTCGGGATCAGGAAGCTCGACACCGCCGCGGAGACACCCGCCCAGAGCGGCATCCGCACGGTCGTGGCCGAACCCCAGAGGATCGCGATGTTCACGACGACGAGGTACACCGCGATCGCGGCGACCATCAGCAGGGGCGCGCTGGGCTGCTCGATCCACCACACCCCCCTGGCAGCGAAGTACATCGCGAAGCCGACGGCGAGCAGCGTCGCCACACTGCGCACGGTGCGGTTCATGAGCGCTCCCAGCCGAGAGTGACGACCGTGCCGGCCTCACCGGAGTCGATCGACGCGGTTCCGGCGACGCCGGCCATGCGCGCGAGGATCGACGCGCGGATGCCGAGTCTGTCGGCCCCGATCGCCTCGATGTCGAACCCCGGGCCGCTGTCGCTGATCGTGACCCGGATCCCCTCGTCCCCGCGCCCCTCGGCGATGATGTGCAGCCCCCTGCCGCCCGCGTGCGTGACGGAGTTGCCGAGCGCCTGCCTCGCGGCGAGGACGAGCGCCCGTGCCACGCGCCCTGGAAGGAGCCCGATGCCGCCGCGCTCCTCGACGATCGCATCGGCGCCGAGCTCGGAGAGGGCTCTGCGCAGCTCCGCGACGATCTGCGCGACGGCGACCGGTTCGTCGCTGCCCTCCTGGGCGACGGCCGCCTCGGTGTTGGCGAGCCTCGTGAGCGCCTCCCGAGCCATGGCGACGGCAAGATCCTTGGCGCGCTCCCCCTCCGCGCGCTCAGCGGCGATCAGTGCGGCCAGCACGCTGTCGTGCATGAGCGCGGACATCGCCACGCGCTCCTCCTCCGCCGCGGCTGCCGCTGCGGCCGCGGCATAGGCCGACACCGCCCGCCCGCGGACGTCGTCGACGCCGGAGGCCACCGAGCGGAACATCCAGCCGAGGGAGATGATCACGATGCCGAGGATCAGCGTGAACGACACATCGAACGCGGTCGTCACCCAGAACTCCCGAGAGAACTCGCCCTGCACGAGGCGCACGTAGCCGTAGACGAACGGCATCCCCGCGGCCCAGGTGAACTGGAGCCAGAGCGGGAACGCGAGCATCGCCGCCACCACTCCGACGTTGACGAGGAAGAAGATCCACGGCTGCTCCGCGGCGACCTTGATCCGCTGGTCGACGACCACGGGCCAGACGGCGAGCGCGAGCACGTAGGCGACCGCGAAGATGCCCGATGTCGTGCGGACTCCGCGTCCGATCAGACAGGCGATCAGCATCGCGATGAGCGGCACGAAGACCACCAGCAGCATCGCCACCTGCGGAGCGTCCGGGAGAGACAACGATGCGAGCGCGGCGATCAGTGCCTGAACCCCCAGCGCGGCGGAGCCGATCGCGGCCACGGTCGCGAGGATGCGCTCCATGCGCTTGCCCGTGAACCTCTCGAAGCCGGTCTCGGCCCCGCCGGGAGAAGGGATCTTGCTCCAGGCTTCGCGAATGCTGAGCGTGTCAGCCGGCACTCGGCGCACCGCCGGCGGCCACGATTCCGTCCTCCATCGCGCGCCGGAGCAGATCGACCTTCGTCGAAGCCGGGCGCCCGACGCTGACGTACTTCACGCGGATGCGCGAGATGTTCTCCTTCGCGGTGGAGTATGCGACGCCCAGCCGTTCGGCGACCGCCTTGAGCGGCAGACCGGTGGCGTACAGGCGCAGCACCTCGCGCTCTCTGGAGGAGAGCTGCGCGTCGGCGAAGTCCCTGTCCCCGTCGACCGCACTCGCCCACTCGACGTTGTTGAGCGCTTCGCCCTGCGCCACCGTGCGGATCGCGTCGAGGACGTCGTCGAGCGCGGAGGACTTGCTCACCACTCCCGCAGCTCCGGCGGAGAGCGCTTCCCGCACAGCCGCGGGCCGATCGGCCACGCTGTGGATGACCACGCTCGCGCCGTCGTTGACGACCGCCGTGACGTTCTCGGTCACGGTCGTGCCGTCTCCGAGGGTGAGATCGAGCACGACGACATCCGCCGGCGCCTCTCCTGAGGCCGCACGCCAGTCGAGGTACGAGGCGACCGTGCTGCCGGAGAAGACCACCGTCTGCTCGCCGTCGCGCGCGCACGCCGCCTCGAGTCCGAGGCGGACGGACTCGTGATCATCGATGAGTGCGACCCTGCTCATCCGTCCAGCCTACTGAGTTCGTCCAGATGCTTTACGGTCTCGTGTCACCGAGTGAGAAGAGCGACCACCTCGAAGTGGTGGGAATGGGGGAAGAGATCGAAGGCGCGCAGCGTGGAGACGGTCCATCCGTGACCCCGGAACGTGCCGAGATCCCGCGAGAGGGCGACCGGATCGCATGCGACGTAGGCGATGGCGTCGGGCGCCAGCGCGTGCAGCGCGTCGACGACCGCCCTGCCCGCGCCAGCGCGCGGCGGGTCGAGCACGACGGCGCCCGCGTTCGCGTTGGAGGGGAGCGACGCCAGGTAGCGGTCGACTCGGGCGGTGACGGCGGTGGCGTCGATGCTCGAGAGGTTTTCGCTGGCGTGGGCGGTGGCCCTCTTGCTCGATTCGACGGTGACGACGTCGGTGGCGCCGAGATCGCCCAGTGTCGCCGCGAACAGCCCGACGCCCCCGTAGAGGTCGTAGTGCGTGGACGCCTCGTCGACGTGTCCGTCGAGCACTCCGTAGACGGCAGCGTCGAGCACGGATGCGGCACGCGGATGCACCTGCCAGAAGCCGCCTGCGTCGACCTGGAAGCGACGGTCGCCGACCGTCTCGTAGACGACCTCCGGGTCGCGGCGGCGTCCGCGCTGCGGCATCCGCCCCGAGTCCTCGTGCCGGATGATCCGCACCCGCCCGTCGCCGGGCTCGACGAGATCGATGCGGCCGGGCTTGCCACCCTGGAGCGCGAGAGCGGCCTGGGCGACCGCCGGCCGCGCAAGGGGGTGGGATGACACGGGGATCACACGGTGACTGCGCGCGGCGTAGGGGCCGACGATGCCGTCGTCGTCGACGTGCAGGCTCACCCGCGTGCGCCAGCCGGTGCCGTCGCCGGAGTCGACGGCCTCGATCTCGGGCGCCTCGATACCACCGCCCGCGAACCGGTCGAGCGCCTCGGCGAGAACCTGCTTCTTCAGGGTCCGCTGGTGCGGCAGGGCGATGTGGCCGAGGTCCGCGCCGCCTGCACGGTCGTCGGGGTCGCGCGAGACGTCGGCCTCTGCCCACACGTGCGGTCGGCGATGCTCCGACGGCTCCAGAACCTCGACCGTCTCCGCGCGCCAGAAGCTGCGCGACTCGTCGGTCGACGAGGGGTCGAGCCGCGCCCGCACCCGCTCGCCGGGGATCGCATCGGAGACGAACACGACGCGGCCCTCGTGGCGGGCGATGAAGGTGCCGCCGTGAGCGATCCCCGTGATGTCGAGATCGAGCAGCGGTCCTGCGGAAGATGTCATTCTTCGAGGATACGGTGGTGGACATGCGCGTCTGCCTCGCTTCCACCTCCCCCGCCCGCCTCATGCTGCTGCGTCAGGCGGGTATCGAGCCGCTCACCCTGTCTCCCGACGTGGACGAGGACGCGGTCGCGGCAGCGGCAGCCGCCGAGCGCGGTGCGGAGCTGCCTCCGGCCGAGCTCGTGCTCCTCCTCGCCAGGGCGAAGGCCGCGGACGTCGCGCACCGGCTCGCCGCCGAGGGCGGGTTCGACGGGCTCGTGATCGGCGGGGACTCGATGTTCGCGCTCGGCGGGCGCGTCTACGGCAAGCCCTACACGGCGGAGGAGGCGACCAGGCGCTGGCGGGAGATGCGCGGCGCCACCGGCATCCTGCACTCCGGCCACTCCGTGTACCGGGTCTCTCCCGGCGTGGTGCCGACGGAGGCGACGGCGGTCGCCGAGGCGTCCGTGACCTTCGCCGACGACATCACCGATGCCGAGATCGCGGACTATGTGGCGACGGGAGAGCCCCTCCACGTCGCGGGCGCGTTCACCGTCGACAGCCTGGGCGGTGCGTTCATCACCCGCGTCGACGGCGACCCGTCGACCGTGGTCGGCATGTCGCTGTCGACCGTGCGACGCCTCGCCGCCGAGCTGGACGTGCCGTGGACCTCGCTGTGGTCGTAGCACCCCGACACGTTTCTCGTCTTTTCTTGTGGAGAGTCGTCAAATAGATCGGCGGGCTTCTCGCTAGGCTGGCAAGCATGCCTGATATCGCCAAGGTTCTCATCGCCAACCGCGGCGAGATCGCCGTACGCATCATCCGCGCCGCACGCGACTCCGGTATCGCCTCGGTCGCCGTCTACGCCGACCAGGATCGGGATGCTCTGCACACGCGGCTCGCCGACGAGGCGTACGCCCTCGGCGGAGCCACCAGCGCAGAGACCTACCTGCAGATCGAGAAGATCCTGTCGATCGCGCGCCGTGCCGGAGCGGATGCCGTGCACCCCGGCTACGGCTTCCTCGCCGAGAACGCCGAGTTCGCGCGCGCCGTCATCGGCGCGGGTATGACCTGGATCGGCCCGTCCCCCGAGGCCATCGAGGCGCTCGGCGACAAGGTCACCGCACGTCACGTCGCCGAGAAGGTGGGCGCACCGCTCGCCCCCGGCACGCCCGGTCCGGTGTCCGGCGCCGACGAGGTCATCGCGTTCGCGCAGGAGTTCGGTCTTCCCATCGCCATCAAGGCGGCCTACGGAGGCGGCGGACGCGGCCTCAAGGTCGCCCGTGAGCTCGACGAGGTCGCTGAGCTCTTCGAGTCCGCGACGCGCGAGGCGGTCACCGCCTTCGGCCGCGGCGAGTGCTTCGTCGAGAAGTACCTCGACAAGCCGCGTCACGTCGAGACCCAGTGCCTCGCGGATGCCGAGGGCAACGTCGTGGTCATCTCGACTCGCGACTGCTCGCTGCAGCGCCGCCACCAGAAGCTCGTCGAGGAGGCGCCGGCCCCGTTCCTCACCGAGGAGCAGAACCGCCAGCTGTACGCGTCGTCGAAGGCGATCCTCAAGGAGGTCGGCTACGTCGGCGCCGGCACGTGCGAGTTCCTCATCGGCGCCGACGGCACCGTGTCGTTCCTCGAGGTGAACACGCGCCTGCAGGTCGAGCACCCCGTGTCCGAGGAGGTCACCGGCATCGACCTGGTGCGCGAGCAGTTCCGCATCGCCGCCGGCGGCACCATCGACTACGACGACCCCGAGCCCCAGGGCCACTCGATCGAGTTCCGCATCAACGGCGAGGACCCCGGTCGCGGGTTCCTCCCCCAGCCGGGCCCGATCCACGTCTTCAAGACGTTCGGCGGCCCCGGCATCCGCCTCGACTCCGGCGTCACCGCCGGAGACTCGGTCTCCGGTGCCTTCGACTCGCTCCTCGCGAAGATCATCGTCACCGGCAAGGACCGCGCCGAGGCGCTCGAGCGCTCGCGCCGTGCTCTCGACGAGTTCGAGGTCGCTGGCCTTCCCACGGTCCTCCCGTTCCACCGCAAGGTCGTGAACGACCCGGCCTTCACCGCGGAGGACGGCGTCTTCGGCGTCTACACGCGCTGGATCGAGACCGAGTTCGTGAACGACATCCCCGCCTGGGACGGCGAGCTGGAGCCGCTGGCCGAGACCAGCGGGCGCCACACGGTCGTCGTCGAGGTCGGGGGCAAGCGCCTCGAAGTCAGCCTCCCCGACCGTGTCGCCGCCGCCGTGGGCACGGCAGGGCGCCCCGCGGCTGTTCCGCCGTCGCGCCGCAGCCACTCCACGACCGTCAACGCGGGCGCCTCCGGCGACGCGGTGAAGTCCCCGATGCAGGCCACAGTGGTCAAGATCGCGGTCGAGGAGGGGCAGCAGGTCGTCAAGGGCGATCTCGTCGTCGTCCTCGAGGCGATGAAGATGGAGCAGCCCCTGCAGGCCCACAAGGACGGCGTCGTCGGCAACATCAACGCGGATGCCGGCGCCACGGTCTCCGCAGGGCACCAGCTGCTCACGATCAGCTGAGCCACCGGTACGGAAAAGGCGCCCCGCTCCGGCGGGGCGCCTTTTCCGTGCCGGCGTCGGTCCGCTCAGGTGATGTTCGCGTTGACCAGGTGCATCGCGCGGCTCGCGTCGGTGATGCTGCTGGACAGCGAGGGGTAGGCCGCGAAGACGCGCGAGACCTGGTCGACCGTCAGGCGACGCTCGACGGCGACAGCGATCGGGTAGATCAGCTCTGAGGCCTTCGGCGCGACGATCACGCCGCCGATGACGGTGCCGGATCCCTTGCGCGCGATCAGCTTGACGAAGCCGTCTTTGATGCCCATCATCTTCGCGCGGGGGTTCGCGGCGAGCGGCAGCTTGTAGACGAGGCCGTCCGCGACGCCGTCCTCCACGTCCTTCTCCGAGAACCCGACCGTCGCGATCTCCGGCGCCGTGAAGATGTTCGAGGTGATCTTGATCTGCTCGAGCGGGATGACGATGTCTCCGAGCGCGTGGAACACCGCCGTGCGGCCCTGCATGGAGGCGACGGATGCCAGCGGGAAGAAGTTCGTGCAGTCGCCGACCGCGTAGATGTTGGGCACGGACGTGCGCGCCACCTTGTTGACCCGGACGTGACCGGACTCGGTGAGCTCGACCCCCGCGTCCTCCAGCCCGATGCCCGCGGTGTTGGGGATCGAGCCGACCGCCATCAGGCAGTGGCTGCCGTCGACCGTGCGGCCGTCGGAGAGCGTGACCGTCACGCCGTCCTTCGTGACCTCGACGCGGTCGGCACGCGCCTTGGAGAGCACCTGCATCCCCCCGCGCTTGAAGACCTTCTCCAGGACGCGCGCCGCATCCTGGTCCTCACCGGGGAGCACCTGCTCGCGGCTGGAGACGAGCGTCACCTTCGCGCCGAGGTTCATGTATGCCGAGGCGAACTCCGCCCCGGTCACACCGGAGCCGACCACGATGAGGTGCTCGGGGAGCGCCTTCATGTCGTACAGCTGAGTCCACGTGAGGATCCGCTTGCCGTCGGGCTTCGCCGAGTCCAGCTCGCGGGGAGAGGCGCCGACCGCCACCACGATGGTGTCGGCCTCGACGCGGTCGAAGTCGGTTCCGCCCTGACCGGTGGAGACGACGATCGCGTTCGCTCCTTCGATGCGACCGTGGCCGGAGAGGATGCGGACGCCCGCCTCCAGCAGGGTGGAGCGCATGTCCTCGGACTGCTGGCCCGCGAGGGCGATGAGCCGCTTGTTGACGGCGGCGAGGTTGATCGCGATCTCGGGCTTGAGCGGCTTGCCGTGCTCGCCCTTCGCGTAGAACTGCACGCCGAGGTCGCTGGCCTCGGAGATGGCGACGGCGGCGTCGGCCGTCGCGATCAGGCTCTTGGAGGGGACCACGTCTGTGAGGACGGCGGATCCTCCGACGCCGACGCGCTCGACCAGTGTCACCTCGGCTCCGAGCTGGGCGGCGGCGAGAGCCGCCTCGTAGCCGCCGGGACCGCCGCCGAGAACGGCGACGCGCTGAGTGCGCTCGAAAGTGGTGGAAGACATGGAATCCATTCTTCCGCAATCCTGGCGGGGAGCCCTCCACCTTCCTAGAGTGGATCCATGCCCGAGATTCACAGCAACCCCCTCGATGACCCCACCGCGAACCCGTTCGAGGTGGCGGCGACCGCCGCCGCCGACATCGCGCGGCTGAGCGGCGTCGAGAAGCACGACATCGCCCTCACCCTCGGCTCCGGATGGGGCAAGGCCGCCGACATCATCGGCGAGACGGTCGCGACCATCCCGGCCACCGAGGTCACCGGCTTCTCCAAGCCCGCCCTCGAGGGCCACGTCGGCACCCTGCGCAGCATCCGCACTCCCGACGGCAAGAACGTCCTCGTCATCGGCGCGCGCACCCATTACTACGAGAAGCACGGCGTCCGTCGCGTCGTCCACTCCGTCCGCACCGCCGCGGCCACGGGGGCGAAGATCATGGTCCTCACCAACGGCGCCGGAGGCATCCGCGAGACCTGGAAGCCCGGCCAGCCCGTGCTCATCAGCGATCACATCAACCTCACCGCCGACTCCCCTCTCGAGGGTGCGACGTTCGTCGACCTCACCGACCTGTACTCGACGCGTCTGCGCGACATCGCCAGGACCATCGACCCCACCCTCGACGAGGGCGTCTACACGCAGTTCACCGGTCCGCACTACGAGACCCCCGCCGAGGTGCAGATGGCGAAGCACATGGGCGGCCACATCGTCGGCATGTCCACCGCCCTCGAGGCGATCGCCGCCCGCCAGGCCGGCATGGAGATCCTCGGGTTCTCCCTCATCACCAACCTGGCCGCCGGCATCCAGAAGACGCCGCTCAGCCACGCCGAGGTCATCGAAGCCGGTCAGCTCGCCGAGCCGGTGATCACCAAGCTGCTCGCCGACGTCATCGAGGCGCTATGAGCGAGGAGCTTCTCGCCACGGCCCGTGCCTGGCTGCGTCAGGACCCCGATGCGCAGACGCGCGACGAGCTCGCCGGCATCGTCACCCGCGCCGCGAGCGGCGACGAGGCGGCAGCCGCCGACCTGGCCGACCGCTTCGGCGCCCGGCTCGCCTTCGGCACCGCAGGGCTCCGCGGCGAGCTCGGAGCGGGCAGCAACCGGATGAACAGGGTGCTCGTCGCCCAGGCCGCCGCGGGATTCGCCGCGTACCTGCGCGAGAAGGCCGATGGCCGCACGCCGACCGTCGTGATCGGCTATGACGGCCGACGCAACTCCCGGGTGTTCGCGACGGATTCCGCCGAGATCTTCGCCGGGGCCGGCCTGCGCGCGATCCTGCTCCCCCGTCTGCTGCCGACGCCCGTGCTCGCCTTCGCGGTGCGCCACCTCGGCGCCGACGCCGGGGTCATGGTCACGGCGAGCCACAACCCGCCGAACGACAACGGCTACAAGGTCTACCTGGGCGGCGGGAATCAGGGATCGCAGATCGTCGCCCCCGCCGACGCGGAGATCGCCGCGCACATCCAGCGGATCGCGGATGCCGGCGACGTGAAGGCCCTTCCGCGGTCGTCGGCGTACGAGACGGCCGGTGAGGACGTCGTGACGGCGTATGTCGAGGCCACCGCGGCCGTCGCTCCGGCGCCCTCGTCGGCGATCGGCCTGCGCTGGGTCTACACCGCGATGCACGGCGTCGGATGGGAGACGCTCTCGCGCATCCTCCGCGTCGCCGGCTACCCGCAGCCCATGGTGGTCGGCGAGCAGCTCGACCCCGACGCGACCTTCCGCACGGTGTCCTTCCCGAACCCGGAGGAGCCGGGCGCGATGGATCTGGCGTTCGCGCGTGCACGTCGCGTGCAGGCGGACTTCATCCTGGCGAACGATCCGGATGCCGATCGCCTCGCCGTCGCGATCCCCGATGAGACCGCCGAGGGCGGCTGGCGTCGCCTCACCGGCAACGAGGTGGGGCTGCTGCTCGGCGCCCGTGCGGCACGCGCGGCGGCCGGAACGCCCGGCGCGTCCCTCGCGTGCTCGCTGGTGTCCTCCCCCGGCCTCGGCGCCATCGCGGCGCATCACGGACTGGACTTCCATGAGACGCTCACGGGGTTCAAGTGGATCTCCCGCGCACCGGGGATCGCGTTCGGATTCGAGGAGGCGCTGGGCTACCTCGTGAACCCGGAGACCGTCCGCGACAAGGACGGCATCTCCGCGGCGATCGCGATCCTCGGCCTTGCGGCAGAGGCGCGCGAGCGGGGTGCGACCATCGCGACGCTCCTCGCCGAGCTGGGCGAGACCTACGGGCACTTCGCCAGCGGCCAGGTGTCGGTGCGAGTCGACGACCTCTCCGTCATCGGCAACGTCATGCTCTCGCTGAGGACCCTGCCGCCGACCCAGATCGGCTCGCACGCGATCGCCTCCGCCGAGGACCTGCTCCTGGCCGCACCGGGGGCACCCTCCGGAGACGTGCTGCGCTACCGGCTCGCCGACGGGTCGCGCGTCATCGTGCGCCCGAGCGGCACCGAGCCGAAGCTCAAGGTGTACATCGACGCGAAGGGCGACACCGCCGACGCGGCGGCGCAGGCCGTCGCCGACCTCGAAGCGGGAGTCCGCGCGCTGCTCGGAGACCGCTCCTGAGCTGCCGACGGTGGTGACGATGCAGACCAGACGGATCACGATCAGCGCCCACAACGGCGTCCACGCGCGCCCTGTGGCCGAGCTGGCGCGGCTGGCGATGTCGTCCGCGCACCCTGTGATCGTCCGCACGGCTGCGGGCGCGGAGGCCGACCTGAGCAGTGTGCTCGCGGTGATGGACCTCGCCCTCGGCGAGGGCGACGTCGTCGAGCTGGAGACGGCGGATGCCCCGGCATCCGCCGCTCTCCTCGACTCGATGGCGGCCGTGCTCGACCCTCGAGATCGGTGACCGTCAGCCGTCGATGACGGAGACGAGCTCATCGAGGAACGACTCGAACGTCGTACCCCTGCGGACGATCCTCTGCACGCTCTCGCGTTCGCTGAAGACCTCGACGAGCTGCTCGAACACGGTCTGGAATGCAGCGCGGTCGCTCTCGCTGAACGCGGCGAGGGCGACCACCTGCACGCGGCCGTCGCCCCATGCCACCGATCCGTCGGCGACGCCGATCGCGATCGCGGTGCGGGTCGCGGTCATCTGCAGCGCGTGCGGGACGGCGAGCGCGTCGGTGAACGCCGTGGACGACATGCGCTCGCGCACGATCGTGTTCTCGACGTAGTCCTCGCCGATCAGTCCGCTGCGCACGAGCCGATCGCCGAGGCGGCGGATGATCTGCTCCTCGCCCTCGTCGGGGAGAGGGTGCACGAACGCCTCGGCGTCGAAGTAGCGCGACAGCTCCTCGCGGAGCCTGTTGAGACGCCTCGCTCTCCTCAGCCGCGCCGCCGCCTGCTGCACGCGTTCGGCGTCGGTGTCGGAGAAGAACGGGTGGATGCGGACGAACCGCTCCCCCGCGATCCCCGGCTCGATCGTGCTGAGCACCAGGTCGGTCCCGAAGGACGCCCAGTCGGGGTCGACGCTGGTCACGACGCTGGTCACCTCGATCGAGGACCCCAGCGACCGGTCGACACTGGAGCGGAGCAGCTCGTGCAGCTCGTAGTAGCCGGGGCAGACGATGGTCGCGGTGAGGATCGACGCCGCCGCACGGCTGCGTTCCAGTCGCCCGCCGACGTGCATGGCGATGTAAGCGATCTCGTCGTCGTGGATGGGCGAACCCACCCGGTCGTGCAGCCCGCTCGCGATCGAGACCGCGACCTCGAAGATCATCGGATACGTCGACTTGAGCGACCGCGTGAGCGGGTTCCGCGACAGCGCCTGCGTCTCGGCGCGGCGGAGCAGATTCTGGATGTGCAGCGCGAGCCGGAGCACGAAGGTGTCATCGACGAGGTCGAGCTGGTACTCGGATGCCGCCCGCTGCAGCTCCTCGCGCACGGCCCGCTCGACGCGCGGCTCGACGCCGCTGCGTGCGACGTCTCTGGTGGCCGTGTCGCCGGGTGCGACGACGCGCGTGAGCACGAGCGAGGCCAGGTGGGCGCTGTCGCCGTCGCCGAGCGGCACGCCGAAGTGCTCCTCGGCGAGGCGGGCGAGGACTCTCCCGACCTGGGGTATCTCGTCGCGGACCCCTTCCGCCTCCGCGGCGAGCGCATGCCCCGCCGCGACGCGGTCGGCCGCGATGGCGATGTGCAGCAGCACGTCGGAGATCGCGAGCTCGTTGACGAAGTAGCCCAGCGCTCCCAGTTCGTCGACCAGCGCGGACTTGAACGGCCCGACGGCACTCGCGTCGACCGCGTTGCCGACGAGCGCGGTGCGGAACACCTCGGGATGGAAGGACGCGGCATCCGACTCGTCGTGGGCGAGCCTGCTGATCAGGCGGCGCCGCGCCTCCTCCGAGCCGCGGAGCCTCACCTGCTCGCGGTCCCGCTCCAGGGAGAGCCCTGAACCGTCGAGAAGGCCGCGCACCCTGGTGAGATCGGCCTCGAGCGTCGCCTCGCTGACGTGCAGCCGGTCTGCGGCCTGGAAGACGTCGATTCCGCCCGCGTCGTCCAGGAGCATGCGCACCACGGCGTGCAGGCGATGCCGTGGGGTGCTCTCGGCGCCCGTGCGGGTGCGGAGAGCATCGCGTGCGGATGCCCCTGCCCGGTAGCCGGCGGGACCCGACTCGACGGCGTCCGCGCCGGTGACTCTCGCGTTGAGAGCCGCCACGTAGGAGCGGATGCTGCGCGGGGTGACGCCGACCTGATCGGCGAGACTCGCCGCCGTGACCCAGGTGTCATGACGGAGCAGGGTGGTGAGGAGCTGGTCCTGGCGCTGGCGCGACATGTTCCTCCGATCCTCACTCGCGGGTGACGGCCCTGTCCCGCGCATCCCATGATGTCAGCATCCGGGGAGCCAGGGGCGGAAGGCGACGTTCCGCGGGGGCGGAAAGGTTCGTGTTGGCCGCGCACCCCCATCGGCTCACAGACTGTTCTCAGGAAGGCGGAATCAATGAAGATCCTCGTGATTTGCGGTGCGGGCGCGTCGAGCACCTTCGTCGCGCAGCGTCTTCGCCGCGCAGCCGAGACTGCGGGGTTCGACTGGGAGACCTCCGCGGGCACCGCTCAGGCGGTCACCGAGTCCAGCGCCGACCTGATCCTCGTCGGACCGCACCTGAAGGACCGCGCCGCCGATCTGCAGGAGGTCCTGCCGATGCCGGTCGCCGTGCTCCCCGACGATGTCTTCTCCGACCGTGACGGGCGCCGCACGTTCGCGCTCGTCCGCGCCCTCCTCGCTGACAACCGGACCTCTTCGGAAGGAAGATCATGACCGCCACACGCACCGTACGGATCGGCTCATCCCACGGCCTGCACGCCCGCCCCGCGAAGCTGTTCGCCCAGGCGGCGAAGGATTCGGGCATCACCGTCACGATCGCGAAGGACTCGGGCAAGGCCGTCAACGCCGCCAGCATCCTCGGGGTGATCGCCCTGGCGATCGAGTTCGGCGACTACGTGACCCTCACCGCGGACGGCGAGAACGCCGAGGGCGTGCTCGACACGCTCACGGAGCTGCTGACCACCGACCACGACCAGGAGAGCGCCGGATGACCGAGCTCAGAGGAGTCGGGATCGGCCTGGGCGTCGCCCAGGGCCCCGTGGTGCGCATGACGGAGGCCATGCCCGCGCCGCAGAACACCACGAGCACCCTCGGCGCGGACGCCGAGCGGACGCGCGCCCGCGAGGCCGTCGCCGCCGTGGCGCAGGAGCTGACCGCCCGAGGCGCGACCGCAGGAGGATCGGCGCAGGAGGTGCTCGAGGCCCAGGCGATGATCGCCGAGGACCCGACCCTCCAGGACGAGATCGACGAGCGTCTGAACGCCGGCGGCACCGCGGAGTGGGCTGTGCACGACGCATTCGCCGGCTTCCGAGCGACTCTGGAGGCTGTCGGCGGCTACCTCGGCGAGCGCGCCGCAGACCTCGACGACATCGCCCAGCGGGTGCTCGCGCGGCTGCGCGGGATCGACGCCCCCGGCGTGCCCGATCCCGGTCACCCGTTCGTCCTGGTCGCCCGCGACCTCGCTCCCGCTGACACCGCTCTGCTCGACCTGGAGAAGGTGCTCGCCCTCGTCACGTTCGACGGCGGACCCACGTCCCACACGGCGATCCTGGCCAGGGAGAAGGGCATCGTCGCGATCGTCGGCGCCGCAGCGGCCGCAGACCTCGCCACCGGCCAGACGGTCATCGTCGACGCCGCAGCCGGGATCGTCACGGCCGACCCGAGCGACGAAGAGAAGACCCGCGCCGCCGAGCGCGCCGCCGCACGCCTCTCGGCGGATGCGGCACCACTGACTCCCGGCGCCCTCGCCGACGGCACGCGCATCGCGCTGCTGGCGAATCTGGGAAAGCCTGCAGACGCGGCCGATGCCGTCGCGCGCGGGGCCGAGGGCGTCGGGCTCTTCCGCACGGAGTTCCTGTTCCTCTCCTCGGCGCAGGCTCCGACGATCGCGCAGCAGCGCGAGTCCTATCGCGAGCTGCTCGCGGCGTTCCCCGGCAAGAAGGTGGTCGTGCGGATGCTCGACGCGGGCGCCGACAAGCCGCTGGCGTTCCTCAACGACTCGCACGAGGAGAACCCCGCACTGGGGCTTCGCGGCCTGCGTGCTCTGCGCGCCAGCGAGGACATCCTTCGCGAGCAGCTCACGGCACTCGCGGAGGCGGATGCCGAGACCGACGCCGACCTCTGGGTCATGGCGCCGATGGTCGCCACCGTCGAGGAGACCGTGTACTTCACGACCCTCGCGCGTGAGTACGGCCTGAAGACGGCGGGAGTGATGGTCGAGGTGCCGTCGAGCGCGCTGCTCGCCGATCGGGTCCTGGCACACGCGGACTTCGCCTCGATCGGCACGAACGACCTCACACAGTACACGATGGCCGCCGACCGCCTGCTCGGTTCGGTGGCGGGCTTCCAGGACCCCTGGCACCCCGCCGTGCTGCGCCTCGTCCGCGAGGTGGGCACCGCCGGCGCCCGGCTGGGCAAGCCCGTCGGGATCTGCGGAGAGGCCGCGGCCGATCCGCTGCTCGCCGTCGTGCTCATCGGCCTGGGAGCGACGAGTCTCTCCATGGCTCCGTCGGCCCTGGCCGACGTCCGCCGCATCCTCGCCACCCGCACCCTCGACGAGGCGCGCAGCCTCGCTGAGGCCGCCCTCGCCGCAGACGATGCGGCATCCGCCCGAACCGCCGTGACCACCCTCGCGGCTACCCTCCCTCAACACTGAAAGAGACCATCATGACGACGACGTCACCCGCCACCAAGCCCGGTGGCCTCCGAGTGGGCGTGCAGCGCTTCGGCACGTTCCTCTCGGGCATGATCATGCCGAACATCGCCGCGTTCATCGCGTGGGGCTTCATCACGATGCTGTTTATCACCGTCGGCTTCTTCGGCGCCGAGAGCCCGTTCGGCTGGCATTGGTTCCCGGTCTCGGAGATCATCGGCGGTGGAGGGGACTCCGCCACCATCGGTTGGAACGGCGCTATGACGGCGCTGGCCGAGAGCGACGGCAGCAACATCATGGCCTACGTCGGCCTGGTCGGCCCGATGGTCACGTACCTGCTGCCGCTGCTCATCGCCAACACCGGTGGGCGCATGATCTACGGCGAGCGCGGGGGCGTCGTCGCCTCGATCGCGACGGTGGGCGTCATCGTCGGCACGAACATCCCGATGTTCCTCGGCGCGATGATCATGGGTCCGCTCGCCGCGTGGATCACGAAGCAGATGGACAAGCTCTGGGACGGCAAGATCCGTCCGGGCTTCGAGATGCTCGTAAACAACTTCTCGGCCGGAATCCTCGGCATGGTGCTCGCGATCCTCGGCTTCTTCGGCTTCGGTCCGATCATGCTCGGGATCAGCGGCGCTCTCGGAACTGCGGTCGACTGGCTCGTCTCGCTGCACCTGCTTCCGGTCGTCTCCATCATCGTCGAGCCGGCGAAGGTCCTGTTCCTCAACAATGCGATCAACCACGGTGTGTTCACGCCTCTCGGCATCGAGCAGGCGACCGAGGCCGGCAAGTCGATTCTCTTCCTCATCGAAGCCAACCCCGGCCCCGGGATCGGACTGCTGCTTGCATTCACCTTCTTCGGCGTAGGAGCTGCAAAGGCCTCCGCGCCCGGTGCGGCGATCATTCACTTCTTCGGCGGTATCCACGAGATCTACTTCCCGTATGCGCTGAGCAAGCCGACCACGATCCTCGCCCTCATCGCCGGCGGAGCCGCCGGTGTCACGACGAACATGGTTCTCGGCGGCGGCCTCGGCTTCCCAGCTGCTCCCGGCAGCATCATTGCCGTCACTGCGGCGGCCATCGGTTCGGGCGTCGGCAACCTGCTGGTCGTCTACCTGTCCGTCGTCATCGCCGCGACCGTGACGTTCCTCATCACCGGCGTCATCCTTCGGGCCTCTCGTAAGCGGGATCTCGAGGCCGAGGACAACTTCGGCGCAGCCATCGCCCAGACCGAGGCGAACAAGGGCAAGTCCTCGGCGGCGATGGACGCGCTGCGCGGCGCCACCGCAACCGCGACGTCCGAGTCCTCGACGACCGCGACACTCACCGCTCCGATCTCGAAGATCGTGTTCGCGTGCGACGCCGGCATGGGGTCCTCCGCCATGGGCGCGAGCGTGCTGCGCAACAAGTTCAAGAAGGCGGGCATCGAGGACCTCACGATCATCAACCAGGCGATCGCGAACCTCGACGGCACGGCCGATGTTGTCATCACCCAGCAGCAGCTGACCGACCGCGCGAAGGCGCAGTCCCCGAACTCGCTGCACGTCTCCGTCGACAACTTCATGAACTCTCCGAAGTACGAAGAGGTCGTCGAGATGGTCCAGGAACAGCGCGCCTCCGACGCGTGACAGACCGGCGGGGCGGATGCTGCGGCACCCGCCCCGCCACCACACTCAGAAAGGAAACACCATGAGCGTTCTCACCCCCGGACAGGTCCGCATCCACGCGGGGTCCGTCTCGCAGGAGGCGGCTCTCCAGGAGGCCACCGACATCCTCGTCTCCGTCGGCGCGGTGACGCCCGCCTACGTCGAGGCGATGCGTCAGCGTGAGGAGACCGTGTCCACGTTCATGGGCAACGGCCTGGCGATCCCGCACGGCACCAACGAGACGAAGGACGAGATCCTCGCCTCGGCCCTGTCCGTCGTGCGCTACGACGGCGGAGTCGACTGGGCGGGAGAGCAGGCCAACTTCGTGGTGGGCATCGCCGGCAAGGGCGACGAGCACCTCGAGATCCTCTCCCAGATCGCGATCCTGTTCTCCGATGACGACGAGGTCGCGAAGCTCGCGGCGGCGCAGACGGCCGACGAGCTGTACGCCCTCCTCTCGGCGGTGAACGCCTGATGAAGGCGGTCCACTTCGGCGCGGGCAACATCGGCCGCGGATTCGTCGGACTGCTGCTGCACGACGGCGGGTACGAGATCGTGTTCTCCGACGTCGCCGACGAGCTCGTCGACGCGATCAACGTGGCCTCGGAGTACACCGTGCACGAGGCCGGCCCCGGCGGAGTGGATCACGTCGTCACCGGCTTCCGGGCGGTCAACAGCCGTCTGGACCCGGATGCCGTCGCCGACGAGCTCTCCACGGCGGACGTCGCGACGACCGCCGTCGGCCCCACGGTGCTGCGATTCGTGGCTCCGTCGATCGTCGCGGGGCTCCGTCGCCGCAGCGCGGACGCTCCTCCGCTGCAGATCATGGCCTGCGAGAACGCGATCGGCGCCACCGACCAGCTGCGTGCGGAGGTCGAGAAGGCCGCGGGGGCGGATGCCGCGGAGCTGCTGGCGAAGGCCGTGTTCGCGAACACCGCCGTCGACCGCATCGTTCCCGCTCAGGCGCCGGGGCAGGGCGTCGACGTCACGGTGGAGCCGTACGTCGAGTGGGCGATCGAGGCGGGGCCCTTCGGCAAGTCCCGTCCGTCGATCCCCGGGGCGCACTTCGTCGACGATCTCGCTCCGTACATCGAGCGCAAGCTCTTCACGGTCAACACCGGCCACGCGGCGACGGCGTACTTCGGCGCCCGCGTCGGCGCCACCTCGATCGCCGCGGCGCTGGCGGATCCCGATGTGGCGAGAAGCGTCGAAGCCGCCCTGGAGGAGACCTCTGCCGTCCTGACGGCCGAGCACGGGCTCGACCCGGCCGATCTCGCCGCGTACCGGGCGAAGATCCTGGAGCGCTTCCGCAACCCCGAGCTGG
This sequence comes from Microbacterium sp. NPDC012755, assembly GCF_042901325.1. NCBI lineage: Bacteria > Bacillati > Actinomycetota > Actinomycetes > Micrococcales > Microbacteriaceae > Microbacterium > Microbacterium sp. NPDC012755. The sequence continues at coordinate 192,292 of NZ_JBIBCT010000002.1, read as the reverse complement.
AGGACAGCGTCGACCGCGTCGGTCGTCAGCCGCTGCGCAAGCTCTCCCGCCACGAGCGCTTCATCGGCCCCGCCGCGATGGCGAGCGAGCGCGGCCTCTCCACGGCGGGGCTCGTCGCCGCGGTGTCGGCTGCACTCGAGTTCGTCGAACCGGCCGATCCGCAGGCTGTGGAGCTGCAGCAGAGGCTGCATGACGAGGACGCCACGGCGCTGACCGCCGAAGTCACCGGACTCGATCCCGAGCATCCGCTGTTCCGCTCGATCCGGGATGCCGTGATCGCCCGCCAGGGGCAGCTCGGCGTCGTCTAGAGACTTCCTCCTGTGCTCCGGCCGGGGCGGTGCGATACGGTTACGATCGATTCACCGGACCCGACCGGAGCACAGCGATGTGCAGGGAGACTCATGAACACGTACGCCGTCATCGGCGCGGGGCCCTCCGGCCTCGCCGCCGCCAGAGCCCTGACCAGCCGTGGAATCCCGGTCGACGGCTACGAGGCCTCGCACGGGGTCGGCGGCCTCTGGGACATCTCGAACCCGCGCAGCACCATGTACGAGTCGGCGCACCTCATCTCCTCCCGGACGACGACCGAGTTCGCCGAGTTCCCGATGCGCTCGGACGTCGACTACCCGGGCCACCGGGTGCTGCTCGAATACTTCCGCGAGTACGCCGAGCAGTTCGGGCTCACCGGGCTCTTCCGCTTCGAGACCACGGTCACGCGTCTCGAGCCGCGTGACGGCGGCTGGGATCTCACCGCCACCGGTCCCGACGGGACGAGCACCCGCTGGTACGCGGGCGTCGTCCTCGCGAACGGCACCCTCGCCGAGCCGAACGTGCCAGTCTTCCCCGGCGAGTTCACCGGGGAGATCCTGCATACGAGCGCGTACAAGAGCGCGGCGCAGCTCGCCGGCAAGCGCGTGCTGCTGATCGGGGCGGGCAACTCCGGCTGCGACATCGCCGTGGATGCCGTGCACCACGCGGCATCCGTCGACATGAGCGTCCGCCGCGGCTACTACTTCGTCCCGCGCTACCTGTTCGGCAGGCCCAGCGACACACTGAACCAGGGGCGCCCCCTCCCCGCGCGCATCAAGCAGGCCGTCGACACCCGCGTGCTGAGGGCGTTCACGGGAGACCCCGTCCGGTTCGGATTCCCGGAGCCCGACTACCGCATCTACGAGTCGCACCCGATCGTGAACACGCTGATCCTCAACCACCTGGGGCAGGGCGATCTGCGTGTCCGTGCCGACATCGAGAGGTTCGACGGCCCGGTCGTGCGCTTCCGCGACGGGAGCACCGGAGAGTACGACCTGGTGATGCTGGCGACCGGCTACACGCTCGACTACCCGTTCGTCGACAAGACGCACCTGCACTGGCGCGGCGCCTCGCCGCGTCTGTTCCTGAACCTGTTCCCCGCCTCGTTCAACGGACTCTACGTGATGGGCATGGTCGAGGCGTCGGGCATCGGCTGGCAGGGGCGCTACGAGCAGGCCGATCTGCTCGCCGCCTACCTGGATGCCGTCGAGACCGACCCCGCGCGCGCCGCGCGGTTCCGCGACCGCGTGACGGGCTCGCCGTGGCCGGACCTCACCGGCGGGTACCACTACCTGGGCCTGGACCGCATGGCGTACTACGTCAACAAGGACGCCTACCGCGGAGCCGTCCGCCGCGAGAAGGACGCGCTGGAGGCGGGAGCATGAACGTCGACGACGTCGTGCTGACGTTCTCCCCCGGGTCCCTCACCATCCTCAACATCGTCCTGGGCCTCATCATGCTGGGCATCGCGCTGGACACCTCCCCCGAGGACTTCCGGGTGGTCGCCAAGCATCCGAAGCCGTTCGTCATCGCGATCCTCGCGCAGCTGCTCCTGCTTCCCATCGCGACCTTCCTGCTCACCCTCGTGCTTCCCGTGGCGCCGTCGATGGCGCTGGGGATGCTGCTCGTGGCCTGCTGCCCGCCGGGCAACATCTCTCAGGTCCTCACGCACCGCTCCGGGGGCAACGTCGCGCTGTCGGTCTCGCTCACCGCCGTGGGCAACCTCGTCTACATCGTCGCCATGCCCCTCAGCATCACGTTCTGGGGGTCTCTGCACCCGACGGCCCGCACGCTGCTCCGCTCCGTCGAACTCGACCCGTGGCGGATGCTCGTCGAGATCCTGCTGATCGTCGGCCTGCCGTTCGCGGTCGGGCTCCTGATCCGCGCGAAGCTCCCCGCACTCACCCGACGGGTGCAGCCCTTCGTGAAGTGGTTCAGCCTGCTCACCCTGCTCGGCTTCATCCTCGTGGCGCTCGTGGGCAACTGGGCCGTCTTCGTGCAGGTGCTCGGGATCATCCTGCTCGTCGTCACGGTGCACGACGCGGTGGCGCTGGCGCTCGGCTACGGCACGGCCGTGGTCGGCGGGCTCGGCACCCGGGAGCGCAAGGCCATGACCTTCGAGGTCGGCATCCGCAACGCCGGTCTCGGTCTCGGCCTCGTGTTCCTGTTCTTCGACGGTCTCGGCGGCATGGCGATCGTCGCGGGCTGGTGGGGCATCTGGGACATCATCGCCGGCCTCGTGGTCGCCGGTCTCTGGGCGCGGCACACGAAGCATCGGACCGGCTCCGCCACCGGAGACGCGACGCTGAAGGCGGCGTCATGAGCCGCGTGCTCATCACCGGGGGCGGCGGGTTCCTCGGGTCGCACGTGGTCGCGGCTCTCGCCGTTCGCGAGGACGTCGAGCTCGTCGTCTCCGCCGATGTCCGCGCGGGAACTCCGCGCGACGGCATCGTCGACGAAGTGCTGGACGTCACGGATGCCGACGCGATCGCACCCGTGCTGCGGGCGCACCGGATCGACACGGTGGTGCACCTCGCCGCCATCGTCAACCCCGGACGCGACGTCGAGCTCGAGTACCGCGTCGACGTGACCGGCTCCGCCCAGGTGCTCGCGGCCTGCGTCGAGACCGGTGTGCGCCGGATCGTCGTGTCCAGCTCCGGGGCGGCCTACGGCTACCACCCTGACAACCCGGACTGGATCGACGAGGACCAGCCGCTGCGGGGCAACGATGCCTTCCCGTACTCGCGGCACAAGCGCCTGGTCGAGGAGATGCTCGCCTCCTACCGAGACGCGCACCCTGAGCTGGAGCAGGTGGTGTTCCGCATCGGCACCATCCTCGGTCCGACCGTGCGCAACCAGATCACCGCACTCTGGGACGGCCGGCGCCTCCTGCGCATCGCCGGCTCCGACTCCCCTTTCGTGTTCGTCTGGGTCGACGACGTGGCCGCAGCGATGGTGCGCGCGGCGACGGACGGCCCTGCGGGGATCTTCAACGTCGCCGGCGACGGACGGATGACGGTGCCCGAGATCGCCGCACGACTCGGCAAACCCCTGCTCGTGCTGCCCGCCTGGGCGTTGTCGGCCGGCCTGCGGATCGGAAGGACGCTGCGGCTCACCGAGCGCGGCCCGGAGAAGGTGCCGTTCCTCCGCTACCGTCCGGTGCTGGCCAACGCACGGCTGAAGGATGTCTTCGGGTTCGCTCCCTCACGCACGTCGGCGGAGGCTTTCGAGGAGTATCTTGCGACGCATCCGGGGGTCGCTCGCCGCTGACGAGCGGATCAGCCGAGCACGGTGTCGAGGAGCGGATGCAGGTGTCTCGTGCCGAGCACCGTCGCCGCCGACCGCGCCCCGGCTGCCAGCGCCTCCGGAACCGCAGCGCCCGACAGCCGCGCGTCGAGGACGCCCGCGAGGAACGCGTCGCCCGCGCCGTTCGTGTCGACCACGTCAACGGGCTCCGCCGCCACACGGTGCTCGACGCCATCGGCATCCACCCCGACCGCACCGTCGGAGCCGAGGGTGCACACCGCGAGTCCGGCGCCACGATCGATGCACGAGCGCAGGAAGGCGACAGGATCGGCGAGCCTGTCGGCATTGCAGAAGACGGCATCCGCCGCCTCCAGGAAGGGCAGGTGGAACTCCGCCTCGCCGTCGTAGTCGTGCACGTCGACCCAGAGCGGTCGTCCGCTCTCTCGGGCGAGGGGCAGCATCCGCAGCGGCTCGGCGGCGAGATCGAGCACGATCGCATCTGCTGCGGCCATCGCGGCGCGCAGCTCGTCGTCATCGTCGCCCGCGGTGGCGGCGGGGGTCGAGAGGTACAGCGAGACCCGCGCGCCCGCTCGGGTCATCAGGTTGATGTGGCGTTCGGTCGTACCGATACCCCAGCGCACCGGCACTCCGGCAGCGCTCAGTGCGGCGCGCACACGGTCTCCGTGCTCGTCAGCCCCCGACTGCGCGTAGAGCAGCACGGAGCGACCGAGCCCGGTGAGACTCAGCGCCTTCCCCGCGCTGGTGCCGCCGACGGTGTCCCAGCCCGCCTCGGCGAACTGCATGTGCGGCACCGGTTCGGGGAGCCTGTCGAGCACCACGATCGAGTTCCAGGAGGCAGGACCGGCGATCACGACGGAGGCGGAGGGCATGCCCCCATCCTGCCGCAGCGGGCGCACTCAGCCGATGCGCTTGATCAGCGAGTCCACCGTCATCCCGTAGTCGATCCGCACCACCGGCAGCGCGAGCTTGTCGGTGCCGATCCCCACGAGTCCCGGCTCGATGGTGCGTGCCATCTCGTAGCCCGCCTGCGTCACGCCCTGCTTCGCCGTGTCGTTGTAGTGTCCGTACGGATAGGCGATCACCTGGCGCACACCGAGGATGTCCCCCGAGGTGTTGAGATCGGCGGCGATCTGATCCGCCGTCCAGTTGACCATGCGGCCCTTGCCGTTGTCGCCGGCCTGGTGCATGTCGTGGGTGTGCGAGCGCCGCTGCACGTAGATCGACGGCGCAGGATCCTGTCGAGCGGCCGTGATCATGAACGACGTCGACAGCAGCTTGTACTTGTCGATCACCGGGACGGCGAGATCGAACCAGGTCTGGTCGGCGTCGTCGTCGGTGATGATCACGGAGCGCGCAGGCAGATAGAGCTTCCCGTCGATGAAGGCGCTGAGCTCGTCCCAGGTGGGGAGGTAGAAGCCGGTCGTCGCGATGTGGTTCATCTGCGCGTCGAAGTCGCCGATGTACGCGTAGTTGCCGCGCAGCCAGCCCTTCTCCCCCTCGGGGTTCGCCGTGAACTGGTGGTACATGAGGATCGGGATCTTCGCGTTCTCCGCGACGTTCTCCTCCGGCGTCTTCCACGAGGCGAAAAGCTCGACTTGCTGGTCGGTGCACACCACGGGATCGGCGCCGTTCACACGGGCCGCCGGGTCGAACGCCGCCGCTGCTGCCGCCGTGGGATACCAGCCCGCGAACACCTTCCCCTCGATCGCCGGGATCGGGAGGTTCTGATACAGCGCCGCCTGCGACTGCAGCAGGGGATCGGCGGGAGCGCCCTCTCCCGAGAACGTCACCGCGCACGCCTGCGGATCGTCGGCATCGGCGACCAGCTGCTGGGCAGGGGTGAGCGGATGCTCGATCATCCCCGCCTCCGCGCGCGGGACAGGCTCCTCGGGAGCGCGTCCAGCAATCCAGGCGTAGGCCCCGGCCGCTCCCCCTCCCAGGAGCACTACCGCGGTGATGATGAATGCGATGACCTTGCGCTTGCGCTTCCCCCCGGCCATCGTGATCTAGATGTCGAAGCCTTCGGCGATCATCTCAACGAGCTCTTCCCGCTCCTCGACCGGGAGGAAGGCCGCAGCAGCGGCGTTGAACTGGAAGGTCTCCAGGTCGTCGAGGTCGTACTCGAAGGCCTCGACGAGCAGGGCCAGCTCGCGGGTGAGCGAGGTGGCGCTCATGGTGCGGTTGTCGACGTTCACCGTCACGGCGAAGCCGAGCTGGTAGAGCAGGTCGAAGGGGTGGTCGGCGAGCGTCCTGCCCCACTTCTCGATCGCGCCGGTCTGCAGGTTCGACGAGGGCGAGAGCTCGAGCGGGATCTCGCGATCGCGCACCCAGCGGGCGAGGTCGCCGAACTGCACCTGCACCTCGTCGCCCTCCTCCGTGATCACCTCGAGGTCCTCGGCGATGCGCACGCCGTGACCGAGGCGCAGCGCGCGGCCGTCGAGCAGTGCAGAGCGGATCGATGCGAGACCGGCCGCCTCTCCGGCATGCACGGTGACCGGGAAGAAGTTCCCGGCGAGGTAGTCGAAGGCCGCACGGTGGTTGGACGGCGGGAAGCCGTCCTCCGGACCGGCGATGTCGAAGCCCACGGCTCCGCGACCGCGGAAGTCCACCGCGAGCTCCGCGATCTCACGCGCACGGTCGGTGTGCCGCATCGCGGTGATCAGCTGGCCGACGCGGATGCTGCGACCCGCGCGGTCGACGGCGTCCTCGCCCTCCTCGATGCCCTGCTGCACGGCCTCGACGGTCTGCTCCAGCGTGAGGCCGCGCGCGAGATGCTGCTCCGGCGCCCAGCGGACCTCGCCGTAGATGACGCCGTCGGCCGCCAGGTCCTGCACGAACTCCCGGGCGACCCTGGTCAGGCCCTCCTGCGTCTGCATGACGGCGGTCGTGAGGTCGAAGGTCTTCAGGTACTCGACGAGCGACCCGGAGTCGCTCTTCGTCGCGAACCACTTCCCGAGTTCGACGGGGCTGCTCTCCGGCACCTCGAGCCCGATGGCATCCGCGAGCTCGATGATGGTGGCCGGGCGCAGAGCGCCGTCGAGGTGGTCGTGCAGCGACACCTTCGGCAGGCTGCGCAGTGACGCTCCCTGAATGGAGACGTCGCCGTTCGCGTCGATCGACATGGAAGTTCCTCTCGGTCGCAGGTTCGCTCTGTACAGGCTAGCGGTCGGCGCTCAGGCCGTGATGCGCTCGCGCACGATCGGGCCGGAGGCCGGAGCCTCGTCGCCGATCTCCCACGAGCCCGCGAGAGCCTCGAGCGCGCGGGGGAACCGCGCCTCGTCGGCCGCGGACAGCGTGAACAGCGGCTGCCCCGCCACGACACGGTCGCCGGGCTTGGCGTGCAGATCGATGCCCGCCTCGAAGACCACGGGGTCCTCGGCCCTGGCACGGCCGGCGCCGAGACGCCACGCGGCGATCCCGAACGGGAGCGCATCCATGCGCGACACGACGCCGTCGGCGTCCGCCGTGACGACGTGCGTCTCGCGAGCGGTCGGCAGCGCGGCATCCGGGTCGCCGTCCTGGGCGCGGATCATCGCCTTCCAGCTGTCCATCGCACGTCCGTCGTCGAGCGCCTTCTCCACATCGGCATCCGGCTGTCCGGCGAGGGCGAGCATCTCCTTGGCCAGAGCGAGGGTGAGCTCACGCACGTCGGAGGGGCCGCCGCCGGCGAGCACCTCGACCGATTCGCGCACCTCGTTGGCGTTGCCGATCGCGAGTCCGAGCGGCACGTTCATGTCGGTCAGCAGCGCCGTGGTCGCCACGCCGGAGTCGGTGCCCAGCGCGACCATCGTGCGGGCCAGCTCGCGGGCGCGGTCGATGTCCTGCATGAACGCGCCGGAGCCGAACTTCACGTCCAGCACCAGAGCATCGGTGCCCTCGGCGATCTTCTTCGACATGATGCTCGACGCGATCAGCGGGATCGCCTCGACCGTGCCGGTGACGTCGCGCAGGGCGTAGAGCTTCTTGTCGGCGGGGGCGAGGCCGGAGCCCGCCGCGCAGATCACGGCGCCGACGTCGCTCTGCATCTGCGCGAACATCTCCTCGTTGCTGAGCGCCGCGCGCCAGCCGGGGATCGACTCGAGCTTGTCGAGCGTGCCGCCCGTGTGGCCGAGACCGCGTCCGGAGAGCTGCGGTACCGCGACGCCGAACACGGCGACGAGCGGGGCGAGCGGAAGGGTGATCTTGTCGCCGACGCCGCCGGTGGAGTGCTTGTCGACGGTCTTCTTGCCCAGGCTCGCGAAGCTCATGCGCTCCCCCGTGGCGATCATCGCGTCGGTCAGCACCCGGATCTCGTCGCGCTCCATGCCGCGCTGGAACACGGCCATCGCGAACGACGCCATCTGCGCGTCGGACACGTAGCCGCGGGTGTAGGCGTCGACCATCCAGCGCAGCGCCGGCTCGGGGACCATCCCGCCGTCGCGCTTCGCGCGGATCACGTCGACGGCGTCGAAGGGCTCAACAGACATCAGCGAACGTCCTCAAGGTCTCGGGGGCCGAACGCATCCGGCAGTACTTCATCGATGGTGCGGATGCCGGAGACGGTCTCCAGGAGCATCCCGGGCATGGCGTGCTCGAACAGCAGCTGGCGGCAGCGGCCGCACGGCATGATCGTCTCGCCGTCGTTGTTGACGCACACGAAGGCGACGAGCTTGCCGCCGCCCGACATGTGCAGATCGCCGACCAGCGCGCACTCCGCGCACAGCGTCACTCCGTAGGAGGCGTTCTCGACGTTGCATCCGGCGACGACCCTGCCGTCGCTGACCAGTGCGGCGGCGCCGACCCGGTAGCGCGAGTACGGCGCGTACGCCTTCGTCATGGCATCGGTCGCGACCTGTCTCAGGTCGTCCCAGTCGATGTCGGTCATGTCTCTCCTAGGACTTGATGTACGGATCGCCGTCGGCCGCCGGCGGACGGGAGCGTCCGACGAGGCCTGCCACGGCGAAGATCGTGACGACGTACGGCAGCATCAGCATGAACTGGCTGGGCACCGGGGAGCCGATGACGCTCAGCACGCCCTGCAGGTTCGTCGCGAAGCCGAACAGCAGCGCCGCCAGCGTGGCCTTGATCGGGTCCCACTTTCCGAAGATCACGGCGGCGAGGGCGATGAAGCCCGCACCAGCGGTCATCTCGGGGTTGAACCGCGGCACGGAGACGAGCGTGTAGAACGCGCCGCCCATGCCGGCGATGGCGCCGGCGATCAGCACGTTCATGTAGCGCGTGCGGGCGACGTTGATGCCCACGGTGTCGGCGGCCTGCGGGTGCTCGCCGACGGCACGCATGCGCAGACCCCACCGGGTGCGGTACATGCCGAACCACACGACGAACACGACGATGTACATGAGGTACACGACGATCGTCTGTCGGAACAGGATCGGCCCGAGGATCGGGATCTCGCTGAGGAGCGGGATCGGCAGCACCTCGAACGGGGTGACCGTGTTCAGGGTCGCCTGGTTGGGCGCGAGCACCTGCCGGAACAGGAAGGTCGTGACGCCGATGACCAGCACGTTCAGCACGACGCCGACGATGACCTGGTCGACGTAGTAGGTGATGGCGAAGACGCCGAGGATCAGCGCGACGAGCACGCCCGCCGCCATCGCGGCGATGAGCCCAGCCCACGGGGAGCCGGTGGCCGACCCGACGATCGCCGCCGTGAAGGCGCCGGCCAGCAGCTGGGCCTCGATGGCGATGTTCACCACGCCGGCCCGCTCGCCGATCACGCCGCCCAGGGCACCGAAGATCAGCGGAGTGGCGAGTGCCAGTGCACCGCCGAGCAGACCGATCATCGGCAGCGTGCCCGAGCTGCCTGCGGCGGCCCATGACAGGAAGCCGAAGATCAGCGCGATCGCGAAGACGGCGGTGAGCCACAGCGGGATGGCGCGTCGCTTCGACGCCAGGAACCACGCCGCAGCGGAGATCGCGGCCGCGATGATCACGGCGATCCACGCGGTCGCGGTACCGGGCACGACGAGGTTCGGGATCGCGATCAGCTCGGAACCAGCGGTGAGCTTGAACGTCGAGTCGCCCGGACGGGACACGAGCAGCGGAAGCAGCGCGAACAACACGGTGACCACGCTGAAGATGATCGGTGTCTTCCAGGAGACGACCGCGACGGTACGGGGCTCTGCATCGAGAGTCTGCACGCTCATGCCGACACCTCCTTCTTCGCGGCGCGACGCTGTCGGCGGCTCGCGCGACCGGGCTGCGGGAGACCGAACATGGCCCGCACGAGCGGCGGCGCCGCGATGAACAGCACGATCAGGGACTGCACGACGAGGACGATCTCGATCGGCACCCCCTGGGACGCCTGCATCGTGAATCCGCCGGTCTTGAAGGCGCCGAACAGGAGTCCTGCGCCCAGGATGCCGAGCGGGCGCGAGCGCCCGAGCAGGGCGACCGTGATCGCATCGAAGCCGATGCCCGCGTCGATGCCGCCGCTGAAGCCCTTCGGCTCGGTGCCGAGCACCTGGCTGACGCCGGCGAGGCCGACGAGGGCTCCGGCGATGAGCATGACCGTGAAGTACATGCGCCCCACCGAGATGCCGGCGGTGCGGGCGGCTGCGGGGTTCTCCCCCACGGCGCGGAAGCGGAAGCCGAGGCTCGAGCGCTCCAGCAGCCACCACGTGATGGCCACCGCGACGAGGGCGAGGAGGAAGCCGAGGTGCAGCTTGTACATCGGGCCGAGGATGAGCGGGAAGATCGCGTTCTCCGCCATGGGCGCGGTCTTCGGGTTGTTCGAGCCCGGCGCCTGCAGCAGTCCCTGCGTCGCCAGCATCCAGGCCAGGAGGTAGAACGCGATGTGGTTGAGCATGATCGTCACGATCACCTCGTGCGCACCGGTGCGAGCCTTGAGGAGACCGGCGATGCCGGCCCAGATCGCACCGGCGACGATGCCGGCGATGAGCGCGGCGATCATGTGCAGCGGGAACGGGAGGTCCCATGCGGTGGCGACGTATCCGGCAGCGGCAGCCGCCATCAGCATCTGCCCCTGGCCGCCGATGTTGAAGAGGCCGGCGCGGAACGCGAGTCCGACGCCGAGGCCGGCCGCGATCAGCGGCGTGGCGAACTTCAGCGTCTCCGTCAGCGGACGGATGCCGATGAGGAAGGAGTCGGCGTTGAAGTTGTAGATCGATCCGCGGAAGAGAGCGGCGTACGCGCCTCCGACGGCGCTGCCGATCGCGTTCAGCGTGTCCATGGGCGCCGCGAAGAAGTAGCTCGACGCCGCCTGGACCTCGGGGTCCGTCAGCGCGATCATGAGCGAGCCGACGATGATGGCCGCGAGCACGGCGAGGACCGAGACGAGGGCGTTGCCGCTGACGATCTCGGTGAGAGCGGCGCGCCACTTCGAGGGCGCCGGAGCCTCCGGCGCGGTCGTGGCCGCGTCGGGCTGGGTCTGGGCGGAGGTCATGCCTGGGCTCCTTCGTTCGCGGCGCCTGCCATCATCAGACCGAGGGTGTCGCGCGGGGTGTCTCCCGGGACGATGCCGACGATCTTGCCGCGGTACATCACCAGGATCCGATCGGCGAGGGCGGTGACCTCGTCGAGCTCGGTGGAGATCACGATCACGGGGACGCCGGAGTCGCGCGTCTCGATCACGCGCTTGTGGATGAACTCGATCGAGCCGACGTCGACGCCGCGGGTCGGCTGCGCTGCCACGAAGAGCGACAGGTCGCGGCTCAGCTCGCGGGCGAGCACGACCTTCTGCTGGTTGCCGCCCGAGAGACGCCCTGCGGCCTGCGTCGGCCCCTGGGTCCTGATGTCGAACTCGGCGATCTTCTCGCGGGCGAAGTCATCGCGCACGCGCAGCTGGAGGGCGCCGTTTTTCACGAACGGGGCGCCGTTGGAGCGGTCGAGCATGAGGTTCTCGGCGATCGAGAACTCCTTCACGAGACCGTCGACGCCGCGGTCCTCGGGGACGAAGCCGACGCCGACGTCGAGGATCTGCTTGACGGTGCGGCCGACCAGCTCCTCGCCGTTCAGGCGGATGCTGCCGCGGACCCTGTCCTGCAGGCCCATCAGCGCCTCGGTGAGCTCGGTCTGGCCGTTGCCCTGCACGCCGGCGATGGCGAGGACCTCGCCGCCGCGGACCTCGAAGGAGGCCTCGTCGACGAGGACCGCTCCGGTGACGTCCGTCACGGTGAGGTTCTCGACCACCAGGGAGTTGGTGCGGAGGTTCGGGGCGTCCTTGTGGACGGTGAGCTCGACCGCACGGCCGACCATGAGGGAGGCGAGCTCGGTGTTCGACGCGGTCGGGGAGGCCTCTCCGACGACCTTGCCGAGACGGATCACCGTGATGCGGTCGGCGACCTCGCGGACCTCACGGAGCTTGTGGGTGATGAAGACGATGGCGGTGCCCTGCTCCTTGAGCTGGCGCATCGTCGCCATGAGCTCGTCGGTCTCCTGCGGGGTGAGCACGGCGGTCGGCTCGTCGAAGACCAGGATGCTGGCCTCGCGCGACAGCGCCTTGATGATCTCGACCCGCTGCTGCACGCCGACGGGGAGGTCCTCGACGACGGCGTCCGGATCGACGTCGAACCCGAAGCGGTCGGAGATCTCCTTGACCTGGCGGCGGGCGGCGGCGAGGTCGAGGCGACCGCCGAAGGTGGTCTTCTCGTGGCCCAGCATCACGTTCTCCGCCACGGTGAAGACGGGGACGAGCATGAAGTGCTGGTGCACCATGCCGATGCCCGCGTTCATCGCGTCGCCGGGGCCGGAGAAGTGCTGCACGACGTCGTCGATGAGGATCTCGCCCTCGTCGGCCTGGTAGAGGCCGTAGAGGACGTTCATCAGGGTCGATTTTCCTGCGCCGTTCTCGCCGAGAAGGCAGTGGATCTCTCCGGGCTGGACGACCAGGTCGATGTGGTCGTTGGCCGTCAGTGCGCCGAACCTCTTCGTTATGCCGCGCAGCTCGAGCTTCATGTGTCCGATCCTATTCATGACATCGCCGTGCTGCCCAGAGATCGCCCGGGCAGACGACATCGGGGAGGCCGACTGGGCCGGCCTCCCCGATGCTGTGGTGGTTGTTACTCGCTGAGGTACGAGGTGACCTTGATCTTGCCGGAGATGATGTCCGCCTTGATCGTGTCGACCTTCTTCACGAGCTCGGCGTCGACCTTGCTCTCGAAGTTGTGCAGCGGGGCGATGCCCACGCCCTCGTTCTCGAGGGTGCCGATGTACGGCTCACCGGAGAACTTGCCCTCTGCGCTGGACTTGACGGCCTCGTAGGTCGAGACGTCCATGGCCTTGAGCACCGAGGTGAGCACGAAGTCGGCCGTGGTCGGGTCGGTGTTGAAGAGGTCGGCGTCGGCGCCGATCAGCGCGATGTCCTTGCCCGAGTCCTTGATGGCCTGGAGGCCGGACTGGTAGATCGGACCGCCGACCGGGAAGAGCACGTCGACACCCTGGTCGATGATGTTCGTCGCGGTGGTCTTCGCGTCCTGGTTGGCCTCGAAGCCACCCGTGAAGGAGCCGGTCTTGCCGTCCCAGCCGATGACCTCGACGGCCGTGCTGTTCTCGGTGTTGTAGTAGTCGACGCCCTGCTTGAAGCCGTCCATGAAGATCGTGACGGTCGGGAACTCCATGCCGCCGTACGTTCCGACCTTGCCGGTCTTGCTGTAGCCGGCGGAGAGGTAGCCCGCGAGGAACGCGGCCTCGGCCGTGTTGTAGAGCAGCGGCTTGACGTTGTCGGGCTTGCTGTCGCCGCCCGCGTCGTCGATGAGGATGAAGTCGGTGTCGGGGTTGGCGGTCGCCGCGTCGACGGTCGCCTGCGAGAGCGCGAAGCCGACGGTGACGATCGTGTTGCAACCCTCGGAGACCATGTTGTCGATGTTGGGGCCGTACTCGGTCTCGGCGTTCGACTCGGCCTTCTTGAGCGTCACGCCCAGCTCTTCGGCGGCCTTGTTCGCGCCCTCGAAGGAGAGCTGGTTGAACGACTTGTCGTCGAAGCCTCCGGCGTCGGAGACGATGCACGGAGTGAAGTCGGATGCAGCGGGCTTGTCAGAGCCGCCCGGCTTGTCGGTCGGAGCCTGGCCACAGCCGGCGAGGGCGAAGATGACGCCCGCGGCGACGGCTGCGCTCAGCAGCTTCTTGGTGGTGGAGATGGTCAACTCATGCCTCCCTCAGCGAACCCGCGGCCATCGCGGATCGCTCAAAGTTACCTACTGTTTCGACGTTTGGGCATATCCGGCCCGCACCTGCTGGCGAATGGTTACAAAGCTGAAATCAATCCAGCAGATGAGCATGCAAGCGTGCTCATCAGAGCACGTCGCCTCGCCCCGTCAGCTTCAGCGACTCCACGACGCCCTTGACGCGCTGCGCGTGCTCGACCGTGGTCACCAGCAGGGCGTCCGGGGTGTCCACCACCACGATGTCCTTCACCCCGACCAGGCTGATCACGCGGCTCGTCTGACTCACGAGGATGCCGCTCGCCGCATCCGACAGCACCCTGGCCTTGGGGCCGAGCACGGCGAGGTCGTTCTTGCGGCCGTTGGTGATGAGCTTGGTGAGAGAGGCGAAGTCGCCCACGTCGTCCCAGTCGAAGTGGCCGGGCACCACGGCGAGGCGGCCGCGTTGGGCCGCGGGCTCCGCGACGGCGTAGTCGATGGCGATCTTCTTCAGGCGGGGCCAGATGCGGTCGACGGCGGGGCCGCGACGGTCCCGGTCGTCCCACGCCTCGGCGAGCTCGATGAGCCCCGCGTGCAGCTCCGGCTCGTTGATCGCCAGCTCGTCGAGCAGCACGCTCGCCTTGGCGATGAACATGCCCGCGTTCCAGAGATAGCTGCGGTCGGCGATGTACGCCTTCGCGGTCTCCAAGTCGGGCTTCTCGACGAAGCTCTCCACGAGAGACGCCTCGCGGGCGCCGTCGACGACGAGCTCCTCCCCCTGCTTGATGTAGCCGAAGCCGATGGCGGGCTCGGTCGGCGTGATGCCGATCGTGCAGATGTACCCCTCGCGCGCGACCTCGACGGCATCCCGCACGGCGAACTCGAACACGCGGGTGCCGCGGATCACGTGGTCGGCGCTGAACGAGCCGATGATCACGTCGGGGTCGCGGCGGTGCAGGATCGCGGCGGCCAGGCCGATCGCCGCCGCCGACTCGCGCGGCTCCGACTCGAGGAAGACGTTGAGATCGGGGATGTCGGGGAGCTGCTCCTCCACCGCGGCGCGATGCGCGCGGCCGGTGACCACGGCGATCCTGTCGTGCCCGGCGAGCGGCTCCAGCCTGTCCCACGTGTCACGCAGCAGCGAATGACCAGAGCCGGTGAGGTCGTGCAGGAACTTGGGGGCGTCCGCCCGCGACAGCGGCCAGAGCCTGCTCCCGATGCCGCCAGCAGGGATCACCGCGTAGAAGTCCTTGATCGGTTGGGTCACCTGGCCAGAGTACCCGCCGCCCATCATGCGCACAGGCTCTCGACACCATGCGGAAATCCTCTCGACATCGAGACACTTAGGTTGCCCTTCGTCGCTCTCAGCGATCTGACAGGAATAGGATGGACACCGATCGGCCGTGCCTGATGTGATGACAGGCTCACACTTGGACCACGCACTGCACGCGACCGAGTCACTTCGATCCAGGGAGGACGACCGTGTCCACAAGCGCTCGCTTGACACCGTCGATTTCGGAAACCACGTCAAAGACCCCGCGCGGCACCCTCTATCGGGGCCGCGAAGGCATGTGGTCGTGGGTGCTTCATCGCATCACCGGAGTCGCCATCTTCTTCTTCCTGTTGGTGCATGTGCTCGACACAGCGCTCATCAGGGTGTCGCCGGAGGCGTACAACGCGGTGATCGGCACCTACAAGAACCCGATCATGGCGCTGGGCGAGGTCGTACTGGTCGCCGGCATCGTGTTCCACGCGATGAACGGCCTGCGCATCATCGCGGTCGACTTCTGGTCGAAGGGCGCCAAGTACCAGCGTCAGCTGTTCTGGGTCGTCATCGGCGTCTGGGCCGTGCTGATGGCCGGCTTCGTGCCGCGCCACCTCGCGCTCGCGTTCGCCGGCTTCGGAGGAGGACACTGATGACCGCTCAGACCGTCGCGGCCCCGATCCGCCGTCAGCGCGGATTCAACCTCGAGAAGTGGGGCTGGCTCTTCATGCGCGGCTCCGGCATCGTGCTCGTGGTGCTGATCTTCGGCCACCTCTTCATCAACCTGATGGTCGGCGAGGGCATCCACGCCCTCGACTTCGCATTCATCGCCGGCAAGTTCGCCACGCCGTTCTGGCAGTGGTGGGACGTGCTGATGCTGTGGCTCGCGCTCATCCACGGCGCCAACGGCATGCGCACCATCGTCAACGACTACGTCACGAACAACACGGCACGCAAGGTGCTCATCTGGGCACTGGGCCTCGCAGCCGGCCTCCTCATCCTCCTCGGCACGCTCGTGGTCTTCACGTTCGACCCGTGCCTCGGAGTGACCGAGTCGAGCACCCTGTGGGACACCTGCCAGGCCGTGGCTAACTGATAGAGAAGGCATACGAAAAAGTGACTACTGAGGCGCAGGAGTCCGTCGTCCGCGACGGCGTGCACTACCACCAGTTCGACATCGTCATCGTGGGCGCCGGCGGCGCCGGCATGCGCGCCGCCATCGAGGCGGGTCCCGGGGCCAGGACCGCGGTGATCTCCAAGCTCTACCCGACGCGCTCCCACACGGGAGCAGCGCAGGGTGGCATGGCCGCCGCCCTCGCGAACGTCGAGGAGGACAGCTGGGAGTGGCACACCTTCGACACGGTCAAGGGCGGCGACTACCTCGTCGACCAGGACGCGGCGGAGATCCTCGCCAAGGAGGCGATCGACGCGGTCATCGACCTCGAGAACATGGGCCTGCCCTTCAACCGCACCCCCGAGGGCAAGATCGACCAGCGCCGCTTCGGCGGTCACACCGCCGAGCACGGCAAGACCCCTGTCCGCCGCGCCTGCTACGCCGCGGACCGCACGGGGCACATGATCCTGCAGACGCTGTTCCAGAACTGCGTCAAGCTCGGCATCAACTTCTTCAACGAGTTCTACGTGCTCGACCTGCTGACGGTGAAGGATGCCGACGGCAAGACCCAGGTCTCTGGCGTCGTCGCCTACGACCTCGCCACGGGCGAGCTGCACGTCTTCCAGGCCAAGGCCGTGATCTTCGCGACCGGCGGCTTCGGCAAGATCTTCAAGACCACCTCGAACGCGCACACCCTCACGGGAGACGGCGTCGGCATCGTGTGGCGCAAGGGCCTCCCCCTCGAGGACCTGGAGTTCTTCCAGTTCCACCCCACCGGCCTCGCCGGCCTCGGCATCCTCCTCACCGAGGGCGCCCGCGGCGAGGGCGCGATCCTGCGCAACGCCTCGGGCGAGCGCTTCATGGAGCGCTACGCCCCGACCATCAAGGACCTCGCTCCGCGTGACATCGTCGCCCGCTGCATGGTGCAGGAGGTCCTCGACGGCCGCGGCGCCGGGCCCCACAAGGACTACGTGCTGCTCGACTGCACGCACCTCGGCGCGGAGGTCCTGGAGACCAAGCTCCCAGACATCACCGAGTTCGCCCGCACGTACCTGGGCGTCGACCCGGTCGTCGAGCCGGTCCCCGTGATGCCGACCGCGCACTACGCGATGGGCGGCATCCCCACGAACAACAACGGAGAGGTGCTGGCGGACAATGACACGGTCGTCCCCGGTCTCTACGCCGCCGGCGAGTGCGCGTGCGTCTCGGTGCACGGAGCCAACCGCCTCGGCACCAACTCGCTGCTGGACATCAACGTGTTCGGCAAGCGCAGCGGCCGCAACGCGGTCGAGTACGTCAAGACCGCGGAGTTCGTCCCGCTGCCCGAGAACCCGGCGGCATTCGTCTCCGACATGCTCGAGGGACTGCGGAACAACCAGGGCACCGAGCGCATCGCCGTGCTGCGCAAGACGCTGCAGGACGAGATGGACAAGGGCGCTCAGGTGTTCCGCACCCACGAGTCCCTGCAGCACGTGCTCGGCGTCATCGCCGACCTGCGCGAGCGGTACAAGAACGTCCACGTCGACGACAAGGGCCACCGATTCAACACCGATCTGCTCGAGGCCGTCGAGCTGGGCTTCCTGCTCGACATCGCCGAGGTCGTCGTCTACGCGGCGCAGAACCGCGAGGAGAGCCGCGGCGGCCACATGCGCGACGACTTCCCGAAGCGCGACGACGAGAAGTACATGCAGCACACGATGGCGTACCTCACGGGAGACGCGCACTCCGCCGACCCGAGCGACCACATCCGGCTGGACTGGAAGCCCGTCGTGTTCACGAAGAACGAACAGGGCGAGTTGAACTACCCGCCGATGGAGAGGAAGTACTGAGCATGGCGAACGCAGTCGCAGAAGCACCGGCAGCAGACTCGGCATCCGAGGTCATCCAGTCCTTCATCGTCACCTTCAACATCCGCCGTTTCGACCCCGAGGTCGACGCGGAGCCGCACTGGGTCGACTACGACGTGGAGCTCTACTCCACCGACCGCGTGCTCGACGCGCTGCACAAGATCAAGTGGGAGGTCGACGGCTCGCTGACCTTCCGCCGCTCGTGCGCCCACGGCATCTGCGGCTCCGATGCGATGCGCATCAACGGCCGCAACCGCCTCGCCTGCAAGACGCTGATCAAGGACCTCGACATCTCGAAGCCGATCTACGTCGAGGCGATCAAGGGTCTGCCGCTGGAGAAGGACCTCGTCGTCGACATGGAGCCGTTCTTCGCCTCCTACCGCGAGGTGCAGCCGTTCCTGGTGGCGAGCTCCGTGCCCGAGAAGGGCAAGGAGCGCATCCAGACCATCGCCGACCGCGAGATCTTCGACGACACCACCAAGTGCATCCTGTGCGCCGCGTGCACCTCGTCGTGCCCCGTGTTCTGGACCGACGGGCAGTACTTCGGCCCGGCCGCGATCGTCAACGCGCACCGCTTCATCTTCGACTCGCGCGATGACAACGCCGCCGTGCGCCTCGACATCCTCAACGACAAGGAGGGCGTGTGGCGCTGCCGCACGACCTTCAACTGCTCCGAGGCCTGCCCCCGCGGCATCGAGGTGACCAAGGCCATCGCCGAGGTCAAGCAGGCGGTTCTCCGCGGTCGTCCCTGACCTCTCTCACGCTGTTCGACACGCCTCCGCCCTTGGATAGGGTGGAGGCGTGTCTGATTCCGGTGGCGCCGCGCCCGAAGCCGGTCGCCTCGATGTGGCCGTCGAACGCGCCACGGCGCTGACCCGGCGCACGCTCGGCCTCTTCCCCGTGCGCGTCTGGCGCCACTTCCTGCAGCACAACGGGTTCCTCCTCGCCGCAGGCGTGAGCTATCAGGCGCTGTTCGCGATCTTCGCAGCGATCTACCTCGCGTTCGCGATCGCCGGCCTGTGGCTGGGAGGGAGCACGGAGGCGGTCGAGGGGATGATCGGGGTCATCAACAGCTACATCCCCAACCTGATCGTCCCTCATGGTGGCCTCATCACTCCCGATCAGGTGCAGGAGATCGCTGCGAACACGACAGGGGTCCTCAGCGTCACCGGTCTGATCGCCCTCGGCACCGTGATCTGGACGGCGATCGGGTGGGTCACCTTCTCCCGACGCGCGACGAGGGACATCTTCGGCCTGCCACCGGACCGCCGCAGCTACGTGCTGTTGAAGGCGAGAGACCTGCTGGCCGCGCTGATCTTCGGCGTCGCACTGATCGCCGGCTCGCTGCTCAGCTCGGCGAGCGCGGGGATCCTGAGCTGGCTCCTCGACCTGCTGGGCTGGGACACGGGCTCCGGCGGACTGAACCTCAGCATCCACATCGGCACCGTCCTCATCTCGTTCGTGCTGCTGTCGTCGGCTCTGGCCGCCATGGTCCGCTTCCTCACCGGAACGTCGCTGCACTGGCGCATCATCTGGCCCGGTGCTCTTCTCGGCGGCGGCGCGATGACGATCCTCCAGTTCGGGGCCGGCTTCCTGCTGAGCTACACGCCCTCGAATCCGCTGCTGGCGACGTTCGCGATCTTCATCGGCCTCCTGCTCTGGTTCCGCATCAACGGCGTCGTGATGCTGGTGGCCTCCTCCTGGATCGCGGTGGCGGCGTCCGACCGTGACGTCCCGCTGTTGCAGCAGACCGAGGCGGAGAGGCGGCTGGCGGAGTACCAGGCGCTGCTGACCGCGGCGCGGATCCGCGTCCGTGAGGCCACGGCCGCGCTCGACGCCGCTCCGTGGCACCGCGCCTGGGCGGCGGGGCGCGACCTGCGCGCCGCCGAGGCCGACCTCGAGGCTCTCGAGGCCGCCGCTCCCCCGCCCGCCGAGCCCAGCACGCCGATCGCACAGCGCCTCCTGAGCGAGCTGAACCGGCCCAGGTCCCCCCGGAATGTCGGCGGCGCCCCATAGGCTTGTGTCCATGTCTCATCTGCGCATCGCCACGGTCAATGTCAACGGGATCCGCGCAGCGGCTCGCAACGGGATGAGCGGATGGCTCGACACCGCAGACGTCGACATCCTGACGCTGCAGGAGGTCCGCGGGCAGGACGAGCACCTGGAAGCGGCCCTCCCCGGTTGGACCTTCGTGCACGACGAGGCGAGCGCCAAGGGTCGCGCGGGAGTCGCCATCGCCAGCCGCACCCCCGCGATCGCCTCGCGCACCGACTTCGGCGACCAGGACTTCGATTCGAAGGGCCGCTGGATCGAGGCCGACTTCGAGATCGGCGGGCGTCCGCTCACCGTGGTGAGCGCGTACGTCCACACGGGCGAGGCCGACACCCCGAAGCAGGACGAGAAGTGGAAGTTCCTCGACGCGTTCTCGACCCGTCTCGCCGAGCTCGGGAAGGATGATGCGCTCGCGCTCGTCACCGGCGACCTCAACGTCGGGCACCGCGAGCTCGACATCAAGAACTGGCGCGGCAACCGCAAGAAGGCGGGCTTCCTCCCCCGTGAGCGCGCCTACTTCGACCGCTTCCTCGGCGAAGCCGGTGCGGATGTCGAAGGGGTCGACGGCTCCGTGGGCACCGGTCTCGGCTGGGTCGACGTGGGGCGCCGGTTCCACGGTGAGGTCGACGGCCCGTACACCTGGTGGTCCATGCGCGGCCAGGCCTTCGACAACGACTCCGGCTGGCGGATCGACTACCACCTCGCGACTCCGGCCCTCGCCGAGCGCGTCACGGCCTATCACGTCGCGCGCGCCGCGGCCTACGACCAGCGCTGGAGCGACCACGCGCCGGTGGTCGTCGACTACAGCTACTGATCCTCGACGCTCGAGTACCGATACCAGCCCCGGTACTCGAGCAGGGTTCCTGCGAGCGGATTCCGCACGGTGACGGCGATCGTGCGTCGGGCGTTGTCGTCGTCCCATCCGTCTTCGACGTCCACGTGCACGGCGAGGATGCCGCGGAGGGCGATCCGGCGGCCGCCGAGACGCAGTGCCGCGCGGCGGGTTCGCATGCGCAGGGTCCCGCCGTCTCCGACCGCGCACTCCTCGATGAGCTCGACGCGTCCGCGCTCGCCGAGCAGCGTGCGCACGAGTCCGGGGTGCACGCTGGTGGTCATCACATCGGAGACGCGCTGCGCACCGCTCGGGAAGCGGAACTCCCGCGTGGTGTGGAGCGTCACCCTCTCGATCACAGCGTCCCCGACCGCCACCGTCGTCACGGTCGACTCGGTGAGCACCGAGAACGGCACGTCCGAGGCGATGCGCGTCACGACGGCATCCCTCCCCAGCAAAGGCATCGCGAGGGCGTTGAGCAGACGGTATCGGCTCCCGGCGCGCGCGAACACGCCCTCGCCCCGGGCGTGCGACGCTGGTGTGCGCATCTGGGCGGCGATCTCGGGGTGCAGCAGCGCGGCGTCGGCGCCCAATGCCCGCAGGAACGCCTCTCCGCTCCCGACCGGAACGCCCTCCCGATCGCCGGGCATGATCACTCTCGCCGTTCCTCGCGGTACGGCTTCACCGTCTCCGGCATGCCCTGTCCGTCGACGAAATCGCAGGTGAACGTGCCCCGGTACCCGAAGAGGAAGCCCAGCACGTCGTTGCGCACCTCCAGATCGATGACGTAGCATCCCCGCTCGTCATCGAAGCGCTCGGTGAGGTGGGCCCGTCCGCTGAACAGCATCGGGAAGCGGAACGCGATCGGCCCCTCGTAGAAACGCTGGGAGCCCGAGGTGAGCCGCAGCCCGCCGTCGTCGGTGACGGCGAGGTCGAGGTCGACGGCCAGGTGCTGGTGCGTACCCAGGTAGTCGACGATCCGGCCCCTGCTGTCGCTGTAGATCATCGTGGCATCGAAACGGCGTCGGAGACCCGGCCTGATCTCCATGGTCCGCACGAACGTGACGGTCTCGCGCCCCAGGCTGTCGACGTACGCATGGTTGTCGATCTGGAAGGGGATGTCGGTCCCTCGGTCGGGGAACAGGATGTTGCGCAGCGTGCCGATGGCGAGGAACGGCAGTGTCCACCACGGGCCTCGGCGCACCTCGTTCATCACGCCCCGTCCGACGCAGCCATAGCCTGCGGCGACCCCCACGCCGAAGCGGCGCTGCATCTCCGGATGCAGGCGCGCGAAATCGGCGCCGAGCGCCCTGGCGAAGATCCCGTCGGCGCTCATGCGTGCAGCTCCGACAGCGAATCCGGCGCCTGCTGCATGATCGTGCCTCCTGCGGCGACGGGACGTGACAGGCACCTCCTCGCGTGGGCGCGCTGTCGCCGACCGGGCATGACGGAACGCCAGAACCCGGTGGCCTCCGGCGGCACGTCCTGCTCCGCCCAGAGCCGCAGCCTGTCGAAGCTCCATGCGGTGAGCCACCACACGAACGGGCGCGTGACGAGCGGATCGAGGAGGCGTCCGAGCAGCCCCCACCCCGGCGCGTAGTCGTATCCGGTGATGAAGCGGACGCCGTCGCCGGTGGGAACATACCGCCAGTATCCGCGGCCGGCGCCGAGCGGCGAGAGCGGGTCGGCGGTGTCGAAGAGGAGGGCGGAGGTGCGCTCCCCCGCGCGACCGCGCCTGTCCCCTCGCGAGACGCCGGTGCCGCGGATGGTGTGGATGCCGAGGTCGAGCTCGTACGCGAACTCCTGCGCGCCGTCGTCACGGACACGCGTAGGCCGGATCGTCGTGAAGCGGCCGTCCCAGCGCACGTGGTGCTCCGGGGTCTGCGTCAACTCCCAGACGCGCTCGATCGGCGCATCGATGAGGATCTCGACGTACAGCGCTCGTTCCCTCCTGCGTCGTTCTCCCATAGCCACAGGGTAGAGGATGCGGAACGCGGCGCCTCGTCGCACGGCGCATAGGATTGACGGGTGAACAAACCTCGCCTGTACTCCGGAATGCAGCCCTCCGCCGACTCCCTCCAGATCGGCAACTACATCGGCGCGCTCCTGCAGTGGCGAGAGCTGCAGACCTCCTACGACGCGTACTTCTCCGTCGTCGATCTGCACGCGCTCACCGTCGCGCAGGACCCGGCCGAGCTCCGCGAGAAGACGCGCCGCACCGCGGCGCAGTACATCGCAGCCGGCATCGAGCCCTCGCAGTCCACTCTCTACGTGCAGTCGCACGTGCGGGCGCACGCCGAGCTCGCCTGGATCCTCTCCACGATCACGGGCTTCGGCGAGGCCGGGCGCATGACGCAGTTCAAGGACAAGTCGGCGCGTTACGGAGCCGACGCGACGAGCGTGGGACTGTTCACGTATCCGGTCCTGATGGCCGCGGACATCCTGCTGTATCAGACCGACGTGGTGCCTGTGGGAGACGACCAGAAGCAGCACGTCGAGCTCACCCGTGACCTCGCCGAGCGCTTCAACTCGCGCTTCGGCGAGACGTTCGTCGTACCGCGCCCCGTGATCCAGAAGGACACGGCGCGCATCTACGATCTGCAGAACCCGACCTCGAAGATGTCGAAGTCGGCCGAGAGCGATGCCGGCGTCCTGTGGATGCTGGACGACCCCGCCAAGTCGGCGAAGAAGATCATGCGCGCGGTGACCGACACCGAGGGCTCGGTGCGCTTCGACCGCGAGACCAAGCCCGGGGTCTCGAACCTGCTGACGATCTATGCGGCCCTCACCGGTCGTCAGGTCGCCTCGATCGAAGACGAGTACGCGGGCCGTGGCTACGGCGACTTCAAGAAGGGTCTGGCCGAGGTCGTCGTGAACGAGTTCGAGCCCGTCCGCACCCGCGCGCTCGAACTGCTGGACGACCCCGCCGAGCTCGACAGGATCCTCGCGGCCAATGCGCAGCGCGCGGATGCCGTCGCCGACGCCACCCTGGGCGACGTCTATGATCGCGTCGGGCTGCTGCGGCGCATCTGATCGCGGCGGCCCTAGGATGGGGGCGTGACTGATCCGCAGCTGCCCCCGCCCTCCGGCGCCCTTCCTCCCGTGCCCCCTGCCCCGCAGGGTGCGGATACGACGTCACCGCAGATGCCGCCGGTTCCTCCGGTCGCTCCCCCTGTCGCGCAGCCTTCGCCCGCCTTCCCGGCAGAGCCGCCCGCGTACCCGGCGCAGCCTCCGGCATACCCGGCGCAGCCGCCGGCTTTCACGGCGCAGCCCCCGGCGTTCCCGGCGCAGCCCCCGACATACCCGGCGGCGGCGCCCGGCGTTCCCGCTCCCGGCCCCGCGTACCAGGCTCCTCCCGGTGCGTATCAGGTCCCGGTGGGCGGCTATGCGGCCCCCGCAGGAGCCTACGCCGCACCGGAGGCGGCATCCGCGAAGCCCTCGGGCCTGCTCGGCACCCTCTCGCTCATCTTCGCCGTGGTGGCCGCGATCGTGATCCCGATCATCGCCGGAGTCTCCGGCTTCGAGATCGGCCGCCACCTCCCCTCGTCGGGGTTCGACGCGAGCGATCCCGAGTTCCTCTCGCTGCTGTCCCCCGCGCGGGACCAGGTGCTCTGGACGGAGATCTCGTTCTGGGTCGGCACGGTGCTCGGCATCGCTGCGATCGTCGTCGGCATCATCGCGATCGCCAAGAAGCAGCGGCGTGGCCTCGGCATCGCCGGCCTGATCCTCGCCGTGATCGGCGCCGGAGGCTTCTGGGTGATCCTGCTGTTCTCGGTCTCGATCGGCACCGCGACGGGCCTCGGCGGCTCCTGAGCCCCGACAGGATCAGCGCGGCGCGTGGTGCTTCTGCTGCGCCGCGAGCAGTCCTTCTGCGACGAGGAGCTCGACGGCATCCGCCGCGTCCGAGACGAGGATGGGCAGGTTCGCACGCTCGTCCTTGCCGAACGGAGACAGCACCCAGTCCGCGGGATCCTGTCGTCCGACCGGCCGTCCGATGCCCACGCGCACGCGCGGGAAGTCGGGGGTGGTGATGGCGCGCGCGATGTCGCGGACGCCGTTGTGCCCTCCGTGGCCTCCACCGGTCTTCAGCTTCACGGTGTCGAAGGGGATGTCGAGCTCGTCGTGCACGACGATGATCTGCTCCGGCGGCACCGAGTAGAAGCGCGCGAGGGCCGCGACCGGTGTGCCCGACACGTTCATGAAGGTGTTCGGCTTCGCGAGCACGAGCTTGTCGCCGCCGGGCCGCAGCCAGGTCTCCACGACCCGCGCTCCGCCCTTGTGCTCGCGGAAGCTCTCGTTCCGACGGGAGGCGAGCTCGTCGACGACCATCTGCCCGATGTTGTGCCTCGTCGTCTCGTACCGGGGTCCCGGGTTGCCGAGTCCGACCACCAGCCAGGTGGATGCCATCTCATCGTCCTTTCGCCCGCGCGTCCGCAGGACTCGGTCAGGATACGACAGAGGGGGCGCGATCTGCTCGCGCCCCCTCTGCGGTGAATCGGTCGGAGATTACTCCGCGGCGGCCTCGGCCTCGGCGGCGGCGTCCGCCTCATCGTCCGCGGCGGTGCCGGAGGACGGGACGGAGATCGCGACGACGAGCACCTCGGGGTCGGAGAGCAGCGTCGAGCCCTTGGGCAGGACGACATCGGCGGCGGTGATGTGCGCGCCGTCCTCGAGACCCTCGATCGACACCTCGAGGTTCTCCGGGATGTGCGTGGCCTCGGCCTCGATGGACAGGGTGGTCGCGTCGAGGTTCGCGATGGTTCCGGAAGCGGACTCGCCCACGAGAACGACGGGGATGTCGATCGTGACCTTCTCGCCCTTCTTCACCACGAGCAGGTCGATGTGCTCGATGATCTGGTGCACCGGGTCCTTCTGCACGTCCTTGACCAGGGTGAGCTGGTCGCCCTTGCCCTCGATCTGGAGCTCGAGAACGGCGTTCGCGCGACGGATGATGAGCGAGACCTGGTGGCCGGGCAGTGCGACGTGCACCGGCTCGGTGCCGTGGCCGTAGATGACGGCGGGGATCTTGCCGGCGGCGCGGAGGCGGCGGGCGAAGCCCTTGCCGAAGTTGCTGCGCAGCTCGGCCTGGACCTTGGTGTCTTCAGACATGTGGTTCTCCTTCGGGACACGCAGCGGTGCGCCACGCGGTGGTCTCTTCGTCATGATCTCGAACGCAGACGCGCGAGAAAGCCACCGGGCCTGCTCCGCCGCGTCGATAACGGACGCCTGCGCACGCGCAGAAGCGTCCCTCGCCGAGGTACATCCTCAATGGTACCCGATCACCCGATAGGCTGTAGCCACCGATCATCCCACCCAGATCACGGAGAATCCCATGCTCGACGGCGCCTTCCTCTCACACGCACTCGCATGGCTGATCGGCGCGATGACGGTCTGCGCGGCGGTGTTCACTTTCGCCGCGCTGTTCTCCCTCGGCCGCTCGGGCTACCGCAAGGACTGACTCCCCCGCGCCTCCTCGTTCGTCGGATGCTCCGCGCATCCACGACACACGCGCGCTCCCGCTCTCCACGTCGCGATAATCTGGGTTCATCCCCTACTTCACGATCGAGGAGCCCTCTGTGCCCGAAGCATCAGCGAACATCGGAGTCGTCGGACTCGCCGTCATGGGTTCGAACCTCGCCCGCAACCTCGCGAGCCGCGAGGGCAACACCGTGGCGATCTTCAACCGCAGCTACGAGAAGACGCAGTCCGTGCTCGACGCGCACCCGGAGGCGGGCTTCATCCCGGCCTCCACCTACCAGGAGTTCGCGGACTCTCTGCAGAAGCCGCGCACCGCGATCATCATGGTCAAGGCCGGCGGCCCGACGGATGCCGTGATCGACTCCCTGGTCTCGGTCTTCGAGCCCGGCGACATCATCGTCGACGGCGGCAACGCCTTCTTCCCCGACACGATCCGCCGCGAGAAGGCCGTCCGCGAGACCGGCATCAACTTCGTCGGCGCCGGTATCTCCGGCGGTGAGGAGGGCGCACTCCTGGGCCCGTCGATCATGCCCGGCGGTTCCGACGAGTCGTGGGTGACCCTCGGCCCGATCCTGAAGTCGATCGCCGCCGTCGCCGAGGGCGAGCCGTGCGTCACGCACGTCGGCCACGACGGCGCCGGCCACTTCGTCAAGATGGTGCACAACGGCATCGAATACGCCGACATGCAGCTCATCGCCGAGGCGTACGACCTCATCCGCCGCGGCACGGGCAAGTCGCCGGCCGAGATCGCCGAGATCTTCGCCGAGTGGAACAAGGGCGAGCTGGAGAGCTACCTGATCGAGATCACCGCCGAGGTGCTGCGCCAGATCGACGCCGCCACCGGCGAGCCGCTGGTCGACGTCATCGTCGACCAGGCGGGCGCGAAGGGCACCGGCGCATGGACCGTGCAGACGGCCCTCTCGCTCGGCGTCCCGGTCTCTGGCATCGCCGAGGCCACCTTCGCCCGCTCGCTGTCCTCGCACCCCGAGCAGCGCGCCGTGGCATCCGCCCTCCCCGGCCCCGACGAGGAGTTCGCCGTCGCCGATCAGGAGGCGTTCATCGAGGACGTGCGCCTCGCGCTGTACGCGTCGAAGATCGTCGCGTACTCGCAGGGCTTCGACGAGATCCGCGCCGGTGCAGCGGAGTACGACTGGAAGATCGACCTCGGCGCCATCTCCAAGATCTGGCGCGGCGGCTGCATCATCCGCGCGCAGTTCCTCAACCGCATCGCCGACGCCTACGACGCCGAGCCCGGTCTGCCCGTGCTGATGACGGCGCCGTACTTCGCCGAGGTCTTCGGTCGCGCCCAGGCGGCGTGGCGCCGCGTGGTCGTCGCCGCTGCCGAGGCCGGCATCCCCGCTCCCGCGTTCTCCTCGTCGCTGTCGTACTACGACGGCATCCGGGCCGACCGCCTGCCGGCCGCCCTCGTGCAGGGCCAGCGCGACTTCTTCGGCGCGCACACCTACAAGCGCATCGACAAGCCCGGCACCTTCCACACTCTGTGGTCGGGCGACCGCACCGAGATCGAGGCGGAAGACACGCACTGAGCGCGTCCGACACCATGACGAAGGCCCCGGCTCACCGCCGGGGCCTTCGTCATCTGCTCAGCGCGTGATGTCCTGCACGCGTCCGTTCGCCAGACGCAGCCGCCGCGTCGCCCGACGGGCCACGGCCGAATCGTGGGTGACGACGATCATCGTGATGCCCTCGGCGCACAGGTTCTCCAGCAGCGTGAGGATCTCGTCCCGCATGCTCTCGTCCAGATTGCCCGTCGGCTCGTCGGCCAGCAGCACCCGAGGGCGCTTGACGATGGCCCTGGCGATCGCGACCCGCTGCTGCTGTCCTCCGGAGAGCTCGGTCGGCAGGTGCCTACCCCGGTCGTCGAGGCCGACGTGGGCGAGCGCGGCGGCGACCCGCGACTCCCGCTCCGCTCGTCCGAGCGACAACGGCTCCAGCGCCATGTTCACGTTCTCCGACGCGGTGAGCGTCGGGATCAGGTTGAAACCCTGGAACACGAACCCGATCTCCTCGGCGCGAATCCGATTGAGCTCGCGCGCGGACGCACGGGCGAGCTCCGCTCCGCCGAATCGGAGCGATCCGGATGACGGCCGGTCGAGAGCGCCGAGGAGCTGCAGGAGCGTCGACTTCCCTCCGCCCGTCGGCCCCTGGATCGTGACGAACTCGCCCGGCATGATGGCGAGGTCGACGCCGGTCACTGCGGTGACCGTGCGCCCCTTCTGCGCGTAGGTGCGGGTGAGACCCTCCGCCTGGTAGAGCGGAACCCCTGGTTCCGTGTCCTCCGCCGAGTGCACTGCTTCTGCGATGCTCATGTCTGATTCTCCTTGTCCGTATGAGTCCGTCATGCGACCGAGCGCAGTGCCTCGGCCGGGCTGAGCCGTGCGGCCCGCCATCCTCCGAAGGCGCCGGCGACCAGTCCACCGAGGACGGCGAGGCCCACCGCGGCGGCGAGCACCCAGGGGGTGAACGGCGCGTGGAGCACGATGTCCGCCGCCTGCTGCACCTGGAACATGCCGCCTCCCGTGGGGCCGCCCTGACCCCCGGGACCGCCCTGTGCACCGCCGCTCGAGGCGGCGACCGTCGGCTTCAGCACGTTGATGAGCACGATCCCCGCGATGCCGAGGACGAGGCCCGCCGCTCCGCCGATCAGCCCCTGGAGCATCGACTCCACGGCGACCTGACGGACGACCCTGCCGTTGGACCAGCCGATCGCCTTGAGCGTGCCGAACTCCCGCGTGCGTCGCGAGACGCCGGAGAGCGTGAGCAGCACCGAGATGAGCACGGCCACGGCGAGCACGATGACCGACAGCCACGTGCCGAGGTTCGTGATCAGCGAGGTCGCGCTCGAGAGCGACGCGGACACGGTGGAGGCGAGCTCGGACTGCGAGGTGACCGTCGCATCGGGCAGCTCCTTCGTCAGCGCCGTCTGCACCGCATCGATCCCCGATGCGGAGTCGGCCTGCACGTAGATCGTCGAGACGACGTCGCCCGCGCCGGAGAGCTCCTGCGCGGTGTCGAGCGGCAGATAGACGTTCGCCGCGGTGTCGGCGGTGTCGGAGGTCGAGGCGACGATGCCGACGACCTGCACGGTCGAGCCGGCGACGTCGATCGTGCCGCCGACGGCGATCTCGTTCGTCGCCGCGTAGGTCGCATCGACGAGCGCGACGAGCGCCCCCGCATCGCCGCTGGTGAAGGCGCGGCCGTCGCTGACTTCGACCGAGGCCAGCGGTCCGACGGATGCCGTCCCCGGGTCGATCCCCAGCACGGAGAACGAGTCGATTCCGAACGAGCCGCCGCCCGATCCGTCTGCGCCGCCCTGCGGGGCGGTCTCGCCCTCCTGGGGAGCACTCTGGCCACCCTGCGGAGAGAATCCTCCGCTCGGCATCTCGCCCGTGAACGTGGAGTCGGTCAGGCTGAGCGCCGCGGATGCCCCGGCAACGCCCTTCGTCGAGGACACCGTGTCGAGCACCGAGCTCTCCAGAGTGCCGCGCATGAAGTCGGTCCGCAGCGTCGAGCGACTGAGGGTCGTCGTCTCTCCGTCTGTGCTGCCGTCGTCAGCGCCGAAGTCGAAGCGCTGGGGTCCGCCCTCCCCCGGCTCTGCTGCGGCGCCGGTCACGGTGAGGTCGGTGCCGACCCCGTACACCGACTCCAGCGCCTGGGCCTGCGCATCGCGGACTCCCGTGGTGAGCGCGTTGACGACGATCACCAGGCCGATGGCGATCGCCAGGCCGATGGCGACGATCAGCGTCTGTCTCTTGCGGCCCGCCAGTTCGCGCCGCAGATATGTCCCGTACATGTGTCTCCTTCCTCCGCGCGATTTCGCGGGTGAGGATGACGGTATGCACCACCGCTATGGGGACCTGAGGGACGCCCGATGGGAAGCCTATGGACGCGGATGCCGCCCGCGCCACGGCAGCGCGGGCGCGCCGGGAGCATCGACCTCGACACCCAGCAGCGCGCCGTCCGCGGTCGATGGATGCTCCAGCCCCACGCTCGCCGTCGTGATCACGAGGAGTCGGTCGACGAGGGCGACGGCGGTCGGTCGCTTCGCGGGGAGCTCGATCGTCTCCACGAGCCGACCCGCGGGAGAGTAACGACGCACTTCTGCGGCATCCCAGACCGCGACCCAGAGCATGCCCTCCTCGTCGATGGTCATGCCGTCGGGGTTGCCGCCGTCGACGCGGCACACGGTGCGCCGTCCGGAGAGGCGCCCGTCCGGGGCGACGTCGAAGGCCTCGATGCTGCGATGGGGCAGCGTGTCGATGTAGTAGAGCGTCGAACCGGAGTCGTCGAAGACGAGCCCGTTGGACACGGTGACCCCGCCGAGCCTCTCGGTGGCGACGCCGTCCGCGTCGATGCTCCACAGTGCGCAGTGCGGGTCGCGGGGCATCGACTGACTGCCCACCCAGAAGCGTCCGGCGGGGTCGCACCCGCCGTCGTTCATGTAGTCGCCGGGTGCGGCGAGGTCGGCGATCAGCGGGACGACCGACCCGTCGTCCCCGACGTGGACGAATCCGCGGTCGACGGCGACCGCCCACCCCGCTCCCGCATCGGCGAGCGGAGCGGGAGCGCCGATCTGGGCGCCGACGACGACGGAGGGGCCGGCCACGACCCTGCCGTCGGCGATGCTGCCGCGATGGAACCTGCCGGTCGACATGTCGATCCACGCCAAGGTTCCGTCGCGCGCGTCCCAGCGCGGGGACTCCGCCTGAACGTAGCGTTCCTCGGAGAGGATCTCGACACGGCGTGAGCGGGGGGAACGCGACATCGGGGCCAGCTTTCAGTGGTAGTCCATAACCGTTATGTGGCAGACTATCTCACAATGTGCATAACGCTTGCGTGAATGCGAGACTCCGATTGCGAAAGCAGGGAACTGGCCAATG
The DNA here is from genome assembly GCF_042901325.1 of Microbacterium sp. NPDC012755. Taxonomy (NCBI): domain Bacteria; kingdom Bacillati; phylum Actinomycetota; class Actinomycetes; order Micrococcales; family Microbacteriaceae; genus Microbacterium; species Microbacterium sp. NPDC012755. The sequence continues at coordinate 161,128 of NZ_JBIBCT010000002.1, read as the reverse complement.
CCTCCGACACTCCACGGCTTGATGCCGATCCTGGCGACCCCGTTCGACGAATCGGGCGCGCTCGACCGGCCGGGCCTCCGACGCCTGGTCGAGTTCCAGCTCGCCTCCGAGGTCGACGGCGTCGCCGTCTTCGGGATGGCCAGCGAGGGGTTCGCCCTCACGACCGACGAGCGGCGCACCATCCTCGCCGACGTCGTCGAGGTCGTCGACGGGCACGTCCCCGTCATCGCCGGCGTGAACGGCACCTCGACGGCCACCTCGATCGAGCAGGCGCTCCTGGCCGAGGAGGGGGGCGCTCACGCCCTCATGGTCCTCCCGCCGTTCATGGTCAAGCCCCCCGCGGCGACCCTCGTCGACTTCTACGGCGATGTCGCCGCGGCGACATCGCTGTCGGTCATGGTGCAGGACGCCCCCGGCGTCACCGGCGTCGTCATGCCGCCCGCGCTCATCGCGCAGCTCGCCCGCCTCGACAACGTCGACTCGGTCAAGGTCGAGGCTCCGCCCACGGCCCCCAAGGTGGGCGCCGTCGTCGAGGCGATCGGCGACGCCGACTTCGCCGTGCTCGGCGGGCAGAACGCCCAGTTCTGCCTGGAGGAGTACGCCCGCGGCGCCGTCGGCACCATGCCGGCGTGCGAGTTCCCCGATCTGCTCGGCCCTGTGCTCGCCGACTTCGTCGCGGGGCGCGTCGACGAGGCGCGCGCCGGCTTCCGTCGTATGCTCCCTCTCGTGCTCATCGGACTGCAGGGCGGCATCGCGTGGGCGGTGCACAAGGAGATCCTCGTCGCGCGCGGCATCATCGAGCACGCGACCGTGCGGTACCCGGCATCGCGACTCGACGAGGGCAGCCGCGCCGCGGTCGACCTCGTGATCGAGGAGCTCGCTCTTCCCGCCGTCCCGTCAGCGGTGCGCGTGTGAGCGGCCGCGGCGTCCTGCTCATCGGCGCCAGCTCCGACATCGGCCTCGCGATCGCGCGCGCGTTCGCGTCCGACGGCGACGCCGTCGTCGGCGTCGGCCTCGAGCCCTCCGACGATCCAGTCTTCGCCCGCTACCTCGTCGCCGACTGCAGTCGGCCCGAGGCCGCGGACACCGCTGTCGCAGACGCCGTGCAGGCGCTGGACGGCCTCGACGTGGTCGTGCTCGCCGCAGGACGGATGCCGGTCAGCCCCGCGCACTCGACGAGCGACGACGACTGGCGCGGGGCGCTGGGCGCGACCCTCGACTCCGCGTTCTTCGTCGCTCGCGCGGCGCTCCCGCATCTCGCTCGCGGCGCGGCGATCGTCGCCGTCACGTCCGTGAACGCCTCCCTCGCCGCGCCTGGCCTGCCCGCGTACGCGGCGGCCAAGGCCGGCGTGGCCGGCCTCGTGCGTCAGCTGGCCCTCGAGTACGGCCCCCAGGGCATCCGCGTCAACGCGGTCGAGCCCGGCAGCATCTCCGCGATCGACACCGGAGAGAGCGAGGGCTACCCGCTCGGACGGATCGGCAGACCGGAGGAGGTCGCCTCCGTCGTCGCGTTCCTCGCATCCGACGCCGCGTCGTTCGTGACCGGCGCCTCGATCGCGGTCGACGGCGGTCTCTCCATCTCCTCCCCCGCCGCGTGGCTCAAGCCCGTGCTGCGCGAGCGCTGGCTCTGAGACCTCACTCCTCACATCGAGACGACGAATGCCCCGCCGGAGAATCCGGCGGGGCATTCGTGTGCGGTGGCTGCTACTTGTTGGAGTCGAGCAGCCCCTGCACCTCCTTCTTCAGAGCGTTGAGGCCGGCCTGCACGTCGACCTGGCCGGCGAGGATCGTGGCGATGCCACCGCCGATCGCGGCGTCGATCTGCGCGGTCACGGCCACGCGATCCCACGCAGCGCCTCGCGCGTGCTCGGAGACCTCGGTCCGGAACGCCGCCTGGAACTTGTCGGCGGCGAGAGCGGGGATCTGGTCGGCGACCGTCTTCGCCGCCGGCGCCACGGCCGACCGCTCGTACAGCGCCGTCGCCGCCTTCACGTTGGTCGCGGCGTAGGTGATGAACTCGCGGCTCGTGAGCTCGCCCTCACCCGCACTCGCGAAGAGGCCGCTGCCCCACGCCCGGTTGTACGACTTCTTGCTGCCGACGGTCGGACGGGAGATCGCGCCGATGTTGTCGACGATGTTCTGCGCCCCGCCGTTGGTCTTCACGAAGGTCGACGCGAGGGGCGCGTCGTCGTACAGGGCCGTCCTGCCGCTGGCGAACAGGATGCGGGCATCGCTGCGCGCCACGTTGGTCTGTGTGAGGCCGTCGTCCTGCAGGGACTTGTACCAGGTGATCGCCTTGACGCTCTCCGCGTCGCCGAGCGTGCAGACGAGGTCATCGGTCACGACATCGCTGCCGAACCCCCACATCCAGTGCACGGCATCCTTCAGCTCCGAGGCCTTGGTCACCGCGGCGTACGGGATGAGCGAGGAGTCCTGGGACTTGATCTTCTCGAGCGCCGTCGCGAACTTCTCGACGGACATGCCGGAGGTGATCCCGACGCTCTTCGCGATCTCGCCGTTGGTGATGAGGCCGATGCCGGCCGCCGTCAGCGGCAGGACGAGCAGCTTGCCGTCCATCGTGTACGAGTCCAGCACGCCCTGCGGGATGCCGAGGCCCTTGGCGAGGTCGGTGAGGTCGGCGAGCACGTTCATCGGGGTGAGCACCTGCCATCCGCCCGACTGCCCGACGCCGAGGAGCTTGCCGGAGCGTCCGGTGAGGGCGAGCTGCGTCGCGGCCTGGTCGTACGGGTAGATGACCGGTGCCACCTTCACGCCGGCCTTCGACGAGAACCCGTCGAGGATGCCCTGCCACGCGGGCTTGAGCGCCTCCTCACCGAGGGAGTTGCCGTAGAAGTTGATGGTCTTCGCCTTCGTCGCCGCGTTCGTCGCGGTGACGGAGCCGGGACCGGCGGGGGTGGCGCAGCCCGCGAGGGTGAGGGCGCCGAGGGCGACCAGGGCTGTGCTTCCGCCGAGGAAGGCACGGCGGCTCAGCTGCGTGTTCGTGATGGTCATGGAGACTGCTCCTTCATCGAGTTGTTCGGGTCGAGATGGTCATGGCGGCGCTATCCCTTCACCGCTCCGGCGGCGAGGCCGGAGACGAAGTAGCGCTGGAGGAGGACGAAGATGATCACGAGGGGAAGGGACGTGATGAGCGATGCCGCCATCAGCGCCGGCCAGTCGGCCGTCCCCTCGCGGATGAACGCCTGCGTGAGCCCCGCGGGCAGGGTCTGCTTGTCCGGTCCGGCGAGGGTGAGTGCGAAGAGCAGATCGCTCCAGCCCCGCATGAAGGCGAACATCGCGGCGGTGATGAGCCCCGGCACGACGAGGGGGAACACGATGCGGAACATGGTCCCCGTGCGCGAGAGTCCGTCGACCTTCGCGGCCTCGAGGATGTCGTCCGGCAGCCCGTCGATGATGCCCTTGAGCAGGAACACCGTGAGCGGGAGTGTGAACGTCGTGAACGAGATGATCAGACCCGTGTAGGTGTAGAGCAGCCCGGCGGAGCTGAGCATCAGGTAGAGGGAGATCAGCAGCAGCGCTCCGGGGATGAGCTGCCCGATGAGGAACATGAACATGATCGCGTTGCGCCCGCGGTAGCGGAACTTGGAGAGCGAGTAGGCCATGAGCCCGCCGACCAGGACGGCCAGCACCGCGGTGCCGGTCGAGACCACCACGCTGTTGCCGAGGTTCTTGATCAGCGCATCGTTCTGGAAGAAGCCGATGAAGTTCTCGAACGTCGGATCGACCGGGAAGAACGGACGGTCCTGCGCGAAGACGTCCTCCTTCTTCGTGAACGCCGTGGCGGTGAGCCAGTAGATCGGCAGCAGTCCGAACAGCGCGAGCAGCACGAGGCCGATGCGTCCGGGGAGCGAGAGGCGGGGGCGGATGATCGACTCTCCGATGTCGCGGCTGCGGCTCATCACTTCTCCAGTCGTCGGTTGAGGAGCAGGTACCCGCTCGAGATGATCGCGAGGAGGACGAGCCAGAGGGCGCCCATCGCGGAGGCCTTGCCGAGTTCGTAGCTGCCGAACGCGAGCTGATAGAGGCTGAGCGCCAGGGTGGTCGTCGAGTCGCCGGGGCCACCGCCGGTCATCACGAAGATCGTGTCGAAGTTGCCGAAGTTGTAGATGAACTCCAGCACTGCGACGAGGGCGACGGGACCGGCGATGTGCGGGAGCGAGATGTAGCGGAATCGCTGCGACCGCGTGGCGCCGTCGATCGTGGCCGCCTCGATCTGCTCGCTGGGGAGCGTCTGGAGCACGGCGAGTGCGACGACCATGATCCAGGGGAACGAGTGCCAGGTCTTCGCGATGATGACCGCGGCCATGGCGCCGACGGGGTTGCCGAGCATGCTGATCTCGGGAAGACCGAAGACGGCGAGCACGTGGTTGACCACGCCGTAGCTGTCGTTGAAGATCCAGGCCCAGAGGAAGGACACCACGACGCCGGGCAGCAGCCACGGGAGCATGAGCGCGCCGCGGAGGATGTTGCGTCCGCGGAGGCGGGAGTTGAGCAGGATCGCGAGCGCGACGCCCAGCACGAGGGGGAAGATCGTGGAGAGCGACGAGAAGACGAGGGTGGTGCCCAGCCGGGCGACGAACTCGTCCCACACCGCGACGTAGTTGTCGAACCCGACGAAGGTCCGCTCCGGGCGGAGGAGCGACTGGTCGTACAGGCTCGTGCCGATGCTCGACACGAGCGGGAAGATCGCGATCACGAGGAACAGCAGGACCGCGGGAAGTGCGATCATGAATCCGAAGGTGCGATCCTTCGCGCCCAGCGTCGAGCGTCGCCCGGAACGCGGTTCGACCCGTTCGCGTGTCTCGGGCCGCTCGAGGGTGGCTTGTGGCATTGCTTTCACTTTCGAGTAGGGAAGATCCCGTACGGGATCGTGCGCGTCGTCGTCACAGTCGTCGACGTTGACGTGCGGCTAGTCAACCACAATGCGGATGCGAAATCCACAAAATGCATAAGACACCCACATTTGCCTTGCTCGATGCCACTTCTCTCATTAGGATGACTGGCAGCGGCGTGGAGCCGCGACGCCGCTGATGCGGCGCCAGCAAGGAGGAGGAGTCGACATGGCATCGGAATCGGTGGGAGGCACCCAGACCGTCGAACGGGCGATGTCGCTGCTCGCATGCTTCACCGAGGAGTCGGGAGAGCTGCGCGTCTCCGAGCTCTGCACGCTGACGGGCCTCGGCCAGTCCACGGTCTCGCGCATGATGTCGGCACTCGACCGCATGAAGTTCGTGGTGCAGGACGCACGCACCGGCCTCTACCGCCTCGGCCCCGCCGCGGTCGCGCTCGGCACGATCGCCCTCAACGGCTCTCCGATCCACCGCGCCTCCCGGCAGATCGCGCAGAACCTCGCCCGCCGCATCGAGATCGGCGTGAACGTCGCCGAGCTCAGCGGCTTCACCTTCACCTACCTCTGCAACTTCGAGGGCGCGCTCGCACCGAAGTCGTTCGCGATGGCCGGCCGCACCGGCCCGCTGCACGCCACGGGCCTCGGCAAGGCTCTGCTGGCCGGGATGCCGTCGGCCGCGGTCGACGAGTACTTCCAGCAGTCCCCGCAGCGCTTCACCCCCCACACGATCGTCGACCGCGACGCCATGCAGACAGCCCTCGACGAGACCCGCAGCCGCGGGTACGCGACGGAGATCGAGGAGCTCGCCTTCGGCCGCGCCTGCATCGCGGCGCCGATCCGCAACAGGGCGGGAGAGGTCGTCGCCGCGCTCTCCGCGAGCGGACCGCTCTCGGTGCTGGATCTGCACGCACCCCATCAGGAGCTCGCGCTGCAGCTGATCGAGGCGGCCGACGAGATCTCCGTGGCCCTGGGCTACAGCCCCTCCCGCTCCGCGTCGGCGTTCGCCGCGCTCTGACCCGCGGCGCGGCATCGACCGCGACGCTCGAATCCCCCGCCGAGGCACCCGCCATCGGCCTCTTCCCTCACGACTGTCTTCGGAGACCCCTGTGAAAATCGCGCGCGTGCAGACCTTCCCGCTCTTCCTGTCGAGGGAGGAAGCCGACGACTCCTACGCGGGCGACACGGGCGTGGCGCATCGCGGCTACGTCATCCGACCGCCGTGGCGGAGCCTGTACTCCCCCGGCTACGAGACCCTGATGGTGAAGATCGAGACCGACGACGGCCTGGTCGGGTGGGGAGAGGCGCTCGCCCCCGTCGCCCCTGAGGTCGCCGCGGCGATCGTGGATCGCCTGCTCGCGCCGCTCATCATCGGGGAGGACCCCCGTTCGGTGCGGACGCTCTGGCACCGCATGACGGAGTCGATGCGCGAGCGCGGCCACCTCACCGGTCATCAGGCCGACGCGATGGCGGCGGTCGACATCGCCCTGTGGGACCTCTGGGGGCGCGCGACCGGACTCTCGGTGTCCGAACTCGCCGGCGGACGCTTCGCCGAGGTCCTGCCCGCCTACGTCTCCGGCATCCGCGGGGACGACGACGTGGAGCGCGCCGACAAGGCCGCCGCGCTCGTCGAGGCCGGCGTTCGCCGCATCAAGCTGCACCTCGGCACCGACATCCGCACCGACCTCGCGACCTTCGACGCGATCAAGGCGGTGCACCCTGACCTCGATCTCGCGCTCGACGCCCACTGGACGTACCGCCTCGGGGAGGCGAAGGCGCTCGGCCGGGAGCTCGACGACCGCAGGGCCTGGTTCTTCGAGGCGCCGCTGGCTCCGGAGGACGTCGAGGGGCACCGCGACCTCGCGGCGAGCCTCGCCACCCCCATCGCCGTGGGCGAGGCGATGCGCAGCCGCTTCGAGTTCGCCGACTGGCTCAGCCGCCGGGCGGTCGGGCTCACGCAGCCCGACATCGGACGCACGGGCATCACCGAGGGTCTCGCGATCGCCGCCGTCGCCGACGCGTTCCACGCCCAGGTCGCCCCTCACCACTCGGCCGCGTTCGGCATCGCGATGGCTGCGGGCGTGCACGTCGCGGCGAGCTCCGCCTCCCTGCTCGCGTTCGAGTACCAGCCGTTCACGCTTCCGGTGGCGAACCGCATCCTCACCACTCCGCTGGAGGTGCAGCCCGACGGCGGCTTCATCGTCCCCACCGGCCCCGGCCTCGGCGTCGAGGTCGACGAGGACGCGGTCCGCGGGTACGTGCGCAGCTGAGCGCAGCCGACCACGCACACGAGAAGGGGTGCGCCGGGATCTCTCCCGGCGCACCCCCTTCTCGTGTCAGTCGCCGATCCGGACGAACTGCGCCGCGCTCACGCGGTGGATGCTCGTGTTGCGCACCTCCAGCTTCACGACGCCGACCGCGCCTGCGCCGTAGCGGAACGTCCCCAGCGAGCGCCAGGCCGCGGCGCCGACGGTCTGGTCCACGATCACCTCCGTGCTGCCAGACTCGTGCTGGACGATGTAGGCCGCAGACGTCGTGGTCGTGGGGTTCGTCGGGTACCACACCGACACCCGGTAGAGCCCCGCCTGCGGCAGGTTCGCGTTCCAGGTGACCGTGCTGCCCACCGAGTCGGCGTCGCTGTAGCGGGTGCGCGTGCCGTTCCACCCGGAGAGCCCGCTCGGGTACCACCGCCCCGCCTCGAGATACCCGGGCCACGGGGACTGCGTGTGGGCGATCACGCCCTCGTCGGCGACCCGCACGAGCACCCCTCGCCGCAGTGTCTGATCCAGCCGCGCCTCGAACCTGATCGTCGATCCGGGCGCGACGGTCGGTCCCGCCGTGACCGTCCACGAGTGCGTGAGGTCGGACCGCGGCGGCACCGTCACGACGGCATCCCGCTGGGCGATGCTCCACGCCGTGGTTCCGTACAGCGACAGCGTCGCCTGCAGCGGGGTGACGCCCGTGTTGATGACGAGCGCGGTCAGGGTGGCGACGGCGCCGGGACCGCTCACGATCTCCTTGTCCGAGGTCAGCGACACGAGGCGGCGCCTGTCGATCACCTCGATGGGAGCCGGACGCAGAGCGATCGGCGCCCCTCCGGGCACCGACAGGGATGCCGTGATCTGCACCTCCCCGAGCGGAGCAGCCGCCGCGATGACCGCCGCCGCCTCCACGCGGGCGGTGCCGTGCGCCGGGACGGACACCGCCGGCACCGGGCCCTCGAGCTGCCACCCGGTCGGGAGGGTCGCCGTGACGGACCCGCTGATCGCCGCGTTCGTGGCGTTGCGCACCTCGATCGTCAGCGGCACGCGATCCCCCGCCGTCCCCGTGGCCTGGGCGACGACGTCTCCCGCGACGCCGGAGTGCGCGCCGCTGATGCGCGACGGCAGCCGCAGCGTGACCTCCGACGTGGTGACGCCACCCGCCGTGACCGTGTAGCTGAAGCTCTTGGTCGGGTCGTCGACCCCGATCGTCCATTCGTAGGGGTAGCCCTTGGCCGGCGCCTGCTGCACGGGCTGCGAGCCGATGCGATAGCTCAGCGTGGCCGCCTGCTCGGTGTCGATCTGGACGTAGGCGTCGTACCCCTCCCCGCCCGGCCTGACCAGCAGCAGCCCGCGGACGAGCCCGTACTCCCCCGACGGATCGGAATCGACCTCGCTGAAGCTGTCGGATCCGTGGTCGACGATGTCGTCGGAGGGCAGCGCGGGGCGCTCGACGGTCACATTGCGCACGACGAGTGCGAGCAGGCCGTGCCCCGGGACCGTGACCGTGACCCTGCCGTTGTGCCCCGAGACGGACGAGCGACTGCCGTCCGCCGCGACCAGTTCGACGACGGGTGCGGAGCCGCGAGGGATTCCGGTGAGGTCGCTGGACAGGTCGACCACGACCTGCTGCGCACCGGCGGCGGAGTTGGTGAGGCTGAGGTAGAGCGCGTCGTTGCCGACGCCGCCGATCCAGTTGACCAGGGGGTTGTCGAGCGAGATGAGACCCGCCGGGAGGTACGGCCAGACCCCGGTCTCGCCGAAGAACGTCCCGGGGGCGTGACCGTACGCGAAGAACTTGAAGTACGCGAAGTCGGCCTCGAACACGTGCGGGAAGTCGATGCTGCCCGAGCTGCGGTAGAAGCTCTCGCTGATGAGGTAGTCCATCGCGAGCCCCAGCTGCGCGGGGGCGTGATGGAAGTAGTACCCGGTGATCCCGACGGGCCCGCTCGTGGCGAAGTCGGGCTTCATGTGGGCGACCTGGAACTGACGTCCGTAGTAGCCGGGGTAGGTCGTGAAGCGTCCGATCACCATGTTGTGCGCCACATCGGCGAGCAGATCGTCACCGGTGTGGTGCGCGAGCCGGAGCAGCGCCCCGGCCCAGCACGGGTTGAAGACGTAGCCGCCTCCCGGATCGGTCAGCGAGCTGACGCCCAGCTTGAACGACGAAAGGGCCTCGAACGTGAGTCCTGACGGCGAGACGTACCACGCGGGAACGGTCTCGGTCGCGACGCTCGTCGTCGGATAGCTCGGGAGCGAGCTGCGCGTCTCCCAGTCGTACTGCTGAGTGATCACGTGACCCTCGGGGACGGTGACGTTCTGATCGGGGACCGGACGCACGGCCGTCTGGGTGATGAACCGCTGGGCCTCGCGGTACGCGCCGTCGAGGAACTCCGTGTCGCCGGTGACCTCGAACAGCTCGAGCAGGTCGACCCAGTACTTCGAGAAGCTGTAGGCGAATCCGCCGGGCGGCTGGCCGTTGCTGCGGTACGGGGTGAGGATCTGCTCGCGCGTGTACCGCTTGCCGATCAGGCTCGCCTCCGCGAGGTACGCGGGGTCTCCGGTGATCCGGTACGTGGCCAGGGCGTTCGAGAAGGGCGCCCTGCTCTGCCCGACGACGCCGGCCTTCGTGGCCTGCACGGCGAGGCGCTGGATCGACGCGTTGCGCCCGTGCGTGAGCTGATAGAGGGACGCGAGGTTCACGGCATCCGTGGCGATCTTGCCCAGCCGGTACTGCGTCGTGTCGTTGTACACGGGGCTGCCGATCACCGGCGAGTGCCCGATGCCCTTGCGGGAGAGCTGGTACTCGATGAGCGGTCGCGCTCGCCGCTCGTACAGGGTGCTGTCCGCCGTGCCCGTGAGGTAGTGCGCCGCCAGCACGACGCCGCTCGCGGCGGTGCGGACGGCATCCTCGTTCTCGACGTCGACGAATCCCTTGGCCCGGCTCCACCAGCCGGAGAACGACGGGATGTAGTCGGTCGAGTCGTCGCCGTTCGGCTCGATGGCGATGAGCTCGGTCATCGAGTGCACGGCGTCGGTCAGGGAGCGGTCGTAGACGTTCCGCCGATACGCGGTGAGCCCGTACTCGTCGCGGCACAGCCGGGTGTAGGTGCCGTACAGGGTGTCGGCGCGGGCGGCGATGCCGAAGGCGAACCCGCGCTGCTGTCCCACCGTCATGGCGGTGCGCAGCCCCGGTTGCGGGGAGTACATGCTCGGCACGACGTCGAGGCTGTCGTTGCGCAGGCTCATGCCGTAGGGCTGGCGATCCGACATGAGCTGACGCTCGTGCACGAACTCGGCGACCTCGGCAGGGAGGTACAGCCCCGAGGTGACCGCGACCCCGCCGACCTCGTACTGGGTCAGCGCCATCGGCGCGAAGAGCTCCCATGCGCCGAGGGGCGCCGAGCCGTCGAGGACGGAGAGCGCGTGCTGGTACGAGCCGCAGAGCACCTCGTCGACGTCGTCCAGCGACCTCGTGTCCTGGCTCTGGTACCCGACGATGTAGTCGCCCGCCGTCTTCGCCGTCAGCACGTAGTGCGCCTCCGGGTTGTCGCCTTCGAGCCGCCAGCGCACGACCAGGTCGACGTCGTCCGTGCTCGTGCGGAGCTCGATCGCCTGCGGTCCGAGCACCTGATACGACGTGAAGCCCAGCCAGCTCGTCGCCAGCGGTCCGTAGAGCTCTGGAGCGCTGCCGGACGGCAGGGTGCCCGTCAGCACGACCCACTGCTCGTCGAAGCGGTGCGCCTGATCGGTGATGGGCAGCCAGGCGCCGTTCCGCTTGACCTCGAGGTCGCGGACGATCGTCTCCCCGCCGTCCCATGTGGCATGGTGGAACGTCATCCGGTGGTTCTGCCCCACGAGCTGTGCGACCTGCGTCAGTGCCAGGTTGGGCTTCGTCAGCCGACGCAGCGCGTCGGGAAAGGCCCCGCCGGTTCCGGTGACCGTGGCTCCGACGCCCGTCATCGACGCCGAGGCCGATGACGGGCTGCCCCCGAGGACCGGAGGCAGCACCCCGGCGATCACCAGCATCCGCAGAACCGCCCGACGACTCCAGAGCGTGGCGTCGTCGCCGGGCCCCGTGTTCGAAATTGAATCCATGATGCACATGATGCAATCTGTATGCGACAATGTCAACGGATGCCCACACGCCGATACGATGGCGCCGTCGGATCGCCCTCACCCCCGAGAGGACTCACCAGGTGCCCCAGGACACGCCGGAAGAGCTGACGGAGTACGCACTGAGCGCTCTGCTCCTGCCGCCGGCTCCGCCGATCGAACCGGACGACTTCGACGAGTTCTGGACGGCGACCCACGAGGAGTTCGGCGTCGGCACCGTGGAGTGGGCGACGACGCACGAGCTCGCCCCGACCGACACGCATCGCGTCTCGGCGCTGGCCTTCGCCTCGTCCGCGGGCGAATCCGCAGCGGCCTACCTGATGCTGCCCCTCGACCCCTCGGCGATCCGCCGTGGTCTCGTCGTCGGTCACGGCTACGGGGGCCGCACCGCCCCGGATCCCGATCGCGTCCCGTCGGATACCGCCGCGATCTTCCCGTGCGCCCCCGGCACGCACCCCGGCACGCCCAGCCGCTTCCCCGCCGTCCCCGATGAGCACGTGATCGCCGGGATCGCGCACCGCGACACGTACTCGCACCGCTTCGCCGCCGCCGACATCTGGCGCGCCGCGACGATCCTGCTCGACATCGCGCCGTCCGCCGCGCCCGCCCTCGACTTCAGCGGCAGCAGCTTCGGCGGCGGCATCGGCGCGATGGCCCTCCCCTGGGATCCGCGGTTCCGCCGCGCTGTCCTCGACGTCCCGAGCTTCGGTCATCACGCGATCCGCCTCACCCGGCGGTGCACGGGCAGCGGAGAGGCCGTCCGCCGGATGCTGCGCGAGCATCCGGAGCACCGACCCGTCATCGACTACTTCGATGCCGCCATCGCCGCACGGCGGCTGCGCATCCCTACCCTCACGACCGCCGCGGTGCTCGATCCCGCCGTGGATCCGCGCGGGCAGTTCGCCGTGCATCACGCGATCCCGGCGCCCTCGCGCCTCGGCGTGAGGGCGAACGGACACCTGGACGGCCCCCTCGGCGCCGCGGCCGATCGCCTCGCCCTCCAGCAGGGCATCGACTTCCTCGCGCTCCCGGCGGATCGCCTCGCGCCGGAGCTCCCAGACAACACATAGCGCTCTCCATAGAAATCACATAGGAGATTCCGCAGAATGGGTGCATGAGCACTGTGCATCCCGATCTGCGCCGCCCCGACGGCTCCCCCCTGCGCATCCTCGCCGTCGACGACGAGCAGATGCTGACCGACCTGCTCGCGATGGCGCTCCGCATGGAGGGCTGGGAGGTGCGCACCGCGTCCTCCGGCCTCGAAGCGCTGCAGGTCGCACGCGAGTTCGAGCCCGATGCGCTCGTGCTCGACATCATGATGCCCGACCTCGACGGCATGTCGGTGCTGCGGCGGCTGCGCGAGTCGGGGAGCCTCGTCCCCGTGCTCTTCCTGACCGCGAAGGATGCCGTCGGCGATCGCGTCGCCGGGCTCACCGCCGGCGGCGACGACTACGTCACCAAGCCGTTCAGCCTGGAGGAGGTCATCGCCCGCCTCCGCGCGATCATCCGGCGCACGGGGCACGCCACGGCCGACGACGGTCAGTCGATCCTGCGCGTCGCCGACCTGACGCTCAACGAGGACAGCCACGAGGTGGTCCGCGACGGCACCGAGATCGAGCTCACCGCGACGGAGTTCGAGCTGCTGCGCTACCTCATGCGCAACGAGCGCCGCGTCCTGTCGAAGGCGCAGATCCTCGACCGCGTCTGGAGCTACGACTTCGGCGGCAAGTCCTCCGTCGTCGAGCTGTACATCTCCTACCTGCGCAAGAAGATCGATGCGGGTCGCACGCCGCTGCTGCACACGGTGCGCGGCGTCGGCTACATGATCAAGGCCCCTCAGTGAGCATCGCGAGGATGCCGCGGCGCCCGATGAGCCTGCAGACGCGGCTGATGTCCGCCGTGATCGGGTTCGTGTCGCTCATCCTCGTGATCGTCGCGGTCATCACCAGCGCCATCCTGGGGCGGACGCTGGAGGATCAGCTCGATCAGAAGCTGTTCACCACCGCGAGCGAGGTCGTCGGACGCATCGATCAGCTCCCCGGGAGCTTCGCCACCACCGAGCAGGCACTCTCGGGGATGCCCGTGGAGAACGGGTCGCTGTTCGCCGTCTCGAGCCAGGCGGGCACGGGCGGCATCGTGCTGAGCAGCCAGAACAACGAGCTCACCGGGGGCGCCCGCAGCCTGACCAAGGCGCAGCTGGTGCAGATCAACGATGCTCTGAACGGCGGTCGCACCGCGACCGTGACGATCGAGAGCCTCGGCTCCTACCGCGTCGTCGTGGCCACATCGCCCGTCTCCCACTCCGTCGTCGTCGCGGGTCTTCCCCGCACCGGCATCCAGAACCAGATGGCCACCCTGTTCACGGTGATCGTGCTCGCGACGCTGGGCGGGCTGATCCTGCTCGCGCTCACCACGGCCATCACCATCCGCCTGAGCCTGCGCCCGCTCCGGGCGATGGCCGCGACCGCGACCCGCGTCGCGAACCAGCCGCTCGACCGCGGCGAGGTCGACATCACCGAGCGCATACCCGCATCCGAGGCCGACCCCCGCACCGAGACGGGGCTGGTCGGCGCCTCCCTGAACAAGCTGCTCGACCACGTCAACACCTCCCTGGCCGCGCGCCAGAAGAACGAGGAGCGGATGCGGCGCTTCGTCGCCGACGCGAGCCACGAGCTGCGCACTCCCCTGGCGTCGATCCGCGGGTACTCGGAGCTCTCTCTGCGCGCGCTCGGCCAGCAGGAGGGCCCGGCGGTGATCGAGAGCACGACCACGTCTCTCGAACGCATCCAGGCGCAGTCGCTGCGGATGACGCGCCTCGTCGAGGATCTGCTGCTCCTCGCTCGCCTCGACGAGGGCAGGGAGCTCGTCTACGGTACGGTCGACCTCACGCAGCTGGGGCTGGAGGGCGTGTCGGATGCGCGCCCCACCGCACCCGATCACCGCTGGAACATCGAGGTCCCCGACGAGCCCGTCGTGATCGTCGGGGATGCCGGCCGCATGCACCAGGTGGTCACGAATCTCCTCGCCAACGCGCGCACCCACACTCCCGCCGGCACCGAGATCACGCTCAGCGTGAGCCGTGAGGGCGAGGAGGCGGTGCTGCGGGTGCACGACGACGGCCCCGGCATCGACCCGGCCGTCCGCGAGGAGCTGTTCGCGCGGTTCGCCCGCGGGGACAGCTCGCGCGCCAGGCAGACCGGAGGCACCGGCCTCGGGCTCGCGATCGTCAAGGCTATCGTCGAGGGGCACCACGGGCACATCACGGTCGAGAGCGTTCCGGGGAGCACGACGTTCAGCGTCCGCCTCCCGATCGAGCCGGTCGTCGGCGCTTGAGCCCGGTGCGGGCGTCGCGTCCTCGTGACGCTCAGTACCCGGCGAAGGCGTCGGTCGTGAGGCTGTGCGCCTTCTGCAGGGCCGGAGCGAGGTCGGCGATCAGCCGCGGAGGGCCGGAGATGAAGGCGTGCCGAGCCGCGATGTCGGGAACGTACCGGTCGAGCTCCGCGGCGTCGAGACGCACGCCCCGCGCCCAGGTCCAGTGCGCGGGGAGATCGGCCGGCTCCTCGCGCGTGAACACGACGACCCGGGCGCCCGTGGCGGCCAGCTCGTCGCGTAACGCCAGCTCGGCGGGCTCCGACGCCACGTAGACCAGCACGACGTCTCGGGTCTCCCCCGCCAGCTGCAGCTGGCGCAGCTGGGAGACGAACGGCGTCACGCCGATGCCGGCCGCCACCATGAGCACCGGCGCCTGCGAGCGCGGCAGCAGGAAGTCGCCCCAGGTGCCGGTGACGGCGAGAGTCGCACCGGGCTGAGCGGCCGCCAGCGCGCGCTTGTAGCTGGACGGATGCTTCTGGTCGCCGTCCTTGTAGGCGATGCGCAGCGTCGGCAGATCGCCCGGGGCCGACACGATGCTGAACTCGCGCCTCGTTCCGCGAGCGTCGGGACGGCGGTGCGGCACGTCCAGCTCGAGGTACTGCCCCGGGAGGAACCTCAGCCTGCTCCTGGTGCGGAACGTCAGCTCCTGCACGGTCGGGGTGATGAACTCCCGCTTCTCGAGGGTGAGCCGCACCGAGCCGCGCACGGCGAACGCGAAGGCGAGCAGGTTTCCGATCAGCAGCGCCCGCTCCTGACCCAGGGTGATCCCGCCGATCAGGATCGGCCAGCCCGCGAGGACGCCGACGAGCGCGGCCACGGAGAACTGCTGCCACCGCCGCGGCGGCAGGGTCAGCGGCTCGGAGAGCATGAACGCGCCGAGGAACAGGTAGGGCGACTGCATCAGCGCGAACGACAGCGCCGTCGCGAGGTCGAAGGGAAGCCCTCCCTGCGACAGCTGGACGTACTGCCGCAGCAGCGCGACGACGATCGCGACGAGGAGGAAGACCAGCACGATCCGCACCTTCTCGGTGCGCCAGAGCACGATCAGTCCGAGGAGCGCGACGGGGACGAACAGCGCCGGCGTGCCGACCCACCACGACGAGAAGGTGCCGAGACCGGTGATCGTGACCACCGCGGCGCCGAACGCCGCCGGGTTGAGGATGTGACGGCCACGCCAGGCGATCACGTACTTCGAGATGCTGGCGAGCGCCCCGGCCAGAGCCAGTCCGCCGAGAGAGGGGAGATCGGCGCCCGGCTGCAGCACGAACAGCAGGATGAGCGCCGTGACCAGAGACGACTCGATGCGCCACGGCAGCCGCAGCACCCGCTGCGCGGCGGCATCCACCGCCGAGATCACGACCGCCAGCACGGCGAAGGAGACCACCAGCGCGAGCGGAGTCGGCGAGACGAGCCCGAAGAAGGAGAGCACCTCGGCGAGTGCGGCCAGCGCGAGCAGCGAGAACAGCACGAGCCGGTACATCGACAGTGCCCCGAGGAGCGCGAGGACTCGCTGCCTGACAGTGGTGAAAGCGGTGATCACGGCTTCTACTCTTCCCTACTTCTCCGGGTCAGGGGCGGGCGACGAACAGCTCGGCCCTGCAGTCCGCCGAACGCTCGATGCGTCCGTCGGTCGTCATCCGCACCCACTCGACGCCCCAGTCGTCGGCGAGCTCGGGGCCGCCGTCGAAGAAGAGCGCGGTGGCGACGGCATCCGCTCTCATCGCATCCGCGCCGATCGCCCAGGTCGCCGCCCAGGTCTGCACCGGGACGCCGGTGCGCGCGTCGAGGACGTGGTGGAGTCCGTCGCCCCAGGCCCGGCGGTTGATCGCGGACGCGCAGAGCGCCGCATCCTGCAGGGAGACGATGCCGACGGCCTTCGTGGGGTCGAACGGATGCTCGAGGCCGATGCGCACCGCACTCCCCCGCACCCTGAGGTCTCCCGCCGCGTCGACCACGAGGTCTCCCGGCACGTAGGCCAGGAGCCCGAACACGAGGTCGACGAGCCGGCCCTTGCCGAGCGCGCCGACGTCGAGGAGCACGGGAGACGAGACCTCAGCATCCCGGTCGCTCCACGAGACGAGAGACGTCCAGTCGGACGGAGCGGCGACGGGGTCTCCGGCGCGCAGCGAGTACGCCGCGTCGTAGCCGAGGGCTTCGAGACCGGCGCCGACCAGCGGGTCGACGGCCCCCGCGGTCGCCGTGGAGAGCTCGCGGTAGAGGCTCAGCATCGGCCCCGCGTCGGGAGACGTCAGGCGCCCTCCGTGCGCGGCCAGCCGCGTGACGTCGGAGTCGGACCGGAAGCGGGACCACTCCCGATCGAACCGCTCGATCTCCGCCGCGACCGCCGCGCGATCGTCGGACGAGAGCTCCCCCTCGATCTCCCAGCGGGTGCCGATCGCGTCGAAACGCCAGATCGTCATCGCCCCGTCAGGCGCCTAGGAGGCCGCCTGCTCCTTGATCGACTCGACCGCCTGGTTGAAGCCGCCGCTGGTGAGCGAGGAGCCCGCGACGCGGCTGACCTTCAGATCGGAGAGCGGGACGCCGACCGCCTCGTCAGCGATGCCGCCGATGAACTTGCCCTGGTACTCCTCGGTCTCGCGCGCCTGCGGGTCGCCCGTGACCTCGACCTCCGTCACGACGCCGTCGGCGATGGTGAGCGACACCGAGATCTTCTCGACGGTCTCGGGGGTCTGGTAGGAGCCGTCGGCCGTGTAGGTGCCGTCCTTGTAGGTCGTCGAGCTGCTGTCGCTCGGCGCCGAGGAGGAGCCGGAGCCGGTGTCTCCCCCGGTGGAGGCGCTGTTGTCCGCGTCTGCAGCACCGGAGCAGCCGGCCAGGACGAGGAGTCCTGCGACGCCGACGAGAGCGGATCCCTTGCGGACGGAGGTCGGTACGGTCGTGCGGATCATGATGGTCCTCCCGGCTGTGTGCTGGTCGACGATCTGTCGATGCATTCGACCGTATGCATTCGTCCTATGTGGCCGCTGTGCCTCTGCTACGCGTCTCCGCCGAACATGCTCGTCACGGAGCCGTCCTCGAAGACCTCGTGGATGGCGCGAGCGAGCAGCGGGGCGATCGGGAGGATCGTCAGCTTGTCCCAGCGACGCGACTCGGTGAGCGGGATCGTGTCGGTGATGACGACCTCGTCGATCGACGAGTCCTGCAGACGCTCGGATGCCGGGTCGCTGAAGATCGCGTGAGTCGCGGCCACGATGACGCGGTGCGCGCCGTTGGCTTTGAGCGCCTGCGCCGCCTTCACGATCGTGCCGCCGGTGTCGATCATGTCGTCGACCAGGAGGCAGGTGCGCCCCTCGACGGTGCCGACGATCTCGTGCACGGAGACCTGGTTGGCCACCTTCGGGTCGCGACGCTTGTGGATGATCGCGAGAGGAGCGCCGAGGCTGTCCGACCAGGTGTCGGCCACGCGGACGCGGCCCATGTCGGGCGAGACGACCGTGAGGATCTCGCGGTCCTCCTTCGACAGCGTGCGCTGGAAGTAATCCAGCAGCACCGGCTTGGCGAAGAGATGGTCGACGGGGCCGTCGAAGAAGCCCTGGATCTGCGCGGCGTGCAGGTCGACGCTCATGACGCGGTCGGCGCCGGCCGTCTTGAGCAGGTCGGCGACGAGACGGGCGCTGATCGGCTCACGACCGCGGCCCTTCTTGTCCTGACGCGAGTAGGGGTAGTACGGGGCGACGACGGTGATGCGCTTGGCGGACGCGCGCTTGGCCGCGTCGATCATGATGAGCGTCTCCATGAGCCACTCGTTGACCGGCTCGCCGAACGTCTGCACGAGGAAGAGGTCGCAGCCGCGGATCGAGACCTCGAAGCGCGCGTAGATCTCCCCGGACGCGAACGTGCGGTGCTCGACCGGAGCGATCTCCGTGCCGAGATCAGCGGCGACGGCCGCTGTCAGCTCGGGGTGGGAGCGTCCGCCGGCGATGACCAGCCGCTTCTTCGTCTTGGCGACGAGACCGGGGGCCACATCGTTGTCGCGGTCCAGTTCGACCGTCTTCTTCTTGCGCGCCATTGGTCCCTACTCCGCCACTCGGGCCCGGGCTGCGGCATCCGCAGCGTCCGTGCCTGCCCTGTTCTTCTCGACCCAGCCCTCGATGTTGCGCTGAGGCGCGACGCTCATGGCGAGCGATCCGGCGGGGACGTCCTTGCGGACGACGGCGCCGGCGCCCGTCTTGGCGCCTGCCCCCAGCCTAACGGGCGCGACGAGGGTCGTGTGCGACCCGGTGTGCACCTCGTCCTCGACGATGGTGCGGTGCTTGTTGACGTCGTCGTAGTTGGCGGTGATGGTGCTCGCGCCGAGGTTGACGCCCCGCCCGATCGTGGCGTCGCCGACGTACGAGAGGTGCGGGACCTTGCTGCCCTCGCCGATCTCGGCGTTCTTCGTCTCGACGTAGGCGCCGATCTTGCCCTTGGCGCCGAGGACGGTGCCCGGACGGAGGAAGGAGAAGGGGCCGACCGTGGCCTCCGCGCCGATCACGGCGAGGGTGGCGTCGGTGCGGCGGACGATCGCGCCCTCCCCCACCTCGCAGTCGACGAGAGTCGTGTCGGGGCCGATCACCGCACCGGCGGAGATGGCGGTGGCCCGCAGGATCTGCGTGTGCGGGAGGATCGTCACATCGGGTGCGAGGGTCGCATCGTCGTCGATCCACGTCGTCGCCGGATCGATGATCGTGACGCCCTCCAGCTGCCAGCGGCGCACGATGCGCTCGTTGAGGAGCCGGCCCACCAGGGCGAGCTGCGCACGATCGTTGACCCCGAAGGTCACGGTGGCGTCGGAGACGACGGATGCCGCGACTCGGTCGCCGTCGCGGCGGAGGAGTCCGGGGACGTCGGTGAGGTACATCTCGCCCTGGGCGTTGTCCACCCCGATCTCGGGGAGGTAGCGGCGCAGCGTCTCCGCGCGGAAGACGTACATGCCGGCGTTGATCTCGCGGACGGCGGCCTCGTCGGCGCTGGCGTCCTTCTGCTCGACGACGCGGTCCACGCCGCCGTCGGCGTCGCGGATGACGCGCCCGTAGCCCGTCGGGTCGTCGACGACGGCGGTCATCAGCGTCGCCGGGGCGCCCGCCGCGCGGTGCTCGTCGAGGAAAGAGGAGAGCGTGTCGGCATCGGCGAGCGGGCAGTCGCCGGAGAGCACGAGGACGTCGCCGTCGAAGTCGGTCGGGAGCGCGTCGACCGCGACCTGCACGGCGCGGCCGGTGCCCGGCACGTCATCCTGGTCGACGAAGATCGCGTCGGGGTAGTCGGCGGAGAGCGCCGCGACCACCTGGTCGCGCTCGTGACGCACGACGACCTCGATGTGGTCGGCGCTCAGCCGTGCGGCGGTGGTGAGCACATGCCCCACCAGCGGACGCCCCCCGATCGGGTGCAGCACCTTCGGCAGGCGCGACTTCATGCGCGTGCCCTGGCCTGCGGCGAGGATGATGATGGCGAGATTGTTCCCAGTCATGCTCCGCCGCCAGGACTCGAACCTAGACCTCACAGCTCCAAAGGCTGTCGTGCTGCCATTACACCACGGCGGACCGCGGCATCCGAGTGGGGGCCGCCCGTCAAGTCTGCCATGCTCGCCCCTGTGCGTACGGCGATAATGGACGGATGAGCGAGGCGGATGAGGTCGACCGGATCGTCGGAGCGTGGAACACCCAGCGCCCCGACCTCGACTTCTCCCCCCTCGAGGTCCTCTCCCGCATGGACAGGCTGACCCGGCTGCTCGACCGCGCCCGCCGCGACGTGTTCCGGCGCAGCGATCTGGAGCCGTGGGAGTGGGACGTGCTGTCCGCCCTCCGTCGGGCGGGGGCGCCGTTCCAGCTCTCCCCCAAGCAGCTGCTCCAGCAGACGCTGGTGTCGAGCGGAACCATGACGAACCGCATCGACCGGCTCGTCGGACGCCGCTTCGTGCGCAGGGAGGCCGACCCCGGCGACGGCCGCAGCGTGCTGGTGATCCTGACGGACGACGGGCGGATCAGGGTGGATGCCGCGATCACCCGTCTCGTCGATGTGGAGGCCGACCTGCTGCAGGGTCTGTCCCGCGGCGACCGCGATCGTCTGGCGGGGCTGCTCCGCAAGCTCAGCCTGAGCTTCGACGCCTGAGAGCCGTCAGCCGAGGAGCCGACGGTTCTTCTCGATGACCGACGCCGGCAGTCCGTCGACGATCCCGGCGAGGGTCACGTTCGCCAGCGACGCCCGCCAGGCCTCGTGCGCCGCACGCATGGCGGACGCCAGCGCACAGGGGTTCCGGCAATCCTCCGGGCGGGCGGCGCCGCGCCCCTGCTGACGCAGCTCTCGGCACACGTAGGGGTCCGCCGCGCCGTCGACCGCGGTGACGAGGTCGAGGATGCTGATGCGCTCCGGCTCCCGCGCCAGCCGGAAGCCGCCGCGCGGCCCCGTGCTCCCGGTGAGGATCCCTGCGCGCACGAGCTTGGCGAGCTGCTTGGAGAGGTACGGGCCGGCGACGCCGAAATGCTCGGACAGCTGCGCCGCGGACACGGTCGAGCCCGGCGGGAGCTGTGCGATCACCGTGGCGGTGTGCAGCACCCATTCCGACGTCTCGGGAAGCTTCACTTGCTCATCCTACGCGACACCCATATTGTGGACATGCAATATCCATGATTAGGGAGCGGACATGCGCATCGCAGTGGCAGGCGGAACGGGACGGATCGGACGACTGGTGGTCGCCGAGCTCGAGAAGGAGGGACACGACGCGGTGTCGCTGACCCGCGGAGAAGGCGTCGACCTGCGCAGCGGGGACGGGCTCGCCGCACGACTCGAGGGCGTCGACGCGGTGATCGACGCCACGAATCCCCCGGTCGCGGACCAGGCCGAGGCGGAGGCCACGTTCACGACGATCTCGCGCGTCCTCCTCGAGGCGGAGCGGTCCGCCGGAGTCGGGCACCACGTGGCGCTCTCGATCGCCGCACTCGACACGGTTCGAGGCAACGCCCACTACTTCGGCAAGCGCGCCCAGGAGCGCGAGGTGGCGGCGGGTGCCGTGCCCTTCACGATCGTGAGGGCGACCCAGTTCCACGACTTCCCCGCGATGATCGCCGAGTGGTCGGTCATCGACGGCGAGGGCGTCGTCCCACCGCTGCTGCTGCAGCCGATCGCCCCCGCCGACGTCGCCTCGACCCTCGTCGCCGCCGCGATCTCGGCACCGCTCCAGGGGTCGTTCGACCTCGCGGGCCCCCGAACGGAGGATGCGGTGGACATGGCGCGCCGCACCCTCGCCGCGAGGGGAAGCACCCTGCCGCTGCGCGCGTCCTGGCGCGGCGCCGCACTGGGGATCGAGTTCGCCGGCGAGGTGCTGCTCCCCGGCGAGGACGCCCGGATCGCGCCGACCACGTTCGACGACTGGCTCGCCGCCGGGGCGCGCTGACGCGCCCCGGCGCACGGCTCACAGGCGGGGATCGACGACCACGACCACCTTGCCGGTGACACGGCCGGACTCGACGCGCTCCTGCGCGGCGGCGAGCTCGTCGAGGCCGAACTCGGAGTCGAGGTGCACGGTCACCGCCTCGGACTCGGCGAGGGCGGCGATCTCCGCGAGCTGCCCGCCGTTCGCGGAGACGAGGATGCGCTCGACCGGTCCGGCGCCCCACGACGCGAGCTCGGCCCTGCGCTCGTCCGTCAGCCCGGTGATCGTGACGACGGAGGTCCCGGCCGCGACCGCCCCGCGCGGAGGCAGGGTGTCGTCGACCGTGATGATCACGGCATCCACCGGGGCGATCGCCGCGAGTGCGGCCTCGTCGCGGTAGTCGACGGTCTCGCTCGCACCCCAGGAGCGCAGCAGCTCGTGCTTGGCGGGGCTCGCGGTCGCGACCACCTCCGCGCCCCTCGCGGCGGCGAGCTGGATGGCCAGATGGCCGACGCCGCCCGCGCCGCCGAGCACGAGCACCCGTTGCCCCGAGCGGACGCCCGCGGTCTCGAGCGCCTGCCATGCGGTCAGGGCGGCGAGCGGGGCAGCCCCTGCCTGCGCGGTGCTCCATGTGCTCGGCGACGCGGCGAGATCCCCGGCGGCGACGACGGCGTACTCGGCGAGGGTGTGCGCGGCGGCGGGGAACGCGGCGAGCGCGAACACCCGGTCGCCCTCCGCCCACTCGTCGACGCCGGGCCCGACGGCCGAGACCACCCCCGCGACGTCCCACCCCGGGAGGTCCGTGTAGATGATGGGCCCGAAGTCGACGGCGGCGGCGCGGATCTTCACGTCGACGGGGTTGAGGCCGGCGGCGCCGACCCTGACGAGCACTTCTCCGGGGCCGGGAGACGGGATCTCGGTGTCGATGACGGAGACGACCTCAGCCGCCGCCCCTGCACCCGAGTACTTCGCTGAACGCACTGGTCTGCCTTTCTCTCGTGCGGCCGATCCGACCGCTCCACCCAGCCTGGCCTGTCGATCATCGCCCCGACAGTGGCCGGATGGTCAATATGTGTCACGATATAGCCATGCACCGCATCGTCGTCGTCGCCCTCCCCGGAGTCTTCCCGTACGAGCTGGGGATCCCCGCCCGCTTCTTCCGCGCTGCCCACCGTGACGGCGAGCCGCTGTACTCCGTCACCACCTACACCCTCGACGGACTCCCCGTGCCCACGAACGCCGATTTCACGGTGACCCCGGCCTCCGACCGGCGCGCGCTCGACACCGCGGACACGATCATCGTGCCCCCGTGGAGCGCCGCAGAGACCTCCGACGACCCGATCGGACTGGCCGAGTTCGGCGACCGGCGGATCGTCAGCTACTGCACCGGCGCGTTCACGGTCGCGGCATCCGGACTCCTCGACGGCAAGGAGGCGACCACCCACTGGTGCTCGTCGGACGAGTTCGTTCGGCGCTTCCCGCTGGTGCGCATGCGCGAGGACGAGCTCTTCGTCGACACCGGCCGCGTGCTGACCGCCGCCGGGGCGTCTGCCGCGGTCGACGCCACCATGCACCTGATCGCGAACGACTTCGGCGCGGCGGTCGCGGCGACGGTCTCCCAGGTCACGCTCGCGGCACCGCACCGCGGCGGCGGTCAGCGGCAGTTCGTCGCCAGGCCGGCGGTGGCGTCCTCTCCGACGGTCGGCTCGGCGAGCGACATCCAGACCTGGCTGATCTCCCGCATCGACGAGCCGCTGTCGCTCACGGACGTCGCCGATCGCTTCGGGATGAGCGTGCGCACCCTGACCCGCCGTTTCCGCGCCGAGACGGGGCGGACGGTGGGCGACTGGTTCGCCGACGCCAGGGTCGACCGCGCCCGCGAGCTGCTGGAGACGACCGACCTCCTCGTCGACGACGTGGCCGCGCGTTCGGGCTTCGCCACCGGGGCGGCGCTGCGCAAGCACTTCCGCGACCGGATCGGACTGGCCCCGCAGCAGTACCGCTCCCGGTTCACGCAGGCCGCGTAGGCTTGACCGAATGGGCATGCCCTCCCCCCTCCCCATGCGCGACGGCGTCGGCGCGACCCGTCTGCACGTGCCGATGAGCGGCGCCTGGCCGACGATCTCCGCCTACATGGTCGAGCGGTTCTTCCATATGGACCCGGAGCGGCTGCTCGTGCGCTTCGACCGCGGTGAGATCGTCGCCCGCGACGGCAGCGTACTGGCCAGGGACACCCCGCTCGGCGCCGAGGAGTTCGTCTGGTACTACCGCGATCCGCCGCCCGAGAAGGACATCCCCTTCGAGATCGTCCTGCTGCATCAGGATCGCGACCTCGTCGTCGTCGACAAGCCGCACTTCCTGCCGACGACACCCGGAGGCAGGTTCCTGCAGAACTCGGCGCTGGTCCGCCTGCGGAACCTCCTCGACATCCCGGAGCTCACCCCCATCCACCGCCTCGACCGCGCCACCGCGGGTCTGCTGATGTTCTCCGCGCGTCCCGAGACGCGGGGCGCGTACCAGCTGCTGTTCGAGAACCGTCAGGTGCAGAAGGTGTACGAAGCGGTGTCGGCGCGACCGGCGGACTGGGATGCCGCGATGCTCCCCCTGGTCTACCGCAACCACATCGTGAAGCACCGCGGCGAGGTGCGCGTGCGGGTGGATGCCGAGCGCGAGCCGAACGCGGAGACCCTGATCGAGCTGATCGCCGCCGATGAGCGCGTCGTGCACACGCTGCTGCGCCCGCACAGCGGCAAGATGCACCAGCTGCGCGTGCATCTCGCCGCCCTCGGTCTCGGCATCCTCAACGACGGGTTCTATCCCGTGCTGCAGCCGGAGAAGCCCGACGACTTCGACGCCCCCCTCCAGCTGCTGGCGCGGGAGCTGCGCTTCGTCGATCCGCTGAGCGGCGCCGAGCGCGAGTTCGCGACCGGACTCGCCCTGAAGGACGCCCCTAGCGCCGCATGACCTTGCGCGCCAGACGGGTACCGAGCACCTGCACGAGGTGCACGAACACGACGATGAGGATGATCGCGGCCCACATCACGACCGGCTCGAACTGCCGGAAGCCGTAGATCTGGGCGAACGCACCGAGGCCGCCGCCGCCGATCAGACCCGCCATCGCGGTCATGTCGATCAGCGCCACGACGATGAACGTGTACCCGAGGATCAGCGGCCCGAGCGACTCGGGGATCGCCACGGTGAACAGGATGCGCAGGGGCCCCGCGCCCATCGACCTCGCCGCCTCGATCACGCCGGGCGAGACCGACACGAGATGCTGCTCGACGATGCGCCCGATGGCGAAGGAGGCCGCGAGGCCGATGATGAAGGCGCCGGCGGTGGTGCCGATGCCGACCCCGACCACGACGCGTGCGAGGGGCTGCGCGACCGCCATGAAGATCACGAACGGGATCGGGCGGAAGAAGTTCACGACGAGGTTGATGAGGAACGAGACGACGCGGTTCTCGACGAGTCCGCCGGGCCGCGTGACGTAGAGGATCACGCCGATCAGGAGGCCGAGGATCCCGGAGATCACGAGGGCCACGGAGGTCATGTACAGCGTCTCGAGCGCGGACTTCCAGAACTCCGGCCACAGTTCCATCAGACGTTCCATCAGCGGACCTCCTCTCCGGCGATCTCGGTGACGTCGACGCGCGTGCCGATCTCGGCGAGCGCCCGGTCGATCGCGGCGCCGTCGCCGCGGATCGCGAGCGTGAGATGCCCGAAGGCGCGTCCGCGGATGTCGTTGATGCCGCCGAAGATCAGCTCGAAGTCGAGTCCGGCGCCGGCGAGATCGAGGAACACCTGCGCCTGGGAGGAGTCGCCGTCGCGGAACGAGAAGGTCACGATGCGACCCCGGTGCCGCTCACGCAGCACCGCCAGCTCTGAGGGCGAGGGGATGCCCTTGACCACCGTGCCGACGAAGCGCTGGGATGCCGGGTTCTGAGGCGAGGAGAACACGTCGAACACATCTCCCTGCTCGATGACACGGCCGTTCTCCATGACGGCGACCTTCGTCGCGATGGTCTGGATGACGTCCATCTCGTGCGTGATCACGACGATCGTGACGCCCTGCTCTCTGTTGACCCTGGAGAGGAGCTCGAGCACCTCGTGGGTGGTCTGCGGATCGAGGGCGCTGGTGGCCTCGTCGGCCAGCAGGATCGCCGGGCCGGTGGCGAGGGCGCGGGCGATGCCCACGCGCTGCTTCTGCCCGCCGGAGAGCTGCTCGGGGAACGCCTTCGCCTTGTCGGCGAGACCGACGAAGCTGAGCAGCTCCGTCACACGCGCGTCGATGTCGTCCTTCGACCAGCCGGCGAGCTTGAGCGGATAGGCGATGTTGGCCCTGACCGTCTTCGCGGC
Source organism: Microbacterium sp. NPDC012755 (assembly GCF_042901325.1). NCBI lineage: Bacteria > Bacillati > Actinomycetota > Actinomycetes > Micrococcales > Microbacteriaceae > Microbacterium > Microbacterium sp. NPDC012755. The sequence goes on along the minus strand of NZ_JBIBCT010000002.1, from coordinate 134,790 downwards.
GAAGAGGTTGAACTGCTGGAAAATCATCCCGATGCCGCCGCGGATCCTGCGCAGCTCCCGTTCGCCGAGCGCCGTGATGTCGACGCCGTCCACGGTGATCGTGCCGCCGGTCGCGGGTTCGAGGGCGTTGATGAGTCGGACCAGGGTGGACTTGCCCGCCCCGGAGTAGCCGATGATGCCGAAGACGTCGCCCTTCTCGATCGAGAGGGTCACGTCGTCGACGGCGACGACGTCGCCCGCCCCGGCGGACCGCGAGGGGTACGCCTTGGAGACGTTCGAGAGGGTGACGATCGGCATGTGCTGCTCCGTGTGGTGCGTGGCGACGAAGAATCGGGTGGCGCTGAGCGCCACCCGATTCTCTCAGTCGCTGACTACTTCTTGTCCTTCGCGTCCTTCTGGACCTTCTCGAGCGAGGCGACGAGGTCGGCGACGGGCGTCTGCAGCGGCACCGCCGTGTTCCCGGACGACTCCTGGAGTCCGGCCTGGACGTCCTTGTTCGTCTGGAAGATCTCGACGAGCTTCTTGTAGGTCGCGTTGTCGGCGTCTTCGGCGCGAGCCGCGAAGATGTTCACGTACGGCAGCGCGTTCGGGGACTCCGGGTCGTCCTTCGCGATCGCGTCGTCGAAGGTCAGACCGGCGTCCTTGACGAAGTCGTTGTTGATGATCGCGGCCGCGACGTCGGGCAGCGAGGTCGGGATCAGGGCCGCCTCCAGCGCCTTCACCTGGACCTTCGACTTCTCCGTATCGACGTCGGCGAGGTCGGAGTAGGGCGTGCCACCGCTCTTCAGCTCGACGAGACCCGCCGACTGCAGGACGTTGAGCGCGCGAGCCTGGTTGGACGCGTCATCCGGAACGGCGACGGTCTCGCCCTTCGGGATGTCCTTCACGTCGTCGTACTTCTGCGAGTACAGGCCGAGCGGGTAGATCGCGGTGGAGCCGACCGGCACCAGGTCCTTGCCCGAGGCGTTGTTGTACTCCGCGAGGTACACGATGTGCTGGAACTGGTTGAGGTCGATCTCGCCCTCGGCGAGCGCCGGGTTCGGCTGCTCGTACGAACCGAAGTCGACGAGCTCGACCGTGATCCCCTCGTCCGCCGCAGCCTCGACGAAGGGCGCCCACTGCGCGTCGCCCTTGCCGACGACGCCGATCTTGACGGTCTCGTCCTTGGCGGAGTCGCCGCTGCCGGCGCCGGCGTCGCTGGACGCCGTGGCGCAGCCCGCGAGGGCGACGAAGAGCGGGACCGCGGCCAGCGCGGCGAGGATGGACGTTGTGCGACGAGTCATGTGAAGAGTTCCTCTCTTGGGGGGACTCTTCAACGGTAGGCAGGGCCTCCCCGCCCCGAGGAATCGGGTGTCACACGGCGTCACAGCCGGATCAGTCGAACTCCTCGATCCCCTGCAGGCGCACCTGCTCGAGGTCGAGACGCGCGGAGATGCGGCGCACCACCACGTCGTCGACCGTGCCCGAACGGCGAAGCCCCAGCAGCACCTCGCGCTTGCGGTCGAGCAGCGCGAGCTTGAGGCGCGTGTGCTCCTCGTGGCGGATGAGCGGGGACCGCTGCGCGACGTCGACCGCGGTCGATGTCGCGATGATCTGCAGACTCGAGCCGTCGACGGCATCCTCCCGCTGCTCCACGAGCTCCAGGCCCGCGCTGCCGCCGCCGTAGGGGTCCGGCTCGTCGAGCATGGCGTCGAGGGCGCTGGCCTCGGCATCCACCGCCGCTTGCTCCCTGGCGAGAGCGCGCGCGTTCGCGTACTCGAGCATCAGGTAGCCTTCACTGCGCACGCGGTCGAGGATCTCCTGGCCGACGCCGTGCTCGGCCGCGAGGTCGTCGAGCGCCGCGAGCGCCGCACCCGAGATGGTGCGCTCGGCGAGCTCGTACTCCTCGACCTCCGCCGTGTCGACGGGGAGCTTGGCCCAGCGCACGACGGCCGGCAGGAGCGGACCCTGTACGAGCAGGCTGAGCAGGATGACGCCGGCCGTGACGACCACGACCTCGTCGCGTCCTTCGCCGCCGATCTCGACGGGGATGGAGAGCGCGATCGCGAGGGACACCGCTCCGCGCATGCCGGCGAACGTGGAGAGGAGGCGGACGCGTGCGGCGAGACCCCGTGGTGGTCGCGCGTCGGTCGGGCGGCGCACCACGGCGCTCAGCAGCTGGAACAGGTAGCGCACCGCCAGCAGAGCGATCCACACTCCGAGCGTGATGAGCACGAGGCGGCCCACGGCTGCGGCAGAGATCTCGTGCACGACGTACTGCACCTCGAGCCCGATCAGCACGAAGAGCGCGCCGTTGAGCAGGTAGACGCCGAACGGGAAGGCGGCCTCGGACTGGCGGCGGGAGGATGCCGTGGTGATGCGCGGAGACACGTACGCGATGACGAGTCCAGCCACGACGACCGCGAGCACACCCGAGGCGTGCATGATCTCCGCCAGCAGGAACGCCGTGAACGGCACGAGCAGCAGGGTCACGTTGATGACCGCCGTGCTCGTCGACCGGCGCAGCAGCAGATACGCGAGGGCCGCGATCACCGCGCCGGCGAGCACGCCGCCGACGTACGAGACCAGGACGGTCCAGGTGATGCTCAGCGGCGTGACGTCACCGCCGACCGCGAGCGAGATCGCGATGGCGTACAGCACGAGGGCCGTGCCGTCGTTCGTCAGGCTCTCCGCCTTCAGCTTCATGAACATGCGCCGCGGCAGCAGTCGCCCGAGGGCCGCGACGGCCGTGGCGTCAGGAGGGGCGACGGCGGCGCCGAGGATGAGCGCGATCTCCCACGGCATCCCGAACAGCACGCCCACTCCGGCGACGGCGAAGGCCGAGGCCACGACGAGCAGCGTGCTCATCGGCAGGATGTAGCGGAAGTCGCGCCGGATCGACCGGAGCGACGTCGTCAGGCTCTCCCAGAACAGCATCACGGGCAGGAACAGCAGCAGCACCGTCTCCGGCGGCAGCTGCACCTCGCGCAGCTGCGGCACGAAGCCGAGCAGCAGCCCGAAGACGACGAGGACGAGGGGCAGTGCGACGCGGATTCGCGGAGCGAGCAGGGTTCCTGCGAGGATCGTGAGTCCGAGCAGGACGGTGACTTCTAGACCTTCCATCTCTACCTCCCAACAGCGGTGAGAGAAGGATATTCCCCGTTCGGGGGTTCAGGTCAGCCGATCTCCTCCGTGAGCTCGAACCAGCGCAGTTCGAGCTCCTCGATCTCCGCCTCCCGATCCCCGATCGCCTTCATCTTCTCGCCGAGTCCGGCGTAGTCGGACTGGTCGTGGTCGGCGAGCGAGTGCTTGGCGGCATCCACCTGCTCCGTGAGCTTCTGGATGCGCCGCTCCAGGGCGGAGACCTCCTTCTGCGCGGTGCGCAGCGCCGCTCCGTCCAGCCCCTTCGGAGCAGCCTTCGCGGCTCCGGTGGACGCCTTGGAGGGCTCGGCGTCCTGCAGCTGACGCAGGCGCAGGTACTCGTCGACTCCGCCGGGGAGGTGCCGGAGTCTGCCGCCGAGGATCGCGAACTGCTGGTCGGTCACGCGCTCGAGGAAGTACCGGTCGTGGCTGACGACGAGCAGCGTGCCCGACCACGAGTCGAGGAGGTCCTCGATCGCGGCGAGCATGTCGGTGTCGAGGTCGTTCGTGGGCTCGTCGAGGATCAGCACGTTGGGCTGGTCGAGCAGCACGAGCAGCAGCTGCAGACGGCGCTGCTGACCTCCGGAGAGGTCCTTCACCGGGGTCGAGAGCTGGGCGGACGAGAATCCGAGGCGCTCCAGCAGCTGCCCGGGAGTGAGGTCCTGCGCCTTCGAGCCGTTGCCCATCGTGTACGAGGTGCGCAGACCCGAGATGACCACGCGCACCGGGTCGTTCCAGTGCTGGTCGAGCTCGTCGAGGCGCTGGGTCAGCGTCTGCACCTTGACGGTCGTGCCGCGCTTGACACGCCCGACCGTGGGTTCGACGGTGCCGGAGATCAGGCCGAGCAGCGTCGACTTGCCCGCGCCGTTGACCCCGAGGATGCCGGTGCGCTCCCCCGGCGCGATGCGCCACTCCACATCGCGCAGCACCTCCTTGTCGCCGTAGGACACCCCCACGTCGAGAAGGTCGACGACGTCTTTGCCGAGGCGGGAGACGGCGAGCGACTGCAGGGAGATCTTGTCGCGGATCTCGGGGACGTCGGCGATGAGCTCGTTGGCGGCGTCGATGCGGAACTTCGGCTTGGCCGTGCGTGCCGGGGCGCCGCGGCGCAGCCAGGCGAGCTCCTTGCGCGCGAGGTTCTGCCGCTTCGCCTCGGTGGCTGCGGCCATCCGGTCGCGCTCGACGCGCTGCAGGATGTACGCCGCGTAGCCGCCCTCGAAGGGCTCGACGATCCGGTCGTGCACCTCCCAGGTCTCGGTGCAGACCTCGTCGAGGAACCAGCGATCGTGGGTGACGACCATGAGGGCCCCGGAGTTCGGGCTCCACCGCTTCTTCAGGTGCCCGGCGAGCCAGGTGATCGCCTCGACGTCGAGGTGGTTGGTGGGCTCGTCGAGCGCGATGACGTCCCAGTCGCCGGTGAGCAGCTTCGCGAGCGAGACCCGTCGGCGCTGGCCGCCCGAGAGCGAGCCGATCTCGGCATCCCACGGCAGATCCCGCAGCAGCCCGTCGATGACGTCACGGACCTTCGCGTCGCCGGCCCATTCGTGCTCGGGGGTGTCGCCGACGACGGCCTGGCTGATCGTGAGACCGTCGCCGAGGGTGTCGGCCTGGTCGAGCACGCCGATCGTGGTGCCGCCGCGGACCGTCACGCGGCCGGAGTTGGGTTCCTTGATGCCTGCCAGCATCCCGAGGAGGCTGGACTTGCCGTCGCCGTTGCGGCCGACGATGCCGATGCGGTCGCCCTCCTCGATTCCGAGGGTCACGGAGTCGAAGACGACCCTGGTCGGGTATTCGAGCTGGAGGGCTTCTGCCCCGAGAAGATGTGCCATGTCACTTCAAGGGTAGTCGCGCTCGCCTCACCCGACGGCCGGGCCTCCGAACAGCTCGGGGAGGGAGGCAGTGAACTCCTCGAAGTGGCTGTACCAGACGGTGTGCGCAGCGCCGGGGATGCTGCGCACGTCGACCCCGTGCTCCGTGAGCCTCCGCACGTCGGCATCGCTCACCCACGAGCTCGGCTCGGCCCTGACGACGATCGACCCCGGAGCCGGCGGCCACTCGCCGTCGGTTCCGCAGGAGACGGATGCCAAGGTCTCCGGGTCGAACCGCTCGGCGGCACGAGCCTCGACCTCGGCATCCCTCTCGGAGTAGAAGGGGCGGCTCCGGCGCAGGGCATCGGCATCCACGCGTGCGAGGCGGTCGCACTCGTACCGGTCGACGAGCTCAGCGCGGTCATGACCGCCCTCGATCGACAGCGCGGCATCGACGTAGACGGTGAGGCTCGGGTCGAGAGCCGCGGCGGCCGCTGCCAGCACGGTGGCCCCGTAGGAGTGCCCGACGGCGTGGAGCGGCCCCTCGGGCGCGAGCCGCCTGATCGTCTCGACGACGGCGGCTGCGGCCTCGTCGACGGTGAGCTGCGGGTCACGGGGAGAGCGTCCGTGGCCGGGGAGATCGAGGGCGAGCACACGGTATCCCCGGTCGACGAGGAGCGGGATGACGCGCCACCAGCTCTCGGCTGATCCCATCGCTCCGTGCAGGAGCAGGGCGGTGCGGAGCGGGGGCGTCGCCGCACCGCCCGAGTCGGCGGAGTCGGCCGTGTCGAGGGCGTGGAGGAGCATCCGGTCAGTCAATCACGGTCGTTATCCTTCTGTGACATTTCGAAGTCTGCGAGCTGTGGAATCTTTGTTCGAATGTCGGTGGCCCCTGGTGTACTGGACTCATGACCGCACTGATCGACGCGACCGACTCCCAGATGGCGATGCTCGCCGATCTGGTCGAGTCGCTGGAGATCGCCGATGCGACGGTGAACGCGATGATGGCGGCCCGCGACGGGCTGTTCGCGCTGGCGGGTCGGATGGCCGTCGACATCGCGAAGCAGGGCGATCACCCCGATCGGGGCGACATGACGATCCGCGCGGTGGCGGCCGAGATCGGGCAGCGGCTCCGGGTCAGCGACCGCACGGTCGAGCGGAAGATCGGCGAGGCGTCGTGGCTGGTCGACGGCTTCCCCGCGGTGTGGCAGGCACAGGGCGCGGGGCGCATCACGGCCGCGCACACGCACGTCATCATCGACGCCGGCGCCCAGCTGACCGACGACGACCAGCGGGCGGAGTACGCCGAGGCCGTGCTCGCCGTCGCCGAGGTCGAGTCTCCGAATCGGCTGCGGGCACTCGCGAAGCGCATCGCCGAGAGGTTTCAGGAGCAGACGATCGACGACCGGCATCGGGCCGCCCGCGAGCGGAGGCGCGTCTGGGCGACGGAAGGCGAAGACGGCATGGCCGATCTCCACGTGCACGCCCCGGCCGTGCTGGTGCACGCGATGAAGGACCGCGTGTCCGAGATGGCCCACCGGATCCGCACCGAGAACATCCGCGAGGCGCGCGAAGCAGCAGCCGACGGCATCCCCTTCGACCCCGACACCCGGTCCGTCGACGAGATCCGCGCCGATCTCTTCGCCGACCTCGTGCTCTCCGGCACCCCGGTCGCCCACGACAGCGCAGACGGCCTGCTCGGCGAGATCCGCGGGCGTGTGGAGATCACCGTGCCCGTGCTCACCCTGATGGCGGAGGATGCCGCGGAGGCGACCTCGGCCGACGGGGACGCGTCCTCGACGACGCCGCCTGCGCTGCTCGACGGTGTCGTGCCCATCGACGCCGACACCGCTCGTGCGCTCGCAGGCTCTGCGACGGGGTGGGACCGAGTGCTCACCCACCCGATCACGGGTGCGATGCTCGCGGTCGACCGGTATCGCCCGTCGGAGCAGCTCAGACGGCACCTGAGGGCACGCGATCAGCGGTGCCGGTTCCCGACCTGCGGGATCGCCGCCAGGAAGTGCGACATCGACCACAACGATCCGGCGTCCACGGGTGGCGCGACCGCCGAGTGCAACCTCTGCTGCTTCTGCCGCAGGCATCACACGCTCAAACACGCCTCGCCGTGGCATGTCGAACATCACCCCGGCGGAGTGCTCGAATGGACGAGTCCCGCCGGCCGCACCTACACCGACACTCCCCCGGTACCGCACACGGTGTTGTTCGTCGCCGAGGCCGACGGTGCGCCCCCGACGGGGACGGCACTGCTCGCACGCGCCCGGGCGCCCTTCTGAGTTTTCGGTCTTCTGATCTCCTGAGCTCACGCGCGCGCATTCCCGCACGATCATGGCCTGTGGATAACTCCGGCGACGCATTCGCGAATCCGGTTACCGTGTGCGAGTGATTCTCCAGAGAACAGCCGCCCACTCCCTCAGCGGACTCGGCGCCCTCGCACTCATCGCGGGAGCAGTCGCCGGATGCGCACCCACTCCCACCCCGACGCCGACGCCCACCGCGGCCTTCGCGAGCGAGGAGGAGGCTTTTGCAAAAGCCGAGGAGGTGTACCGGGCGTTCAATGCTCGATTGAATGAAGTCGATCTCAGCGATACGAGGACCTTTGAACCATTGTTCGAGCTCTCCAGCGGTTCATTCGAGGCTGCAGATCGCGAGGCCTACTCCACGATGCATGCCGATGGTTTCATCATGAGCGGAGAAACAAGGGTTCTCTCCTTCGACGGAGTGAGGTCCAAACCACCCTTTACCACCGTCGTTGCGAACGTCTGCCTCGATGTGTCATCAGTTTCCATCGTCGACTCGTCCGGGGTGTCCCAAGTGAGCTCCGACCGTCCTTCTACTTACGCACTTGAGATCACCTTCGTGTCCGAGAAGAACCACAGCCTCTCAATCGACTCCGCAGCGGAACGAGAGGATGTCGCATGCGTAGTGGAGTAGCAGCGATTTTCGCGATCGGAGGTGTCCTGCTCATGACCCAGCTTCCGTCCCAAGACTCGACAACTGATCCGGAAAACCCCTTGGGGAGCGCGGCCATTGCAACGGGGCGATCATCGCTCACAGTCAGCAGCTCAGCGACCCAAATGGGCACGACTCCATCTACGGGCCAGAGGGATGTCAGCTCTGACGACTCCGACTCCCCTTCGTCGCCCCCGTCGTCCTACGACGCCGACGGGTGTCTCATCACGACGGACGAGGATGGCCGCTGCATCCGCGCGCGGATACGGGCCAACCCTGACGGGACCCCCGCGCCCTCGATCACGATGACCGACCTCGCGCAGTTCGCCCCTCCGGCCGCGGACTTCGCCGTCGAGCCCGGCAACGCCGGAATCGCGGGCATGCCGACGAACCTCCTCGGAGCCGCCTCCGTCCGGACACAGACCGGGACGCTGTTCGGCAACCCGATCAGCGTTCGCTTCACGCCCATCGCGTACGACTACTCCTACGGCGACGGCTCCACCGCCACGGTCACCGTCCCCGGCCGCACCTGGGAAGAGCTCGGCCAGGCGCCGTTCACCCCGACGCCGACCAGCCACGTCTACTCCGCACGCGGCACCTACACGGCCGCCCTCAGCATCCGCTACTCCGCCCAGGTCGACCTCGGCGGCGGCTGGTTCCCCGTGATCGGCGAACTCACGATCGACAGCCCCAGCCAGCAGATCCGCATCTTCGAGGCCCACACGGCCCTCGTCGCACGCACCTGCCTCGAGAATCCCGCCGCGGTCGGCTGCTGACCCGACCATCGCCTCATACAAGAAGACGAGCCGTCCGGACCAGAAGGTCCGGACGGCTCGCGCGTCCCCAGGAATCGGAGCGCTGCTGCTTACTGGTACGACTTCACGATCTCGAGCAGGCTCGGGACGTTCGCGTACGCCTCAGCGGCGTTGGCCTTGGTGACGATGATCGGCTTCAGCAGGAACGCCGGGACGACCTTCACGCCGTTGTCGTACGACTCGGTGTCGTTGACGTCGACCTTCTCGCCCTTCTGCAGCTGCTGGACCATCTTGATGGACTGCTCGACGAGCAGCGTGGTGTCCTTGTTGATCGTGGAGTACTGGATGCCCTCCATGATCGACTTGACCGACTCGACCTCGGAGTCCTGACCCGTGACGACCGGAACCGGCTTGCCCGCGCCCTGGACGGACGTGATGATGGCGCGAGCCAGCGTGTCATTCGGCGACAGGACGCCGTCGAGCGTCTCGGTGCCGTACGACGAGGTCAGCAGCGAGTCCATGCGACGCTGGGCGTTCTCGGCCTTCCAGCCGTCGGTCGCCGTCTGCGCGATCTCGGTCTGACCCGAGACGACCTTCAGGTCGCCCTTCTCGATCTCCGGCTTCAGCACGCTCATCGCACCGTCGAAGAACACCTTCGAGTTGGCGTCGTCAGGCGAACCCGAGAACAGCTCGATGTTCCACGGCGCGTCGTGACCCGAGCGCTCCTTCAGACCGTCGAGCAGAGCCTGGCCCTGCAGCTCGCCGACCTTGAAGTTGTCGAACGCGACGTAGTAGTCGACGGCCTTGGTGTTCTCGATCAGACGGTCGTAGGCGATGACCGTGACGCCCTTGGACTGAGCATCCTCGACCTGGGTCGCGAGCTGCTTGCCGTCCTTGGCGCCGATGATGATGACCTTGGCGCCGCTGGTCACGAGAGCCTGGATCTGGTTCTGCTGCTCGGCGACCGTGTTGCTCGCCGGGGCGTACTGCACGTCGGCCTTGAAACCGGCCTTCTCGAGTCCGCTCTTGAACAGGTCGCCGGCCAGCACCCAGTTCTCACTGGTCTTGTCGGGAAGGGCGACGCCGATCAGGGCATCGGCGGCGAAGCCCTTGCTGGCCTCCGTCGAGGTGCCCCCGCCGGTGTCTCCCCCGCGCTCCGAGGAGCACCCGGTGAGAGTGAAGGCTGCCGCTGCGACAAGCGCTGTCGCGGTGACGATGATCTTCTTCATGTGATCTCTTTCTGTGGTGAGGGACAGATGCTGCACGCGGGCGGCGCGTGCAGCATCCGCCTACTTTCCGCTCGTCTTCTCGACGGCGGGGGCCTGATAGGTCTGAGTGGGGTCGAAGGTCGCGCTGCCGGGTTCGTTCCTGCGACCGAAGTTGCGCATGATGAACCCCGTCACGGAGGGGCGTCCCTGCCGCTTGTTCCACACGTCGACACCGACGGCGAACAGCAGCACGAGACCCTTGATCATCGACACGAGGTCGGCGCCGGCGCCCATGAGGGCGAGTCCGTTGTTCAGGAACGCCATGACCAGACCACCGATGATCGATCCGATCACCGTGCCGATGCCTCCCGACACCGCGGCGCCACCGATGAACACCGAGGCGATGGCGTCGAGCTCCCAGCCGTTGCCGTCCTGAGGTCCGGATGCCGCAGCGCGGGCGACGTAGATCATTCCGGCGAGCGAGGCGAGCACGGACATGTTCATCATCACGAAGAAGTCGACCCAGCGGTCCTTGACGCCCGACAGGCGGGCCGCCTGCCGGTTGCCGCCGACGGCGTAGATGTGACGGCCGAACACCGTGCTGTTCGTGACGAACGAGTACAGGATGACCAGCACGAGCAGGATGATGCCCGACACCGGGAAGCTCGTGCCGGGGCGCCCGGTGGCGAACAGCCAGCCCGCGACGAGGATGACGGCGGAGAGCACGACGACCTTGACGACGCTCACCCACAGGGGCGCGGAGTCAGAGCCCATCTTCTTCTGCACGCGGCGGGTGCGGATCTCCCAGAACACGATCCATCCGGCGCCGAGGATGGCGAGGATCATGGTCGGCACGTTGAACGGGACGGGCAGAGCGACCTCGGGCAGGTAGCCGGCGCCGATCACGCGGAACCCAGGAGGCACGGGGATCGTCGTGGACTGGCCGATGAACTGGTTCGCCCCGCGGAAGAGCAGCATGCCGGCCAGCGTCACGATGAACGCCGGGACCCCGACGTACGCGACCCAGAAGCCCTGCCAGGCGCCGACGACCACGCCGACCCCGATGCCGAGCACGATCGCGAGCGGCCAGGGCAGGCTCCACTCGGTCATCGCCTTCGCGACGATGATGCCGGTGAAGGCCGCGACCGAGCCGACGGACAGATCGATGTGCCCCATGATGATGACCATCACCATGCCGATCGCGAGGATCAGGATGTAGGAGTACTGGTTGACGACGTTGATCAGGTTCTCGGGCGACAGCGTGAGACCCGTCCCCTTCGCGAGCCAGGTCAGGATCTGGAAGAACACCAGGATCACGATCAGGCTGCCGAGGATGCCGAACTGGCGGAGGGTGGACTGTCCGCCGCCGAACATCTTCGTGATGTCGCCGAAATGGAACGGGCGCTTCGTAGGAGTGAGATCGGTACTCATGCGGATGCCTTCTGGTTCGTGGAGGTCATGCTGCGCATGAGAGCCTCGGGTGTCGCCTGGTCGGCCGGGATGCAGTCGGTGACCCGACCTTCGAAAACGGTGTAGATGCGGTCGGAGATGCCGAGCAGCTCGGGGAGCTCGCTGGAGATGACGATGACGCCCTTGCCCTGCGCGGCGAGCTGGTTGATGATCGCGTAGATCTCGTACTTCGCGCCGACGTCGATGCCTCGCGTCGGCTCGTCGAGGATCAGCAGGTCGGGGTCGGTGAACATCCACTTCGCCAGCACGACCTTCTGCTGGTTGCCGCCGGACAGCTTGCCGACGCCCTCCTCGACCGACGGGGTCTTGATGCGCAGCGCCTTGCGGTAGTCCTCGGCGATCGCGAACTCGGCCCGCGAGTCGACGACCCCGCGCTTCGCGATCTTCGAGAGCTTCGCGGCGACGACCGAGCGCTTGATCGTGTCGAGCAGGTTGAGCCCGAGCACCTTTCGGTCCTCGCTCACGTACGCGAGACCGTGCTTGATGGCCGACGCCACATCGGGCAGCTCGATCTCCTTGCCGTCCTTCACGATCGTGCCGGAGAGGAACGTGCCGTACGAGCGTCCGAAGATGCTCATCGCGAGCTCGGTGCGTCCTGCACCCATGAGGCCGGCGATGCCGACGACCTCGCCGCGGCGGACGTTGAGGCTCGAGCCCTTCACGACCATGCGCTCGGAGACCGTCGGATGCTGCACCCACCAGTCCTTGACCTCGAAGAACACCTCGCCGATCTCGGGCTCGCGGTCGGGGTAGCGGCTCTCCAGCGAGCGGCCCACCATGCCGCGGATGATGCGGTCCTCGTTGATCTCGCCGCGGGAGATGTCGAGGGTCTCGACCGTGCGTCCGTCGCGGATGATCGTGATCTCGTCGGCGATCTGCTCGATCTCGTTGAGCTTGTGGCTGATCATGATCGACGCGATCCCCTTGGCCTTGAGGCCGAGGATCAGGTCGAGCAGGTGCTGCGAGTCGTTCTCGTTGAGCGCGGCGGTGGGCTCGTCGAGGATGAGCAGCTTGACGTCCTTGTTGAGCGCCTTCGCGATCTCGATGAGCTGCTGCTTGCCGACGCCGAGGGTCTTGATCGGCGCGTCGGGGTCTTCGTCGAGGCCGACCCTGGCGAGCAGCTCGATCGCACGCTGCTTCTGCGCCTGCCAGTCGATGCGCCCGAAGCTGCGGATCTCATTGCCGAGGAAGATGTTCTCGGTGACGGACAGCTCGGGGATCAGCGCGAGCTCCTGGTGGATGATCACGATGCCGGCCTGCTCGCTCGCGGCGATGTCCTTGAAGCGCTGCTCCTGCCCGTAGAGCAGGATGTCGCCGTCATAGGTGCCGTACGGGTACACACCCGAGAGGACCTTCATGAGGGTGGACTTTCCCGCGCCGTTCTCACCGCAGATCGCGTGGATCTCTCCCGCGCGGACGGTGATCGACACGTCGGACAGTGCCTTGACGCCCGGGAACTCCTTGGTGATGTCTCGCATCTCCAGGATCGGGCCTGACACGACCGGCAACGTTGCTGTGGTGCTCACGGATCTTCCTCGCGCCTTTGCGGTCATCTTCCATGTGACCGTTCACATTGGTTTATATGGTCCACTCTCCACGGGGCAGTGTCAAGCCCGTGATCGAATCGTGCCCTTATCGCGGCGCGGACGACTCCCGCGGACGCAGCATCGTCTGCAGCGCGCCGAACTCCGGCACCGCCTCACCGCGGATCTGAGCGAGCAGGATCCGCACGGCTCTCCTGCCCAGCTCGGGGAAGTCCTGATGCACCGTCGTCAGCGACGGGGCGACATGTGCCGCGACCGGAATGTCATCGAAGCCGACGACGCTCACATCCTCCGGCACCCGCACACCCGCGACCCGGAAGCCGTGCATGAGGCCGATAGCCATCTGGTCATTGGCCGCGAAGATCCCGGTGAAGTCCCGGCGCCGCGACAGCTCCTGACCGGCGAAGAAGCCGAAGTCCGCCGTCCAGTCGCCGCGGATCGGCGGGAACGTGGGCAGATCGGCCTCCCTCAGCGCATCGAGGTAGCCCCGCATGCGCGACTCCGCCTCGATCCAGTCCTGCGGCCCGGCCAGATGGAGGATGTCGGTGTGCCCGAGGGATATGAGGTGCTCCGTGGCCGCCCTGGCTCCGGCGACCTGGTCTGCGGAGTGGCTGACGCCGTCGGATCCGGACGCCGTCTGCAGCGTCACGAAGGGCATGTCGACGGTCATGCCGCGCAGGACATGGAACACCCGCACCTGCGGGGCGAGCACCACGATGCCGTCGACCTGCTCCCGCGACAGCTGTCGCAGCGCATTGCCGATCGCCTCCGGCGTGGTGGCCGAGAGGTTCAGCGTCGAGACCGAGTACCCCTCCTCGCGCGCGGCATCCTCGATCCCCACGATCGACGAGGTGGGACCGAACTCCCCCACCGTCGCCGACAGGATGCCGAGCATGTTGGACTTGCTCGTCACGAGCGCCCTGGCCGCGAGATTGGGCCGGTAGTCGAGCACGGAGATCGCGTCGAGGACCTTGGCCTTGGTCTCCGGACGGATGCTCGGATGATCGTTGAGCACCCGGGAGACGGTCTGGTGCGAGACCCCTGCCAACCGGGCGACGTCGCGGATGCTGGGCATCCGTGCGCGCTCTGAGGCCGTCGACATCACAGCCTCCTCGCATGTGCACGGTCACATCTATCGTCCCCATTATGTCTCTCCCCGCCCTCCGGCGCACCTCCGAGCTGCGCGGCGGGGTGCGCGGCTTGTGCTCCGGTACCGGATGACCCGTCTGATTTCGTGCCCGCGCACCGGACTCCCCCGCACCCGTGATGCCACGCTGGGCGCGTGAACACACTGCTGCGCGGCGGCCGGGTCGTCGACCCGAAGACCGGCGCCGACCGGATCGCCGACCTCCTCATGTCCGACGGACGCATCGCCGCCGTTGGCGTCGATCTGATCGCTCCCCCCGGCACCGCGGTCGTCGACGTCCGCGGGCTGATCGTCGGCCCCGGCTTCGTCGATCTGCACAGCCACGTCCACTCCATCGCCGGACAGCGGCTGCAGGCGATGGACGGCGTGACCACCGCGCTCGACCTCGAGGCCGGCCTCATGCCGGTGGCCGAGGCGATGGCCAGGGCCGCGGCCGACGGTCGCCCGCTGAACTACGGCTTCTCGGCATCCTGGGCGCAGGCGCGGGCGTTCGCGCACCTCGACCGCGTCCCCGTCGCCGACTTCACCGCGTCGATGGACCTGCTCGGCAACGGGGAGTGGCAGCGATCGTCGAGCGCCCCCGAGCGCACGCGTTGGCTCGGCCTGCTGGAGGGCGAGCTGGCCGCCGGGGCCCTCGGCATCGGAGTCCTCATGGGCTACGCGCCCCGCTCCGATCCCGACGAGTACCTCGCGCTCTCCCGCCTGGCCGCGGCGGCGCACGCCCCCACCTTCACGCACGTCCGAGAGCTCATCGAAGCCGATCCGGCGACACCGATCGACGGGTCGGAGGAGCTCGTGCGCGCCGCCGCCGAGACCGGGGCGGCCATGCACCACTGCCACGTGAACAGCACGTCCCTGCGGCACGTCGACCGCGTGCTCGCGCTCCTCGATCGCAGCCGTGCGGCCGGGTCGCGCGTGACCGTCGAGGCGTACCCGTACGGCGCGGGGAGCACCGCGATCGGCGCGTTCTTCCTCGCCCCCGAGAAGCTGCGGGGACTCGGCATCACGCCGAGCTCGCTCGTCCTGGTCGACACCGGCGAGCGCATCGCCGACGAGGCGCGCCTCCGCGAGGTGCGCGCCGCCGACCCCGGCGCCACGTGCATCGTCACCTTCCTCGACGAGGCCGATCCGCTCGACCGCGCGCATCTGCACCGGGCCCTCGCCTACCCCGACTCGATCGTCGCGAGCGACGCCATGCCCGTGTCCTGGACCAGCACCGCCGGCGCCCCGACCGCGTACGAGCAGCGGGAGTGGCCGCTGCCTCCCGGCGGTCACACGCACCCGCGCACGGCGGGCACCTTCGCGAAATCGCTGCGCCTCATGGTCAGGGAATCCGAGACCTGGACCTGGGTCGAGGCCTTCCGACGCTGCTCCTACCTTCCGGCGCGGGTCCTCGACGAGGTCTCGTCCGCCATGCGCGGCAAGGGGCATCTCGCCGTCGGCGCCGACGCCGACGTCGTCGTGATCGACCCCGTGACGATCACCGATCGCGCCACCTACGCCGATCCCACGCGGCCCTCCCAGGGCGTGCGGCAGCTGTACGTGCACGGCATCCCCGTCGTGCACGCCGGGGAGATCGTGACCGATGCCTTCCCCGGTCGCGCGATACGAGGAGACGCATGATGACCGAAGACCTGCAGTCCTTCCTGGACGCCACCGCCGCCGAACTCGGCGTGCCGGGGGCCGTCGTCGGCGTGCTCGACGGCGACGACGAGCTCATCGCCGTCACGGGCGTCGCCTCCACCGAGACGGGTGCGCCGGTGACCGCGCGCACCCTGTTCCAGATCGGCTCGACGTCGAAGACGTTCACCGGCACGGCGGCGATGCGCCTCGTCGACGACGGGCTGCTCGACCTGGACGCCCGTGTGACCGACATCCTCCCCGACTTCCGCCTCGGCGATGCCGCGGCCCTCGACGCCCTGCGCGTTCGACACCTCCTCACCCACTCCGGCGGATTCCTCGGCGACGCCGACGAGCAGCCGGGATGGGATGCCGACTCCCTCGCCCGCAACGTCGCGAGCTTCGCCGAGCTCCCCCAGTTCTTCGCCCCCGGCACGATCGCGTCGTACAGCAACGCCGGGATCCGCCTTCTGGGGCGCATCGTCGAGGTCGTCGCGGGCGAACCGTTCGAGCAGGCCGTACGACGCGTCGTCCTCGATCCCCTCGGGATGGCCGACACCTTCTTCTTCCCGTGGGAGGTGATCGCCCGCCCCCACGCGCTCGGCCACGTCACGGCGGAGGACGGCACCGTCTCCCCCCTCGGCCAGTGGCCGATCACGCGCGACATCGACCCCGAGGGCGGGCTCGTCTCCTCCGTGGGCGATCAGCTGCGCTATGCGCGGTTCCAGATGCGCGGGGAGAGCGAGGGCACTCCGCCCGTGAGCGAGGCGACCAGGCTCCGGATGCAGCAGCCGCAGCTCAGCGCCGGTCCGCCGGTCGACGCGATCGGCTTCCCCTGGCTCCTCTCACACCACGGCTCCGCCCGGCTCGTGATGCACGGCGGCAACATCGCCGACACCCAGCTCAGCGAGTTCGTGATGGCCCCGGACCAGGATCTCGCGATCACGGTGCTCACCAACAGCAGCGCGGGCAAGGCACTCGGGACGAGGGTCATCGACTGGTGCTTCGAGCACCTCCGCGGGATCGCTCCGGAGAAGACGCCGGTCGGCCAGCGCACCACCGATGCGCTCGACCAGACGGTCGGGCGGTACGACGCCGGCCAGTGGCACTACGACGTCACGCGGGTCGGAGACGCACTGGAGTTCACGATGGTGCTGCGCGAGGACATCGCCGCCCTCGGCATCCCGCCGCGCCCGCCGCTGCGGCTGGGCGTCCGCGGAGACCGGGCGCTCGTGACCGACGAGGGCGTCGCCGTCGGCCGGCTGCTCGACGCCGCGGAGGGCGGCCCCGACCTGCTGCACATCGGACTCCGCGCCGTGCGACGACGGTGATCCGCGGGGCTTCGTCCGCGAGCACCAAGCTCCCGGCAAGTCTCGTCGCCGCCGACCAACGGCGTCTCCGCACACGCGAATAGTCTCGGCCCATCGCCGTCGCACCCCTATCGACGGCGCACTCGATGAAGAGGAGCGCACATGTCCGACCTGAACGAGATCGGCGTCTGGCTGCGGGACAACCTTCCCGCCCTGATCGCCGACGCGCACATCCCCGCCGCATCCGTGGGAGTCCTCGCCGGAGGCGAGATCTTCACGACGTCGGCCGGCATCCTGAACCGGAACACCGGAGTCGAAGCCGATGACGACTCGGTCTTCCAGATCGGCTCGATCACGAAGACGTGGACGGCGACGCTCATCATGCAGCTGGTCGACGACGGCCTCCTCGACCTCGACGCCCCCGTGCGCGACGTCGTGCCGGAGTTCGCCATCGCCGACGACGCCGCAGCCTCGGCGATCACCGCCCGGCAGCTGCTCAGCCACGTGAGCGGCTTCGAGGGCGACCTGTTCAACGACACCGGGGTCGGCGACGACGCCGTCGAGAAGTACCTGGCGACCATCGCCGACGCGCCGCAGCTGTTCGCACCCGGCGAGCGCTTCTCGTACAACAACGCCGGATTCGTCGTGCTCGGCCGCATCATCGAGGTGCTGCGCGGCATGCCCTTCGACCAGGCCCTCCGCACCCACCTGATCGCCCCGCTCGGGCTCACGCACGTCGCCACCTCGGCGCCGGAGGCGATCATGTTCCGCGCCGCGCTCGGCCACGTCCCCTCCGGCGACGGCGACGAGCCCGTCCCCGCCCCGGTCTGGAGCCTGGTCCGCTCGAACGCACCGGCGGGCTCCATGCTCGCCATGACGCCGCGCGACCTGCTCGGCTACGCCCGCATGCACATCGAGGGAGGGATCGCCGCCGACGGCACCCGCGTGCTCTCCGAGCAGAGCACGCGCGCCATGCAGGAGCAGCAGGTCGAGCTGCCCGACCTCGGCGTCCTCGGCGACGCATGGGGCCTGGGCTGGGAGCTCTTCGACTGGGACGGTGCACCGGTCATCGGACACGACGGCGGCACGATCGGACAGAGCGCCTTCCTGCGCATCGTCCCGTCGGCCGGAGTGGCCGTGGCGATCCTCACCAACGGAGGACGCGCGGTCGAGGCGTACCAGACCATCACCGCGAAGGTGCTCAGCGCCCTCGCCGGGGTCACGATGCCCGCCCTCCCCGAGGTCCCCGCCTCCCCCGTCGAGGTGGACCTCGATCGCATCCTCGGCACGTACTCGTCGTCGGTCTCGGATTCGGTCGTGAGCGTCGACGACGACGGACGGATCTGGCTCGAACGCACGATGAAGGGCATCTTCGCCGAGCTCGGCCCCGCACCCGAGCCCGTCGAGCTCGTCGGGTGGAGCGGCGACAGCCTGCTCCCGCGCGAACCGCAGCACGGCATGCACATGCCCCACGCCTTCGTCGGAGACGACGGAGAGGGTCGCGCTCTCTACCTGCACACCGGCCGCGCCGACCGTCGGATCGACGCGTGAGCGCCGCGCCCGCGGCGACGGCTTCCACCGCGGTGGAGGCCGACATCGCCCGGATCTTCGCGGATGCCGGAGCCCGAGGCTTCCTGCACGCCCGCGAGATCGGCGTCGAGGACGGTCCGGAGGTCGGCGTGGGATCGGACGACCCCGTCGCGCTCGCCTCGGTGTTCAAGATCCTCGTGCTCACGGCCTTCGTCCGTGACGTCGCCGCGGGCGCGCTCGACCAGACCGCGCGCACCACCGTGACGGCGCGGTACCGCATCGGCGGCGTCGGGACCGCAGGGTTCGCCGACGATGTGGAGGCCAGCTGGCGCGACCTCGCCCTCCTGATGATGACGATGAGCGACAACGCCGCCACCGACGTCATCTACCACCGCCTCGGCGGCGACGCCGTCGACCGCGTGATCTCCGACCTCGGTCTCGATCGCACGGCCCTCATCGGCTGCTGCGAAGACCTGTTCGCCTCGGTGGTGGAGGACCTGGGCGGCTCGCCCGATGACGACCTCGACGAGCTGCTCCTCTCGGCCTCCGCGGAGGACCTGCTCGCACTGCGCGCCCTCGACCCCCCTCGCACGTCCCACTCGACGCCGCGGGACGTGACCACGCTTCTCACCGCCCTCTGGACGGATGCGGCGGCTCCGGCATCCGCGTGCGAGCAGGCGCGCACGATCATGGCGCAGCAGATCTGGCCGCACCGGCTCTCGTCCGGATTCCCGAACGGGGTGCAGATCGCGGCCAAGACGGGCACGCTGCCCCGCTGGCGCAACGAGGCCGGCGTCGTGACCTACCCCGACGGACGGCAGTTCGCCGTCGCCGTGTTCACGCTCGCCGACACCCTCGCCGACCGTCAGCCACTCGTCGACGCGTCGATCGGCCGTGCGGCGCTGGCCGCGGTCGAGCACCTGCGCGGACTCGCGGACTGACCGTCGTCACCTCTGTCCCCCCACACCTCACCCGACTCACTGCTGGAGGCTTCTGATGCGTTCTCGTACCCCGCTGGTCGCGCTGTTGAGCGTGACGGCCCTCGCCCTCACCTCGTGCGCCGCCGGCGCGAACACCGGCGGTGGAGGGAGCTCCGGCACCCTCGTCGACGGCAAGACGTTCACCTCGGTCATCTCGACCGACCCCGGCAGTCTCGATCCGTTCGTCACGGTGATGTCGGTCGCCCGCTCCATCGACCGGTTCCTCTACGGGCGGCTCGTCGAGGTGCTCGAAGACGGCAGCGTCGTCTCCGGCCTCGCCGAGAAGTGGGAGTCGGACACCACCCAGGCTGTCTTCACCCTCCGCGAGGGTCTCACCTGTGAGGACGGCACTCCGCTCACGGCATCCGACGTCGCGGCGAACATCACGCACATCACCGACCCGGCCAACGGCTCACCGCTGATCGGCCTTCAGGTGCAGCCGGGCACGACCGCGACGGGCGACGACGACGCGCGCACCGTGACCGTCACCAGCGGGCGCCCCGATGCGTTCCTCGTGGAGAACATCGGCAGCATCTCCATCGTCTGCGGCTCCGTGATCGACGACCCGAAGGCTCTCGCCGCCGGCGAGGGCTCCACCGGGATGTTCACGATGGGCGAGATCGTCCCGAACAGCCAGTACACCCTCACCCGCCGCAAGGACTTCACCTGGGGTCCCGGCGACTGGGACCCCGACCAGAAGGGGCTCCCCGACGAGGTCGTGTTCCGCGTCGTGCCGAACGAGACGACATCGGTGAACCTCGTGCTCTCCGGCGAGGTGAACGCGGCGCTCGTGCTCGGCCCTGACAAGAAGAGGCTGCAGGATGCGGGCCTGTTCCACACCGAGATCCCGACGCCGGGCGGACAGCTCGTCTTCAACCAGAACGAGGGCCGCCCCACCGCCGACCAGGCCGTGCGCGAGGCACTGGTCGAGTCGCTCGACCTCGACCAGCTCCGCAAGGTGCTCACCGGCGGCGAGGGCACGGTGCCCACCGGCCTCGTCACGGTCTCGCCGAACCCCTGCCGCGCCGATGTGGTGAGCGGCTTCCTGCCGAAGTTCGACGCGAAGGCGGCTGCCGCAGCCCTCGACGACGCGGGCTGGACGCTCGGCGCCGACGGCGTCCGCAGCAAGGACGGCGCCCCGCTGGAGCTGCGGATGATCTACCCCTCGCTGTTCGGCGACGCCGGCAACGCCGCCGCCGAGCTCATCCAGTCGACCTGGAAGGAGCTGGGCGTCTCGCTCACCGTCACCGCGGTCGACTCCCCGAAGCTCAGCGAGACCCTGTTCTCCACCGGCGACTGGGACGTCTCGGCCGCACCCCTCACCGTGGCGCTGCCGAGCATGCTCGTTCCCTTCTACTCGGGCCCCACGCCGCCGAACGGCACGAACTTCGCCGGCGTCGACAACCCCGAGTACACGGCAGCGGTCACCGCCGCGGCGCAGAAGGCCGGCGCAGACGGATGCGACGACTGGGGCGCGGCCGAGCAGGCGCTGTTCTCCACGACGAGCGTCGTCCCCTACGCGAACATCGTGCGCTCGACCTTCGCGAACAAGGCGACGTTCACCGAGGGCGACGGCATCGACCCCACGTCGATCCGCATGTACGAGTAAGGACCGGAAGCAGCCGATGGCCAGCTCCACCACCACTCAGGCGATCCTGATCAGATCCGCACGGTCGGACAACCCGTGGGTGTCCTTCCTGGTCCGTCGCGGAGGACAGTTCATCCTCTCGGTGTGGGTGCTGGTCACGGCTGCCTTCCTCATGATCCACCTGGTCCCGGGCGACCCGGTGCGCGCGGCGCTGGGGATGAACGCCCCCGTCGAGCTGGTCGAGGCGCGCCGCGCGGCGCTCGGCCTCGACCAGCCCCTCGCCGTGCAGTACGTCCGCTACATCGGCGGACTGTTCACGGGAGACATGGGCTCGTCGATGCTCACGAGCCAGCCGGTCTCCGAGATCATCTCCACCCGTCTGCCCGCGACCCTCCAGCTGGCGATCCTCGCCGTCCTTCTCGTCCTGCTCGTCTCGGTCCCGCTCGGCGTGACGATGGCCGTCGCCACGCGCGGCGGCCGACGACGCGGCCTCGAGCTGGGCTTCGCGACCGGCAGCGTCGTGCTCGCGGCCATCCCGGAGTTCCTGCTCGCGGTCGGGCTCGTCTACATCTTCGCCGTCTCCCTCGGCTGGTTCCCGGTCGCGGGCAACACGGCGCCGTTCGCTCTCGTGCTCCCGATCGTGGCGCTCGCGCTCGGACCGATCGCCGTGTTCTCGCGGATCATCCGCGTGGAGGTGCTCTCCGTGCTCGGTCAGGACTTCATACGCACCGCGAGGGCCAAGCGGCTGGCACCTCATCGCATCTACTCCCGCCACGCCCTCCCCAACGCGATGACCGCGACGCTCACGCTCACCGGTCTCCTGCTGACGGGGATGGTCGCCGGCACCGTGCTCGTGGAGAACGTGTTCGCGTGGCCAGGACTGGGCACCATGATCGTGCAGTCGATCCTGTCGAAGGACTACTCGGTCGTCCAGGGCATCGTGCTCGTCTACGGCATCGGCGTGCTGCTCGTGAACCTCGTGATCGACGTCATCCTCGCGATCCTCGATCCTCGATCCACCATCCGGGAGGCCTGATGTCCGCGCGCACCGTCTGGGCGGGCATCGTCCGCTCGCCCCTGGGGATCACCTCCCTCGCCCTCGTGACCCTCGTCGCACTGACCGCGATCCTCGCCCCGATCCTCTGGGGCGCGCAGGCGGAGCAGGTCGACCCCACCGCCATCACGCAGGGCCCCAGCGCCGCCCATCTCCTCGGCACAGACGCCCTCGGCCGCGACGTGCTCGCCAGGGTCATGGTCGCCACGCGGCTGTCCGTGCTCCTGGCCGTCATCGCCGTCGTCATCGGCGTGACCGTCGGCGCGGTCCTGGGGACGGCCCCGTCCGTGCTCCCCCGATGGGCCGGCCGGCCGATCGCCGGGTTCGTGAACATCGCCGTCGCCTTCCCCGGGCTCCTTCTCGCTCTGTTCTTCGCCGTGATCTTCGGCGTCGGGACGACCGGCTCCGTGCTCGCGATCGGCTTCGCGATGGCCCCGGGCTTCGCCCGCCTCACCCAGACGCTCTCCTCGGCGATCGCCGGGCGCGACTTCATCTCCGCGGCGCAGGTCGCGGGCGTCTCCCGATTCCGGATCCTGATCAGGCACATCCTCCCCAACATCGGAGAGCCGCTCATCGTGAACGCCACGGTCGCCGCCGGCTCTGCCCTGCTCGCCTTCGCCGGGCTGTCGTTCCTCGGACTCGGCGTGCAGGTCCCCGCCTACGACTGGGGCCGACTGCTCGGGGAGGGCCTCAACCGCATCTACCTCAACCCGGCGGCCGCACTCGGCCCCGCGGTCGCGGTCGTGATCGCCGGACTCGCCTTCAACCTCCTCGGTGAGACCGCGGCCGCCGCGCTCGGCGGACGCTCCGCCCGGCGCCGTGCGCGACTGCCCCTCGTCGCCCGCAGCGGCGCCCCCGTGCCCGCGCAGGTCGACGGCGAAGAAGTGGTGCTCCGCGTCGACGACCTGCGCGTCTCCTTCCCCTCCCCGGCCGGATGGCTCACGCCGGTGCGCGGCGTGACCTTCGACATCCGCCGCGGTGAGGCGATCGGCGTCGTCGGCGAGTCCGGCTCCGGCAAGAGCCTCACGGCGCTCGCGGCCGCGAAGCTCATCGAGACCCCGGGACATGTGTCGGCGGCAGCCCTCGACTTCTGCGGCACCTCGCTGCTCACGACACCCGACCGCGCACTCCGCGGGCTCCTCGGCACGTCGCTGGCCATGGTGTTCCAGGACCCGATGACCTCGTTCAACCCGACGCGGCGGATCGGATCGCAGCTCGCGGAGGCCGCATCGGAGCATCAGGGCCTGAGCAGACGTGCGGCGATGGCCAGGGCGGTGGAGCGGCTGCAGGCCGTGCGCGTGCCCGCGGCCGAGCGGCGGGTGCGCCAGTCCCGCACGAGTTCTCCGGCGGCATGCGCCAGCGCGCGATGATCGCGATGGGTCTGATGAACCACCCTCGTCTCATCATCGCCGACGAGCCGACCACGGCCCTCGACGTCACCGTCCAGCGCCAGGTGCTGCAGCTGCTCGCCACGGTGCGGCGCGACACGGATGCCGCGATCCTGCTCATCAGCCACGACATCGCCGTCGTCGCGCAGACGTGCGACCGCGTGCTGGTCATGTACGCCGGACGCATCGTGGAGGATCTCCCCGCCGGCGTCCTGCACTCCGATGCGCAGCATCCGTACACCCGTGCCCTCCTGGATGTGATCCCGGAGCTCGACACCGACCGCGACATCCCCCTCCGCACCATCCCCGGGCGACCGCCCGCACCCGGCGCCTTCCCCGCCGGGTGCGCGTTCGCGGATCGCTGCCCGATGGCATCCGCGCTCTGCCGCGAGAGCGACCCGGAGCTGACGGCCGCCTCCGACGGCCACCGGGTCGCGTGCTGGCATCCGATCACGAAGGACCCCGCGACTCCGCGGCTCGAACGAGAGGCGGCGACCCGATGAGCGAACTGCGCTTCGACCACGTCAGCGTGCGCTTCGGCTCGCACCGGTCGGGCCTCACGGCCGTCGACGACGTGAGCCTCGTCGTACCGACCGGATCGGTCGTCGGCCTGGTCGGCGAGTCCGGTTCGGGCAAGTCGACCCTCGCCAGGGCGGCGATCGGACTGGCCCCGATCAGCGAGGGCGCGATCACCCTCGACGGCGCCGACGTCCGCGGATTCCGTCGGCGCCGGCCGATCCAGATGGTGTTCCAGGACCCCTTCTCGTCTCTCGATCCGAGGATGACGATCGGCGAGTCGATCTCCGAGGCCCTCCCCCGCGAGCTTCGTCGACCCGCTGCGCGCCGCGCCGAGGTCGCGCGGCTGCTCGAGC
The DNA here is from genome assembly GCF_042901325.1 of Microbacterium sp. NPDC012755. Classification (NCBI taxonomy): domain Bacteria; kingdom Bacillati; phylum Actinomycetota; class Actinomycetes; order Micrococcales; family Microbacteriaceae; genus Microbacterium; species Microbacterium sp. NPDC012755. The sequence continues at coordinate 110,426 of NZ_JBIBCT010000002.1, read as the reverse complement.
TGGTGAGCCTCGACCCGGAGCGCGCTTCCTCGCTGCCCGCTGCACTGTCCGGAGGGCAGCGTCAGCGCATCGCCCTCGCCCGAGCTCTCGCGGCCCGCCCCGAGGTGATCATCGCCGACGAGATCACCTCTGCTCTGGACGTGTCGGTGCAGGGCTCCGTGCTCAACCTCGTGCGGGAGCTGCGGGGCGAGCTCGACCTCACGATGCTCTTCATCTCCCACAACCTCGCCGTGGTGCGCTACCTGTGCGATCGCATCGCCGTGATGTACCTCGGGCAGATCGTCGAGACAGGACCCACCGAGCAGGTGCTCGCCGATCCGCAGCATCCGTACACGAAGGACCTGCTGCAGGCCGCGCCGACCAGGACAGGCGATCTGCTCGCGATCGACCCCCTCGCCCCGATCGGCGTCGAGCCCGCCGATCCGCATGCGCCGCCGAGCGGATGCCGGTACCACCCGCGCTGCCCGATCGGGCCCGCCGCTCGCCCCGACCGTCAGCTCTGCCTGACGTCGGCCCCCGTGCGCCCCCACGGTCTGCACGGCGCGGCCTGCCACTTCGCCGGCACGGATTCGACCCTCCCGATCGGAACTGTGCCCGAACCCCAAAGCACCTCCGCTGTTTCGGACGCGGGCACAACACGCCACGCCCTCGCAGCGGACACAGTGGACTGACCTTCCGATTGGAGCCCTCATGACCCGCGTCACCGTCGACGACCTCCTGTCCATCAGCTCGCCGGAGCAGCCCGCCCTCTCCCCCGACGGGTCGCGCGTCGTCTACGTGCTGCGCACCGCGGACAGGGAGGCCGACGGCTACACCCGCTCGCTCTGGCAGGTGCCGGCCTCGGGAGGCGATCCCGTCCGGCTGACCCGCGGCACCGCGGACACGTCGCCCGTGTGGAGCCCCGACGGATCGAAGCTCGCGTTCCTGCGTGCGCAGGACGGTCCGGCCCAGCTCTGGCTCCTGCCCGCAGACGGTGGGGAGGCTCGTGGCCTGACGACGCTGCCGCTCGGTGCCGGAACCCCGGTGTGGAGCCCCGACGGCACCCGGCTCGCCTTCGCCGCGCCGGTCGACAGCGCTGCGCTCCCCGGTGACGACGCCGCGGCGATCCTCGCCAGGCGCTCGGCGCCGAGCGCCGCGGATCGTCTCGGCTACAAGGCGGACGGCGCGGGGAACCTGGGCACGCTCGTGCAGCAGCTGCACGTCGTTGATGCGGAGTCCGGCGCCGTCACCGCGCTCACCCGCGGTCACGCGCACGCCTCCGACCCGTTCTGGTCGCCGGACGGCGGCCGGCTCGCCTTCTCATCGTCCCCCGACGACGACGCCGACCTGACGATGCGGATCCAGGTATACGTCACGTCCTCGACCGACCCCAACAGCGCCCCGGTGCGGGTCAGCGCCGACGACGTCCAGGCGAGCGCGGTCGGCTGGACGCCCGACGGGCTTCACATCGTCGCCGTCGGGCGCACGAACACCGCGGTCGGCAACGCCGGTCTCCTCCTGTTCCCCGTCGGCGGCGGCTCGCCGGTCGACCTGACCTCGTCGGTCGACCGCAACGTGATGCCCGGCGGGCCGGGCTACCCGGGCGGCATGCCCCGGTTCTCCGACGACGAGACGCTCGTGTTCTGCCTGCGCGACAACGGGTACACCCACCTGTACCGGGTCGCCGTCGACGGCTCCGGCATCCGTCCCCTCGTGGACGGCACCGCGAACGTCTCCGGGCTCTCGGTGGCGGGTCCGACCGCGGCGATCGTGCTCGCGACGCCGGACTCCTTCGGCGACGTGGCCGTCGTCGACATCGCAGACGGGGAGATCCGCACCCTCACGTCCTACGGCACGACCGACCTGCCGATCCTCCCCGCCGAGGAGCGCCGGTTCACCATCTCCGACGGCACCGTGGTCACCGGCTGGCTGCGACGGGACCCGGATGCCGAGGGCCCGGTGCCGCTGCTGCTGGATGTGCACGGCGGCCCCCACAACGCCTGGAACGGCGCCGCGGATCTGACCCACCCGTACCACCTGGTGCTCGCGCAGCGCGGCTGGGCGATCCTCACGATCAACCCGCGCGGCAGCGACGGCTACGGCGATGCGTTCTTCTCCGCCGTGTCCGGAGGGTGGGGCGTGCGCGACGCGAACGACTTCCTGGAGCCGATCGACCAGCTGGTCGCCGAGGGGGTGGCCGACCCCGCCCGCCTCGCCGTCACCGGCTACAGCTACGGCGGCTTCATGACCTGCTACCTCACCTCCCGCGACGATCGCTTCGCGGCTGCCGTCGCCGGCGGCGTCGTCACCGACCTCTTCTCGATGGGCGGCACCTCCGACGTCGGCCACTACCTCTCCGCGAAGGAGAACGGGGGCCTCCCCTGGCGCGACGAGGAGCGCATCTCGGCGCAGTCCCCGTACGCGCACGTGGACAGGGTCGTCACCCCGACCCTGATCCTGCACGGTGCAGCCGACGAGCGCTGCCCCGTCGGACAGGCCGAGCAGTGGTTCGCCGCCCTGCGCGAACGAGACGTCCCCACGCGCCTGGTGCTCTACCCCGGCGGTGCTCACCTGTTCCCGCTGTCGGGTCCGCCGTCCCACCGCGCCGACTTCTCGCAGCGGCTCATCGACTGGGTCGAGCAGTACGCCCCCGCCGCCGGAGTCCGCGGCCGCGCTCGGCTCGACGCCCGGCACTGGCAGCAGCGGCTCAGCGTCCTCGCCGCCGCGCACAAGGTCCCCGGAGCGACCCTCGGCATCCTCCGCCTCGGCGAGGATCCGGTCTACGCGCATCACGGCATCCTGAACGCCCGCACGGGGGTCGCCGTCACCGACGACTCGCTGTTCCAGATCGGCTCAATGACCAAGGTGTGGACGGCGACGGCTGTCATGAAGCTCGTCGACGAGGGACGCCTCGACCTCGACCGTCCGGTCGTGGAGTACGTCCCCGAGTTCCGCTCCTCCGACGACGACATCACCCGCACGGTCACCATGCGGCACCTGCTGAACCACACCAGCGGCATCGACGGAGACGTGTTCACCGACACCGGACGAGGCGACGACACGCTCGAGAAGTACGTCGCGCTGCTCGACGGGGTCGCGCAGAACCACCCGATCGGCGCGACGATGTCGTACTGCAACTCGGGCTTCGTGCTCGCCGGCCGTGTGATCGAGAAGATCACCGGCACGACGTGGGACCAGGCGCTGAAGGATCTGGTGATCACCCCGCTCGGGCTCACCCACTCGGCGACCCTCCCCGAGGAGGTGCTGCTGCACAGCGCGGCCGTCGGGCACACCGAGATCGGCGAGGACGGCCCGCAGGTCGCCCCCGCGTGGATGCTGCCGCGGGCGATGGGCCCCGCAGGTCTCGTCTGCTCCACGACGGCCGACGTGCTCGCGTTCGCGCGACTGCACCTCACCGGCGGGCTCGCCGCCGACGGTACCCGTGTGCTCTCCGCCGCGAGCGTGGAGCGCATGCAGCAGCGCGAGGTCGACGTGCCGAACCCCTACACGCTGGGCGATGCGTGGGGCGTCGGCTGGATCCTCTTCGACTGGAGCGGCCGCAGGCTCTACGGTCACGACGGCAACACGATCGGACAGTCCGCGTTCCTGCGCGTGCTGCCCGACGAGGGGGTCGCCGTCACGCTGCTGACGAACGGCGGCAACGCGCACGACCTCTACCTCGAGCTCTACGAGGAGATCTTCTCCGAGGTCGCCGACGTGCATCTGCCCGCGGAACAGGCTCCGCCGCAGGAGCCCTACGACGCCGACGTCTCCGAGCTGCTCGGCACCTACGATCGCGAAGGGGTCCGTTCCGAGGTCTTCGCATCCGAGGACGGCGTGCGGCTGCGCACCACGATCACCGGGCCCCTCGCCGCGCTCCTCCCCGACCCCGTGCAGGAGCACCCGCTCGTGCCGGTCAGGGAGAACGAGTTCGTGCTCCGCCCCGAGGGGATGCAGGCCTGGAGCTCCGTCGTCTTCTACCGCCTCGCCACGGGTGAGCAGTACATGCACTACGGCGTCCGCGCGGCGCCGAAGGTCTCGTGATGAGCGTCGGAGAGGTCGTCGGCATCGACCGGCTGATCGCCGACGTCGAGGAGCTGATCCGGTGCGAGTCTCCCTCGGGAGACCTGGATGCCGTGGCCCGCAGCGCCGAGGTCGTCGCCGCCCTCGGAGAACGAGTGCTGGGCGTCGGCCCCGAGCGCATCGTGATCGACGGCAGGACGCATCTGCGCTGGCGCTTCGGCGAGCCGCGGGTTCTCCTGCTCGGACACCACGACACGGTCTGGCCGGTGGGCTCGCTGGAGACGCACCCGTTCGCGGTGCGCGACGGCGTCCTGCGCGGCCCCGGCTGCTTCGACATGAAGACGGGTGTGGCGATGGCCCTGCACGCGGTGGCCGCGCTGCCCGACCGCGACGGGGTGAGCATCCTCATCACGGGTGACGAGGAGCTCGGCTCGCCGACGTCGAAGGAGCTCATCACGACCGAGGCCGACGGGTGCTCCGCCGTGCTCGTGCTCGAAGCCGCCGCCGAGGGCGGTCATCTCAAGATCGCCCGCAAGGGGGTGTCGCTGTACCGCGTCGTCGTCACCGGTCGCGCGGCCCACGCGGGTCTCGAACCGGAGCGCGGCGTGAACGCCTCGATCGAGGCTGCGCATCTCGTCCTCGCCGTCGCGGCGCTGGGCGACGCGGATGCCGGCACGACGGTGACCCCCACGCTCCTGCGCTCGGGGAGCACGACCAACACGGTGCCGGCCGATGCGGAGTTCGCGGTCGACGTGCGCGTGCGGACCGTCGCGGAGCAGGACAGGGTCGAGGCCGCGATGCGCGCCCTCCTTCCACGCACCCCCGGCGCGCTCGTCCGCATCGACGGCGGGCCGAACCGGCCTCCGATGGAGACCTCCTCCTCGGCCGCGCTCTTCGCCCGCGCCCGCGACATCGCGGAGCGCCTGGACCTGACCCCGTTCGACGGAGTCGCCGTGGGCGGCGCGTCAGACGGGAACTTCACGGCGGGGCTGGGCGTGCCCACCCTGGACGGTCTCGGCGCCGTCGGCGGAGGAGCCCACGCCGACGACGAGCACGTCGAGGTCGACATGATCGCCCAGCGGCTCGCCCTCCTCGAGACGCTCGTCGTCGAGGTCCTGGCTGGAGAAGGGGCATGACCATGACGGACGACGTCGCACAGAGGTCCGCGCGCGACGAGGCCGCCGACCTCGCGAGGGCCGCGGCCGACGCCGCGGGCGTCGAGATCCGCCTCCTCTCGACGGTGACCGAGTTCGCGCAGGTCGCCGCGCTCTTCCAGAGCATCTGGAGCGCAGGCGGTGATCGGATGCCGGTGAACGTGGAGACCCTGCGCGCGCTGTCGAAGTCGGGCAGCTACGTCGGAGGGGCGTTCGACGGCGACGAGCTCGTCGGCGCGTGCTTCGGCTTCTTCGCGGCCCCGGAGCGGCGTGCGCTGCACAGTCACATCGCGGGCGTCTCGCAGCGCATGCGCGGCCGCAGCGTCGGCTTCGCCCTCAAGGTCCACCAGCGCTCCTGGGCGATCGACGAGCAGCTCGACGAGATCTCCTGGACCTTCGACCCGCTGATCAGCAGGAACGCGTACTTCAACCTCGTCAAGCTCGCCGCGACGCCGACCGCGTACCACCGCAACTTCTACGGCCACATGAGCGACGCCCTCAACGGCGACGACGACACCGACCGGATGCTCGTCACCTGGTACGTGCACGATCCGCGGGTCGCCGCGGCCTGCCGGGGCGAATCCTCGCGGGACTCCGACCCCGCTCCGGAGGGCGAGCCCCTGCTCACCGTCGGAGACGACCAGGACCCCGTGCGGCATCCGACCGGGGCGCGCTTCGTGCGGGTCTCGCTCCCCCGCGACATCGAGGCGCTGCGGGTGACCGCTCCCGAGCACGCGACGCACTGGCGTCTCGCGCTGCGCGACACCCTCGGAGATCTGCTCGACGACGGAGCGCGCGTGCTCTCCTTCGATCGCACAGGCACCTACACCATCGACAGAGGAGAACTGCAATGAAGCTCACCGGATTCGAGCTCCGCGTCATCGAGATGCCGCTGGTGTCGCCCTTCCGCACCTCGTTCGGCGTGCAGACGGTGCGCGAGGCGCTCATCGTGCGCGCCGTCACCGACGAGGCTGAGGGCTGGGGCGAGGGCGTGGCGATGAACGACCCGCTCTACTCCTCGGAGTACGTCGGGGCGAGCGTCGACGTGATCACGCGCTTCCTCCTGCCCGCGCTGGCTCAGGTGAAGGACCTCGACGCGAACGCCGTGGCGCCGACGCTGGCGAAGTTCAAGGGCCACCGGATGTCCAAGGCGGCCGTCGAGCTGGCGATCCTCGACGCCGAGCTGCGGGCGAAGGGCGTTCCGCTGTCGCGAGAGCTGGGCGCGGTGCGCGACGCCGTCGACTGCGGCGTCTCGGTCGGCATCATGGATTCGATCCCCGAGCTGCTGGATGCCGTGGGCGGGTACATCGACGAGGGCTACGTCCGCATCAAGCTGAAGATCGAGCCCGGCTGGGACATCGAGCCGGTGCGCGCCGTGCGGGAGCGCTTCGGCGACGACGTGCTGCTGCAGGTCGACGCGAACACCGCGTACCACCGCGGAGATGCGCGGCACCTCGCCCGACTGGACCCGTTCGATCTCCTCCTGATCGAGCAGCCCCTCGACGAGGAGGACCTGATCGGCCACGCCCAGCTCGCCGAGGCCATGACGACCCCGATCTGCCTGGACGAGTCGATCGTGTCGGCCAGGGCCGCTGCGGACGCGATCGCCCTCGGCGCCTGCTCGATCGTGAACATCAAGCCGGGCCGGGTCGGCGGCTACCTGGAGGCCCGCCGCATCCACGACGTCTGCGTGGCGAACGACATCCCCGTGTGGTGCGGAGGGATGCTGGAGACGGGCATCGGCCGCGCCGCCAACGTCGCCCTCGCCGCCCTCCCCGGCTTCACCCTCCCCGGAGACACGTCGGGGTCCGGCCGCTACTACTCGAGCGACATCACCGATCCGTTCGTCGTCGAGAACGGCGCGCTCCGCGTGCCGACCGGCGCCGGCATCGGCGTGACGCCGCACGCGGACGCTCTGGACGCCGTGACCACCCGGACGGAGTGGATCACGTTCTGACGCGCTGATCCCACCCGGACCTGTGGGGCACGACGAAACATCGGTATTCTTTCGTCGTGCCCCACAGGTCCCCCCTCCCCGCACGCCGCCTACTGTGGGGTCCGTGCTCATGTCAGTGACGACACGACCCCGCGCCAGCCTCGGCCGTGTGATCGAAGATCTCGGCAACACCCTGCTCGAGGTGGTGAGCGGCGCGGCCGACCGCGACGTCGAGATCGAGACGGTCATCATCCACGACGTGCTCGACGACGCGATGCCGATGCGCGGCGCCCTCGTCCTCGGCGTCGGGCTGAGCGATCCGGAGGAGATCGCCGAGCTGCTCAGGGCCCTGGGCTCCCAGCAGGCTTCCGCGCTCGTGCTGCGCGCCCCGGTCAGGGCCGAGCCCTCGGTCACCGCCGCGTCGGAGGAGACCGGGATCCCCGTGCTGGCGCTCACGCGAGGCGCGTCGTGGGCGCAGCTGACCGCCATGCTGCGCTCCCTCATCGCGGAGGGCGACGTCGGAGACCAGGGGGCCCAGACGCTCGGAGGGATGCCGTCGGGCGACCTCTTCGCGCTCGCCAACGCGATCGCGACGCTGCTGAACGCCCCCGTCACGATCGAAGACCGCAACTCCCGCGTCGTCGCGTTCTCCGGGCGACAGGACGAGGCGGACCCGGCCCGCATCGAGACCGTGCTCGGGCGGCAGGTGCCGGAGCGATTCGCGCGTCAGCTCGAGGAGCGCGGCGTCTTCCAGGAGCTCTACCGCAGCGAGGACCCCATCGACGTCGGCCCGGTCGAGAACACCGAGGGACTCCCCTCGTATCCGCGGGTCGCCCTCGCGGTGCGCGCGGGCGACGAGATTCTCGGGTCGATCTGGGCCGCCGTACAGGAGCCGCTGTCGTTCGATCGGGTGCAGGCGCTGAAGGACTCCGCCGGTCTCGTCGCCCTGCACATGCTGCGTCTGCGGGCCGGCGCCGATGTCGAACGCCGCCTGCGGGCGGACCTGCTCGCGACCATCCTGGAGGGCGGTCCCGGCGCCTCGGACGCGACCGCCCGGCTGCGGTTGAACGACCACAGCTGCGTCGTGCTGGCCCTGTCGGCATCGGATCAGCTCGGCGCGGATGCCTCGGCGGACGCCCGCAGCATCGCCGAGCGCCACCGCATCGCCGACGCGTTCGCGGTGCACCTGGGCGCGGTCTACCTCCGGTCCGCGGTCGCCCTGATCGGCAACGTCGTCTATGCCGTCGTCGGCATACGCCCTGGACACAGCGACGCCGACATCCGGGCCGCCAGGGTCGCCGCCGACTTCCTCGGGCGCCTGGGGGCCACCAGCGAGATCCGGGTCGGCGTCGGAACCGTCGCAGACGACAGCACCGGCATCCCCTCATCGCGGGCGAACGCCGACCGCGCACTGCGGGTGCTGCGGCAGTCACCGCAGCGCGAGCCGGTCGCGCTCTTCTCGGCGGTGCAGATGGAGGCCCTGCTCGTCGAGCTCGGCGACCTCGTGCGCGCACGTGGGGAGCGCCCGACCGGTCCGGTCGCTCTCCTGATCGAGCAGGACAGAGAGCGCGGCACGCGTCTCGTCGAGACGCTTCGGGCCTGGCTCGACGCCTTCGGCGATGTGAGCGTCGCCGCCGCGCGCGTCTACACGCACCCGAACACCTTCCGCTACCGGCTTCGTCGGCTGTCGGAGATCAGCGGTCTCGATCTCTCCGACCCCGATGCGCGGTTCTCCGCGATGGTGCAGCTGCGGCTGCTCGCCGCCGACGCGAGCGCAGGCTCCCCGCGATAGTCCGATATTTCTCCCAGCGATCTCCCAGGTCGAAAGCATGTCCCCCATTTGGGGGACATCGGAATATCGGGTTAGTCTCGAAGAGCAGCTGGGGCTGTCTGCTGGGTTCTGGGGACGCAGCGTGACTGACGCACTCCGCAAGGAGGCTCGCGCCCTCCCGGGGACCCGAAACCCGAGAGGGCGCGATACGCGCCCGATCAGCCGCGGGGAGCGAGACCCGCATACAGCAGCCCCCCGGACTGCGGGTCCGCGAGCACCAGCACCTGCTCCCCCACCCGCGGGATCTCCAGTCGCGACACCAGCGCCTGGATCGCCACCGCCTGCGCCCCCACCTGGAGCGTCAGCACGATGCTCGGATTGTCGTTGATCGTCTGCCCGGTGTCCTGCATCCCGAGCACGGTCGCCTCCTGCGTCGGCACGCCGGCCGCCCGCAGGGCCGCCACGTGCTCCGCCTGATGGATCGACGACGTCGCCTGCTTCATCGCGTCGGTGAACTCGCTGCCCATGAAGGCCTTCGTCATCTTGCCCATGAACCCCCGCCCGGCCGCGATGTCGTCGGCCATCTGCATGGCCTCCTCCTGGCGGTCCTGCGGCGACTTGCGGTTGAACAGTCCCATGATCACTCCCTGTGGTGGTTTGCGTACCGCCACGCTAGGAGACTCCGGCGTCTACCGATCACGGGTCCGGATGAACCGCCGATGAACGTCCGGCTTCGGCGGAGAGCCCGGTCACCGGACGATCGCGGTCGCGGTCGCGAGCCTCGCGAGCACCTCATGGCTGATCGAGCCGAGCAGGAACCTCGCGATCGCCCCCCGGCCGTGCGAACCGAGAACGGCCAGCCGGGACGTCGCCGCGATGCCGTTGATCACCTCCGACGGATATCCGCGCTGCGTCCTGGCGTCGATCCGAAGGTCGGGATAGTCCTGGCGGAGACCGGCGAGAGCGAGGGCGAGCGTCTCCTCGGCCATCGCGCTCATCGACTCCAGATAGCCGTGGGGGTAGGCGCCGCTGTGCCGGGGCGCGGGGAGGGGAGTCCAGGTCGTGACCGCGATGAGCGGCTCGCCCAGCCGGTCGGCCTCACTCGCAGCGAAGCGGACCGCGGCCTCCGACACGGGCGATCCGTCGACGCCGACGACGACACCGGTCCGTCCCGCGGCGTCGAGGTCGTGGTCCGGCACGACGACGACAGGGCAGTGGGCGCCCGCGGCGATGCGGATGCCGTGCACCCCGCGCGCAGGACCCGTCCCTGGACCGCGATAGTCGCTGCCGATGACGAGCAGAGCGGACGACCTCGACGCCTCGATGAGGAGCGCGACCGGGTCTCCGGCATCCGTCCGCGTCTCGACCGACAGCCCGCGGGCACGCAGCGTCTCCGCCTGCCCCTGGAGGAACTCCTCCGTCGCCTGCAGCGCGTCGGAGATCACGGACGACGCGCCGACGGCGCCTGCCGCGCCTCCGACGATCCCGTACAGCACGATGCGCTGCTCCCGGTCCGCTGCACGCTGGGCGGCCCAGGCGATCGCATGGGCTCCCGCCGACGACTCCACCGCTCCGACGATGATCGCTTCAGACATCATGACTCCCGTCCGGAACGCCGCCATGACGGCACCTGACCGTCGAAGGACGTCCTCTCCTCACCGTACCCTCGGGGCCGTCGCAGGTGTGGGCCGCAGAGCCGGGGATAATCCCCCTCCAGCGTGGCTCGGCGGTCGGGCTCAGCCCATGATGCGGGCGCCGGGCACCGGCCCGTGCACGTGCAGCGCATCCACTCCGGTCTCACGCAGCGCGGCCTGGACGTGCTGCGCGCCCTCCGGATCCGCGCACAGCAGCGCGATGGTCGGGCCGGAACCCGACACGATCCCCCGCAGCGCCCCTGCGCGGATGCCGTCAAGGATCGTCTGCTCCAGATCGGGGCGCACGTCGAGCGCCGCCGCCTCCAGATCGTTGAAGAGGCACTCCGCGAGCGCCTCGGGGTCGCCGGACCTCAGCGCCTGCAGCACCGCGACAGGGACGTCGAGGGACAGCGGAGGATCGTCGGCGAGCGCGCCCTCCTCATCGCGGAGGGCGTCCAGACGTCCGTACACGACCGGCGTCGACAGCCCCTCCTCGCTGGTCACGAGCACCCAGTCGAAGCGTCCGCGCGCGAGCGCCGGATTCAGTTGATCGCCGCGCCCCGTGCCGACGGCCGTGCCGCCGTGCAGCGCGAACGGCACATCGGCGCCGAGCCGCGCCGCGAGCTCGTGCAGGCGCGCCTGCGAGAAGCCCGTGCCCCACAGCGCATCGCACGCGACGAGCGCCGCCGCCGCGTCCGCCGAGCCGCCGCCCATCCCGCCCGCGACGGGGACGCTCTTGCGGATCTCCAGAGCGACGCCCCCCTCGTAGCCGGCGGCGGCCGCGAGCAGCTTCGCCGCCCTCATCGCGAGGTTGCGGTCGTCGAGGGGCACCGTATCCGGGTCCTCCACTCCGCGCACGACGAGGGAGAAGTCATCCGCGTGCCTCGCGATCACGTCCTCGTAGAGGGAGACCGCCTGGAACACCGTCGCCAGCGCGTGATAGCCGTCGTCATGCCGTCCGCCGACGCCGAGGTACACGTTGATCTTCCCCGGTGCGCGCACGTGCACGCGGGGCGACGACGATGCCATGCTCATGACCCGCTCAGAGCTCCGAGGACTTCGCCCACAGGTTCACGTCGATCGCGCCGGCCAGCTCATCGATGCGCGCGAGCTCCTCGACGGTCAGCTCCGGACCGTTCACCGCGGCGATGTTCTCGTCGAGCTGCTCCGGACGGGAGGCGCCGATGAGCGCCGAGGCCACCACCGGGTCGCGCAGCGTCCACTGCAGCGCGAGCTGGGCCAGCGACTGGCCGCGCTCGCGCGCGACCTCGTTCAGCGCGCGGAGCGTCTGCACGGCCTCCTCGGTGAGAGGGGCGTCCGGCAGCGATCCGCGCTTCTGCGCCCGGGTCGCCGTGCCGTCGCCGAGGTACTTGTCGGTGAGCAGCCCCTGCGCGAGCGGGGTGAAGGCGATCGCGCCGAGCCCGCTCTCCCGGAGGGTGTCGGTCAGGCCGTCCTCGACCCAGCGATTCAGGATCGAGTAGGCCGGCTGGTGGATGACCAGCGGGGTGCCGAGCTCCCTCGCCACCTCGACGGCCTCCGCCGTGCGCTCCGCGCTGTACGAGGAGATGCCGACGTAGAGCGCCTTGCCCTGACGGACGAGCGTGTCCAGCGCGCCGACGGTCTCGGCGATGGGCGTCACGGGGTCGACCCGGTGCGAGTAGAAGATGTCGACGTAGTCGAGCCCCATCCGGGTCAGCGACTGCTCGGCGCTCGCGAGGATGTACTTGCGGCTCGCGAAGTCGCCGTAGGGGCCGGGCCACATGTCCCATCCCGCCTTCGACGAGATGATGAGCTCATCGCGGTACGGACGGAAGTCCTCGGCGAAGATGCGGCCGAAGTTCTTCTCCGCTGATCCGTAGGGCGGGCCGTAGTTGTTCGCGAGGTCGAAGTGCGTGATGCCGTTGTCGAACGCGTGACGCAGCAGCGCGCGCTGGTTGTCGAGCGGGATGTTGTCGCCGAAGTTCCACCACAGGCCGAGCGAGATCGGCGGGAGGTACAGGCCAGAGCTGCCGACCTGGCGGTAGCCGAACCGCTGGTAGCGGCTCTCGTCGGCCGCATACGGGCGATGCAGTTCGGGGACGTCGGGTCGGAAGCGCGGAGACTCTGTCACCGTGCCAGATTAGTCCTCCGCGGCGGACAGGGCGTGCTGAGCGATGCGCTGATAGTCATCGACCGTAAGATCCTCGCCGCGCGCCGTCGGGGCGACGCCGGCGGAGACGAGCACGGCGGATGCCGCGGCGGAGCTGCCGAAGAGCCCGGACAGCGCCTGGCGGAGCATCTTGCGACGCTGGTTGAAGGCCGCGTCCACGATCTCGAAGGTGCGCCGTCTCTCCTCGATCGGGCCGCGCTCGCCCTCGGCGCGGTCGAACCCGACCAGGAGGCTGTCGACGTTCGGCACGGGCCAGAAGACCTGGCGCGACACGGTGCCCGCGAGCTTCCACTCGCCGTACCAGGCCGCCTTCACACTGGGGGCGCCGTAGATCTTGGACCCCGGCTTCGCCGCGATCCGCTCGGCGACCTCGGCCTGGACCATGACCACCCCGCGCTGCAGATAGTCGAAGTTCTCCAGGAAGTGCAGCAGCACGGGGACCGAGACGTTGTAGGGCAGGTTCGCGACCAGCACCGTCGGCTCGCCGGGCAGCTCGGTGATGCGCAGCGCATCCGCGTCCACCACCGTCAGCCGCTCGGGGTCGACCCCGTGCTCGACGGCCGTCTGCGCGAGACGGGCGGCGAGACGGTGATCGATCTCGACGGCGGTGACGGATGCCCCCGTCTCGAGGATCGCGAGGGTCAGCGACCCGAGGCCGGGACCGACCTCCACGACGCGCTCCCCCGGCTGCACGCGGGCCGCGTGCACGATCTTGCGCACGGTGTTGGCGTCGACGACGAAGTTCTGTCCGAGCTTCTTGGTGGGGGTGACGTCGAGCTCGGCGGCAAGACTGCGGATCTCGGTGGCGCCGAGGAGGGTGACGGTCATCCTCCCATTGTCCCCTACCCTCAGTAGTCTTCTGGGATGCCCTCCATCGGTGAACTGATCGCGCCCCGCCGCATGGGTCGGGACTTCCGGTGGCTGCTGGCGTCGTCGTGGACGAGCAACGTCGGAGACGGGGTGGCTCTCGCCGCCGCTCCCCTGCTGATCGCGTCGATGACGTCCTCGCCGATCCTCGTCGCCGCCGGCGCCATCCTGCAGTTCCTGCCGTGGCTGGTCTTCGGCCTGCACGCGGGGGCCATCGCCGACCGCTTCGACCGCCGCCGCCTGGTGATGATGGCCAACACGGCGAGAGCGGTCGTGCTGCTCGCCCTGTGCGTCTTCCTCGTGACGGGCACCGCGAACATCTGGGTCGTGCTCGCGGTGGCGTTCCTGTACGGCACGGCCGAGGTGTTCGTCGACACCGCGGGCAGCACGCTGCTGCCCATGCTGGTGCAGCCGGCCGACCTCGGGATCGGCAACGCACGACTGCAGGCCGGATACCTCGTGGCGAACCAGTTCGCCGGCCCTCCCCTCGGCGCGTTCCTCTTCGCCGCGGGCACGGCGTGGCCGTTCCTGCTGGAGGTCGTGTGCGTGGGGTTCGCCGTCGTGCTCATCTCCCGCATGGCGAAGACGCCGGTGCCGCCGCGCGAGACCCACGCCCCCGTGCACACCGACATCGCAGAGGGCGTGCGCTGGCTGTGGCGCAATCCCCCGGTGCGGATGCTCGTGCTGATCATCCTGCTCTTCAACGTCACGTGGGCCGCCCCGTGGGGCGTGCTGGTGCTCTACGCGACCGAACACCTGCACATGGGCGCCGTGGGCTACGGCGCCCTCACGACGGCATCGGCGGCCGGCGGTCTGCTCGCCACGGTGAGCTTCGGCTGGCTGGAGCGCCACGTGTCGTTCGCGACGCTCATGCGCGTGGTGCTGTCGCTCGAGGTGGTCATGCACCTCGCGTTCGCCCTCACCACCGCGGGCTGGGTCGCCCTGATCATCATGTTCGTCTTCGGTGCGTACGCGTTCGTGTGGGGCACGATCTCCACGACCGTCCGGCAGCGGCTCGTCCCCGCGGCTCTGCAGGGCAGGGTGGCCTCGGTCAACATGGTCGGGGTGTTCGGTGGCATGGTCATCGGCCAGGCGCTCGGCGGAGTGATCGCCGAGGTGTGGGGTCTCACCGCGCCGTGGTGGTTCGCCTTCGCCGGAGCGGCCCTCACGCTGCTGTTCGTGTGGCGGCCGATCTCCGCCATCGTTCAGGCGAAAGCGCCGTAGACGCGGAGCGTGTTGGCGGCCAGCTGCGCGCACAGCTCGTCGACGTCGACCTCGAGCTCGGCGGCCATGAAGCGCACCGTGATCGGCACGAGGTAGGGCGCGTTCGGGCGCCCGCGCAGCGGAGTCGGGGTGAGGAACGGCGCGTCCGTCTCGACGAGGATGCGCTCGATCGGGGTGACCTTGAGCGCATCGCGGAGGTTCTGCGCGTTCTTGAAGGTCACGTTGCCGGCGAACGACAGGTGGTAGCCGGCATCCGCGCACGTCCTCGCCATGACGTCGTCGCCGGAGAAGCAGTGGAAGACCGTGCGCTCGGGGGCGCCGACCCTCGTCAGCGTCTCCAGCACGGCGTCGTGCGCGTCGCGATCGTGGATCTGCATCGCGATGCCGTGCTTCTTCGCGAGCGCGATGTGCGCCTCGAACGACTCGAACTGCGCATCCCTGCGGTCGGGCTCCGTGCGGAAGAAGTCGAGCCCCGTCTCGCCGATCGCACGCGTGCGGGGGTGCGCCGCGAGCTCGTCGATCACCGCGATCGCCTCGTCGAGGCGCCCCTGCTCCGCGTACACCGGGGCGTCGTTGGGGTGGATCGCCACGGCCGCGAGGACGCGGGGGTCGGATGCCGCCGCCTCAACCGCCCACCGCGACGACTCGATGTCACCCGAGGCCTGCACGACACCGGCGATGCCGACGGCCTGCGCCCGATCGAGCTGCTCCGTCAACGAGAGCGGCTCGTCGCCGTCGAGGATCTCCAGGTGCGCGTGGTTGTCGTACACCGGGACGGCGAGGGGCTCAGGAGCCGCGGGGTACCGCAGATCCTTGCGCCCGTCGCCGTCCCGGGACTGCACGTAGGTGTGAGCCACAGCGTTTCGTCTCCTCGCTTCGCTCGTCGCTCAACGACCGGGTGGTTCCTCATCCCGTTCGTTGAGCGAGCGAAGCGAGACGAAACGCAGGTGTCAGACGGTCGACTCCACCCGCGGGAACAGCGGTGCGAGACCGTTGACGCTCGTGCCGGGGCGCAGCACACCCCAGGCTCCGGCCTCGCGGATCGGCTGGTCCTGCAGACGTCCGAGCGTCTCGGCCGCGCCCAGCGCGATCCACAGCTTCTCGGTCGACTTCGGCATCACCGGCGAGAGCAGCACGGCGAGGGCGCGCAGCCCCTCCGCGCACGTGTACAGCACGGTGCCGAGGCGGGCGCGCTGATCCTCGTCGCGGGCCAGCGCCCACGGCTCGTTCTCGGTGATGTAGCCGTTGAGCGCGTCGACGATGGTCCAGATCTCCTTGATGGCCTCGTCGATGCGGAACTGCTCGATCGCGGCGTCCGCGTTCGACGCGGCATCCGCGACGATCCGCTGGATCTCCAGGTCCTTCTCGGTGTACTCGGCCGCGGGCGGCACGATCCCCTCGAAGTACTTCTCGATCATCGCCGTGGTGCGCGAGGCCAGGTTGCCGAACCCGTTGGCGAGCTCGGCCTGGTAGCGGGCCGACAGGTCCTCCCAGGAGAACGATCCGTCCTGCCCGAACGCGATCGCCGACAGGAAGTAGAAGCGGTACGCGTCGGAGCCGAAGACGTCGGTGATCTCGGTCGGCGCGATGCCGGTGAGCTTCGACTTGGACATCTTCTCGCCGCCGACGAGCAGCCAGCCGTGCGCGAACACGCCCTTGGGCACGTCGAGCCCCGCGGCCATCAGCATCGCGGGCCAGATGACGGCGTGGAAGCGGAGGATGTCCTTGCCGACCACGTGGTACGCGGGCCAGCGACGGGCGAACATCTCCTCGTCCTCGCCGTAGCCGACGGCGGTGGCGTAGTTGAGCAGCGCGTCGACCCACACGTAGATGACGTGGGAGCTGTCCCACGGGACCTCGATGCCCCAGTCGAACGCGGACCGCGAGATCGACAGGTCCTTGAGGCCCTGGCGCACGAACGAGACGACCTCGTTGCGCGCCGACTCGGGGCGCACGAAGTCGGGCTCGGTCTTGTACAGCTCGAGCAGGCGGTCCTGGAACTCGCTGAGCTTGAAGAAGTAGTTCTTCTCCTGAAGCAGCTCCAGCGGCTTCGAGTGGATCGCGCAGACCTTCAGCCCCTCGAACGGTCCGGTGCCGTCGAGGATCTCGGACTCGGGCTTGAACTCCTCGCAGCCCACGCAGTACAGCGCCTCGTACTCGCCCGCGTAGATGTACCCGCGGTCGTAGATGGCCTGTACGAACTTCTTGACGCGCTCCTCGTGCCGCGCCTGCGTGGTGCGGATGAAGTCGTCGTTCGCGACGTCGAGGGTCGCCAGCTGCGGGAACCATGCCTCGGTGACGAGCTTGTCGACCCACTCCTGCGGCGTGACGTTGTTCGCCGCCGCGGCGCGGAGCATCTTCTGCCCGTGCTCGTCGGTGCCCGTCAGCATCCAGGTGTCGTCACCGCCCTGGCGGTGCCAGCGCGCGAGCGCGTCGACAGCCACCGACGTGTACCCGTGGCCGATGTGAGGCACATCGGAGGGGTAGTAGATGGGCGTGGTGATGTAGAACGATTCGCCTGCGGGCATGGGGACAATTCTAGGTGGGATGCCGAGGGTCGTTACGCCGCGTCAGCGCACCGTCACCGAGATGCGGTGCCACCCCGTGGCGCCGTCCGGAGCAGGAGGCGCGAGCGCGTCGGTCTGCGTGACGCCGTCGGCGCCGACCGCCCGGCATTCGATGTCGTGCTGCCCGCTCTCGGCCGCCCACGGGAGGCTCCACTGCACCCAGGTGTCGTCGGAGATGGCCGTCGCGAGCGTCGCGGGCCGCCACGGTCCTCCGTCGATGCGCACCTCGACGCCGCGGACGCCGACGTGCTGCTGCCAGGCCATGCCGGCGATGACCGTGTCGCCCGCGTCGACCGAGCCGCGCGGCACGTCGATGCGCGACTGCAGCTTGATGGGTCCGCGCTCCGACCACCCCCGGGTCGTCCAGTACGCCGTCGCGCGGTCGAAGCGGGTGACCTCGAGCTCGGTGACCCACTTCGTCGCCGACACGTAGCCGTAGAGCCCCGGCACCACGAGCCGCACGGGAAAGCCGTGCGGGATGGGCAGCGGCTCGCCGTTCATCCCGATCGCGAGCAGCGCATCGCGATCGTCGGTGAGCGCTTCGAGCGGGGTGGACGCCGTGAAGCCGTCGATCGACGTGGACAGGACCATGTCGGCATCCGCATCCACCCCGGCGCGGGCGAGCACCTCTCGCACGGGGAGGCCGAGCCACCGCGCGTTGCCGATGAGATCGCCGCCGACGGTGTTGGAGACGCACGCGAGCGTCACATCGGCCTCGGTGAGCGGCGAGGCGATCAGCTCGTCCCACGTGAGCACGACCTCCCGATCGACCATCCCGTGCACCCGCAGCGACCAGTCCTTCGGGTCGACCTGGGGAACGACGAGCGCCGTGTCGATGCGGTAGAAGTCGGCGTTCGGCGTGACGACCGGCGCCAGGCCGGGGATGCCGAGCTCCGCGGTCGCAGGGACGGCCGGCGCCGACGTCGCGGGCGCGGGCAGTCGGAGGGCGGCGCGCACGGCCTCGACGGCCCTGGATGCTCCCGTCGCGATGCGCGACGCCGCGACGGCCAGGAGGCCCGCGGCCGTCGCAGCTCCCGTCCAGATGAGGAACCGCCGCCGATCCTGGTCCTGGGCGCTCTCCTGCTCGGTCTCGCCGAGAGACACGAGCGCGCGCAGCGTCATCGCTCCGGCGCCGCCCGCGACGAGGGAGGGCAGCGCCGCCAGCAGGCCGAGGTCGGTGCGGATGACGGCGATGACCGCACCGGCGACGCCGATCGCCGCGACGACGGCCGCGCCGACGGAGCGACGCCGTCGCTCCAGCATCCCCGCACCGAAGGCGACGGCCGCGAGGACGATGGCGATCCCGGTGAGCAGGGCGATCTTGTCCCCCGTGCCGAACAGGGCGATCGCCGTGTCCTTCGCCCAGGCCGGGGCGAGGTCGATCAGCGCGCCGCCGACCGCGGCGAACGGGCTGGCCGACGCGGCGAAGAACGCGGCGACGAGCTCGCCGAGGCCGGCGCCGAGCAGCACGGCGACGATGCCGAGCACCCCCGGCCGAAGCCCCGATCGCCTGCGCGTCATGGAGAGAGCGTACGCTCTCGCCGCGTCGACGGAGAGCGGACCGCCGCGACCGCCGCATGCGGGCGCACGCTGATCTCCGCCGCGTCGCACCCGCGGACCTCGGTGCGTGTCACCTCGAATCCGGCATCCGCGAGCATCTCACCCACGGTCGCCGGCGTCCAGAACCAGGCCGGCGCCACACGATGGTCGAAACCCTGCCGCGACGGCCCGTCGAAGAAGCCGAGCAGAAGACCTCCGCCGGGCGCGAGCGCGCGGGCGAACTCCGCGAGCACGGCGGGGACGTCGTCCGGTTCGGTGTGGATCAGCGAGTACCAGGAGAGGATGCCGCCCAGCGAGCCGTCCTCGACGGGGAGCGCGCGGAACGAGCCGACGTCGAACCTCAGCTGCGGGTGCGCGGCGCGAGCCGCGGCGATGAACGCGGCCGACAGGTCGATGCCGCGCACCTCGCGTCCCCCTCGGGCGAGGAACTCCGCCCACAACCCCGGACCGCATCCGGCGTCGAGGAGCGGACCGGAGCACGTGTCCCGCCACTGCGCGATCGTGTCACGGTCGCGCTGATCCATCTGCGCGAGCGTGCCGGCCACATCGATGTACTGGTCCGCACGCTCGTCGTAGGCGGCGCCGACCGCGGCATCCGCGGAGAGCGTCACGGCTTCTTCGCGGCGAGCGCGGCCTGGTACAGATCGCGCGAGGACAGGCCGGTGAGTCCGGCGACCTCGGCAGCGGCCTCCTTCAGCCTGACGCCCGACGCCACGAGCGACTGCACCTGCGCCAGCGCGTCGTCGGGCGAGGCCTCGCGGCGCGGTGCGCCCTCGACGACGACCACGATCTCGCCCTTCACGCCGTCGGCGGCCCACGCTGCGAGCTCGGATGCCGAGCCGCGGCGCACCTCCTCGTAGAACTTGGTCAGCTCGCGGCACACGGCGATCCGCCGGTCGTCTCCGAAGGCGGCGCCCATGTCGGCCAGCGACGAGGCGAGCCGGGACGGGGACTCGAAGAACACCATGGTGCGCGGCTCTGCGGCGAGCGCGCGGAGCGTCGAACGCCTCTCCCCCGGCTTGCGAGGGAGGAAGCCCTCGAAGGTGAAGCGGTCGGTCGGCAGGCCCGAGATCGCGAGCGCCATGAGCACCGCGCTCGGGCCGGGGATCGCCGTGACCGTGACCCCCTGGGCGACGGCCTCGGCGACGAGACCGTAGCCGGGGTCGCTGATGGCCGGCATCCCTGCATCGCTCACCACGACGACGTCCGATTCGAGGGCGAGTGCCGCGAGCTCACCGGCCTTCTGCTTCTCGTTGTGGTCGTGCAGGGCGATCAGCCTCGGGCGGTTCGCGATCTGCAGCGCCTGCAGCAGCCGGCCGGTCGTGCGGGTGTCCTCCGCGACCACGACCTCGGCGTTCTCCAGCACCTCGATGAGGCGGCGAGAGACGTCGCCGAGATTTCCGATGGGCGTGGCGGCGAGGATGATCACACGCTCAGCCTATGCGCGTTGTCTAGGCTGTACCCGTGACCGCGCCCGTGCCCCTGCTGCCCGCCCCCGAGGAGCGCCTCACCCGCTACGGACAGCTGCGCGACAGCATCCTGCGCAGCCCCGACTGGGGGCGGATGATCCACTGGTTCGCGCCGCTGGTCATCACCCTGCTCGCCGGTGTGCTGCGACTGGTGAACCTCGGGCACCCCCATCAGCTGGCCTTCGACGAGACCTACTACGTCAAGGACGCCTGGTCGCTGTGGACCCTGGGGTACGAGGGGACGTGGGGTGAGAACGCGAACGAGGCGTTCATCACGCTGCAGCAGCTCCCGCTCGACGCGAAGGGCGCGTTCATCGTCCACCCGCCTCTGGGCAAGTGGCTGATCGCTCTCGGCATGGCTCTCGGCGGACCCGACAACAGCGTCGGCTGGCGCCTCGCCACCGCTCTCCTCGGCACCGGGACCGTGCTGCTCACCTACCTCATCGCGCGCAGGCTCACCGGCTCGGTCGTCGTGGCGACGGTCGCGAGCGGGCTGCTCGCGATCGACGGGCTCAGCATCGTGCTCTCGAGGATCGCCCTCCTCGACGGCATCCTCACCTTCTTCATCATGCTCGGCGTCCTGTTCGTCCTGTACGACAGGGAGCGCACGATCCCTGTCCTGGAGCGCAGGGACGACGACGCCCCCGATCCGATGTGGGGGCGCGTGCTCTGGCGGCGCCCGTGGCTCGTCGCCGCCGGGCTCGCCTTCGGCGCCGCGTGCGCCGTGAAGTGGTCGGGGCTGTACGTCCTCGCGGCCTTCGGACTCTACGTCGTGGTGACGGATGCCCTCGCCCGGCGCCGGGCGGGAGTCGTGCTGTGGCCGACCGCCGCCGCCTTCAAGCAGGGCCCCGTGTCGTTCGTGCTCCTGGTGGTCCCGGCGTTCGCCGTGTACCTCGCGAGCTGGACGGGCTGGCTCGTCACCTCTGGCGGCTACAACCGCGACCTCGACCCGAACCCCTTCGCCTCCCTCTGGCGCTACCACCAGGCGATCCTGAACTTCCATGTCGGCCTCACCAGCGGGCACCCGTACGCGAGCCCCGCGTGGGAGTGGCCCCTCCTGCTGCGTCCCACCGCGGTGTGGGTCGGCGCCGAACCCAGCGGGTGCGGCACCGACCACTGCATCGCGGTGATCTCCAGCATCCCGAACCCGCTCATCTGGTACGCGGCGGTGGCGGCATCCGTCTACCTGCTCTACCGTCTGGTGCGCAGCTGGATCGCGAAGCAGCCGCTCGACCCCGCGCTCACCTACCCGCTGATCGGGCTGGCCGCGACCTACGTGCCGTGGCTGCTGTTCCCCGAGCGCACGATCTTCCAGTTCTACACGGTCGCGATGATGCCGTTCATGGTGATCGGGCTCGCCGTCACGATGCGCGTGATCGCGGGGCGCCGTGAGGATCCTCTGCACCGGCGGCAGTCGGGTGAGCGCACCGTGCTGATCTTCCTGGCGTTCGCGGTGCTCGTCTCGGCGTTCTTCTACCCGGTGTGGACCGGCATGAGCGTGCCCTACGACTTCTGGCTGCTGCACAACTGGCTGCCGGGCTGGGTGTGATGGACGCCGCTCACCAGCTCGCCCTGCAGGATCAGAAATTCGCGCAGAGCACCGAGGACATCACCGTCGTCACGGGCCCCAACGGCGTCTCCGCTTCGAAGCACGGCGCACAGCACCCGTCCGGACCGGCCGAGCTGTGGGCCGCGTCGATCGAGATCGCGGCCTGGATCGACGGGGACATCGACGCCGGCGCTCCCCTCATCAGCGAGAGCTGCCGACTGGAACAGCTCGTCGACGACGACGGCCTGGCCACTCTGCGCGGGCGGCTCACCGGCGACAGCATCCTGACCGTGCGGGTGCGGCGCTCGAACGGCTACCTCTCCCCCGAGGAGGCCGATGCGCGACGCCAGCTCGAAGAACGAGGCTTCTCGTTCGCCGACCCGCGCCGCTTCCTCCTGGTCGAGGTTCTTCCCGCCAGGTCCGTCCCCGCGCTGGAGTCGTTCCTCGCGGCGCGGACGACGCCGAAGACCTTCCTGTCCGCCGATCTCGGCGCGCTGACCGAGGACCGCTCCACGGGGTGGTACTCGATGCGGCGGGGGTGGATGGGACACGACGCCGAGGTGTCGATCGTCTCGTCGACGGATGCGCGGATGGCGACGATGTGCGGCACGATCGCCACGCTCCTCTCCGCACCCTCGGAGTGGCAGTCGGCGGCCACGGGGTTCGCCGCCGAGGCGCTCCTCGCGCTATACAACGAGAGCTGGGCGGAGAGCGAGGAGGCGCGGCTGACGGGCGACGAGTTCGCCGCCCGGTTGCGACTCATCTCGATCCACGTCGCGCACGACGACGGCTCGTTCTCGCTGGAGTTCGATGACGCGGACATGTTCGGCGGGCACGGCGTGCATCTGGACGGCACGCTGACCGGCGAGTTCTCGAACGCGGGTATCTAGCCGTTCTCCGCCTCGGCGACGTGCTCGACGAGCGGGAGCACGCGGCCGGACAGGTGGGTGCGCATCGCGATCGAGGATGCTGTGCGCGCCACCCCCGGCACCAGCGCCACCCTGTCGAGGACCTCCTGCAGCTGGGCGGCGTCCCGAGCGACGAGGCGCAGCTGCATGTCACTCGCCCCGGTGACGGTGTGCATGTCGACGATCTCGGGCACTGCGTCGGCGAGGGCGACCGCGACCTCGTCGTGGCCGACCTTCTGGTCGATCTCCACCAGGCAGAACGCCACGACCGCGTAGCCGAAGCCGGCGGGGTCGAGCTGCGGCACGATCGCCTGGATCACGCCTCCCTCGTGCAGACGCGCGAGCCTGCTCGTCGCGGTGCCCCTGGCGACGCCGAGCCGCCGTGCGCACTCGAGGATCGGCAGCTGCGGCTCCTCGGTGAGCAGGCGGATCAGCGCCGCATCGAGACGGTCGATCCGCACGGGCTACTCCCGCACCACGCCGGGCCGTGCGACGCCGCGCGTGAGGCGGGCGACGACGAGGAGCACCGCGGTGAGGCCGATCGTGAGCAGCAGCTGCACGCGGGCGCCCTCGTCGATCATCGCGAGGGCGATGACGACGCCGAGCAGCACCAGGCACACCCACGACAGCCACGGGAAGCCCCACATCCGCATCGGCATCGCCTCGCCGTCGCGGTCGGCGCGACGACGGAGGATGATCTGCGACACGGCCGTCGCGGTCCAGATGACCAGGATCGTCGAGCCGACGACGTTGAGCAGCGCGGGCAGCACGGCGTCGGGGTAGATCCAGTTCAGTGCCACGGTCACGAAGCCGAACGCCACCGAGGCGAGCACGGCGATGTAGGGCACGCCCTTGACGCTCGTGCGGGTGGCGACGAGGGGGGCGAGGCCGCGCTCCCCGAGCGAGTACGCCATGCGCGAGGCGCCGTAGATGTTCGCGTTCATGGCCGAGAGCAGCGCGATGACGACGATGAGGTCCATCACGAGCCCCACGCCGGGCACGTTCAGCGTGTCGAGCACCGCGGAGAACGGCCCCTTCTTCACCGCCGGGTCGTTCCACGGGAGCACCGCGACGATCACGAAGATCGAGCCGACGTAGAAGATGAGGATGCGCACGAGCACCTCTCGGACGATGCGGCGGATGTTGCGAGAGGGGTCATCGGACTCCGCCGCGGCGATGGCCACGACCTCGGTGCCGCCGAACGCGAACACCACGATGAGCAGCGCGGCGGCGATCCCTGTCATGCCGCTCGGAGCGAAGCCGCCGTGGTCGACGATGTGGGAGACGCCCGTCGCGGGGACGCCGGGGATCAGCCCGACGATGGCGCACACGCCCACCACGAGGAAGGCGATGATCGCGGCGACCTTGATCGCGGCGAACCAGAACTCGAAGCGTCCGTAGTTGCGCACGCCGAACAGGTTCACCGCGGTGAGGGCGACGACGAAGACCAGCACCCAGGCCCAGGCCGGGATGCCGGGCACCCACTGGGCGATGATGCCGCCGGCACCCGTCGCCTCGGCGGCGATCACGACGACGAGCTGGATCCAGTACAGCCACCCCACGGCGCTGCCCGCGCTGCGGCCCATCGCCTTCTGCGCGTAGGAGCTGAACGCCCCGGAGCTGGGGCGGGCGGCGACCATCTCGGCGAGCATCGCCATCACGAGGACGACGATGCCGCCGGCGACGAGGTAGGAGACGAGCACGGCGGGACCCGCGATGCTGATCGCCTGGCCGGATCCGACGAACAGGCCGGCGCCGATCGCGCCGCCGAGCCCCATCATGGAGATCTGCCGACGGGTGAGTCCCGGATGCAGGCCCTTGGTCGTGGTCGTGGTGGTGGGCACCTCGGTCATACGGTCGCCTCCTTGCGAACGAGCGTGGCTGCCACGCGGTCGATGTCGTCGATGCCGCCGGACGAGATGCGCACGCCCTCGCCGGGGAAGGCGCGGGCGATCACGCCGCCCTCGTGGAGCAGCGCCTCCAGCTCCGAGGTGCGCTCCCCCGCGGGCACCCACACGAAGTTCGCCTGAGAGGCGACGGCCGGCCACCCGGCATCCACGAGGAGAGCCTGCAGGCGGTCGCGCTGAGCGACGACCTCCTCGATGCGCACGGCGAGCTCGTCCTCGGCATCCAGAGATGCCCTGGCCGCCGTCTGCGCGAGGTCGGTGACGCCGAACGGCACCGCGACCTTGCGCTGATTGTCGGCGACCTCGCGCGGGGCGATCGCGTAGCCGACGCGGAGACCGGCCAGCCCGTAGGCCTTCGAGAACGTGTGCAGCACCGCGACGTGCGGATGCCGTCGGAACAGCTCGATGCCGGCGCCGTAGCTGTCGGTGCGGTCGAAGTGCACGTACGCCTCGTCGATCACGACGAGGATGTCGTGCGGCACCGCGGCGACGAAGCGCTCCAGCTCCGCCGCGCTCACGACGGTGCCGGTGGGGTTGTTGGGGTTGCACACGAAGATCGCACGGGTGCGCGGGGTGATCGCGGCGAGCATCGCGTCGAGGTCGTGCGCGTGCTCGGCGTCCAGGGGCACGGCCACGGGGACGGCCCCGGCGATGCGCACGAGCGAGGGGTAGGCCTCGAACGATCGCCACGCGAACATCACCTCGTCGCCCTCGCCCGCGACGGCGTGGATGAGCTGTGCGGCGAGCTCCACCGAGCCCGCGCCCACCGTGACGAGCGCGGCGTCGACGTCGTACCTGGCCGCGAGGGCGTCGCGCAGCGCGGCGGCGCTCATGTCGGGATAGCGGTTGATCGTGCCGAGACGATCCTGCACGGCGGCCACCACCGAGGCGAGCGGCGGGTGCGGAGACTCGTTCGAGGAGAGCTTGGACGCGCCGGCCGGCGCCGAACGGCCCTGACGATAGGCGGGAACGGCCTCGAGGCCTGGACGGGTGGGGAGGGTCATCGTCAGAGCATCCTTGCTGAGATCGGAGGCGACCGGCGTCGGCCGCTGTCGCGCAACACTAGACCGGATGCCGCCCGCTGGGCAAACGGTGCAGCATTCCCTGCGCAGGGCGCGCAGCCGAGCGGGTACTTCCCTCGAATCGCTGAGCAGTCTGCACACTGATCCCCCCGACGTAGGATGGATGCATGCGTTCTCTCCTCTCGGTGAGCTGGCGGCTGCGGTAGCAGCCCTCTGACGCATGTCTCGCGGGCTGCACGGCGGCCCGCGACCCGCGGATGTCCGTTCGTGCACCCATCGACCTGGAGCACACATGGATTCCTTCACCGCGACCGCCGCACGCATGCCCTCCCTGGAGCGCCGCATCGCCGACGACCCGTCCGGCTTCCGCATCCTCACCGGAGAGCGCCCCACCGGCGCCCTCCACCTCGGCCATCACTTCGGCACGATCAGGGAGCGCGTGCGACTCCAGGAGCTCGGGGTCGAGACCTTCGTGATCCTCGCCGACTATCAGGTGATCACCGACCGCGACGCGTCGGACGGCGTCGCCGCGAACGTCCGCTCGGCGATCCTCGACTACCTGGCCGCGGGGCTCGACCCCGAGCACACGACGATCTTCACGCACTCCGCCGTGCCGGAGCTCAACCAGCTCGTGCTGCCGTTCCTCAGCCTGGTCAGCGAGGCGGAGCTGCACCGCAACCCGACCGTGAAGGCCGAGCACGCGGCATCCGGCAGGTCTCTGAGCGGACTGCTGCTGACGTACCCCGTGCACCAGGCCGCCGACATCCTCTTCTGCAAGGGCACCCTCGTGCCCGTGGGGAAGGACAACCTCCCCCACGTGGAGATCACCCGGCTCATCGCCCGACGGTTCAACGAACGCTACGCCGAGGTGTTCCCCGAACCCGAAGCGCTCGTGACGGAAACGCCGGAGCTGCCGGGACTCGACGGACGAAAGATGTCGAAGAGCTACGGGAACGCGATCTCCCTCTCGATGACGGCGGACGAGACGGCTGCCCTGATCCGCCGCACCCCGACCGATTCGGAGCGCCTCATCACCTTCGACCCCGAGCGACGCCCCGGAGTGTCGGGGCTGCTCCAGGCCGCGGCGGCATGCCTCGGCACGACCCCGGAGCGCGTCGCGGAGGAGGTCGGCGCGGCGGGCTCCTCCGGACTCAAGACCCTCGCGACCGAGGCCGTCAACGGCTTCCTCGCCGGGCATCGGTCCCGCCGGGCCGAGCTCGCCCAGGAGCCGGGTCTCGTCGACGACGTGCTGCGCAGGGGCAACGCCCGCGCCCGCTCGATCGCCGACGCCACCCTGCGCGAGGTCAGGTCCGCGATGGGCATGGGCTACGCCAACGTCTGATCTCACGGTCTACGATCGCCTCATGGCGGCCCCGGCAGGATTCGAGTACGTGGTGCGCGGAGGCGACGTCGTCATCCGCCACCACGGCACGACGGCGACCGTGCTGCGCGGAGCGACGGCCGCCGCCTTCCTCGCCGAGGTCGACGCCGGCGACCCGCAGCTGCTGATGGCGCGGGTCACCGGCAACTACCGCCGCGGCAACGAACGCGCGGCGAAGCGGCATCCGCGCAACGCGAGCTGACTCAGCGCGTCGCGACGACCTCCGCCGGATCGCTCACGGGGAGACGGCCCACGAACGCACGGCAGTCGTGCACGCGCTCCGGCACCGCGTCCTTGCCCTCGAACAGCTCGAACCCGGCCTCCGCGAAGGCGCGCGCCTGCGCGGGCGAGACCACGGCGACCGCCTCGGCATCCGCCGCGCGCGCCGCGACCGCGAGAGGGCCGTCCGGCGCCGATGTCACGGCGACGACCTGCCGCGGCGGATCGACGAGCCCCGCGGCCGCGCGCAGCATGCTGCCGTGCGCGAAGGGCTGCGCCACCGAGGCCGCGCCGTGGACGCGCACGATCTCGGACGCCGCCTCCCGATAGCGCTCCCCCGCTCCCAGCCGCCACGCCGTCAGAGCGGCCGCCGCCACGGCGGACGCATCCGACGGGAGGTCGCCGTCGGAGTGATCGGGTGAGGCGGCGATGCCCTGCGCGGACAGCAGCGGATCGCCCGCGACACCGGCGAGCGCCTGGTCGAGCAGCTCCCGCGCCGTGACCGCCCATGAGACCTCTCCTCTCGCCAGGGCGAGCGCGAAGAGCCCGTCGGCGAGCAGAGCGAGATCGGATGCCGTCGCGGCGGCGGACGACGGGATCCCCGCGAGCGATGTGCGCACGAGCCGGCCGTCCGGGGCGCGGTTGGCGCGCAGCACGGACTCCGCCGCCTCCGCCGCGGCGTCGATCCAGGTGCTCTCCCCGAGGCGGGCTCCCGCCCGTGAGAGCGCCCCGATCGCGAGTCCGTTCCAGCCCGTGATGATCTTGCCGTCGACCTCCGGGGGCTCGAGACCGGCGCGCTCCTGCGCGGTCCTCGCGTAGTAGCCGCCCTCGCTGCGGGTTCCGTCGATCCACGACTCCGAGTCCTGGGCGGCGCCGAACCCTCCACCCTCGCGGCGCAGGGAGCCCCGCAGGAACGAGACCACTCCCTCGGCCGTCGCATCGTCGCCCGAGGCGAGAGCGACGTCGAGAAGCTGCGCGTTGTCGGTCAGCATCCGCTCGTAGTGCGGCACCGTCCAGTCGCGCTGGGTGGCGTAGCGGAAGAACCCGCCGTCCCGATCCCGCAGTTCGGAGCCGACCATCGCGAGGAGCGCTCTCTCGGCGGCGGCGGCCGCCTCGGGAGCCTCCCGGCGCACCAGCGGCGTCTGCAGGAAGCTCAGCGCGGTCGCCACCGGGAACTTCGGCGCTCCGCCGAACCCTCCGTGGACCCGGTCCTCCCTATGGGCGATCGCCGTGGCCGCAGCGGCCAGGTCAGCGGCGGTCGGCAGGTCGGAGGGCGCCGACCCCGTCGCTCTCGCGAGCGCGGCGGACACCGCATCCGCCGACTCCTCCGCCTGCGCGCGCCGCAGCGTCCAGGCCTCCCGCACCGCCGCCAGCACCTCGCGGAACGACGGCATCGGCGGACGCGGCTCCGGCGGCCAGTAGGTGCCGGCGTAGAAGGCGCGGCCGCGCGGGGTCGCGAACACGGTGAGCGGCCAGCCGAGGCTCTGCGTGAAGGCGGATGCCGCCGCCATGTAGGCGCCGTCGACGTCAGGGTGCTCCTCCCTGTCGACCTTCACCGCGACGAACCCCTCGTCGATCAGCGCCGCGATGGCCGGATCGGCGAAGGACTCGCGCGCCATCACATGGCACCAGTGGCAGGTGGAGTAGCCGATCGAGATCAGCAGCGGCACATCCCGTCGCTGGGCCTCGGCGAAGGCCTCGGGACCCCAGGGGTACCAGTCGACCGGGTTCTCGGCGTGCGCGCGCAGGTACGGGCTGAGGGTGTCGGCGAGCCGGTTGGTCATAGCCTCACCGTACGCCGCCGTCGGATCAGCCGGCGAGCAGCTCCACGGGTCTCGTGGCCGCGTAGCCGACGAGGGGCAGCGCACGCTCAGCGGCGAGGGCGATCCTGCTGTGCAGGACCTCGGAGCTGATCTCGTACCCCGCGAAGTCCGTGTCGCTCGCGTACACGCCGAGCGGAAGCGTGAGCGCCTGGAAGAACGCGAACAGCGGACGCAGCTGGTGCTCGATGATCAGGGCGTGGCGCTCGCCGCCGCCCGTGGCAGCGAGGAGCACCGGCTTGCCGACGAGCTCGTACTGCCCCACGAAGTCGAACAGGTGCTTGAACAGACCTGTGAACGACGCCCGGTAGACGGGGCTGCCGACGATCAGCAGATCGGCCTTCTCGACCGCGAGGAGCTTGTCCTCCACCCGCGCGGGCAGCTGGTCGCGGCGCAGCGCACCGGCGAGGTCCGGACCGATGTCGGTGAGCTCGATGAGCTCGAACTCGATGTCGGCGCGCTCGGCGATCGCGGCGCCGATGGCGCGGATGAGAGCGGTGGTCTTGCTCGGTTCGTGCAGGGAACCCGAGACGGCGACGACACGGTAGGCAGCTGTCATGCCGACGAAGCTACCCGCGACGACGCCCTGTGTCGCGGGCCGCGACACAGGGCGTCATGCAAGGAACGAGAGGGACTCAGTTCACGTCGTCGGGGTGGGAGCCGACGCGGCCCGACCCGTCCAACGGGTCGAGTGCGTCGATCGCGGCGATCTCGTCCGCGGTGAGCTCGAAGCCGAAGACGTCGAGGTTCTCGCGCAGGCGCTCGGCGCGCACCGACTTCGGGAACACGATGTTCCCCTTCTGCAGGTGCCAGCGCAGCACCGCCTGTGCCGGGGTGACGCCGTGGGCGGCCGCGGCATCCGCGACAGCGGGCACGCCGAAGAGGTCGTACTTGCCCTGGCCGAGCGGACCCCACGCCTCGATGCGCACGTCGTGGGCTTCGGCCCACGCGACGACATCGCGCTGTTGGTAGGCCGGGTGCAGCTCGATCTGGTTCACCGCGGGCACGACCCCCGTCTCCGCCACCGTGCGCTCCAGGTGGGGCACCAGGAAGTTCGAGACGCCGATGCTGCGCGTGAGCCCCGCCTCGCGCAGCTCGATCAGCTTCGCGAAGGCGTGCACGTAGTCGTCCTTCGCCGGCGTCGGCCAGTGCACGAGATAGAGGTCGACGCTGTCGAGGCGCAGCTTGTCGAGGCTCTCGCGGATCGCGGCACGGGGCTCGTCGTCGTGGTGGCGGTCGTTCCACAGCTTGGTGGTGACGAACAGCTCCTCGCGCGGGATGCCGGATGCCGCGATCGCCGCCCCCACGCCCTCCTCGTTGCCGTAGATCGCGGCCGTGTCGATGTGCCGGTAGCCGATCTCGAGCGCCTCGCTCACCGCGCGCTCGGTCTCCGCCGGCGGCACCTTGAAGACGCCGTAGCCGAGCTGCGGGATGGAGTGGCCGTCGTTCAGTTCGAGAGCAGGAATCGTCATGATCTCCACCCTACGACCGCTCAGTCGAGCCCGGAGATCCCCGCGGACATGAGCCGGAACATCTCGACGGCGAGCACGTCGGGCCGTGGTCCGTCGTCGGTGGAGGCCCACTCCTCGAAGGCGATGCGGATCGCGTCGGTCGCGACGGCGGCGAGGATCCGCGCATCGGCTCCGGCCGCACCTCGGCCCTGCAGGATCTCCCTCAGCCGCCGTTCGGAGTCGTCGTTGACGCGCAGCCACACGTCGCGCAGCGCATCGTCGGACTCGATCCCGATCAGCAGCGCGCGCATGACCTGGAGGTCTCCCTCGCCGTCGGCGCCGAGTTGTCCGGCGATCACGGCGGGGATGCGCTCGCGGAGGGCACCGTCCCCCGCCTCCGCGAACGCCGCCTGCCAGCGGGCGGCGCCGACCGTGAGGATCGGCGCGATCGCGTCCTCCTTGCGCGCGAAGTAGCGGTAGAACGTGCGCACAGACACCCCGGCGCGCTGGGCGATCTGCTCGGCGGTGACCTGCGCCACGCTCTGCTCCGCGAAGAGGGCGGCCGCCGCGCCCGCGATGTCGCGCTCGGTCGCAGCCTTGCGCCGCGCGGTCAGGGTCTGCGTCTCCACCGCCCCAGAGTACTGGTTGGCACATCGTGCCACTCAGGCATATCCTGCCAGGTGATCACACATCGACGAAGGGAAGATCATGAACCGCTACGAAGGACGTCGGGCGCTCGTCACCGGCGGAGGCTCTGGCATCGGCCAGGCCACCGTGCTGCGGATGCTGAGCGAGGGCGGCAGCGTCGTCGCCGCCGACGTCAGCGCCGCCGGCCTCGACGACACGGTCGCGAAGGCAGGGGCGCTCTCCGACCGCCTCACCACCGTCACCATGGACATCGGAGACGAGGCGTCCGTCCGCGCCGGGGTCGCCGCCGCCGTCGAGGCCCTCGGCGGGCTCGACGTGCTCGTCAACGCCGCCGGCATCCTGCGCTCCTCGCACACGCACGAGACGACGCTCGACCAGTTCGAGCAGATCATCCGCATCAACCTGGTCGGCACGTTCCTCGTGATCCGCGAGGCGATCCCCGCGCTGCGCGACGGCGCCTCGTCGGCCGTGGTGAACTTCAGCTCGACGTCGGCCGGCTTCGCGCACCCCTACATGGCCGCCTACGCGGCCAGCAAGGGCGGCGTGCAGTCGATGACCCACGCGCTCGCCGCGGAGTACGCCAAGAGCGGCATCCGCTTCACGGCCGTGCAGCCGGGCTCGATCTCCTCCGGCATGACGGACGGCTCAGGCCAGAGCCGGCAGAGCGTGGGCCCCGGCCTGCCCGAGGACGCCGACATGAGCCTCTTCATGAAGCTCGCCCCCGCGATCGGCCAGGGCTTCGCCGGACCGGAGTCCGTCGCCGGCGTCGTCGCGATGCTGGCGAGCGAGGACGGCGCCTTCATCACCGGCACCGAAGTGCGCATCGACGGCGGCACGCACTTCTGATCGACTCACCTCGTCGGCACCGCAGCCATCGCCGTGGCCGCGGTGCCGACGAGCCGCTCCAGCGGACCACGTCCGAAGAAGATCGAGCACACGGTGGCGAGCAGGAGCAGGACGATGGCCGTGAGCGCCCAGAACGCGTTGCTCTGGATGAAGCCGCCGGGGCCCGCGATCAGCGACACCGACACGACGTGCAGGCTGTATGCCGACAGCGGCATGGACCCCAGGGCGCCGAGCGGCAGCAGCACCCGACGCAGCGGGCGGCTCAGCAGCAGGCACAGCGCGATCACCACGAGCACGAATCCCCCGGAGCCGAGGATCTCGGCTGTGCCCCCGGAGTGCGGGTACGACGCGAAGATCGCCGACAGCACGGCGCCGAAGGGATCGGCATCGGCCAGCGCGTCCGGATATCCGCTCCAGCCGTCGCCTCCCGACCACGCCCCCTCGGACTCCGACGTCCCGATGCCCGCGACCGCTCCGACCACCTCGAGCGCGAAGCCGATCACCGCGAGCCCGAGCCCGACGCCGAACGCGACGAGGGCG
Organism: Microbacterium sp. NPDC012755; assembly: GCF_042901325.1. Taxonomy (NCBI): domain Bacteria; kingdom Bacillati; phylum Actinomycetota; class Actinomycetes; order Micrococcales; family Microbacteriaceae; genus Microbacterium; species Microbacterium sp. NPDC012755. The sequence continues at coordinate 77,802 of NZ_JBIBCT010000002.1, read as the reverse complement.
GTCTCGACGCGCTCGACCCGCAGACGGCCGAGTGCCAGGCCGCCGAGGACGAACGCCAACCAGACGGTGATCGGATAGGAGCCGTACAGGGCGAAGGAGATCCCCGCGCCGTAGGGATGCAGCGTCACGGCGGTGATCAGCGCCAGCACCGCGGGCCCGGCGACGGCGAGCAGCCCCGCGAGCAGGAGCAGGTGCGAGGGACGCCACCGCAGGAACGGGATGATCGCGACGTAGAGGATGCCGTAGAGGGTGAGGATCACCGCGATCGGGGTGTTGAACATCTCCAGCACCAGGCCGATCGCGAAGATGACGGCGCCCCGGCCGACGAGGTTGAGTCGCAGCGCCGGCATCCTGGCGGGATCCGGCAGCTCGCTGCGCCCGGTCATGAGCGCGATCGAGACGCCGGCGAGCACCGCGAAGAGGATCGACGAGCGGCCGTGCACGATCGCCAGCCAGGTCGAGGGGTCGAGCAGATCGAACTCCCCCGTCTCGCCGACGTGGGCGCCGGCCATGCCGAGGATCGCGAGGCCGCGGGCGATATCGAGCCCCAGGATCCGCGGAGGGAGGCCGAACTCGCGGAACCATCGCAGCACTCTCGTCACCCGATGATCGTATGCGCTCGATCCCGGCATACGATGGAGGGCTATGTCTTCTCCCGTGATCTCCTACCCCCCTGAGCTGCCCGTCAGCGCGGCCAGGGAGGAGATCGCCGACGCCATCCGCGACCACCAGGTCGTGATCGTCGCCGGTGCGACGGGATCGGGAAAAACGACGCAGCTGCCGAAGATCTGCCTCGAGCTGGGCCGTGAGCGCATCGCCCACACCCAGCCGCGCCGCCTCGCCGCGCGCACGATCGCCGAGCGCGTCGCCGAGGAGCTGCAAGTCGAGCTCGGCGGCGCCGTCGGCTACAAGGTCCGCTTCACCGACCAGGTCTCCGACGCCACGCGCATCGCGCTGATGACCGACGGCATCCTGCTCAACGAGATCCACCGCGACCGGCTGCTCCGCCGCTACGACACGATCATCATCGACGAGGCCCACGAGCGCTCCCTCAACGTCGACTTCCTGCTCGGCTACCTCGTGCGGATCCTCCCCGAGCGCCCCGACCTCAAGGTCGTCATCACCTCGGCCACGATCGATCCGGAGAGCTTCGCGGCGCACTTCGCCGATGCCGACGGGCGCCCCGCGCCGATCATCGAGGTCTCCGGCCGCACCTACCCCGTCGAGGTCCGCTACCGCGCGCGCACCGAGGAGACGGAGGACGACGAGGTCGCCGAGATCGTCACGGCGCTGCGCGAGCTCGACCGGGAGGCCCCGGGCGACGTGCTCGTGTTCCTCCCCGGAGAGGCGGAGATCCGCGATGCGGCCGACGCGGTGCGCGGCGCCTACCGCTCGCAGACCTCGCCGGTCGAGGTGCTGCCCCTGTACGGGCGGCTCTCCGCCGCCGAGCAGCACCGGGTCTTCGAGCGCTCCACGGTCGCGGGGCTGCGGCGTCGCGTCATCCTCGCCACGAACGTCGCCGAGACCAGCCTCACGGTGCCGGGCATCAAGTACGTCGTCGACACCGGCACCGCGCGCATCTCGCGCTACAGCAACCGGTCGAAGGTGCAGCGCCTGCCGATCGAGCCGGTGTCGCAGGCGTCGGCCAACCAGCGCTCCGGTCGCGCAGGGCGGACGAGCTCCGGCATCGCCATCCGCCTGTACGGCGAGGACGACTACGACAAGCGCCCCGAGTTCACCGAGCCCGAGATCCTGCGGACGTCACTCGCCTCCGTCGTGCTGCAGATGCTGTCGCTCGGCTTCGGCGACATCACCGAGTTCCCCTTCCTCACCCCTCCGGATTCCCGCGGGGTCAAGGCCGCGTTCGATCTGCTCACCGAACTGGGAGCGGTCGCCGACGGCAGGCTCACCCGCATCGGCCGGGACCTCGCGCGGATGCCGATGGACCCGCGGTTCGCCCGGATGCTCGTCGAGGCCTCACGCACCGGCGTCACCGCCCAGGTGCTGCCGATCGTGGCCGGCCTGACGATCCAGGACGTGCGCGAACGCCCGTCCGCAGACGCCCCACAGGGGGTGCGCGACGAGGCGGAGCGGATGCACGCGCGCTTCGCGGATCCGACCAGCGACTTCCTCGCCGTGCTGAACCTGTGGAACCACCTGCGCGAGCAGCAGCGGGAGCTCGGCTCCAGCGCGTTCCGTCGGATGTGCCGCAGCGAGCACCTGAACTACGTGCGCGTGCGGGAGTGGTTCGACGTGCACCGGCAGCTGCGCTCCCTGGTGCGCGAGAAGGACGGCTCCGGCACCGCCGACCCCGACGCGATCCACAGGGCGCTCCTGTCCGGGCTGCTCTCGCAGATCGGCATCATCGACGAGCGCAGCACCGGCAAGGGCAGCACTCCGAAGAAGCGGACGGTGTCTGAGTACCGCGGGGCCCGCGGCATCCGCTTCTCGATCTTCCCCGGGTCAGGGCTGCGCAAGAAGAGCCCGCGCGCCGTGATGGCGGCCGAGATCGTGGAGACCTCGCGGACGTTCGCGCGCACGGTGGCCGAGATCGACCCCGCATGGGCCGAGTCCCTCGCCGGAGACCTCGCGAAGCGTCAGATCAGCGAACCGCACTGGTCGAAGGATGCCGGAGCGGCCGTCGCCTTCGAGAAGGTGACGCTGTTCGGCGTGGAGATCATCCCCCGGCGCCGCGTGCAGTTCGCCCGTATCGACCGCGCCGCCTCTCGGGAGATGTTCGTGCGGCACGCGCTCGTCGAGGGCGAGTGGGACCCGACCCGGATCGACAGGAGGGTGAGCGCGTTCTGGCGCAGCAACGCCGAACTGCGCAAGCGCCTCGAGAAGCTGGAGGAGCGCGAGCGCCGCCGCGACATCCTCGCCGGAGACGAGGCGGTGTTCCGCTTCTACGACGAGCGCATCCCGTCCGACGTCTTCGACGTGCGGTCCTTCGAGAAGTGGTGGCGCGAGGCCCTGACGTCGACGCCGAAGCTCCTCGTGATGCGCGAGGCCGATCTGCTCGACGACGACGGCCGCGCGGACCAGAGCGAGTTCCCGACCCGGTGGACGCAGGGCGACCAGGTGCTCGGGCTCGCCTATCGCTTCGAGCCCGGCGCCGCCGACGACGGCGTGAGCGTCGTGGTGCCGCTCGCACTCCTCGCGCAGATCGAGGACACGGGCTTCGACTGGCAGGTGCCCGGACTGCGCGCTGAGCTCATCACCGGACTCCTGCGCGCCCTCCCGAAGGCCATCAGACGGCACGTGGTGCCCGCAGCGGACTGGGCGGAGAAGTTCGGCGTCGAACTCGCAGGACAGGGACCGGAGTCGCACGACGGCCGCCCGTCACGCACCCTCAAGGAGGCGCTGGCCCGTCTCATCCAGCCGCTCGCCAACCAGCTCGTCTCGGCTGCGGAGTTCGAGGACGATCGGGTGCCGGCGCATCTGCGCATGAACTTCCGCGCGGTCGATGAGCGCGGACGCGTGGTCGGCTCCGACCGCGACCTCGCCGCGCTGCAGAAGGGTCTGGCCGACCGCGCGCGCAGCAGCGTGGCTCGTTCGGTCGCCTCCCCTCGTCCCGCGGGCGCGAAGGGACCGTCGGCACCGGCCGCCACGGCCTCCATCGAGCGCAGCGGGCTCACCACGTGGACCTTCGGCGATCTCCCCGAGGTGCTCGACACCAGGGTCGCCGGCGGAGTCGTGCGCGGATACCCGGCGATCGTCGACCAGGGCAGGACCGTCGCGGTGCGGGTCGAGGCGACGGCGGATGCCGCGGCGGCGGCGACCCGCGACGGCGTGCTGCGCCTCGTGCTCCTCGCCGTGCCGACGCCCTCCTCGTACATCCAGGAGCACCTGACCAGCCAGGAGAAGCTGGCGCTCGCGGCATCCCCGTACCAGAACGCGGCGGCGCTCATCGAGGACGCCCGCACCGCCGTCGCCCGCCGCGTGCTCGATGCGCGAGGGCCGCTGCGCACCGAGGCCGCGTTCGCTCAGGCGAGGGACGCCGTGTCCGAGACGCTGGTCGACGACCTGTTCGCGTGCGTGTCGCTGGTGGCGCGCATCCTCACGAAGGCGCGCGAGGTGGAGCGCGGCATCAAGTCGCAGAACTCCCTCTCCCTCCTCGGGCCGCTGAACGACATCCGCACCCAGCTCGCAGGGCTCCTGCACCCCGGGTTCATCTCGGCGGCCGGTGTCGACCGGCTGGCGCACTTCCCGCGCTACCTCGACGGCATGCTCGACCGGCTGAAGACGCTCGCGAGCGAGCCGGGCAAGGATCGTTCGCGCATGAGCGAGTTCGAGCGGATGGCGAAGGCGTTCGAGGATGCCGGCGGCACGATCCCGCTCGCCGCCGACGCCGCGCCCGCCCTCGTGGAGACGCGGTGGCTGCTGGAGGAGTACCGGATCAGCGTGTTCGCGCAGCGCCTCGGCACCGCGCAGCCGGTGTCACCGCAGCGCATCACGAAGGCGCTCGCGGCCCGCTGAGGGGTTGCCGGAGCTAGCCTGGAGACATGGCTCGCGCGATCGTCTACACAGCGCCATCCGCCCCCTTGATCGGTTCCCGGAGCTAGCCTGGACGCATGGCTCGCGCGATCGTCTACACAGAGTTCGGTTCCCCTGACGTCCTCCACCTCAGCGACATCCCCGACCCGGTCGCTGGTGCCGGCGAGGTCGTCGTCCGCATCGAGGCAGCGGGGGTGAATCCGATCGACGCGAAGCTCCGCGGAGGCAGGAGGCCCTCGGCCCCGATCACCGAGCCGCGCAGAATCGGCTTCGATGGCGCCGGCGTGGTCGAGGCCATCGGCGAGGGCGTGGAGGGGTTCGCCGTGGGAGACCGCGTCGCGATCCGCGACACGCTCGGCACCTACGCCTCGGCGCTCGCGGTCCCGGCTGCTCATCTCGCCCCGCTCCCCGACAGCGTCACCGTCGCCGAGGGCGCGGCGATCGCGATCCCCGCAGGTACGGCGTATCAGGCGCTGCGCTCACTCGCCGTGACCGCCGGCGACGTCCTCCTCATCCACGCGGGCTCCGGGGCTGTCGGCCAGGCGGCCGTGCAGTTCGCGGTGGCCTGGGGTGCGACGGTCATCGCGACAGGGAGCCCGGCACGACACGATCAGCTGCGCGAGCTCGGCGCGATCCCCGTCGCCTACGGGGACGGGCTGCTCGATCGCGTGCGCGCCGCCGCGCCGCACGGAGTGACCGTCGCCCTCGACTGCGCAGGCACCGACGAGGCGATCGAGACCTCGCTCGCCCTCGTCTCCGACCGCGACCGCATCGCGACGATCGTGCGCGGACCGGACGCCGCGTCCTTCGGCATCCGCGCGTTCTCCGGCGGATCGCCGATCCCGCTCACGGAGCAGGAGCTCGCCTGGCGCGCCGAGGCGCTGCCCGCCACGATCGCGCTCATCGCCGCGGGCGACTTCACGATCGAGCTCGGTCAGGAACTGCCGCTCGCCGAGGCGGCGCGGGCCCACGAACTCGTGGAGTCCCACGCCGCCGACGGCAAGCTCATCCTCGTCCCGTGACTCTGATCACCGTCGCCTCCGGGCGCGCGCAGCTCGCCGCCGAGGCGACCGGTCACGGCGGCGCCGTGCTGATGATCCACGCCGGTGTGACCGACAGGACATCGTGGGACTCCCTGGTCGCGCGGCTCGGAGACGGTTTCCGCACGGTCAGGTTCGACGCCCGAGGGTACGGGGAGACCGCCTACGAGACCGAGGACGGGTGGTCACCCGTCGCAGACGCGCTCGCCGTCTTGGATGCCTGCGAACCGGGCGCCGCAGTCGTGATCGGATGCTCGATGGGCGGCAGAACGGCGCTCGATCTGGCGCTCGCGCACCCGGACCGGGTGTCGGCGCTCGTGCTCATCGCACCAGCCGTGAGCGGTGCTCCCACGCCCGTACTCGCCCCGAGGGTTGCTGAGCTGGATCGACTGATCGACGCAGCGGACGCCGACGGAGACGTCGATGAGGTGAACCGCCTCGAGGCGATCGTCTGGCTCGACGGGCCGGAACGCCCCGGTCGCGCCTCGCACACGGCCCGCGAGCGCTTTCTGGCGATGAACGGCGTGGCCCTGCGCGCAGCCGATCCGGGTGAGCAGTCCGAGCCTGGTGACGCCTGGACGCGCCTCGGCGATATAGCGGTGCCGACGCTCGTCGTCGTCGGCGACCTCGACCTCGACCACATCCGGCGCTACGCCCTCCACGTCGCCGCGAGTATCCCCGATGCGACGTTCCTCGAGCTGCGGGATGTCGCTCACCTCCCCCATCTGGAGGCGCACGACGGAGCACTCGACGCCGTCGCGGGGTTCCTTGCGGCGCGATGAGGATCAGTCCGGCGCAACCGGACGCCCGATCGACAGCATGAGCCGGTTGGCCCAGTTGAAGAACGCGGCGCCGTGGATGACGTCGGAGATCTCGAGATCGTCGAGACCCGCCGCACGCAGCCGGGCGACCTCGGCGGGGCCGAAGGCGCTCGGAGTGTCGGTGAGGGCGACGGATGCCGCGACCACGGCGTTCCACCGCTCGCCGAGATCGGCGTCCGTCCCCTCGTCGAGCAGGAGGTCGACGTCGTCGGGCCGCTTGCCGTAGTGCGCTGCGAACCGCGAGTGCACGGAGGCGCAGAACACGCAGCCGTTGCGACGAGACGCGGCCGTCGCCGCCAGCTCGCGCTCCGCACGGGGAAGCCCCTCCGCGACGTTGTAGAAGATGTCCTTGTCGACCAGGGTGCGCGCCTTCAGCACCTCGGGGTCGCGCGCCAGCAGCCGGAAGTAGTCGTTCTTCGCGCGCGCCGCCTCGACGAGTCCGTCGTAGTGGCGCTCGGTGAGCTCCTCCTCGGCGAGCGGCGCGAGGTGGGGTCGCCAGCCGACCTCGGCACGCGTGAAGGCGTGCGGATGCGGGGCGTCGTGGTGCACGAGCAGGGAGTCCGCGACGGTCATGCCGCCGCCCCCAGAACGCGGAGGCCGGTGACGACTCGCTGCTGGAAGGCGAGGAAGGAGACGAGCTGCGACAGCGTGACGATGCCGTCGGCCGACCAGCCGGCGTCCAGCAGTCGCTCGATGTCGTCGCCCGACGCCTCGCGCGGCCGGAGCACGAGCAGGTGCGTGTGCGCGAGCGCAGCGGCCAGCCGCGACCCGAGCGCATCGACGACGTCACCGTCCGGCGTGTAGCGGGGCCCGTCCGTGCTCTCGGAGCGCAGCCCCTCCTCCGTGTAGGCGCCGTACGGGCCCGTCGTCGCGGCCTCGGCGGCCTCCGCGAGGACGATCGCCGCTCGCCGCGGGTCGGCGGCGAGCGCGCGGTCGGCGTAGAACGTGCCCGTGGCGTCGGTGTCGCCGGCGAGCCGCGTCGCGAAGGCCGCGACCAGCTCCCGCTCCTCCTGCGAGACGTGCGCGACGGAGACGGGCCGGAACAGCGCATCGAAGCTCGCCTGCAGCTGCTCCCTGGTCACCGGACGGCGGCGCCGCAGCTCGTCGAGCTCGGGCGTCACCCCCGCGATCTGATCGACGATGTCGGTGGTCATGCCTTCTCCTTGATGGTGTCGAGGGTGTAGCCGAGGGCCGGGGCGACCCTGTCGGCGAAGAGCTCGATCGAGCGCAGCACGTGCTCGTGCGGGGCGTCGACCGAGTGCACCTGGAACGCGACCTCCGTGGCCCGCGCGAGCGTGGTGTCGGCGGCGAGCGACTCGGCGACCTCGTCCGGCGTGCCCAGGTGGGTGTCGAGCGCCGCGATGAGGTCGTCGAGGTCGTCGCCGGGGATCGTCTGCCCCTGACTCCGGAAGCCTTCGGCGGCCCGGCGCAGCCCGACCTCGGCGAAGCGCAGCGCCTCGGCCCTGTCATCCGCCACGAACACGGTGCGGGACGCCGTGATCCGCGGCGCGACGCCCTCGGGCAGCGCCTCGAGGTAGGCGTCGATGATCGGGTCCTGCAGTGCCGACAGCGGGGCGTGCAGGTCGTCGGCGCGACGCGGCTGCGTGCGCGAGAGCAGCAGGCCGTGACCGTGCACGCCGGCCCTGTGACCGCCCGGCGCCGAGAAGGTCGCCTGCCAGATGCGGTCGGCGAGCGAGCCGGCATCCGGGTAGAGCGTGTTGTCCGCGCCGATGTCGCGTCCGGCGAGCGCGTCGAGCAGCACACCGAGCTTGCGGTCGTAGGTCGCCGCCTTCGCGCGCACGTCCTCCCCGAAGGGCGCGAACGACGACGGCGTGCCGCCGCTGCCGAGACCGAGGTCCAGCCGCCCACCGGAGAGCAGGTCCGTCACGACCGCGTCCTCGGCGACCCGCACGGGGTCCTCCAGAGGCAGAGTGATGACGCCGGTGCCGAGGCGGATGCTCGTGGTGCGCGCCGCGACGTTCGCGAGCAGGACGAGCGGCGACGGGAGCCCTCCCTCCGCCGCGCGGAAGTGGTGCTGCGCGACCCAGGCGCGGCCGACGCCGTACCTCTCCGCCTGCTGGATCTGCTCCGTCGCGAGCGCGTAGCGCTCCGCCGGGGCGGCGTCGTCGAGCAGCCGGGTGAAGAAGGCGACGGTGGGCGCGGTCATGAGAGGGCTCTTCCTGTGAGTGCGGCGGTGAGTGAGGCTGCCGGTTCGGCTGTGCGCTCGGCTGCGCGTCCCGGGACCGCGGCGAGCAGTTCCCTGGTGTAGTCGTGCTGCGGGTCGCGGAAGAGCTCCTCGGTGGCGCCCTCCTCGACGATCCGGCCGCGGCGCATGACCGAGACCGTGTGGCTGATCCTGCGGACCACCGCGAGGTCGTGCGAGATGAACAGGTACGTGAGCCCGAGCTCCGCCTGCAGCGAGGCCAGCAGCTCGAGGATGCGCGCCTGCACGGTGACGTCGAGGGCGGACACCGCCTCGTCGAGCACGAGGATCTCGGGGTCGATGGCCAGCGCCCGCGCGATCGCGACGCGCTGCCGCTGGCCTCCGGAGAGCTCGCGCGGAGTCCGCCTGGCCAGATCGGCGGGCAGCGCCACCCTGTCGAGGAGGGCGAGAGCGCGCTCGCGCCGCTCGGCCTTCGACCCCACGCGGAAGTTCTGCAGCGGCTCGGCGACGATGTCGGCGACCTGCTGTCGCGGATCGAGCGAGGCGAAGGGGTTCTGGTACACGAGCTGGATCCGTCGTCGCAGCGCCCGCAGTCCCTCGCCGGACACCCCGGTCACGTCCTCCCCGTCCAGCCGTATCGTTCCGGCATCCGCCCGCTGGAAGCGCGTGATCAGCCGCGCCGTCGTCGTCTTGCCCGACCCCGACTCCCCCACCAGCGCGTGGGTCGTGCCGCGGCGCACGCGGAAGGAGACGTCGTCGACCGCACGGAAGCTCTCGCGCCTCTTGACCCGGAACTCCTTCACGAGCCCCTCCGCGACGATCGCGTACGGATCCTCCGCGGCGACGGCGGCGGCATCGCGCAGGAACGGCGGCGCCTCGGGACGACGGAAGCCGGTGACGAACGCCGGGGCGTCGGCGAGGAGCTGCCGCGTGTAGGCGTCGGAGGGGGCCGCCAGCACGTCGGCGCTCGCGCCCTGCTCGACGATGGCGCCGTCCTTCAGCACCACCAGCTGCTGGGCGCGGTCGGCGGCGACCCCGAGGTCATGGGTCACGAGCAGGATGCCGGTGCCCTCCTCGCGCCGCAGCTCGTCGAGCAGATCGAGCACGCGCCGCTGCACCGTGGCGTCGAGCGCACTGGTCGGCTCGTCGGCGATGAGCACGCGCGGACGCAGGGCGATCGCCGTGGCGATCAGCACGCGCTGGCGCATGCCGCCGGAGAGCTCGTGCGGGTACTGGCGCGCCCGCAGGTCGGGGTCGTCGATGCCGACCCGGTCGAGCAGCTCGAGCACGCGGGCGCGGCGACGGCGGCGGTCACGATGGCCGTGCAGGCGCAGGATCTCCTCGACCTGCGCGCCGATCGGCCGCACGGGGTCGAGGGAGGTCACCGGATCCTGCGGCACGAGGCCGACGATCGGACCGCGGATGCCGCGCAGCGCCCGGTCCGACCACCCCGAGACGTCGAGGTCGCCGAGGCGCACCGAGCCCGCGTCGACGCGGCCGCCCTCCGGCAGGAGCCCCAGGATCGCGTGCGCGGTCGTGGACTTGCCCGATCCGGACTCCCCGACCAGGGCGAGGGTCTCCCCCTCGTTCAGCTCGAACGACACCCCGTGCACGACCTCTCGGCCCGCATAGGAGACCCGCAGGTCGGTGGCGGTGAGAACGGTCCCGCCCGTGGGAGCGTTGACGGTCATCGGATGTTCCTTCCGAGACGGTGGCTGATGCGGTTGGCGCTGAGCACGACGGCGACCACGACGAGACCGGGGAGGGCCGTGAGCCACCACGACGTCCCGATGTAGTTGCGTCCCTCCGCGATCAGCAGACCCCACTCCGGGGTGGGCGGCGGGGCTCCGTACCCCAGGAAGCCCAGGGTGGAGATCGCGAGGATCGCGGTGCCGAACTGCAGGGCGGCGAGCGCGACGATCGGCGTGAGCGAGTTCGGGAGCACGTGCCGGCGGAGCACGGCGAAGAAGGTGCCCCCGCTCCCGTACGCGGCCTCGACGTACTCGGTGCGCCGCACCCGCGCGACCTCGGAGCGCATCAACCGCGCGAAGGCGGCGATGCTGCCGAGACCGACGGCGATCGCGGCGTTCACGGTCCCGAACCCGAGGAGGATGATGACCGAGAGCGAGAGCAGCAGTCCGGGGATCGCGAGCAGCACGTCGACGACCCGCATGAGGATGTCGTCGACGATGCCGCCGAGCGCCCCGGCGACCGCGCCGATCAGGGTGCCGAGGCCGAGCCCGACCGTGACGGCGATGAGCGCCCCGGAGAGCGAGTGCACCGACCCGTGCACGACGCGCCCGAACAGGTCCCTGCCGAGGGCATCGGTGCCGAACCAGTGCGCCCCGCTCGGCGGGAGGAGCTTGTCGGCCGGCGCCCCGGAGAGCGGATCCCCCGGAGCGAACGCCCCGGGGATCACGGCCCACAGCACGACCAGCGCGACGAGGGCCACCGCGACGTAGAGGCCCCACGGGCGACGAGGCCGACGGGGTCGACGGAGGGCGACGACCTGGGCGACGTCCTCGGACACCGGCGCGGGGGCGGGAGGAGCGACGAGGGCGGTCATGAAGGGACTCCGATCGCGGGGCGGACACGCTGACGCGGGTCGATGAGCGGGGTGACCAGATCGACGGCGAAGGAGATGAGCACGAAGCCGAGGGCGGACAGCAGCACGACGCCCTGCAGCACCGGGATGTCCTGGTTCGCCACGGCCTGTTCCGTGAGCCTGCCGATGCCCGTGCGTCCGAACACCGTCTCGGTCACGACGGCGCCGCCGACGAGCTCGCCGAACAGGACGCCGGCGATCGTGAGCGCGGGGACGGCCGCGTTGCGCGCGACCGATCGCGTGAGCACCCACGCCGGAGGGGCGCCCTTCGCGCGCACCACGGTGATGAAGGGCTGCGCCTGCACCTGATCGACGGCGCGCACGAGCACCTGGGCGAGAGGAGCCGAGATCGGGACGGCGAGCGTGAGCACCGGCAGGATCAGCCCCCGCACCGGATCGGCGCCCACGATCGGCACCCAGCCGAGGCCGAAGGAGAACACCTGGATGAGGAGGATGCCGAGCCAGAACACCGGCACGGCGACGAAGAGGCCGGGCACCTGACGCAGTCCGTCGCGGAGCCACGCGAACGGGGCCAGAGACGACACGGCCGCGATGAGCACGGCGAGCAGCAGGGCGACGACGAGACCGAGCGCGGCCAGCAGCAGCGTCGCGGGCAGCGCCTCGGCCAGCATCCTGAGCACCGGGGTGCCGAACTGGGTCGAGTAGCCGAAGTCCCCGGCGACGAAGCCGAGGCCCGCGTGCAGGTACTGCTCCCACCACGGCACGTCGGCGCCGTAGGCCGCGCGGATGCCGTCTAGCTGCTCGGGCGAGAGCCCCAGACTCGGGTCGGAGAACTTGATGAGGATCGCATCCCCCGGCAGCAGCTGCAGCAGGAAGAAGGTGGCCGTGAAGGCCGCGATCAGAACGATCGCGGCCTGCCCGGCTCGTCGGAGGACGAAGGCCATCAGTGCTCCTGGAGCCAGACCTCGGAGAAGGTCGGGCGGCCGACCGATTCGGACGCGAAGCCCTGCACGTAGGTCGCCGCGCCGTACACCTGCGGCTCCTCGAACAGCGGGATGACGTACGCCTGCTCGGCGATGTAGTCCTGCACCGCCTGCGACGCCTTCACGCGCTTGTCGGCGTCGGGCTCGGAGGCCACGGCGAGCAGCAGGCGGTCGAGCTCGGCGTCCTCGGAGATGAGCACGTCGCGGTTCTTCGTGAAGAACTGGCTCTTGATCACATCGAGATCGGCGCGGCCGACCATCGAGTGATAGAAGCCCGTCTTGAGCGGATCGCGCGTGTCCTCGGCGTAGCTGCCCGCGTCTCCGGGCTTGACGATCAGCTCGACGCCCGCCTTGGCGAGCTGCTGGGCGACGAGCTCGAGCGTGGCCTTCGACTGCGGCTGCGGCTTGGCCTCGTAGACGGTGATCGAGAGTCGCTGGCCGTCCTTCTCGCGGATCCCGTCGCCTCCGACCTCCCACCCGGCCTCATCGAGGAGCTTCTTCGCCTTCTTGAGGTCGTAGACGTAGTGCTCGGACTCGTCCTTGTAGCCGAGCGCCTCGGAGGAGAGCACCGACGTGGCCACCGGGTAGTTCTCGGTGAAGAGGGTGTCGACCACCTCCTTGGCGTCCACCGCCGCGACGAGCGCCTGCCTGACCGTGATGTCGCTCAGGATCGGGTTCCCCGGGCGGAGGGCGATCGAGTTGTTCACACCGCGGGTCTGCGGCGCGTACAGCGTGAAGCCGGCGCCCGAGACGCGGGCCTCGTCGAAGGCCTGGACGTACCGGACGAGGTCGGCCTGGCCGGCGAGCAGCGAGCCGATGCGCACGGAGTCCTCCGGCGTCACGATCACGTGCACGTCGTCGAGGTACGGGCGACCCTGGTTCGCGGCGCTCTCGGGAGCCCACGCGTAGTCCTTCCGCGCCTGGAGCGTGTACTCGGTGCCGAGCTTCTCCCCCGTCACGGTGAAGGGCCCGGAGCCGATGATCTCGGCCGCGTTGCCGGCGCCGAAGTCCTCGATCGTGCCGTCCAGCGTCTCCGGCGAGAGCAGCCCCGAGTTGATGGTCGACGTCGCCTGCAGGAACCCGGGCGACGGGGCGGAGAAGCGGAACGTGACGGTGTCGTCGTCGACGACCTCGCTGCTGGCGTAGTTGTTCACCGCCTCGGAGACCGTGAGCCCCCGATCCGGGGCTCCGAGCCCGTAGGTGTCGAAGTTCTTCGCGACCGCCGCGGCGTCGAGCGGGGTGCCGTCGGAGAACGTGACCCCGGGGCGGAGGTCGAAGGTGTACTCGGTCGCGTCGTCGTTCACGGTCCAGTCGGAGGCGATCCAGGGCTCGATCTCGAGCGTCTCCGGGTTCTGCCACGTCAGACGAGCGGTGATGTTGTTGACGATGCCGCCGTTCGGGTAGAAACCGGCCTGCGGCGGGTACAGGTTCGTGTACGTCTGGTGCTCGAGGTAGGTGAGCGTGCCGCCCGTGACGGGGTCGCCGCCGGCGGAGGGTGCGTTCGCCGGCGCCGGAGACGAGGCGCAGGCGGCGAGACCGGCCGCCATGACGAGCGGGAGTGCGACGGCGACGGCGCGGACAAGGCGACGATTCATGCGGGGGCCTCCTGGAGGGTTCGGGTATGCAGGGTGCGACTCACGTTAGGGACGAGGGATGCCGGGCGACGATGCGGCGGACACGACCGTTCACGAGCGGTCACCCGCTGTCACGCATCGACATGCGACGTAATGCGCAGGCGGTCGCGGAGGGTGCCGCCGTCGCGTCCGAGCAGCCCTCTGCGGCGCAGCTCGGGGGCGGCGAGCCGGGTGAACGCCTCGAACTGCGCGGGTTGGAAGGCGGAGAGGACGTTGAATCCGTCGGCCGCCCCCTCGTCGCGCCAGGTCTCGAAGTGGTCGGCTATCGCCGAGGCGCCGCCGACCACGAAGGCCGCCGGCACCGCGTGCGCGGCCACGAGATGACGCCAGGTCACCGGACGCTCTCCGCCGACGCCGAGCCCGGCGATGCGCGCGACACGGGCGATCAGCGCCTCTCCCGCCGATCCGAGCCGCGCGGCCTCGTGGGCGGTCACCGGCGCATCGAAGGACGCGGCCCTGAGCGGGTCGTCGGCGGCGACCCCGAGCGCATCCGCCACCGCCTCGACCGTGCGGTTCGGAGGGAAGGCCGTCCGATCCCGCTGATGCCCCTCCGCCAGCGGCACGAGGAAGAGCAGCCTCTCGACGATGCGGTGGGCCTCGGCATCCGACTCCGCGACCACCGGGAGCACGGGGGCGATGACCTTCACGTCGTCGGGAGAGCGTCCGGCCTCTGCCGCGATGTCTCGCAGAGTGCCGCGCGTCGCGATCGCGTCCGCGAGGGTCGGCGCCGCGATGAGCGCGAGATCGGCCTCGGTCGCGGCGAGGTGACGCGACCGGGGCGAGGTGCCGGCGTGCACGATCGGGATCTGCCCCTGGGGAGGTCGGGCGACGTTGAGAGGACCGTCCACCCGCACGTGGTCGCCGCGGACGTCGGCGGGGCGCAGACCCTCCGGATCGATGAGCACGCCGCGCTCGGCATCGGCGACCCAGGCGTCCTCCCTCCACGAGTCCCACAGCCGGCGGAGAGCGGTGACGAACTCCTCCGCCCTGTCGTAGCGGCCCTCGTTGTCGGCGTGCGCGTCGCGGCCGTGATTGCCCGCAGCCCGCGGCTCGGCGCCGGTGACGAGGTTGACGCCGGCGCGGCCCCCGGAGAGCACGTCGAGCGAGGCGAGCGAGCGCGCCGTCGTGTAAGGGTCGGCGTAGGTGGTGTTCACCGTCGCGATGAGCCCGATGCGGGAGGTGAGCCCGGCAAGGAACAGCACGGCGCTCACCGGGTCGATCCGCGCGAGCAGGTAGGGGTCGCGGAACTCGAGGTCGGGCCCGGTGGCCAGCCAGTCGCCGAAGAAGAGGTAGTCGAGACCGGCATCCTCCCCCTCCTCCGCGATGCGCCGCAGGACGGCGTGGTCGGCGGACGGGTCGCGGTGGGCGCCGGGGTGACGCCACCCGGAGGGGTACGCGCCGAGAGTGCGCACCATGGCGCCGATGATGAGCGGTTCGGTCATGGCGGCCACGGTACGAGCGGTCGCTCCACCGCGCCACGGCGGCGATTCGGGGGTTCACGCGGTGCAACAGTTCGACACACGCCGAAGCACGGACCGCTCGCTCATCACAATGGTCTGATGAGCGAGTTCGCGACCCGGCAGATCCAGGCCGGCTACGTCCCAGGGACACCCCAGAACAGCGCCGTGCCGCCGATCTACCAGACGGCCGCGTACCAGTTCTCCTCGCTCGCGGATGCTGCGGACCTGTTCGCGCTGCGCACCACGGGCAACCTCTACAGCCGCAACGCCAGCCCGACCCAGCAGGTTCTGGAGGAGCGCGTCGCGGCGCTCGAGGGCGGCGCCTCCGCGGTCGCCGTCGCCTCCGGTCAGGCCGCCGTCGCGGTGACCCTGCTCGCGCTCGTCGGCGTGCGCGGCCACATCGTCGCCGCGAACCAGCTCTACGGCGGCACCGTCGACCTGTTCCAGGACACGTTCGAGGACTTCGGCATCGGGGTGACCTTCGTCGATCAGGACGACCCTGATGCCTGGCGGGCCGCGATCCGTCCGGAGACCCGCGCCCTGTTCGCCGAGTCCGTCGCGAACCCGGTCGCTCAGGTGCTCGACATCAGACTCGTCGCCGACATCGCGCACGAGGCCGGTGTGCCGCTCGTGATCGACAACACCGTGGGGACGCCGTACCTGGTGCGCCCCGGCGAGCACGGCGCCGACTTCGTCGTGCACTCGGCGACCAAGTTCCTCTCCGGGCACGGCACCTCCCTCGGCGGGGTCGTCGTCGACCAGGGCACGTTCGACTTCGGAGCCGAGCCCGACCGCTGGCCGCAGTTCACCGCCCCGTACAAGCGCTTCGGCGAGCTCGTGCTGTGGGAGCGGTTCGGCATCGGGCAGGCGTTCGCGGCGCTGGTGAAGTCGAAGTACGTGCACGACCTCGGCCCGTCCCTCTCGCCGTTCAACGCCTGGCAGATCCTGCAGGGTATCGAGACCCTCGACCTGCGCGTGTCGCGGCAGAGCGCCACCGCCCTCGCCGTCGCCCGCTTCCTCGCCGAGCACCCCTCGGTGTCCAGGGTCAACCACCCCGGTCTCGAGGGCAATCCGTGGCACGGGCTCGCGCAGCGCTACCTGCCGGACGGCGTGCCGTCGGTGTTCTCCTTCGACCTGGCCGGCCCCGCGGACGAGGGCGCCCAGGAGCGCGTCGGCCGGGTGATCGACGCCCTGCGGGTGGTCCGTCTCGTCGCGAACATCGGCGATGCGCGCAGCCTGGTGGCGCACCCCGCGTCGATGACGCACTCGCACCTGAACGCCGAGCAGCGCGAGGCGGCCGGCATCTCGCTCACCACCATCCGACTGTCCGCCGGCCTCGAGGATCCCCGCGACCTCATCGCCGACCTGGATCTGGCGCTCGCGAAGGCCTGACCGCGCCCCTCACCCTCTACGCTGAGACCATGACTGGTCTTCGTTGGGGAATCCTCGCGACCGGCGGCATCGCCGGCGCGTTCGC
The DNA here is from genome assembly GCF_042901325.1 of Microbacterium sp. NPDC012755. Classification (NCBI taxonomy): domain Bacteria; kingdom Bacillati; phylum Actinomycetota; class Actinomycetes; order Micrococcales; family Microbacteriaceae; genus Microbacterium; species Microbacterium sp. NPDC012755. The sequence goes on along the minus strand of NZ_JBIBCT010000002.1, from coordinate 61,163 downwards.
ATCCGATCTGCGCAGCGCAGGGCTCGATCTGGTGGCTGTCGGCTCACGCTCCCAGGAGTCCGCCGACGCCTTCGCCGCCGCGCACGGCATCGCCCCCGAGCACACCCATCCCACCTACGAGGCGCTCGTCGCCGACCCCGACGTCGACATCGTGTACGTCTCGACGCCGCATCCGATGCACCACGACAACGCGCGACTCGCGCTCGAGGCCGGCAAGCACGTCCTCGTCGAGAAGGCGTTCACGGTCAACCGGGCGGAGGCCGAGTCCCTGCAGCGCCTCGGCGCCGAGCGCGGCCTGCTCGTGATGGAGGCCATGTGGACCCGCTATCTCCCGCAGATGGTGCGGATGCGCGAGCTCATCGCCTCTGGCGCCCTGGGCGAGATCCGCACGGTGTCGGCCTCGCACACCCAGCTCCTCCCCTCCGACCCCGCGCACCGCCTCAACGCGCTGGAACTCGGCGGCGGCGCTCTGCTCGACCTCGGCATCTACCCGATCTCGTTCATCTGGGACGTGCTGGGCGCCCCGACCAGCATCCAGGCCGCGGGCCGTCTCGTCGAGACCGGCGCCGACGCCGAGGTCGCCACGGTCATGGTCCACGAGGGTGGCGCCGTCTCGACGAGCTTCTCCTCGTCGAGAGCGGCTGGGTCGAACACGGCGTCGATCCTCGGCACCAGGGCGCGCATCGAGATCCAGCCGGCGTGGTCGTCGGCATCCACCCTCCGCCTCATCGCCCCTGACGGCACCGTCCTCGAGGAGATCGGGGGGCCGCCGGCTCCGGATGCGCCCCGCGGCATGGAGCACGAGGCGCACGCCGCCGAGCGCCTCGTGCGCGACGGGCTCCTCGAAGGAGACATCCTGCCGATCGCCGAGACCGTGGCGATCATGGGCACGCTCGACGAGATCCGCGCTCAGATCGGCGTGACCTACCCCACAGAGGAGTCGCACAATGGCTGAGGCATCGGAGGCCCGCGTCGCGGTCTACCTCGACTTCGACAACATCGTCATCTCCTGGTACGACCGGGTGCACGGGCGCAACGCCTACGGCAAGGACCGCCAGCGCATCACCGAGCGCCCCGACGACCCTGAGGTGACCGAGCGCCTGCGCGCCGCGATGATCGACGTCGGCGCCATCATCGACTACGCCGCGTCGTTCGGCACCCTCGTGCTCACGCGCGCCTATGCGGACTGGTCGTCGCCGGTGAACGCCGAGTACCGTACGCAGCTCGTGGCCCGCGCCGTCGACCTGGTGCAGCTCTTCCCCGCCGCGGCGTACGCGAAGAACGGCGCCGACATCCGCCTCGCCGTGGATGCCGTCGAGGATATGTTCCGTCTCCCCGACCTCACCCACGCCGTGATCGTCGCCGGCGACAGCGACTACGTGCCCCTCGCCCAGCGCTGCAAGCGGCTGGGGCGCTACGTGATCGGCGTCGGCGTCGCCGGCTCGACCGCGAAGTCCCTCGCGGCCGCGTGCGACGAGTTCGAGTCTTACGACTCGCTGCCTGGCGTGGTCAGGCCGACGCGGATCGCCGCCCCTGCCCCCGTGCCCGAGACCGTCGAGCCCGCCGCCAAGGCCAAGACGGCGCCCAAGGCCAAGGCCTCTCGCACGAAGGCCGCATCGACGGCGGATGCGCCCGCTCCCGCGAAGCTCGACGAGCAGGGCGAGGCGACCGCGCTGCTGCAGCGCGCGCTGCGTCTGGGCCACGACAAGGCGGATGCCGACGAGTGGCTGCACAGCTCGGCGGTGAAGACCCACATGCGGCGCATGGACCCGTCCTTCAGCGAGAAGGCCCTGGGCTATCGCTCGTTCTCCGACTTCCTCAAGTCGCGCGATGACATCGCCGAGCTCGAGGAGACCGGCCACGAGCGCCTGGTCAGGCTCCGCGAACCCGCGGCCTGACCAGGCGCCCGCCTCAGAACGTCCTGGCGTACGGGTCGAACGACGCGTCCAGCGCCCCGACCTCGTCGAGAGTGCTCTCCACGGCGACGAAGGAGCGCGAGGCCGCGGCCTCCTCGATCGACAGCAGCGTGTCGAGCACGTGGTAGCCGAACTCGCCGGTCGCGACGTGCGGACGGCCGTCGCGCACCGAGCGCACCATGTCGAGCAGTCCGATGCCGCGGCCGGAGAGCACGCCCTCCTGCTCGACGTCGACGATCTCCTGCTGGATGGGCTCCGGCGGGATGAACATCCGCGTGAGCGGGCGGGTGATCGAGATCGCACCGCCGAAGGTGTTCGGATCGGGGATCACGAGGGTCCCCTCCGTGCCGGTGATCTCGACGATGCCCTGACGGAGCATCGGGGAGTCGGTGCTGTACAGGCTCTGCGCCTGACCGCCGCCCTCGAAGTCCATCAGCACGCTCAGCGTCGAGGGCACCTCGACGGGGAACTCCTGTCCGGCCAGAGGCCCCTGCTGCACGCGCCGCGTCTCTGCACCCTTCAGCCCGAGTGCGGCCACGGTCGCGACCGGGCCGAACACGTGCACGAGGGTGGAGACGTAGTACGGTCCCATGTCCAGCAGCGGACCGCCGCCCTTGGCGTAGAGGAAAGCGGGGTCGGGGTGGAAGATCTCCGGACCCTGCCACTGGAAGGTGGTCTGCGCGAAGAGCGGACGGCCGATGTCGCCGCGGGCGATCAGACGCTTGGCGGTCTGCACCCCCGGGCCGAGCACGGTGTCGGGCGCCGCGCCGACGCGGAGGCCTGCGGCATCCGCCTTCTCCAGCAGTCCGCGCGCCTCCTCGCGGCTCACGCCGAGCGGCTTCTCGGTCCACACGTGCTTGCCGGCGGCGATGATCGCCTCGGAGACCTCGACGTGCACGGCCGGGATCGTGAGATTCACGACGATGTCGATCTCGGGGTCGTCGAGCACGACATCGACGCCCCCGGAGCGTGGCACTCCGTATTTCGCCGCCTGTGCAGCGGCGCGCTCGACGATCACGTCTCCGATGGCGAGCACCCGTACGTCGGGAAAGGTGGTGAGGTTGCTGAGGTACTGGTCGCTGATGTTGCCGGCGCCGATGATGCCGACACCCACCGTCGCGCTGTCGGCGGCCATCAGCCGGCCACGTTCTCGTCGAGGTAGACGCGGCTGCGCTCGACGGCGTCGAGGAGGTCGCCCTCGTAGTGGTCGAACTCGACGATCGCGAGCTCGAGCGCCGGTGCGGCCGCGATCGCCGCGACGAGCGGCACGGCGCCGTCTCCTGCGGGGACCTGGTCGGCGGGCGGGTACGCGTTCACGAGCTCAGGATCGAGCGTGCCGTCCTTGGCGTGCACGGCGATGACACGGCTGCCGAGGCGCTGCAGCAGGGCGACGGGATCGACGCCGCCTCGGGCGACCCAGTACAGGTCGACCTCGAGCACGACGCGCTCGTCGAGGAGCCCGGCGAGGACTTCGAGACCGGTGACGCCGTCGAAGACCGCCTCCAGCTCGTGGGCGTGGTTGTGGTATCCGACGCGGATGCCGGATGCGGCGCCGATCTCTGCGGCCGCGTTGAGCAGGCGCGCGGTCTCCGCGATCTGCTCGACCGATTCCCAGCGGGCGGGCTCGGTGTAGGGATCGATGACGGTGCCCATGCCGAGCGTCTTCGCCGCAGCGAACACCTCGGCGGGGGTCGGCACGGGGACGCTGGTGCCGCTGCCGTCGGGGTTGACGAAGGACTCCGAGGCGAGGAAGGCGTGACCGCTGGGTGCGACCAGGCCGGCGGCGGCGAGGGCCGCGGCGAGCGGCTCGGCGCGGTGCACGAAGTCGTAGGGCTCGACGGCGACGAATCCGCGGGCGACGACGGCGGCGAGCGTGCCGTCGAGATCGGCGTCGAGCTCGTTCTTGAGCGTGAACAGCTGGATGGATGTCTGAACCGTCATCGGTGGTGCTCCTTCGTGGTCTTCGGTGACGCGCGGGCCGGTGCCGCCCTGTGCACAGGAGGCTATCACCGAAAACCTCCAAGCGGAAGTTTTAATTCGATAGACTCGCGTCATGTCCGGACAGAACGAGCGCCCACGCCAGCGGGGGGCCTACGCCAAGGGCGTCGCGCGCCGCCAGGAGATCCTGGACAGGGCGATCGAGGTGTTCGCGGCGAGAGGCGCCGACCGCACGAGCCTGCGCGCGATCGCCAAGGAGGTCGGCGTCACGCACGCCGCCCTCACCCACTACTTCGGCTCGCTGGAAGAGCTCCTCGTCGCGGTCTACCTCGCCAGCGGCGATGAGGACGACGAGCGCCAGCCCATCCCCGACGACATGACGCCGGTCGAGCTCATGATCGAGTCGGCCCGCACCAACCGCGAGGTGCCGGGGCTCGTGCAGCTGTACTCCTCGCTCATCGCCACCGCCCTGGAAGAGGGGCACCCCGCCGCGCGGGAGTTCGCGACCACCCGCTTCGCCCGGCTGCGCGACGAGCTCTCCGAGCGCGTACGGCTGCAGCAGGAGTCGGGCCTCATCCGCGACGACGTGCCGCCGGACGCGGTCGCCGCTCTCGTCATCGCGGCATCCGACGGCCTGCAGACGCAGTGGCTGCTCGACGACAGCGCCCCGCAGCACGACGCCCTCGCCGCGCTCGAGCGGATGCTCCGCTCCCCGGCACGACCTCCCGCACGAGGTCGGTAGGCTCGGAGCGTGACGCCGGTTCCGCAGTCCCCGTATGCCAGGGCGCTCGGCGACCGCATCGAGGAGCTGCATCCGCGCCTCCGCGAGTACTTCCGCGGCGTCCCCGACGGTCATGTCGGCATCGGCGAAGGGGTCTTCCAGCGCGTCGGCACTCCGCGCCGCTGGCTGTGGCCCCTGCTGCGCACACTGGAGCGCCGCGGCGTCGTGGCCGCCCGGTGGGAGCGCGACGTGCCGTTCCGGGTCGAGAACGTGACCGTGGCCTCGCGGGCGATCGGCATGCGCCGGTTCGACTTCCCCACCGGCGCCTGGACCATGCGCGATGCCGTCGTCCTCTCCCGCCACGGCCGCGTCGTCGATGAGCTCGGCGAACCGGGCGTCGTCGTCGCGTGCTTCGACGTGGACGTGCGAGACGGCGCCCTCCGCCTCACGAGCCGCGCAGTCGGCGTCCGCCTCGGTCGTCTGCGGCTCCGCGCGCCGCGCGCGCTCTCCCCCGTCGTGCGCCTGACCGAGAGGTTCGACGACGAGGTCGGACGCCAGCGCATCGCCCTGACCGTCGATGCGCCGTTCATGGGACGCGTGTACGAGTACCGCGGAGACTTCGACTATCGCATCGAGGAGGCACAGGGATGAGCACGGGTCACGTCGTGATCGGCGGTTCCACCGGATTCATGGGCGGATACCTGCAGCAGCGGCTGCGCGAGGCCGGGCGAGAGGTCATCACGATCTCCCGCTCGAACGCCGACCTCCACTGGGGCGACCAGGCGGGCATCGACCGCGCTGTCGACGGCGCCGCTCTCGTCATCGGCCTCGCGGGCAAGAGCGTGAACTGCCGCTACACCCCGGAGAACCGGGCGGAGATCTTCCGGTCGCGCCTGGACACGACCTCCTCCCTCGCCACAGCCATCGCTCGGGCCGACACCCCGCCGCCGCTGTGGGTGAACTCCTCGACCGCCACGATCTACCGCCACGCCGAAGACCGCCCGATGACCGAGTCCACGGGCGAGATCGGAACGGGCTTCTCCGTCGAGGTCGCCACAGCGTGGGAGAAGGCCCTGTTCGCGCAGGATCTCCCGTCGACACGCAGGGTGGCCCTCCGCAGCGCGATCGTGCTGGGCGACGGCGGAGTCCTCGGCCCGCTCCGCGCCCTCGCGAAGCTCGGCCTCGGCGGCCCCCAGTACGACGGTCGCTGGCCCGTGAGCAGAGCGCGGCGTGCGGCCGGCACCGGCCACTTCCCCGGGGCGAAGCGTGGACGGCAGCGGTTCAGCTGGGTGCACGTCGAAGACATCGCCCGCATCATCGACTTCCTCGAGCAGACCCCGTCGCTCGACGGCCCGGTCAACGCGGCGTCACCGAACCCCGTCGACAACGTCGGCTTCATGGCGGCGGTCCGGTCCGTGCTCGGGGCGCGCATCGGGCCGCCGATGCCGCGATGGATGCTCGAGCTCGGAGCCATCGGCATCCGCACCGAGACGGAACTCGTGCTGAAGAGCCGCTGGGTGCTGCCCGAGAAGCTCACCGCCGCGGGCTTCGAGTTCCGCTATCCGCTTCTCGACGAGGCGCTGCGGGAGTCCTTCGCGCGGGCTTAGCTCTCTGCCGCCGGCGGCTGGTCGCGCTTGCGCTTCTCGAGCTCCTCGCGGAGCCGCCACTCCTCGATCTCACGGTCGAGGTCGGCGATCTGCTGCTCTGTGGTCCGCAGATCGGCGGGCGGAGCCGGCGGAGCGGGCGCCGTGCGGGTCGTCGGAGCGGCGCGGCGCATCTGCGGGATCCGGATGCCGCCGTCGCCGTAGTCCCTGCCGAGCGCGAACCAGAGCAGGCCGCCGATCAGCGGCAGGAGGATGACGAGGATGATCCACACCATCTTCGGGAGGTACTTCACCTGCGAGTCCTCGCGCGTGATGATGTCGATCAGCGCGCCGACCATCAGCGCGATGACGAGGAGCGAGAACAGGAACGGCATGATCTCAGGGTAGACGACGCCCGCCGGATCAGGGCAGCACCGGATCAGGGCAGCAGGTGCCCGGCCGCCCGGAACAGCTCGTACCACTCCGCCCTGGTCAGCTCCACGTCGGCTCCGGCCGCGGCATCCCGCACCCGCTCGGGCGTCGTGGTGCCCAGCACCACCTGCATCTTCGCCGGGTGGCGGGTGATCCACGCCGTCGCGATCGCGATCGGGGCGACGCCGTAGGAGGCCGCGAGCCGGTCGATCACCGCGTTGAGGTCGGCGTACTCGGGGTTGCCGAGGAACACCCCGGTGAAGAAGCCGCCCTGGAACGGCGACCAGGCCTGGATCGTGATGCCGTTGATGCGGCAGTAGTCGACGATCCCGCCGCCGTCGCGGACGACGCTCTGCTCCTCGCCCGCCATATTGGCGGCGATCGGCTGGGCGATGATCGGGGCGTGGGTGATCGACAGCTGCAGCTGGTTCGCGATGAGGGGCTGACGAACGGCGGTGCGCAGCAGGTCGATCTGCCGGGGCGTGTGATTCGAGACGCCGAAGGCGCGGACCTTGCCCGCGGACTCCAGCTCGTCGAAGGCGCGAGCGACCTCGTCGGGCTCGACGAGGGCGTCGGGGCGGTGCAGGAGCAGCACGTCGATGTACTCGGTCTGAAGGGCCCGCAGCGAACCCTCCACCTGGCCGATGATGTGCTCGTAGGAGAAATCGAACATCCCTCGATCGGGGACGATGCCGCACTTGGTCTGCAGCACGATCTCCTCGCGCTCCGCCCGGCTGAGCTGCAGCGCTCCGGCGAACCGCTCCTCACAGAAGTGTATTCGCCCGCCGTAGATGTCGGCGTGGTCGAAGAAGTCGATCCCCGAGGCCCTGGCCGTGTCGTAGAGCGCGCGGATCTGCGCATCATCCTTGTCGTCGATGCGCATCAAGCCGGCGATGACGGCGGGGGCGGCGGCGGAGCCGAAGGGCACAGTCTTCATGCGTGCAACGCTACCCTCATGCGCGCAGCGCTACCGGGCGGAATGGTGAGGGAGCGCGCGCTCATCCTCTCGCTGATGCGGCCGTGCGCCGCTGATCATCAGCGCTGATGATCAGTCGCTCGCGAGGCGTCGCCGCTCGACTGCGGGAACAGGGTCGCTATCGGGATGCCGAGCGCGACGGCGATGTCTGCGAGGTCGGTGACGGTGAAATCGGTGCGCAGCGTGAGCTTGTCACGCAGGTCGTCACGGTCGATGCTCGCCCGTGCGGCCAGCCATCGCTCCGTGTGCCCGGAGGCGGCGAGCGCGGACCTGACGGCGTCAGCCACCTTTCGTCGCACTTCTGTCGTCACCTGACGACACTATCGCCCCGACTGTGAGCGATCAAGCGTTCAGCAACCAGAATGACGGCATCTTGGCTTCACCCCGGTGCTATCGTGACACGGGTGAAGACACAGGGCGAGCAGTTCAACGCGGCCGTGGGTCGCCAGCTGCGGGCCGAGATCGCCGCCGGCGGCAGCAGCATCGCCGCGATGGCGCGCGAGGTCGGCATCGCGAGAAGCGGACTCGACAACTACGTCACCGGCAAGCGCTCCATCCCGATCCCCGTGCTCTACGGCGTCTGCGTCGCCCTCGACGTCGAGCCGCACGTCGTCCTCGCCCGCGCAGAGGAGCGGCTCCGCGCCGACGACGCCCGGCGAGCGGGCGCCGGAACGGTCACGCCCATCCGCCGCCGCTCCGATGTCCCCGGTCGACGCGAAGATGATGCTGAGGTCGCCTTCGAATCGCGCCTCACCCACGACGGCGACACGGACGACCTCTACCAATAGGAGAGCGCATGGACCAGCTCCTTCCCCTCATCGAGGAGCATGGCCTGCGCATCGTCGAGAGGCCCGGAGGAACCCCGGGCGGTTTCGACCCGTGGTCACGCACGATCCGCCTCGCTCCCGGCATGAGCGAGCGAATGAAGAGGAGCGTGCTCGCGCACGAGCTGGCGCACGCCGTCCTCGGGCACCTTCCGACGACGAGGGCCTCGCTCCGCGACAGACAGGAGCGTCGAGCCGACGAATGGGCGGCTCAGCTGCTGATCACGCCCGCCTCGTACGCCGAGGCGGAGGCGACCCGCGGCCCCCACGCGCCCAGCATCGCCTTCGAGCTGGGGGTCACCGTCGAACTGGTCTTCGGGTTCCAGCGTCTGCTCCAGCGGGCCCGTGCGGCGTGACGCCGCATCGTCGCCGCGCTGGTTGAATGGCCGCATGGCCTTCCGCACCGCTCCGCTCCCCGTCACCCTCACCGGACGCCTCGTCGAACTGCGCCCGCTCGACCGCTCGCACCATGACGGCCTCCTCGACGCCCTGCAGGAGGGTGACCTGTGGCAGACCGCCTGGTACACGTCCGTGCCGTCTCCCGACGGCCTCGCCGCGGAGATCGACCGCCGTCTCGGTCTGATCGAGTCGGGTGAGATGGTGCCGTTCACCGCGTTCGATGCGTCCGGCCGGGTGCTCGGCCTCACCTCGCTGTACGATCTGGTCGCCGATGTGCCCCGTGTGCACATCGGCTACACATGGAATCGTCCTTCGGCGCACGGCACCGGCACGAACGCCGAATCGAAGCTGCTCCTGATGCAGCACGCGTTCGAGACGCTCGGCGCGTTCCGCGTCGGACTGACGACCCAGTGGGTGAACTTCCAGTCGCGCGCCGCCATCGAGCGACTCGGCGCCAAGCAGGACGGCGTGATGCGGGCGATGAGCCGCTACCGCAACGGCGCCCTGCGCGACAGCGTCGAGTACTCCGTCATCGAGCCGGAGTGGCCCGCCGTCAAGGCGAACCTCGAGGCGCGTCTCGCGAAGAGGCGCTGAGGCGCGGGTGCTACTCCGCGGCCTTGCCAGACCAGTTGTTCGAGCGGCGCGTGGCCGAGCCGCCCTGGCGCATCATGAACGCGAGCGACAGGCTCACGATCAGCAGGCCCGCGACGAACACGATCGCCTGGAAGTCCTCGAGCGACTGTGCGAGACCCATCAGGTAGATGCCTCCGAGGAAGAGGATCATGAAGAAGATGAAGCTGAGGATCACGGGGTCTCCTGTCGTAGCGGCCGCCTACCAGGATACCTCCGCCCGTTCGCTGCTCAGACCGCGCGCGAGAACGTGATGACCTCGTCCCGCCGGGACTTCGCCACGACGAGACCCGCGAGCTCCAGCCTGCGGAAGACGCGTCGAGGCAGCACCGGCAGCTCGGCGGTGCGCCCGGGAGGCGCCTTGGCCAGACCGGCGAACAGCGACAGGTCGACACCGGGACCGCGCACCTCGATGCGCGCGTACTCGCTGCGGCAGCGCCAGCGCAGGTGCTCCAGCTCGGAGAAGCGCACGACGGATGCCGAATCGCCGAGCCGGATGCGGATCTCGTCGTTCCCGAACGCCACCGTGCACTCCTTCGTGCGCTTCCTGAGCGTCGCGGTGAGCACGAGGTAGGCGGGAAGCCCGAGCACCAGCCCCATGAGGACGATGGCCAGACGGGGCGGGAAGCGCATCACGACGTCGCTGAAGGAGATGAGCAGGGCGATGCCGATGAGACCGACGAAGACCGTGATCCCGATGATCGACAGGGTCAGCTCGCGCATCCGCATCTCGATCGCCGGGAACCGCACGAACGAGCCGTCGCCGCGCTCATCGCGCTCCCACTCCGGAGGGACGCGCACCGGAGTCCTCTTGCGCTCGCGCCGGGTGAGGGCATCGGTCACCCGGCCCAGAAGACCCAGCACGATCCACCCCGTCGCGGGGATCGCCGCCATCCAGAGCACGAGGAGCACGCCCTTCACCGTGTCGGGGAGCGGGTCGAGCAGGCGCGACCCGTACTCCGTGACGACGAGCATGGTCGCCACCAGGACGATCGCGACGGCGAGGTGCAGCACGAGCCCGTTGCGCCGCATCCCGAAGGTCGCGTTGACGAACGCGAGGCCGAAGCACCACCCGCCGACGAGCATGAGGAGGAACTGCGGGAGGTCGATGTCCTGCGTGCCCAGTGTCAGCGCGGTCGCGGCCGCGAGCAGTGCCGTCCCCCAGAGCACCGGGTTGAACAGCATCCGCCGCCACAGCGGCACGACGATCCGTGCCGGTGCCGTCGTCTCGCTCATCCTCGCAATCCTAGGATGTACCCATGACCGCTCCCGTTGACCCGACCCGCACGTCCGCCTGGTCCGAGCTCACCGCGCTCCGCGGCGGGTTCGTCCCCGACCTTCGCGGCTGGTTCGCCGCCGACCCCGCGCGTGCGGAGCGCTTCTCGCTCCCCCTCGCCGATCTGCACGTCGACCTGTCGAAGAACCTCGTCACCGACGACGTGCTCGCAGCGCTCCTCCGCCTCGCGGAGGAGACCGGGGTCGCCGAGCGCTACGCCGCCATGCTCTCGGGGTCGCATCTCAACACCACCGAGGACCGTGCCGTGCTGCACACGGCGCTGCGCCGCCCCGCGAACGCCTCTCCGGCCCTCGTCGTCGACGGGCAGGACGTGGATGCCGATGTGCACGAGGTGCTCGGCGCGCTCTCGGCCTTCGCCGACCGCGTCCGCTCCGGCGACTGGCGCGGCATCACCGGCAAGAGGGTGACGCACGTCGTGAACATCGGCATCGGCGGCTCCGACCTCGGCCCCGTCATGGTCTACGAGGCGCTCAAGCCCTATGCGGATGCCGGCATCCAGGCCCGTTTCGTGTCGAACATCGACCCGACCGACCTCGCGCAGAAGACGTCGGACCTCGACCCCGAGACGACGCTGTTCATCGTCGCGTCGAAGACCTTCACGACCCTCGAGACGCTCACCAACGCCCGGCTCGCCCGCGACTGGCTGTGGGCCGGTCTCACGGCATCCGGAGCGATCGACGGCGGCGAGCAGTCCCGCACCGATGCCGTCGCGCACCACTTCGTCGCGGTCTCCACCGCGCTCGACAAGGTCGCGGCCTTCGGGATCGACCCGACGAACGCCTTCGGCTTCTGGGACTGGGTGGGCGGTCGCTACTCGGTCGACTCCGCCATCGGCCTGTCGCTCGCGATCGCCCTCGGAGCCGACACGTTCCGCGACCTCCTCGCGGGCTTCCACGCCGTCGACGAGCACGTGCGCACCACTCCCCTGGAGCGCAACGTCCCGGTGCTGATGGGGCTCCTGAACGTCTGGTACGTGAACTTCTTCGACGCGCAGTCGCATGCGGTGCTCCCCTACGCGCAGCAGCTCAGCCGCTTCCCCGCGTACCTGCAGCAGCTCACCATGGAGTCCAACGGCAAGTCGGTGCGCTGGGACGGCACGCCCGTCACCACCGACACCGGAGAGGTCTTCTGGGGCGAGCCCGGGACGAACGGCCAGCACGCGTTCTACCAGCTGATCCACCAGGGCACCCGGCTCATCCCGGCCGACTTCATCGCCTTCGTGAACCCGGCCTACCCGCTCACCGACGGCGGGCAGGACGTGCACGCGCTGTTCCTGGCGAACTTCCTCGCGCAGACCAAGGCGCTCGCGTTCGGCAAGACGGCCGCCGAGGTCGAGGCCGAGGGCACCACAGGGGCGCTCGTGGCCGCCCGCACCTTCGCCGGCAACCGGCCGACGACGTCGATCTTCGCGCCGGCGCTCACCCCGCAGGTGCTCGGCCAGCTCATCGCGCTCTACGAGCACATCACGTTCACGCAGGGCACGATCTGGGGCATCAACTCGTTCGACCAGTGGGGCGTCGAGCTCGGCAAGCAGCTCGCCATGCAGATCGCCCCGGCGATCGAGGGCGACGCGGATGCCGTCGCCGCGCAGGACCCGTCGACGAAGGCGCTGCTGGAGTACTACGCGGAGCACCGGAACTAGTTCCCGGCCGCGGTGCGGAGGACCGGTCAGGTCAGCGGAGCTCGCGCAGCTCCGAGGTCATGTCCCCTCCGGCATCCCCGGTGTTGACCGTGCCCTTCGGCTCGAACAGGAGGGCGTGGACCTCGTCGTCGGCCTTCGGGCAGTGCTCGACGCCGCGCGGCACCACGTACACGTCGTTCGGGCCGAGGACAACGTCGCCGTCGCGGAGCTGGATGGTCAGGGTGCCGCTGATCACCATGAACAGCTCGTCGGTGTCGGGGTGGGTGTGCCAGACGAACTCGCCCTGCAGCTTCACCACCTTGACGTCGTAGTCGTTCACGCTGGTCAGCCGATGCGGCTGCCAGTGCTCGGTGATGGCCGCGAGGGCGTCGTGCACGTTGCGAACGTCGTCTGTCATACGGCGGAGCCTATCGCCCGTGCACCCGGCACCCTGGTCTGCCCGGTGATCCACGGGGAGAGCGGGGTGCGCAGCGCGACCAGCCCCAGGGCGAGCGGCACGAGGATGCCGAGGGCGAACTGCGCCCACGGCGGCGCTCCCAGCCAGAGCACGAGCGGATGCAGCAGGACCACGGTGAGCAGCGGCAGGGCGAGAAGAGTGCAGGCCCTGGCGAAGCGCCCTGGGCGCACGACGCTCTCGGCCACGAGGATCAGGCCGATCGAGATCGCGCTCGACGCGAGAGCGGACACGGCCGGTGTGCCGTCGTCGCCGAGTTTGATGTCCAGCGGCGCCGCCGCGCCGACCGCGACGAGCACGGCGCCGACGGTCAGGGCCACCACGCCGGAGACCAGCGGCATCGCGATCCGGTCCCGCGCCCGACGCAGCGCATCGCCGACCAGCAGGTAGAGCAGACAGGTGGCGATGTAGCCGATGCCCAGGGGCGTGCGCGACAACGGTCCGCTCCACGCCCACGCCGCGAGGGCGCCCGCGATGCCGATGCCCCACTGCACGGCGTACGGGAGCCGCTCCATCGCCCGGAACACGACGGCGGTGAAGAACAGCGCCGAGACGAACCACAGCGTCACGTAGGGCATCTGCGCGAACCGGCCGCCCTCCACACCTCCGGCGATCGTGTGCAGCGCATCGACCGGCTTCACGAGCAGCAGTACCGCGGTCAGCACGGCGAACGCCGCCAGGTAGGGGCGCCCAAGGCTGAGCGCGCGACGGGAGACCTCCGTGCGCAGCATCCGTCCGGGTTTCCAGAGGTACCCCGTCAGGATGAAGAACACGGCCACGTGCCACGAATACAGCCACGCCTGCGTGACGTCCTTCGTGAACGCGTGCCCAGCGACGATCGCGGCGACCGCGAGGAGCCGCACGAGGTCGATCGCACCGGAACGGTCGGGGAGCTGATCGAACATCACCCCAGTATTCGCCGGGCTCCCTATGAGCGCAGCGGGCTTGACGGATGCGTGCGAGCGACCCTCTTGGGCGATCCGATCCGATCAGCCGATGCGGATCATCTTCTTGTTCACGAACTCGTCGGCCCCGAAGCGGCCGAGCTCACGGCCGGAACCGCTGCGCTTGACGCCGCCGAACGGCAGCTCGGCTCCGTCGGCGCCGACGACGTTGACGAAGACCATGCCGGCCTCGATCCCATCGGCGACGCGCAGTGCCTGCTCGGGGTCGGTGGTGAAGACGTACGACCCGAGACCGAAGGGCGTGTCGTTGGCCAGCTCCACGGCCGCCGCCTCGTCGGCCACGCGGAAGACCTGGGCGACCGGGCCGAAGAACTCCTCATGGAACGCGTCGCTGCCGGGAGCCACGTCGGTCAGGATCGTCGCCGGGTAGTAGTTCTCCCGACGAGTGCCGCCCGAGTGCAGCGTGGCCCCCTGGGCGACCGCGCGGTCGACCTGCTCGGCGAGGATCTCGGCGGCGCGAGCCGACGAGAGCGGCCCGAGAGCGGTGCCCTCCTGCGCGGGGTCGCCCTCGACGACAGCGTTCATCGCTGCGGTGAACCTGTCGAGGAACGGCTGGTAGAGCTCGTCGACGATGATGAAGCGCTTCGCCGCGTTGCACGCCTGTCCGTTGTTGTCGACGCGGGCGAGCACGGCAGCCTCGACGGTCGCGTCGAGATCGTCGGTGGAGAGCAGGATGAACGGGTCGGATCCGCCGAGCTCGAGCACGACCTTCTTCAGGTGTCGTCCCGCGATCTCCGCGACCTTGGCTCCGGCGCGCTCGGACCCGGTGAGCGAGATGCCCTGCACCCGCGGATCGGCGATGACCGTCTCGATCTGCTCGTGCGAGGCGTAGAGGTTGACGTACGCCCCCTGCGGGTACCCCGCGTCGAGGAAGATCCTCTCGATCGCCGCGGCGGACTCGGGGCACTGCTCGGCGTGCTTGAGCAGGATCGGGTTGCCGATCACGAGGTTCGGGCCCGCGAAACGCGCGACCTGGTAGTACGGGAAGTTCCACGGCATGATGCCCAGCAGGACGCCGAGCGCAGAGCGTCGCACGAAGGCCGACCCCTCTCCGGCGAGGAGCTCGATCGGCTCATCCGCCAGCAGCGACTCGGCGTTGTCGGCGTAGTACTCGAAGATCGCGCTGGCGAACTCCACCTCTCCGACGGCCTGCTCGATCGGCTTGCCCATCTCGCGGACGATGATCTCGCCGAGCTCCTGGGCGCGCTCGGCGTGCAGCTCGGCCACGCGGCGCATCAGCGCCGCCCGCTCGGCCACCGTCGACGTCTTGGTCCAGGTGAGCCGCACCCGCTCGGCATCCGCGATCGCCTGCTGGAGGGCGTCCTCACCGATGGTGTCGTACGTGCGCTCGATGACGCCGGTCGTCGGGTTCGTCACTGCGTAGGTCATGGGGCTCCTTCGATCCATGCGGGCGCGCGCTCGATCCGCACGCTGTTGAAAAAAGATACTACACAGGATGTTTCAGGAGGAGGCGTGACCCCTGATCATCCTCGCACCGGGTCCGGCTGCGGGTCCATGACGACCGCGAACGGCGCGCTGCGGCACGCCAGCGCGGCGCCGTCCTGCCATCGAGCCCGCGAGCCCGGCACGATCTCCGGCACCGTGGAGAGCACCACCCGGCCACCCGCTCCGACCAGCGCCAGCGGGGCGGAAGAAGCGGCGAAACCGGGAAGGAGTTCGCGCTCGAGGGTGCTCACGGCGATGTCGGCGCCCACGACGCCGACCACGGTCGCGGATTCCGACGCCCCCGACGACAGCGGCATCGTCACCGTCACGATGTAGTCGCAGGTGCACAGATGATCGACATAGGGCCCGGTGACATGAGCCCGCCTGGTGTCGACGGGCACGCGATACCACTCGCGATCACGGAAGTCCCGCACGTACTCGACGTAGCCGCGGGCGGACAGGTCGAGCGGCGTGGGCTCTGTCGTGGTGCGAAGCACCGGGTTGGTGCTGAGGGGCCCCAGCCACCACGCGAAGTGCATTCCGCCCGGCCCCTCGGATGCGTCGTCCGCGATCGCACCGGCACCGACGAGGAGCGGATTCGCGCGCGCCAGCTCCGGCACCACCAGAGACTCCACGCAGGCATCGAGTTCGACACGGCGGTCTCCCCCCTCGGCCAGCACCTGCTCTGCGCGCTCCCGCCAGCCGTGCAGGGTCGCCACGACGCCGTCGAAGAGGTCGTCGGCGTGCGCCGCGGCGTCAGCTCGTGCGTCCATCGCTCACCTCCTGCCGTGCGCCCTCGATGCGGCTGGCCAGCACGCGCCGGAGGAGCGCCTGCTCGAGCGCTTCCACCGCAGAGCGCGCAGCCCCCGGCTGCCGCCGCTGGACCGCACGGAGGATGCGCCGATCGGCTGCTCTGACGTCGCTCCGCGTGGCCTCGTCGTCGAGACCCGCCAGCAGCACGGAACCCGACTCCGCCTGGAGACGGATCTGCTCGCGCACGAGTCGCGGAGACTGGCTCAGCACGGCGAGCTCGAGCTGGAAGCCGCCCTGGTTCATCCGCGCAGCCGCAGCCGAGGAGTAGTCCGCCGCATCCAGCCAGCGCGTCACTCTGGCGACCTCGTCCTCGGTGGCGCGCCCCGCGGCGGCGGCCGCCGATGCGGACGCGAGCGCTCCGAAGATCACGGCGATGTCGGCGAGCTCCATCGGACTCAGACGCCGCACTCTGGCAGCGAGCATGTCGTCCTGGTCTCCGCCCTGCCCGACGACGAAGCTCCCTCCTCCGCGACCGCGGCGGGTCTCCAGAACCCCGGCCGTGCGGAGGATCCCGAGGGCCTCGCGCACCGTGATGAGCGCCACGCCGAAGCGGCGCACCAGCTCCGGCTCGCTGGGCAGCCGCTCACCGGGCTGCAGCACACCGAGCGCGATGCCGTCGGCGAGCCGCTGCGCCACCTGCTCTGCGCGACCGGCGTCGGTGAGCTGAGCGAACACGGCCGCCTTCACGCCGGGTCCAAGGTTCGAGGGCATGTCCTCACGATAGTCGAGCCCGGCCTCACCGAACGCTTGAGCGCTTTGAAAGATTCCATATAGGATCAATACCGGTTGCACGCTGCACCCGACATGCGAAGGCGGATGACGATGACCGATTCAGCGCGCTCCGGACGACACGGAGTCCTCGACGGCGTGCGCGTCGCGGACTTCTCCCGGGTGCTGGCCGGCCCCTACGCCACGATGACTCTGGCCGACTTCGGCGCCGACGTCCTGAAGATCGAGCCGCCGCTCGGCGACGACACCCGGCACTGGCTGCCTCCGATCGACGAGAACGGGATGGCCACCTACTTCGGCAGCGTGAACCGCAACAAGCGGTCTGTCGCGCTCGACCTGACCGACGAGACCGATCGCGCGCGCGCACTGCGGCTGGCGGCATCCGCCGATGTCGTCGTCGAGAACTTCCGTCCAGGCGTGATGGCGCGCTTCGGCCTGGACCACGACGCCGTGCGCGCGGTCAATCCGGCTGTCGTCTACTGCTCGATCACCGGTTTCGGCGACGGGGCCGGCGCAGCCCTGGCCGGCTACGACCTGCTCGTGCAGGCCGTGGGAGGGCTGATGTCGATCACCGGAGACCCCGACGGCCCCGCGGCCAAGGCCGGCGTCGCTCTGGTCGATGTGCTGTGCGGGCAGAACGCCGTCGCGGGGATCCTCCTCGCCCTCCGCGAGCGCGACCGCAGCGGGGTCGGACAGCGGATCCAGGTCGACCTCCTGCACAGCCTGCTGTCGGCTCTGACCAACCAGGCCGCCTCCACCCTCGCCACCGGCACGCCCCCGCGGCGCCTCGGCAACGAGCATCCGTCGATCGCGCCGTACGCGCTGTTCCGCGCCGCCGATCGCGACCTCGTGATCGCCGTCGGCAACGACAAGCAGTTCCGCGCGCTGTCCGCCGCGCTCGGCCTGCCGGATCTCCCGACGGATCCGCGCTTCGCGAGCAACGCCGACCGCGTCGCGCACCGCGACGAGCTCACCGCCATCCTCGAGCATCGCCTGGCGACCGCCCCGGCGACGGAGTGGGTCGCGCACTTGAGCGCCGCGGGCATCCCCGCCGGCCTCGTGAACGACGTGGCCGAGGCGATCGCCTTCGCCGAACGGCTCGGACTGGACCCGGTCGTCGAGCTCGGCGCATCGCGCACGATCGCGAGTCCGATCGGCCTGAGCGAGACCCCCGCGGACTACCGCACCGCGCCCCCTGAACTGAACGACGCGCACCCCGCCGCATGGCTCACCGGAGAGGAACTCCCATGACACACGCCCCCCGCATCGACACCGTGTTCGACTTCGACGCGCTGCTCACCGACGAAGAACGCGACTGGCAGCAGCGAGCGCGAGCGTTCGCGCAGGAGCGCATCCAGCCGGTCATCGAGCAGGACTTCGAGGACGCGCACTTCCGTCGAGAGCTGATTCCCGAGCTCGGAGCACAGGGCTTCCTCGGCATGCACATCAGCGGATACGGATGCGCGGGCGCCGGCGCCGTGTCGTACGGCCTGGTGTGCCTGGAGCTGGAGGCCGCAGACAGCGGCTGGCGCACCTTCGTATCGGTCCAGGGTTCGCTGGCGATGAGCGCGATCGCCAAGTACGGCTCCGAAGAGCAGAAGCAGCAGTGGCTGCCGCGGATGGCGACGGGAGAGGCCGTCGGATGCTTCGCCCTCACCGAACCGCAGGGCGGGAGCGACCCCGCAGCGATGACCACCACCGCTCGGCGCGACGGCGACGACTGGGTGATCGACGGCGCCAAGCGCTGGATCGGACTGGCGTCGCTCGCCGACGTCGCGATCGTCTGGGCACGCGTCGACGACCCCGCGTACGGCGAAGGGGGACGCGCGGTGCGCGGCTTCCTGGTTCCGACGAGCACGCCCGGCTTCACGGCGACGCCGATCGCAGGAAAGCTGTCGATGCGCGCATCCGTGCAATGCGATGTCACGCTCGACGGCGTGCGGCTGCCGAGCGACGCGATCCTCCCCGGCGCCGAAGGGCTCTCCGGCCCGTTCGGGTGCCTGAACGAAGCACGGTACGGGATCATCTGGGGCGCCATGGGCGCCGCCCGCAGCTGCCTGGAGGCGGCGCTCGGGCGATCGATCTCCCGCGAGGTGTTCGGCAAGCCGATCGGCGCGAACCAGCTCACCCAGGCCAAGCTCGCCGACATGCTGCTCGAGGTCGAGAAGGGCACGCTCCTCGCACTGCACCTCGGCAGGCTGAAGGAGCGCGGTGCTCTGACTGCGGCGCAGATCTCCGTCGGCAAGCTGAACAGCGTGCGCGAAGCGCTGAAGATCGCGCACCAGGCCCGCACGATCCTCGCAGGAGACGGGATCACGAACGAGTTCCCGGTGATGCGGCATGCCGCCAACCTCGAGTCCGTACGCACCTACGAGGGCACCGACGAGATCCACCAGCTCGTCATCGGACGCGCCCTGACCGGCCTGAGCGCGTTCTGACATGAGTGCGCACGATGCCATGGAGCGCGCCGTCCTCGCCGCCGCCCGTTCCGGCCTCGCCGAGTCCTCGCGTGCCGATCGCGCGGTCTGGCTGCGCGCGATCGCCGATGCGCTCACCGCGCACGCCGACGAGCTGATCGCGCTCGCCCACGTCGAGACCCATCTGAGCCTCGCGAGACTCGGCGGAGAAGTGGTGCGCACCGCCACCCAGTTGCGCTTCTTCGCCGACGTGATCAGCGAGGGCTCCTACCTGGAGGCCACGCTGGACAGCCCTGACCCAGCGTTGATCCCGCCTCGGCCCGACCTGCGCCGCATCCTGCGGCCGCTCGGGGTGGTCGCGGTGTTCGCCGCGTCGAACTTCCCGTTCGCGTTCTCCGTGCTCGGCAACGACACCGCCTCGGCGCTGGCCGCGGGGTGCCCCGTCGTCGTGAAGGCCCATCCCGGCCACCCCGGGTTGTCCCGCCGGGTGGCCGAGATCGCCCGCGAGGCGCTCGTGGCCGCGAACGGCCCCGCAGACGCGCTGACGCTCGTGGAGGGCCTCAGCGCAGGAGCCGCGCTCGTCCAGCATCCGCTCATCGCCGCCGTCGGATTCACCGGATCCACCCGCGGTGGGCGCGCGCTGTTCGACCTCGCCTCCGCCCGCCCCGCGCCGATCCCGTTCTACGGCGAGCTCGGCTCGGTGAACCCGGTCGTGATCACGCCGCGGGCGGTCGCGGCATCCGGCGCCGGCATCGCGGCCGGCCTGGCCGGCTCGTTCACGCGCGACGGCGGGCAGTACTGCACCAAGCCGGGGCTGGTGTTCGTGCCGCCGAGCGCCGAGTTCGACGAGGCCTTGACCGCAGCCGTCGCCGCATCAGCCGGGCAGCAGTTGCTCACGAGCGGGATCTCCTCCGCGTTCGGGGAGGGCGCGGCGGAGCTCGAGGCGGAAGCCGACGTGGAGGTTCTCGCGCAGGCGCCGCCCGTGGACGGGGAGGCCGCGCCCGTGGTCGCCGCGATCGGCGCCGACGCCTTCCTCGCAGAGCCGGAGAGGTTCCAGCAGGAGCACTTCGGTCCGCTCACCCTGCTGGTGCGGTACGACTCCCCCGCACAGCTCGATGCCGCCCTGGCCGTGCTCGAGGGGAGCCTGACCGGCACGGTCTGGTACGCACCGGATGACGACGATGACGCTCTCGTCTCGGCGGCGACGACGGCGCTGTCACGGATCGCCGGGCGCGTGCTCTACAACGGCTGGCCGACCGGCGTCGCGATCGCGTGGAGCCAGCACCACGGCGGCCCCTGGCCGGCCTCCACGGCGTCCGTGCACACCTCGGTCGGAGCGACGGCGATCCGACGCTTCCTCACTCCGATCGCGTACCAGGACGCCCCGCAGAGCGTGCTCCCCGCGGAGCTGCGCGACGGCAACCCGCTGTCGGTGCCGCGTCGCGAGGACGGACGTCCGGTCAGGGGCTGACCCGCTGCGGAGGAACGACGAAGGGCGGTGCCGATCGGCACCGCCCTTCGTCCTGTCACATCGAGGTCACACGCGTTCGGACAGACCCTCCGCGATCCGCGCGGCGGTGTCCGTGCCGATCCGCACACCACCGTCGACGTGCTGGTATCCGCTGCCCTGGATGTCGCTGCTCGCGAAGAACATCGGCCCGACCGGCTGGTTCTGCTGGTGACCCCAGCGGCTCAGACCGCCCAGATCGTAGCTCGTGGCGAATGCTCCGCGGGTCCACTGCTCGCTCCCCCAGTCGGAGACGTAGTAGGCCACGGGCTGCGTCGCCTCCTCGCCGAAGTACGCGGCGAACGAGTGCAGGATCGCGCGGCGACGTTCCTCCTCAGGGAGCGCCCATGCACGGTCCGCGGCCTCCCCCGCGATGAATCCGACGAGCATCCCTCTGCTCTCGTGCGGAGAGCTGTTGTCGTAGACCTCGCAGACGAGCTCGTGGGAGGCGAAGCCGGTCCCGCTGAGACCCCTTTCGCGCCAGAAGGGACGATCGTAGGCGGCCTGCACCTTGATCACGAGACCCATCGACACGTGCTGATGAGCGACCTGCCTCTCCCGCGGCAGCTCCGGCACGTAGTCGATGCGCGAGTACAGGTTCGGCGGGACCGCCACGACCGCGAAGCGCGCCCGCACCCGCAGTCCGTCGCTGACGGCGAGCACCTCGCCGGGTGCGCCGTCGCCGTCCGCACTCCAGTGCAGCGAGCGCACGGGGGCGTTCACGCGCACGACGTCCGCGCCCAGTTCGGCGGCGATCTGCTCCGAGACCGACTGCATGCCTCCGACCACGCGCTCGTCCAGCAGCAGATCCTCGTCGATGAGGTTTCCGAAGTTCTCCGCCGAGGCGATCATCAGCAGCGCCTGCAGCACGGAGAAGGCATGGGCAGGCTTGGTGAGCATGCCGGCGGCGATGTAGTGCTCCACGATGCGACGGGCCTGAGGGTCGCCGGAATGCTCGGAGAGCCAGGTGGCGAATGAGATCCGATCCAGCTCCGCCGCCCGAGGGTGCGCCCACGGCGCACTCACGTCCATCTGCGCCGCCAGCTCGTCCAGCCCCTCGACCAGACGCCCGATCTCGGCCAGCGTGGCCGGAGCGACCGGGAAGTCCCCGTCGAACTCGTGGCGCACCCCGTCGGGGGTCACGAAGACGGAGTCGCCCTCTCGGTACCGGTGGAAGGTCTCCTTGCCCAGCTCGGCGAGCAGGTCCTTCAGCGCAGTCTGCTCGACCGAGATCCACTGCCCGCCGATCTCGAAGAACGAGCCGTCGATCGTCTGAGACCAGGTGCGTCCGCCCACGCGATCCCTGGCCTCCAGCACGGCGACCGAATGCCCGGCCTGCGTCAGGCGGCGCGCGGTGACGAGACCGGATATGCCCGCACCGATCACCACGACGTCACGGTCGAGGACCTCCGTTTCGTTCACGTCTCCGGCAGTGGATCGTGCACCCGTCATGGTCTTCCTCTCGCTCCGGACCGCGCAGGGCGGACCCGCTCACAGCGTGGCCGGAGTACCGAGCCGAATCAGCGCTGATGGCCCTCCGAGCCTAGGCAAGCGGTCGCATCACGCTCCATGAGATCACCGGGAACGTACATTTATCGGGCCCAGGAGCGCATAGAATCAGCTCGAGTTCACTTCCGATCGTTCATTAATGAGAACCCATGTCGACATCGCGTGCCGCCGCTGCGCCGTCCGTCCGGCGCGCGCCGGGAAGGCCCCGCGAGCGCGTGCTCGATCGCGACCTGATCGCCGAGGCGGCGTTCGCCGAGATCCGCGCCGCGGGGATCCGCGGACTCACGATGCGTGCGCTCGCGCGACGATTGGGGGTGACTCCCAGCGCCCTCTACAACCACGTCTCCTCCCGAGACGACGTGCTGGCGCTGCTGCAGGAGCGCTTCGCCGCCACCGTGGACACGACGGGCTTCGGCGTCGTGCCCCTTCGCGAGGCGCTCTCCCGCTGGGCCTGGAGCTATCTGGAGAGTCTTCGCGCACGTCCGGAGCTGGTGCCGCTCATCGTCGCGGTCCCTCTGGCTCATACGCCCTACACGGCGCTGATGTATCAGCGCGTGGTGACCGGGTTCACCGAGGCGGGGTGGCCGGACGAGAGCATCATCACCGCGATGAGCATCCTGGAGACCTACATCTTCGGCGCCACCGCCGATTCGGAATCCCCGGATGACGTGTATCAGCCCAAGGATCCGGGCCGCTCTCCTGTGCTGGCGCGCACGGCAACGGCGTTCGCCGCCACGGTGGCCGAACGCGACCTACGCCCGCGCGACCTGCTGTTCACGATCGGCCTCGATGCGCTCCTGACCGGGATGCACCACCGCTGGGGGGCGAGCGGACGCGCCCGCTGACGCAGAACACCGCGGACACGACGAAGGCCCCAGGGTGTTCGCTCAGCTCGAGCGAACACCCTGGGACCTTCGTCGTCACAGAGTCTGCGAACGGCGAGCTCCGTCTAGAAGTCCCAGTCGTCGTCTTCCGTGGCCTCGGCCTTGCCGATGACGTAGGACGAACCCGAACCGGAGAAGAAGTCGTGGTTCTCGTCGGCGTTCGGCGAGAGCGCCGACAGGATCGCCGGGTTCACGTTCGTGACGGTCGACGGGAACATCGCCTCGTACCCGAGGTTCATCAGCGCCTTGTTGGCGTTGTAGTGCAGGAACTTCTTGACGTCTTCGGTGAGGCCGACGCCGTCGTAGAGGTCCTGCGTGTACTGCACCTCGTTGTCGTAGAGCTCGAACAGCAGGTTGAAGGTGTAGTCCTTCAGCTCCTGACGGCGCTCCTCGGTCTCGTTCTCGAGCCCCTTCTGGAACTTGTAGCCGATGTAGTACCCGTGCACGGCTTCATCACGGATGATGAGGCGGATCAGGTCTGCCGTGTTCGTCAGCTTCGCCTTCGACGACCAGTAGATCGGCAGGTAGAAGCCCGAGTAGAACAGGAACGACTCGAGCAGAGTCGAGGCGACCTTGCGCTTGAGCGGGTCGTCGCCCTGGTAGTAGTCCATGATGATCTGAGCCTTCTTCTGAAGGTTCGGATTCTCGGTCGACCAGCGGAACGCCTCGTCGATCTCCTTGGTCGACGCGAGCGTCGAGAAGATCGAGGAGTAGCTCTTCGCGTGCACCGACTCCATGAACGCGATGTTGGTGTACACCGCCTCCTCGTGCGGAGTGATCGCATCGGGGATCAGCGACACGGCGCCGACGGTGCCCTGGATCGTGTCGAGCAGCGTCAGGCCGGTGAACACGCGCATCGTGAGCAGCTGCTCGTCAGCGGTCAGCGTGTTCCACGACTGGATGTCGTTCGACAGCGGCACCTTCTCCGGCAGCCAGAAGTTGTTCACCAGACGGTTCCAGACCTCGAGGTCCTTGTCGTCGATGATGCGGTTCCAGTTGATCGCCTGCACGCTGTCGACCAGCTTGATCGGGGTGTGGGGAGTCATCTTCTCGTCGTTTCTCGGGTTCAGGGACAGGTCAGAGCATGCAGGAGACGCACTCGGTCATGTCGGTGCCCTCGAGCGCCATCTGACGCAGGCGGATGTAGTAGATCGTCTTGATGCCCTTGCGCCATGCGTAGATCTGCGCCTTGTTGATGTCGCGCGTGGTGGCCGTGTCCTTGAAGAACAGCGTCAGCGACAGGCCCTGGTCGACGTGCTGCGTGGCGGCGGCGTACGTGTCGATGACCTTCTCGTAGCCGATCTCGTACGCGTCCTGGTAGTACTCCAGGTTGTCGTTCGTCATGAACGCAGCCGGGTAGTAGACGCGACCGAGCTTGCCTTCCTTGCGGATCTCGATCTTCGACGCGATCGGGTGGATCGACGACGTCGAGTTGTTGATGTACGAGATCGAGCCGGTCGGCGGCACGGCCTGCAGGTTCTGGTTGTAGATGCCGTGCTCCTGGATCGACGCCTTGAGCGCGACCCAGTCCTCCTGCGTCGGGATGTGCTTGCCCGCGAAGAGCTCCTTGACCTTCTCGGTCGCCGGCACCCACGCCTGATCGATGTACTTGTCGAAGAACTCCCCCGATGCGTAGGTCGAGTCCTCGAACCCGTCGAACGCCTGCTTGCGCTCGATCGCGAGGTTGTTCGAGGCGCGCAGTGCGTGGAACAGCACCGTGTAGAAGTAGATGTTCGTGAAGTCGATGCCCTCTTCGGAGCCGTAGTACACGTGCTCGCGAGCGAGGTAGCCGTGCAGGTTCATCTGGCCGAGGCCGATCGCGTGGGAGCGGTCGTTGCCGTCCTCGATCGAGCGCACGGAGCGGATGTGGCTCTGGTCGCTGACCGCGCTCAGCGCGCGGATCGCCGTCTCGACCGTCTGGCCGAGGTCATCGGCATCCATCGACAGCGCGATGTTCATCGAGCCGAGGTTGCAGGAGATGTCCTTGCCGATCTGGTCGTACGACAGGTCGTCGTTGTACGTGGTCGGCGTGTTCACCTGCAGGATCTCGCTGCAGAGGTTGGACATGTTGATGCGGCCCTTGATCGGGTTGGCCTTGTTCACCGTGTCCTCGAACATGATGTACGGGTAGCCCGACTCGAACTGGATCTCGGCGATCGTCTGGAAGAACTCGCGCGCGTTGATCTTCGTCTTCTTGATGCGGGGGTCGTCGACCATCTCGCGGTACTTCTCGGTGACGGAGATGTCGCCGAACGGCACCCCGTAGACCTTCTCGACGTCGTACGGCGAGAAGAGGTACATGTCCTCGCCGTTCTTCGCGAGCTCGAACGTGATGTCGGGCACGACGACGCCGAGCGACAGCGTCTTGATGCGGATCTTCTCGTCGGCGTTCTCGCGCTTGGTGTCGAGGAACCGCATGATGTCGGGGTGGTGCGCATTGAGGTACACCGCACCGGCGCCCTGACGGGCGCCGAGCTGGTTGGCGTAGCTGAAGGAGTCTTCGAGCAGCTTCATCACGGGGATGATGCCGGAGGACTGGTTCTCGATCTGCTTGATCGGCGCACCCGCCTCGCGGATGTTCGAGAGCAGCAGCGCCACTCCGCCGCCGCGCTTGGAGAGCTGGAGGGCGGAGTTGATGCCGCGGGCGATCGACTCCATGTTGTCTTCGATGCGCAGGAGGAAGCAGCTGACGAGCTCGCCGCGCTGGGCCTTGCCCGCGTTGAGGAACGTCGGGGTCGCCGGCTGGAAGCGGCCGGAGATGATCTCCTCGACCAGCGCGACGGCGAGCTTCTCGTCGCCGTCGGCGAGACCGAGGGCGGTCATCACGACGCGGTCCTCGAAGCGCTCGAGGTAGCGCTTGCCGTCGAACGTCTTGAGCGTGTAGCTCGTGTAGTACTTGAAGGCCCCGAGGAACGTCTCGAAGCGGAACTTCTTGCCGTACGCGAGATCGTTGAGCTTCTGGATGAACTCCATCGAGTACTGCTCGATCACGGCGGGCTCGTAGTACTCCTTCTCGACGAGGTAGTCGAGCCGCTCCTTGAGCGAGTGGAAGAACACCGTGTTCTGGTTGACGTGCTGCAGGAAGTACTCCCGCGCCGCGCGCTTGTCGGCGTCGAACTGGATCTTGCCGTCCGCGTCGTACAGGTTCAGCATCGCGTTGAGCGCGTGATAGTCGAGGCCCTCATAGTTGGGGTTGGCCTTGAACGCCACTGTCTCGGTCACTGCGTCCTGCTCGTCAACTGTGGTACCCACCGTCGCTCCAATCCGTCGGTCACCCGATCGACATCGTCCTGTGTGCCGAAGATTTCGAGCCGGTACAAGTGAGGCACGTGGCACTTGCGGCTGATGATTTCGCCGGCGAGGCAGAAGGACTCGCCGAAGTTGGTGTTGCCCGCGGAGATGACTCCGCGGATGTGACGCCGGTTGTTCTCGTCGTTGAGGAACCGGATCACCTGCTTGGGCACGGCTCCGCGCTCGACGCCGCGCCCCTCACCCCCGCCATAGGTGGGGGTGATGAGCACGAACGGCTCGTCGATGACGAGCGGTTCTTCCTGCGGTCGAAGCGGAATACGACGGGCCGGAAGCCCGAGCTTCTCAACGAAGCGTGCGGTGTTGCCCGACACGCTGGAGAAGTAGACCAGGAGCGGCGCAGCGGTCGCGACGGCGCTCATGGGTGATCAGGCCAGACGGGACGCGAGCTCGTCGATCTTGTCGGGACGGAAGCCCGACCAGTGGTCCTCATCGGTCACGACGACCGGCGCCTGCATGTAGCCGAGCGACTTGACCTGCTCGAGCGCCGCCGGGTCCTCCGACAGGTCGTGGATCTCGTACTCGATGCCCTTGGCATCCAGCGCACGATAGGTGGCGTTGCACTGAACGCAGGAAGGCTTCGTGTAGACCGTGATCGACATCGTGAATCCCCTCAAATCTCTGGTTTATCCGGCAGACCCCCGCCGGGAGTTCAATACTACATATAGGGACGGACATTGGAGGCGACCACAAGGGGTAGTAGTTACATCCGTGTAGTTTTCCACCGTTCTCCACCGATACAACACAGGTTCTCCACCGTTTCTTCCACAGCCCCGAGGGTGTCGAACCGGGCGTCGAAACGCGTAATCTCGCGGCTCCGGAGAGCCCCGCTCGGATCCATCCACAGGGGGCACGCTACGCGCGGCATCCGACATTCGATTTTCTGTGGAAACTGCGTTCCGGCGTGTCGCGGCGTGTCCGCGACACGGACCTCAGCGCACCGACGGACGACGCTGCCAGGTGGTCGTGACGGGCCGGTAGCCGAGGCGCGACCAGAACGGCCCCGACTGCGGATTCGCCACCGAGTAGTCGAGCCGCACGGAGCCCGTCCCCTCCCCCGCGAGGATGCCGTGGACGGCGTCGATCACCCTCCGGCCCAGTCCGGCGCCGCGCGCATCCGGGGCGAGGTACATGGCGTCGAGGTAGGCGCGAGGCGGAGAGCCGGGGGTCTCCGCCTCGGGGAAGGCGTGCACGTAGCCGAGCGCCGCGCCGTCCTGCTCGATCAACCACGTCCAGTCCGGCCAGGACCGCAGCCGATCCGTCATCGACGCCAGAAGGAGCTGCTCCGCCCCCGGCCTGCGGAACACGGCGCCGAAGTCGGCCTCATGGGAGAGGAGAAGGGCGTCGAAGGCGGCGAGCGCCGGGGTGTCGGATGCCGAGGCCGCACGCAGCAGCGCCCCGTCTCCGAGTCCGTGCGCGTCGGCGAGTCCGTGCGCGGCATCCGATCGGCCGGAGGAGGACAGCCTGCGGACCGCGTCGATCGTGACGGGAGCGAAGCCCCTCGTCAGCAGGGCGAGGACGAGGTCGGTGTCGTCGCTCGGCAGCCGCACCGTGCAGGACGACTCCTCATCACCGGGCTCCTCGACGGCGATCACGTCGTCCAGCCAGACGTCGAGCACCTCCCCCACGGCCGCGCGGCGGGCGTCCCGGTCGCCGTCTCCGCAGGTCAGCTCGAGGGTGTGGCGACGCAGCGCGCCCCACAGCGCCTCCGCCTCGTCGGCGCGGAAGGAGGAGAATCCAGCCGTCGCCTCGGCCGGAACAGCTCCTCGTCGGGCTCTCAGCACCTCGGTCATGGGGTCCTCCTCGGCGACCCGACCGGGTGCCGGGTCCGCGGTCCACGTTCGCGCGCATGCCCGCGAGTGAGCAAGAGGACGCGATCAGCCGTTCACCAGGAGGCAAGCGCCGTGCGCGACCGCACACGCGGGTTCCTCCGTGTCCCCGCCGCCCGGTAGCGTTGACCCGTGGCGGGATATCGGGATCTTCTTCGCACGCCGGGAGTGGCGCGCATGATCGCTGCTCAGCTGACCGCGCGCTTCCCGAACGGGATGAGCTCCCTCGCGATCCTGCTGCACGTCGAGCAGCAGACCGGCTCGTACGGCGCCGCCGGTCTCGTGCTCGCGGCGACCAGCGTCGGTCAGGCCGTCGCCGGTCCGATCACGAGCCGGTGGATGGGTGTCTGGGGCATGCGGCGCGTGCTCATGCTCACGCTCAGCGTGTGCGTCGTCGCCGTCCTGGGTCTCGCCCTGCTGCCTCTCACCCTGCCGGGATACATGATCCTCGGTCTGATCGCCGGGCTCTCCACCCCGCCGATCCAGGCAGCGGTGCGGACGATCTACCCCAAGCTGGTGAACTCGTCCCAGCTGACGCCGCTCTTCTCCCTCGACGCCTCCCTGCAGGAGATCATCTGGATCCTCGCTCCGGTGGTGATCACCCTCGTGTCCACGCAGATCGGCACGGTGGAGGGCCTGCTGCTCGTGGCGATCGTGCTGGTCGGCGGCGGCTCGTGGTTCATCCTCTCCCCCGAGGTCGGCCGCGTCCGCATCCCGCGCAGCCGCAACCCCCTCGGCACGGTCGTGCTCAAGCCTCCGGTGATGCTGGCGACCGTGATCGGCTTCCTCCTGATCGGCGCGTGCGCCGCGGTCGAGGTCGGCGTCGTCGCCACCTTCGAGCACGGAAGCCTGGAGGCGGGGCTCGTCCTCGCGGTGTTCTCCGCGGGCAGCTTGGCCGGCGGACTCGCGTTCGGCCACCTCCCCATCGGCCCCTGGGCGATGGCCAGGCGACTGCTGATCGTCACGGTCGGCCTCGCGCTGACGATGGTGATGCTGAACGTGTTCTGGCTCGGCGGCACCCTGATCCTCGCGGGGATCGGCATCGCCCCCGCCCTCGCGATGCTCTTCGCGATCACCTCGGCGAGCGTGAAGTTCAGCGAGACCGCCGAGGCGTTCGGCTGGGCGGGTACCGGTCAGCTCATCGGCGCGGCTGCGGGCTCCGCGGTCGCCGGCTTCCTCGTCGACGTCACCGACTGGCGCGGCGCGTACCTCGCGGCCACGCTGTTCGCCGCGGTCGGGCTGGTGGTGTCGATCGTGTTCGTCCGTGCCTTCCCCGACCTGCGCGGCCGCGACGCGAGCCCTCGCCCCGACACGGAGCCGCTCGCCGTCACCCCGTCCTGAGCGGATCGTAAGCTGGGCTCATGCCCGCGCCGCTCACCCTCCCTCGCATCTCCTGGGGAGATCCCGCGTCCTCCAGACGAGCGCTCCTCGTGCACGGTCTCGGCTCCTCGGCCGCTCTCATGTGGCGTCTGGGCGACGCCCTGGCCGGGGCCGGATGGCACGCCACCGCCGTCGACCTGCGCGGCCATGGAGACGCACCCCGCTCCCTCGACTACACGATCGCGGCGTACGCCGCCGATCTCGCGGCGACCCGCCCCGAGGGCGACGGGGCCTGGGATGCCGTGATCGGCCACTCCCTCGGCGGCGCCTCCAGCACGGTGGCCGCGGCGTCCTCTCCCGGATGGACGCTCCGACTCGTCCTCATCGACCCTGCCATCGTGCTCGACGGACGCGATGCGAACGTCATCCGCAAGAGCCAGGAGCGCGCGTTCGCCGACAACCGCATCGACGCCGTGCGCGACGAGCATCCGCACTGGCACCCGCAGGACGTCGAGCTGAAGGTGGACGCCGTGCACCGCGCCAGCCGCTGGGCGGTCGAGCAGACGAGCGTCCAGAACCGGCCGTGGGATGTCCGCCCAGAGGCTGCGCAGCTGTCCGTCCCCACGCACGTGATCGCCGCGGATCCGACCGTCTTCAGCCTGTTCCGCGGAGACTCGGCCGCGGAGATCATCGCATCCAATCCGCGTCTCACGATGAGCGTGGTCGAGGGAGCCGGCCACTCGCTGCACCGCGACAAGCCGGAGGAGTCCGTGCGTCATCTGTTGGAGGCCCTGTCATGAGCGAATTCGATCCCGCCGCGTACCTGCCGGACGACCTCCTGGAGCGCATCCGCGGGCGCGCACCGATCCACGACCGCGAGAACACCTTCCCCCAGCAGGACCTCGACGAGCTGCGGGATGCCGGCTACCTCTCGATCCTCGTGCCTGCCGAGCGCGGGGGCGCAGGGCTGAGTCTCGCCGAGGCCGCGCTCCTGCAGCAGCGGCTCGCCGGTGCGGCCCCGGCGACCGCGCTGGCGATCAACATGCATCTCGTCTGGACGGGCGTCGCGAAGGTCTTCTCCGACCGTGGGGTGCCTGGCCTCGAGTTCGTGCAGGACGGCGCCGTCGCCGGGGAGGTCTTCGCGTTCGGCATCAGCGAGGGCGGCAACGACCTCGTGCTGTTCGGCAGCGACACCGCCGCCGAGCCGACAGGAGACGGCGGCTACTCCTTCACGGGGACGAAGATCTTCACCTCCCTGGCCCCGGTCTGGACGAAGCTCGGACTGCACGGGCTCGACACCACGAGCGACGACGCCCCGAAGCTCGTGTTCGCCTTCGTGGATCGCACGGCGGCCGTCGAGACCGGAGACGACTGGGACACCCTGGGCATGCGTGCGACCCAGTCGCGCACCACCCGGCTGAAGGGCGCGGTGGCGGATGCCGCGCACGTGGTCCGCCGCATCGACCCGGGGCCCACGCCCGATCCGATCGTGTTCGGCATCTTCTCGGTGTTCGAGATCCTGCTCGCCTCGGTGTACACGGGCATCGCACGCCGCGCCCTCGATCTCGCGGTGCTGACCGCGCAGAAGCGCACCTCGAAGAGGACCGGCCTCGCCTACGCGCAGGACCCGGACATCCGCTGGCGGATCGCCGACATGGCCCTCTCCTACGATGCGCTGCCGCCGCAGATCGCCGCGCTCGCGCGCGACGTCGACGAGAGCGCAGACCACGGCGCCCGCTGGTTCTCGCTGCTGTCCGGTGTGAAGCATCGTGCGATCACCACCGCCAAGCACGTCGTCGACCAGGCGATGCTCACGGCGGGCGGCGGATCGTACTTCTCCTCCAACGAGCTGTCGCGGCTCTACCGCGACGTGCTCGCCGGGGCGTTCCATCCCTCCGACCCCGAGTCCGCGCACGCCACGGCGGCGAGCGCGTGGCTGGGCCCGATCGAGGCCTGAACCCGCGATTTCGCAGATTTTCTGAATTTCTCCTGCGGAATCGGTTGCCGATCGACCCTTGATGATGCGAGGATCGCACCATGGGTTCGACGAAGAAGCTCCCCACCCTCGACGACGTCTCCAAGACGATCATCGAGCTGCTCCAGGAGGACGGGCGCCGCTCGTACTCCGATATCGGGCGCGTCGTCGGCCTCAGTGAGGCCGCCGTCCGCCAGCGCGTGCAGCGCCTCACCGACTCCGGGGTCATGCAGATCGTCGCGGTGACCGATCCGATGCAGCTCGGCTTCAGCCGGCAGGCGATGATCGGCATCCGCGTGACCGGCGACACCCGGGTCGTCGCCGAGGAGATCGCCGCGATCGAGGCGATCGACTACGTCGTGATCACGGTCGGTTCGTTCGACATCCTCGCCGAGGTCGTGTGCGAGGACGACGACGATCTGCTCGCGCTGATCAACGACAGCATCCGACCGATCGACGGAGTCCTGTCGACCGAGACCTTCATCTACGCCAAGCTGCAGAAGCAGCTCTACAACTGGGGGACCAGATGAGCACCACACCCACCGAAGCCGAACTCCAGGCGATGGCCAAAGACCACCTCTGGATGCACTTCACCCGGCAGTCCACGATGGAGAAGTCGGGCGTGCCCATCATCGTCAAGGGCGACGGCCACCGCATCTGGGACTCGAAGGGCAAGGAGTACTTCGACGGCCTCGCCGGCCTGTTCGTGGTCAACGCCGGTCACGGCCGTCGCCGGCTCGCCGAGGCTGCGGCGAAGCAGGCGTCTGAGCTGTCCTTCTTCCCGCTGTGGTCGTACGCCCACCCCGCGGCGATCGAGCTCGCCGATCGGCTGGCCGAGGAGGCGCCGGGCGACCTGAACCGCGTCTTCTTCTCCACGGGCGGCGGCGAAGCGGTCGAGACCGCCTTCAAGCTCGCCAAGCAGTACTGGAAGCTGATGGGCCAGCCCACCAAGCACAAGGTCATCTCGCGCGCGGTCGCCTACCACGGCACCCCGCAGGGCGCTCTGGCGATCACCGGCATCCCCGCCATGAAGGCGATGTTCGAGCCGGTCACCCCCGGTGGATTCCGCGTGCCGAACACGAACTTCTACCGCGCCGCCGAGATGGGCGCGCCGTCTGACGACATCGGGCTGTTCGGCCGCTGGGCCGCCGACCGCATCGAGGAGATGATCCTCTTCGAGGGCCCGGAGACGGTCGCCGCGGTGTTCCTCGAGCCCGTGCAGAACTCCGGCGGATGCTTCCCGCCGCCTCCCGGCTACTTCGCCAGGGTCCGCGAGATCTGCGACAAGTACGACGTGCTGCTCGTGTCCGACGAGGTCATCTGCGCCTTCGGTCGTCTCGGCCACACCTTCGCGTGCACGGGACTCGGCTACGTGCCCGACATGATCACGTGCGCCAAGGGCATGACCAGCGGCTACTCCCCGATCGGCGCGACCATCGTCAGCGACCGCATCTACGAGCCGTTCTCGAAGGGCG
The DNA here is from genome assembly GCF_042901325.1 of Microbacterium sp. NPDC012755. NCBI lineage: Bacteria > Bacillati > Actinomycetota > Actinomycetes > Micrococcales > Microbacteriaceae > Microbacterium > Microbacterium sp. NPDC012755. Next base: position 28,173 of record NZ_JBIBCT010000002.1, on the reverse strand, counting down.
ACACGACCTTCTATCACGGCTACACCTTCGGCGGGCACCCCGTGTCTGCGGCGGTCGCGCTGGAGAACCTCGCGATCTTCGACGAGGAGAACCTCAACGCGCACGTGCGGGAGAACTCCCCCCTGTTCCGCGCCGAGCTCGAGAAGCTCAGCGACCTGCCCATCGTGGGCGACGTCCGCGGCGACGGGTATTTCTTCGGCATCGAGCTGGTCAAGGACAAGACGACCCGCGAGACGTTCGACGACGCGGAGTCCGAGCGCCTGCTGCGCGGCTTCCTCTCCCCCGCGCTCTACGAGGCGGGGCTGTACTGTCGTGCCGACGACCGCGGCGACCCCGTGATCCAGCTCGCACCGCCGCTCACGATCGGGCCGTCCGAGTTCCGCGAGATCGAGCAGATCCTCCGCGATGTGCTGACCCGCGCGCAGGGGGTCCTCTAGTTCCCCGCGGTGCTCCGCCTCGCCAGCAGCGCGAGGTGGAGCGCCGCGAGCGTCTCGCCGTCGTCGAGGTCGGCGTCCAGCAGATCGCCGATCAGCGTGATCCGCTGGTAGAACACCGACCGGGAGAGATGGCTGGCGGATGCCGCCGCAGAGCGGTTGCCCGGATGAGCGACGAGTGCGCCGAGCACGTCGAGCAGATCGCCTCGGCGTTCGCGGTCGTACGCGACGAGGGGTGCGAGCATCCGCTCGCTGTGCGCGTGCAGGCGGTGGTCGTCGCGCAGTGAGGCGACCAGGCGCTCGAGTGGACGATCGTCGACGCGACGCACCCGAGCGCCCGCGTCGGAGCGATCGCTCGCCGCCAGGTCGCGCGCGGCGCGGAGGGAGGAGAGCAGATCGAGCACGCCGTCGGCCGGCGGCCCGACGAAGACCGCCCGCTCGCCGCCCGCGATGCGGACCACCAGCTCATCGGTGAGCATGTCGGATGCCGGCAGCGACAGCAGCGCCACGTCGTCGTCGCCCACCCGGGCGGCCACCACGGCGCATCCCGCCTGCCTGGCGCGATACGCGAGCTCGCTGGCCGAGCGTGCGCCGCGAGCGACGATTCCGTGGCACTGTCGATCCGCGACGGCGAAGCCCCCGGCGGCGAGGCGCGCGGCGATGTCGTCGGGGCTCGCGAACCGCGCCCCCAGCAGGTCGTCGATGATGCCGCTCTGGGCGAGCACCGACCACTCGGCGTCGCCACCGTCGGCGAGGCACCCGAACGCGAGCGCGGTCGCCCCCTGCTCCAGCACTGTGAGGCGACCCGCAGGATGCGCGGGTCCTGGCAGCGCCAGGAGCGTCCCCCACCGCACCCCTCTCGCCTGCACCGGGACGCGATCGGCATCCCCGAGATCCCTCAGCGCCTCGGCCACCGGCATCCGCAGCGCCTCCAGCGCGATCACCTCGTGAGCGAGGTTCTCCAGGACGACAGGGGCGCCCAGCGCCTTCGCCGTCTCCGACACCACGACGTCGGCCGGGGCTCCCTGAAGGCTCAGCGCCGTGAACAGCTCGTGCAGTCGCTGGCGCTCACGAAGCGCGTCGGTCTGCGCCGCGATCAGCGCCCGGTGCACGGCCTCGGTGACCGTGACGAACTTGATCTCCGCGTGCAGCGCGATCAGCGCCAGCTCCACCTCGACGCACACGTCGATCACGGGATCGGGGACGCGCGCGTGCCCGGAGCCGAGCTCGACGACGATGCCCGCGATCCCCGCACGATGCAGCGCCTGTGCGAACGAGCGGAGCTCCCCCGCATCCGACGGCCACCCCGCCCCGGTGCTGAGCAGCAGCTCTCCGCCGTCGAGCAGACGGGCGACGGCGGCGCTGTCGGAGACATGCGCCCAGCGCACCTCGGCGTCGAGGGCTCGTCCCCCGATGATCACCTCCGGAGAGCCTGCCTGCAGCACCGGCTCGGCGAGCACGTCCGCCACGGTCAGCAGCGCATCCCGTCGCGCCGGACGATCTGTCTGATCTGCGCCGAAGTCCTGACGTTCTGACATCGCTGATCGCTGTTCCCCTCTGTGATCATTGAGAAGTACCAGCGTATCGAACCCCGGTCAGAGTGTTCGATCAGCGCTTCCAGCTCGAAGGAGAACCGTGGACATCGTTCGTCACGTCATCGACGGAGTGGAGACCGCCGAGGCGGCCCGCACCGGCAAGATCTTCAACCCCGCCACCGGCGAGGTCGCCAGGGAGGTCGCGTTCGCGTCGACCGCCGAGGTCGAGACCGCCATCGCCGCCGCTGCCGCCGCTCTGCCCGCGTGGCGCGAGACGAGCCTGATCAAGCGCGCCGACGTGTTCTTCCGCCTGCGCCAGCTTCTCAAGGAGCGCACCCCCGAGCTCGCCGCGATCGTCACGAACGAGCACGGCAAGGTGCTGTCGGATGCCGCGGGCGAGGTGTCGAGAGGCATCGAGAACGTCGAGTTCGCCGCCGGTCTCGTGCACCTGCTCAAGGGCGAGCGCAGCGAGCAGGTCGCCCGCGGCGTCGATGTGCACTCCGTGAAGCAGCCGGTCGGCGTCGTCGCCGCGATCACCCCCTTCAACTTCCCGGTCATGGTGCCGCTGTGGATGGTCGCCTCCGCGATCGCCTGCGGCAACACGGTCGTCCTCAAGCCCAGCGAGAAGGACCCGTCGGCGGCGATCTGGCTCGCGAAGCTCTTCCAGGAGGCGGGTCTGCCCGCCGGCGTCCTCAACGTCGTCAACGGCGACAAGGAGGCGGTCGACGCGCTGCTCGAGTCGCCGCGCGTGAACGCGATCAGCTTCGTGGGGTCCACCCCCATCGCCCGCTCGATCTACCAGCGCGCCTCTGCCGCCGGCAAGCGCGTCCAGGCGCTGGGCGGCGCGAAGAACCACATGGTCGTGATGCCGGATGCCGACATCGACGCCGCGGCCGACGCGGCGATCTCGGCGGCCTACGGATCAGCCGGCGAGCGCTGCATGGCCGTCTCGGTGCTGGTCGCGGTCGGCGACGTCGCCGACGACCTCATCGCCGCGATCTCCTCGCGCATCCAGGGGCTCACGATCGGCGACGGAACGGATGCCGCGAGCGAGATGGGTCCGCTCATCACGCGCGAGCACCGCGACCGCGTCGCCTCCTACGTCACGGGCGCAGCGGCCGAGGGCGCGACCGTCGTCGTCGACGGCACCACTCAGCAGTTCGACTCCGACGGGTTCTTCATCGGCGTGAGCCTCGTCGACCACGTCCGTCCCGGCATGAAGGTCTACGAGGACGAGATCTTCGGCCCCGTGCTCTCCGTGGTCCGCGTGGAGAGCTATGCAGACGCCGTGGAGCTCGTGAACTCCAACTCCTACGGCAACGGCACCGCGATCTTCACGCGCGACGGCGGCACCGCACGTCAGTACGAGTTCGACATCGAGGTCGGCATGGTCGGCGTGAACGTGCCGATCCCCGTGCCGATCGGCGCGTACTCCTTCGGCGGCTGGAAGGACTCGCTGTTCGGCGACTCCCACATCTACGGCCCCGAATCGGTGCACTTCTACACTCGGTCCAAGGTCGTCACCACCCGCTGGCCCGACCACACCCCCTCGCAGATCGACCTGGGCTTCCCTAGCAACCACTGATCGGACACGGTTCTCGAAAGGCACCGACATGACGAACTACACCGACCGACACGGAGCCGCGCACGCGCTGCCCGACGCGGCTGCCGAGGCTCAGGTGCGTGCGGACGACCGCGGGCACGTCTTCCACTCGTGGAGCGCGCAGGGTCTCATCGACCCGCTTCCGGTCGCCGCGGGCGAGGGCTCGACGTTCTGGGACTACCAGGGCAACGCCTACCTCGATTTCTCCAGCCAGCTGGTGAACCTGAATCTGGGGCACCAGCATCCCGATCTCGTCTCCGCGATCCAGCAGCAGGCCGGGCGCCTGGCGACGATCCAGCCGTCCGTGGCGAACGACGTGCGCGGTGAGCTCGCACGGCTCATCGCCGAGGTCGCGCCGGACGGCATGGAGAAGGTCTTCTTCACCAACGGCGGCGCCGAGGCCAACGAGTACGCCGTGCGCATGGCGCGGCAGTCGACCGGGCGCCGCAAGGTGCTCTCGATGTACCGCAGCTACCACGGCTCCACGGCCACGGCGATCTCGCTCACGGGCGACCCTCGGCGCTGGGCGAACGACACCGTCGACTCCGGCGCCGTGCGCTTCTTCGGGCCGTACCTGTACCGCTCGCCGTTCCACTCGGAGACGCAGGAGCAGGAGGCCGAGCGCGCGCTCGCCCACCTCGAGCAGACCATCCAGCTCGAGGGTCCGCAGACGATCGCGGCGATCATCATCGAGACCGTCGTCGGCACCAACGGCGTCCTGATCCCGCCGCCCGGCTACCTGCGGGGCGTGCGCGAACTGTGCGACCGCTACGGCATCGTCTACATCGCCGACGAGGTCATGGTCGGCTTCGGTCGTCTGGGCGAGTGGTTCGGCATCGACGCGTTCGACGCGAAGCCCGACCTCATCACCTTCGCGAAGGGCGTGAACTCGGGCTACGTCCCGCTCGGCGGCGTCGTCATCTCGGACTCCATCGCGAAGGCGTTCGACACCGTGCCCTTCGCCGGCGGCCTGACCTACTCCGGTCACCCGCTCGCGTGCGCTGCCGGTGTCGCCACGTTCGAGGTGTTCCGTCGTGACGGCATCCTGGAGCGCGTGCGCGACCTCGGCGCCCGCGTGGTGGAGCCGACGCTGCGATCCTGGGCCGAGAAGCACCCGAGCGTCGGCGACGTCAGAGGACGCGGCCTGTTCTGGGCGATCGAGCTGGTGCGCGACAGGGAGACCCGAGAGCCGCTGGTGCCCTTCAACGCCTCGGGAGCGGATGCCGCGCCCATGGGCGCCTTCGCCGCCGCCGCGAAGAAGGCCGGCGTCTGGCCGTTCACGCACTTCAACCGCGTCCACGTCGCTCCCCCGCTGGTCATCTCCGAAGAGGAGCTCGTGCGCGGCCTGTCCGCGATCGACGAGGCCCTCACCGTCGCGGACGAGCACGCCGCGAGCTGACCCGTTGCAGAGAACTCCTCCCGAGCCGCACAGGTTCGGGAGGAGTTCTCGCGTTCGGGAGGTGACCTCTCAGCCACCCGCCATCGTGCGGGCGATGTCGGTCGCGGAGTCGCCGGCCTTCTTCAGCACCACGGCCACCAGCGCGAGCGCCAGCAGCGTCACGAGCAGCATGATCGTCGACACCGCGGCGATCTCGGGGCGCAGGCCGCTGCGCAGTGCGCTGAGCACGTAGACCGGCCACGGGGTCGTGCCCGAGACCTGGACGAACGCCGAGACGACGGTGTTGTCGAGCCCGAGTGTGAACGAGAGCAGGAATCCGGCGAGCACGGCCGGCATCGCGAGCGGCAGCGTCACCTTCATGAACGTGCGGAACGGCGGGGCGTACAGATCCGCGGACGCCTCCTCGAGCCGCGCGTCCAGACCCACCAGCCTCGCCCGCACGATGTACGACACGATCGCGATGGAGAACAGCGACTGCCCGACGACGAGCCGCACCGTGCCGTCGTTGAAGACGCTCATCCCCAGGTCCTGCCCGAGGAACACCATCCACGGCAGCAGCGCCACCGCATCCACGATCTCCGGCGTCACCGAGATCAGCAGCAGCATCGCCAGGAACCAGCCGACCCACCTGCCGGGCGTCCGCGCCATGGCGATGCCGGCGAGCGTTCCCAGGGCGGTCGCGAAGACCGCCGCGAGCAGGCCCGTGCGCAGAGACACCAGGACGGCGTCGCGGATCGCGGGCTTCGTGACGATGGCGGCGAACGAGTCGAACCCGAAGTGGTCCCACGACACGAGCAGCCGACCGACGTTGAAGGAGTACACGATGATCACGATGATCGGCAGGAACAGGAAGAGGAACACCAGAGTCGCCCAGATCGGCAGAAGGTGTCGTGCGATGCCGCGCCTGGTCATGATGCCTCCCCGAGGATGAGCCGGTTGCGTCGTCGCACCGGGATCGTGACGAGCCACAGCAGCAGCGCCGCCACCCCGATCGACAGGGCGATGGTGAGGATGAGCAGCACAGCCATCGCCGAACCGAGCGCCCAGTTCTGCGCCGTCTGGAACTGGCTGGCGACGATCTGGCCGACCATGTTGCCCTTCGCGCCGCCGAGCACGGTCGCGGTGATGTAGTCGCCCATGAGAGGGATGTACACCAGAAGGATGCCGGCGATGATCCCGGGGCGCGCCATCGGCACCGTGACCCGCAGGAACGTCGTGACGCTGTTCGCGCCGAGGTCCTTGCTCGCCTCGCGCAGCGGTCCGCTGACGCGGTCGAACGCGACGTACAGCGGGAGGATCATCAGCGGCAGATAGTTGTAGACGACGCCGAGGAGCACCGCCCCTCTGGTGTTGAGCATCTCGAGCGGGCCGGGGATGACGCCGATGAACTGCAGCGCCTGCGAGAGCCACCCCTCGGGGGCGAGGATCACCTGCCATCCGATGGTCCGCACCAGGAAGTTCGTCCAGAACGGCACCATGACGAGGGCGAGGAGCATCCCCCTCCGCGACGGCGCGGCCTTCACCGCGATCCAGTAGGCCACGGGCGCGCCGATCAGGAGGCACAGCAGCGTGCCGGTGACGCCGACCCAGAGCGTGTTCTGGAACGTCGTGAAGAAGGTCGGCGACAGCGCCTCGACGTAGCGGTCGAACGACAGCCTGTCGTTCGAGTTCGTGGCGAAGATGCTCGGCTTGTAGCCGAAGCTGTACCAGATCACCACGCCGATCGGCACGAGGAAGAAGATGATGAGCCACACCCACGCGGGGAGGGCGAGGCCGAAGCGGATCCTGAGCTTACGCACCGGCGGCCGCCTTCGTCGCGTTCCAGATCGAGACGATCCGCTCCTGCGCCTCGGTGAACTCCTGCTCGTGCATCGTCTCCACCTGCGTGTCGTCGAAGTAGACCATGTCGAGCCTCTCGAGCCCGGCGTCCTCCGCCTTCTTCTGCGTGCCCTGCACACCCGTGTCGTAGCCGATGTAGTCGACCTGCGCGAGCTGCACGTCGGGCGCGATCATGAAGTCGATGAACGCGTGGGCGGCCTCGGGGTGCGGTGCGCCCTTGGCGATCGCCCAGTTGTCCATCCAGAGCTCGGTGGCGGGGGCGCCGAGCACCCACTGCCAGCGTTCGGGGTCGTCGGACTCGTTCATGCCGGTGCGCGCGTCGCCGCTGTACGACTGCACGAGCGCGGCGGAGGCCTGCGGGATCACCTGCCCTCCCGGCGCGGAGTCGAAGGTCGAGACGTGCGGGGCGAGCTCCTTCACGAGAAATCTCTCGCACGCGTCGAGGTCCGCCTTCCTCGTGGTGTTCCAGTCGATGCCGTGCGACCAGAAGTAGATGCCGCACATCGGAGCGGGATCGTCGAGCAGCGACACCTTGCCCGACGCCTCGTTCTGCGCCGCATCGATGAAGTCCGCCCAGTCGGTCAGCTCCCTGGAGATGACGCGGCGGTCGTAGACGAACCCGGTCGTGCCCCATGCCTTGCAGATCGAGTACCTGTTGTCGGGGTCGAAGGAGCGATGGATGAAGTTCGGATTCATCGTGGCGAAGTTCGGGATCAGGTCGAGGTCGAGCTCCTCGAGCAGCCCGTTCTCGGCCATCGGCGTGACGAACAGGCCGCTGGGCACGACGATGTCGTATCCGCTGGTGCCCCGCGCCGCGACCAGCTTCGCGATCAGCTCCTCGTTCGAGTTGAAGGCGTCGACGACGATCCTGGGCCCCTTCTTCGCGCTGAACGCCTCGAGGATCTCGGGGGCGTCGTAGTCGCTCCACGTGTAGATCGACAGCTTGTCCTCGAGCGGACCGCCGTGAGCCTGCGGGGCTGCGCCGACCTGGCCGGGAGCGCACGCGGTGAAGAGCACCGTCCCGGTCGCGGCGAGCGCCGTCGCGAGGAACCCTCGCCTGGTCAGCTCGGTGCGGATGATGTGCGCCGCTCCGCGGTTCGCCAGCACGCGCACCGGGGGCGCCCCGGTCATGCGGCGGCCTTCGGCAGCGCGATGACGTGCGTCGCCGTGGCGGGGATGCCGTCGGCGGCGAACAGCCGCACGTCCGCGGCATCCCATACGCAGCGCACATCGTCATCCACCTGGATCCGCGGCGCCGTGGGGGCGGGCATCCTCGAGAGGAAGGTGGACTCGCCGCCGACCTGCACGGCGACCTGCAGGGTCTCGCCGAGGTGCGACACCCCGAGGACACGACCGGGGATGCCGGCCTCTCCCTCCGCCTCGAGGCGCACGTACTCGGGCCGAATCGCGGCCACCGCCGGCTGCCCCGATGCGACCCTCTCGCCACCCCACCGTCCGCCGATCACGCCGATCCCGGTGTCGAGGGAGGAGCCGTCGGCGCGCACGGCGCCGTGCACGAAGTTCTGCTGTCCGATGAAGGACGCCACGTACGCGGATGCCGGTTCGGCGTAGATCTCCGCGGGCTCGGCGAGCTGTTCGATGCGGCCGGCCCGCATCACCGCGATGCGGTCGCTCATCGACAGCGCCTCGGCCTGATCGTGGGTGACGAAGACGAACGTGGTGCCGAGCCTCGCCTGCAGCAGCTTGAGCTCGAGCTGCATCTCCTCGCGGAGCTGACGGTCGAGCGCGGCGAGTGGCTCGTCGAGCAGGAGCACGCTGGGCCGGTTGATCAGCGCGCGCGACAGGGCGATGCGCTGCTGCTGCCCTCCGGAGAGCTGGGTGGGCTTGCGATCGGCGAAGCGGCGCAGCTGCACCATGTCGAGGGCCTCGGCGACGCGCTCGCGCTGCTCGGCCTTGGGCACCCTGCGCTGCTGCAGGCCGTACGCCACGTTCTCGGCGACGGTCATGTGCGGGAACAGCGCGTAGGCCTGGAACACGGTGTTGACCTCGCGCTTGTGCGGAGGCAGGTCGAGGACGCTGCGACCGGAGATGCGGATGTCGCCGGCATCCGGATACTCGAACCCGGCGATCATCCGGAGCGTCGTCGTCTTGCCGCAGCCGGAGGGCCCGAGCAGGGAGAGGAACTCGCCGGGCCGGATGTCGAGAGTCAGATGGTCGACGGCCGTGGCTGCGCCGTAGAGCTTGGTGACGCCGTCGATGCTGACGCCGCCGGTGGAATCGGGCATGAAGCCTCCCCATTGAGAATCACTGGGGGACAGTCAAACACACGAATCGCGTCAGGTACAGCGAAAACCGAGGCAAGTTGGGCTTCTCGCAACGATTTCCGTTGCGAGATTACGAATCAACGTGCGATCAAGTCGTCTACTTCGAATCGAAGTCGAACGCCTTGAGGAGCTCGACGACCGCCTTGTCGCGTTCGTCGCCGCCCTCCTCGAACATGTGCGTGACGTGCGTGCGAAGGTGGTTCTCCAGCAGGAGCCTGTTGAGGGAGTCCAGGGACTTCTGGATCGCACGGGACTGCGTGATGATGTCCATGCAGTACTCCTCGTTCTCGATCATCCGCGCGACTCCGCGCATCTGGCCCTCGAGGATGCTGGTGCGGTGCAGGGCGCGCTTCTTGATGTCTTCGATCACGGAATCGAGCGTACTCGCGTGGGCCGGACGTCGGCCGATCAGCTCGAGAAGGGGTTGATGACCGCGAGCCCGGGGACGTCGAAGTCCTTCTCGTTGCGAGTGACGACGGTCAGCCCGTGGTGCAGTGCGGTGGCGGCGATGAGCGCGTCCGCCCACGGCCGCCGATTCGGCACGTTGAGCGCGGCGCACGTCCGCGCGATCTCGGGAGAGACGGGGAGGATCCGCGGGCCGAGGCTCTGGCGGATCACACTCAACCACTGCCTGAGCGCCCTCGCCTGCTGCGGGTCGCGTCTGTGAAGGCCGAGAACTCCGAGCTCCAACTCGTAGTCCGTGATCGCACTCATGTGCAGGGCGTCAGGGTCCACTCCTTCCATCCACGTCCGCGCAGCGCTTCCGATCTCTCCCCCGCGCCGCGCCTCGGAGAAGGTGTTCGTATCGACCAGATACATCGCTCAGAACTCGATCGGAGGGCGACCGAAGTCGTTCTTCCGGTCGGCGACGATCTCGTCGATGATGCGGTCGAACGCGCCGTCGTCGTGCGCGAGGTCGTCATCATGCATCGCGAGAAGCTCGAGCATCGACCCCGGTCGGGCTGGAACGATCCGTTCGTACTCCTCGATGCTGAGCAGCACATACGCCGGCTCGCCGTGCTTGGTGATCAGCACCGGCTCACCGTCGGCGACGCGCTGCGCACGCGCGACGGACTGATTGAACTCTCGAGCGCTCATGGTGAACATCGTGCACCTCGATTCAGAATGTAGTGATGGTACTACACAGGTGACCCTGTCTGGGCGCCGAGACGCTTCATCCCCCCGACCACGCCCCGCCCGGTGATCGCGTGAAAGGATGACTCCATGCCGCGAACACCGATGACGCAGCTCTCTCCCGCCGACCAGGACCGACTGCGCGCGCTCCGCCGCATGAAGGCCGTCGCGCTCGGCGCGCTGATCTTCATGGCGCTCGCCTTCGTCATCGCCTTCGCCCTTCAGGAGCGCGTCGGCTGGCTCTCCTATGTGCGGGCCGCGGCAGAGGGCGGCATGGTCGGCGCCCTGGCCGACTGGTTCGCCGTGACGGCGCTGTTCCGGCATCCGCTCGGCATCCCGATCCCGCACACGGCGATCATCCCGAGCCGCAAGGACGAGATCGGCCGCACGCTCGGAGAGTTCGTGGAGACGAACTTCCTCGCGGCGGACGTCGTGCGCACGAAGCTCTCCAGCACCCCGATCGCGCTGCGGGCCGGCGAGTGGCTGCGCGAGCCCGCGCACGCCGAACGCGTCGGCACGGAGGGAGCGACGGTCGCCACCGCGGTGCTCAACGCCCTCAGCGACGACGACGTGCGCGACCTCATCACCGACCTCGCCCGCGAGCACCTCGTCGCCCCTGAGTGGGGCACACCGGCCGGAGTGTGGCTGGAGAAGATCGTCGCGGCCGACGCCCACCACGGCGCCGTCGACCTCGCCGTCGACAGCATCGCCACCTGGCTGAACGCCAACGCCGTCGCCTTCAACGGACTCATCTCCCGCCGCCTGCCCTCGTGGGTGCCTCGCCTGGCGCATCGGTTCGTCGACGAGACCGCCTACAACGAGGCCGTGCGGTTCGTGAACGCGGTGAAGGCCGACCCCCGGCATCCCGCCCGGCTCGCGATCGACGGCTACCTCACCCGCCTCGCCGACAACCTGCAGCACGACCCGGCGACCCGCTCCAAGCTCGAGAACGCGAAGGCCTCCCTGTTCGACAGTCCTCGGGTCGGCGCCCTCGCCGCCGAGGCGTGGAACACGGCGAAGAACGGGCTCCTCTCCGCCCTCGCCGACCCCGAGAGCGGACTGCGGCGACGGCTCGTGCAGGCGCTCCAGGAGGTCGGCGAGCGCCTCACGACGGATGCCGCGCTGCAGCACCGCGTCGACACCTGGGTATCGGATGCCGCGGTCTTCCTCGTCGACCGCTACCGTCACGACATCGCCTCGATCATCACCGACACCGTCGAACGCTGGGACCCGGCCGAGACCACGGAGAAGATCGAGCTCATGGTCGGACGCGACCTGCAGTACATCCGTCTGAACGGCACCGTCGTCGGCGCTCTCGCCGGACTCGCCATCTTCACCATCGCCCACGCCCTGATCCCCGGAGTCTGAACCATGGCACTGTCGCACGATCCCCGCTGGCCGCGCGCAGGAGGCTGGCCGGCCCTCGACTCCACGGCGGATGCCGTGCTGCTCGGCGTGCCGGTGTGGCGCACCTCGCTCTCCCCGACCGGCGCCCACGCGACCCCGGCCGCGATCCGCGAGGCACTGCCCCGCTACGGCGCCACGCTGATGGGGCCGCCGATCGTCGATCTGAACGAGGCGCTGCGCATCGCCGACGCCGGCGACGTCCACGAGCCGGACGGCGACGAGGGAGAGTCCGATGTGATCTCCCGCGTGCGGGAGCTCGCGGCATCCGCCGAGCTCGTGATCGCTCTCGGCGGCGACAACTCCCTCACCTACCCCGTGGCCCTCGGCGCCGAGGCCACCGGCCTCATCACCTTCGACGCGCACTTCGACCTGCGCGACGGCGTCTCCAACGGCACGCCCGTGCGCAGACTCGTCGAAGACGCTCCCGCTGCGGCCACGGTGGAGACCTCGCGCATCGACCCCGCGCGCATCGTGCAGATCGGCATCGCCGACTTCGCGAACTCCGCGGCGTACGCGAAGCGGGCGGCCGACTGGGGCATCCGGGTGATCACGCTCGACGAGCTGCGCCGCCGCGGCATCGACGACGTCGTCGCGGAGGCGCTGGAGATCGCCGGGGCCGGAGCCGCGCCCCGCGTGCACCTGGACATCGACGTGGACGTGTGCGACCGCTCGGTGGCGCCGGGGTGCCCTGCGAGCATCCCCGGCGGGCTCGCCGCCTGGGAGCTCCGTGCGCTGACGCGCGCCGTGGCCGCGGACCCCCGGGTCGTCAGCGCCGACCTGGCGGAGGTCGACGCGACGGCGGACGCCGACGACGCCCGCACCGTCCGCCTCGCCGCGCTCTGCGTGCTGGAGCTGCTCGCAGGACTGCACTCCCGACGGTGAGGATCGTCGTCTCCGGAACCCACGCGAGCGGCAAGAGCACCCTGATCGCCGACCTCCGCGCCGCGCTGCCCGAGTACCTCGTGCTCGGGGACCCCTTCGACGACATCGACGACGACGCCCCCACCGGAGAGCGCAGCTTCGCCGCACAGCTGGCGGTCACCGCCGCACGGCTGCGCGAGACCGCGCACGAGCCCTCCGTCGTCTCCGAGCGGGGGCCGCTGGACTTCGTCGCCTACCTCACCGCCCTGGAGTCCCTGGGGCGCAGCGACGGGTCTCTTCTCGCCAGAGCCACGGAGATCGCCGCCGCCTCCCTGCGCGAGATCGACCTCGTCGTCGTGCTCCCCCTCGACAGGCGGCATCCGATCCTCGTCCCCGACGATGAGGACCCCGAGCTGAGGGACGCGATGGACGATGCGCTCCTGGAGATCGTCGACGACCTCGAACGCGACGGAGCCCTGCCTGCTCTCCTGGTCGTCTCCGGCGATCCGCAGGAGCGCCTCGCGCACGTGCTCGAGGCGGTCAGCGCACCACGAGCTCAGGGGTGATCAGGGCGTGCGCCGAGCCTGACTGGACACGGCGCGGGGCGACGACGTCGCCCGTCGGACCCATCATGAGCTCCAGGATGGCCGCGGCCACGTCCTCCGGGCGCTGCTCGACGCTGGAGAACCCCAGCGCCTCCGCGGTCGGGGTGTTGTCGAAGCCGATGACGGGAACCGACCGCCGCGCGTCGGAGAGCGCGAGAAGAGCGCCGACGGCGAGCGAATCGCTCGCGCAGACGACGGCGTCGGCATCCAGTCCCTCGTCGAGGGCGCGCGCGACGCTCGCCCTCACCTGCGGCACCGAGTCGTCGGCGACGACCCGTGCACCCTTCACGCCGGCCGCGCGCATCGCCTCGATCCACCCGCGCTCGCGGTCGTCGCCCGTGCCGGAGCCGGATGGCCAGCCGAGGAACGCGACACGGCTGCCGAAGGTCAGCGCGTGCTCCGTCGCCGCGCGGGTGCCGGCCGCGCCGTCGACGTCGACCCACAGGTGCCGCGGGTCGGCGATGTCGTCTTCTCCCCACGGCCGTCCGAACGAGATGAACGGCAGTCCCGAATCGTCGAGCCGGCCCACGCGGGGGTCGTCGCGCATGGTGCCGGTGATGATCGCCGCGTCGATCTCCGACCCCTCCCACAGCTCCGCGAGGCGGGCGATCTCCTCCTCCGGAGTGCGGGCGGCGTAGACGAGCATGCGCATGCCCCGCTCACTCGCGTGCTCCGTGATGGCGTGCACGAACCTGTCGAGCACGACTCCGGAGATGCCGCCGACGTAGGGGTCGAGGCGGATGCCGATGGTCGAGCTGCGCCGCAGTCGGAGCTGTCGCGCGGCGGCATGGCGTCGGTAGCCGAGGGCGTCGATGGCGGCGAGCACGCGCTCCCTCGTGGCCGGACGCACGATGTCTGGAGTGTTGAGCACGTTCGAGACCGTCTGGCGGGAGACTCCGGCGTGCTCGGCGACGTCTTCGACAGTGGGCGCCTTCGCCATCGCACCTCCTCGTTCACGGCCTGGGTCACAGGTGCGGGGTTGACACTTCCGCGCCCTCGCCCCTAGCCTATTCCACACAGGATTTGATCGTTCAAATTCCTACCCTTCCCGAACTCGCACGAGCCGCACGCGGCCGTCGCCCGCAGTGACTCATCAAAGGAGAGAGACCATGACACGGCACATCACACGCGCAGTCCTCGGCACCGGAGCGGTGCTGATCAGCAGCACCCTGGTGCTCACCGGCTGCGGATCCGGCTTCTCCGGAGGAGACGCGAAGCCGGATGCCGGCGGCCTCACCTCCTCCGACGACGCGCTCACCGTCCTCATCGGCTCCTCGGGCGATGCCGAGACCGCCGCCGTGCAGAAGGCGCTGGACGACTGGACCGCGAAGTCCGGCACGAAGACCTCCCTCCAGGTGGCCAGCGACCTCAACCAGGAGCTCTCCCAGGGGTTCGCCGCGGGCAAGCCCGCCGACCTCTTCTACCTCTCCACCGACCAGATCGCCGGCTACGCATCGAACGGCTCTCTGAAGGCCTACGGAGACGACCTGAAGAACAAGGACGACTTCTACCCCTCGCTCGTCGAGAACTTCACCGTCGACGGCGACTTCTACTGCGCGCCGAAGGACTTCTCCACCCTCGCGCTCGTCATCAACACGAAGATGTGGGCGGATGCCGGCCTCTCCGACGCCGATCTGCCGAAGACCTGGGACGATCTGGCGTCCGTCGCGCAGAAGCTCACGACGCCCGAGCACGTGGGCCTCGCGTTCGGCGCCGAGTACCAGCGCGTCGGCGCCTTCATGGCGCAGGCGGGCGGCGGCCTCGCGAAGGACGGCAAGGCCATCGCGAGCGACCAGGCGAACGTCGACGCTCTGACCTACGTGAAGTCGCACCTCGCGGACGGCACCTTCGCCTTCGCCAAGGACGTCGGCGCCGGATGGGGCGGGGAGGCTCTCGGCAAGGGCTCCGCCGCGATGGTGATCGAAGGCAACTGGATCACCGGGGCGATGACCAACGACTACTCGTCCGTCGACTACACCGTCGCGGAGCTCCCCGCCGGCCCCAGCGGCCAGGGCACCCTGCAGTTCACCAACTGCTGGGGCATGGCGGCCGACAGCCCCAACCAGAAGGCTGCCCTCGACCTCGTGGAGTACCTCACGAGCGCCGACAGCCAGCTGGCCTTCTCGAAGGCGTTCGGCCCCATGCCCTCGATCAAGTCGGCAGCCGACGCCTGGACGGCCGACAACGCCGCCCTCGCCCCCTTCCTCGCGGGCGCCGACTACGCGCAGTTCCCGCCGAACCAGGACGGGGCGGCCGACGTCGTCTCCGACTTCAACGCGCAGCTCGAGTCGCTGAAGACCGCCGACCCCGCGACGATCCTCGACTCCGTCCAGTCCAACCTCGAAGCGGTCGTCAAGTAACCATGACCGCTCTGGCCACGCCTCGTCGCGGCGGATCCTCCGGGCTCCGCCGCGGCGAGGCCGCAGCCGGGTGGCTGTTCACCGCGCCGGTGATCGCCATCCTCGGCGTCTTCCTCCTCGTCCCGGTGCTCATGGCGCTGTGGGTGAGCGTCTCCGACTGGGCGGGCCGCGGAAGCCCCCTCGCCGGCTCGGTGTCGTTCGTCGGCGCCGACAACTACGCCGCGGTCCTCACCGACGGCGGACTCGCCACCAAGGACTTCGGCACCGCGCTGCGCAACAACGCCTGGTACGTCGTGCTGGTGGTGCCGCTGCAGACGGCGCTCGCGCTGTTCCTCGCGGTCCTCGTCAACAGGGCGATGCTGCGCGGCCGCGGCTTCTTCCGCACCGCCTACTACTTCCCCTCCGTCACCAGCTCCGTCGCGATCACCGTGCTGTGGATGTTCCTGTTCTCGGCGAGCGGAGCGGTCAACGACGTGCTGTCCTGGTTCGGCCTCAACGGGCCGAACTGGTTCAACGATCCGCGCGGCATCCTGCATCTCCTCCTCGGTGACAGCGGACCCGCTGCGCTCGCCCAGGGCGGGATGCTGGGGGTCTCCTGGTGGGACTGGCTTTCCGGCCCGTCCATCGCGATGAGCGCCTACATCCTGATGGCGGTCTTCACGACGTCCGGGACGTTCATGCTGCTCTTCCTCGCCGGGCTCCAGAACCTCGGCGGCGACGTCGAGGAGGCAGCGATGATGGACGGCGCGAACGGCTGGCAGCGCTTCTGGCGGATCACCCTCCCCCAGCTCCGGCCGACCCTGTTCACGGTCCTGACCCTCGGCCTCATCGGATGCTGGCAGGTCTTCGACCAGATCTACGCCGGAACCCGCGGCGCGCCGAGCAAGACCACCCTGACGCCCGCCTACCTCTCCTACCAGTCGGCGTTCAACAACCAGGAGTGGGGCCAGGGCGCCGCGATCGCCTTCATCCTCTTCGTGATCATCGTCGTCTTCACTCTCGTGCAGCGCTGGGTGCTGCGCGACCGCCCCGTGTCCCCGCGCCGCATCCGCGCGTACCAGGTCACGGAGAAGGGCGGTGCATCATGAGGCTCTCCCGCAAGCAGCTGACCTGGCAGATCGTGCTGTACGCCGTGCTCATCGGGCTCGCGCTCATCTACATCTACCCCTTCCTGGTCCAGGTCGCGACGAGCTTCAAGACCGACGAGGACGCGGCATCCAGCGGCATCTCGCTCATCCCCCAGGTGTGGACCTTCGCGGCCTATGAACGCCTGTTCGCGAACTCCGACTTCCCGTCGTGGTTCGTCAACAGCGCGATCGTGACGATCTTCGTGACGGCGGGCCGGGTCTTCTTCAACTCGCTCGCGGGGTACGCGCTCGCACGTCTGCACTTCCGAGGGCGGGGCGTCGTCTTCGCGGCTCTGGTCGCCGTCATGTCGGTGCCGGCGGTCGTGCTCCTGATCCCCAAGTTCCTCGTGATCAACCAGCTCGGGATCTTCAACTCCTATGCGGGGATGATCCTGCCGCTGCTTGTCGACGCCGCCGGGGTCTTCATCATGAAGAACTTCTTCGAGTCGATCCCGGTCTCCGTCGAGGAGCAGGCGCGCATCGACGGAGCCGGCACGTTCCGGCTGTTCTGGTCGGTCGTCCTGCCGATGGCGACCCCGGCGCTCGTGACGATCGTGATCCTGTCGTTCCAGGGCTCGTGGAACGAGCTGAGCCATTTCATCGTGTCCACCAACGATCCCGCTCTGACCACGCTGACGAAGGGCGTCGCCTCGCTCGCGAGCGGCCAGCTCAGCCAGGGCACGCAGTACCCGATCAAGCTCGCGGCGGCGCTCCTCATGACGATCCCCGTCGCCGTGATGTTCTTCATCTTCCAGCGCCGCATCATGAACACCACAGAAGGAGCCGTCAAGGAATGACCCCCACCCCGCCGCTGCAACCGCTGCTGCACGACGCAGTGATCGCCCTCGAGGCGCCGACCCAGGTGTGGTCGGATGCCGAGGGGCGCATGGGAACCGCACCCATCCACGGGGTCTATCACGGCGACGTGCGGCACATCAGAGCGATCGACGTCGCCGTGCGCGGCACCGAGCTGGAATCGATCGGCTGCGCCTCCCCCACCCCCCGCCGGGTGCTCCTCGTCGACGTGCTGCGCGGCATCGACGACGACTCGGCCGACCCGAAGGTGCGGCTCGACCGCGAGCGCACCGTGACGGCCGGCGCGTTCTCGGAGCGTCTCCGCGTCTCCGCTCACCTCGATGACGGTGTGCCCGTCGACCTCACGGTGCGCATCGTCCCCGACTTCGCGCCCATGCAGGAGGTGAAGGCCGGGCTCTCCGCCGAGGCGTCCTGGTCGTGGGACGGCGCGGTCTGCCGTGCCGACGAGGCGTCCTTCACGCTCGCCGCCGCCGGAGCGACCGTGACCGCCGACGAGCACGGCATCACGTTGACCTGGGGTGCGGTGATCCCGCCGCACGGCTCGCTCGATCTCTCCTGGTCGGTGACCATGGACGATCCGACGCTCGTCGTCTCCGCGGCAAACCCCGCGGAACCCCACCGGTTCCCCTCCCCGGTCGACCCCCGAGCGTCCCGCTGGCTGGACAGGGCGACCGCCGATCTCGACGCGCTGCGGCTGGCTCTGCCCGACCACCCCGACGATGCGTTCTACGCCGCGGGCGCCCCGTGGTTCTTCACCCTGTTCGGCCGCGACTCGATCTGGGCGGCGCGACTGGCTCTCGCCGCCGCGCCGGAGATGGCGGCCTCGACGCTGCGGGTGCTCGCCCGCCTGCAGGGGACGACGACGGATGCCGACTCGGCGGAGGCCCCTGGAAAGATCCCGCATGAGCTCCGCAGCGGCATCCTCTCCCTGCCGAACGAGGGCGTGCACCTGCCGCCCCTCTACTTCGGCACGGTGGACGCGACGCCGCTGTGGGTGTGCCTCCTCGCCGACGCGCGGGACGCGGGGATGCCCGACGACGAGCTGCGCGAGCTGCTTCCCGCCCTGCGTGCGGCGCTGGACTGGATGATCGTGCACGGGGACGCCTCGGGCAGCGGCTTCATCGATTACGCCGACGAGTCAGGGCACGGCCTCGCCAACCAGGGCTGGAAGGACTCGGGCGACTCGATCCAGTGGCGCGACGGCCGGCTCGCCGACGGTCCGATCGCCCTCAGCGAGGTGCAGGCGTACGCCTACGAGGCGGCGGTGCGCGGGGCCGGGCTGCTCGATCAGCTGGGAGAGACGGGCGGCACCGCACTGCGCGAGTGGGCGGCCGATCTGCGGGCCCGCTTCCGCGCCGCGTACTGGGTGCGCACCGAGGAGGGGCACTATCCTGCCATCGCGCTCGATGCGCACGGGGCCGCGGTCGATTCCCTGACGAGCAACATCGGCCACCTGATCGGCACCGGCATCCTCGACCCCGAGGAGGAGCGCGCCTGCGCAGCTCTGCTCACGGGACCGTCGATGTCCAGCGGCTTCGGCATCCGGACCCTCTCGACCGGAGCCGCCGGCTACTGGCCGCTGAGCTATCACGGCGGCAGCGTATGGACCCACGACACGGCCATCGCCGTCCACGGCATGCTGCGCGCCGGCCTCGCCGACGAGGCGCGTGCGGTCGCGGCGCAGCTGATCGACGTCGCCGAGGGATTCGACTACCGGGTTCCCGAGCTGCACGCCGGCGACGAGAGGGTGCCCGGCGGGCGCCCTGTCCCCTACCCGGCTGCGTGCCGCCCGCAGGCCTGGTCGGCCGCCGCGGCCGTGGTCTGCGCTCGCGCGCTCGCCTGAGCGGACGGGGTCGTCCGCTCAGGCGACGACGACCCCGTCCTTCCACACCTGGTCCACGAGCGGCACGCCGGGACGGTACGCCAGGTGGATGCGCGTGGGGGCCTTCAGCAGCACGAGATCCGCACGATACCCGGGGGCGATGACGCCGACGTCGTCGCGGCGCAGCGCCGCCGCGCCTCCGGCGGTGGCGGCCCAGACCGCCTCGGCCGGCGTCATCCCCATGTCGCGGACGGCGACGGCGATGCAGAACGGCATGGAGCTCGTGAAGCTCGACCCGGGGTTGGTGTCGCACGCGAGCGCCACTGTCACGCCCGCGTCGATGAGACGCCGGGCGTCGGGATAGGGCTGGCGCGTGGAGAACTCCACGCCGGGCAGCAGCGTCAGCACCGTGTCGGACCCCGCTAGCGCCTCGACGTCGGCATCCGTCAGGTAGGTGCCGTGGTCGATGGATGCCGCGCCCAGCTCGACGGCGAGGCGCACACCGTCGCCGGGGCCGAGCTGGCTCGCATGCACGCGCGGCGCGAGTCCGCGGGCGATGCCCGCTTCGAGGACCCGGCGGGACTGCTCCACCGAGAACGCACCGGTCTCGCAGAACACGTCGATCCACTTCGCGTGGGGAGCGCAGGCGTCGAGCATGGGCCCCGTGACGAGGTCGACGTACTCGTCGCCGCGGTCCGCGTACTCGGCGGGCACCACGTGCGCGCCGAGGAACGTGACCTCCGGCGTCACCTCCGCGGCGAGGCGAACGAGCCGCTCCTCGTCGACGACGCTCAGGCCGTAGCCGCTCTTGATCTCGACGGTCGTCGTTCCCTGAGCGCGCAGCTCCTCGATGAAGCCGCGCAGACGCGCACGCAGCTCATCGTCCGTCGCGGCCCTGGTCGCGGCCACCGTGGAGCGGATGCCTCCCGCCGCGTACTTCTGCCCCGCCATCCGCGCCTCGAACTCGACGGCGCGATCGCCGCCGAACACGAGGTGGCTGTGGCTGTCGACGAATCCGGGGATGACCGCGGCGCCGCCGGCGTCATCCGTCTCGTCGGCCTGAGGGGCATCGGCCGCAGCGCCGACCCAGACGATCCGCCCGTCGTCGATGAGGACGGCGGCGTCGTGCAGGGTTCCGGTCGGGTCGCCGTCGGCCGAGCGGACGTTGGTCGTCAGCTCGCCGATGTTCGTGATCAGCACGGTCATCCGGGGTCTCCCTTCCGTGAGGGGTCAGAGAGCGTCGCCTGCCGGGGTCCGGGGCGACGTCCTCTGACCTCTCATGAGGTTGTCACAGTCAGAGCATCGGGACCTTGAGGCCGCGCTCACGGGCGACCTCGCGGGCGTGCTCGTAGCCGGCGTCGACGTGGCGCATGACGCCGGTGCCGGGGTCGTTCGTCAGCACGCGCTCGAGCTTGTCGGCGGCGAGCGCTGAGCCGTCGGCCACGGTGACCTGACCGGCGTGGATGGAGCGGCCGATGCCGACGCCCCCGCCGTGGTGCAGCGACACCCAGGAGGCGCCCGATGCCGTGTTCAGCAGCGCGTTCAACAGGGGCCAGTCGGCGATCGCGTCGGAGCCGTCCTTCATGGCCTCGGTCTCGCGGTACGGGGAGGCGACGGAGCCCGAATCGAGGTGGTCGCGGCCGATCACGATCGGAGCCGACAGCTCGCCCGACGCGACCATCTCGTTGAACCTGAGTCCGGCGAGGTGGCGCTCCTTGTAGCCCAGCCAGCAGA
Organism: Microbacterium sp. NPDC012755; assembly: GCF_042901325.1. Taxonomy (NCBI): domain Bacteria; kingdom Bacillati; phylum Actinomycetota; class Actinomycetes; order Micrococcales; family Microbacteriaceae; genus Microbacterium; species Microbacterium sp. NPDC012755. The sequence continues at coordinate 7,212 of NZ_JBIBCT010000002.1, read as the reverse complement.
TGCGGGCGGGAAGACCCTCGAAGTGGACCTTCTCGCCGGCCTTCTCCAGCCAGCGGTGCAGAGCGGCATCCTCGGGGAACAGCTCGGCGATCGCACGGTCGGTCTTGCGGATGTCCTCGGGGTCGCCGGAGAGCGCAGCCCAGCGGAACGGGCCGCGGCCCTCCTCGAACTGCGGGCGGATGTACGCCGGCACGAAGCCGGGGAACTCGAACGCCCTGTCGAAGCCACCCAGCTGGGCCTCCGCGCGGATCGAGTTGCCGTAGTCGAACACCGCGGCCCCCGCATCTTTGAAAGCCACCATGGCCTCGACGTGCGCCGCCATGGCGAGACGGGAGCGACGCGTGAACTCCTCGGGGTCGCGCTCGGCCTCGGCCTTCCAGTCCTCGACCGAGATGCCGATCGGCAGGTAGGCGAGCGGGTCGTGTGCGCTGGTCTGGTCGGTGACGATGTCGATCGGGACGCCGCGGCGGAACAGCTCGGGGAAGACCTCGGCGGCGTTGCCGACGATGCCCACGGACAGCGCCTCGCCGGCCTCCTTGGCGGCCACCGCCCGAGCGATGGCCTCATCGAGATCGGTGTAGTAGACGTCGAGGTAGCCGTGGTCGACGCGACGGGCCAGACGGGTCTCGTCGACGTCGACGATGAGCACGGCGCCGTCGTTCATCGTGACGGCGAGCGGCTGCGCGCCGCCCATCCCGCCGGCGCCGCCGGTGAGCGACAGGGTGCCCTTGAGCGATTCCCGTCCGAGCGACCGCGCGACGGCGGCGAAGGTCTCGTAGGTACCCTGCAGGATGCCCTGCGAACCGATGTAGATCCACGACCCGGCCGTCATCTGCCCGTACATCATGAGACCGAGCTGCTCGAGACGGCGGAACTCAGGCCAGTTCGCCCAGTCGCCGACGAGGTTGGAGTTCGCGATGAGAACGCGAGGAGCCCACTCGTGCGTGCGGAACACGCCGACCGGCTTGCCCGACTGCACCAGCAGGGTCTCATCGGGCTCGAGCTCGTCGAGCGTGCGGACGATCGCGTCGTACGCCTCCCAGTTGCGAGCGGCCTTGCCGGTGCCGCCGTAGACCACGAGGTCCTCGGGGTGCTCGGCGACCTCGGGGTCGAGGTTGTTCATCAGCATCCGCTTGGCGGCCTCGGCGCCCCAGCTCTTGGCGGTGCGCTCGTTGCCGCGCGGCGCCCGGATGTTCGTGTGGGTGGTGCTCATTTCGCGTGCTCCTTTGCGATGCGTGCGATGGCGCCGGACTGCACGAGGGCGGTCACGGCCTCCATCTCGGGAGAGAGGAAGCGGTCGGGGCCGGGTCCGGCGGCGACCGTACGGACGAGGTCGCGGACGGCCCCGGTGGCCGCTCCGGCCTGGAGGGGCGCGCGCAGGTCGAGGGCGCGCGCCCCGGTGAGGATCTCGATGGCGAGGACGCGACCGAGGCCGTCGATCGCACGGCGCAGCTTGCGTCCGGCTGCCCAGCCCATCGACACGTGGTCCTCCTGCATGGCCGACGACGGGATGGAGTCGACGGATGCCGGGACGGCGAGGCGCTTGAGCTCGGACACGATGCCGGCCGCCGCGTACTGCGCGATCATGAGACCGGAGTCGACGCCGACCTCGTCGGCGAGGAACGGCGGGAGGCCGTGGTTGCGCGCAGGGTCGAGGGCGCGGTCGGTGCGGCGCTCGGAGACGGAGGCCACATCGGCGACCGAGATGGCGAGGAAGTCGAGGACCGCCGCGACCGGGGCGCCGTGGAAGTTGCCGTTCGACTCGATGCGTCCGTCGAGCGTGATCACGGGGTTGTCGATGACGCTGGCGAGCTCGCGGTCGGCGATGGTCGCCGCGTAACCTGCGGTGTCGCGCGCGGTGCCGTGCACCTGCGGCGTGCAGCGCAGCGAGTAGGCGTCCTGCACACGGCCGTCCTCCGGGCCCTTGTGACTGTGCACCATCGGGGAGTCGCCGAGGAACGCGCGCAGGTTCGCGGCGGAGGTTCCCTGACCGACCTGCGGACGCAGCGCCATGAGGTCGGCGGCGAACACGGCGTCGGTGCCGAGCTGCGACTCGATCGACATCGCGGCCGCGATGTCGGCGGTGATCAGGAGCTCCTCCAGGTCATGCAGTGCGAGCACCAGGGTGCCGAGCATGCCGTCGGTGCCGTTGATGAGGGCGAGGCCCTCCTTCTCGACGAGGGTGAGCGGCTCGATCCCCGCAGCGGCGAGCGCCTCGGATGCCGGGAGCAGCGTGCCTGCGGCGTCGCGGACGTCTCCCTCGCCCATGGTGGCGAGCGCGATGTGCGCGAGCGGAGCGAGGTCGCCGGAGCAGCCGAGCGAGCCGTACTCGCGCACGATCGGGGTGATCCCCGCGTTGAGGAGTGCCGCGTAGGTCTCGACGACGACCGGTCGCACGCCGGTGCGCCCCGAGGCGAGCGTCTGCAGGCGCAGCAGCTGAAGGCCGCGCGTGACCTCGCGCTCGATCTCCGCGCCGGTGCCGGCGGCGTGCGAGCGGATCAGGCTGGCCTGCAGCTGCAGGCGGCGCTCGGGGGCGATGAACGTCGTCGCGAGCGCGCCGAAGCCGGTAGAGACCCCGTAGTGCGGGTTCGGGTCCGCGGCGAGGCCGTCGATCACGGTGCGGGTCTCGGCGACGCGGGCGAGAGCCTCGGGGGCGATGACGACGGGGGCGCCGTGTCGGGCGACGGCGACGACGTCGGCGTGGCGCAGGGGCTCGACGCCGACGAGAACGGGGGACTGATCACTCATACGTCGATTCCACACCGTCGCGGTCGCGCGCGGCACCGGTTCATGGCATCCTTTGTCTGTGATACCAGACATATCGGATGGCGCCTCCGCCCAGGTGCCGGCGGCGGAGAACACGCTCCGCATCCTGCGCTACCTCGCCGGACGACCGGCGCCGGTCGCGGCATCCGCCATCGCCAGGGAGCTCGCACTCCCCCGGTCGACCGTGTACCACCTGCTGACGACGCTCGCCGCGCACGGCTTCGTCCTCCATCTCCGCGAGGAGCGGCGCTGGGGTCTCGGCACCTCGGCGTTCGAGCTCGCCGGCGGCTACGCACGGCAGCAGCCCCTCGCCCGTCTCGGGCGTCCGCTCGTGGCCTCCCTCTCCGATCGCCTCGGCGAGAGCACGCACCTCGCCGTGATGAGCGGCGGAGACGTGCTCTACATCGTCGAGGAGCGCGCTCCGCGACGGCCCGCGCTGATCACCGACGTCGGCGTGCGGCTCCCCGCGCACCTGACGGCGTCGGGGCGCGCCATGCTCGCCTCCCTCCCCCGTGAGCAGGTGCGCGCGCTCTACCCGAGTGCCTCCTCGTTTCCCGACCGCACCGGCCTCGGCCCCCGCAGGCCGGGTGAGCTCCGCGAGCTCCTGCGCGAGGTGCGCGCCCGCGGATACGCCACGGAAGACAGCGAGGTCGCCGACGGGCTGCGCAGCGTGGGCGTCGCGGTGCGCGATCACGCCGGATGGCCGATCGCCGCCGTGGCCGTCACCTGGGCGGACGGCGACCTCGACGAGAGCGCTCTGGCGGATGCCGTGCGCGACACCGCGGCGACGCTGGAGTCCCGCCTGAAACGCTGAGTATCGGAATGTCGCAGACCTGCGACACGATGGCGACAGTCCCGCCACACCCACTGGCTACTGTCGAAGCATGACCTCCTCGACCAGCACCATCCGTCGCCGCGGCCTCGTTCTCGGCCTGGCCGCGACCCTCCTCTTCACCGGCTGCGCAGCCGAGCCGGCCTCCGGCGGGAAGAAGCCGCCCGCGTCGTCCACTCCATCGGCCTCCGCTCCCCGCACCTCCGTGGTGCCGGGGTACGACGTGGGACAGTTCCCGGCCGTGCCGCTGTTCGTGCTCCCCGATCTGGCGCTGCTCGACACCTCGGCATCCGCCTTCACGATCGAGGTGAACGACGCGCTCTCCGACATCCCCGGCGTCACGGCCACCCCGGCGCACTGCGATGCGTCGGGCGGCGTGGTGTCCGGCAACGGCACGTCGTTCCTCTACGGCGACGGCTCCGGCACGTTCACCGGCGCAGACGGAACCGTGCAGAACTTCGGCGACGGGTCCGGCAACTCCACGATCAACGGCGTCACGATCCAGAACTTCGGAGACGGCTCGGGCAACTACTCGGACGGCACCGTCACGATCCAGAACTTCGGCGACGGCTCAGGCAATTACTCCGACGCGACGAAGACGGTGCAGATCTTCGGAGACGGGTCGGGCAACTACTCCGACGGCGCCGTGACGATCCAGAACTTCGGAGACGGCTCCGGCAACTTCTCCGACGGGACCGTCACGATCCAGAACTTCGGAGACGGCTCAGGCAACTACTCCGACGGCAGGATCAGCATTCAGAACTTCGGAGACGGCACCGCGCTCGTCGACGGCGAGACGGTCGACGCCGACAAGCTCCCTCCCGTGCCGAAGCTCGGCTCCTTCCCTCCCCTGGGCGCACTCGCCCCGATCGAATCCTGCGGCACGACGCTCACGTTCGACGATGGCGTCCTGTTCGACTTCGATCGGAGCGACATCCGCCCGGACGCGGCCGCCACCCTGGATGCCGTCGCCGAGGTGTTCGGCTCACTGTCCGTCGCCCAGGCACAGGTCTCGGGCCACACGGATGCGATCGGCTCGGACGACGCCAACCAGAAGCTCTCCGAGGACCGAGCTCAGTCCGTCGTCGCGGGGCTGGAGAAGCGTGGCGTGACGGCCTCGCTCACTGCGGAGGGCTTCGGCGAGTCCCGCCCCGTCGCTCCCAATGAAGTGGACGGAGCAGACAACCCCGCCGGTCGGCAGCTCAACCGTCGGGTGGAGATCTTCATCCCGGCGACGCTCTGAAAAGACGAGAGGATAGAACCATGCGAGCACCGCGTCTGATGCCCCTCCTCCCCCTCGCCCTTCTCGCGGCGGGGTTGACCGGATGCACAGTGGGGATCGTCGATCCGTCCGAACCCTCGCAGAAGGCCCCCACGCAGGAGCAGACGTCGCAGGCTCCGGATGCCGAGAAGGAGACGCCGGAGGCCGAGACGCCCGCGACCTCCGGGCTGAGCACCGACGGGCAGGAGGAACGCGATCGGCTCATCGCCGCGGCCACCACCACGATGCCGTGCCCTGACGGTCCGCTGACCGCCGACGGCGCGATCGTTCGGGTCGAGGGCGCATGCCCCGAGCTCGTGATCGAGATCGACGCGGGCGTCGTGATCGCCGACGACGTCGACGAGCTCACACTCGAGGGCAGCGGGACCATCGTGTACGCCGAGAACCTCGGCGTCGTCACGGTCACCGGCAGCGCGAGCTCGATCTTCTGGTCGGGCGCCACCCCGACGGTGCACGACAGCGGCTCGTCCAACACGCTGCGAAAGGGCTGAGCATGGACGCGCCGGACCGCCCGCGGATCCTCATCGTTGACGACGACGAGGCGATCACGGGGGCGCTCGGTGCGTTCCTCGGGCGCAGCGGATTCGACGTGCGCATCGCGGAGGACGGACGCGCAGGCCTCCTCGAGGTCGAGCGCGACGCCCCTGACCTCGTCGTGTGCGATGTGCTCATGCCCCATGTCGACGGGCGCGAGTTCGTGCGCCGCGTACGTGCGCGCCAGCTCTGGCTGCCGATCATCCTGCTCACCCAGGTGGGCGAATCGTGGGAGCGCAGTGCCGCGCTCGACGAAGGCGCCGACGACTATCTGAACAAGCCCTTCGATCCTCACGAGCTGATCTCCAGGATCCGCGCCGTGCTGCGCCGTACCGAGCAGGGCGCCGGCTCGCTCCGTTCCGCGCCGCGACTGCGCGCCCTCGACCTGACGCTCGACCGTACGGCGCGCAGGGTATGGCGCGGTGATGCAGAGCTGACGCTCACGCCCAAGGCGCTGACGCTGCTCGAGTACCTCATGCTCCACCCGCAGGAGGTCCACACGCGCGAGCGCCTCCTCTCCACCCTCTGGGGCTTCGACTTCGCCACGTCGAGCAGAGCCGTCGATCACCGGATCGCCGAGCTCCGACGGGTTCTGGGAGACGGGCGCTTCATCGAGACCGCGCAGAGCATGGGCTATCAGTTCGTCCCGAAGGTCGTGGCCGGATGAACCGCCGCGGCGACGTCGCCCTGGGCATCGCGACCGCCGTGCCGGTGACGCTGTGCACGCTCGCGGCCGGCGGGATGCTGGTGGCCGGAGACGAGCGACTCCTGACGATGAGCACGACCCTTCCTGCCGCGACCTTTGCAGCGGGGCTCGTCCTGTCCGCGGTCCCGCTCACCGTGCTGGTGGCGCGCAACCGCGCCCGGCGCCGCGACGTCCGAAACGACGCGCGCGCGAGGGATGCGGCGGATGCGGCAGCCCTCCACGAGCGCGCGACCCACCAGCGCTTCCTCGCCCGGCTCGATCATGAGCTGAAGAATCCGATCACTGCGATCCGTGCGACCGCCGTCGCGGCTCAGGACGGCTCGCAGACCGACGCGTGGCGCACGATCGACGCCCAGGCCGCGAAGCTCAGCACTCTCGTCCGCGATCTGCGGAAGCTCGCCGAACTGGAGACGCGGCCGCTCGACAGGGAGCGAGTCGACCTTGAGCAGCTGCTGAACGAATCCGTCACCGCGCTCGCGCAGCAGAACCCGACGGCCGGCGCCAGGGTCGTCCTCGCCGTCACCAGGGTCCCGTGGGCGGTCCCGCCTCTCTCCGTCGACGTCGATCTCCTCTCCGTCGCGCTGGACAACGTGCTGGGCAACGCCGCGAAGTACTCCGAGTCCGGCCCCATCGAGGTGCGTCTGCGTGAACAGGACGGCTGGGCGGTCATCGAGGTGGCGGATGCCGGTCGCGGCATCCCCTCCGCCGATCTGTCCACGGTGTTCGACGAACTGGCACGTGCCCAGAACGCACGCGATGTGAGCGGCTCAGGCATCGGTCTCACGCTCGTGGCGACGGTGATGCGTCGTCACGGCGGCGACGTGTCGATCCGTTCGGCAGAAGGCGCCGGCAGCGTGCTGACGCTTCGCCTGCCGATCGCCCGCTGACAGCTCGAGCCGCACACACTGCGTCGACACTGAAGATCCGCTAACGCAGAAGAGCCACCCGGTGACGGGTGGCTCTTCTCACTGAGCGTGCGACGTACTGCGCACACGATCTGTTTTGTTCGTGTATATGCAAAATGGCCACCCAGCGATGGGTGGCCATTTTGACTAAAAGGAGTCCGGCGGTGTCCTACTCTCCCACAGGGTC
>NZ_JBIBCT010000001.1:2098502-3664117 GCF_042901325.1 Microbacterium sp. NPDC012755 | reverse complement strand
GACCCTGTGGGAGAGTAGGACACCGCCGGACTCCTTTTAGTCAAAATGGCCACCCATCGCTGGGTGGCCATTTTGCATATACACGAACAAAACAGGGAGCATCATGTCGGAAGAGGAAGAGCGCCGTCCGCGTCGCAACGATAGCGGACCGCGCGGAGACCGATCTTCCGGCGGAGGTTCCCCCCGCAACGGCGGTGCCCCGCGTCGTGAGGGTGGTTACAGCCGTGATGGTGGTGCTCCTCGTCGCGAGGGTGGCTATAACCGTGATGGTGGTGCTCCTCGTCGTGAGGGTGGTTACAGCCGTGATGGTGGTGCTCCTCGTCGTGAGGGTGGTTACAGCCGTGATGGTGGTGCGCCCCGTCGTGAGGGTGGTTACAACCGCGACGGTGCAGCGCCCCGCCGCGAAGGCGCTTACACCCGTGATGGTGGTGCCCCGCGTCGCGAGGGTGGCTACAACCGCGACGGTGCAGCACCCCGCCGCGAAGGCGGTTACAACCGTGATGGTGGTGCGCCTCGTCGTGAGGGTGGCTATAACCGTGATGGTGGTGCCCCGCGCCGTGATGGTGGTGCGCCTCGTCGTGAGGGTGGCTATAACCGTGATGGTGGTGCCCCGCGCCGTGATGGTGGTGCCCCGCGCCGTGATGGTGGTGCGCCTCGTCGCGATGGCGGCTACAACCGTGACGGTGGTGCCCCGCGCCGTGAGGGAGGGTTCAACCGTGACGGTGGAGCGCCTCGCCGCGATGGTGGGTACAACCGTGATGGTGGTGCTCCTCGTCGTGAAGGTGGGTACAACCGTGATGGTGGTGCCCCGCGCCGTGAGGGCGGGTTCAACCGTGATGGTGGTGCCCCGCGCCGTGAGGGCGGCTACAACCGCGACGGTGGCGCCCCGCGCCGCGATGGTGGCTACAACCGTGACGGCGCAGCACCCCGTCGTGAGGGTGGCTACGGCCGTGATAACGATCGTGAACGAAGCAACCGCTCGTTCCCGCAGCGCGGGGGAGCAGGACGTGACAGGGCTCCGCAGGCCGGTGGAGACCGTCCGCGGCACAACGATCCGGAGGTGCCCGAGGACGTCACCGCTCGCGATCTGCACCCGTCTGCCCGCAACGAGCTCAAGACGTTGAGCAAGGAGAACGCCGAGCGGGTCGCGCGGCATCTCGCGATGGCGTCTCGTCTCATCGATGAAGACCCCCAGCTCGCGCACGAGCACGCTCTTGCCGCGTCGCGGAGCGCAGGACGCATTGCGATCGTCCGCGAGACTCTCGGCATCACCGCATACGCGACCGAGGACTTCGCGCTCGCGCTGCGTGAGCTCCGGACCTATCGTCGTATCTCCGGCAATGACGACCAGATCGCGCTCATGGTCGACAGCGAGCGCGGCATCGGGCGGCCCGACCGCGCTCTCGAGACCGGTCGAGCCGTCGACCGCACGTCGCTTGCAACCCCGGTGCGGGTCGCCCTCGCAATCGCGATGTCCGGCGCCCGCCTCGACCAGGGAGACCTCGAACTCGCCCTCGGCGAGCTGGAGATCCCCGAGCTCGATCCTGATCGTGCCTTCGACTGGAGCCCCGCCCTCTTCGCAGCCCGCGCGGCCGTGCTGGAGGACCTCGGTCGCACCGAGGAAGCCGAGTTCTGGATGAAGCGAGCCGAAGTCGCCGCAGAGGCGTTGGGCATCGATGAGGCCGGCGACGAGGAGATCTTCGTCGAGGATCACCTGATCGAGGACGAAGACGAAGACGACACTGCAGGTGATGACCCTGATGACGCAGCTGACGCAGCTGACGCAGCTGACGCAGCTGACGCAGCTGACGCAGCCGACGCAGCCGATGTCGATGCCGACGCAGACACCGCGAGCGCTGACGCCGTTGTAGACGACGCAGCCGACTCCGACGTACCTGGGGATGGCGCGGCCGAGCCGTCCGTCGAGGATGAGGTCCGGGAGCTCCTCGGCGAAGACGACGACGCGCAGGCGGCAGAAGACCAGGAGGACGACTCCGCAGGCGACGGCCAGAGCGCCTGATGGGGTTGTTCTCGAAGAAGCAGTCGCTGCGCACGCCGCTGGACGGGGTCGATACCGTCCTCGCCGATCTCGACGGCGTGGTCTACGCCGGTCCTGGTGCCCTGCCGTACGCGGTGGAGAGCCTGAACCGGGCGGCGGAGCATGCACGTCTCGGCTACATCACGAACAACGCGTCCCGGACGGATGCCGCGGTCGCCGAGCACCTCACCGGGCTGGGTCTCACGGTGGCTCCGTCTGATGTGGTCACGAGCCCGCAGGCCGCCATGCGCCTGCTCACGACCATGGTTCCCGCTCCGGCGACGATCATGGTCGTCGGCGGTGACGGCCTCGTCGACGAGGTACAGAAGGCGGGCTACGTCGTGACCCGCAGCGCGGAGGATGCTCCGGCCGCTGTGGTGCAGGGGTTCGCCCCCGAGGTCGCATGGACGGATCTCGCCGAGGCGGCCTTCGCGCTGAAGCTCCCTGAAGACGAGGGCGGCATCCCGTGGATCGCCACGAACACCGACTGGACGATTCCGCGTGAACGCGGCGTCGCCCCGGGCAACGGCACGCTGGTCTCGGCTGTGCACACTGCCATCGGTCGGCTCGCGACCGTCGCGGGCAAGCCAGAGGTGCCCATCTTCGAGGAGGCGAAGGCGCGTTTCGACGCGCATCAGGCGCTCTTCATCGGCGACCGACTGGACACCGACATCCTCGGCGCCGTGCGTGCGGGAATCGACTCCGCTCTGGTGCTCACGGGGATCGATCGGCCCAAGCACGTTCTCGCCGCCCCCGAGGGGTCTCGTCCCACGTACATCCTGAGCGATCTCCGCGAGCTTCACGAACCCTATCCGGAGAGTGTGCAGCGCGATGGCGGACACTGGGTCAACGGCGCCGGCGTGCGCGTGACCGGGGGAGACGTCGAGATCCTCGCCGAGGGCGACGCGCAGATCGACCTGCTCCGCGCCGGAGCATCCGCGATCTGGGCCTCCGGAACGCCGGTGTTCGTGCTGCGCGTCCCCGAACGTCTGTACGACGATCCTTTCCACCGACCCTGACGTGGCGCGGACGGCGTGTCCGACCTCCCGCGTACAGTAGAAGCGTGAGCGAAGAGACGACTGCGCCGACTGACGGCCTGTGGAGCCGCCTGCGTCTGATCGAAGGACAGCCGCTCGCCGATCGCGCAGAGGCGTACTCGGCACTGCACGAAGACCTGTCACGTCGTCTGGAGAGCGGAGCCAAGCTCGACCAGCGCGAGACCACGGCGTCCCGATGACACGACTGGATGCCGCCCTCGCCGCGCGAGGCCTCGCCCGCTCGCGCTCGCACGCGGCCACTCTGATCGCAGAGGGCCTGGTCAGCGTCGACGGACGTCCCACCGTGAAGGCGTCGACGCCCGTAGCCGACTCGGCGGAGATCACCGTCGCCGGGGCCGATCACTACGTCGGTCGGGCCGCGCACAAGCTCATCGCGGGACTCGACGGCTTCGGCATCGCCGTCGACGGACGACTCGCCCTCGACATGGGAGCCTCCACCGGCGGATTCACGCAGGTGCTGCGCGAGCGCGGAGCCCGGCGCGTTCTCGCGGTCGACGTCGGCCACGATCAGCTCGCGGCATCCATCGCCGCGGATCCCGGTGTCGTGCTCGTCGAGGGGTACAACGTCCGGCACATGACTCCCGAGAACCTCGCCGCGGCGACGGGGGAGTCCGCGCGCCCCGATCTCGTCGTCGGCGACCTCTCCTTCATCTCGCTCGAACTCGTGCTCCCGGCGGTCGCCGGGGTCGCCGCCCCCGATTCCGACATCGTGCTTCTCGTGAAGCCGCAGTTCGAAGTCGGGCGCACCGCCGTGCGCGGAGGGCTCGTCACCGACCCGGCGACCAGGGCGGATGCCGTGGCCCGAACGGTGTGGAGCGCCTGGGACGCCGGACTCGGGATGCTCGGCATCCTTCCGTCGCCCCTGCTGGGCACCCATGGCAACACCGAGTATCTGGTCCACCTCGCGCCCGATAGGGGCAGCGATCCGTCAGAATGGTCAGACCGCATCAACGCACTGGCAGGGAGTCGATGAACGAGCGCAGCATCCTGGTCGTCGCCCATGCGGGCCGTGAGGACACGGTCCATGCCGCGCGGCGTGTCGTCGAGGCCCTGCGAGAAGCGGGCGCTCGCCCCGTGCTCGCGGCCGACGACAGCGCGGATCTCTCCGCCGTGGATCCGATGTTCGCGGATGTCGACGTTCTCGGGAAGACGGTCGACCAGGCCGAGCTCGAGCTCGCCATCGTTCTCGGCGGCGACGGCACGATCCTGCGCGCGGCAGAGCTCGTGCGCGGGTGCGCGGCCCCCGTTCTCGGCATCAACATGGGGCACGTCGGATTCCTCGCGGAGATCGACCGAGACGACATGGACGACGCGGTGCGCCGTGTGATCGCGAGGGACTACGAGGTCGAGGAGCGTCTCGCGCTCTCCGTACGAGTGAAGGACTCAGCGGGGGCGGTGATCTACGAGACCTGGGCGCTGAACGAGGCGACGGTCGAGAAGGCCAGCCGTGAGCGGATGATCGAGGTCGTGCTCGAGATCGACGGCCTTCCGCTGTCGAGCTTCGGCTGCGACGGCATGGTCGTGTCCACGCCGACCGGTTCCACGGCCTACAACTTCTCCGCCGGCGGGCCCGTGATCTGGCCCAGTGTCGAGGCGATCGCGGTGATCCCGCTGTCGGCGCATGCGCTGTTCGCGAAGCCGCTCGTGGTCAGCCCCGATGCGGCCGTCGCGATCGAGATGCTCGAGGGCACCTCCGGCTCGGGCATCCTGTGGTGCGACGGACGCCGCTCACATGAGCTGCCGCCGGGCGCGCGCGTCGTCGTCCGCCGGTCGTCCCGCCCCGTGCGGCTCGCGCGTCTGCACCCGACGGCGTTCACGAACCGGCTGGTGCGCAAGTTCCAGCTGCCCGTCGCCGGGTGGCGCGGCCAGGATGCGCAGGTGCAGTCGTGATCGAGGAGATGCGGATGCAGGGCCTCGGAGTCATCGCGGACGCGGTGCTGCCCCTCGGCCCTGGTTTCACGGCGATCACCGGCGAGACCGGCGCGGGGAAGACCATGGTCGTCACGGGGCTCGGACTCCTCCTCGGGCAGCGTGCCGATTCGGGCGCCGTCCGTGCCGGCGCCGCTCAGGCCTCCGTCGCCGGGGTGTGGATCGTTCCCGAGACCGGCGACGTGGCCGACATCGTGGCGGATGCCGGGGGCGATCTCGAACCCGTCGGCGCCGGGTCGGCCGAGCTCTACGTGTCGCGCAGCCTCAGCGCCGAGGGGCGCAGCAGAGCCAGCGTCGGTGGGCGCGCGGCACCGGCCGGCGTCCTGTCCGCTCTGGCGGAGGAGCTCGTGGTCGTGCACGGTCAGTCCGAGCAGCTGCGTCTGAAGTCCGCGTCCGCGCAGCGCGATGCCCTGGATCGGTTCGGCGGTGCGCCCATCGCGGAGGCGCTGAGGGCGTATGAGAGCTCCTTCGCACGCTGGCGTGCTCTGGACGCGGAGATCACCGACATCACCGAGAATCGCGATCGGCGACTCGAGGAGGCCACACGTCTGCGCGAGGCGCTGGCGCTGATCGAGGCGACCGCTCCCGAAACGGGGGAGGACGTGGAGCTGACGGCCAGGGCCGAGCGCCTGGCGAACTCCGAAGAGCTGCGGCTCGCAGCATCCCTCGCCCACACGGCGCTGTCGAGCGAAGAGGGCGATCCCGACGTCTCCGGTCTCATCGGGGAGGCGCGCAGGGTGCTGGAGCGCTCCTCGGATGCGACGCTGACCGAGCTCGCGCAGTCTCTCGCCGATGTCGGCTATCGCGTGGCGGACATCGCAGGACAGCTCTCGGCCTACCTCGCCGACCTCGACGAATCGGGCCCGCATGAACTGGCCGCGGTCGAGGAGCGCAGGGCGGCGCTCGGCGTGCTCGTCCGCGCCCACGGCTCTCTCGAGGACGCGCTGGAGCTGTGGCAGACCGGTTCGGCACGGCTGGCCGAGCTCGATGACGACGGAGACCGGATCGAGCGTCTGGAGGAGGAGCGCGACGCTGCTCGAGCAGAGCTCGACGGCCACGCGCGCACGCTGACGGACGCCCGCGTCGCAGCTGCTTCGCGGCTGGGCGCCGCGGTGAGCGAGGAGCTGCATGCTCTGGCCATGCCTGACGCGCGCCTCGAGGTCTCGGTGAGCGAGGGGGCGGAGACTGCGCACGGACGTGACGACGTCGCGATCCTGCTCGCCCCGCATCCCGGCGCGGAACCCCGCTCCGTGGCCAAGGGAGCATCGGGCGGCGAGCTGTCCAGGGTGATGCTCGCGATCGAGGTCGTGATCGCCGGAACCGACCCCGTGCCCACCTTCGTGTTCGACGAGGTCGACGCGGGCATCGGAGGCGCCGCCGCGATCGAGGTCGGTCGACGACTCGCCCGACTCGCCGAGAGATCTCAGGTGATCGCGGTGACGCACCTCGCCCAGGTCGCCGCCTTCGCCACGAACCATCTCTCGGTCGTCAAAGCCAATGACGGCGCGGTCACGGCGTCCAGCGTCCGACGCCTGGACGGCCCCGAGCGCGAGGCCGAGATGGCCAGACTGCTGTCCGGACTGACCGATTCGGATGCCGCCCTGACACACGCCCGAGAACTTCTCAGCCTCGGGACCCCCACCGCCTGATAGGATCGAAGCCCGTGATGAACTCTTCTTCCGCGGGGCCCAAGAACGACACGACCAAGCACATCTTCGTGACTGGTGGTGTCGTTTCGTCTTTGGGCAAGGGGCTCACGGCGGCCAGCCTGGGCAACCTGCTCACCGCGCGCGGACTGCGCGTCGTGATGCAGAAGCTCGATCCCTATCTGAACGTGGATCCCGGAACGATGAACCCGTTCCAGCACGGTGAGGTGTTCGTCACCGACGACGGTGCGGAGACCGACCTCGACATCGGCCACTACGAGCGCTTCCTCGACATCAACCTGTCGCAGGCGGCCAACGTCACCACCGGCCAGATCTACTCGCAGGTCATCGCGCGCGAGCGCCGCGGAGAGTACCTCGGCGACACGGTGCAGGTCATCCCGCACATCACCGACGAGATCAAGCGCCGCATGCGCCTGCAGGCGACCGAGGAGCCCCGCCCCGATGTGATCATCACCGAGGTCGGCGGCACGGTCGGCGACATCGAGTCGCAGCCGTTCCTCGAGTCCGCGCGCCAGCTCCGTCACGAGCTCGGCCGCGACAGCGTGTTCTTCGTGCACGTGTCGCTGGTGCCGTTCATGGGCGCTTCGGGTGAGCAGAAGACCAAGCCCACCCAGCACTCGGTGGCCGCTCTCCGGCAGGTCGGCATCCAGCCCGACGCGCTGGTGCTGCGCAGCGACCGCCCCGTGAGCGAGAGCAATCGCAACAAGATCGCCCTCATGTGCGACGTCGACGCCGAGGGCGTCATCAACACGGTCGATCTGCCGAGCATCTACGACATCCCGTCGACGCTCAACGAGCAGGGTCTCGACTCCTACATCGTGCGTCGTCTCGGTCTCGACCAGAAGGCGGCGGACGTCGACTGGTCCCGTTGGAACACGGTGCTGCACGCCGTGCACAACCCCAAGCATGAGGTCACGATCGGCCTGGTCGGCAAGTACATCGACCTCCCGGACGCATACCTCTCGGTGACCGAGGCACTCAAGGCCGGCGGGTTCGCGCAGGAGACCAAGGTCAACATCCGCTGGATCCCCTCCGACCTGTGCGAGACCCCCGAGGGCGCCAAGGAGCAGCTCTCGCAGCTCGACGGCATCTGCGTGCCCGGCGGCTTCGGCATCCGCGGCATCGAGGGCAAGCTCGGCGCGCTCAAGTTCGCGCGCGAGCAGGGCATCCCGACGCTGGGTCTGTGCCTGGGTCTTCAGTGCATGGTGATCGAGTACGCTCGCGACGTCGCCGGCATCGCCGGTGCATCGTCCAGCGAGTTCGACCCCGAGACCACGGAGCCGGTGATCGCGACGATGGCCGAGCAGATCGAGATCCTCGACGGCGGAGACCTCGGCGGCACCATGCGTCTCGGCCTCTACCAGGCCGCCCTCGCCGAAGGGTCGCTCGCCCGCGAGCTCTACGGCGCCCCTCTCGCCTCCGAGCGTCACCGTCACCGCTACGAGGTGAACAACGCGTACCGTGCGCGCCTCGCAGACGCGGGTCTGGTGTTCTCCGGACTGAACCCCGAGCTCGATCTGGTCGAGTACGTGGAGCTTCCGCGGGATGTGCACCCGTACTACATCGCCACCCAGGCGCACCCCGAGCTGCGCTCGCGTCCGACCGCCCCGCACCCGCTGTTCCGCGGTCTGGTGGGAGCGGCGATCGAGCGGCACCGCGCCAGCGAGCTGTTCGACGTCAGCGACGATGCCTGAGCGAACCGGGGGAGTCTCGCCCGAGAGTCTTCAGGACGAGCTGTTCGAGCCCGTGGTCGTTGACAGCGAGCTCGTCTACCGCGGCGCGGTCTGGGACGTCCGTTCGGACCGGATCCGCTACGGCGACGGAGAGATCGTCCGCCAGTACATCGATCACACCGGCGCCGTGGCGATCGTCGCGGTCGACGAGGACGAGCGCGTGCTGCTGATCCAGCAGTACCGGCATCCGATCCGCCGTCGCGATTGGGAGCTGCCCGCCGGCCTGCTGGATGTGGAGGGCGAGGAGCCGGTGGTCGCCGCGCAGCGTGAGCTGGCGGAGGAGGCCGATCTCCGAGCCGCGCAGTGGGAGCCGCTTCTCAGCGCCTACGCGACACCAGGGGGCAGCAACGAGATCGTGCACTTCTTCCTGGCGACGGGTCTGTCGGAGCTTCCCGATGCGCACGCGCGCGAGGACGAGGAAGCGGACATCCGCGTCGAATGGATCCCTCTGGCGGATGCCGTCGGCGCTGTGCTCGACGGGCGCATGCACAACGCGCTGCTCGCGATCGGCGTGCTCGCGGCCGAACGGCACCGCGCGAGGGCGTAGCCGTGCAGCTCGACCGTGCCCTCGACGCGTACCTGCGTCATGTCACGATCGAGCGCGGGCTCAGCGCGCACACGATCTCCGCGTACCGCCGCGACCTCGGCGGCTACCTCGCGTGGCTCGAGGAAGGCGGAATCACCGACTCCGGTGAGATCTCCCAGGCCGTGGTCGGGCGCTTCATCGCCGAGAGATCCTCGGCGGTCCCTGCTCCCGCGGCGACGAGCCTCGCGCGACTGCAGTCGTCGGTGCGCGGCTGGCATCGCTTCCTCGCTCGAGAGGGCATCGAGCAGGACGACCCGACCGGACGGCTGCGGCCGCCCAAGGCGCCGCGCCGGCTGCCGAAGGCGCTCACGATCGACCAGGTCGAGCGGCTGCTGTCGGCTCCGTCCGGCGAGGATCCCCTCGGCATCCGGGACCGGGCGCTGCTCGAACTCCTCTATGCGACCGGCGCCCGGGTCTCCGAAGCCGTGGGGCTCGACGTCGACGATCTGGCGCACGGCGATGTGCTGCGTCTGCGGGGCAAGGGCTCGAAGGAGCGCATCGTCCCGATCGGCTCGTATGCGCGTGCGGCCGTCGACTCGTATCTGACGAGGGTGCGGCCGGGCCTGGCGGCGAAGGGGAGGGCGTCGGCGAAGCTGTTCCTCGGCGCGCGGGGCGCGCCCCTGTCGAGGCAGAGCGCCTGGCTCGTGATCCGAGCGGCGGCAGAGCATGCCCAGATCACGGCGGAGATCTCGCCGCACACGCTGCGTCACTCCTTCGCGACGCATCTGCTGCAGGGGGGCGCGGATGTGCGCGTCGTGCAGGAGCTCCTCGGCCACGCGTCCGTGGCCACGACCCAGATCTACACGCACGTCTCCGTCGAGGCTCTGCGGGACATCTACGCCACATCTCATCCTCGCGCTGTATAGCGCGGATCGAAATGTCCCCCATATGGGGGACGCGAGCTCTCGCGATGCTCAATTATGCTTTCTCGGTATGCAACCCTCCGGTCGTCGAACCGGGGCCGATGAAGGAGTAACGACATGCGATCCACCGGTCCTCTTGCGGTCCTCGCCGCAGCTGCGCTGGCGCTCACCCTTGCCGGATGCTCGACGGGCGGAGGGAACGGCGGCCTGACCTACGAGGACTCGCCGCTGAGCAAGTACCTCAGCGCCGCCTACGGGGGAGACCTGTCGCCGGAGGAGCAGCAGAAGAAGCTCGACGAGCAGCAGCGCAAGCAGGAAGACCTGATGGCCGAGTGCATGGCCAAGGAGGGCTTCGAGTACAAGCCGAACCTGCAGAACGGCGGCACCGTGATCTCCTCCGGCGAGGACGTCGAGTGGGAGCCCGAGAAGAAGTCCTGGGTCGAGAAGTACGGCTACGGCATCGTGAACAACCCGTTCAGCGAGCAGGGCGAGAGCGACCCCGGCGAGGAGTATGTCGACCCCAACCAGAAGTACCTCGACTCGCTCTCCGAGTCCGAGCGCACCGCGTTCTACGAGACCGCCTACGGCGCTCCTCAGGAGATGGAGGACACGGAAGAGGGCGGCAGCTACGAGTACAACTGGGAGGACGGCGGCTGCCAGGGATGGGCTCAGCACGAGCTGCAGGGCGACGACCCTTGGCAGTCCGACCAGTTCGCCGACCTCCGCGACAAGATGACCGAGCTGTGGTCGACGACGCAGGAGTCGTCTGAGCTCAAGGCGCTGAACGCGAAGTGGGCCTCGTGCATGGCCGACGGCGGCGAGCCCGGGTTCAAGGCTCAGACCGACGCCCAGCAGTCGATCTCCGACGCGCAGAGCAAGATCTACGAGGCCGCGTACGGCGACGGCACGACGGAGATCGACCCGGAGAAGGTCGAAGACCCGAACAAGAGCCCGGAGATGAAGGAGCTCGGTGAGAAGGAGATCGCTCTCGCTCTGGTCGACCTGGGATGCCGCGAGAAGACCTCCTACGCCGACGAGTCGCTGAAGATCCAGTTCGCACGCGAGGAGAAGTTCATCAAGGACAACAAGGCCGACCTCGAGGCGTTCAAGGCCGCTGCCGAGCAGAACAACTGACGCATGAAGGACGACGAGACTCCCACGACAGAGCTGCCCTCCGACTTCTCCGAGATCATCGCGGGTGACGAGACCGCGGATGCCGAGTCCTCCGCCGAGGAGAAGGACGCGGTCGACATGTCACGGGTGAGCGGCTGGCGCCGCATCCTGCGCGGCAACCGCACCCTGTGGATCGTCGCCCTGTGCGCGGTCGTCAGCCTCGTCGCGGGGCTCCTCGTCGGTCGCTTCCTGATCTCGCCCGCCGAGGCCGCGGAGGCACCGGACGCCGGGCTGGTGACGGTTCCCGTCGAGTTCGGTCCGCTGAGCAACGACGTCACGCTGCGCGCCGACGTCGGCTATGCGGATGCCGTCGATGTGACCATCGACACCTCCGGCGGCGGCGGCAGCGTCGTGACGGGATCCGTCCCCGAGGTCGGCGCGACTCTCAACCCGCTGTCCATCGCTCTCGAGGTGGCCGGACGGCCCGTCATCGTGCTCCCCGGCGACCTCCCGGCCTACCGCACGCTGCGTCTCGGCGTCTCCGGACCCGATGTGCTGCAGCTGAAGCAGGCTCTCGTGAGCGTCGGCATCGATGCGGGCGACGTGGCCTCGAATCTGTTCGACCAGGCGACGGCGAACGCCGTCGGTCAGCTCTACGCCCAGGCGGGCTATCCGACCCCTGCCCCCGAGGAGGGGGCGGGCGATGCCGTCCGCAGCGCGGAGCAGGGCGTCCGTGACGCGCAGAGCAGCGTCACGCAGGCTCAGCAGGCGCTGACCGCGGCGGGAGCGGGACCCACCAAGCTGGAGAGCTGGCAGGCCGACGTCAAGGTCGCGCAGGCCGAGCAGGCCCTCGCTGCGGCGCGGAACTGCACGACTCCGCCCGAGGGCGAGACCTGCCCCAACGTGCAGCAGGCCGAGTGGGATCTGCAGACCGCCAAGCTCGAACGCGACCAGCTGTGGTCGTCGAAGAACACCGGCCCGGAGAAGGCGGCGCTCGACTCCGCCCGCGCCGGCGTCGACTCGGCGAACAAGGCTCTGGAGAGCGCGCGCCAGGCCGTGCTGCCGTTCCTGCCGGCCGGCGAGGTGCTGTTCCTCACCGAGCTCCCGCGGCGAGTGGATGCCGTCAACGTCAAGCGCGGCACCACGATCCAGGGCGCCGTCATGACGGTGTCCGGCGCGACCGTGCGTCTCACGGGCGCCGCGGCCGAGGCCGATGCGCGACTGCTCAAGGTCGGCGCCGAGGCGTCGTTCGAGCTGCCCGACGGCACTCCGCACCATGCGGTCGTCTCGGAGCTGAAGCCGGGCAAGGACAGCAAGGCGCGCTGGGAGGTGCTCTTCGAGCCCGACCCGCTGACCGCCGAGCAGCTGACGCAGCTCCAGGGCAACAACGTCCGCGTGCAGATCGCCGTCGGCGCGACCGAGGGCGACGTGCTGTCGGTGCCCCTCGCGGCGCTGACCGCCGGCCCCGGTGGCGAGTCGCGCGTCGAGGTCGTCGAGTCCGACCCCCGCAAGGGCAAGGACGCGAAGACCCGCACGGTCGTGGTCGAGACGGGTCTCGCGGCGAAGGGAGCCGTGGAGGTGACCCCGGTCGACGGCGACCTCGAGAAGGGCGACCTCGTGGTGGTGGGACGGTGACGGACGAGCAGACCGCGACCGCCGACGCTCCTGAGATCGGCGACGCTCCTGAGATCGGCGACGCTCCTGAGGTCGGCGACGCTCTCGAGGATGCCGGCGGGAACGACGAGCTCGTCGTCGAGCTGCGCGACGTCACCAGGTCCTTCCCGGGGCCTCCGGAGGTGCAGGCTCTCAAGGGGGCGACCCTCCAGGTGCGACCGGGGGACTACATCTCGATCGTCGGTCCCAGCGGCTCGGGAAAGTCGACGATGCTCAACATCCTCGGCCTCCTCGACCGCCCCAGCGTGGGGGAGTACCTCCTCGCCGGCGTGCGCACGGGGGACCTCTCCGACGATGAGCGCGCCGCCGTGCGTGCGCAGTTCATCGGCTTCGTGTTCCAGTCATTCCACCTGATGCCCCGGCGGACGGTGCTCGACAACGTGCTGATGCCGATGCTGTACAGCGGAGTGCCCCGCCGCGAGCGCGAATCGCGGGCGCGCGAAGCCCTCGCCAGGGTCGGGCTGTCGCACCGCGTCGACTTCTTCCCGAACTCGCTCTCGGGTGGTGAGCGTCAGCGCGTCGCCGTCGCCAGGGCGGTCGTCAGCGGACCGAAGCTGCTCCTCGCCGACGAGCCGACCGGCAACCTCGACCAGCGCACGTCCGGCGAGGTCATGTCACTGTTCGAAGAACTCAACGAAGACGGACTCACTCTCATCGTGATCACGCACGACGACAACGTCGCTCGGCGGGCCCGCCGCAGCATCCGCATCGCCGACGGCCGATTGAGCGAACTGTGATGCGCCTGCCCTGGCGTCGCAAGGCGACAGCGGAGAACGCGGACCAGCCCGAGCAGGGGAGTGCACGCGCCGTCCGCAGGAAGGTCGGCGAGAAGCACGCCGACCGGTTCACCTTCCAGGACCTGGTCGCCGAGGCGACGGCGGACATCGGATCCCGCCCCGCGCGTCTCGTCATGACCATCCTCGGCACGGTGCTGGGCATCGCGTCCCTCGTCGCGACGATCGGGTTCGCCCAGACGGCCGCCGCCCAGATCGCGAGCCAGTTCAACGGCGCAGCGTCGACGCAGGTCGTCGTGACCGCCGCCGAGGCGCAGTCCGGTTCCAAGGGCAAGACCGTCGCCGCCGGCCGCCTCCCGTGGGATTCTCCGGAGCGGGTGCTGCTTCTCGCCGGTGTCGAGAGCGCGACCCTCCTCGGTGAGGTCGAACTCGCCGACGACGAGACGATCACCGCGGTGCCGGTGAACGACCCGTCAGCGGCACCCGCCGCATCGCCGCAGCTGTTCTCGTCGTCTCCCGAGCTTCTCGACACCGCGGAGGGCGAGCTGATCACCGGCCGCTTCTTCGACGCGGGGCACGACTCCAGGGGCGATCGGGTCGCGGTGGTGGGAGACCGGCTCGCCAAGGACATGGGCATCAACCGTGTCGATTCGCAGCCCTCGATCTTCATCGGCGGGGTCGCCTACGCCGTGATCGGCATCGTCGACGGCTTCGAGCGCAAGAGCGAGCTGCGGGATTCGGTGATCATCCCGAACGGAGCCGCACGCGCGGACTTCGGTCTCGCGGTGCCCACCGAGCTCGACATCCGCATCATGGTCGGCGCAGGCCCCCAGGTGGCGGAGCAGTCCGTGCTGGCGCTGCAGCCCGATTCTCCGGACTCGCTGAAGGCGCAGGCGCCGTCGGGCGCATCAGACCTCAGCCAGAACGTGCAGGCGGACGTGAACGTGGTCTTCCTCATCCTCGGAGTGATCGCGCTGCTCGCCGGCGGTCTCGGCATCGCGAACGTGACGCTCCTCGGCGTGATGGAGCGCATCGGCGAGATCGGCCTCCGTCGTGCGCTGGGGGCCACCCGCCGCCAGATCGGCGCGCAGTTCATGGTCGAGTCGATCGTGATCGGCTTCATCGGCGGCCTGATCGGTTCTGCGCTCGGCGTGCTCGCCGTGATCGTGGTGGCTGTGGTCCAGGGGTGGACTCCCGTGACGGACCCGTGGGTCGCCATCGCCGGCGCCGTGCTCGGCGCGATCGTGGGCTGGGGCTCCGGATGGTATCCGGCACGTCGCGCCGCGAGGATCGAGCCCGTCGCGGCTCTGCGCGGCGCCTGAGTCGTCTGCGGGTTCTCTGCCCGTCGCGGCTCTGCGCGGCGCCTGAGTCGTCTGCGGGTTCGCTCGGCGTTTGTGGTGGTGCTGCGCGTCGGGTGTCGTGTTCTCTGCCCGTGGCGGCACTGCGCGGCGCCTGAGTCGTCTGCGGGTTCGCTCGGCGTTTGTGGTGGTGCTGCACGGCGGGTGTCGTGTTCTCTGCCCGTCGCGGCAGTGCGCGGCGACCGAGTGGCTCATTCGATCGGACGCGCGCCTGTGCGACGGCATCCGGCGCCCCGGCGTGTCTCGGCGAGCGCTTCTGGTTGAAGGTATGAAGTCAGACCATTGACAGCTGGCGTTCAGGGAGGCCAGAATCGCTGCAACTGCTCCCTCTACTCGAAAGCCAGGTAGCACCCCTATGAGTGACACGACAAAGGCGCCGGACTCACAGCCCATCGATCATGATGCGGCCGCACTCGCAGAGCTCGGCTACAAGCAGGAACTGCACCGCGGCATGTCCGGCTTCTCCAACTTCGCGGTCTCGTTCTCGATCATCTCGATCCTCGCCGGCTGCATCACCTCCTTCAACATCGCGCTGAAGTCCGGCGGTCCGATGGCGATCAACATCGGCTGGCCCCTCGTGGGTGTCTTCGTCCTCTGCGTCGCCCTCGCGATGGCCGAGGTCTGCTCCCGGTACCCCACCGCAGGCGGTCTCTACTTCTGGGCGGGTCGGCTCGCGAAGAAGAACAAGCGTCAGTGGGCGTGGTTCGTCGGCTGGTTCAACTTCCTTGGCGAGGTCGCCGTCACCGCCGCCATCGACTACGGCGCCGCGGCGACGATGATGGCCTTCGCCAACCTGATGTGGGGCGTCGAGGTCAACCCGCTCAACACCTTCGGCCTCTTCATCGTGATCATCGTGATCCACGGTCTGCTCAACACCTTCGGCGTCAATCTCGTCAGCATGCTGTCGAACGTCTCGGCGTGGTGGCACATCGTCGGCGTCCTCATCATCGTCGCGGTGCTGTGGATCATGCCCGCCCACCACCAGGATGTGGCGTGGTCGTTCACGACCTTCCACAACGAGACCGGCTGGACCTTCGGACCGTACGTGTTCCTCATGGGTCTGCTGATGGCGCAGTACACGTACACCGGCTACGACGCCTCGGCGCACGTCGCCGAGGAGACGAAGAACGCCGCTGTCGCCGCTCCCAAGGGCATCGTCATGAGCGTGCTGATCTCGATCATCGGCGGCTGGATCCTGCTCTTCACGATCGTCTCCGCGATCCAGGACGGCAGCGAGGAAGGCCTGTCCACGATCGTCAACACGACCACGGGCTCCGGACCGGCGCAGATCTTCCTCGACGCGCTGAACAACCCCGACGTGGCGAAGTTCCTGCTGTTCATCGTCTGCGGCGCCCAGTTCTTCTGCGGCATGGCGTCGGTCACGGCGAACTCGCGCATGAGCTATGCGTTCTCGCGGGACAACGCCATCCCCGGCTCCCGCCTCTGGGCGCAGGTGAACAAGCGCACCGGCACGCCGACCAACTCGATCTGGCTCTGCGTCGTGCTCTCGATCATCGTCACGCTGCCCGCGCTGTTCAACATCACGGCGTACCTCGCGGTGACCTCGATCGCCGTCATCGGCCTGTACATCGCGTATGTCACGCCTGTGCTGCTGCGCCGCCTGAACAAGGAGTTCACGCCGGGGCCGTGGAGCCTCGGCCGCTGGAGCGCCGTGGTCGGGTGGGTCGCAGTGGTCTGGGTGATCTTCATCGTCATCCTGTTCGTGCTCCCGCCGGTGACGCCGATCACGGTCGACACGTTCAACTACGCGCCCATCGCGGTCGTCGTGGTCGGCGTGCTCGCCGTCGTGCTCTGGTTCGCCTACGGCAAGCGCGACTTCATGAGCGACGCAGAGGCGGCGCACCTCACCAAGGCCGCCGACGAGCTGCTGGAGGAGTGAGGTCGCACGATGACCGATCTGATGGATTCCCCTCTGGTGGATGCTGCACTCCACCCGGTCCGCGGGCACATGGCCTTCGAGTCCTGCGTCGAGCAGCTCGGCTCCGCCATCCAGCTCGGGATCTTCCGGGTGGGGACGAAGCTGCCGGGGGAGCGTGAGCTCGCAGAGAAGCTCAACGTCTCCCGGGCCACGCTCCGGGAGGCCATCAGCGCCCTTCGCGCCGCCGGGTTCGTGTCCACGACCCGGGGGCGCGGAGGGGGCACGGTCGTCGAACCGCTCGCCGAGGTGTGGCCGGCGGGTCAGACCCCGCCGCGCCGTGCCGAGATCGACGACGTGATCGTGTTCCGCGCCGTCATCGAACCCGGAGCCGCCTACCAGGCTGCCCAGCTGGACCTCACCGAGGAGCAGCGGGCTCTGCTGGAGACGAGCCTCGCTGACCTGGCCGAGGCGCAGACTCCGGCCGACTACCGACAGGCCGACGCCCGGTTCCACCTGGCGATCAGCACCGTCTGCGGCTCCGACGAGCTCGCCCGTGCCTGCAGCGGCGTGCAGGTGCGGATCCATCAACTCCTCGCCGAGATCCCCTTCCTGAAGACGAACATCGATCATGCGGAGGACGAGCATCGTGCCATCGTCGCCGCGATCCTGGACGGCGACGCCGTTCGGGCCCGCGACGTGATGACCGCGCACTGCGAGGCCACCGCCGCCCTTCTCAAGGGCCTCCTGAAGTAGGCAATCCTGGAAATGAGTGCGCACAGATGAACATCACCCCCGCCCCGGCCCGCAACGACCGCATGCTCACCGTCGAGCAGCTGAGATCGGCGATCCTCTCCGACGAGATCGACACGGTCGTGCTGGCGTTCACCGACATGCAGGGGCGACTGCAGGGCAAGCTCCTGCACGGACGCTTCTTCCTCGACACCGTGCTGGAGCACGGCACCGAGGGATGCAACTATCTGCTCGCCGTCGACGTCGACATGAACACGGTCGACGGCTACGAGAACGCCTCGTGGGAGTCGGGTTACGGCGACATGGAGTTCATCCCCGACTACTCCACGATCAGGCGGATGCCGCATCGCCCCGGCAGCGTGATGATCCAGTGCGACCTCGCCACGACGTCCGGGCATCCGGTGCGGGTGTCGCCGCGGGAGATCCTGCGGCAGCAGGTGGAGCGCGCGGCCGGGCACGGCTGGACGGCGCTCGCGGGCACCGAACTGGAGTTCGTGATCTTCAACACGCCGTACGAGAAGGCGTGGGACGACGACTATCGCGGTCTCATCCCCGCGAACCGCTACAACATCGACTACTCGATCATCGGGTCGAGCGTGGTCGAGCCGCTGCTGCGCGAGATCCGCAACACCATGTACGCGTCGGGGTTGAACGTCGAGTCGGCGAAGGGCGAGTGCAACTTCGGTCAGCACGAGATCGCTTTCAAGTACGACGAGGTCATCACGACGGCCGACAACCACGCCGTCTACAAGACCGCGGCGAAGGACATCGCCCGCCAGCACGATCAGTCGATCACGTTCATGGCCAAGCCGAACCAGCGCGAGGGCAACTCGTGCCACGTGCACATGTCCCTGCGCGGACTCGACGGCTCTCTGGTCTTCTGGGACGCGGAGACCGGCTCCCGCACCCCGCTGTACGACCACTTCATCGCGGGCGTCCTGGCGACCATGCGCGACTTCACGCTGTTCTACGCGCCCAACATCAACTCCTACAAGCGCTTCGTCAAGGGGTCTTTCGCCCCGACATCCGTCGCGTGGGGCATCGACAACCGCACGACCTCCGTGCGGCTGGTCGGGCGCGGCGCCGGTGCGCGCATGGAGAACCGTCTGCCCGGCGGTGACATGAACCCGTACCTCGGGCTCGCCGCCATGCTCGCGGGTGGCCTGTACGGCATCGAGCACGAACTCGCGCTGGAGCCGGAGACCGCGGGCAACGCCTACGAGTCGGGAGCGCCGATCGTGCCGACGACCATGCACGAGGCCAGAGACGCGCTCGCGCAGTCGGAGATCGCCCGCGAGGTGTTCGGCGAGGACGTGGTCAAGCACTACGCCCACTACGCGGACGTCGAGATCGAGGCGTTCGACGCAGCCGTCACCGACTGGGAACTCAAGCGCGGATTCGAGAGGCTGTGATCATGACGGTGACTCTGAACCTTCCGATGGGCGATGCCCTCACGCGCGGATTCGAGAGGCTGTGAGCATGATTGCGAGCGCGGTGACTCTGTACCTTCCGGTGGGCGATGCCCTCACGCGCGGATTCGAGAGGCTGTGAGCATGATTGCGAGCGCGGTGACTCTGAACCTTCCGGTGGGCGATGCCCTCACGTGCGGATTCGAGAGGCTGTGATCATGACGGTGACTCTGAACCTTCCGATGGGCGATGCCCTCACGCGCGGATTCGAGAGGCTGTGAGCATGGCTGCGAACACGGTGACTCTGTACCTTCCGATGGGCGAAGCCCTCACGCGCGGATTCGAGAGGCTGTGAGCATGACCTTCCAGATCCCTCTCTCTCCCTTCGACGGCGGCGGCACCTTCACGGTCCTCAACCCGTCCAACGGCCAGGCGATCGGCAGCGTCGCACTGGCGGACCTCGCGGCGACGGATGCCGCCATCGAGCGCGCCCATGCGGCCTTCCCCGCATGGCGTGCGATCGCACCCGGCGAGCGCGCGCGTCTGCTGCGCTCCTTCGCGGCGGCCGTCGACGCGCACATCGACGAGCTCGCCGCGCTCGAGGTGATCGGCTCCGGCCATACGATCGGCAACGCCCGCTGGGAGGCAGGGAACGTCCGCGACGTCCTCAACTACTACAGCGCGGCGCCCGAGCGTCATTTCGGGCGGCAGATCCCCGTCGCCGGTGGTGTGGACATCACGTTCCACGAGCCGCTGGGTGTCGTGGGCATCATCGTCCCGTGGAACTTCCCGATGCCGATCGCGGGCTGGGGCTTCGGACCCGCGCTGGCGGCGGGCAACACGGTCGTGCTGAAGCCGGCCGAGCTCACCCCGCTGACGGCGCTCCGGCTCGGGGAGCTCGCCAGGGACGCCGGCATCCCCGAAGGCGTGTTCACCGTGATCCCCGGCAAGGGGAGCGTGGTGGGCGAGAGGTTCGTGACCCACCCGCTGGTGCGGAAGGTCTGCTTCACCGGCTCGACCGATGTCGGCAAGGGCATCATGCGCGGCTGCGCCGACCAGGTGAAGAGGCTGACGCTGGAGCTCGGCGGAAAGAACGCGAACGTCGTGTTCGAGGACGCGGATCTCGAGAAGGCCGCGGCATCCGCTCCCGGCGCCGGACTCGACAACGCCGGACAGGACTGCTGCGCACGCTCGCGCATCCTCGTGCAGGCGAGCGTCTACGACAGGTTCCTCGAGCTGCTGCAGCCCGCGGTCGAAGCCTTCCGGGTGACGGACCCGTCGAGTCCTGACGCCGAGATGGGGCCGTTGATCTCCGCGAAGCAGCGCGACTCCGTGCTCGCGGGCATCGCGGACGCCGACGTCGCCTATCGCGGGCAGACCGTGGAGGGCACCGGCGGATTCTGGATGCCGCCGACGGTGGTCATGCCGCGCAGCGCCGCTGATCCGGTGTGGTCGCAGGAGCTGTTCGGCCCCGTGCTCGCGGTGATGCCGTTCACCGACGAGGCCGACGCGATCGCGAAGGCCAATGACACCGAGTACGGCCTGTCGGGATCCATCTTCACCCGCGATCTCGGGCGCGCGCTGCGCGTGGCGAGAGGGGTGGAGAGCGGCAACCTGTCGGTCAACTCGCACTCCTCCGTCCGGTACTGGACTCCGTTCGGAGGGTTCAAGCAGTCGGGACTCGGGCGCGAACTCGGACCGGACGCTCCGGACAGCTTCTCCGAGGTGAAGAACGTCTTCATCTCGACCGACGACTGACACAACACAGCACTGACACACCCCGAGAAAGGCAGCAGGACACACGATGGGCAAGCTCGAAGGCAAAGTGGGCGTCATCACCGGCGGATGCAGCGGCATCGGCCTCGCCACGGCGAAGAAGTTCGTTGCGGAGGGGGCCAAGGTCGTCATCGGCGACCTCGACGAGGTGAACGGCCCGCGCATCGCGGAGGAGCTGGGCGGCTCCTTCATCAAGGTGAACGTGACGGATGCCGCAGAGGTGGAGGCGTTGTTCGCCCACGCCAAGGAGAAATACGGGCGCATTGACATCGCGTTCAACAACGCGGGCATCTCGCCGGCATCCGACGACTCCATCCTGAAGACCGGAATCGACGCCTGGAACCTGGTGCAGGACGTGAACCTCACCAGCGTGTACCTGTGCTGCAAGGCGGTGCTGCCGTACATGCTGGAGCAGGGGAGCGGTTCGATCATCAACACGGCGTCGTTCGTCGCGATCATGGGCGCCGCCACCTCGCAGATCTCCTACACCGCGTCGAAGGGCGGCGTGCTGGCGATGACCCGGGAGCTCGGCGTGCAGTTCGCGCGCAAGGGCATCCGCGTCAACGCGCTCTGCCCCGGACCCGTGAACACCCCGCTGCTGCAGGAGCTGTTCGCGAAGGACCCGGAGCGCGCCGCGCGCCGTCTGGTGCACGTCCCGATGGGGCGCTTCGCCGAACCGGAGGAGATCGCCAACGCCGTCGCGTTCCTCGGCAGCGACGAGTCGAGCTTCATCACGGCGATGGACTTCCTCGTCGACGGCGGACTCTCCAACGCCTACGTCACGCCGCTGGATTCGGACTTTGACTGACCAGCGCCCGATCATCGGCATCACGACCTACCGCCAGGCGGCTTCCTGGGGCGCCTGGCGGGAGGTGCCGGCCGACCTGCTCCCCAGCGACTACGCCCTTGCGGTGGAGCGGGCCGGGGGCATCCCCGTGCTCGTCCCGCCGCTCGCCGATCGCGACGCCGCACGAGCCGTGCTCGGCAGGCTCGACGGTCTGCTCATCGCGGGCGGTGCCGACGTGAACCCCGCGCGCTACGGGCAGGAGCCGGACCCGAACGTCGTGCGCTGGTACGACGACCGCGACGCATCGGAGCTGTGGCTGCTCGGGGAGGCGGACGCGCTGCGGCTCCCTGTGCTGGGCATCTGCCGGGGGATGCAGCTCATGGCTGTCGCCGCCGGCGGATCGCTCGTGCAGCATCTGCCCGACGTCGTCGGCCACGATCGGCACGGGGGCGGCGAGAGCTCCTACGAGGCCATCCCCGTGGTGGTGGATCCGGGGCATCGGGTCTCCGCGCTGCTCGGTGAGCAGATCACCAGCGCCAGCCATCACCACCAGGCGGTCGCGGACCACCCCGGTTTCGTCGCGACAGCGCGTGATGCCGACGGCGTGCTCCAGGCGATGGAGGCCGAGGGGGACCGCTTCGAGGTCGGGGTGCAGTGGCATCCGGAGACCACCGACGACGTGCGGGTGATCGCGGGACTGGTCGACGCGGCGAGGGACAGCGCCGCGCGCCGACGCGACGAGAGGTGAGCCTGCGACTACAATCGAGCAAGCACGAAGGAGCAGGAGAACCGGTGGCTGAGAGAGCGGCAACGTCCAGGGCGAAGGCGAAGAAGGCCGACGACACACCCATCGGACCCACCGGTCGTCCCTATCACGGGTTCCCGACGCCGGAGCCGCTGGCGTCTCACGGCCCCGCGCGCATCATCGCACTGTGCAACCAGAAGGGCGGCGTCGGCAAGACGACGACCTCCATCAACCTCGCCGCGGCCCTCGCGGAGTACGGGCGCAAGGTTCTCGCGGTCGACTTCGATCCGCAGGGCGCTCTGTCGGCCGGTCTCGGCATCCAGACGCACGAGACGCCGACGGTCTACGACCTGCTGCTCGACACGAAGCGCGACGCACACGATGCGATCGTGCGCTCCGGCGTCGAGGGACTCGACGTGATGCCCGCGAACATCGACCTCTCCGCCGCCGAGGTGCACCTCGTCAACGAGGTTGCGCGCGAGACGATCCTCGCCCGCGTGCTCCGCCAGGTGGCGGGGGAGTACGACGTCATCCTCATCGACTGCCAGCCGTCGCTCGGACTCCTCACCGTGAACGCCCTCACCGCCGCTCACGGCGTGATCATCCCACTGGAGTGCGAGTTCTTCGCGCTCCGCGGCGTCGCGCTCCTCATCGAGACGATCGACAAGGTGCGCGACCGGCTGAACCCGTCGATCACCATGGACGGCCTCCTCGCCACGATGTACGACCCGCGCACGCTGCACTCGCGCGAGGTTCTCGAGCGCGTGGTCGAGGCCTTCGGCGACGACGTCCTGGAGACCGTGATCGGCCGCACCGTGAAGTTCCCCGACGCCTCGGTGTCGGGTGTGCCCATCACCGAGTTCGCGCCGGAGCACGCCGCCGCCCAGGCGTACCTGCGGCTGGCGCGGGAGCTGGTCGCCCGTGGCGCCGTCGCCTGACGATACCCCTCGCCACGAGACCGACGCGACTGCGTCGTCTTCGGGAACCGCGTCGCCTGACGAGACCCCTCGCCACGAGACCGATGCGGCTGCGTCGTCTTCGAGTACCGCGTCGTCCGGGGAATCCTCGGACACCTCATCTCCCGAGGAGAACTCCGGTTTCCGTGTCTCCCTGTCGAACTTCGACGGCCCGTTCGACCTGCTGCTGAATCTCATCTCGAAGCATGAGATGGACATCACCGAGGTCTCGCTCAGCGCCGTGACGAACGAGTTCATCTCCTACCTGAAGGAGCTGGACGACGATGAGGAGCTCGACCAGGCGTCGGAGTTCCTCGTGGTCGCCGCGACACTGCTCGATATGAAGGTCGCCGGACTCCTTCCGCAGGGAGAGCTGGTGGATGCCGAGGCCGTCGCACTGCTCGAGGCTCGGGATCTGCTGTTCGCGCGACTGCTGCAGTACCGGGCCTTCAAGGAGGTCTCCGCGTGGTTCTCCCGCTGCCTGCAGCGCGAGGACCGGCGGCACGTCCGCGCTGTGCGACTCGACGAGAAGCATCGCAAGAAGACGCCGGAGCTGGTCTGGTCTCTCTCCGCCGCCGACTTCGCCGCACTCGCCCTGCTCGCGTTCGCGCCGAAGGAGATCCCGCACGTCGGACTCGATCACCTGCACGCTCCGCTCGTCAGCATCCGTGAGCAGGCCGCGATCGTGGTGACGCTGCTCCGCGGCGCCGAGTCGCTGAGCTTCCGCGATCTCGTCGCCGGCATCCGCGAACCGGGTATCGTCGTCGCGCGCTTCATCTCGGTGCTGGAGCTCTACCGCCACGCGGCTCTCTCCTTCGAGCAACTGGAACCGCTCGGCGAGCTGACGCTGCGCTGGGCCGCCGACCACTGGTCGGACGAATCACTCGCCACCCTGGGAGCCGACTATGACCGATGACCTCGAACCGTCAGCGGGAGTGCTGACCGAGAAGATCGAGGCGATCATGCTCATCATCGACGAGCCGATCGGACTCGTGGCGCTGGCCGCCGCCGTGGGGTCTCCCGTGGCCGCCGTGCGGCAGGCGCTCGAGACGCTCGTCGACGACTACGACGGCAAGGGCCGCGGTCCGCGTCGCGGCTTCGAGCTCCGCGAGGTCGGAGGCGGCTGGCGGCTCTACGTGCGCGAGGACCACGACGACCTCGTCGCGGAGTTCATCGGCGGCCAGGCGCCTGCTCGACTGTCCCAGGCCGCGCTCGAGACGCTCGCCGTCATCGCCTACAAGCAGCCGGTCACCCGCAGCCAGGTCGCGTCGATCCGAGCGGTGAACGTGGACTCCGTCGTGCGCACCCTGCTCGCACGCGGCCTCATCACCGAGCTCTTCGCCGACTCCGAGACGGGCGCCATCAACTACGGCACCACGGATGCACTGCTGCAGCACCTGGGCATCAACTCGCTCGACGAGCTGCCTCCGATCTCCCCACTGCTCGATGACGGCGCAGACGGCTTCGATGAGGGGCTGGTCCGATGAGTACGAGTGCGGTTGGCTCCGTTGCGGCTCGGTGCGGGTGCGTCGATGGGGGTCTGGTCCGATGAGTACGCGTGCGGTTGGCGCCGTCGCGGCTCGGTGCGGGTGCGTCGATGGGGGTCTGGTTCGATGAGTACGCGTGCGGCTGGCGCCGTTGCGGCTCGGTGGGGATGCGTCGATGGGGGTCTGGTTCGATGAGTACGCGTGTGGCTGGCGCCGTTGCGGCTCGGTGCGGGTGCGTCGATGGGGGTCTGGTTCGATGAGTACGAGTGCGGTTGGCGCCATCGCGGCTCGGTGGGGATGCGTCGATGAAGGTTTGGTTCGATGAGCGCTCGAGCGGATGTCGCCGGTACGGTGCCGCGCGGGTGCTTCGATGAAGGAATGGTTTCATGACTGATGGTTCGATGACAGACGGCTCCGCCCCCGAGGGCGTGCGCCTGCAGAAGGTGCTCTCCGGAGCGGGCGTGGCCTCCCGGCGCGTGGTCGAGAACTACATCGTCGAGGGCCGCATCCGCGTCAACGGCGTGGTCGTGACCGAGCTCGGCACCCGCATCGATCCGGAGACCGACCTCGTCGATGTCGACGGCACCGCTGTGCAGCTCGATGTCTCGAAGCGCTACGTGATGCTCAACAAGCCCACCGGCGTCGTGAGCAGCATGCGCGATGAGAGCGGCCGCCCTGATCTGCGGCTCTTCACGAAGGACTACGAGGAGCGCCTGTACAACGTCGGCCGGCTGGATGCCGAGACCAGCGGACTGCTGATCCTCACGAACGACGGCGCGCTCGCGCACGTCCTCGCGCATCCGTCGTTCGGCGTCACCAAGGTGTACATCGCCAAGGTCGAGGGGGAGGTCACCGCCCAGACGATCTCGAAGCTCACGAAGGGCATCGAGCTGGAGGACGGGCCCATCGCGGCTGACAAGGCGCGGCTGCTGGACACCTCGCGGGGGTCGAGTCTCGTCGAGCTCACGCTGCATTCCGGACGCAACCGGATCGTCCGCCGCATGATGGCGGCGGTCGGGCATCCCGTCACCGAACTCGTGCGACGCCAGTTCGGTCCGCTGCACCTGGGAACGCTCCCGGCGGGGAAGAGCCGCGAACTGACTAAAATCGAACTAGGCGCGCTGCTTACTCTGTCGCGCCGTGATTCCGGTGTCGCCGAGGCGCCAGGCGAGCAGCAGGAGAACGAGTGACCGACACGATGAGTGCGCCCAGCGCGCCGCGCACGGCGACCGCCGTCGCGTCGCGTCTCTCGGGCACCGTCCGCATCGTCGGCACGGGGCTGCTCGGTGCGAGCATCGGGCACGCGCTCAGCGCGAAGGGCGTCGATGTCGTGCTCTCCGACACGTCTCCCGCACAGCAGCGCCTGGCGATCGACTACGGCGCCGGTCGTGCCCCGTCTGCCGACGACGCGCCCGTCCTGATCGTCGTCGCCGTGCCGCCTGACGTCACCGCCGATGTCATCCAGGCGGAACTCGAGCGGTACCCGGATGCCGTCGTCACCGACGTCGCGAGCGTCAAGCTCGAGCCCTTCCGCGCACTGACCTCGCGCGGTGTCGATCTCGCCCGCTACATCGGCTCGCACCCGCTCGCCGGTCGCGAGCGCGGCGGGGCGATCTCGGCGCGGGCCGACCTGTTCATCGGCCGTCCGTGGGTCGTGTGCCGTGACGGTGAGACGAAGGCCGCCGATCTCGCACTCGTCGAGGCTCTGGCTCTCGACGTCGGCGCGCAGCCGATCGAGATGACACCGGAGGAGCACGACCGCTCGGTCGCGCTGACCTCCCACGTGCCCCAGGTCGTCGCGAGCCTGCTCGCCGGCCGCCTCGCCGAGGCGGAGGAGGGCGCTCTGCGTCTCGCCGGTCAGGGCGTGCGCGACACGACGCGCATCGCGGCATCCGCCCCCGAGCTCTGGGTGCAGATCCTCGGCGCGAACGCGGCCCCCGTCGTGGAGATCCTCGACGCCCTCGCCGAAGACCTCCGGGAGGTGTCGGATGCGCTGCGCGCTCCCGAGGCGCCCGGTTCCCGGCGTGCGGTGGCGGAGACGATCCGTCACGGCAACGACGGCGTCGAGCGTCTGCCTGGCAAGCACGGACAGAACCGCCGCTTCGAGTCGTTGGTCGTCATGGTCGACGACACCGCAGGACAGCTCGGACGCCTCTTCGGCGAGCTCGGCGAACTCGGAGTCAACGTCGAAGACCTCCGCCTCGAGCACTCGCCCGGCGCGCAGTTCGGTCTGGCGGAGATCAGCGTCGACCCGGCCGCGCTGCACGGCGCGGTCACCGGACTCACCGAACGCGGCTGGCGGATTGCGGGGAACACCAATGACTGACACGACGACCGCCACCGCTGCGCGCACTCCCGACTTCATCGCCATCGACGGCCCGGCGGGGTCGGGCAAGTCCAGCGTGTCGAAGGCCGTCGCGCGCATGCTCGGCTTCGGCTACCTCGACACCGGCTCCGCGTACCGCGCGCTGGCCTGGCACGTCCTCGATCGAGGGGCGGACACGGCGGATGCCGCAGCAGTCCTCGCCGCGGCATCCGACTTCCCCGTGCGGTTGGGGCTCGACCCCGACGACCGCACGGTGCGCGTGGGCGACGTCGACGTCACCGAGGCGATCCGCGCACCGCACGTGTCGGGCGCGGTCAGTGGCGTGGCGCGCGTGCCCGAGGTCCGCGCGCAGGTGAACGAGCTGTTCCGCTCGCTCGTGGCCGGGGCCCCGTTCGACGCGGTCGTCGTGGAGGGACGCGACATCACCACTGTCGTCGCCCCCGACGCTCCCGTCCGCATCCTTCTCACCGCTGCCCCCGAGGTGCGCGCTGCGCGCCGGGCGGGCGAGCTCGCCGGTGAGAACGCTGCCTCCGTCGCCGCCGCGCTGCACAAGCGCGACGCATCGGACAGCGCCGTCGTCGACTTCCTCAACGCCGCAGAGGGCGTGGAGGTCGTCGATTCGACGGATCTTGATTTCCCCCAGACCATCGATGCCGTACTCGCGGTGATCGAACGACTCCGAGGAGCACACAGTGGCTGACGACGAATACGAAGGCGGCCCCGACCACCTCGCAGAGAAGATGGAGGCGCTCGACGAGCACCTCGCCGAGCAGCGCGCGGAGACTCTGCGCGCGGGTCTCGCCGACTACGAGCTCGACGATGAAGACGCTGCGCTTCTCGCCGGGATCACGATGGACGAGGACGGCATCCAGTTCATGCCGGCCCTCCCGGTCGTCGCGATCGTCGGACGGCCGAATGTCGGCAAGTCCGCGCTCGTGAACCGCATCCTCGGCCGTCGTGAGGCCGTCGTGGAGGACACCCCCGGTGTCACCCGCGACCGCGTCACGTACAAGGCCGAGTGGAACGACCGCCGCTTCACACTCGTCGACACCGGCGGGTGGGA
Source organism: Microbacterium sp. NPDC012755 (assembly GCF_042901325.1). NCBI lineage: Bacteria > Bacillati > Actinomycetota > Actinomycetes > Micrococcales > Microbacteriaceae > Microbacterium > Microbacterium sp. NPDC012755. The sequence continues at coordinate 3,636,186 of NZ_JBIBCT010000001.1, read as the reverse complement.
GCCCGACGCCCGCGGCATCGACCGCTCGGTGGCGGCGCAGGCCGAGGTCGCGATCGACCTGTCCGACGTCGTGCTGTTCGTCGTCGACGCCATGGTCGGGGCGACGTCCACCGACGAGCACGTCGTGAAGATGCTCCGCAAGAGCGGCAAGCCCGTGTTCCTGGTCGCGAACAAGATCGACGACGCGCGCCAGGAGCCGGAGGCCGCAGCCCTGTGGAACCTGGGCCTCGGCGAGCCCCACCCGGTCTCCGCGATCCACGGCCGCGGCGTCGCCGACCTCCTTGACGCGATCCTGAAGACGCTCCCCGAGATCTCGGCCGTCGCCAAGCAGGAGATCGGCGGCCCTCGCCGCGTCGCGATCCTCGGGCGCCCGAACGTCGGCAAGTCGTCGCTGCTGAACAAGGCCGCAGGTGAAGAGCGGGTCGTCGTGAACGACCTCGCCGGAACCACGCGCGACCCGGTCGACGAGATCGTCGAGCTGGGCGGCAAGCTGTGGCGCTTCGTCGACACCGCCGGTATCCGTCGCCGCGTGCACATGGCTCAGGGCGCCGACTTCTACGCGTCGCTGCGCACCTCCGCGGCGCTGGAGAAGGCCGAGGTCGCGGTGGTCGTTCTCGACGTGTCCGAGACGATCAGCGAGCAGGACGTGCGCATCATCGACCTCGTGCTCGAGTCCGGCCGCGCGCTCGTGCTCGCGTTCAACAAGTGGGATCGCCTGAACGACGACGACCTGGAGAACCAGGACCGTCGTCGCTACCTCGAGCGTGAGATCGAGCAGGACCTCGCGCATGTCGCGTGGGCTCCGCGCGTGAACATCTCGGCGAAGACCGGTCGCCACCTCGACAAGCTGGTTCCTGCGCTGGAGACCTCGCTGGAGAACTGGGATCGCCGCATCCCCACCGGCAAGTTCAACGCGTTCCTCGCCGAGCTCGTCGCCGAGCACCCGCACCCGCTGCGCGGAGGCAAGCAGCCGCGCATCCTGTTCGGCACGCAGGCGTCGACGCGCCCGCCGACGTTCGTGCTGTTCACGACCGGATTCCTCGACCCGGGCTACCGCCGGTTCATCCAGCGCCGCCTGCGCGAGCTGTACGAGTTCGAGGGAACCCCGATCGTCGTCAACATGCGCGTGCGGGAGAAGCGTCAGCGCTGATCGGCCCGGGAGCTCGTTGGCTGAAGGGCTGGGACTCGTCTCTGGACCCGCTCGGTTCCCCTTCGTGTCGGATCGGTGCGCCGCACCCCGGATGCTGTGACAGGCTGAAGGGGTGACGGTCGTACCTCCCGCAGCTGGTGAACCGCGCCGCCCCGAGGGGCCGCGCAACCCGGGCGACGCCTGGGTGATCGCGGACACGGGAGAGCGGTACTGGGGCCGGTTCGGCGCCGCGGGGCTGCTCGCCTTCGATCCCGCACGCGGCGTGCTCCTGCAGCACAGGGTCGCCTGGAGCCACTTCGGCGGCACCTGGGGCCTCCCCGGCGGTGCGATGCACGAGGGCGAGAGCGCCATCATTGGAGCTGTGCGTGAGGCGCAGGAAGAAGCGGGCGTCCCGGACGGCGCCGTGCGCGTACGTGTGACGAGCGTGCTGGACCTGTCGATCTGGTCATACACGACGGTCGTCGCTGACGTCGTAGAGCCCTTCGAACCCGTGATCAGCGACCCGGAGAGCGTGGCGCTGGAGTGGGTGCCGGTCGAGGACGTCGATGCGCGTCCGCTGCATCCGGGATTCGCTTCGTCCTGGCCGATGCTTCGGACCCTGCTCGACGAGCGTCCTGCGATCGTCGTCGACGCCGCGAACGTCGTCGGCTCGGTGCCGAACGGCTGGTGGAAGGACCGAGCCGGAGCGGCAGCGCGGCTGCGGGACCGCCTAGTCGATCTCGCCGTGCCGGCGGAGGATCTCGGCATCGGAGCGACGACCTGGTTCCCCGAGGTGTCGCTGGTCGTCGAAGGTCGGGCGCGGGCGATCGAATCCGAGGAATCTCCCGTGCGGGTGGTCAGGGCGGATGCCGCCGGGGACGACGCGATCATCGACGAGGCCGCTCGGCTGCTCTCGATAGGCCGCTCGGTCACCGTCGTCACCAGCGACCGCGGCCTCACTGCGCAGGTGGAGGCTCTCGGCGCCCGTGTGCTGTCTGCCGGGTGGCTACTGCGCGCTCTCGATCGCTGAGGTTTGTGCTCTGAGTCCTCTGCGCGCTGAGAGCCCTCTGAACCCTCTGAACCCTCTGAGCCCTCTGAGGCCTGCGAACGCCCGGCCCTCCAAGCCCCCGGCCCCTCCAAGCCTCCGGCGCCCTCTAAGCCCTGCCTTCCGAGCCTCGTCCGCGGAGCCTCCGAGATCGTCCGGCGTGCAGGTCAGACGAACATCACCCGTCGCGGTGTGCGCTCGGTGTACGCGCGCCCGAGCGGACTGGTCCAGGTGATGGAGCCTCCGGGGCGCTGTTGAGCCGTCCACCTGTGCGGGTCGGGCACGTCGGGATGCTTGAGCGCGTGGTGGGTTCTGCAGAAGTGCGCCAGATTGTCTACCGCCGTCCGTCCGCCCTTGGCATGATCGTGGTTGTGATCGATCTCGCTGCGGTGCACCGGCATTCGGCATCCCGGGAAGCGACAGTGCTGGTCACGCGCCCGCAGGAACCTCTTCATCGCGGTGGTGGGCGTGTACGTGTCGGTCTCGACGACGAGGCCGGACGGATCGAGGAAAAGTCGCGTCCATCCGCTGTTCCTCCCTGCGAGGGCCCGTGCGATGTCAGCGTCGAGCGCCCCATGACCGTCGAGCTGCGCGGGTCGATCGTCGAGCCCCGCGAGTGTGGTCGCCGCGACCGTGACCTGAATCCGGGCGTGAACGTCGTCGAGGGCATCGCCGAAGGCTGTGCTCGGAGTGGCGGTGAGGAGCATGTCGGTGAGGACATCGGCGCGGATCTCGTCCAGGGAACGCTCGTCTGCGGGGATGTGCTCGACGTCGGTGAGCGGATCACGCGCGAAAGTCGCTCGATCATCGCTGAAGATCATGCCGGCATCGGCATCGGCATCGGCATCGGCATCGGCATCGGCATCGGCACCGAAATCCGCGTCGGCGCCGGAATCGGTCCCCGGCGGCGAGTCGCGCTCGGCAGAAGCAGCGTCAGCGGTGGTGTCGGCGCTGGTATCGGCGAGGTTCGCGGGGGCGAACGGATCGGCGAGGAACGCGTCGAAGAAGGGATCGGCGAGATCGACGTCCTCGGCGTGGAGGGAGTCCGCGCCGGGGTCGATGGCTGACGGGTCGAGTTGGGGCTCGCGTGTTCCCCTGGCATCGATGACCTCTCGCGCGACGTGCGTGAGCCGGTCCTGGATCGCAAGGGCGATCCACTCGGGGAGAACCGCCGTGAGCAGGGCGAGCCCGTCGTCGAGCGACGTCACGGAGACGCCGCGGTCCTTGGCGGCGCGACGATGGCGTTCGACGAGCGTCTCTCCCACGAGAGACGCGGCGACCTCTCGCGCGTGGGCGCGGGTGCGAGCTGCCGTGTCGCATTCTGCGACGACGAGCGCCGCGGCCTCGAACAGCGCCATGACGGCTGCATCCGCTCGGCGGTTCGCGATCGCCTCGGCGACGACCGCTCCCGCCCGTACGATCTCGCGGACGTGGGCGGCGGTGATGCGACCGTCGGCGAAAGCGGCACGGATGCCGGGCATGCTGTCGCGGAGGGATCGTGCATCGGCGAACGCGAACTCCATCGACGACCTCGGGATGCGCGCGGCTGCCGAGAACTCCGCGATCATCGACCGGTAGATGGCGTCGCGATGGTAGGGACTCTCCGCCACATCCTGATCGTGGATGTCGAACTGCTCGATCAGCAGTTCAGCGGCCTCGGCCTCAAGCACGGCGATCTGCCGGCGCTTCAGCGCCCAGGCGTCGAGAACACGACGTCGTTCCTCGAGGTCGAGGTCGAGATCGGTGCGGTGGGCCATGGATCCAGATTAGAACAAACGTACGAAAGAGTGAACCGTCAGGAATGGGGGAACTCCTGGTCGTCTGGGTCGCGTCCGCGGAGCCGATCGATCTCCCGGCGTTCTCGCTTGGTGGGACGGCCCGCTCCGCGGTCGCGCAGCCCCAGCGCGGCCTGCGGCTCGCGCTCTGGCGTGCGGTCCTCGTAGGCGAGTGCCGCGACCGGGGCGCCGACGCGCTTGACGAGGAGCTGTCGGACGATGAGGATCCGGTCGAATCCGGAGATGCGGATGCGCAGCTCATCGCCGATGCGCACGGCCTGCGCCGCCTTGACCTTGTCGCCGTTGAGTCGTACATGCCCCGCGCGGCATGCAGTCGTTGCCGCGGAGCGCGTCTTGTACACGCGGATCGCCCAGAGCCAGCTGTCGACGCGTGCGGAGTCCATCAGGTGACCTTCCGTGTGCGGAGCGCGAGGAGCGCCCCGGCGATGATGAGGCCCTGCCCGATCGTGTAGGTGAGCATGACGGCGGGGCTGCTCCACGACGGGAGCGCGTCGGGCAGGAAGAGGCGGAACGCGAGGATCGAATCGCTCGCGAGGAAGAACGCGCCGCCCATCGCGACCACGGGACCGCACCGCGTGGAGAAGGCGGCTGTGCTGCCGAGCACGAGTCCGTAGACCGCGACCGCGGGGAACAGTCCTCCCGCGTGCGGCCCGATCACGCTGACCATGGCGATCCACCATGCGGCGTAGACGAGCCCCCACCACGGCATCCGTCGTCGAGAAAGGTGTCGTGCGAAGAGCGCGATGTAGGCGAGATGAGCGATGCCGAAGAACGCGAGCATGAGCGGCAGCTCCGGGGCTGAGGGGAAGAACGCACCGGCGCCGTCGCCGAGCCAGGAGAAGAGCAGGGCGGCGAGGATCAGCACCATGGCGGCGCGGGGTTTCAGCCGTCCGGCCGACACCAGCACGGGAACCAGCAGGAGCGGCATCAGGATGAGCTTCGTCGGCGCGGCCAGAGGACTCTGCACGGCGAGCAGGATCACGTGAAGCGTCGACGCGACGATGTAGGGCGCGAACGCCCAGAGGAGAGCGCGGTTCTTCATCAGGTCTCGACGGTGACCTGATCGACCCGGTCATCGGCGCCGAGGTGCACCGCCGGCCAGTACCCATCGGGGAAGTGCTCGCCGCAGCCGTCGGTGAGGTGCAGGATGATCGTGCCATCGGCCGACGCCTCGATCGTCTCGAGGGTCAGGTCGGATGCTGCCTCCTCGAGCTCGTGCGGCTCGGGGTCTCCAGTGCTGAACTGCGTGACCACGGCATCCGAGGCGACGCGTCGCAGTGCGTCGAGGCGCGAGACGACCTCGCGGAGCCGGGGGAGCAGCGGAGCGATCTCGTCGGGGCTCGTGCCTTCGATCATGAGGTCGAGCTCTCCGCCGTCGGTCGTGATGCCGCCGATGTACCAGTCGGAGACGAGCACGTCGCCGTCGGTGAGCTCGGTGGTCGCGCGGACGAGGGGGCCGAGCTCGGCGTCTTCGACGATCGGATGCTGGTCGCTCATGCCTCCACGCTAGTGGTCAGGGGGCGAGTTCGAGGGCGACGAGGGAACGGCCCGGCTTGAGGTCTGTCTTCTCCTCGAATCCCGCGGCGAGGAAGGTGCCGAGGGTGCCGTGGAACAGCTCGTTCGAGCGCTGCTTCTCGCCACCGGTGTCGACCGGATAGCCCTCGATCACGCGGGCGCCTGACCCGCGCGCATAGTCGACGGCGGCGCGGAGCAGGTCGAGGTTGAGGCCGGAGCCCCGATGCTCTCGGCGCACCACGAAGCAGGTGACCGCCCAGACCGAGGCATCGTCGAACGGTTCGGTCGAGGCTGCTGCGATGATGCGCGTTCGCGGAACCCGCGCCTGTCGCGTGCGGGGCCCGATGCGGATCCAGCCCGCGGCGTCGCCGTCGACGTAGGCGATGATGCCCGGGGGAGGCCCCTCGTCGATCTCCGCGCGCAGCATCTCGGTGCGCTGGTCTTTCGTCGTCGAATTCCAGTCCTTGTTGCTGAGCACGGGCCAGATGCACTGGCAGCTCGCGCCATCCCCGCCGCCCGTGAGCGCGTGCTGCACATCGCTCCACCGGGCTGTCGTCGCCACCTCGGTCGTGATCGTCGCCATGCACGGGACGCTACGCCGGACCTCCGACACACGCAACGCTGCTCGGTTCGCGGACGGCCTCAGCATCAGGCTAAGATAGGGGAGTTGCCTGCGGCGAAAGCCACGGACAACGGGCTGTGGCGCAGCTTGGTAGCGCACTTGACTGGGGGTCAAGGGGTCGCAGGTTCAAATCCTGTCAGCCCGACCGCAAAGTCCCGGAAACTCAAGAGTTTCCGGGACTTTCCAGTTGGTGAGACGTGATCCGGTCATCGAAGAACCATCACTTTGACGTTCTCACGACACATTCGGGCCGTCGTGCTCCGGCATGGGAGCGACCGTGCTGGTTGTTGCCGATTCGTGGGTGGGCGCAGGACGCACCTGTTCGGTATGGACACCGAACACAGCCCGGCCGGCAACCCCTGGGCCTGGAGCCGATGCTCGACGTCGGCGATCTCGCCGAGTACCCGGGGGTTCCCGCCTCCACCGACTACGACGGGCGCGCTCATGGTCTCGGCCCGCGCGCGTATCGCTTCGGGAAGCATCTGAAGTTCGCGCTCGCGGACGTGCAGATCTGGATCGAGCAGCAGCGCGATCCAGAGCTGCCTGCACCGGCGGGTGGGCGGTGATCCGATGAGCCGGCAGCGCCTGACCATCGGCACCTTCGGGTCGATCGGCCGGCACGAGATCGAGCCAGCCGGTCAAGCTTGTGGACGATGGCGTAGTCGACGGAGTGCTCCCGCGCATAGGTGAGCATCGGTCTGCGCTCTGGTCCGGTCGGCGTCCCGTCCCGAGTGTCCGCGGTTGACGAACTGGCTGAAACGAGGGGTTCCACGTCCGTGCGCGTGTATTTGATTTGCCTCACGCTGGGCAGGGATAGAGGAGCCACCCCGCTCCACGGTCAGCTAGGAGAACAGTCGAGACACGGATGAACGAAACGGCCGACGTCAGCGGGGACGGGGCAAGGACAGTAGTGGCAACTTCAAGGAGATCGCGGGCCTTGTTCATTCAGCCAACAGTGGCCGACGCGACGGAGGACATGAGATCGACACCGGTACCGGATGTCCGCGGAACCCAGCGGGTTGCGCGTATCGCCGCATCCCGTCCGTCTTGACAAAGGAAGTCGGGGACCGCCGGTTTCTGCACCTGGCGAGCGACGGAGACGCTGCGGCTCGGTTCTCTCCGGGCTATCCAGCAGACTGTATTGAAATGTATCTCGTAGTGTCGGACTGGTAGACGGCGTGTATTGGTGAACTGGGTGTGCGGATAGGGGTTTGTTGTGCTGGAGCTAGAGCTCGATTTCGAGGCCCTCGGAGAGGTCTTCTCGACGACGCAGAGTACTCCGTTCGCGGTAATCGAGATTGATGTGGAGCAGGCTGCCACGTTCGCGGATCGTCTAGGCGTTCCGGTGCGGCGGTGCTACATCTCTGATCCGAGTCTGCAAGCCCGAATCGCGGAGACGTCGGTGTCTGCTCGCACGATCGTTGGGTCGAAGCTTCCAGATCGTGGATCGACGATGGCGGGTGACTTCGGTGAGATTCTCACGGCGCTGTTCCATGCTGCGAGCGAGCATCCCGGGATCGTTCTGGACCCGAAGAAGTGGCGGTTGAAGCAGGATCGTACGAAGCCTGCTCCCGGTTCTGATGTGGTGCAGATGATCCTTCCGCTGTGGCCAGCGGCGTCGGCGGATGATCGGATCATCTGTGCTGAGGTGAAGACGAAGTCCACCAGCGGTACGTCCACGCCGATCGCCAGTGCGATCGCGGACTCGGAAAAGGACAGCTCACGACGGTTCGTGAAGACGCTGAACTGGCTCAAGGAACGAGCGATCAACACGGGGCTGTCAACTATCTCAATCGAGCAGCTGGACAGATTCATCCACCCTGTAGACCATCCGGAGGCGACACGGGAGTTCCGCGCGGTGGCAGTTATCTGCGCGAGTCTGGTCGCCGACGAGTTGATCGGTGTGGTCCCCCCTCCTCCTAGCGAGCGGGCGTTGATCGTGATCTCGGTCCCTGACTTGAAGGAGACCTACGAGCGGGTCTTCGACGCCGCGCTGTTGACCGCAGAAGACGTCGAGGATGTCGCGTGAGAGAAAGTTTGGGTCGGTGGATCGCAGATGCGGAGACACAGCAGACGATTGTGGACTTCCGGTTGTCGGCCCACCTGGGACAACTTGATTACCTCGACAATCGCACGACGGACCTTTACTACTCTCTGGTCGGCGAGCTGTTCGACATGGTGCGTACCGGGGGCGGGGAACCGCTGGATTGGGCATCGCTCGGTCGTGCACTTGAGACGGTGAGCCGGGATCTGCGGGACGGTGCTCGTGCGGATGCGTTGTTCTTTGCGGCGGTTGCGTTCTATCAGGGCGGCTATCCTGCCTCGGCGGTAATGACGATGCGACTCGCCGATCCGCAGTTCTGGGAGGTCGATGCCCAGCGGGCGGCGTACGAGCTCCTCACTCGGTCTGTGAATCCTGTTTCTTTCTCGACGCAGGTGCTGGTCGACGCGGTTCGAGCCGGGAACACGAGCATTGTCGACGAGCTGGTTGTCGCCGCGCAGGAGGAAGCGGGTCGCGCGCTGGATGTTGGTCCTGACGAGTGGGTCGCCCATCGCCTGTATGCGGTTCTGGTTGAGCGCTTCCAGCGCACGAACCTTCGCGCGGTTCTCCCCGACGGGGCGACGCGGCGGTGGGATCCTCTGGTGGAGTCGTTCCTAGACCGCAGGCAGCCGGTGTGGGACTTCTTCCCGTCGCAGATGGAAGCCATCGATGCGGGACTGCTGACGAGCTCTGAGTCCTATTCATTGCAGATGCCGACGGGAGCAGGCAAGACCGCGCTGACAGAGACGCTCATCTTCGACCATCTGAGCCGCTTCCCAGAGAGCAAGGCGGTGCTGTTGGTTCCGTACCGGGCGTTGGCCCGTGAGCTGCGCGGCAGTGTCGGCCGGCACCTGACGGCAATGGGGTTACGGTCGCGGACGGTGTACGGCGGAACGGTTCCGGGGATCGAGGAGAGCGACGATCTGGAAGAGGTCCGCGTCATCATCGCCACGCCGGAAGCCTTGACCGGGCTCGTCGGCGCTCACCCGGAATTGCTGTCGGAGATCTCGCTGGTCGTCTGTGATGAAGGGCACCTTCTCGACAGTGAGTCTCGCGGAGTGGGGCTGGAGCTGCTGCTGGCACGGCTGAAGGCGCGAACCCCGGCCCCGCGGATCGTGTTCGTGTCAGCGATCGTCCCCAACGTGGAAGAGATCAACACTTGGCTGGGCGGCTCCGACGGTACGGTGGTGCGCAGTGAATACCGGCCAGCGGTGGCGGAGTTCGCGGTGCTGCGCCCTTCTGGTTCGGGTCGACAACGCAAGGTTGGGCTGGAGCTGCACGAGCCGTCCACATCGTTACCGTCGCATACATTGCCGGAGTTCCTGGGTCTGGAGGATTTTCAGTTCACGAACCCGTCGACGGGGCGGCTGAACACCTACGACTACGGTTCCACGAAGACCTTGGCGGTGGCCACAGCACGGAAAGCGCTGACGTTGGGCCCGGTTGCTGTGTTCGCGACGGAGAAGGGCGGCGACCGGGGCGTTCTGGGCCTTGCCAACGAGCTCCTCAAGCAGATCGCAGCAGGTCTCGACTTGCCGAAGCCGATGGCTTATGTGACGGACGACGCGGCCGTTGAATCAGCGGTGGCTTATCTAACCGGAGAGTTCGGCGACGACTGGGTGGGAACGCGGGCACTCCGCGAGGGCGCGATCGTTCACCACGGCGACGTGCCACAGGAAGCCCGCGAGGTTCTCGAGGAGCTGGTTTCGGACCGGCGCATACCTATGGTGTTGTGCACGAGCACGTTGGCGGAAGGCGTGAATCTGCCGTTGCGGACGATGGTTCTCTACTCCGTGAAGCGCAGCTCCGACGGAAGCGCACCCAAGGCAATGCTCGCCCGCGACATTAAGAATCTGGTCGGTCGAGCAGGACGGGCGGGAAGCTCGACACGCGGGCTGGTGATCTGTGCGAACCCCGATGACTGGGCGGTCGTCAGCCCTGTCGCAGAAGGACAGCCCGGTGAACCGGTTGCGGGTGCGTTGATCACCTTGGTGCAGAGGTTGGAACGCGCGCTCGCCCGCCAGCAACTGCAACTCACCAATCGGGTGCTGGAAGCGAACCCAGTGCTGTTCTCCCTCGTCGACGGGGTTGATGCGGCGCTAATCGAGCTGATTCGAGACGAGCTGGGTGCGGAGCAGTTCGTCAGCATCGCCGAAACGCTCGCCGCGGAGACCTTCGCGGCGGCACGGGCGACGGAGCAGGAACGGCAGATGCTGTTCAGTGTGTTCGAGCTCCGCGCGCAACGTCTTGTCGAGATGCGGGCGTCCGGGCGCCTCTCGATGGCGCAGGAGACGTCGGCACGACCTCGTCTGGTCGACGCAGTGCTCGATGGGCTCCTGCCCCGGTATGCGAACTGGGAGAGCATCGAGTCACCACTGGACCCTGTCCTGGTACGCCTCGTCGTCGACTGGGCACTCGAACAGCCCGGTTTCACCCGGGAAGCGGAGACCGTGTACCGGCGGACGGACGTAACCGACCTCGCTGTATCCCTGTCCGGGCTACTGCTGGCCTGGCTAGAGGGGCTGCCGTTCACAGCGCTCGCAGCGCGCGCAGGAGTCAGCATTGACGTGCTGCTTCGCATCCACGCCAAGCTCGTCTTGTTCGACTTGGTGACCCTGGTAGAGCAAGCAGTGGCCATCCTCCAGCAGCATCTGGCGTCGGAGGGCGTCACCCTCGCCCCAGCGGTCACCTCGTTCCCTGACTTCCTGCGGTTCGGTGTCTCCACCGCGGCTGCTCGTGAACTGATGGCCAAGGGCGTCCGACACCGGGCCGCGGCAGTGAAACTTGGCGCGCACTCGGCGATGAGCTCGCCCGGGAACCTCCTTTCGCTTTCAACCCCGTGGACGATCGCCCGGGACCTTCTCGCGGACACTGACACCTGGCTTCCTCGCCTGGGCGAGCTGGTCTACCAGCGCACCGTTGCGGACGTGGCAATCAGGAGGCTCATCTAGGGGCAAGTCCTCTCGGGGCCGAAGCCCTCCTTCTGGTCATAAGGAGGCGCGCGAGCTCAGCGTACGAATCGCTCTTTCTGCGCAGTCCTTCATGCTGCGTTCGCCGTGGGGCTCGCGCAGTGCTGCTTGGATCGCGACATCGTGCACCCGGGTTTCATCGTGCTCTACTCGCCGCTAGTCACCTATCACCCGCCTGGACGCAGTTCGCCGGTGCAGCTCGATCATTCGCTTCCTGCAGGGATCGTCGCTGACTTCTATCGCGACATCCAGGCGAGCTTCGATGGGCAGATGATCGTAATGAAGAACCTGGACCCGACCGAGCCGTTCGGCCCGGATGCAGCAGATATCCCGTTCACCAAGGAACTCGGAGTCGGCCGCTAGGGCTTCCTCCCGCCAAGGATCGACTGACGTGGCCGCATTCGCGGTGAGTCAGGCATGGCGTTGCGACGCCTCAAGACCGCTGCGGCCGCGTAGCGCTGTATGTGGCAAGTGTCTCCGTCGGCTCGCCGATCATGATGGCGGAGCTCCCGACACGCCGCGCATCGCGGTTGACGCCGTGTCGACGTCAACGAGGCAGTCTCAGGACTGCATTCGAGCCATGAATTGAGAGGGCACCGGCAGTTCGGAGAAGCCGTATTGCTCGTAGAGCCCGTGCGCATCTGCCGTCGCAAGGAGAGTCCGGCGCAACCCCAACGGCTCCAGGTCGGCGATGACACCAGACATCAGCATCTTTCCCACGCCGACGCCTCGCACCTCCGGAGCCACGAACACGTCGCAGAGCCAGGCGAACGTCACGCCGTCCGTGATGACGCGGGCATACGCGACTTGCTCCCCAGAGGTCTCGTTCCACACGCCGTAGTTGCGCGACGAGTCGATGGCTGCGTCCTGCACCGCTCGGGGGCGACCGACCGCCCAGTACGACGCCTCAGACAACCACCGGTGCACGAGCGTGCGGTCGATCCGGTCCGACTCGCTCGAGAAGAAGTACTGGCTGGTCATGATCCATGACTATCACGAAGTCGGCAGGGGGGAATCCGAAGAGCCTCCCGCTGGTTGGATGGTTCCATGCCGGCAGTCACCCACGTTCAGTTGCACCCGTTCGTGAGGGGGAGGTTCAGTCCTCTTCGGTTCGATCCGCGCAGCACTCTTTCCGGTGAAGAGGTGGATGCCCTCCTCGATGCGGCACGGCACGCGCCTTCGGCGGGCAACTCGCAACCGTGGTCGTTCATCGTGGGGCGCCGCGGTGATGATGTTCACCGACGGTTGACGGCCCACCTGGCGCGCAGTTCCTCGATCTGGGCCGCAGGCGCCGGGCTTCTCCTGGCGAATCTCGCTCACCGTCACGTCGAGGATTCTGACTTCGAGTACTCGGAGTTCGCGCACTACGACCTCGGTCAGGCGTTGGCGCACCTGACGTTCCAGGCTTACGAGATGGGGATGCACGTCCACCAGTTCCGCGCGTTCGACCGGGCAGCGGTGGCCGACGAGTTCCAGGTTCCTCCGCACTGGGAAGTGACCACCATGGCGGCGATCGGTGTGCCGGAGGCCGGTGCTCGACAGCTCGCGGGCGCGGGAACGAGCCGGGAGCGGATGCCGCTCGATGACATCACGTGGGCGCGAGCGGTGGGTTGACGTCGGCGGTTGCGCCTGCGGAGACGCCACTCATGGCCGAGAAGCTCGAAGCCCTCCAGCGCTGCGACGGTCAGCACTCCGGATTGTAAAAATATGTAGACCGGTCTATTCTGAGTCGCATGACCTCCAAAGGCGATCAGACCCGGGCGCGACTCGCGGCGTCCATGCTCGAACTCATCCAGACCAGCGGCTACAGCGGCACGGGCTTGAACGCAGTGATCGACCACGCTGACGCCCCGAAGGGATCGATCTACTTCCACTTCCCCGACGGGAAAGTCGGCTTGGGTGTCGCCGCGGTCGAGCTCGCGGCGGCGCAGTTCGAGGCGCTGATCGCTGAGGCCGCGGTCTCGACGGGCAGCGCGGCCGGTGCGGCACGCGCGGCAATCGGCGCACTGGCGAGCATCGTCAGCAAGAGCGACTACCGGCTCGGTTGCCCGGTCTCCGTCGTGACGTTGGAGATGGGCGCCGAGAGCGAAAGGCTGCGGCAGGCCTGCGCCAGCGCGTTCGAGTCGTGGATCGCGCCGACGGCCGCACTCCTCGAGGGGAACGGTCTCGCCGCCGAAGACGCCCGCTCTCTGGCGACCGTCGTCGTCTCGATGATCGAGGGCGCGGTCATCGTCTCCCGCGCCACGCGGAGCACCCAGCCCCTGGAATCGGCTGCTGAGGTCGTCGCGGAGCTGATCGAGCGGCGCGTCGAGAACGCCGGGGGAGCCAGGTGAGCGCCCAGGACACCCCGCGTCACGCCCTCGTGCTCGGGGCTTCGGGGCTGGTCGGCCGACACCTCGTGCTGACGCTCGCAGAGGCCGGTGTGAACGTCACCGCGGCAGTGCGGAGCGCCGCATCCGGCGCGCGCGTCGAGGCATGGCTGCGGAAGCATGGTCTGGCGCGCAGCATCGCCATCGAGATCGCCGACTTCGACGCGCCGGAGATCCTGGTGGGTGGCGCGGCGGCCTTCGCGCACGTCACCGAGATCCACAACTGCGCCGGTGCCTACCGATTCGGGATGCCCGCCGAGGAAGCGCGGGCCGCGAACGTCGGCATCGTCGAGAAGCTCATCGATCTCGCCGCAGAACTCCCGATGCTGCAGCGCGTGGTTCACGTCTCGGGGTACCGCGTCGGTGGGCAGGACCCCGACGCCGTTCCCTGGTCGGAGGAGCACCGCGCGGCGGTCTACGCGGAACTGGGCGGCTACGAGGCGTCGAAGGTGGAATCCGACGCCGTCTTCCAGGCCCGGGCCCGGGAGCGCGGCGTTCCCTGGACCATCGTCAATCCGGCCAGCGTGATCGGGGACAGCGCGACGGGGGAGTCCGACCAGCACATCGGATTGGCGAGCACCATCGAGCAGATCTGGGACGGGACTGCGACCGCGCTGCCCGGAGGCGCCGCGACCTTCCTTCCGGTCGTCACGGTCGACTATCTCGCGGCCTTCATGGCCACGGCAGCGGTCGATCCCGATGCCGTGGGCGCGGCCTATTGGATTCTCGACGACGCAACTCCGCTGCTGGCTGATCTGCTCACGGGCGTCGGACGACACCTCGGGGCGAACGTCCCAAGGCTGAAGGTGCCGGCGAGCGTGATCACACGGCTGCCTCGATGGATCACCCGGGCTGACCCCGAGACCCTCGGCTTCCTGTCCGCCGATCGCTATCCCACAGCATCCGCGATCGAGCTCGCCGACCGGCACGGGCTCCGCCTGCCCGACGTGCGGGTGTCGCTCGAACGGTGGGCTGACCATCTCGCCGCGCATCGGTTCGGTGCGGCCGCGGGTGACGAGCGCCGATTCGTCGACGTCGCCGGTGTGCGGACCTTCGAGCTGGGAGCATCGGGATCCCGTCGGGTGATCCTCCCCGGGCTGCCCGTCAACGCAGACACCTGGTCGGACGTGGCATCGGGCATCGGCGCGCGAGCGGTGGATCTGCCCGGTCTCGGGCTGAGCGGCGGAACGGGCATTCGCGACTGGGAGCGCTGGCTGCCCGCGATGCTCGGGGACGAACCCGTCGAACTCATCGGCCACTCGATCGGCGCAGCCGCGGCGGTCATCGCCGCCGACCGGTTCCCCGAACGGATCGAGTCCCTCACGCTGATCGCGCCCTTCTTCCTGCAGGCGCCGGTGCGCGGGGCGGCGCGTGTGCGGATACTCATTCGCGCCTTCTTGCGGCGTGCCGATCCCGTGCAGCTGTCACGCCGACTCACCGGCGCGGATGCGAGCGCGAAGGCTCTCGAGAGCAGCATCCGCGACCTCCGGAGAGGTCGTGCGAAGAGCGCGGCCGAGCAGCTCACCTCCGCCGGATCGACGCGATGGCGAGCCGAGCTCCGCGACGCGCTGGGGCGATTCCACGGCCAGGTGCGCATCATCACCGGAAGCGAGGACCCGCTCGACCCTGCCGCGGTCGCGCACCTGGAGTCGCTTCCCCACGTCGAGCTGATCTCTGTGCCCGGGGCCGGGCATCATCCGCAGCTCACCCACGGCGACGCGCTCATCGATCTGCTCGGTCATCCCGCGACCCTTCGGCGGGTCGGTGAGACTCGTCTGCAGACCGCCCCGCATACCCGCAACGAGATGAGGACCGCATGACACACGAGACACTCCCGCACGGACTGCGACCGGCAACGTCCGGCGACCTCGACGAGATGACGCGAATCCTCACGGCGGCGTTCTTGGACGATCCCGTCTGGGGGCCTTCGTTCCCCGATGTCGAGACGCGTCCGCAGGTGGCCGGTGCGTACTGGCGGTTCATGGTCGGACAAGCCCTGCGCTTCTCCGAGTCGCGAGTGCTCGAGGGCGGCTCCGATGGCGAGGGCGAGTCGCAGGGTGCGAGCACGCGCGGCGCTCTTCGCGCGGTCTCCGTGTGGTACCCGCCGGGTGAGGACGAGATCTCCGTCGAGGCCCATGCCGCCTACGACGCGCTGGTCAGCGAGTTGCTCGACCCGGAGGCTGCTGCCGCCTTGGAGCAGGCCGGTGCCAGGTTCGCCGATGCCCGGCCCAGCGATCCGCATGCCTACCTGACACTGCTCGGTGTGGCGCCCGAGGCCCGCGGCGGCGGGCACGGCATGGCATTGCTCCGAGCGGCCCTGGCCCACTATGACGACGCGGGGATCCCCACCTACCTCGAGTCGTCGAACCCGGCGCACGATGCGCGTTACGAAAGGCTCGGGTACCGTCCCCGCGCGGTCGTGGAACTCGTCGGAGGCGTTCGGGTGCAGACCTACTGGCGTGATCCGCAGGGTGCTCGGCCGGCGCTCTGACGCACATTCCGCTCATCGCGCGTGGCGCGGACGGTGAGCAGTGCGACCGCGCCTGGGCGCTCACGCGACGGTGTGCATGCCGACGTTCACGACCCGCCCGTCGGAACCACGGTAGAAGAAGCGCGTGACGCCCCAGGGTTCGTCCGTGAGCGGATGGACGATCTCCAACCCGGCCGACTCCACGCGGGCGAGTGCGGCGCGGACATCGTCGACGAAGACGGAGACGTCGGGTGCGACGGATGCCGTGGCATCCCGCGCGATGAGACTCAGCTGATGACCCTCGTCGTCGCCGAGGGTGACGATCCACCCGTGGTCCATGAGCACGCGGAGGCCGAGCGCAGCCGTGTGCTCGGCGACCGCGCGCGGGAGGTCGGTCACGGTGAGGTTCGGAACGATCCGGTGCACGTCCATGCATTCATTGTGGTGACGGCATCCGACACTCTCAGCTCGCACTAATCTTGCAGTCGTGTAATATTGCACGTCTGCAATAATCCTCACGCCTTCCGAAGGGCTGGAATGTCAACTGTCTCCACCCGCACCGGTGCCACGCCGGTCGCGAAATCTGACGCGTCGAAGCCGATCATGACGCACCGTCAGATCCTCCTCGTGATCTACGGCCTCATGGCCGGAATGTTCCTGTCGTCTCTCGACCAGACCATCGTCGGCACGGCGATCCGCACGATCGGCGACGACCTGCACGGCCTCGACCAGCAGGCCTGGGTCACCACGGCGTACCTGATCACTTCGACCATCTCCGTGCCGATCTACGGCAAGCTCTCCGACATCTTCGGGCGCCGCCCGCTGTTCATCTTCGGCATCACGGTGTTCATCATCGGCTCCGTGCTGTCGACGTTCTCGACGTCGATGCTGATGCTGGCCGGCTTCCGCGCCTTCCAGGGCATCGGCGCCGGCGCACTGATGTCGCTGCCGCTCGCGATCATGGCCGACATCCTCGCCCCGCGCGAGCGCGCCAAGTACCAGGGCTACTTCTTCGCCGTGTTCGGCATCTCCTCGCTGATCGGCCCGCTCGTCGGCGGTCTGTTCGCAGGTGCCAACGAGATCCTCTGGATCTCCGGCTGGCGCTGGGTCTTCCTCATCAACCTGCCCATCGGCCTCATCGCGCTCGGCATGGTGATCACCTTCCTGCACCTGCCGAAGGTCGCGAAGCACGACAACCCGCGCATCGACTGGTGGGGAGCGACCGCGGTGATCGTCGCGCTCGTACCGCTGCTGCTGGTCGCCGAGCAGGGTCGCGAGTGGGGCTGGGGCTCCATCGCCTCGATCGCCTGCTACGTGATCGGTGGACTCGGCGCCATCGGATTCGTGCTCATCGAGATCGCCATGAAGAACGACGCGATCATCCCGATCCGCCTCTTCCGCTCGAACACGTTCTCGTGGGCGACCATCATCGGCGTGCTCGTGGGCTTCGGCATGTTCGGCGCCATGATGACGATCCCGCTGTACATGCAGATCGTCGCCGGTCTCACCCCGACCGAGTCGGGCTTCGCGATGCTGCCGATGGTGGTGGGTCTCATGGCCTTCTCGATGGCGGCCGGCCAGATCACCGCGCGCACCGGCAAGTACGGCATCTTCCCGCGCACCGGCACCCTGACCACGGCGGTGGGCTTCCTGCTCCTGACGTTCGTCTCGTCGACCACCTCGGTGTGGTTCATGATGATCGGCATGTTCGTGGTCGGTCTCGGCCTCGGCCAGCTGATGCAGTCGCTCACCATGGCGAGCCAGAACGCGGTCGAGGCGCCCGACATGGGCGTCGCCACCAGCGCAGCGACGTTCTTCCGTCAGATCGGTGGAACGCTGGGTACCGCGATCATGCTGTCGGTGCTGTTCACCCTGCTGCCGACGAACATCACGCACAGCATGGGCGATAAGCCCACGCTGACGGCCGCTCTGAACGCCGCGCTGGATCCCGCCGTCGCCGGCGAGAAGCAGAACAAGGCCGTCATGGAGCAGCTGTGGACGCCGATCGTCGGCCCGCTGCAGGAGAACATCCAGTCGCAGCTGGACAAGGGCGTGACCGAGGCGAAGGCCTCGGCGGGCGAAGCCGTGACGACCGCGGTGACCGACTCCGTGAACCAGGCCGTCGCCGCGGGGCAGCTTCCGGCCGCCGCCGCGCAGACGGTGATCGACCAGAAGGTCGCGGAGGCCACCCCGGCCGCCGAGGCCAAGGCGCTCCAGGCTGTCGCCGACAAGGCTCACGCCTCCGTGACGGACGGCACCGTGTCTGTGGACTGGTCGGACAAGGCCCAGCGCACCTACTGGGTGGACCAGCTCGTCCCCGACATCGCCGAGAAGATCAACAAGGGCACGTCAGAGGCATCGAACGGATCGAGCAGCTCGGTCAGCGACACGTCGTTCCTGAACGGCGCGGATGCCGCGCTCACCAAGCCCTTCATGGTCGGCTTCACCCAGGCGATCGACGTGATCTACTGGGTAGGCTTCGGGGTGCTGATGCTCGCGTTCGTGCTGAGCTGGTTCTTCAAGGCTCCGCCGCTGCGCACCCGCTCGGCTCTGCAGGAGATGGCGGACGACGCCGGCATCAGCGAGACCGGGACGATCAAGGTGCAGAGCTGATATGACGAACGACCAGAGCGCAGGGGAGCCCGAGGGGCTTCGCGAGCGCAAGAAGAAGCTGCGGCGGGAAGCGCTGCACGAGGCTGCCCTGCGCCTGGTCGAACGTCAAGGGCTCGACGGAACGACCGTCGAGCAGATCTGCGAGGAGGTGGGAGTCTCGCCCCGCACCTTCTTCAACTACTTCCCGTCGAAGACGGCGGCGGCCCTCAACCTGCCGGAGCAGATCATCTCTCCGGAGGCGGCTGCGCGGTTCCGCTCGGCGACGGGGGAGCTCATGCCCGCGATCTGCGATCTCCTCGCCGACTCGATGAGCTCGGGCGTGGAGCGCACGAGGCTCAAGAAGCTCGTCACGGAGCAGCCGCAGCTCGTCGCGACCTTCACGCAGTGGATGGGAGCGCTGAAGGCCGAGTTCGGTCTGCTCATCGAGGAGCGCGCCGGGTCGCCCGAAGTGGCGGATGCCGCGATCCTCCTCGCGCTGAGCTCGCTGCGCACCCTCATGCACCGTCCGGCCGACGACACCCGACCGGATTCGGTCAGGCTCCTGGAGACGATGGACCGTCTGATCGCCGTTCGCCACGCGCCGATGGTCGGTCCGTAGGCTCAGGCCACCCCGGCGAGACGGGCGAGCCTCTCGGCCATCGCCTGCGGCTCCCAGGAGTGCCATGCGCCGGCCAGCTGCTCCGAGTAGCCGTCTGACGCGGCCTCCGCGAGCGCGTCGGCCGTGGCGATCATGCCGGGGAAGGTCTCCGTGCCGACGAGGGCGACGACGGGGGCGGCGACAGGTGCGAGCGCGTTCCTGTAGCCGCTCTCCTCGACCGCGGCCAGAGCCTCTCCATCGGGGATCCAGCTGTGGATGAGTCCGGGATAGTCGGGGGACTTCTTGAGCTCTTCGAGCCATTCCGGCGGCATCCCGATCATGTACCTCGCGACGGCCTCCTCGAGGCCGCCGGCGTCGATCGACTCGCGCACGCGCGCCCACCACGACGGCGCTCCGCCCTCGAAGAGTCCGAGCGGAGCCTCCCACAGCACGAGACCGGCCAGCTCCGCCACGCGAGACGCCGCGAGCATCGCGATCGCGCATCCGGAGGAGTGGCCGATCAGGATGACGGGAGCCTCCGCCTCTCGGGCGAGCGCCTCGATCGCGTCGAGTTGGGCGGTGAGCTCGATCGGACCCTCCGATATGCTCTCGCCGCGCCCGAGCCTGTCGGCGATCAGGGCGCGTCCGCCGAGTGCGGCGAAGGCTTCACCTGTGGCGAGGGTGATCGGGTCGTCGGCACGTGTGGGGCCGGCGCCGGCGATGAAGACCGCCGTCGGCGCGCCCGGTGCTCCGAGGTCGTCGTAGACGATGCGATCGCCGCGTGGGGTGGTGAGCGCGCTCACGCCGCGGCCTCGACCGGGTGGGTGAGCTCAGCCTCGAACTCGAGGGGCTTTCTGCTGTCCATCGTCATCTCCAATTTCAAGACTGCTCGGTATGATTTCTATAAACTAGACTCATGAGTATGAAATCGTCAAGGGGTGCAGCGGATCTCCGCCCGAGCTCGGTGCGCAAGCGCGAGTCGATCCTCGCCGCCGCCCAGGAGCAGTTCCTCGCCCACGGGTACGAGGCGGTGACGATGGACTCCATCGCTCGGGTGTCTGGAGTGGCCAAGCAGACGCTGTACAGCCACTTCGGCGGCAAGGAGGGCCTGTTCCTCGCGCTGGTCGGATCGCAGACCAGCGCGGCGAGCGAGCGCGTGCTCGGCGCCCCTCCGGTTCTGCGCGACGGAGCGGATGCGCGCACCGTGCTCGCCCCGATCCTCGAGCAGCAGCTCTCGACCGTGCTCGACCCGGGTCTCCTCGCGCTCCGACGACTGGTCATCGGCCTCATGCCGCAGTTCCCCGACCTCGCCCGTTCGCTGCACCTCAACGGCCCGCAGCGGGCGATCGACTCCCTCGCCGAGGTGATCGGCAGGATGGATGCCGCCGGCATCCTGCGCGCGTCCGATCCCGTCCTCGCCGCGACCCAGCTCAACTGGCTGGTGATGGGAGAGCCCGTCAACCGGGCCATGCTCCTCGGCGACGACGAGGCCCTGCCGAACGGAGATGCGGCAGGGCACGTGGCACGTGCGCTCGACGTGTTCCTCGCGGCCCACCGATCCGAAGGGTGATCCGCTCAGGCGGGGCGCTGCTCGACCAGGCCGATCGTGTTGCCCTCGCTGTCGACGATGAACGCCTGCCACTCGTCGGTGCCCGCGGGGCCGAGAGTGCCGTCCGCATGGCTGAAGATCACGTGCGGCTCGCTGACGATCGTCGTGCCCGCCGCCCGCAGCCGCTCGACGGCGCCGTGGATGTCGACGACCTCGATGTAGAGCAGCGCGCTCGCCGCTCCCGCATCGAGCAGCAGCCGCACGCCGTCGAGGTCGAAGAAGAGCAGTCCGGGCGGATCGAAGCGTGCGGCGGGTTCCGTGCCGAGCAGGTCGCTGTAGAACGCGGCGGCGCGGTCGAGATCCGTGGCGCGCTGCGCGACCTGGATGAGCTTCATGTCGACTCCCTCTGCCCGAGATCCTAGATCTTCTGGCGTCCGGTGGGCCAGAGGGCGTATACCGGAGACGACACCCCGACCGTGAAGGAGCACTCCATGACCTACCGCATCGGCTATCTCGTCGGCAGCCTCTCCCGGGACTCGATCAACCGCATCCTGTCGAAGGCGCTCGTACGGCTCGCGCCTCCGAGTCTGGAGCTGACCGAGATCTCGATCCGCGACCTGCCGCTCTTCGATCGTGACGACGAGCAGAGTCCGGCCCCTGCGGTGACCGCGTTCAAGAGCGCGGTCGAGGAGTCGGAGGGGCTGCTGTTCGTGTCGCCGGAGTACAACCGGTCCATCCCCGGTCCGCTCAAGAACGCGATCGACTGGGGATCCAGGCCCTGGGGGCACAACTCCTTCGCGCGCACCCCCACAGGGATCATCGGTGCCTCGACCGGGGCGATCGGCACCGCGGTGATGCAGTCGTCCATGCGCAGCGTCCTGAGCTTCCTCAATGCGCCGCAGCTGAACGCGCCGGAGGCGTACATCACATTCAAGCCCGACGTGTTCGGGCCCGATGGCGAGGTGGCGGATGCCGGCACGGAGGGCTTCCTCCGGCACTACATGGAGGAGTACGCGGCGTTCGTCGAGCGCGTGCTCTCCGTCACGGCCCCGGGGCACGTCGGGGACCGAGACTAGGTCGGCGCCAGGGGAACTGGTTGCCCTCCCGAGTCGCTTCGCCCCAGATCGAATCGCTCGAGAGGGCTCACCGCCCATCCCGGACGGTAGGGGAGGCGGCGAAGATCTCGCTGCTCTCGTCGGCTGTTTCCCCAGTTCTCAGCCGGTAGCCCCCGCTACTCATATCAGAATATCGCGAAAATGTCTTGTCCGCCATTTGGGGGACAAAGAAATCTACGAGTATTTCTGAGCGCCCGTGGGTCTTGTCTTCTCCGCGCCGGATCATAGGGTGGTTCCATGGACAGAAAGCTCGTGCTGAACGCGCAGCTCGCCATCGCGCGCGGGCACCGCGTCGAGGTGACGGAGCAGAGGGACGACGCCGCCGACGAGGCGGTCGTCTTCGCCGTCATCGACCTCGACACCGGCATCCGCTACCGCCGCGCCGAGGATCCGCGCGGCGAGGTGAGCCGGTGGCTCGGGCGCGTCCTCGACTGCACCGTCATGATCGGCGGGCACGGCGCGCACACCGTGCTCTCCGTGATGCCCGACGGCGGCGGTGCGAGCGCCAAGGCGGCGCTGCGCGGAGCGGATGCCGCCGCCGAGGCGGCGAAGGCCGAGGCCGACCGCTGGGGTGGAGCCGATCGCACTCCGGAGCCCCCGGCCGAACGCGTCTGGTGACGTCGGCGCGGGGGCCCGTTCACTGGAAGTCCCGCGATCGGTGGGCGAGCCCGGTGCGCAGATCCTCGAAGGCATCGGCGAGCACGTTCACGACCCCCTCGGCGGATCTCTCCAGGATGCCGCGGATGATGAGGGCGGGGGAGTCTCGGGCGATGCGCCGGTAGCGCGCCCACACGCCCCGTGAGCAGATCACGTTGACCAGCCCGTGCTCGTCCTCCAGATTGATGAAGGTCACGCCGGCGGCGGTCTCCGGACGCTGCCGGTGCGTGACGAGCCCGGCGACCTCGATCCGACGCCCGCTCTCGTGCTCCCGCAGCTGCGCAGACGTGATCACCCCGCGCTCCCTCAGCTGCGCGCGGAAGTGCGTCATCGGATGGTCGTCGGTGGACACCCCCGTCGCCCAGAGATCGGCCGCGAGCTGCTCGTAGCCCGACTGGTCGGGGAACAGCGGCGGCTGCACGGCGATCGTCGTGCCGGGGAGGAAGCGCGCGCGGTCCTCGGCGGCCGCCCCGGCCAGCCAGATGGCCTCGCGTCTGGTCAGACCCAGGCAGTCGAAGGCGCCCGCGGTCGCGAGGGCCTCGAGCTGGGCGGTCGTGGCATCCGTGCGGCGCACCAGGTCGTGGAGATCGCGGTAGGGGCCGTGCGCCTCTCGTTCGCCGACGATCCTCTCGGCCAACGGCGTGCCGATCCCGCGGATGCCGCCCAGGCCGAGCCGCACGGCATAGCCGCCGTCGCGACGGTGCGCGGCCGTCTCATCGGGGGCGGTGCGGTCGAACCGGGTCTTCAGCGGCGGCTCCGCCTGGATGAGGCAGGAGTCCCGTCCGGTGGCCGCCCGGGAATCCGACAGGGCCTCCAGGGTCTCGGTCGCTCCGGACAGGTGCAGATCGGGCCTGCGCACCTCCACGCCGTGTCGACGCGCATCGCTCGTCAGTGTCGACGCCGAGTAGAAGCCCATCGGCTGAGACCGCAGGAGTCCCGCCAGGAACGCGGCGGGGTAGTGCAGCTTGAGCCAGGAGCTGGCGTAGACGAGCAGGGCGAAGGAGAGGGAGTGGGACTCGGCGAAGCCGAAGTTCGAGAACGCCTGGATCTGCGCGTAGATCCGGTCGGATGCCTCCTGCGACAGCCCGTGCCGCGCCATCCCCGCGTAGAGCTGCTTCTGGATGCTGTCGATCTTCTCCAGACCGCGCTTCGACCCCATCGCCCGACGCAGCGTATCGGCCTCGTCCGCCGTGCAGTCGCCGATGATCGTCGCCATGTGGATGAGCTGCTCCTGGAAGATGGGGATGCCGAGCGTGCGCTCCAGCACCTTCTTCAGGGCGGGATGCGGATACGGGACGTGCATCGTCAGCGGCTCCTCGCCGCGCTCCTCGCGCCGTTCGTTCTCGGCATCGGTCCTGTCCTTCTCCATCTTCAGCCGGACGAACGGGTGCACGGCTCCGCCCTGGATGGGGCCGGGGCGGATGAGGGCGATCTGGATCGCGAGGTCGTAGAAGCAGCGCGGCTGCAGGCGGGGGAGCAGACCCATCTGCGCCCGCGACTCCACCTGGAAGACGCCGATGGAGTCGGCCCGGCAGAGCATGTCGTAGACCGCCGGCTCCTCCTTGGGGATCGTCTCGAGCTTCCAGACCTCGCCGGTGCTCCCCTCGATGAGGTCGAAGCAGTGCCGGAGGGCGGAGAGCATGCCCAGCCCCAGCAGGTCGAACTTCACGAGCCCCATCCAGGCTGCGGAGTCCTTGTCCCACTGGATGACGGTGCGGTTCTCCATCCGCGCGTGCTCCACGGGCACGACCTCGCCCACGGGGCGCTCGGTGAGCACCATGCCGCCGGAATGGATGCCGAGGTGCCGCGGCGCCTTCATCAGCTGGTTCGCGTAGTCGCGGACGATCTCGGGGAGGTCGGTGTCGTCCTGCTCCGACAGCTGAGACCCCCAGCCGTCGACCTGGCGGGACCAGGCGTCCTGCTGGCCGGGGGAGAACCCCAGCGCCCGCGCCATGTCGCGCACCGCGTTCTTCGGCCGGTACTGGATGACGTTCGCGACCTGAGCGGCCCGATCGCGCTTGTACTCGTCGTAGACCCACTGGATGATCTCCTCCCGGCGGCTGGAGTCGAAGTCCACGTCGATGTCGGGCTCCTCCTCGCGGGTGGTGGCGAGGAACCGTTCGAAGGGGAGGTCGTAGAGGATCGGATCGACCGCGGTGATGCCCAGCAGGTAGCAGACCGCGCTCGCCGCGGCCGAGCCCCGCCCCTGGCAGAGGATGCCCAGCTCCCTCGCCTTCGCGACGATCCCGTGCACGATGAGGAAGTACCCGGGGAAGTCCTTCTCCTCGATGACGTTCAGCTCCCGTTCGATCCGGCTGCGGCCGCCGGCGTCGAGGTTCGGATACCTCTGGGGCACGGCATCCCACACGAGCCTGCGCAGCCAGCTCATCGGGGTGTGTCCGGCCGGCACCTTCTGCGTCGGGAGGGCGGGCCGCGCGCGTCGGAGGGGGAAGGCGGATGCCGCGGCCAGCTCCAGCCCGTGCTCGATCGCCCCGGGGTAGCGCCGGAACCGGGCGGCCATCTCCGCGCCGCTGCGCAGGTGGGCCCCGTCGTGAGCGGGGAGCCAGCCGTCGAGATCGTCCATGCTGCGCACCGCCCGCACGGCGGACATGGCCTCGGCGAGCCGGGCGCGGTCAGGGGACGCGTAGTGCACGTTGTTCGTCGCGACCACGGGCAGCCGCATCCGCCTGGCGAGGTCGGCGAGGGCGTCGTTGCGCCGGGTGTCCAGGGGATCGCCGTGGTCGAAAAGCTCGACGGCGACGTGATCGCGGCCGAACAGGTCGACGAGTCGCCGCAGCGGGGTCTCGGCGTCGCCCTGCTCCAGACCTCGGCGCACGGCGCCCTTGCGGCATCCGGTCAGGATCGCCCACTCGCCGCCCGCTCGGTCGGCGAGCGCGTCGAGGTCGTAGACCGGACGTCCTTTCTCTCCGCCGCGCAGCTGCGCCTGGGTGATCGCCCCGGAGAGGCGGTGGTATCCCTCCATGCCCCTGGCGAGGACGAGCAGATGCTCGCCCGCGGGATCGGCAGCTCCGCGCTGCGGTGCGGGCAGATCCAGGGACAGCTCGGCGCCGAACACGGTCTGCACCTGGACCTTCATGTGCTCGGCGACCTCGCCGAAGCGTGCGGCGCCGTAGAAGCCGTCGTGGTCGGTGATCGCGAGGGCGGAGAGGCCGAGCCGTTCCGCCTCGGCGAGAAGCTCCTCGGGGGAGGAGGCGCCGTCGAGGAAGGAGTACGACGAGTGCGCGTGCAGCTCGGCATAGGGCACGGCGTCTTCGGGGCGGGGGATCTCGGTCGGGAGCATGCGCTGCCGGCGCCGGCTGACCGGACCCGCGTCCTCTCTCGTGCCCTGCGGCTCGGCGGGGGTCGGAGTGGAGAGCGGCTCCTTGCCGCTCAGGGTGCGCTCCAGCTCCGTCCAGGAGAGCGGCGGGTTGTGCCAGCCCATCAGCGGTACCTCCCCTCGGCCCACCAGCGGACGCCGGTGCGGAACACGAGCCACGCCCTGTCGCTCTCGTCGACGATCTGCAGCCGATGCCCGACCCGCCCCTGCGCGCGATCCCAGAGCCGCTCGTGCACGGGCCAGGGGCCGGCCCATGCCTGCACCGCGGCGCCGTCGATCTGCGCGGGAGGAGCCGAGAGCGCCCCGCGCTCGTCGATGTCGACGGACGCTCCGGCGGCATCGACCACTCCGATCGGCCGCGGCGGTGCGAACACCTCGGCGGGGACCGGGTCGGGGAGGCTGCCCGGCCACGGACGCTCCGGATCCCTGGGGGCGGTGCCGCGCTCTCCCCACGGCGTGAGCACCTGACGGTCGGAGAGCCAGCGGCCTCCGGAGACCGTCGCGGTGACGACCCCCTGGTGACCGAGCATCGTCTGCACGCGCGAGACGGCGTGGTGCAGCCGCTCGTCGGTGCCGGAACCGAACAGCCCCGGCTGATGATGGGCGGCGTCGTCGACCGCGGCGGGGATGATGCGCACCGCCACGATGCCGCCGAACGCCCTGGCCTCATCGATCGGCTCCTTCGCCTGCGCGGTCGCCAGCGCCTCCAGCTGCCAGCGCACCCTGTCGACGAGATCGGCGGCGTCGAAGCAGGTCGGATGCAGCCAGGTGCGGGAGAACACCTTCCCGTTGTCGTCGGTCAGATCGATGCGCACCTCGGTGCACACGACGGAGGCGTCGGCGAGCGCGAGCAGCACGGCATCCGCTGTCTGCCGCACCGCGAACGCCACCTGATCGGCGCCGGCCAGGGCAGGTTCGAACTCGACCGTCCGCACCAGCTCCGGGTCGGGAGGCAGCGGCGTCAGAGGGCGGGAGTCCGCACCGGCGGCGAGGCCGTGCAGGCGCGCCCCGCGCTCGCCGAACCGGTCGCGCACCTCGAGTCCGTCGAGTGCGGCGAACGCGCCGAGAGTGCGTACGCCGAGCCTGGTCAGGAGCCCCGAGAGATGCTCGTCGCGGAGCACCTGGACGGGCAGCGGGGCGAGGAACTCCCGGGCTCTCCCCGCCGGGACGAGGGCGCAGGGTTCGGCTGCACGCGCGGCGAGCTCTGCGGTGAACGGGCCGTCGGCGATGCCGATGCGCACCTCGGGGAAGCCGGCGTCGGCGAGGATGGCGATCAGCGCGCGACCGGCTTCATCCTCTCCGCCGTGGTAGCGGGAGACGCCCCTGGCGCGGATGGCGGCGAGCCCCGGTCGCAGTATCGTCGCCCCGGGGGCGTGCCGCTCGAGGATCCGCAGCACGGGGAGGAAGGCCCGCTCGTCTGCGGCCGGGTCGTGGGGGAGCACCCGCAGCGAGGAGAGGTGGCCCTGGGCGACGCGGCGGCGCTGGCCGATGCGCACGCCGTGCTCCCGAGCCGATGCGGTGCAGGCGACGACCGTGTTCGCCTGCACGAGAGCCGTGGGCGGATGCGGTGGGGCGCCGCCCAGAGCAGCGCGCAGCGGCCAGTCGGGGAACCACAGCACGATCACGCGGAGAGGAGCAGTCATCCCGCCACCGCCCAGGACGCCTCATCGGCGGGAGCATCTGCGGTCCTGTCGCGCAGGGGAGGCAGCGCGGTGAGAGAGGGGGGCGGCGACACGGTCTCGATGGCGCCGCTGCTCCCCGGCAGCCGCACCAGCACGCTCGACGGCGCGGGGCTCCGTCTGGTCTGCGCCGTCACCGTCGCCGTGCAGCCGGAGAGCAGGCCCCAGCCGGCGCCGAGCCCGTGCCAGTGCTGATCGTGGAGACGGATGCTGCCCTCGCTCTGCGGCCAGAGACCGAACGCGGAGGACTCGGCGACGAGCAGCGTGGTGCCGCGGTCTCGCAGTCGGGCGCTCAGGCGTGAGACATCGGCATCGCGCACACGGGAGCCGGGCTGCACGACGATCAGCGGGACGACCTCGGCGAGGGCGGAGGTCGCGGCCAGCCAGCGATCGCCGGGAGCCGGAACGAGGATCAGTCGGGCGAGATCGATGCCGAAGGCGGATGCCGCCTCCACGCCGAGCGTCGGCATGCCGATCACCGCGCACCAGTGCCCCTTCTGCGATGCCGCGCTGAGGAGGGCGAGCACGAGGGACGGGGACGGGGAGACGGTGTAGGCGCTGCCCGTCAGCAGGCCCTCCTCCGGCAACAGGGAGGAGAGCGCGGGGTCGAGGGGGAGCAGCGGATGCTCGCTGCGGCGGCGCTGCATCCGGCTGATCTCACGGCGCAGCCGCAGCACCTCCACGGCGCGGACATCGGCGGACTGACCCATGCATCCATCCTCGAACATATATACGAATAAAACAAGGTGACGTGATGACGATAGTTCGAACGTCGGACATGACGCGTGATGCCGGAGAACAGGTGCAACCGAGGTTCTCCACAGGGGCCGGGCGCGGGTGCTCCCGCTCGCCTAGCCTTCCGTCATGGATCTCCGCACTGTGCTCGTGGTGCTCGCCCACGTGGCCCTCCTCGTCATCGCCGTCGCGCTCGCCGTGATCGACGCCCGCACGCATCGACTGCCGAACCGCATCGTGCTGCCGACCTTGGCGGGGGCCGCGCTGCTCGCGGCGACCGAGGCGATGCTCACGGGGGAGAGCGCGGCGCTCATCCGCGCCGGGTGGGGGATGGTGCTCCTCGGCGGCTTCTACGCGGCGCTGCGGATCCTCGGAAGGTCGGGGATGGGCGGCGGCGACGTGAAGCTCGCCGCCCTCATCGGCCTGGTGCTGGGGTGGCACGGCTGGACCGCGCTCGCCGCGGGGGCGGCATCCGCCTTCGTCCTCGCCGCGCTGTACGCCCTGGTGCTGATGGCGCTGCGCAGGGCGGACGGGGCCACGCGCATCGCCTTCGGTCCGTGGATGCTGCTCGGGGCGCTTCTCGGCATCGCCGTGACGTGGGCGCCCCTGCCGACGGTGACGGCGCTAGGGTGAGGGCATGGCACTCGCACGACTCCACGGCGGCCCGCTGGACGGGCAGATCATCCCCCTCGGTGACGCGGACGACAAGCTGATCGTCCCCTACAGCGAGACCCAGGTGGTGTACAACCGACGGGGCGAACCGCAGAACACCGGTTCGCACGACGGCCCCACCGAGATCGACTACTGGTACGACGAGTCCCTCGAGGACATCAATCCCGCGGATGTCTGAGGCGCCGTCCGGATCCGAGCCCTCGCACACCGTCGAGGTCGAGCGCAAGTACGACGTCGACGCGGACACGACGCTGCCCGACTGGCGGGACATCCCCGGAGTCGATGCGGTGTCGGAGGGAGAGCTGCGCGAGCTCGACGCGCGCTACCTCGACACGGCCGACGCCGCCCTCTCCCGCTCCGGCGTGGCGCTGCGACGCCGCACGGGCGGGCCTGACGCGGGCTGGCACATCAAGGGACCCCGCGAGGGTGACGGTCGGCTGGAGATCGGCTGGCCGCTCGGCGAAGATGACGGCATTCCGGACGCCGTCTCCGCTGCTCTCGCCCGGTGGACCACCGCGGAGCTGACACCCCTCGCGCGCATCGAGAACAGCCGCACGGCCTATCTGCTCACGGGGCCGGCCGGCGTCGTCGCCGAGTTCGTGGACGACAGGGTCAGGGCGACCGACCTCCGCCACGGAATGCAGCGCGAGTGGCGCGAGTGGGAGCTGGAACTCGGCCCCGCAGCCCCCGACGATCCCGAGGGGCGGGAGGAGCTGTTCGCCGCCGCGGAGAGGGCGATCTTCGCCGCCGGTGGTCGCGACGCGGCATCCGGCTCGAAGCTCGCGCGCGCACTGGGGTTCTGAGGGCGAGCGCAACCCCCTTCCGCGCGGACCCGGCGCATGCTTGAGTGACAGCATGCGCCCACCCGCCAGGCTCCGTTCCCTGCAGACGATCGTCCCCGACACCCTCCTCGTGCAGGACGAGGTGCGCGACGTCTTCGCCGCCCAGCCCGACATCGGACGGCTGGCGCAGCGCATCGTCGGGGCCTCGTTCAACGGCTCCGGCATCGACACCCGCCACACGGTGATCGACGAGCTGTCGCTGACGGCCGACGTCGCCGACCCGGTGTTCTTCGATCGGGCGAGCGGGCGTCTGCTGTCCCCTGGCACCCGGGAGCGCAACGAGCGGTACGTCCGCGAGGCCTCGCGGCTGTTCGTCGAGGTCGCCCGGCGCGCCATCGCGGTCGACCCCGACATCGAGGCGGCCGACATCACCCACGTGGTCACCGTGTCCTGCACCGGCTTCCACGCGCCGGGCCCGGAGTACGAGATCGTCAGGGCCCTCGGTCTCCCCGACGGGGTGCAGCGGTACCACCTCGGCTTCATGGGCTGCTACGCGTCGATGCCGGCGCTGCGAGCGGCGAGTCAGTTCTGCGCCGCGGACCCCGAGGCGGTGGTCCTCGTGGTCAGCGTCGAGCTGTGCACGCTGCACCTGCGCTCCTCGGAGGACCCCGACACGATCGTGGCATCGTCGCTGTTCGCAGACGGGGCCGCCGCGGGCATCGTCACCGCGCGCGACCTGCCCACGCCGGTGACGGCGCTCAGGCTCGACCGATTCCACACGGCCATCGCCCCCGAGGGGGAGAAGGACATGGCCTGGACCATCGGAGACAACGGCTTCGAGATGATCCTCTCCACCGCGGTCCCGCAGATCATCGGGGAGGCGATCATCGGCGCCCTGCGACCGCTGTACGCGGGCGAGCAGGAGCTGCTCGAGGCCTACGACGGCGGAGAGGTCTCCGAGGCCGTGCAGCACTGGGCGATCCACCCCGGAGGCCGCAGCATCCTCGACCGCGTGCAGGAGCGGCTGCACCTGAGCGATGACCAGCTGCACCCGGCGAGAGAGGTGCTCAGGGTGAACGGCAACATGTCGAGCGCGACCGTGCTGTTCGTGCTGAGGAGCATCCTGGAGCAGGAGGACTCCCGCGACGGCCACCGCGTCGCTGCCATGGCGTTCGGACCGGGGCTCACCGCGGAGAGCGCACTGATGACGGTCGAGTCCCCCGAGGGGTCATGAGCCCCGACCTCTCGGCCAGGGCCGTCGACGCCAGGGAGCTGATGGACGACCCCGAGGCGGACCAGCGGATGCTGGAGCGCACCTATCTGCGCTTCGAGCTGGTGAACCGTGTCGTCTCCCGTCCTGGAGCGCTGTACCGCCGCGACATCCGTCCGCGAGCCCGGCAGCGACCGCTGCGGATACTCGACGTGGGATCCGGCGGCGGCGACCTCTGCCGCGGGCTCGCGGTTCGTCTCCGCCGCGACCGGCTGGATGCCGACATCACGGCTCTCGACGCCGACGGCAGGGCGACCCGGTGGGCGCAGGCGCATGACGGCGGTGCGGGCGTGCGGTACCGCTGCGCGCTCACGGCCGAGCTCGTGCGCGACGGCGAGGTCTTCGATGTCGTCCTGTCCAATCATCTGCTGCACCACCTCGAACCGGGTGAGCTGCAGCAGCTGCTCCGGGAGACCAGGCAGCTCGTCGGAGAGGGCGGGGTCGTGGTGCACGGCGACATCGCGCGGAGCCGGACGGCCTATGCGCTGTTCGCGGCATCCACCCTGCCGTTCTCGCGGAACCTGCTCGCCGGATCGTTCATCCGCGCCGACGGCCTCACCAGCATCCGCCGCTCCTACTCGCCGCGGGAGCTGGTCGCGGTCGCCCCTCCGGGGTGGCTGGTGCGTCGGCGTCTGCCCGCACGGATCGAGCTGAGATGGGATGCGGCGGATGCCTGATCACGATGCCGTCGTGGTCGGCGCGGGTCCGGTGGGTCTCCTCGCCGCGTGTCTGCTGATCGGGCGCGGGCTCGACGTGGCGGTGCGGGAGAAACGGGAGGGCGTGGACCCGCGCAACAGGGCGATCGGCATCCACCCCCCCGGCCTCGGCGCGCTCGATGCGGCAGGTGTCGGAGACGCGGTGCGCGCGGAGGCGCTGGCGCTCCGCGGAGGCGACGTCCTCAGCCGGGGCCGGATGCTCGCCTCCGTCGACTTCGCCGAGGGGCGGCGGGTCCTGATCCTTCCGCAGCGTCGGACCGGGGCGCTGCTCGCGGAACGGCTCGAGGGGCTCGCGCCCGACGCTCTCCGCCTCGGGTGCGCCGTCGTCGACATGCGGGAGGATCACGACCGCGTGCGGGTCGTCACAGAGTCCGATGGTGCCCGTGAAGAGCTCACCGCGTCGTTGGTCATCGTCGCCGACGGAGTGCGCAGCGGCCTGCGCGACGGTCTGGGGCTCTCGTGGACGCAGCGTCCGGGAGCGGCGACGTACGCCATGGCCGACGTCGTCGACCGGTCAGGAGGAGATCGTGCGCGCCTCCACTGCGAGCCGGGGGGACTGGTGGAGAGCTTCCCGCTTCCGGGCGGCATGCGGCGATGGGTGCTGCGCGAGGACGGGCAGGGTCTCGGGGATCCTTCCGCGTTCCGGACCGCGCTCGCTCAGCGCATCGGCGCCGAGCTGGAGGCGGATCCGGCGCCCGTCGTGTTCGACGCCGCTCAGCACCGGGTCGACCGTGTCGTCGTCGGAGGGCGCATCGTGCTGCTCGGCGACGCCGCTCACGAGATCAGTCCGATCGGCGGACAGGGGATGAATCTCGGCTGGATCGATGCGCAGCGTCTCGCGGCATCCGTCAGCGCGTCGGGGGCCGCCGATCTGTCGGAGTTCGCGCGGCGCGGAACCAGAGCGGCGGGGCGGGTGCAGCGGCGAGCACGCTTCTACATGTCGATGGGCGCCCCCGCCGTGGGGATGCCGCTCCGCGTGCGGGAGAGCCTGATCCGGGCGCTCGGCGCGCCCCTGCTGCGTGAGCGCACGGCGGACATCCTGACGATGGGGCGCCTGTAGCAGACGCAGAACGGGGTGACGACGAAACCGTCGTCACCCCGTTCGATCCTGCGTCGATCAGAAGTTGATCATGTGCCCCGCGAGGCCGTGGAAGCCCTCCTGCAGCGCCTCCGACAGCGTCGGGTGGGTGTGCACGTTGCGGGCCAGCTCGAGGGCCGTGAGGTCCCACTTCTGCGCGAGGGTGAGCTCGGGAAGCAGCTCAGACACGTCGGGGCCGATCATGTGGGCGCCGATGAGCTCGAGGTGCTCGGCATCCGCGATGAGCTTGACGAAGCCGACGGGCTCGCCGAGGCCGTGGGCCTTGCCGTTGGCCATGAACGGGAAGGTCGCGACCTTGATCTCGCGGCCCTCGTCCTTCGCCTGCTGCTCCGTGAGGCCGAACGAGGCGACCTGGGGGGAGCAGAACGTGGCACGCGGCATCATGCGGTAGTCGCCCAGCGTCTGGGTCTCGGCGCCGCCGATGGTCTCGGCCGCGACGACGCCCTGTGCCTCCGCCACGTGGGCGAGCTGGAGCTTGGCGGTCACGTCGCCGATGGCGTAGATGCCCTCGACGTTGGTGCGCATGTGGTCGTCGATGTCGATCGCGCCGCGCTCGGTGAGCTTCACGCCGGTGTTCTCCAGGCCGAAGCCCTCGACGTTCGGGGCGAACCCGACGGACATCAGCACCTTGCCGGCCTCGATGGAGGCCTGCTGGCCGTCCTTGCCGGTGTACGTGACGGTGACGGACGAGCCGTTGTCGACGATCGTCTCGACCTTGGTCGAGGTGAGGATGTCGACGCCGTAGTTCTTGTACTGCTTCGTGATCTCCTTCGACACGTCGGCGTCCTCGTTGGGGAGGGCGCGGTCGAGGAACTCGATGATCGTGACCTTCACGCCGTAGTTCGTCAGCACGTACGCGAACTCCATGCCGATCGCGCCGGCGCCGACGATGACGATCGACTCGGGGAGCTCGCGGGTCATGATCTGCTCTTCGTAGGTCACGACGTTCTGGCTGAGCTGCACTCCCGGCAGCAGGCGCACCCTCGAGCCGGTCGCGATGATCACGTTGTCGAACGTGACCTCCTCGGTCGTCCCGTCGGCCTTGGCGACGGAGATCGCCTTGGGGCCGGTGAAGGTGCCGCGACCGTTGTACTCGGTCACCTTGTTCTTCTTCATCAGGAAGTGGATGCCCTTGACGCGGCCCTCAGCGACCTCGCGGCTGCGGTCGAACGCCTTGCCGAAGTCGATCGTGAACTCGCCCGAGATGCCGAAGAAGTCGGCCTTGTGGTTCAGGGTGTGTGCGAGCTCCGCGTTCTTCAGGAGGGCCTTGGAGGGGATGCAGCCCACGTTGAGGCAGACACCGCCCCAGTACTTCTCCTCGATGATGGCGGTGGAGAGGCCGAGCTGCGCGCTGCGAACTGCAGCGACGTATCCGCCAGGACCTGCACCAAGGATGACGACGTCGTAGTGTGGCATGCTCCCAGCCTATCGTTCTGAGGGGGCGTCGGAGCCGGCCGGAGGCCGGTTTCCACGTCGTGAAAGAAGCACGATGACGACGGCCGCGACGACGAGGACGCCGATGATCCCGAGGACCCAGAACCCGACCGGGTCCGCGCCTTCGACGGCATCCTGCGGGGCCTGAGTCGCGACGGCCTCGGGGGTCTCCGACGGTGTCGTGGAGGCGGTGGCTGTCGGCGTGGCGGTGGGGGCCGTGACCGTGCTCGTCGTCACGGTGAAGGAGAACTCGCCCGAGGTCGGGTGGCCGTCGCTCGAGACGATCTTCCAGACGGCGTGATAGACCCCGGCGTCGCCCTCGGCGGCGAGCGGCTGCGTGACGATGGCGCCGTCCACGGTCGCGGGTCCGTCGGTCACCGAGGCGCCGGCGGCATCCGTCACGACGACCTCGGTCGCGCCCTCGCCGGTGATCAGCTTCTCGCTGAAGGTGAGGGTGATCTCGCCGGGCAGCGTCTCGACCGTGCCGTCCGCGGCGGGGGATGACGCGATGAGCGCATCGTGCGCCGAGGCGGAGAGCGGCGCGAACAGCACGACGAAGGCGGTGAGCAGGGCCGCCGCCAGCGCTGCGGGGGCGAGAGGGATGCTGCGAGCTGTGGTCTTCACCGCTCCAGCCTATGAATCCTCCGTATGGGATGGCTGAGTGCACCTGCACCTCCCGGAGGCCGCCTTCGATCGGTTAGTCTGGACGATCAGGAGGGCACAGTGACAGACAACGACAGCCGACCGGCCGGCGACGCCGCGATTCACCGTTCCGGTGAGCAGAAGCACGACGTGACGCAGACGTTCGGGCACGATTCGGATCTTTCCTTCGTGCCGTTCGGCGTGGAGCTCACAGACGTGGAGCAGAGCGCCATCGCCTCCCTTCCGTCGGGATCCGCCCTGCTGCTGGTCCGCTCCGGCGCTCTCGCAGGGGCCCGCTACCTCCTCGACACCGACGTCACCACGGTCGGCCGTCACCCGGAGGCCGACATCTTCTTCGACGACGTGACCGTGTCGCGCCGTCACGCCGAGATCACCCGCACGGGGACCTCCTTCGAGATCATCGACCAGCGGTCGCTCAACGGCACCTACGTCAACGGCGAGCGGGTCGACCGCAGCCCCATCGTCGATGGCTCCGAGCTGCGCGTCGGCAAGTTCCGGCTGAACTTCTTCGCTTCACCGCTCGACCGCGTCGCGGCGAACGACTGATGGCGGCCGCTCCCGCCCGCGAACGGTCTGCGTCCGCGGGCCTGCTGAGCATCGGTCAGGTCCTCGCCCGGCTCACGCCGGAGTTCCCCGATCTGACCTCCAGCAAGCTGCGCTTCCTCGAAGTGCAGGGGATCGTCACCCCGTCCAGGACCGAGTCCGGATACCGGAAGTTCTCGACCGCCGACATCGAGCGGCTGCGCCTGGGGCTCACCCTGCAGCGCGACCACTACCTGCCGCTGAGCGTCATCCGCGAACAGCTCGACGACGCCGATGCGAGCGGCGAGGCGGCGGGAATCGTCCCGCCCCCGTCGATCACCCCCACCCCTCGGCGCTACCGCCGAGAGGAGCTGCTGGCCGCGGCGGGCGCCGGGCCCCAGCTGCTCAACGACGCGATCAGCACCGGAGTGATCACGGCGCAGGAGAACTATCCGGAGGCGACGGTCACGCTGCTGCGCAGCCTCGTGGGCCTCGATCGCCACGGCATCGAGCCGCGGCACCTCCGGTCTCTGCGACAGGGAGCCGAGCGGGAGGTCGCGCTGATCGAATCCGCGCTGTCCGCACTGCTGCGTCGCACCGATGCGGCATCGCGGGCGAAGGCGAGCGAGATGGCTCCCGAGCTCGCCGCGAAGATCGACGAAGTGCGCTCGCTCTTCGTCAAGGACGCGCTCACCAGGGTGCTTTCGTAACGAACTGATTGCGACACACCTTCGAGGTCGCACGGATGTCATTGCCGCTGCCTGGACGCTGCTCTAGCGTGGAGGTAACAGCTCCAGGGAGGACTTCAGATGAGTGCGGATGAGCGTGCAGGCGACCCGCGGTTCGTGACCGAACTCCTCTTCACCGACGGTCTTCCGGCGATGGATGACGAGGTCGGCTACCGCGGCGCGGTGGCTGCTCGCGCAGCCGGGATCACCTATCGTCAGCTGGACTACTGGGCGCGCACCGAGCTCGTGGAGCCGACCGTCCGTGGCGCCAGCGGCTCGGGTTCGCAGCGCCTCTACGGTTTCCGCGACATCCTCGTGCTCAAGCTCGTGAAGAGCCTTCTCGACACGGGCATCTCGCTGCAGCAGATCCGCACCGCGGTCGAGGAGCTCCGCCGCGCCGGCATCCGCGACCTCGCGGGCACCACGCTGATGAGCGACGGCGCTTCGGTCTACCTGTGCACCTCGAACGACGAGGTCATCGACCTCGTGAGCCGCGGCCAGGGCGTGTTCGGCATCGCCGTCGGGAAGGTCCTGCGCGAGGTGGAGTCCACTCTCGTGGAGTTCGATCCCACGGCGCCCGACCCCGTCGACGAGCTCTCGGCCCGACGGTCCAAGCGCTCCGCCTGAACGTCACCGGAAACGGAAAACGCCCGCTCATCGAGCGGGCGTTTCGCGTAGCGGTGGGGATCAGGCCTGAGGGCCGGCCTCCGCGACCTGGATGCGTCCGGTGCGGATGATCCGGTCGAGCAGCTGGTCGAAGTCTGCGGCGAGCTCCTGTGCGGAGTCTCCCGGCCAGATGTGCAGCGGCTTGGCCGCACCCTGGGCCTGCTGCAGCGACGTGCGCTCCGGCAGCTGGGGGGAGAGCACGAGCGGGCCGAACATGTCGCGCAGCTCCTTGATGCGGAACTGGTGCTCGATCGACTGCGGGCGCACGCGGTTGACCACGATGCCCAGCGGCTGGAGGCGAGGAGAGAGTCCACGACGGATCTCCTCGATCGCGCGCAGGGCGCGATCCGCCGCGGCCACGGAGAACAGGCCGGGCTCGGTGACGACCATGACGCGGTCGCTCGCGGCCCACGCCGTACGGGTCAGCGCGTTCAGCGATGGAGCGCAGTCGATCAGGACGAGGTCGTAGTCGGCTTCGACGGATGCCAGCGCCTCCTCGAGCTTCCACACGTCGCGGACGCTGGGGTGCGGCCCGTCGAAGTTGATCGCCGAGGGGCTGCCGATGAGCACGTCGATCGTGCCGGGGTGCACCTTCGCCCAGCCGCTGGAGGTGATCGCCTGACGGACGACCTTCTCCTTCGGGTTCGCCAGGACGTCGGCGATGTTGAGCCGGCCGGCCACCTGGATATCCATCCCGGTGGACACGTCGGACTGCGGGTCGAGGTCGACGACGAGCGTCCGGACACCACGGGCGAAGGCCGCTGAGGCCAGGCCGAGGGTCACGGTCGTCTTGCCGACGCCTCCCTTGAGAGAGCTGACGCTGAGTACGTGCACGGACACCACGTTACCTTCCCCTAGGCTGGGGGAACACTCAGCCCCGCCCCATGCGCGTCGAAAACGCCGTGCATCGAGCTCTTAGAGGTGTGCATGTTCACGAAGATCCTTGTGGCGAACCGCGGCGAGATCGCGATCCGCGCCTTCCGTGCGGCCTTCGAGGTGGGAGCGAGGACCGTGGCGGTCTTCCCCCACGAGGACCGCGGATCCGTTCACCGGCTGAAGGCCGATGAAGCATACGAGATCGGGGAGCGTGGTCATCCGGTCAGGGCCTACCTGAACGTCGACGAGATCATCCGCGTGGCGCTGGAGGCCGGCGCGGACGCGATCTACCCGGGCTACGGTTTCCTCTCGGAGAATCCCGAGCTCGCAGAGAAGGCTGCCGCCAACGGCATCGTCTTCATCGGGCCTCCCGCGAACGTGCTCGAGATGGCGGGGAACAAGGTCGAGGCCAAGCGCCACGCGATCGAGGCGGGCGTGCCCGTCCTCCGCTCCACCGAGGCGTCGGATGACGTCGAGGCTCTCGTGGCCCAGGCCGACGGGATCGGCTTCCCGCTCTTCGCGAAGGCCGTCGCCGGCGGCGGCGGACGAGGGATGCGCCGCGTGGAGACGAAGGGCGAGTTGGCCCCCGCTCTCGCGGAGGCCATGCGCGAGGCGTCCAGTGCCTTCGGCGACCCGCGCATGTTCCTGGAGCAGGCCGTCCTGCGACCTCGTCATATCGAGGTCCAGATCCTCGCCGACAAGACCGGCGAGACCGTGCACCTCTTCGAGCGGGACTGCTCGGTGCAGCGGCGCCACCAGAAGGTGGTCGAGATCGCTCCGGCACCCAACCTCGATGACGGCATCCGCACCGCCCTGCACGGTTACGCGGTCGCCTTCGCCCGCTCGATCGGGTACGAGAACGCCGGCACCGTCGAGTTCCTGCTGGAGACGGCGGGGGAGCGCGCGGGAGAGGTCGTCTTCATCGAGATGAACCCGCGCATCCAGGTCGAGCACACGGTCACCGAGGAGGTCACCGACGTCGACCTGGTGCAGAGCCAGATGCGGATCGCCGCGGGGGAGACCCTCGCCGACCTCGGGCTGCAGCAGGAGAACCTGCACCTGCGCGGTGCGGCCCTGCAGTGTCGGATCACCACGGAGGACCCGACCCAGGGGTTCCGGCCCGATACGGGCAAGATCACCACGTACCGGTCACCGGGCGGTGCGGGCGTCCGTCTCGACGGCGGCACCGTGCACCAGGGCGCGCAGATCAGCCCGCACTTCGACTCGATGCTCGCGAAGCTGACCTGTCGAGGACGCGACTTCCCCGCCGCGGTCGCCCGCGCGCGCCGCGCCCTCGCCGAGTTCCGCATCCGTGGCGTCTCCACCAACATCCCGTTCCTGCAGGCGCTGCTCGACGACGACGCCTTCGTGGCCGGAGATGTGAGCACGTCCTTCATCGACGAACGTCCTGAGCTACTCCGCGGACGGATCTCCAAGGACCGCGGGACGAAGATCCTGAACTGGCTGGTGGACGTCACGGTGAACAAGCCGCACGGGGCCCACCCCGGCGTCATCGATCCGGTGGCGAAGCTCCCTACGATCGACCTCGCAGCCGCGCCCGCTCCCGGATCACGGCAGCGGCTGCTCGAACTCGGACCGGAGGGGTTCGCGAAGAGCCTGCGTGCGCAGTCCGCCCTCGCCATCACCGACACGACGTTCCGCGACGCTCACCAGTCGCTGCTCGCGACGCGTGTGCGCACGAAGGACCTGGTCGCCGCTGCTCCCTACCTCGCCCGCCTGACCCCCGGACTGCTGTCGGTGGAGGCCTGGGGCGGCGCGACCTACGACGTCGCGCTGCGGTTCCTCGGCGAGGACCCGTGGGAGCGGCTCGACAAGCTGCGGGCGGCTCTGCCGAACGTCGCCATCCAGATGCTGCTGCGGGGGCGCAACACGGTCGGCTACACGCCGTACCCCACTGCGGTCACCGAGGCGTTCGTCTCGGAGGCGGCCGCCAGCGGCGTCGACATCTTCCGCATCTTCGACGCGCTCAACGACGTCGAGCAGATGCGTCCAGCGATCGAGGCCGTGCGTCGGACGGGCACCGCGGTCGCGGAGGTCGCTCTCTGCTACACGGGAGATCTGCTGAACCCCGCCGAGGACCTCTACACCCTCGACTACTACCTGGCGCTCGCGGATCAGATCGTCGCCGCCGGAACCAACATCATCGCGATCAAGGACATGGCGGGTCTGCTCCGCCCCGCGGCGGCGTCGAAGCTCGTGGCCGCTCTTCGCGAGCGCTTCGATCTGCCCGTGCACCTGCACACGCACGACACGCCAGGCGGCCAGCTCGCGACCCTGCTCGCCGCGAGCGCTGCCGGCGTCGACGCGGTGGATGCGGCATCCGCTCCGCTCTCGGGCACCACGAGCCAGCCCTCGCTCTCGTCTCTCGTCGCGGCGCTCGCGCACACCGAGCGCGACAGCGGCATCGACCTCGATGGGGTCTCCGACCTCGAGCCGTACTGGGAGGCCGTGCGCCGTCAGTACGCGCCGTTCGAGTCCGGCCTGCCCGGACCCACCGGACGCGTATACCACCACGAGATCCCGGGCGGCCAGCTGTCCAACCTGCGCCAGCAGGCGAAGGCTCTCGGACTCGCCGACGACTTCGAGCTGATCGAGGACATGTACGCGGCGGCCGACCGCATCCTCGGTCGCGTGCCGAAGGTGACGCCCTCCTCCAAGGTCGTCGGAGACCTCGCGCTGCACCTCGCCGCCGTCAAGGCGGATCCGGCGGACTTCGAGGCGAATCCCGAGAAGTACGACGTGCCGGACTCGGTGGTCGGATTCATGGCCGGCGAACTGGGCGATCTTCCCGGCGGCTGGCCCGAGCCCTTCCGCACGAAGGTGCTCGCCGGGCGCGCGGTGCGCACCGGAATGACCGAGATCTCCGCCGACGACGAGGCCGCACTCGCGGGAGACAGCGCCGCGCGTCGGGAGCGACTGAACACCCTGCTGTTCCCCGCTCCGACGAAGGAGTTCGCTCAGATGCGCGAACTCTTCGGCGATCTCTCGGTCCTCGACACGAGCGACTACCTCTACGGGCTCGTCCAGGGACAGGAGCACCTCATCGAGATCGACCGCGGCGTGCAGCTGTACGTCGGGCTCGAGGCGATCGGCGAGGCGGATGACAAGGGCATGCGCACGGTCATGACCACCCTGAACGGGCAGCTGCGCCCGGTGTTCGTGCGCGATCGCTCGATCGTCGTCGACGCCCATGAGGTCGAGAAGGCCGACACCTCCGTGCCCGGTCAGGTGGCGGCGCCGTTCTCCGGCGTGGTCACCCTGAAGGTCGAGGTAGGCTCCGCCGTCAGGGCAGGGGAGCCCGTCGCCTCGATCGAGGCGATGAAGATGGAAGCGGCGATCACGGCGCCGGTCGACGGGGTCATCGAGCGCCTCGCGATCGGAGAGACGCAGCAGGTGGACGCAGGAGATCTTTTGGTCGTGATCCGCCCCGCGCACTAATCTTGTGCGGGCGAGGGCCGCGCACGCACGTGACGCACCCGAGGCCCGCACAAGCTTGGAGTGACATCGTGACCGTGAAAAAGGGGTCCACCCCGAAAGACGAAGAGTCGAGAGGGGTGCTCGACGAAGCCGCGTCCCTGGACACGTCCGGGATCGGCATCCTCGGCGGCACGGCCCAGGTGAACGTGATCCTTCCGCAGGCGGACGATGACGATCTCGCCGACGACGGCGTCGTCGACGGCGAGGTCGTCGATCTGATCATCGACGACGAACCGGTCTACGATCGCACAGCGTTCGTCGAGAACGAGATCGCGCCCGAGGCGGATGCCGTCATCGAGTCGATCGTCATCGAGCTGCCCGCGGACGCGGAGATGCCGCACACCGTGCCGTCCGCGGAGGCGGTCGAGATGCCGGCGTCGTCTGACGGGACCGTCGAGGAGTCCGCGCCCGAGGCCGCGCTGCCCGAGCCTCTCCAATCCGAGCCTCTCGACTCCGAGGTCGCAGAGGTCATCGTGTCGGAGGTCGTCGAGTCGGAGCCCGTCGAGGCCGCCGACGCCGAGGCCGAGATCGCAGCGGCCGATCGCATCGCCGTGGCCGATCGCATCGAGGTCGACGAGCCCACGGTCGCCGAGAGCACAGCCGCGGTGGTCTCGGCTGAGGCTGAGGCTGAGGCTGAGGCTGAGGCTGAGGCTGAGGCTGAGGCTGAGGCTGAGGCTGAGCCGGAGTCGGCGCCCGCGCCCACGGCTGAGCCCGAACCTGAACTCGCAGCTGAGCCCGAGCCGGAAGCCGTGACTGAGCCCGAGACTGCGACCGAGACCGGGACGGAGCCCGAGTCCGAGCCCGAGTCCGAGCCCGAGGACCTCGTCGCTGCCGAGGCAGCAGCGGCCGCTGCCTTCATCGCGCGCGCGAAGGCCGATCTCGAGGCCAAGGCGACGGCTCTCGCCCCTTCGCCGACTGCCGCATCCCGAAAGGAGATCCCCGTCGTGAACGTTGCGAAGGAGAAGTCCGTGGCGACGCAGCCCACCCGTGCGTCGCGCACCGAAGTGGCGCTCTCGTCGAAGCGCCTCGACGATCTGGGGGAGGCCTCGCGCGAGAGCGCCGATCTGCTCACCGCCGACCGTCTGCTCGACCCGAGCCGCGTCACCAGGCCCGAGCCGGAGGGCGCGTGGAGCCACTTCCTCTACACGGTCTCCGGGCGCCGCATCAACATCGGCGACGGCAGGCGTGCTCGCGAGCGAAAGGCGCTCAGCGCGAGGATCGCGGCCCCGCTGTCCGGCGGCGCGCGCTTCGTGCCCGTTCTGTCGCGCAAGGGCGGTGTCGGCAAGACGACGATCACCGCGCTCCTGGGAATGGCGCTCGCGGATGCTCGCGAGGACAGGGTCATCGCGGTCGACGCCAACCCCGACAGGGGCACTCTCGCCGATCGCGTCGTGCGGTCGGCCCACAGCCGGACGGTGCGCGACCTCGTGCGCATCCACGATGACGTGAAGGGCTACCACGACATCTCCTCGATCGTCGCACGCGACGCCACCCGTCTCGATGTGCTGGCCTCGGATTCCGACCCCCGCATCGCGGAGGCGTTCAGCGACAGCGACTACCGCGACGTCGCAGGCGTCGCGGCGCACTACTATTCCCTCGTCCTCACGGACACGGGCACGGGCATCGTCCACTCCGTGATGTCGGCGACGCTCGACCTCGCCGACCAGGTCGTGATCGTGTCGGGCCTCAGCGTCGACGAGGCGCGGTTGGCGTCCGAGACGCTGACCTGGCTGGAGACCAACGGATACGCGGAGCAGGCACGGGAGGCCATCGTGGTGCTCAACCAGTCCACGCCCGGTGCTCCGCTGGTGCGGCTGAACGAGCTCGAGGCGCACTTCCGCACCAGAGCCAAGAAGGTCGTCCGGGTGCCGTACGATTCCCAGATCGCGGGAGGCGGCACGATCGTCTTCGCGAACCTGCAGCCGGAGACCCGTGTCGCGGCGCGAGAGCTCGCGGCGCTGCTGGTCGAGGGCCTTCGGGCGAAGGCCGCCTGATGGCCGTCCGTGAGATCCGCGTGTTCGGCGACCCCGTGCTGCGCACCGTGTGCGCGCCGATCGAGGAGATCGACGACGGCGTGCGCGCCCTGGTGACCGATCTGGTGGAGACC
The DNA here is from genome assembly GCF_042901325.1 of Microbacterium sp. NPDC012755. NCBI lineage: Bacteria > Bacillati > Actinomycetota > Actinomycetes > Micrococcales > Microbacteriaceae > Microbacterium > Microbacterium sp. NPDC012755. The sequence continues at coordinate 3,592,935 of NZ_JBIBCT010000001.1, read as the reverse complement.
GTGGAGCTGCCCGGACGGGCGGGCGTCGCCGCGCCGCAGATCGGCGTCGCGCTGCGTGCCTTCAGCTACAACATCGACGGCGACATCGGCTACGTGTTGAACCCGGTGCTGACGGAGGTCCGCGGTGAGGCCGTGCCGACCGGCGAGGGCTGCCTCTCGGTGCCAGGGCTCTGGCACGACGCTCTGCGGCATCCCTGGGCCCGTGTGGAGGGCATCGACCTCGACGGCAACCCCGTGGTGCTGGAGGGCGACGGTCTGCTGGCCCAGGCCCTGCAGCACGAGACGGATCACCTCGACGGCAAGCTGTACCTGACCCGACTCGATCCGGAGACCCGCAAGGTCGCCATGCGCGAGGTGCGCGAGAGCTCCTGGTTCTGACCGGTCATGCAGAAGGGCCCCGCCGAGGCGGAGCCCTTCTGCATGACCGTGGTGGATCCGAGCTCAGCCGCCGATCGCGACGTTCGTGGTGGCGACGGGCTCGTCGTAGATCGCCGAGATCTCGTCGGCGAAGTCGCTCATGATGACGTTCCTCTTGATGGAGAGCTTGGGCGTGAGGTGGCCCGATGCCTCAGTCCACTCGCTGTCGAGGATCGTGAACTTGCGGATCGACTCCGCGCGGGAGACGCGGGTGTTCGCGGCATCCACCGCCTTCTGCACCTCGGCGCGCACGGCGGCGTTCGTCGACGCCTCCGCGAGGGACATGTCGGCCGGGAGCCCGTTGTTGCCCAGCCAGGTCGGAAGCATCTCGGGGTCCAGCGTGATGAGTGCGGAGATGAACGGCTTCTGATCGCCCACGACGACCACCTGACCGATGATCGGGTTCGCGCGGATCGGGTCCTCGAGCGCGGCGGGGGCGACGTTCTTGCCGCCCGCCGTCACGATGATCTCCTTCTTGCGACCCGTGATGGTGAGGAAGCCCTCGGCGTCGAAGGTGCCGATGTCGCCGGTGCGGAACCAGCCGCCCTCGCTGAACGCGTCGGCGGTCGCCTGCGGGTTGTTCCAGTACTCCTTGAACACGTTGATGCCGCGGACCTCGATCTCGCCGTCCTCGGCGAGACGGATGCCGACGCCGGGGAGCGCGGGGCCCACCGTGCCGATCTTCGACTTGTCCGCGAGGTTGACCGTGGCGGGCGCCGTGGTCTCGGTCAGGCCGTAGCCCTCAAGGATCACCACGCCGAGGCTGTGGAAGAAGTGGCCGAGACGCGCGCCGAGGGGGGCGGAGCCGGACACGGCGTAGACGACGTTGCCGCCCATGGCCTCGCGCAGCTTGCTGTAGACGAGCTTGTTGAAGAGCGCGAACTTCAGGCGCATGCCGAACGGGATCGGCTTGCCGGCCTCGAGGAGCTTCGAGTGCTCGATCGCGACCTCGGCGGCGGCGCGGAAGATCTTGCCCTTGCCGCCGGCCTCGGCCTTCTGCTCGGCCGAGTTGTAGACCTTCTCGAACACGCGGGGCACCGCGAGGAGGAAGGTCGGTTTGAAGGAGCCGAGCGCCGGCAGCAGCTGCCGGGTGTCGGGCTGGTGGCCGGTGCGGACGCCGGCGTGCACGTCGAGGATAGAGATGAAGCGCGCGAACACGTGCGCCGTGGTGATGAACAGCAGCGTGGAGGCGCCGGGCGTCTGCACCACCTCGTTGAGGGACTTCGCCGCGTTGCGGGAGAGCTCGACGAAGTTGCTGTGGGTGAGCACGCAGCCCTTGGGGCGGCCGGTCGAGCCCGACGTGTAGATGAGGGTCGCGATGTCGCTGCCGACTGCGAGGTTGCGTCGACGCTCGATCTCGTCATCCGTCACCGCGGCACCCTGCGCGGTGAGGGCGTCGATCGCTCCGAGGTGCATCTGCCAGACCTCGCGGATCAGGGGGAGGTCGCCGCGGACCTCGTCGACCCGGGAGAAGTGCTCGGGGGACTCCACGAGGAGGGCGATGGCGCCGGAGTCCTCGAGGATCCACTGGATCTGCGACGGCGAGCTGGTCTCGTAGATCGGGACCATCACGGCCCCGGCGTAGAACAGCGCGAAGTCGACGAGCGTCCACTCGTACGTCGTGCGAGCGAGGAAGCCGACCTTCTCTCCCGGCTGGATGCCGGCGGCGGCGAACCCCTTGGCCAGGGCGATCACGGCCGTCTGGAAATCGGCGGCGGTGATGTCGCGCCAGCCTTCTCCGTCGGGCACGGAGAAGAGCGCGAGGTTCGGAGTGGCTTCGACGCGCTTCGCCAGGATGTCGGAGATGTTCGCATCTGGGTCGGCGGGGACGACGGCGGGGACTTCAAACTGGACCACGGCAGCTCCTTCGGTACCGGTCGGGCACGTGTTCACCCGAGTCTAAGGCATGGGACTGAATTTCATTCAGGGTGAAACTCAGTCGCCACCGTGAACGGAAGCCATCCACGGCGCTAGACTTCACCACGATGTTCTACTGGCTGATGAAGTACGTCGTGATCGGCCCTCTGGTGAAGGCGATCTTCCGACCATGGGTGGTGGGCCGAGCGAACGTGCCCGCCAGCGGCGCGGCGATCCTCGCCAGCAACCATCTGTCGTTCGCCGACTCGATCTTCCTGCCGCTCATGCTCGACAGGTCCATGTCCTTCCTCGCCAAGAGCGACTACTTCACCGGGCGCGGCATCAAGGGCCGGGCCACGAAGTTCTTCATGAAGGCCACGGGTCAGCTGCCGATCGACCGGTCGGGTGGCAAGGCGTCCGAGGCATCCCTCAACACGGGGCTGCAGGTGCTGGGCGGCGGCGACCTCCTCGGCATCTATCCCGAGGGGACGCGCAGCCCCGACGGAAAGCTGTACCGGGGGCGCACCGGCATCGCCCGGATGGCGCTCGAGGCCAAGGTCCCCGTCGTCCCGGTGATCATGGTCGACACCGACACGGCGATGCCGATCGGCCGGCGCATCCCGCGGATCATGCGCGTGGGGATCGTCATCGGAGAGCCGCTCGACTTCTCGCGCTACGCGGGCATGGAGAACGACCGCTACATCCTCCGGTCCGTCACCGACGAGATCATGGTCGCCCTCCAGCGGCTGGGGGAGCAGGAGTACGAAGACGTCTACGCGTCGACCGTCAAGGACCGCCTTCCGGCCGCTGCCACACGGCGCTCCTGAGCCTCAGCTCCCGCTAGGCTGGGGGCATGCTCCCGCACCACATCGACGCCCTTGACGCGTGGCGCTCGCTCCCGATCAAGCAGCAGCCGCAGTGGCCCGACGCAGAGCGCGTCGCCGAGGTCTCCCGCCAGATCTCGACCCTCCCTCCGCTGGTCTTCGCCGGTGAGGTCGACAACCTCCGGGATCGCCTCGCCCGCGCGGCATCCGGCCGGGCGTTCCTGCTGCAGGGCGGCGACTGCGCCGAGACGTTCGCCGGAGCGACCGCCGAGCAGATCCGCAACCGCATCAAGACGGTCCTGCAGATGGCCGTGGTGCTCACCTACGGGGCGTCGATGCCCATCGTGAAGATGGGACGCATGGCCGGGCAGTTCGCCAAGCCGCGCTCCAGCGACTCCGAGACCCGCGGCGACGTCACGCTCCCCGCCTACCGCGGCGACATCGTCAACGGCTACGACTTCACCGAGGGATCCCGTCAGGCCGACCCCGGCCGACTGCTGCAGGGGTACCACACGGCCGCGTCCACGCTGAACCTCATCCGCGCCTTCACGCAGGGCGGTTTCGCCGACCTCCGCGAGGTGCACTCGTGGAACAAGGGCTTCGCGCAGAACCCGGCGAACCAGCGCTACGAGCGCATGGCCGCCGAGATCGACCGTGCGATCAAGTTCATGGAGGCCGCGGGTGCGGACTTCGACGAGCTCAAGCGCGTCGAGTTCTTCACCGGTCACGAGGGCCTGCTGATGGACTACGAGCGGCCGATGACGCGCATCGACTCCCGCACGGACACCCCGTACAACACCTCGGCGCACTTCCTCTGGATCGGCGAGCGCACCCGAGAGCTCGACGGCGCGCACGTCGACTACTTCTCGAAGATCCGCAACCCCATCGGCGTCAAGCTCGGCCCGACGACGTCGCCCGACACGGCGCTCGCGCTGATCGACAAGCTCGACCCGAACCGTGAGCCCGGTCGGCTGACCTTCATCACGCGCATGGGCGCCGGCAAGATCCGCGATGCGCTTCCGCCGCTGCTCGAGGCCGTCCGTGATTCGGGTGCGCAGCCGCTGTGGGTCACCGACCCGATGCACGGCAACGGCATCACCACGCCGACCGGGTACAAGACCCGTCGCTTCGACGACGTCGTCGACGAGGTCCGCGGATTCTTCGAGGCGCACCGCGCGGTGGGCACGTTCCCCGGCGGCATCCACGTCGAACTGACCGGCGACGACGTCACGGAGTGCCTGGGCGGTTCTGAGCAGATCGACGAGGCCGCGCTCGGCACGCGCTACGAGAGCCTGTGCGACCCGCGTCTGAACCACATGCAGTCGCTCGAACTCGCCTTCCTCGTGGCCGAGGAGCTCGAGAAGCGCTGACACGCGCCGAACGCCGAATGAAGAAGGGCCGGAACCTCCTGGGTTCCGGCCCTTCTTCATGTCGGGTCAGGAACGCGTGCGGCGGCGGACGATCAGCAGCACGGCACCCGCGAGGAGCAGGATGCCGGCGCCCACGGCCACCGGCAGGAGCCAGGATGCGTCACCGCCGGTCGTGGCCAGGTCGCCAGGTCGCACGGAGCCTCCGGCGCCGGGGGTCGTCGCCCCGCCGGACGCGGTCACCGTCAGCGGGGTGCGGGCCGTGACCTCGCCCGCGACGGCGACGATCTCGTGCGCTCCCGGCGCGGTGCCCGCGGGGACCGCCCCGGTGAAGTGCAGGGCGCCCTGGGCGTCGGTCGAAGCGGTGCCCAGCACGACCGGATCGCTGTGCAGTTCGATGCGCACCTCCGTCGAGGCGGGGAACCCCGTTCCCGTGACGGTGAGCTCGGCACCGGCCTTCACGCTCGCGGCACTCAGGGTGAGCGACGGCACCGCGGGCGTCGACGTGTCCGGGAAGACCTCGGAGGCGGCGCCGAGGCGCAGGAACACGGTCTCGCCCGTGGCGTCCTTGAGCCCGTCGTTGTCGGTGACCCCGTACAGGCGGCCGTCCGCCGCGATCGCGAAGCCCTCGAGCTTCTCCTGGGTCCAGCCGGCCGTCGCCCTCAGCTGGGGCAGCACGTCGATCGCGGTCGTCTTCTCGAGCAGGGTCAGAGGCTGCCCGAACGCGCTGGGCGCAGCATCCGCCGGGATGTCGACTCGGGTCACGCGCTTCACCGCGGCCGAGGGGCCGTTGAGCTTGTCGCGCTCGATGATCGCGAACGTGTCGTCGTCGATCGCCGTGATCTCCGACAGCCCCATCCAGTCTCCCTGGGTGGTCGTCGCGTCGAGGCGGTAGCCGAACCACTCCCACGCGCCCGTCGCCGGGTCGAGGCGGCCGATGCGGGTGATGTCGGCTCCGTCCACGGTGCCGGCGGCGAGGTTCGATGGGTCGGTCCAGAGCGGACGCTGGATGACGCTCCACACGCGGAGGTCGGCACCCTCGCCGGTCACGGTGACGCCCTCGAAGCCCCACTTGCCGATGTGCGCGGCGACCTCGGCCGGCAGCGGGTGACGTGAGAGCACGGCTCCTGCCGCATCCGTGTGGACGATGGTGTTCCCGGCTCCCGCCGCGCCCTCCACGGCCAGCCAGAAGGTGCCGTCCGCGGCGGCGGAGATGCCCTCCACGTCCAGCGCGATGGGCGAGCCGCTCTCGGTGACGGCCGTCGAGGCGGTGATGCGGGCAGGAGTCTGCGACACGTCGACGGTGTAGATCGTCGCCGGGGAGACGACGGCGTCACTCGCGGCGTACACGAGCGAGGAGTTCGTCGGGTGCCCGGAGAGCGCGCCGAGCGCGGACCATCCGATCGGTGCGCCGCCGACGGCATCGGACAGGATGCTGGGCTGCGCGGGCGCACCGGCGCCGAAGGAGAACAGGCTCACGGAGGCGCGGACGCCGACGCTCGCGTCGTCCGTCTCGCTGGACACGACGAGCAGATCGCGCCCCGGCACCGGCAGGATGCCCTCGGGGCCGTTGGTCGTGAACAGGATCTGATCGAACACGGGGGAGGCCGGGTCGGTCATGTCGTACACGGCGACGAAGTTGGAGCGCTCACTGGCGACGAACACATACGGCGTGCCGCCGAACTCGGCGAACGCGAGCCCTTCGGGCTCGGCCCCCTTCTTGGCCGCGCGGTCCTCGTTGTGCAGGCCGTACTGCACGGCGATGTTCGCGAAGCTGTTCCCCGCGTCCCACACCGGCAGACCGGTCGCGGTGTCGAACACCGTCCAACCGCGGGTGCCGCCCTTCCAGTCGCCCTCGTTGGCCGTGGCCACCAGTCCATCGCCGACCCACGCGATCGAGTCGGGTTCGCGAGGCGTCGCCGGCAGCGATCCGGTGAGGTCGATGCGGCCGTCCTTCACGGTGTCCACGCCGCTGAGCGCGACCGCGCCCGCCGAGAAGACGGACGTGAGCGTCTTGGTCTCCAGGTCGATCACGGCGATGCCGTTGTTCTCCTGGAGCGTCACCGCGAGCCGGTTGCGATCGTCGATGGTGACGTACTCCGGCTCCGGGTCCTGCGGGGTGTCGATTCCGGATGCCGCGACGATCGGCAGCGGGCTGCCGTCCTCGGCGAGAAAGCGCACGGGGGTCGTGGTCCAGGCGGCGGGGTCCTCGCCGAGGTCGAGCACCTGGACGAATCCGCCGGGCAGCTGGGGGAGATCCCCCTTCTTGCCGCCGGCGGGCTTGATCTCCTCGTCGCGCTGGTTCTCCATCGCGATCGCCGCGTACGCGCCGTCGTGCGAGATCGCGATGGAGTCGGGCTGGCCGCCCAGATCGATCGAGCGCACGAGGGAGCGGTCGGATGCGCGCAGCACGTCGAGCCGCCCGTGCGGATCGGTGAACTGCCCGCCGGTCTCGTCGATCACGACGAGGATGTAGTCGCCGTAGGAGGCGACCGACGTGGGCTGGTCGTCGGGGTGGCCGAGGTCGGCGAGTGAGACCGTTCCGGTTCCGCGGGGGTTCGACGGGTCGGCCACATCGACGAAGCCGATCCGCTTTCCGAGAGCGTCGGTGTAGACGACGGTGCCGTCGGCGGTGATCGTGGAGATCTCCGCGACGGTGGCGGATGCCGGGTCCACCCCCGCAGGAGCGTTGAGGTACACGGGGTAGGTCGCGGCGCGGGAGAAGACGTCGGCGGTGCGGGGGGCCGCGGATGCCGGGACGGCGGCGACGGTGATCGTGCCGGCCAGAAGGCAGGTCGCGAGCACCGCGGCGGAGAGGGGACGAGAGGGCATGGCACACTCCGGGTCGGCGAGTACGGGGGTACTCGACAGAGTGTGGGCGTCAGGCATCCGGCAGATGCCGGGGGAGTTGCCCCGCCGTGGCCGGGAGGTGAACGGCGGGTGACGCGCAGCGGATGCTAGCCGCTGAGTCCCATCTGGAGCACGATGGTGGTGCTCTTGCGCTGCGGCTCGGTCGGGCTGTAGGAGACGACCTTGGTGTTCTTGTTGTCGAGCAGGTCCCACGCGCCATCCGGGATCATGGTGTCGCTGGTGTAGCTCCACTTGAACCCGGCGTTGGTGAGGGCCTCCTTCGCCTTGTCCCGCGTCATCCCCTTCACATCGGGGACGTCGAACAGCTCGGGCCCCTTCGAGACGATGAGCTGGATGGTGTCGCCCGGTCGCCAGGATCCCGCCTCGGCGCGGTCGGCGTACCCGATCACCTTGTCCTTGGCGACGTCCTCGCTGAACACGGTCTGGCTGTCCGGGTTGACCACGAGACCCTTGTCGGTCAGCGTCTTGGTCGCCTGGTTGACGTTCATGCCGCTGACGTCGGGGACAGGGCCCACCGACACCTGGATGGTCGCCGTGTCCTTCTCGTGCACCGTGCAGCCCTGGTCGCAGCCGAAGGCGTCGCCGCCGCCACGAGGGGTGATGCGCACGTTGAGGACCATGCCGTCGTCGAGGTCGTCGAAGTACTTCTCGTCGTCGGTGATGTCGAGGTTCGCCGCGTCGAGCTGACCGCGGACGGTCTCGACGTCCACTCCGGCGACGGGGGCGAGATCGTGCGGTGCGGGTCCGGTGGAGACGATCACCGTGACCGTCACGCCTCTGTCGAGACGCTGGCCCTCTCCGGGGTCCGTCTTGATGACCTCTCCTGCGGGGATGTCGACGGAGAACTCGTCCTTCTGCACCGGCACGAATCCCTCGGCCGTCAGCGTATCCGCGGCGTCCTGGTACGACATCCCGGCCACACCGGGCACGGCCACGAGCGAACCGGGGCCCGATCCGAACCACCAGCCGACGCCGCCAGCGACCGCGGCCAGCAGCAGCACGAGCGTGAGCAGGAAGGCGCCGCGGGCACGTCGCTTGGACGACCGGCGACGCAGCAGCGTCGCGTTGTCGACCGTCTGCGGCACGGGAGCCGTGGGGTCGGCGATGGGCAGCGTTCCCGGCATGACCTTGGTGAGATCGCCGGAGTCGGCGTGCGCGCGCTGTGGCGCGGTGGCGGAGGCGACGGCGGGGGCGATGCCGAGAGAACGCTCGATCTCGCGCAGGCGCTCCAGCATCTGGCCCGCGTCGTCCGGACGGTCGTCTGGGGACTTCTCGGTGGCCCAGAGCACGAGCTCGTCGAGCTGCTCTGGCACGCCGGGGTTGCGCGCGCTCGGCCTCGGCACCGATTCCGTCGCGTGCTGGAAGGCGATCTGCATGGGCTGCTCGCCCTTGTAGGGCTGCTCGCCGACCAGCATCTCGTAGAGCATGATGCCGAGCGCGTAGATGTCGCTGCGGGCATCGGCGGTGCCGCGTGTGACGAGCTCGGGGGCGAGGTAGGCGATCGTGCCGAGCAGCTGCTGACCGGTCGCGGTGTTCGCCGTGGTGGCACGTGCGAGGCCGAAGTCGCCGATCTTGATGCGGCCGTCCTCGGCCAGCAGCACGTTCTCGGGCTTCACGTCGCGGTGCACGATGCCGGCGCGGTGAGCGGCGGAGAGACCGGAGAGCACCGCATCCATGATCGTGATCGTCTGCGAGATCGTGAGGCGCTTCTGCTCGCGGAGGAGCTCGCGCAGGGTGATGCCCGGCAGGTACTCCATCACCAGATAGGCGAGCTCGCCGTCCTGGCCCTGGTCGAAGACGTTGACGACGTGCGGGTCGGCCAGACGCGCCGCCGAACGGGCCTCCTGGATGAACCGGCTCTGGAAGGCCGAGTCGTCGCTGAGGTGCGCGTGCATGACCTTGAGGGCGATGCGCCGCTCGAGGCGGAGGTCGGTGGCGACGTACACCGTCGCCATGCCGCCTCGCGCGATCCGGGCCCTGACCCGGTACCGACCGTCGACGAGCCGCCCGATGAGGGGGTCGGCCTGCTGATTGGTCGTCACGTCAAGATTCTATGGAAGACAGGCTGAAAGCCTGCGGAACGGCTCGCCCCTGAGGGCTGCGGGTTTGCCGGGAGGTTCACCCGAGGTGGGCGAGCCACTGGTATGCCTGGGACTCCCACTGGCCGTAACGCAGGGGATACGCGGAGATCTGCACCGCCTGGGCGGCGTCTGTGAACGCCATGCCGTCCCATCCGGGGATGTCGAGCAGACCGCGGGAGTTCTGCCCGTTGGGGTCGCTCTGCCCGCCGTAGAAGACGCGGGTGCTGCGGTCGGCATCCATGATCTGCTCCGCGGCGCCCCACCCGGTGCTCGGGCGCTGCTGGAAGAGTCCGAGCGAGTCGCGGTCCCCGTAGGAGAGGTTGCGCATGCCCGACTCGACCATCGCGGTGGCCAGTGCGATCGCGACGCCGCGATCGGAGACCCCGAGCTGGCGGCCGATGCGGACGATGAGCGCCGCGTTCGCCGTCTGCTCGGCGTCGAGGCTCGCGCTGAGCTGCTCGGTGCCGGATGCCGCTGCGGCAGGGGGAGCGGAGACGGTTATGCTCTGCCCCGGATAGATGATCGATCCCGGGCCCAGGCCGTTCCACGCGTACAGGTTCGCGGTCGAGGTGCCGTGGTTCTGGGCGATCGCGGAGAGCGTGTCGCCCGCGACCACCGTGTAGGTCTGCCCGCCCGTCGGCGCCGGTGCGACGACGACCGCCGGAGCGGCCGCAGGGGCCGAGGGTCCGGTGACCGCAAGGGTCTGGCCCGGGTAGATCACGGATGCCCTGGTGAGACCGTTGGCAGCGAGCACGGCGTCGACCGTGGTGCCGTACTTCTGCGCGATGCCGTAGACGGTGTCCCCAGCGACGACCAGGTGGCTCTGCCCGACCGCAGCCGACGGCGCGGGAGAGGCGGGCGCTGCGGCGCCCGTGAGGGTGAGCGTCTGGCCGGGGTAGATCACCGAGCGCCAGGTGAGGCCGTTCCATGCGAGCACATCGGTGGTGCGCAGACCGTGCTGCTGCGCGATGGCGGACACCGTGTCGCCAGGCTGCACGACGTAGCTCGTCGGCGTAGCCGTGGCGGGCACGATCCGATGGCCGGAGAGATGGAGACGCTCGATCTGCGCCGATGACGTGTCGGCGGATGCCGGGGCCGCGGCGATCGTTCCGGCGAGGGTGCCGAGCACGGCAGCGGGCACCCCCAGCTGCAGGTAGCGCATGCGTCGCGCTGCGGAGTTCGGTCTCACGGGTCCCCCTTGTTCGACGTCTGCCCACGCTGACACGTAAGTAAACAGAAGTCAACAATAGTGACTCAAGTGAAGGATGTGACGGGTGTGACGATATGCGCCGCGCGCGCAGAGGTGAGATAGTGGGCAACGTGTCTGAGAACGTCGCTGCATCCACCGAGTCCGCCTGGCTGACCATGCCCGATCTCGTCGAGGTGCTCGATGTGCCGCTCGGCCGCGTGCGCCGCCTGATCGACGAGCACTACCTCATCGGCTCCAAGCGCAGCGGCGTCTTCGCCGTTCCCGCCGAGTTCATCGTGGACGGCCACCCGCTCCCGTCGCTGCGCGGCACCATCATCGCGCTGCAGGACGCCGGATTCAGCGACGACGAGGTCATCGACTGGCTCCGCGGCGAAGAGGAGACGCTCGGCCGCTCGCCGATCGCCGCGCTGCTCGCCGGGCACAAGAGCGAGGTGCGGCGCATCGCGCGCACGCTCGCCTGATCAGGCGGATCGCGTCGTCGCCGCCCTGGCGAGGTCGCGCAGGCCGCTGACGGCGGCGTTGTCGAGCCGAGCGCCCGAGAGCGCACGGTCGGCATCCTTCGCATAGGTATCGATCATCTCCTCGACGCGGGCGAGGGCGCCGGAGCCGTCGATCGTCGCCTGCAGGAAGGACACCTGCTGCGCGTCGAGATCCGGATCCCCGAGCATCTCGTCGAACAGATTCCTGGCGGAGGCGTCGAGGGTCTGCCTCGTCAGTGCGACGAGGACGGTGCGCTTGCCCTCACGGAGATCGTCTCCGGCCGGCTTGCCGGTGACCGCCGTGTCGCCGAAGACGCCGAGGACGTCGTCCCGCAGCTGGAACGCCATCCCCACCGGATGTCCGAACCTGCGCAGCGCCCGCAGCTGCTCCTCGTCGGCGCCCGCGAGGGACGCGCCCAGCACGAGCGGCTGCTCGATGCTGTAGCGGGCCGACTTCAGGGAGACGACGCGCAGTGCGCGCTCGACGTGGGAGTCGGCGGCGTTCACGCTCCATGCCGACTCCTCCGCGATGTCCAGGAACTGGCCGACCGTGACGTCGCGGCGCATCCGTGCGTACTCCCGTCGCACGCGAGCGGCGTGCGGATGCGTCTCCAGCGCGTCCTCCAGCAGATCGTCGCTCCACGCGACGAGGAGGTCTCCGAGCAGGATGGCTGCCGAGCGTCCGAACGCGGCGGCGTCTCCGGTCCAGCCCGAGCTCTCGTGAGCACCCTCGAGGGCGCGATGCGCGGCCGGCCGGCCCCGTCGCGTGTCGGAGTTGTCGATCAGGTCGTCGTGGACCAGCGCGGCCGACTGGAAGATCTCCAGTGCGGCGCAGACGTCCCAGAGAGAAGGTGTCTCGGCGGCGTCGCGGTCGCGGAACCGTGCTACTGCGCTCCAGCCCGAATGGCAGAACCGGGCGCGCAGCCTCTTGCCTCCGACGAGGGTGTCCGCGGCCGCGTGGAGCATCGCGGCCGCGTCGGGGCCGTATTCGACGGACTCGACGCGCATCCTCTCGATGAAGAGATCGAGGCGTTCGGCGACGGCGTCGGGGACGGGATTGGGTGACGGCACGACTCCCAGCATACGTAAAGGGAATCCGGGCACGAACGGCTACCCCGAGGCGCCGAGGCGCGCGTAGAATGGTCGGAAGAAACCCGAGGGGGACGAAATGCCACTCTCCGAACAGGAGCAGCGTCTGCTCGATGAGATGGAACGCCATCTCCTCCACAACGACGCGGATGTCGTGAGCGCGCCTACCGGCGACCGCACTCTGAGCTATCGCAATCTCGTCTACGGAGCCCTGCTGCTCCTGGCAGGCGTGGGCGGTCTGATCGTCGGCGTCATCCTCGGTGACGTCTGGGGGATCGTGGTCGGCGTCGTCGCCTTCGCCGCGATGCTCGGCGGTGTGATGCTCGCCGTCACCCCGGTTCGACGCCCCGTCTCCGCCGTTCCCCGCGAGCGCGCGAAGAAGCAGCAGCAGAACTCGGCCTCCTTCATGGATCGCATGAACGATCGATGGGATCGCCGCCAAGACGGTCACTGACCGCAGAAACTTCTCAAGGCCCGGATGCTCAGCATCCGGGCCTTTTTCGTGTTCGGTGTGGCGCTGGAGGGGGCTGGAGCCGTCCTCCACGGGCTTCCACCCGTCCTCCACTGGCACTCCACTCTCCTCCACCGCGTCTTTCCGCGGAAACTTGGGGTGCTCTGATCGGACGATGCTGGTATTTCACCGAATTGTCGTAGGAAAGTGGAGGGAAGTGGAGTAAAGTGGGGCGCACCTCGAGTTGGCCGGACGGAGAGGGGGTGATGGCCGATGCTGCTGGGTACGCACTCACCGAAGCTGGACGACAAAGGGCGGGTCATCCTGCCCGCGAAGTTCCGCGAGGACCTGGGCGGCGGCATCGTCGTCACCCGTGGTCAGGAGCGCTGCCTCTACGTCTTCAGCACGGCCGAGTTCGAGTCCATGCACGAGCGGATCCGTCAGGCGCCGCTCGCCAACAAGCAGGCGCGCGACTTCATGCGCCTGTTCCTCTCCGGTGCGAGTGCGGAGATGCCCGACAGCCAGAACCGCATCACCATCCCCGCTCACCTGCGTCAGTACGCCGGGCTTCAGAAGGAGCTCATCGTCACCGGTGTCGGCGCACACGCCGAGATCTGGGACGCCGAGAGCTGGAACACCTACCTCGCCGCCGGCGAGGAGACCTACTCCGAGCTGGAGCAGGAGGTGATTCCGGGACTCTTCTGACCACGGCTGTGATGCCCCGCCGCTCCCGCCCCGACACACTTCCCCGGTGCCGGGTCGAGCAGCGGAGGGGGATCAGAGCCGAAGGTCACCCCGAGAAAGATCATGAACCTCCGAGACATACACACCCCCGTCCTGCTCGAGCGCTGCATCGAGCTGCTCGCTCCCGCCCTCCAGGCGGACGGAGCGGTGCTCGTCGACGCCACCCTCGGGATGGGCGGGCACTCCGAGGCTCTGCTCGAGCGGTTCCCGAACATCCGCCTCGTGGGTCTCGACCGCGACACCGACGCCCTCCGCATCGCGGGGGAGCGGCTCGCGCGCTTCAAAGACCGCATCACCCTCGTGCACACGGTCTACGACGAGATCGGCCTGCACGCGCAGGGCGCCGCGGGCATCCTGTTCGACCTCGGCGTCTCCTCCCTGCAACTCGACGAGGCCGAGCGCGGCTTCGCGTACTCGAAGGATGCGCCGCTGGACATGCGCATGGATCAGACGAAGGGCATCACCGCCGCCGAGGTCATCGCGACCTACAACGAGGGCAACCTCCGTCGCATCTTCGAGCGATACGGCGAGGAGAAACTGGCCGGCCGCTACGCGCGCTTCATCATCGATGCGCGGCAGAAGCAGCCGATCACCCGATCGGGAGAGCTCGTCGAGATCCTCATCGCCGCGACACCGGCGGCCGCTCAGCGCGCGGGTCACCCCGCAAAGCGGGTGTTCCAGGCGCTGCGGATCGAGGTGAACGCCGAGCTCAACGTGCTCGCCGACGCCATCCCTTCCGCGATGGACGCGCTCGCGGTCGGCGGGCGGATCGTGGTCATGTCCTATCAGTCCCTCGAAGACCGCCTGGTCAAGCAGGCGTTCGCGGCGGGCGCGGCATCCACCGCTCCGAAGGGGCTGCCGGTCGAGCTTCCCGAGCACGCACCGAAGTTCCGCATCATCACGCGGGGAGCAGAGCTCGCCGACGACGAGGAGCGCGCGCGCAATCCGCGTGCGATCCCGGTACGGCTGCGCGCAGCCGAGAAGGTGCGGGAGAGCGCATGAGTCTGAACGCCGTCGTCCGCACGCCCAAGGTCGCCCCCGAGGCGCCGTCTCGGGCGCCCCGTGCGCGTCTCGAGCCGGTCACCGCGCCGCGGGCTCGACGCAAGCCGAAACTCGCCTACGCGCTCGTCGCGCTCGGGGGAGCTATGGCGATCGGCGCCGCGCAGATCGGGCTCTCGCTCGCGATCACCCAGGACTCCTTCACGCTGGCCTCCCTGTCGTCGCAGCAGGGGGATCTGAACCTGCGCACGCAGGCGCTGCAGGAGGAGCTCACCGGAGTGAGCTCCCCGCAGGCGCTGGCGACGGGCGCCTCCGCTCTCGGCATGGTCGTGGCGGGCGCTCCTTCGTACCTGCGGCTCAGCGACGGCGCCGTGATCGGTGCGGGCACCGGGGCGGGATGGGCCTCGACGGTCGATCCGAACGGAGCGGGAGCGGTGAGCAACTCCCTGTTGCAGGCGCCGACGAACGACGCGACCGACGGCCCCGTGACCGAGGACGCGACGACGCCCACAGAGCAGCTGCCGCCGGCGATCACCGACGGCCTTCCCAGCCCCACGACCCACTGACACCCACGACCACCATCTGACGGAGAGAGTCCATGACGACACGAGCCACCCGGAGTCCCCGGCGACGCACCGTCGTCGCACTCGCCGTCATCCTGTCGATCCTCTGCGTGTTCATCGTGCGCCTGGTCGACATCCAGGTCGTGAGCGCCGACGAGCACGTCAACCAGTCGCTGAAGTATCTCGGCGAGGGAGACTCCATCCCCGGGCAGCGCGGGGACATCGTGGACGCCGACGGCACGGTGCTCGCCGAGAGCGTCACGGTCTACGACTACGTCATGGACCCGAAGGCGATGAAGACGGTGGAGGACAACGAGAAGAACCCGCCGAAGCTCCCGTGGGCCGAGGCCTCCACGAAGATCGCCGAGATCATGGGCCTGAACGCCGACGAGCTGCGCGCAGGCGTCGCCGCCGCTCAGGCGGAGAACCCCGACACGCAGTGGTACCAGCTCAAGAACGGCCTGAACGCCGAGCAGTACACGCAGCTGCGGGCGCTCAAGCTCCCCTATCTCCACGCTACCGAGCGCGAGAAGCGGGTGTACCCGAACGGCGCTGTCGCGGGCAACGTGATCGGCTTCCTCAACGGGTCGGGCGATGCCCAGGCCGGGATCGAGAAGATGGAGGGGCAGTGCCTCGCGCCGAGCAACGGCACGCAGAGCTACCGCAGGGGTATGGACGGCGTCGTGATCCCGGGCAGTGAGCGCACGGTGGACGCCGTGAACGGCGGCACCGTGCAGCTCACGATCAACAGCGACCTGAACTGGTACATGCAGCAGATGATCGCCGAGGAAGCCCAGGCTCAGGGAGCGCAGGGCGGCACCGTCACGGTCGTCGACGTCAAGACAGGCAAGATCCGCGCCGCCGCCGAGTGGCCGACGGTCGACCCCAACAACCTCGACGGATCGTCGCCGAGTTCCTGGTACAGCAAGCTGTTCACCTACGCCTTCGAGCCCGGATCGACATTCAAGCCGGTGACGGCCGCAGCGATCATGGAGAACGCCGGCGTGACGCCGACCAGCCCCACCGTCACCGCCTCCTCGAAGGAGAAGTTCGAGAACGGCGCCGTGATCAACGACGCGTTCGTGCACCCGACCTACAACTACACGCTCGCCGGAGCCCTGATCGACTCCTCGAACGTCGCGCTGTCGAAGTTCGGCACCATGGTCAGCCCCGACGTGCGCTACGACTACCTCCAGCGCTTCGGCGTCGGCACCGAGACGGTCGGGTTCCCGAGCGAGACGAGCGGAGAGCTGCACCCCACCAGCGAATGGGACAACCAGTCGCTGTACACCACGACGTTCGGCCAGCACTTCACCGTCACCGCCCCGCAGGTGGCCGGCGCATACCAGGCCATCGCGAACGGCGGAGAGAAGATCGACCTCTCGCTCATCGAGTCGTGCACCGACGCCGACGGCACCGTGCACGAGGCGGCCGCGCCGAAGAAGGAGCAGATCATCAAGCCGGAGACGGCTGCGGAGCTCACGCGCATGCTGGAGAACGTCGCGGTGCAGGGCGGCAACGCCGAGCGGATCAAGGTTCCCGGCTACCGGGTGACCAGCAAGACCGGCACCGCGCAGATCCCCGACGGCAACGGCGGCTACAAGTCGGGCGTCTACTACACCAGCATGGTGGGCTTCGCGCCGGTCGACGATCCGCAGTACGTCGTGATCGTCACTCTCGACCAGCCGACTAGAGTTACATCGTCCGCTGCGACGGCATCCGCCTTCCAGAAGGCGATGACGCAGGTGATGAAGACCTACCGCGTGATGCCCTCGACCGTCCCCATGGACGCCCTTCTTCCCAAGTTCGAATAGCCGGCACCCCCATGCCGCGCCTGGAGATGTCATGATCGCCCTGTCGCTCGCTGAGATCGCCGCCATCCTCGGCGGTGAGCTGCGCCTCATCGGAACCGATACGGCGGAGACCGTCCTGGACGGTGTCGTCGACACCGACTCCCGCACGATGTCCGCGGGGTCGATCTTCGTCGCCAAGCCCGGCGCCGAGACCGACGGCCACCGCTTCGTCGGCGCCGCCGTGACCGCGGGCGCCCGCCTCGCCATCGTCGAGCATCCCGTGGACGAGCCGGTCTCGCAGATCGTCGTGGCCGACGCCGTCGCCGCCCTCGCCGATCTCGCCCGTGAGGTCGTCTCGCGCGTGCGCGCGCGGGGAGATCTCAAGATCGTCGGCATCACCGGATCCAACGGCAAGACCACGACGAAGAACTTCCTCGCGCGCATCGTCTCGGACGAGGGCGAGACGGTCGCCCCGATCAACTCGTACAACAACGAGGTCGGAGCGCCGGTGACGATGCTGCGCGTCACGGAGAGCACCCGGTACCTGGTCAGCGAGTTCGGGGCCGCCGCTCCCGGCAGCATCGCGCGTCTCGCGGGACTCGTCGAGCCCGACGTCGCCGTCGTCCTCATGGTCGGCATGGCGCATGCGGGCGGCTTCGGAGGCATCGAGGAGACCGCCAAGGCCAAATCGGAGCTGGTCGCCGCGGCGACGCCGAACGGGGTCGCCGTGCTCAACCTCGACGACCCGCGCGTCGCAGCGATGCGCGAGCTCGCCGAGTCCCGCGGCATGAGCGTCATCGGCTTCGGCCAGACCGCTGCGGCAGACGTGCGGGCCCACGACCTCGTCGTGTCGGCATCCGGAACCTCCTGCATCATCGAGGCGGACGGAAAGCGGATGCCGCTGCACCTGCGCGTGCTCGGAGCCCATCACATCAGCAACGCCCTCGCCGCGATCGCGGCAGCCGGAGCACTCGGCATCCCGGCCGCCGATGCGATCGCCCGCCTGGAGACGCTCGACGTCGCCGAGCGCTGGCGCATGCAGCCGATGGGCAACGACAGCATCCGCATCATCAACGACGCCTACAACGCGAGCCCCGACTCGATGGCGGCCGCCCTGAGGACCCTCGCGCAGATCACCGGACCGGGGGAGCGCACGGTCGCGGTCCTCGGCGCGATGAGCGAGCTCGGCGAGACCGCGGGCGAGGAGCACGACCGCATCGGCCTGCTCGCGGTGCGACTCAACATCCAGCGCATCGTCGTGGTCGGGCCCGAGGCGCGTCGACTGTATCTCTCCGCCGTCGGCGAGGGGTCATGGGACAGCGAGGCCGTGCATCTGCCCGATCAGGATGCGGCATTCGAGTATCTGCGCACCGAGCTGCGCGACGGGGACAGGGTCCTCGTGAAGTCATCAAACTCCGTAGGCCTCAGGCATCTCGGCGATCGTCTGGGAGAATTGTTCTCGTGAGGTCTCTCATCATCGCGGCGGCGATCTCGCTCGCCTTCACCCTGTTCCTGACCCCCATCTTCCTGAGACTGTTCCGGAAGTGGGGATGGGGGCAGGTCATCCGCACCCCCGAGGCGGTCGAGAACCCCAGCCACGAGGCCAAGCGCGGCACCCCGACGATGGGCGGCGTGATCTTCATCGTCGGCACCATGGTCGGCTACTTCGCCGGTGTCTTCGCCGGCGGGCGGGTCCCCGCGCTCTCGTCGATCCTGGTGATCTGGCTCATGGTCGGCTTCGGCGTCGTGGGGTTCATCGACGACTACATGAAGGTCCGCAGTCAGCGCAGCCTCGGCCTGTCGGGCTGGCGCAAGGTGATCGGACAGCTGCTCGTCATCGTGCCCTTCGGCATCGTCGCGCTCAACTTCCCGAACCACGCAGGGCAGACCCCGGCATCCGGGGCCGTCTCGCTGTTCCGCGACATCCCGTGGCTCAACTTCTTCGCGTTCGCCGCTGTCATCGGCTGGGCGCTCTACCTCGTCTGGATCTCTGTGATCGGCGTCGCCACGTCGAACAGCGTGAACCTCACCGACGGGCTCGACGGCCTCGCGGCCGGCGCCGGCATCATCGTCGTCGGCGCCTACGGCCTCATCTCCTTCCGACAGTTCCAGCAGTCCTGCGTCGGCGAGTCGATCGAGAAGGCCGCCCTCGGAGGCTGCTACGAGGTGCGCGATCCGCTGGATCTCGCGATCGTCGCCGCCGCCTTCGCCGCCGGCCTCATCGGCTTCCTGTGGTGGAACGCCCCCAAGGCCAAGGTGTTCATGGGTGACGTCGGTTCGATGGCGATCGGCGGCGTGATCACTGCGATGGCGATCCTCACCCGCACCGAGCTGCTCCTGTTCGTGATCGCCGGCGTCTTCGTGCTGTCCTCGGGCTCGGTCATCCTGCAGCGCACCTACTTCAAGATCACGCGCGGCAAGAGGCTCTTCCTCATGAGTCCCTTCCACCACCACCTCGAGATGCGCGGCTGGTCCGAGGTCACGATCGTCGTGCGGATGTGGATCATCGCCGGACTCCTCGCGGTGACGGCGGTGGGCCTGTTCTACGTGGAGTGGCTGACGCGTGTCAGCTGAGCGCCTCTCGACTCTGACGAGCTGGCACTCCGACTGGTCCGGTCTGCGGGTCGCCGTGCTCGGACTGTCGATGACCGGCTTCTCCGTCGCCGACACCCTCGCCGAGCTGGGCGCCGACGTCCTCGTCCTCAGCGAGTCCGCCGAGGAGGAGTACGCGCGACTGCTCCCGGTGATCGGCGCGCGCCTCGAGCTGGGCTCCCTCTCCGAGGTGCCCGAGGCGCTCGAGAGCTTCGACGCCGACGTCGTGATCGCCTCGCCGGGGTTCTCTCCGTCGCATCCGGTGATCCGCTGGGCGCAGGAGTCGGGGATCGCCATCTGGGGCGACATCGAACTCGCCTGGCGCGTGCGCGACAAGGTGACCCGTGTCGATGGCACTCCGGCAGAGTGGGTCCTGATCACGGGCACGAACGGCAAGACCACGACGACGCAGCTCACGGCTTCCCTCCTCGTCGAGGGCGGGCTGCGAGCCGCGCCGTGCGGCAACATCGGAGTGCCCGTGCTCGACGCCGTGCGCGACCCCGCCGGGTTCGACGTGCTCGTCGTGGAGCTCTCCAGTCACCAGCTCTGGTACATCGGCCAGTCGAGCGCGGAGGGCCAGCTGTACCCGTACGCATCGGTGTGCCTGAACCTCGCCGACGACCACCTCGTCTGGCACGGCAGCGCCGACGCCTATCGCGAGGCGAAGTCGTACGTGTACCGCAACACCAGGGTCGCGTGCGTCTACAACAAGGCGGATGAGGCGACGAGGCGGATGGTCGAGGACGCCGATGTGATCGAGGGGGCGCGAGCGATCGGCTTCGACCTCGGCACCCCCGGCCCCAGCGACCTCGGCGTCGTGGAGGGACTGCTCGTCGACAGGGCCTTCCTCGACGATCGCGCGCGCAGCGCCCTCGAGCTCACGACCCTGCGAGATCTCGACGATGTCGGCCTCGCCGCGCCGCACATCGTGCAGAACATCCTCGCCGCGAGCGCGCTCGCTCGGTCCCTCGGCGTGGAGCCCGAGGCGATCCACTCCGCGCTGCAGAGGTTCCGTCTGGACGCCCACCGCATCCAGGTGATCGCGCGGCACGCGGGCATCACGTGGGTCGATGACTCGAAGGCCACGAACCCGCACGCCGCGGCGTCGTCCCTGCGCGCCTATCCCGGCGCGGTCTGGGTGGTCGGCGGCGATCTCAAGGGCGTCGACATCGCTGAGCTGGTCGCCGACGTGGGCGGCACCGCCCGTGCGGCCGTGGTGATCGGCGTCGAGCGCGAGGCCGTCGTCGCGGCATTCCGGCGACACGCGCCGACGGTGCCGGTGTTCGAGGTGGATGCTGGCGAGACTGGACAGGTCATGAACCGCGTCGTGGAGATCGCTGCGGGGATCGTCGACGAGGGCACCGTACTGCTGGCCCCCGCCGCGGCATCCTTCGATCAGTTCTCCAGCTACGCGGATCGCGGCCACCGCTTCGCCGAAGCGGTGCGGGAATGGATCGACCGGGGGAGCACCGATGACGCAGGTGGCTCGCACACCTCGCTCTGATCCCGCGCGCTCCGAGTCGCGCGGTCTCGCCGCCAGGGTCTCGCTCGGTCGGCGGTTCACCCCGGTGTCGACCGAGTTCATGATGATCGCGTCGACGGCTCTGCTGCTCACGATCTTCGGCCTGGTGATGGTGCTGTCGGCGACGAGCGCCGTCGCCGTATCCAAGGGCGAGAACCCCATGGACGGCGCGCTCCGACAGGGCATCTTCGCGGTGCTCGGCATCCCGTTGATGTTCGTCATCTCACGGTTCCCGATCGACTTCATCAAGAAGATGGCGTGGCCCGCCCTGTTCGGCGCCATCGCACTTCAGTTGTTGGTCTTCACCCCACTCGGCAAGGCCGACGGCGGCAACAGGAACTGGATTCTCGTCGGAGGTTTCACCCTCCAGCCCTCGGAGTTCCTCAAGCTCGCTCTCGCTCTCTGGATCGCCTACGTGCTGCTGCGCAAGCGGACCATGCTCGGCACCTGGCATCAGGTGTTCATCCCGGTCGTTCCGGTCGGGGCGCTGGCGATCGGCACGGTCCTCGCAGGCAAAGACCTGGGCACGGCGATGGTGCTCGTGCTCATCCTCCTCGGCTGTCTGTTCTTCTCCGGGGTGAAGCTGCGGCTGTTCATCATCCCGGTGCTGCTCGGCGTGCTCTCGGTGGTCCTCCTCGCAGTGACCAGCACCGACCGCATGCGCCGCATCACCGCGGTCTGCTCCGACATGAACAACTACACCGGCGACTGCTACCAGTCGATCCACGGCATGTGGGGAATGGCATCCGGGGGGATCTTCGGCGTCGGACTCGGCAACTCCCAGGAGAAGTACGGCTGGTTGCCGGCCGCCGGAAACGACTTCATCTTCGCGATCGTCGGCGAGGAGCTCGGGCTCATCGGATGCCTTGTGGTGCTCGCCCTGTTCGCCACCTTCGCTGTCGGCGTGTTCCACATCATCCGCAAGACGCAGGATCCGTTCATCCGGGTCGCCGCCGGCGGAATCACGGTGTGGATCGTCGGCCAGGCGATCTTCAACATCGGCGTCGTGATCGGGCTCTTCCCGGTCATGGGCGTGCCGCTGCCCTTCATGTCGCAGGGCGGTACGGCGCTGCTCGCCGTGCTCATCGCGTGCGGGGTGCTGCTGGCCTTCGCGCGCACGATCCCCGCAGCCGAGCGGGGTAAAGTCACACGGTGACCACGTACCTTCTCGCCGGCGGGGGCACCGCCGGCCATGTCAATCCCCTGCTCGCCGTCGCCGATGGGCTGCGCGAGCGGGACGCCGACGCATCCGTCCTGGTGCTGGGCACGGCCGAAGGCCTCGAGGCCCGTCTCGTCCCCGCCCGCGGCTACGAGCTGCTGATCGTCGCCAAGGTGCCGTTCCCTCGTCGTCCGAACGGGCAGGCTCTCGCGTTCCCCGGACGCTTCCGCCGTGCGATCGCACAGGTGCGGGAGCACATCCGGACGCACAGCGTCGACGTCGTGGTCGGCTTCGGCGGCTACGCCTCGGCTCCGGCCTACGTGGCGGCGCGCCGAGAAGGCGTTCCGTTCGTCGTGCACGAGGCCAACGCGAAGCCCGGACTCGCGAACGTGCTCGGCGCACGCCGTGCCGCCGCGACGGGAGTCGCCTTCGACGGCACCCCGCTGCGGGGGAGCGAAGTGGTGGGCATGCCGCTGCGCCGCGAGGTCATCGAGCTCGATCGCGCCGCCCGCCGCGCCGAGGCCGCCGAGTACTTCGGCCTCGACGAATCCCGCCCCGTGCTCCTCGTCTTCGGCGGATCGCTCGGGGCGCAGCGTCTCAACGAGGCGCTGGCGGGCTCGTGGGGCGACATCCTCGCGTCCGGGTGGCAGCTGCTGCACGTCACGGGGGAGCGCAGCGACCTGGCGGACCCCGGCGTGCCCGGATACGCGCTGCGGCGCTACGTCGACCGAATGGACCTCGCGTTCGCCCTGGCCGATCTGATCGTCTCCCGCTCCGGAGCCGCGACCGTGAGCGAGGTGAGCGCCCTCGGCATCCCCGCACTCTACGTGCCGTACTCGGTGGGCAACGGGGAACAGCGCCTCAACGCCGCCTCCGCTGTGGCCGCAGGCGCCGCTGAGCTGCTGGACGACCCCACCTTCGACGCCGACGCTGTGCGCCGCATCGTCGTGCCGCTCCTCGGCGACCCCGAGCGGATCGCGCGCATGGCCGCGGCCGCGGAGCGCGTCGGAACCCGCAGCGGCACCGACAACGTCATCGCCCTCGTCGACCGCGCGCTCGACGCCTCGAACTAAACTGAGACGGACATGATCAGACCCGACCTCTCCCTCCCGATCCCCGAGAACATCACCTCCGCGCACTTCATCGGCATCGGCGGTTCCGGTATGAGCGGCCTCGCCCGGATGTTCCTCGATGCCGGCATCCGCGTCTCCGGTTCCGACCGTGCGGACAGCGACAACCTGCGCGCCCTCGCCGCGGCAGGGGCCACCGTGCACGTCGGACACGACGCCGCCCACCTGGGCGACGCCGACACCGTGGTGCACACCGGAGCGATCTGGCCGGAGAACCCGGAGTTCCTCCTCGCCAAGGAGCGCGGGCTGCACGTCATCCACCGTTCGCAGGCCCTGCACTGGCTCATCGGCAAGCGTCGACTGGTCTCGGTCGCTGGGGCCCACGGCAAGACCACCTCGACCGGCATGATCGTGACGGCCCTGCAGGCCCTGGGCGCCGACCCCAACTTCGTCAACGGCGGTGTGATCGAGCAGCTCGGCCTCTCCAGCGCCACCGGAGCGGACGACCTCTTCGTCATCGAGGCCGACGAGTCCGACGGCACCTTCCTGCTGTACGACACCGCGGTGGCTCTCATCACGAACGTCGACCCCGATCACCTTGACCACTACGGCTCCGACGAGGCCTTCCACGACGCCTTCGTGCGGTTCGCCGATGCCGCGTCCGAGGCCGTCGTGATCTCCAGCGACGACGCGGGCGCTCTGCGCGTGGGTGCGGGCCTCTCGCACCGCAACGTCATCACGTTCGGGCAGGCCGACGACGCCGACGTGCGCGTCTCCGACGTCGTCGCCGCGGGGCCGGTCGCCGCGACGATCACGCGCGGTGACGACAGCGTCCGGCTGCAGCTCGCGGTCCCGGGGCTGCACAATGCGATCAACGCCGCGGGCGCCATCGCGGTGCTGGGCGCACTCGGCTACGGCCTCGAGGAGTCCGCCCGTGCCGTCGAGGGCTTCGCCGGCACGGTTCGCCGCCTCGAGAAGCACGGCGTCGAGCGGGGCGTGTCCGTCTACGACGACTACTCGCACCACCCGACCGAGGTGCGCGCCGCGCTCGAGGCGATGCGTTCCATCGCCGACGGCGGACGTGTCATCGCGATCCAGCAGCCGCACACGTACTCGCGCACGCAGCACATGTTCCGCGAGTTCGCCGAGGTCCTCGAGCACTACGCCGACCACACCGTCATGCTCGACGTGTACGGGGCGCGCGAAGACCCGGTGCCCGGCGTGACGGGCGAGCTCGTCAGCGACGCCTTCCAGGATCAGGGCAACGTGCACTACGTCGCCGACTGGCAGCAGGCGGCCGACTACACGGCGAGCGTCGCACGAGACGGCGACTTCGTGGTCACTCTCGGATGCGGCAACGTGTACCAGATCATCCCGCAGGTCCTCGAGTCTCTGCGCGCGTCGTCAGAGGACTGAGCCGATGCGTCGCCCCGCTCCGCTCCCGGCCGCGCGGGAGAACCCGGACGAGAAGGAGACACCGCTGCGGCCGGTCTCCCGCATCCGGGGGCGTGCAGAGGCGGATGCCGCATCCGAAGACCTGAACGACGTCGACGAGACGAGCTCGGGGCAGGAGCCCGAGGTGCAGCCGACATCGGCGCGCGACGTCTGGCGCGCTGCTCGCGCTCGTCGCAAGGCGCTCCGCGCCGAGATTCGCCGCTTCACTCAGCGCTCCCGGCGCCGCAGGATCATCTGGCTCAGCGTGATCGGCGCCGTGCTGCTGCTCATCGGCGGCAGCGTCGCCGCGGCGTACAGCCCCCTGTTCGCGGTGCAGCGCATCACGGTGGTCGGCGCGACGACGCTGGACCCGGCTGCCGTCGAGGCCGCGCTCGCGGACCAGATCGGCACGCCGCTGGCGCTGGTCAGCACGAGCGAGGTCAAGGCCGCTCTCCTCGCGTTCCCCCTCATCGAGACGTATGCGCTCGAGGCGAAGCCGCCGAACGATCTGACGGTCCGGATCGTCGAGCGCACGCCGATCGGCGTCATCCGCTCCGACGCCGGGTACACCCTCGTCGATGCGGCAGGGGTCGCCCTCGCGACGACGACGGATCAGCCCCCGGGGCAGCCGCTGCTCGATATCGAAGGTGGCATCGACTCCCGCGCGTTCGAGAGCACGGGGCTCGTCATCCGGTCCCTCCCCGCCGATGTCCGGGCTGCGCTGACGGGGGTTCGTGCGAGCACGGCGGACGACGTGACCCTCACGCTGAACAGCGGGCTCACGGTCATCTGGGGGAGCTCCGACGAGTCGGCGCTGAAGGGCCTGGCACTCGCAGCCGCGATGGCCGCGAACCCCGGCGCCGCATCGATCGACGTCACCTCGCCGCACGTCGCCGTCATCGGCTGACCGCGCCGCGGTCGCGTGATCGGCGAATCGGCACGCCAAACAGACGACACGCCCGTGTCGCTGCGGGCGCGCGCGTATGCGGCGCTTACCTTCGAACAAGAGAAACCAATACCGGGAAATACTTTACACCTCTAGTTGAGGTTTAAGGTTCAACCCTCGGTATTCGTCAGAAATCCAGGCTCGAATACTTCGGAGGCCGGCCATGAGCCAGAACCAGAACTACCTCGCCGTGATCAAGGTCGTCGGCGTCGGCGGTGGCGGCGTCAACGCCGTGAACCGCATGATCGATCTCGGTCTGCGCGGTGTCGAGTTCATCGCAGTCAACACCGACGCCCAGGCGCTGCTCATGAGCGACGCCGACGTCAAGCTCGACGTGGGCCGCGAGCTCACGCGCGGCCTCGGCGCCGGCGCCGACCCCGAGGTGGGTCGACGTGCGGCGGAGGACCACGCGGAGGAGATCGAGCAGGCGCTCACCGGCGCCGACATGGTCTTCGTCACCGCGGGCGAGGGCGGCGGAACCGGCACCGGCGGCGCACCCGTCGTCGCGCGCATCGCCAAGTCGATCGGCGCACTGACCATCGGTGTCGTGACCAAGCCGTTCTCCTTCGAGGGGCGTCGTCGGCAGAGCCAGGCCGAGGCCGGCGTCGCGAAGCTCAAGGAAGAGGTCGACACCCTCATCGTCGTCCCGAACGACCGACTGCTGGAGATCAGCGACCGCGGCATCTCGATGATCGAGGCCTTCGCGACGGCAGACCAGGTGCTCCTCGCCGGTGTGCAGGGCATCACGGACCTCATCACGACTCCCGGTCTGATCAACCTCGACTTCGCCGACGTGAAGTCGGTCATGCAGGGCGCGGGCTCCGCGCTCATGGGCATCGGCTCCGCCCGCGGCGCCGATCGTGCGATCAAGGCCGCCGAGCTCGCGGTCGAGTCGCCGCTGCTCGAAGCGTCGATCGAGGGCGCGCACGGTGTGCTCCTCTCGATCCAGGGCGGTTCGAACCTCGGCATCTTCGAGATCCACGACGCGGCCGACCTCGTCAAGGAAGCCGCTCACCCCGAGGCGAACATCATCTTCGGAACGGTCATCGACGACACCCTCGGCGACGAGGTGCGCGTGACCGTGATCGCGGCGGGCTTCGACGGCGGAGAGCCGTCGCTGCGCCTCGACCCGATGGTCGTGTCCCGCCCGGCGACGACGACGCTGCCGGAGGTCGCCCTCACCGAGGAGCCCGAGAGCGCATCGTCCGAGAAGGTCGACGCCGAGCCGGTGCAGCGCTTCACCACGACGAGCATCGAGCCCGCCATCGTCGACGACGACATCGACATCCCCGAATTCCTGAAGTGACCGACCTGGGAGCGCGGCTGTCGGCGATCGACGAGCAGATCGCCGACGCCGCGCGCCTGGCCGGAAGGGACGCGGACGAGATCACCCGCATCGTCGTCACGAAGTTCCACCCGGCATCCCTCGTTCGGGAACTCCACGGCCTCGGCGTTCGCGAGGTGGGGGAGAACCGGCAGCAGGAGCTCAGCGCGAAGAGCGCGGAGCTGTCCGAACTGGACGACCTGCGCTGGCACTTCATCGGGCAGGCGCAGACCAACAAGGCGTCGGCGATCCGGCGCAGTGCTCAGGTCGTGCACTCCATCGATCGCGATCGGCTGGCGGATGCGCTGCACCGAGCGGCCGAGGATGACAGTGTGCTCGATGTCCTGGTGCAGGTGAACCTCACCGACGACGTCGGACGCGGAGGCGTCGCTCCCGACGCCGCTGCCGCTCTTGCCGAACACGTGATGACCCTCCCCTCCCTGCGTCTGCGCGGGGTCATGGCGGTCGCACCGCTCGACGAGGAACCGGCATCCGCCTTCGCACGTCTGCGCGACGTCGCCGATGGCATCCGCGCACTCGACCCATCCGCCACCTGGATCTCCGCCGGCATGACCGGCGACTTCGTCGAGGCGATACAGGCGGGCGCGACACACCTGCGGATCGGCTCCGCAATCACCGGACCCCGGCCAGACCGGGGTTAACCTGTCACAAGACCAACCCGAATCGTTCGAACCGGAGGACACAATGGGTAACCCGCTGAAGAAGACCATGGTGTATCTCGGCCTCGCCGACGAGGAAGAGGTCTACGAAGAAGAGACGCAGGCACCGGCCCGCTCCCACCGGGAGCGCGAGCGCGCGAGCGAAGAGCCGACCCCGGCTCCCATCACGCCGCTGCGCCGCCCGGTCGCCGTGCGTCAGCCCGCAGGAGGGGCAGTGAACGAGATCCTCACCGTGCACCCGAAGCAGTACCGCGACGCTCAGCTCATCGCTGAGAGCTTCCGCGAGGGTGTGCCGGTCATCATCAACCTCTCGCAGATGAGCGATGCCGACGCGCGGCGTCTCATCGACTTCGCCAGCGGGCTCTCGCTCGGCCTCTACGGCCGTATCGAGCGGGTCACCTCGAAGGTGTTCCTGCTGTCTCCGGAGAACATCGCGATCTCCGGTCACGGGGGAATCGCGCACGCAGACGCCGAGTCTGCGGGCTTCGATCAGTCGTAGCCCGTGGAGCTGGTCTCCGTCGTCGCCGGCATCGTCCACCTGGCTTTGCTGCTGTACCTTCTGGTGCTCTTCGCGCGCCTGATCCTCGACTACATCCCGATGTTCAACAGGGAGTGGCGTCCCAAGGGCGCCGGCCTCGTCGCCGCCGAGTTCGCCTACACGCTCACGGACCCGCCGATCCGGTTCTTCCGGCGGTTCATCCCGCCGCTGCGCATCGGCTCGATCTCCTTGGACTTCGGCTTCTCGCTGACGATCCTCGTCGTGCTGATCCTCATGAACATCGTGCGGATCTTCATCTGAGAGATTCCCGACTTTCGTCGCGCCCTGGTGTTGCGGCGTCGCGGCTGACAGGAGCGAGGACTATGCTTGGCTCCCAGGTGCGCGCCCCGGGTTCGCGCCACATCACGACCGCGCCATTCACAACTGGCAACCGAAATCATCGAAGGAGCCACCATGGCACTCACCCCGGATGACGTCGTCACCAAGCAGTTCCAGCACGTCCGCTTCAAGGACGGCTTCGACCCGGACGAGGTGGACGACTTCCTCGACGAGATCGTCATCGAGTGGCGCAAGGCCATCGAGGAGAACACCGAGCTGAAGGCGAAGCTCGCGGCCTACGAGTCCGGCGCAGCGCCCGCAGAGGCCGCACCTGTCGCCGAGGCTCCCGCCCCCGCTCCCGTCGCCGAGGTGCCCGCTCCGGTCGCCGCCGAGCCCGCTCCGTCCGGCTCCGCCACGGCCACTGCCGGCATCATCGAGCTCGCGCAGCGTCTGCACGACGAGCACGTCGCCGAGGGTGAGGCGAAGCGCAACCAGCTCATCGCCGACGCCGAGAATGAGGTCAACCGCATCCGCACCGAGGCTGAGGCGAAGCAGCGCGAAGAGACCGCTCGTCTCGAGCGCGAGCGCAACACGCTCGAGGCCCGCATCACCGAGCTCCGCAACTTCGAGCGCGACTACCGTTCGCAGCTGCGCGGCTACATCGAGGGCCAGCTCCGCGACCTCGACGAGAAGTCGGCGTCGACGGACTCCACGCCGGTCTCCGCGATCGGTCTGTAAGGCGCCCTCTTGTCAGGACGCCGTCCCCTTCGTCGGTCGGCGGCCGGTGCGATCGTTGCGATTCTCGCAGCGGTCGTGCTGGCCGCCGATCAGTTTGTGAAGCACCTCACCATCGAGAACCTCCCCAAAGAGGAGGCCGTTCCGGTCCTGGGTGACTTCCTGCAGCTCTTCTACATCCGCAACTCCGGCGCCGCGTTCTCGCTCGGCTCCGAGGTCACATGGATCTTCACGATCGCGCTCACCGTGGTCGCCGGCGTGATCGTCTGGAAGGCCTTCGGCCTGCGTTCGCGCCTGTGGGCCGTCGTGCTCGGCGCGCTGCTCGGCGGCGTGCTCGGAAACCTCACCGATCGCCTGTTCCGCGAGCCCGGCTTCGGCGTCGGGCACGTCGTCGACATGATCTCCATGCCGTGGATGCTCCCGGCGATCTTCAACGTCGCGGACATCTTCATCGTCACCGGCATGATCTCCGTCGCCCTGCTGGTCGTGTTCGGACTGCGCTTCGACGGCACGCGTGAGCGGGATCACGTCGTCGTCGAGACCGACGAGGAGGCCGAGGCGGTCGCGATCGCCGAGAGTCGTGCGGCGGGCCAGGATCGCGTCGACGGCGAGACCAGCGACGACGCGCCCTCCGAGAGTCGCTGACCGTGGAATCGCGGTCCCTCCCGGTCCCGGACGGGCTCGACGGCGTACGCGTCGATGCGGCTCTCGCGAAGATGCTGGGGTTCTCCCGCACCTTCGCCGCCGACGTCGCGGCCGCGGGCGGTGTGCGGCTCGACGGCGCGCTTCTCGACAAGTCCGACCGCCTTCGTGGCGGCGGCTGGCTGGACGTCGAGTGGCAGCCGAAGGAGGAGCCGCGGATCGTGCCGATCGCCGTTCCTGAACTCGGCATCGTGTACGACGACGATGACATCGTCGTCGTCGACAAGCCCACCGGCGTCGCGGCGCACCCTTCTCTGGGCTGGGAGGGACCGACCGTCGTCGGCGCACTGGCCGCGGCCGGCTTCCGCGTGGCGACGACGGGCGCCCCCGAGCGTCAGGGCGTCGTCCATCGGCTCGACGTCGGCACCAGCGGCCTCATGGTCGTCGCGAAGACGGAATCCGCGTACACCGCCCTGAAGCGGGCCTTCAAGGAGCGCACGGTCGAGAAGATCTACCACGCGGTCGTGCAGGGGCACCCCGACCCGCTGGTCGGGACGATCGACGCCCCGATCGGACGGCATCCGAACCATTCGTGGAAGTTCGCCGTCACGCCGGACGGCAAGCCGTCGGTGACCCACTACGAGACCCTCGAGGCGTTCCCCGGCGCCTCTCTGCTCGAGATCCATCTCGAGACGGGGCGCACGCACCAGATCCGCGTGCACATGGCCGCTCTGCGGCATCCGTGCGTGGGCGACCCGCTCTACGGCGCCGATCCGACTCTCTCCGCGCGGCTGGGACTCACCCGTCAGTGGCTGCACGCCCACCAGCTGGGGTTCACCCATCCCGCGACGGGGGAGTGGGTGCAGTTCGAGTCGCCGTACCCGGAGGACTTCCGGCACGCGCTCGCTGTGCTGCGCGGCGAAGCCGGCGTCTAGAAGCGGGCTCTCCCTGCGGCGTCCACGACGCCGTCCAATGTCTGCTCCAGGAACTCGACGACCGCGTCGTCATCGGCGCGGCGATCGACGATGAGCTCGAGCAGGGTCTCCTCGGTGAACGACACCCACGCGCGCAGCGCCACCCTGAGAGCTGCGGAGTCGGGTATGTCGAGCTCGGTGAAGGCCTCGAGGAGGCGCAGGGCGTTCAGCTCGCGCGACTCGTCGACGATCGCGCGCACGGCGGAGTCGCCGCTGGCCACGCCCCGGACGAGCGAGGAGAAGGTCCCGCTGTGCTCGCGGACGAATCCGGCGATGCGCAGGAGCGTGTCGTGGATGCGCTCGCGCGGCGGCAGGTCAGGGCGGGGCTCGCTGGCCAGGAGGAGGCTGTCGCGCGCAGTGGTCACGATCGCGCGTTCCACGCCCTGCCTGCTGTCGAAGTAGTGGAAGATCAGTGCCTTGGACACTCCCGCGCGGGCGGCGAGCTCCTCGATAGTCAGCTCCTCCAGCGGGTGCTCGGCGAGAAAGCCCACTCCGATGGCGATGAGCTGCGCGCGGCGCTGATCGGGGCTGAGGCGAGATCGCTGCTCGGAGGACATGCGAGAAGCCTAGCCAGAATGGTATTGACTCCTGGTCAATTATGCTTAGTATCGAGATATCGCGTGGACGCCGTCGTCCGTGCGAAGGAGGAGGATCGATGAAGTTCCCGAAGCTCTCTCAGGCGCTGTCGAAAGTCACGGCATCTCACGCCGGCCGGATCACGCTCGTCGCCGTCCCCGTCGGCATCGTCGCGGCATCCCTGCTCGGGGGAGTGGCGCAGGGCGCCGTTCCCGTGTCGTTCGCCGTCTCGGGCAGCCAGTTCCAGATCGGCGCCAGCCAGCTCGAGGGCACCGGCTTCTCGCAGTACGCGGGAGTGGCCACCGACTCCGAGGGCGTCGAGCACACGGTCGCGATCGCGAACATCAAGAGCGCGACGCTGAGCGATCTCTGCCAGTCCGTCATCACGGAGACGCCCCTCGGCACGGTCGGAGTGCTCATCAAAGCGGGTGGCGGCGGCAACCCGGCGACCGCGAGCGATCTGCAGATCGGAATGACCGGACTCAAGGGCGATGCCTCCTTCGGCAAGATCAGGATCGGCGTCGACGCCTCCACGGTCAACACCGAGGCCAAGGGCAGCGCCGGCGACTTCGCCCAGGACTCCGACACGGTCTCGATCAAGAACCTGCAGCAGACGGCATGGAGCACCCAGGCGTCCGTGTTCACGCTGACCGGCATGACGCTCGAGCTCACGGACGGTTCGCAGGGATGCTTCTGAACGGAGCGGATGCCGTGATCGATGAGGAAGCCGCAATGGTTCCTGCCGAGCCCGGGGGATTCCGATCCTGGCGCAGGCGGCGCCCCTTCATCGGCGGGGTGCTCGTCGCGCTCGGCGGCGTGGAGATGTTCTTCTCCGGGCAGCTGGACATCGGGCACCTGCACGTGCAGATGGGCATCGAGGGCATGCAGGCCACGATCATCCCTGTGCTCCTGCTGCTGCTCGGCATCCTCGCCATCGCGATGCCGACGCATCACATCTTCTACGGCGTCATCGCCCTCGCCGTCGCGATCTATTCGCTGATCGGGGTGAACCTCGGCGGATTCCTGATCGGCATGCTGCTCTCCACGGTCGGCGGGATCCTCGTCGTGGCCTGGATGGGACCGAAGGCGACACCCGCGGCGGTGCCGGACGGAGCGGACGAGGTGACGACGTCGTGACCTCCCGCCGCCCGAGCCTCGCCGCTCTGCTGGTGGCGTCCCTGGTCGTGATGCCGTCGATCCTCGGCGCCGCGGCGGCGCCGCAGTACCGCGACGCCGGCTTCTGCATCCCCCTGATCTACTGCCCGTCGCCCTCACCGAGCCCGACACCCTCGGCGCCGTCCCCGACGGATCCGGCGCCCCCTGCCGCCCCGGAGGCGCCCGCGGTTCCGACGACCCCCGTCGACCCGGCGGCGCCCGTCGATCCGTCAGCGACACCGGAGCCGTCCGAGCCCGTGCCTGCGCCGATCGACGAGGGCGCGCCGGTGTTCACGGGCACGCCCGCGTCGATGGGGTCGAGCTCCCTCTCGTTCACGGGGTTGAAGGGGATATCGATCGTCAGCGTGCCGACGGTCGGCGGAGGCAGCGTTCGCGCGGTGAAGATCACCGCCGACTCCATCACGATCGAGGGCTTCTCCCTCACCGTGCGGCCACCGGACGGGCCGGGCCTGGTCACGACGGCCGACACCATGTCCCTGCAGGGCGACGTCACCGTCTACATCGGGTCGGTGACCGCTTCGTCGATGGGCGGCGCCCCGCTGACGCTCGGCACCGACACGCCGCCGCCGCTCACCGACGTCGAACCGGGGCTGCTGAACGTCAGCATGGGCCTCGTGGGCAGCATCGCCGATCGGATCACCTACTCGAACACCGACCAGCGCATCGTCGCGGCGAGATAGCAGGCATGTCGGAGGCGTGCGCGAGACTGGGCGCATGAGCATCGAGGTGCGTCCGGCTACCGAGTTCGACGATGTGGCGCTGCTCGTCGGCCCCAAGAAGCCGACGTCCAACGTGTGCTTCTGCCTGAGCTACCGGATCGGAAACAAGGAGAACGTCTCCCTTCGCGGCCCAGAGCGCGCAGAACGGGTGCGCGAGCTGTGCCACCAGGATCCGCCGCCCGGGGTCATCGCCTATCTCGACGGGGAGCCGGTGGGGTGGGCCGCGCTCCACCCGCGGCGGGACACGAGCTTCGCGACCAACCGGCTCATCCCGCACGTCGATGATCTCGACGTGTGGTCGCTGTGGTGCTTCCGTGTGCGACCAGGATTCCGCAAGCAGGGTGTCTCGTACGCCCTGATCCAAGGCGCGATCGCCTACGCACGCGAGAGAGGCGCCCCTGCCGTCGAGGGGTATCCGGTCGACAACGGCGGCGAGAAGGTGAACCTGACGATGGCCTACGTCGGCACGAGGAGCCTCTTCGAACAGGCGGGTTTCACGAAGGCCGCCGAGACCGGCTCGGTGCTCGACGGCTTCCCTCGGGTGCTGATGAGACTCGACCTGAGATGAGCGATTCGTGAAGCCGATCCCGCGATCTCCCAGGACGCACAGGGGAGCGATCATCCGACGATCGGTCGGTGAACCAGGCGGGCCCTGCCTCGCGGACGATGCGCCCCCGGCGCCGCATACCTCCATCGGAGCCCCCGCCCCGGCCTCCGGTGTCGGGGCTCCGCCGTAGACTCGAAGCATGGCATCCGACTCCTTCGTGCACCTGCATGTCCACAGCGAATACTCGATGCTGGACGGCGCTGCGAAGATCGGTGCGATGACCCAGGCGGCCGCCGACTACGGCATGCCGGCCATCGCCGTGACCGACCACGGCAACACCTTCGCGGCGTTCGAGTTCTACCGCGCGGCGCAGGCCGCGGGCGTCAAGCCGATCATCGGCCTCGAAGCCTACGTGACCCCCGGCACGCACCGCAGCGACAAGTCCCGTGTGCAGTGGGGGTCCCCCGACCAGAAGAGCGACGACGTCTCCGGCTCCGGCGCTTACACCCACATGACGCTGTGGAGCCAGAGCACCCAGGGCATGCACAACCTGTTCCGGCTGAGCTCGCGCTCGAGCATGGAGGGCTACTACTTCAAGCCCCGCATGGACCGCGAGCTGCTGCAGACCTACGGCAAGGGGCTCATCGCGACGACCGGATGCCCGTCCGGCGAGGTGCAGACGCGCCTTCGCCTGGGGCAGTACGACGCGGCTCGCGCTGCGGCGGCCGAATTCCAGGACATCTTCGGCAAGGAGAACTACTTCGCCGAGATCATGGATCACGGCCTCTCGATCGAGCGCAGGGTCATGACCGACCTGCTGCGGCTCTCGAAAGACCTCGGCATCCCTCTCGTCGCCACGAACGACTCTCACTACACGCACCAGCACGAGGCAGACGCGCATGCGGCCCTGCTCTGCGTGCAGTCCGGCTCCACTCTCGACGACCCGAACCGCTTCAAGTTCGACGGCGACGGCTACTACATCAAGACCGCCGCCGAGATGCGCCAGTTGTTCCGGGATCACCCGGAGGCCTGCGACAACACGCTGCTGATCGCCGAGCGCTGCGAGGTCGAGTTCAACACCTCGGCCAACTTCATGCCGCGCTTCCCCGTGCCCGACGGCGAGACGGAAGACAGCTGGCTCATCAAGGAGGTCGAGAACGGCCTCCAGTACCGCTACCCGGGCGGCATCCCCGACAAGGTGCGCAAGCAGGCCGAGTACGAAACCGACATCATCCTGCAGATGGGTTTCCCCGGCTACTTCCTCGTCGTCGCGGACTTCATCAACTGGGCGAAGGACAACGGCATCCGCGTCGGACCCGGGCGTGGCTCCGGTGCCGGATCGATGGTCGCCTACGCGATGAGGATCACCGACCTCGACCCTCTCGAGCACGGCCTCATCTTCGAGCGCTTCCTCAACCCCGATCGCGTCTCGATGCCCGACTTCGACGTCGACTTCGACGACCGTCGTCGTGGCGAGGTCATCGACTACGTCACGGCGAAGTACGGGTCTGAGCGCGTCGCGCAGATCGTGACATACGGGACGATCAAGTCCAAGCAGGCGCTCAAGGATGCCGGACGCGTCCTCGGGTTCCCGTTCAGCATGGGGGAGCGGCTGACGAAGGCGATGCCGCCGCCCGTCATGGGCAAGGACATGCCGCTCGACGGCATGTTCGACTCGGCTCACCCCCGTTACAAGGAGGCCAGCGAGTTCCGCGCGCTCATCGAGACCGACCCCGAGGCGAAGACGGTCTTCGACCGCGCCCTCGGTCTCGAAGGCCTGAAGCGCCAGTGGGGCGTGCACGCGGCCGGTGTGATCATGTCGTCCGAGCCGCTGCTCGACATCATCCCGATCATGCGCCGCGAGCAGGACGGCCAGATCGTCACGCAGTTCGACTACCCGTCGTGCGAGACCCTCGGCCTCATCAAGATGGACTTCCTCGGTCTGCGCAACCTCACGATCATCTCGGATGCGCTCGACAACATCCGGATGAACCGTGGGGAGGAGCTCGACCTCGAGCACCTCGCCCTCGACGATCAGGGCGCATACGACCTGCTGGCCAGGGGCGACTCGCTGGGCGTGTTCCAGCTCGACGGCGGGCCCATGCGCGCGCTGATGCGCCTCATGAAGCCCGACAGCTTCGAAGACATCTCGGCACTCATCGCGCTGTATCGACCGGGACCCATGGGCGCGAACTCGCACACGAACTACGCGCTGCGCAAGAACGGCCAGCAGCCGATCACGCCGATCCACCCGGAGTTCACGGAGTCTCTCGCAGACATCCTGGAGGAGTCCTATGGTCTGATCATCTACCAGGAGCAGGTCATGGCCATCGCACAGCGCGTGGCGGGCTTCTCTCTCGGTCAGGCAGACATCCTCCGCCGCGCGATGGGCAAGAAGAAGAAGTCCGAGCTAGACAAGCAGTTCGAGGGCTTCCAAGCGGGCATGCACGCCAACGGCTATTCGGATGCCGCGGTCAACGCGCTGTGGGAGATCCTGCTCCCGTTCTCCGACTACGCCTTCAACAAAGCGCACTCGGCCGCCTACGGTGTCGTGTCGTACTGGACCGCCTACCTCAAGGCGCACTATCCCGCCGAGTACATGGCGGCGCTCCTCACGAGCGTCGGCGACTCCAAGGACAAGATGGCCCTCTACCTCAACGAGTGCCGTCGCATGGGCATCAAGGTCCTCCCGCCCGACGTCTCGGAGTCGATCAACTTCTTCGCCGCCGTCGGCGACGACATCCGCTTCGGGCTCGGCGCCGTCCGCAACGTCGGCAGCAACGTCGTCGACGGCATTGTCCAGTCGCGCAAGGACGAGCGGTTCACGTCGTTCCACCACTTCCTCGACAAGGTGCCCCTGCACGTCGCGAACAAGCGCACGGTCGAGTCCCTGATCAAGGCAGGAGCCTTCGACTCGATGGGCGACTCCCGACGAGCGCTCATGGAGATCCACGAAGACGCCGTCGAGGCCGCGGTGGACCGCAAACGCAACGAGGCACAGGGCGCCATCGGATTCGACTTCGACAGCCTCTACGACGAGATGGAGGAGGCGCCGCCGGCGAAGGTCCCCGATCGTCCGGAGTGGATCAAGAAGGACAAGCTCGCGTTCGAGCGCGAGATGCTCGGTCTGTACGTCTCCGACCATCCCCTCGCCGGACTCGAGGTGCCGCTCGCCAAGCATGCCTCGATCTCGATCCACGACCTCAACAACTCCGAGGACATGCAGGACGGAGATCAGGTCACGGTCGCAGGACTGGTCACCAGCGTCCAGCACCGCGTCGCCAAGGCCAGCGGCAATCCGTACGGCATGATCACGGTCGAGGACTTCAACGGCGAGGTCACCGTGATGTTCATGGGAAAGACCTACACCGAGTTCCAGCACATCCTGCAGCAGGACTCGATCCTCGCGGTTCGGGGGCGCGTGTCGCGACGCGACGACGGTCTGAACCTCCATGCGCAGTCGGCGTTCGCCCCGGACATCGGCTCCTTCGACGCCGCCGGACCACTCGCCCTGGTGCTCGCGGAACAGCGTGCGACCGAGCGGGTCATGAACGAGCTCGCCGAGGTGCTGCGCAGGCACAACGGTGAGACGGAGGTCGTGCTCCGCGTCCACCGCGGGGGGACCGCCAAGGTGTTCGACGTCCCGATGCCGGTCAAGGTGTCGGCTGACCTCTTCGGTGACCTCAAATCTCTGCTCGGACCTTCCTGTCTAGGGTGAGCGGGTAATATCGGGACGCGTTAGGCTCGCGGGTCCCCTCGCCGCGCGCCGTGACGAAAGGAACACCATGACCGATCTGCCGGAGACTCCCGAATCCGACACCCTCGACACCGACAGCGGATTCGTCGACGACGGCGTGCTGTACGACGACGACGTGACGCCGGAGTACGGCATCCTCGGATTCACCCTGCGCGAGCTGCTCATCGTGGGCGTGTGGCTGGTGACGTTCGTGCTGTCGTTCTTCCCTCTGGGATGGTCGCCGGCGCTGTGGGCGCAGGGGGTGGCCTGGATCCTCCCCATCGGCGTCCCCACGGCCGCGGTGTTCCTCATCGTCCTCCGACGCTTCTCGCCCGATGGCATCCGCCGGGTCGGATCCCTCGGGATCGACCAGTTCGCCTCCGTGGCCTTCTCCGTCGCCGCGGTGTGGTGGGTGCAGATGCTGTGGGAGTACCTCGCGACCGTGATCGCGACCGGACTCGACGCCGTCGTCTGGGTGCCGTGGGCGCAGCTCATCCTCTCCCTCGCACTCGTCGCGCTGACCGTCTTCGCGCCGATCATCCCCGGCCTGAAGGACGACTTCCACGGTCGGCTGGTCACGCTCGCGCACCGCAACGCCAACCCCGTCCGGCCCGTCATCCCGCGCCCCCGACCGGAACCGGTCGTCCCCCCCGAGCCGGCTCCGGTCGATGACGCCGAGGCAGGCGTGGAGCCCGCTGCGGCTGCTGAGGCCGAGCCCGCGCCGTCGGAATCCGTCACCGTCGCCTACTCGCCCGCTGCCGAGCTCGACGTCGAGCTCTCCGGCCAGCACGCGACCGACGAGATCGCCCGTGTCGACCTGGCCGCACAGGTGCCGCTGGCGGCCCACGCCTCGGGCGGGGGAACCGGCACGGAGCAGGCGACCGCAGACGAGGAGTACACCCCGGTCTACTCCCGTCGGTCGCGAGGCGAGGAGATCGTCTCGGACACCGACAGCATCGTCGCGCTCGTGACCCCCGACACCGACGCGGTCGAGCCGATCGCCGTCGAGCCGGTGCCGTCGCGACGGTCGGGGCGTGACGCGGATGCCGAGGCATCCGACGTGGACGTCGAGGCGACGAACCCCCGCGAGTCCTCGGGCGACAGTTCTCGGGAGGCCGCCGTCGAGCCGCAGCAGCCGTTCTGGGTCCTCGCCCCGAGCGAGCGCGATGTGCACGACGAGCGCGGCGACGCGATCTTCACGATCGGCCCGACCGCGTGGGCGCTGGTGATCGAAGACCGCGGCGGCGCATTCGTCGTGCGACATGACGACGGCCGCATCGGCTATCTGCACGACATCTCCGACATCACGAAGGGCTGACATTGCGCACGATCGATCTGCGGGGGCGCGAGCTCTCGCCGGCTGACATGCTCGCCGCCGTCCCTCGCGCCACGCAGGCGCGGGCAGAGGCACTGGACACGGCGGCACGCATCGTCGACGACGTCCGCGACCGTGGTGAGGAGGCGCTGCGCGAGCAGGCTGATCGCTTCGACCGCGTGAGCGGACACGACATCCGCGTCCCCGCCGCGCACATCGCCGAGGCGCTCGAGGTGCTCTCGGCAGACGTCCGCGCCGCGCTGGAGGAGGCGATCCGTCGCGTGCGGATCGCTTCGGCCGCACAGGTGCCGCAGACGCAGATCACCGAGATCGGCCCCGGTGCGTGCATCACGCAGCGCTGGCAGCCGGTGCAGCGCGTCGGCGTCTACATCCCCGGCGGCAAGGCCGTCTATCCGTCCAGCGTGATCATGAACGTGGTCCCGGCGCAGGTCGCCGGCGTCGAGCAGATCGCACTCGCCTCTCCTCCGCAGGAGGATCAGGGCGGCCGCATCCACCCCACGATCCTCGCCGCCGCCGGTCTCCTCGGCGTGACCGAGGTGTACGCGATGGGCGGTGCCGGCGCCATCGGCGCCTTCGCGCACGGCGTGCAGGGGATCGGCCTGGATCCCGTGGACGTGGTCTCGGGTCCCGGCAACAACTACGTCGCATCGGCCAAGCGCGCCGTCGCGGGAGTGGTGGGTACCGACTCCGAGGCCGGAGCGACCGAGATCCTCGTCGTGGCGGATGCGCCCGCAGATCCGCGTCTGATCGCCGCCGATCTGGTCAGCCAGGCGGAGCACGACGAGCAGGCCTCCGCCGTGTTCGTCACCGACTCTCCCGAGCTCGCGGAGCGCGTCGCGGTGGAGGTCGCGGAGCACGCGGCCAGGACGCGCCACTCGGCGCGCGTGTCCGCGGCCCTGGACGGCCCTCAGTCGGCGATCGTTCTCGTCGACGACCGCGCCATGGCGACCGCATTCAGCAACGCCTATGCGCCGGAGCACCTGGAGCTGCACCTGCAGGATGCGGAGGACGCGGCATCCGCCTTCACCAGCGCCGGCGCCGTCTTCGTCGGCGACCAGACCCCCGTGAGCCTCGGTGACTACATGGCCGGGAGCAACCACGTCCTGCCGACCGGTGGGCAGGCGCGCTACGCCCCTGGACTCGGGTCGTACACCTTCCTTCGGCCGCAGCAGGTGATCTCCTACGATCGCGATGCGCTCCGCGCGGTGCGGGAGGGTGTCGTCGCGCTCGCGAACACCGAAGTGCTCCCCGCGCACGGTGAGGCGATCGAGGCCAGGTTCACGGCGTAGGATCTTCAGGTGCATTGCCCCTTCTGCCGTCACCCAGACTCGCGCGTGATCGACTCCCGCACGAGCGATGACGGACTCTCCATCCGTCGTCGTCGTCAGTGCCCCGAGTGCGGCGGCCGCTTCACGACCACCGAGACGGCGAGCCTGAACGTGATCAAGCGTTCGGGGGTGATGGAGCCGTTCAGCCGCGACAAGGTGATCCTCGGCGTCCGCAAGGCGTGTCAGGGGCGTCCCGTGACCGAAGCCGACCTGGCGATCCTCGCGCAGCGCGTCGAGGAGGCCGTGCGTCAGACGGGGGTGTCCCAGCTCGACGCGAACGAGATCGGACTGGCGATCCTCGGTCCGCTCCGCGATCTGGACGAAGTCGCCTATCTGCGCTTCGCGAGCGTCTACCAGGCATTCGACTCTCTCGAGGACTTCGAGAGCGCGATCAGCGACCTCCGGGCCGATCACGCCGAGTAGGCACGGCGCCGCGCGGTAATCTGGCAGTGATGTATCCGCTGCTCTTCCGCGCTGTCCTCTCGCGCTTCGATCCCGAGTTCGCCCACCACGCAGGCATGGCGGTGATCCGCGTGCTCGGCGTACCGCCCTTCTCCTGGGCGACTCGTGCGGTCACCCGGCCCGATCCGTCGCTCTCGGTCGAGGCGCTGGGGCTGACCTTCCCTTCGCCGTTCGGGATCGCCGCAGGCTTCGACAAGAACGCGGTGGGAGTGCGCGGCCTGGCAGCGCTCGGCTTCGGACATGTCGAAGTCGGAACCCTCACGGCGATCCCACAGGACGGCAACCCGAAGCCGCGGCTGTTCCGTCTGATCGCCGACCGCGCGGTCATCAACCGCATGGGATTCAACAACGAGGGAGCGGACGCCGCCGCTCGCCGACTCGCGACGCTGCGTCGCGGCGCGCCCGACACGGTGATCGGCGTGAACATCGGCAAGAGCCGCGTCGTCGAGGTGGAGAACGCCACCGCCGACTATGTCGCATCGGCTACGCGTCTCGCCCCCCTCGCCGACTACCTCGCGGTGAACGTCTCGTCGCCGAACACCCCCGGCCTGCGCGGACTTCAGGCGGTCGAGACCCTCGCGCCGCTGCTCCGCGCGGTGAAAGCGGCATCAGGCAGCACACCTCTCCTGGTGAAGATCGCCCCCGACCTCCCCGACGACGAGATCACGGCGATCGCGCAGCTCGCGGTGGACGAGGGTCTCGCGGGGATCATCGCGCACAACACGACGATCTCCCGTGAAGGACTGCTGACGGATGCCGCCGTGGTCGAGGCGGCCGGCGCGGGTGGGCTCTCCGGAGCACCGCTGAAGGAGCGGTCGCTGCAGGTGCTGCGGCTCGTGCGCGATGCCGTTCCCGAGGACTTCTGCGTGATCGCGGTCGGGGGAGTGGAGACCCCCTCTGACGTGCAGGAGCGTCTGGATGCCGGGGCGACTCTGGTTCAGGGTTACACGGCGTTCCTCTACCGAGGGCCCTTCTGGGGTCGCGAGATCAACCGCGGGCTCATCGCACTTCGGCGTCGAGCCCGCTGAGCCGGCGAGTCAGGCGGGGTAGTCGCCGCGCTTGACCTGCGGCTTCGGCAGGCGCATGAAGCGCATCTGCAGCGATCGCATCGCGGCGTACCAGCCGAGACCGCGCTCGAGGCGGTCCTTGCCGAACTTCGCCGCGGCCTTGCTCTTCACGCGGATGCCGAGCAGGACCATCCCGCCGATCGCGAGCACGATGTACCCCATCATGACGAGGTACGCCCAGTAGGCGATGGCGGTGACGGGGATGAGCGAGGCGACGATGACCAGCACCATGATGCCCATCACGAACTCGGCGGGGTGCCAGCCGGCGTCCACGTAGTCGCGCACCCAGCGGCGCTGAGGGCCCTTGTCGCGAGCGGGGAGGTACTTCTCCTCGCCGGCGGCCAGCCCGGCCTGAGCGCGGTTGCGGCGCTCGTTGAGGTCGGCACGGGCAGCGGCCCTGGCTTCCTTGGTGTTCGCGACGAGGGGACGGCGTCGAGCCGCCTCCTGCTCCGCGCGGGTCGGCGTCGCGCGTCCCTTGCCGACGGCAGGCGTCTCGGGGGCGTCGTCGTTCGTCGAAGGGGAGGCGGGGTTGTTGGGCACGAGGTTCCTCGGTTCGCTTGCGGTGGATCACCTTAAGATTACTCGCATGACCTCTCCCGTTCCTCCCCGTGATAACGACTCGACGATCCTCGACGCGGTGGCCACCGGCATCCCGGCGGCTCTCAGCGATCTCGGGCACCTGGTGCGCATCCCCGGGATGGCGTGGCCGGCGTTCGACCAGTCCCAGCTCGAGCGCAGCGCGGACGCCGTCGCGGCGCTGGCGACGGCGACCGGAGTCTTCGACGAGGTGCGGGTGCTTCGAGCGGCGATCCCGGGAACGGACGAGCACGGGCAGCCCGCGGTCCTCGCGACGCGCGCGGCGCGCGGCGGCAAGCCGACGATTCTGCTCTACGCCCACCACGACGTGCAGCCTCCGGGGGACGACGCGCTGTGGGAGACCCCGCCTTTCGAGCCGACCGTCCGCGACGGACGGCTCTACGGTCGCGGCGCCGCGGACGACAAGGCCGGGATCATGGCGCACATCGCATCGATCCGCGCGGTCGCCGAGGTGCTCGGAGACGACCTCGAGCTCGGCATCGCGATGTTCATCGAGGGGGAGGAGGAGTACGGCTCCCGCTCCTTCGCGCAGTTCCTCTCCGACAACAAGGAGGCTCTGCGGGCCGACGCGATCGTCGTCGCGGACTCGGGCAACTGGGACTCGGTCACCCCTGGACTGACGGTCTCGCTCCGGGGCAACGCCCGCTTCACGATGCGCGTCCGCACGCTCGACCACGCATCGCACTCCGGGATGTTCGGGGGAGCGGTGCCCGACGCGACGATGGCGACCGTCCGCCTGCTCGCGACGCTCTGGAACGAGGACGGCTCCGTCGCCGTCGCCGGGATGACCTCCAGGGATGCCGACACGCCCGAGTACACCGAGGCGACGCTGCGCGATGAGGCAGGACTCCTGCCCGGCACCTCGCCGATCGGCGAAGGCACCATACTCAGCCGGATCTGGAACAAGCCGTCCGTCACGGTGATCGGCATCGATGCGACGAGTGTCGCCGCGGCATCCAACACCCTTCTCCCCGAGGTCACCGTCGTGATCAGCGCCCGCGTGGCTCCCGGGCAGACGGGCGAGGAGGCCTACCGCGCGCTCGAGGAGCACCTCCGGGCGCACGCCCCGTACGGCGCAGAGCTGACCTTCTCCGACGTCGATCTCGGCAACGGATTCCTCGTCGACACCAGCGGCTGGGCCGTCTCGCTCACCCGCGACGCGATGCGCGACGGCTACGGTGTTCCGCCCGTCGACCTCGGCGTCGGAGGCTCGATCCCGTTCATCGCCGATCTCGTCCGGGAGTTCCC
This sequence comes from Microbacterium sp. NPDC012755, assembly GCF_042901325.1. Lineage (NCBI taxonomy): Bacteria > Bacillati > Actinomycetota > Actinomycetes > Micrococcales > Microbacteriaceae > Microbacterium > Microbacterium sp. NPDC012755. Next base: position 3,549,503 of record NZ_JBIBCT010000001.1, on the reverse strand, counting down.
CGCCGCGCAGATCCTGGTCACCGGGGTCGAGGACCCGCACTCCCGCGCGCACAGCCCCAACGAGTCCCTGCACCTCGACACGTTCCGCCACGCGGTCGCCACCGAAGCGCTGATGCTGTCGCGGATGAACGAGATCACCCTCTGAACCGCCCCTCCGGACACGCCGGAGGGTAAAATCGAAGCACCTGCCGTGCGAGCGGCGCCCGTCACAAGGAGCGACATGAGCGACACCACCCTGACAGCAGCAGACACCACCCGCGCACACGGCGTGAGCCTCACCGACGCCGCGGCGACCAAGGTGAAGAACCTTCTCGAGCAGGAGGGCCGCGACGACCTGCGTCTGCGCGTCGCCGTCCAGCCGGGCGGATGCTCGGGCCTGATCTACCAGCTCTACTTCGACGAGCGCTATCTCGAGGGCGACGAGACCGTCGACTTCGACGGCGTCGAGGTCATCATCGACAACATGAGCGTGCCCTACCTGGACGGCGCGTCGATCGACTTCAAGGACACGATCTCGGAGCAGGGCTTCACGATCGACAACCCCAACGCGGCGGGCAGCTGCGCCTGCGGCGACAGCTTCCACTGACCCGATGGGCCTCGGTCAACCTGCGTGGTTGGCATGAATCAGGTGTGAGGTTGCCCTAGACTTGGGTGTGCCCTGTCCGCAATCTGAAAGGTGCATCGTGCCCTCGAAACGCCGCCTTCGTTGGGCCGCACTCCCCATGGGAGTCGTGGCAGCCGTGATCCTGGCGGGATGTACCACCACCGAGCTGAACGGCTACCTGCCGGGCTTCGTGGAGGGTGAGCCTGCGGCCACCAACCAGACCGAGCGCGTGTCGTCTCTCTGGGTCAACTCCTGGATCGTCCTGCTCGCCGTCGGCGTGATCACCTGGGGCCTGATGGCCTGGGCCGCGATCGCCTACCGTCGCCGCAAGGGCCAGACGGGTCTGCCGGTGCAGATGCGCTACAACATGCCGATCGAGATCTTCTACACGATCGTGCCGCTCATCCTCGTCCTGGGCATGTTCTTCTTCACCGCTCGTGACCAGACCGAGATCGAGACGAAGTGGGAGAACCCCGACGTCGAGATCACGGCGATCGCCAAGCAGTGGGCGTGGGACTTCCAGTACGACGGCGAGAAGGAGGACAACTCCGACGCCGTCTGGACCATGGGCATCCAGGCCCAGCCCGACGCCGAGGGCAACATCGACCGCTCGACGCTGCCGACCCTGGTGCTCCCGGTCGACCAGAAGGTCACGATCAACCTCCAGTCGCGCGACGTCATCCACTCCTTCTGGATCATCGACTTCCTCTACAAGAAGGACATGTTCATCGGGAGGGACAACTCCTGGTCCTTCATCCCGACCCGCATCGGCGAGTACGACGGCAAGTGCGCAGAGCTCTGCGGCGAGTACCACTCGATGATGGTCTTCAACGTCAAGGTCGTCTCCCAGGCGGACTACGAGGCCTACCTCGAGTCCCTCAAGGAAGAGGGCAACACGGGCGACATCACCGAAGCCTACGATCGCCTGTCGAACTATCCCGGAAAGACCGGCGCGACCGGCACCGAGGAAGGAGAGGAGTAAGCCATGTCGACCACTGAAGCACCCCGCACCGACGAGGCTCCTCGCTCCCGTCCGACTGCTGTTCCCGCGCGTCAGGCTGCTCTGATGAGCTCCTCGCGCGTCGAGCAGAAGGGCAACATCGTCGTCAAGTGGATCACCTCCACCGACCACAAGACGATCGGGTACATGTACCTCATCGCCTCCGTGCTGTTCTTCCTCCTCGGCGGCGTGATGGCTCTCGTCATCCGCGCCGAGCTGTTCGCGCCGGGCATGCAGATCATCCCGACGAAGGAGCAGTACAACCAGCTGTTCACGATGCACGGCACGATCATGCTGCTGATGTTCGCGACGCCGCTCTTCGCAGGCTTCGCGAACGCGATCCTGCCGCTGCAGATCGGCGCCCCTGACGTCGCGTTCCCGCGTCTGAACGCCTTCGCCTTCTGGCTCTTCCTGTTCGGCTCGACGATCGCCGTCGCCGGCTTCCTCACCCCGCAGGGTGCGGCCTCGTTCGGCTGGTTCGCCTATCAGCCGCTCGCGAGCGCCTCCTTCTCTCCGGGTGCGGGTGGAAACCTCTGGATGCTGGGACTCGGCATCTCCGGTTTCGGCACGATCCTCGGTGCGGTGAACTTCATCACGACGATCATCACGATGCGCGCCCCCGGTATGACCATGTGGCGCATGCCGATCTTCTCGTGGAACACGCTCATCACGAGCCTCCTGATCCTGATGGCGTTCCCCGTGCTCGCCGCGGCGATCTTCGCCGCAGGAGCGGACCGCGTCCTCGGCGCGCACATCTACGACCCGGCCAACGGCGGCGTCCTGCTCTGGCAGCACCTGTTCTGGTTCTTCGGGCACCCTGAGGTGTACATCATCGCGCTGCCGTTCTTCGGCATCGTCTCCGAGATCTTCCCGGTGTTCAGCCGCAAGCCGATCTTCGGATACAAGACCCTCGTCTACGCGACCATCGCGATCGCGGCACTGTCCGTGGCGGTGTGGGCGCACCACATGTACGTCACCGGTTCCGTGCTCCTGCCGTTCTTCGCCGTCATGACCATGCTCATCGCAGTCCCGACCGGTGTGAAGATCTTCAACTGGATCGGCACGCTGTGGCGCGGCTCGGTGACCTTCGAGACCCCGATGGTCTTCGCCCTCGGCTTCCTCGTCTCGTTCGTCTTCGGTGGTCTGACCGGTGTCATCCTCGCGGCTCCGCCGCTGGACTTCGCCCTCTCCGACTCGTACTTCGTGGTCGCTCACTTCCACTACGTCGTCTTCGGCACCGTCGTCTTCGCGATGTTCGCCGGCTTCTACTTCTGGTGGCCGAAGTGGACCGGCCGTATGCTCAACGAGCGCCTCGGCTACATCCACTTCTGGATGCTGTTCATCGGCTTCCACATGACGTTCCTCATCCAGCACTGGCTGGGCGTCGACGGCATGCCGCGTCGTTACGCCGACTACTCGTCGTACGACAACTGGACGTGGCAGAACCAGGTCTCGACGATCGGTGCGATCATCCTCGGCGCTTCGATGCTGCCGTTCTTCCTGAACGTCTGGATCACGGCACGCAAGGCGCCTAAGGTCACGGTCAACGACCCGTGGGGCTACGGCGGATCGCTCGAGTGGGCGACCTCCTGCCCGCCGCCGCGCCACAACTTCACGTCGATCCCGCGCATCCGCAGCGAGCGTCCCGCGTTCGACCTGAACCACCCGGAGGCGGCCGACTTCCCGGTCGCGGCCGGCGAGCGAGAGGTGCACTGAGCCATGCGCGACAACGTCATCCTCTGGTGGGTCCTCACCGCGTTCTTCGCCCTCATCGGTGTGATCTACACGGGCTGGCACATCCTGGCCACGCCGTCGGACAACTTCGCCGAGCGCATCGAGTGGGTCGGCACGGTCGCCCTGTTCTTCGCGGCGTTCATGGGCGCGATGGTCGCGTTCTACCTCGACCGCACGCACCACGCACAGCAGGGCGAGCTGCCCGAAGACATCCTGACGGCCGACATCGACGACGGTGATCCCGAGCTCGGCGAGTTCAGCCCGTGGTCCTGGTGGCCGCTGGTTCTCGCGGCTTCCGCCGCCGTGTTCGTCGTCGGCCTCGCCGTCGGGCACTTCCTGCTTCCGATCGGTCTCGCGATCTTCGTGGTCGCGATCGTCGGATGGGTCTACGAGTACTACCGCGGCAACTTCGCCCGCTGATCCACATGATGAAGGCCCCCGGAGCATTCTCCGGGGGCCTTCATCATGTGCGGGGCGTGTCCCTCGCGCGTCAGGCTCGGGTGCGTACGCGCGCGATTCCCGTGAGCGGGTCGACGGGACGCCGATGGACTCCGTCTGCGTCTTCGACGGGGTAGCCCTCTCGCACCCAGTACTCGAATCCGCCGATCATCTCGCGGACCTCGTACCCGAGCTTAGAGAACTCGAGAGCCCCCTTGGCGCCGGCGTTGCAGCCGGGGCTCCAGCAGTACACGACCACGGGCGCCCCCGCGGGGATCTCGGCAGGCGCGCGGGTGGCGATCTCGCTGTAGTGCATATGGACGGCTCCGGCGACGCGACCCTGAGCCCATGCCTCATCGGAACGGACGTCGATCACGTAGATCGTCTCGCCGGCCATGCGCGCAGCGTGGACATCGCTGGCATCGGTCTCATAGGCGAGCTTGGCGGCGTAGTAGTCGGCACGTTCGATCATGCCCTCAGCCTAGAGCGGGGTCCAGCGAGACGTCGCCGACTTTACGGACGCGCGAGCGAGGAATGCTGCCAGTCGCCGAGGCGAGCCGTCATCTGCACCCGCGGACCATGGTCGAAGAGTCCCAGAGCACGCTCCACGTCGACGAGAGAACGCAGGAAGTGCGTGTCAGGATCCGTCTCGATGAAGCCGCAGGAGGCGTAGAACGGTGCGTTCCAGGGGACGTCCGCGTACGTGCGAAGGGTGACCTCCTCGTATCCGCGCTTCGTCGATTCGTCGAGTGCCGCCTGGACCAGACGACGTCCCAGACCCCGACGCGAGTAGGACGGGAGAACCGAGAGCTGCTCGAGGTGGGCATGGTCGTCGATCTCCAGCACCTGCACGAATCCGACCACCTCGGCCGTGTCCTGGTTCTCGGCGACCAGGACGAAGCCGGGAGCCGCCTCGCGCTCCGCCGCACTCGTGGCGCCCGGCCAGTCCTGAGCGGCGAAGCGGTCGATCAGGAGCGCGTCGGCATCCGCCTCGATGCGTTCGGTCGCACCGTAGTCTCGGGACTCGGCGAGGCGGATGAGGACGCTCACGGCTGCCCGTCCTTCACCGCGGCGACCGCCTCGATCTCGACGAGCTGATCCGGGTATCCCAGCACGGTGACGCCCAGCAGGGTGCTGGGGACATCGTGGTCGCCGAAAGCGGCGTGCACGACGTCCCAGGCGGCGACGAGGTCGGAGCGAGACGTGGAGGCCACGAGCACGCGCGTGCTGATCACGTCCGTGAGCTCAGCGCCTGCGGCCGTCAGTGCCTCCCTGAGGTTCGTCACACAACGTGCGGCCTGTGCGGCAAGGTCGCCGGGGGAGACAGTGCCTCCGTCGGCGTCCAGGGGGCAGGAGCCGGCGAGGAAGAGGAGCCGCGCATCCGCGGGTGCGGTGGCGGCGTAGGCATACGGAGCATCGGCGAGAGCGGGGGCGCGGAGCAGCTGGACTACAGAGGTCATCGATCCATCCTGTCAGGCCGGGGCGGCGGGAACGAAGAAGGCCCCGGTCGTGCTGAACGGATCAGCGCGACCGGGGCCGGGGGAGGAGCGAGCTTACTCGCCGTCCTCCGACTTCTTGCGAGGCTTCTTCACCGGTTCGGTGGCGATCACCGTGCTCGGCGTGTTCGGCGTCTCGTCGATGTGGGTCTCGTCGGCCGGGGCGAGCGGGGCGTCCGGGAATCCGGCACGCTCATGAGCGCCCTGGATCTCGGCGGCCTCGGTCTCATCGGTGTGAGCCGTGACGTGGTGCTGGTGAGCATCCGCCTCGTCGATCTGAGCCTGCGTGAGCGGAGCCAGACGGTCCTCGAAGAACCAACGCGACATGGCGGAGCGCAGGTTCTGCGTCCACGGGATGCGGCCCTTGTCGTTCGGTCGCACGACGAGGGGCTCGTAGCCGTCGATGTCGATGAGCTTCCACCGGTCGTACGTGTCGACCGGCTGGTGCACCTCGATGAACTCGCCGCCGGGGAGGCGGACGATGCGTCCGGACTCGTAGCCGTGCAGGACGATCTCACGATCCTTCTTCTGCAGGGCGATCGCGATGCGCTTGGCGACGAAGTAGCCGAGCACCGGGCCCACGAAGAGCAGCGCCTGCAGGGTGTGGATGACACCCTCCATGGTGAGCATGAAGTGGGTCGCGATCAGGTCGGAGGACGCCGCAGCCCACAGGACCGCGTAGAAGATGACACCGGCCACGCCGATACCCGTGCGGGTCGCCGCGTTGCGGGGGCGCTGAGCGATGTGGTGCTCGCGCTTGTCGCCCGTGACCCAGGCCTCGATGAACGGGTAGATCGCCACGAGCACGATGAACAGTCCGAGGACGATCACCGGAAGCAGGATGCCGAACGACCAGGTGCGGTCGAGGAACACGACGTCGAGGTTCGACGGCGCCAGACGCAGCGCACCATCCGCGAAGCCGATGTACCAGTCGGGCTGGGTTCCGGCCGACACGGGGGACGGGTCGTACGGGCCGTAGTTCCAGATCGGGTTGATCTGGAAGAACGTCGCGATCAGCACGATGGTGCCGAACACGATGAACAGGTAGCCGCCCATCTTCGACATGTACACCGGCATCATCGGGTAGCCGACGACGTTCTCGTTCGTGCGGCCGGGACCGGCGAACTGGGTGTGCTTGTTGACGATCATCAGCATCAGGTGCACGACGATCAGACCGATCACTAGGAGCGGCAGCAGCAGGATGTGCAGCGTGTACAGGCGGCCGACGATCGCGGTCCCCGGGAACTCCCCGCCGAAGAGCAGGAAGGAGATCCAGGTGCCCACGAGCGGGAAGCCCTTGATCATGCCGTCGATGATGCGGAGGCCGTTGCCCGAGAGCAGGTCGTCGGGAAGCGAGTAGCCGGTGAAGCCCTCGGCCATCGCGAGGACGAACAGCACGAAGCCGATCACCCAGTTGAGCTCGCGAGGCTTGCGGAACGCGCCGGTGAAGAACACGCGGAGCATGTGCACGCCGATGCCCGCCACGAACACGAGGGCCGCCCAGTGGTGGATCTGGCGGACCAGGAGGCCACCGCGCAGGTCGAAGGAGATGTGCAGCGACGACTCGAGGGCCGCCGACATCTCGATGCCGCGCATCGGCGCGTAGGCGCCCGTGTAGTGCGTGGGCACCATGGAGGCCTCGAAGAAGAACGTCAGGAACGTTCCGGAGAGGAACACCGCGACGAAGCTCCACAGTGCGATCTCGCCGAGCATGAACGACCAGTGGTCGGGGAAGATCTTACGTCCGAGCTCCTTGACGAAGCCGGAGAGGCTGGTGCGCTCGTCGATGTAGTTCGACGCGGCACCGACGAAGCGGCCGCCGAGGGGCGCCTTGGTGTCCTTCTCGTCCTTGGACAGCGTTGCGGTGCTCAATGGCGCTCCCAGAAGCTCGGGCCGACGGGTTCGTGGAAGTCACTGCGTGCGACGAGGTAGCCCTCGTCGTCGACGGTGATGGGCAGCTGAGGCAGCGGACGTGCGGCCGGGCCGAAGATGACCTTGGCGTGATCCGTCACATCGAACTGCGACTGGTGGCAGGGGCAGAGCAGGTGGTGCGTCTGCTGCTCGTAGAGGGCGACGGGGCAGCCGACGTGGGTGCACACCTTCGAGTACGCGACGATGCCGTCGTAGGACCAGTCCTTGCGGTCATCGGCCTCGATCAGCTGCTCCGGGCGGAGGCGCATCATCAGGACGATGGCCTTGGCCTTCTCCTCGAGGTAGCCGTCGTGGTGGCTGAGCTCGGCCAGGTCCTCCGGGATGACGTGGAACGCCGAGCCGAGGGTGACGTCCGCCGCGCGGATCGGAGTGCCGTCGGGATCGCGCACGAGACGCATTCCCTTGTCCCACATGGTCTGCTTGAGCAGTGCCACGGGATCGCCGGCCTCGGGGTCGTCGGGTGTCGAGTGCGGTGCGAGACCGCGGAACAGCGTGACACCGGGGATGATCGACGCGACGATCGCTGCGAACAGCGAGTTGCGGATCATCGTGCGGCGTCCGAAGCCGGACTCCTCGTTGGCGTCGGCGAACGCCTTGACGGCGGCCTCGCGCGTCGAGTCCTTGCCCCGGGTGGGGTGGCGGTACTCGATGTGCTCCTTGTCGCTCATCAGGGCCTTCGACCAGTGGATCGCTCCGAGGCCGAGGGCGAGCAGCGCGAGAGCGATGCCCAGACCGATGAAGAGGTTGTTCTGGCGGATGTCGATCAGCGCGCCGCTCTCGATCGGGAACAGCATGTAGGCGGCGACCGCCCAGATGCTGCCCGCGAGGGAGAGGTAGAACAGGGTGTAGACCGTGCGCACTGCAGCCTTCTCGGCGCGCGGGTCCTTGTCGGTCATCCGCTCGCGGTGCGGCGGCAGCCCCGGGTTCTCCACGGGGTCGCTGACTGCGACGCCCAGCCCCGGAGAGGGCTGGTAGGCCCTGTCAAGAGCCTGCGAGTCGTCGTCGTGTGCCATGGTGCTCCTCGTACGTTCCTCTTCGATGATTAAGCGTCAGTTGGACTTCGCCGTGATCCACACGGTGATGGCGACGAGAGCGCCGATGCCGAAGATCCAGACGAACAGGCCCTCGGACACGGGGCCGAGAGACCCGAGCGTCGCGCCACCGACCTGCACGGACTGCTGCTGGAAGAGCAGCGCGGAGATGATGTCGCGCTTGTCCTCGTCCGAGAGGTTCATGTTGCCGAAGACCGGCATGTTCTGGGGTCCGGTGACCATGGCCGCGTACATGTGCAGCGCGCTGGTCTCGGTGAGCGCGGGGGCGTACTTGCCCTCGGTGAGCGCTCCACCGGCCGCGGCGACGTTGTGGCACATCGCGCAGTTGACACGGAACAGCTCGGCGCCGTGCGCGACGTCTCCCTTGCCGTCGAGGATGCGGTCCTCGGGGAAGGTGGGGCCGGGGGCCTCGGACTGGATGAAGGACGAGATCGCGAGGATCTGGTCCTCCGTGAACTGCGGCTTCTTCTGCGGGGCCTGCGGTCCCTGCATCTGCAGCGGCATGCGTCCGGTCGACAGCTGGAACTCAGCGGCCAGCTCGCCCACGCCGTACAGGCTCGGCCCGTTGGCGGTGCCCTGCATGTCGAGGCCGTGGCAGGTCGCGCAGTTGGCCTGGAACAGCTTCTCGCCGTCTTCGACGGTCAGCGTGGTGGACGCGGAAGCCTTGGTGTCGGTCGCAGCGAACGCCGCCGACGCTCCGGCGTACACGGCGCCGGTGATCATGAGGCCTGCTCCGATGAGGGCCGCGGCAGCCAGGGGACTGCGACGACCGTTCGAACGGCGCTTCTTCTCTCGTGCCATCTCGGGGATCAGCTCCGCTCTTATTTCAGGAAGTAGATAACGATGAACAGCACGATCCAGACGACGTCGACGAAGTGCCAGTAGTAGGACACCACGATCGAGGAGGTCGCCTCCTTGTGCCGGAAGTTCTTCACCGCGTACGCGCGGCCGATGACGAGGAGGAACGCGATCAGGCCACCGGTGACGTGCAGGGCGTGGAAGCCGGTCGTCAGGTAGAAGGCCGAAGCGTAGGAGTCGGCGCTGATGGGCATGCCCTCTGCGACGAGCTGCGCGTACTCCCAGACCTGGCCGGACACGAAGATCGCGCCGAGGGCGAAGGTGAGGAAGAACCACTCGACCATGCCCCAGCCGAAGAGGCGGCGACGGCCGGCCGCGTTCTTCTCGCCCTTGGCGATGCGGTACGGCTGCAGGTCCTCCGCAGCGAACACGCCCATCTGGCAGGTGATCGAGGAGAACACCAGGATGAGGGTGTTCACGAGTGCGTACGGGACGTTCAGCAGCTCGGTGCGCGCCGCCCACAGTTCGGGGGAGGTGCTGCGAAGGGTGAAGTAGATCGCGAAGAGTCCCGCGAAGAACATCACCTCACTGCCGAGCCACACAATGGTTCCGACAGCTACCGGGTTGGGCCGCTTGATCGTTCTCGCCGCCGGGGCATACGTCGCTGAGGTCGTCACCATTCCATTATGGCCGATCCGCGAGCGTGATTCTTGCACCGGGGACCGTCGTTTTGCCGTCCGCAGACTTAGGGGACCCTAAGAAAACACTGCGAATCCTCGGTGAATCCGCGGGAAACAGCGGATGCCGTCGGCATCCGCGATCGTCTCGAACCGCATGCACGTTTTCCCGACGCCGATAGGATCGCACACATGGCTGAATCCCTGACCTGGTCCGATGTGCTCACCACCCTTCTGGAGCGTCGCGATCTCAGCGTCTGGGAATCGACGTGGGCGATGCGGCAGATCATGCGGGGCGACGTCACCCAGGCGCAGCTCGCCGGCTTCCTCGTCGCGCTCCGCGCGAAGGGCGAGACGATCGACGAGATCGTCGGCTTCCGCGATGCCATCCTCGAGGCAGCCGTGCCGCTGCCCGTGTCGCCGAACGTGCTCGACATCGTGGGGACCGGCGGCGACCGCGTCGGAACCGTGAACGTCTCCACGACCGCGGCGATCATCATCGGTGCGACCGGCATCCCGGTCGTGAAGCACGGGAACAGGGCCGCGAGCTCGGCCTCGGGTTCCTCGGACGTCCTGGGGGCGCTGGGTCTCGAGCTGTCGCTCGACCCCGCCGCCGTGGCTTCGATCCTCGATCGCACGGGCATCACGTTCGCGTGGGCCGGGGCGTTCCACCCCGGCTTCAAGCACGCGGGACCCGTGCGCGCCGAGCTCGGCGTGCCGACCGTGTTCAACATGCTCGGACCCCTCTGCAACCCTGCGCGCGCCGAAGCCAACGCGGTCGGCGTCGCCCAGATGGAGCGCGTCCCTCTCATCACCGGCGTGTTCCGCACGCGGGGCGCCACGGCGCTGGTCTTCCGCGGCGACGACGGGCTCGACGAGCTCACGACCACCGGACACAGTCGGATCTGGGAGGTCACCCGCGGCGACATCCACGAGCACGACCTCGACCCGCGCGATCTCGGCATCCCGATCGCCGAGCTCGCCGACCTCATCGGCGGATCCCCCGAGCACAACGCGGACGTCCTGCGCCGCACTCTCTCGGGTGAGAAGGGCGCCGTTCGCGACATCGTCCTGCTCAACGCCGCAGCCGGCATCGTCGCCTTCGAACTGTCGCAGGACGCCGGACAGGTGCAGCGCCCGATCCTCGAGCGGCTGCGCGAGGGCTACGAGCGCGCGGAGGCCGCCATCGACGACGGGCGGGCCGCAGCCAAGCTCGACGAGTGGATCGGCGTGAGCCGGGAGCTGGCTTCGGCCTGAGGTCCGTCGTGGAACCGATCGCCGCGCTGCTCGAGATCGCCTCTCTGCTGGAGAGGGAGCGCGCGTCTCGCTACCGGGCGAAGGCGTTCCGTGTGGCGGCCGCAGCACTGGAGGGCCTCCCCGATGACGTGAAGGGCGATCCCACCCGCCTTCGGGCGGTGAAGGGGATCGGCGAGTCCACCTTCGGCGTGATCAGAGAGGCGCAGTCCGGCGCGGTTCCGCGGTATCTCGTGGAGCTCAGGGGAGAGGTCGAGCCGGAGATCGTCTCGACGCTCCGACCCGCGCTTCGCGGCGACCTGCACGCGCACACGGACTGGTCGGACGGGACCACGCCGATCGCGGTGATGGCGGAGGCCGCCCGCGCGCTGGGGCACGAATACCAGGCGATCACCGATCACTCGCCTCGACTGCGCGTCGCCCGCGGACTGACGGCGGAGCGTCTCCGGACGCAGATCCCTCTCGTGCGCGCGGAATCGCGAGAGGGCTTCACGCTCCTCGCGGGCATCGAGGTCGACATCCTCGAGGACGGCGCGCTGGACCAGGAGGACTCCCTCCTCGGTGAGCTCGACATCGTGGTCGCCTCGGTCCACTCGAAACTGCGGATGGAAGCGCGGCCGATGACCGCGAGGATGATCGCCGCCGTCTCGCACCCGCGGGTGAACGTGCTGGGCCACTGCACGGGGCGACTCGTGGAAGGCGAGCGCGGAACCAGACCGCCGTCCTCGTTCGACGCCGCGGCCGTCTTCGCCGCGTGCGCGGAGAACGGCGTCGCCGTCGAGATCAACTCGCGACCGGAACGACAGGATCCCCCGGACGAGCTGATCTCGATCGCGCTGGAGGCGGGGTGCCTGTTCTCCATCGACTCCGATGCGCACGCGCCCGGTCAGCTGTCGCTGCTCGACCACGGCGCTCTGCGTGCGGAGCGGGCAGGTGTCCCCGCGAGTCGGATCGTCACCACCTGGGGCCTCGAGCGGCTGCTCGCCTGGGCCGACTGAGTCAGCGCGACATCGTCGCGACGGCGGCGACCGCGCGCGTCATCGACCCGCCGAGGTTCCACTTCTCCGCGATGGCGGACGCCGCATCCTCCTCCGCGGGGTCGAGCGGTCGCAGGGGATCCGTCGGCGGCTCGACGTCGAGGGACCTGGCCACCTCGACCACGGTGGGGGCGACGTCGAGGTAGGCGGACGCCGCGAGGACCTTGGCTCGGACGCCGGCGCTCATGCCTTCGCCAGCCTCAGCCGCCGCGCGGATGCCGTCGAGGTCGCCGTGCGCCTGCAGCAGCGTCGCCGCCGTCTTCTCGCCGACTCCGGCGACGCCGGGGAGACCGTCGGAGGCGTCGCCGCGCATCGTCGCGAAATCGGCGTACTGCGAGGGGAGGACGCCGTACTTCGCCACGACGACGGCATCGGTCACGATCTCGAGGTTGCTCATGCCGCGCGCCGTGTAGATGACGCGGACGTCCCTGCCGTCGTCGACGAGCTGGAACAGGTCGCGGTCACCGGTCACGATGTCGACCGGGATGGCGGACTTGGTGGCGAGGGTGCCGATCACGTCGTCGGCCTCGTGCGCGGCGACCCCCACGATCGGGATGCCGAGGAGCCCGAGGGTCTCGCGGATGAGCGGGATCTGCGCCTCGAGCGGGTCGGGGATCTCTTCGACGTCGGGGCCCGCTGCCACGACCTCGACGACGCGGTGCGTCTTGTAACTCGGAATGAGGTCGACACGCCACTGCGGGCGCCAGTCGTCGTCCCAGCAGGCGACGATGTGCGTCGGCTCGTAGAGGGTGATCAGCTTCGCGATGATGTCGAGCAGGCCGCGGGCGGCGTTGATGGGGGAGCCGTCGGGAGCGGTGACCTTGTCGGGCACGCCGTAGAACGCGCGGAAGTAGAGAGAGGCGGTGTCGAGCAGCATCAGACGATCGGTCACGGAGCACAGTCTTGCATGCGGCGCGGACAACGATGCGAGACGATCGCGGGCCGCGACACACCAGATGGGTATGAAGACCTCCGCCCGTATCCTGTCCGTCGTCGCAGCGCTCGTCCTCGCCGCATTCGTCTCGGGCTGCGCGTCGGCGCCCGGCGCTGCGCCCACGCATCAGCCGAGCACTCCGGACGGCCAGTCGTCGAAGATCAGCCCCGAGGACGCCCCGCGCGCGGCGTGGCTGGACGCCTCCTCCTTCGTGATCGCGACGCGGGGAGACGGATGCGCACCGGAGATCAGCGATCTCGTCACCCGGGAGCAGCGCATCGAGGTGACTCTCACCGCTCCTGCCGAGGGCGCGTGCGCCGATTCGGAGACGTCGTCGACGACCCACGGCACGTACCTCGGAGTCCCCGCCGGACTCGACTCCTCGAAGCCGCTCACGATCGCGGTCACGCAGCACGGCGGCGAGGCCACGCTGATCGAGCTCCCCGGACTTCCCCAGGGTGAGATCGCGCCGGCGGACAGGATGCCGTCGCAGCTCCCCGCCGCCGCGTGGATCGGGGAGGGGGAGCTCGCGGTCCTCACCTGGGGCTCCTCGACCTGCGTGCCGGAGTCCGGAGCCGTCGAGGGGAGCGTGCTCACCCTCGACGAGCCGAAGGACGGCGTGTGCACGATGGACCTCGTGCCGCGGATCACCTTCGTGGACGCGCCGGACGTCGCTCCCGACGCCGCGCTCACGCTGGCCGGCTACACGGGGGAGGACGGCGAGTCGATCGTGCTCGCGCTCGTCCCTCGCGCATAGAGGTAACGGACCGGAATCCGTTCTCCGGGCGTCCGAGATGTCTGATAGCCTGAAGTGTCACTCGTGGCGTGCCTATGCATGCCCTCGTGGCAAGGCAATCAAAATCCAACCGCTGCGAAGCATGCTGTCGGACGTGCGCGTCCGTTGCCCCGCAGCCCGAGTCTCCATTCAACAAGGACAACCCACTACATGACTACCGCAACGACCGCCCCGGCCACCAAGCAGGTCGCCATCAACGACATCGGATCTGCTGAGGACTTCCTGGCCGCGGTCGAGAAGACCCTGAAGTTCTTCAACGACGGCGACATCATCGAAGGCACGATCGTCAAGATCGACCGCGATGAGGTTCTGCTCGACGTCGGGTACAAGACCGAGGGTGTCATCCCCTCGCGCGAGCTCTCCATCAAGCACGACGTCGACCCCAACGAGGTCGTCAAGGTCGGCGACGAGGTCGAGGCTCTCGTTCTCCAGAAGGAGGACAAGGAAGGCCGTCTGATCCTCTCCAAGAAGCGTGCGCAGTACGAGCGCGCCTGGGGAGACGTCGAGAAGATCAAGGAGAACGACGGCGTCGTCACCGGTACCGTCATCGAGGTCGTCAAGGGCGGCCTCATCGTCGACATCGGCCTCCGTGGCTTCCTCCCGGCCTCGCTCATCGAGCTGCGTCGCGTCCGCGACCTCACGCCCTACCTGGGTCAGGAGATCGAGGCGAAGATCCTCGAGCTCGACAAGAACCGCAACAACGTCGTCCTCAGCCGCCGCGCGCTGCTCGAGCAGACGCAGTCGGAGTCGCGCACCACGTTCCTGAACAACCTGCACAAGGGTCAGGTCCGCAAGGGTGTCGTGTCCTCGATCGTCAACTTCGGCGCGTTCGTCGACCTGGGCGGCGTGGACGGCCTCGTGCACGTCTCCGAGCTGTCCTGGAAGCACATCGAGCACGCCTCCGAGGTCGTCGAGGTCGGCCAGGAGGTCACCGTCGAGATCCTCGAGGTCGACCTCGACCGCGAGCGCGTCTCCCTGTCGCTGAAGGCGACGCAGGAGGACCCGTGGCAGGTCTTCGCCCGCACCCACGCGATCGGTCAGGTCACGCCGGGTAAGGTCACCAAGCTCGTTCCGTTCGGTGCGTTCGTGCGCGTCGCAGACGGCATCGAGGGCCTCGTCCACATCTCCGAGCTCTCCAGCAAGCACGTCGAGCTGGCCGAGCAGGTCGTCTCCGTCGGCGAAGAGGTCTTCGTCAAGGTCATCGACATCGACCTCGAGCGTCGCCGCATCTCGCTGTCGCTCAAGCAGGCCAACGAGTCGGTCGACCCCAACGGCACCGAGTTCGACCCGGCGCTGTACGGCATGCTCGCGGAGTACGACGAGAACGGCGAGTACAAGTACCCGGAGGGCTTCGACGCCGAGACCGGTGCGTGGAAGGAAGGCTTCGACGCTCAGCGCGAGGCATGGGAGCAGGAGTACGCAGCTGCTCAGTCCCGCTGGGAGGCTCACAAGGCTCAGGTCGCCAAGGCGGCCGAGGCGGAGGCGGAGGCCGGTGCCGACTTCGGTGGCCAGTCCTTCTCCAGCGAGTCCGCCGGCGCGGGCACGCTTGCTGACGACGAGGCTCTCGCGGCTCTGCGCGAGAAGCTCTCGGGCGGCAACGCGTAAGCATTTCGCTCAGGAACGGGCCGTCACCTTTCGAGGTGGCGGCCCGTTCCGCGTATCGGGCCGACCGGCGCTCGACAGGTGCGAGGATGGACGTCATGCCCCTCATCGCGCTCACCGGCGGAATCGCGTCCGGAAAGTCGACCATCGCCCGTCGTCTCGCCGAGAAGGGCGCGGTGGTCGTCGACGCCGATCAGATCGTGCGCGACGTGCAGGCGCCGGGCTCACCCGTGCTGCGGGGCATCGAGGAGGCCTTCGGCGAAGAGGTCATCGGGGCGGACGGATCACTCGACCGCCCCGCCCTCGGGGCGAAGGTGTTCGGAGACCCGGTGCTCCTCGCGAAGCTGAACGCGATCGTCCACCCCGCGGTGGGCGCCGAGTCCCGGCGCCGGTTCGAGGAAGCCCTCGCCGCGGATCCGGATGCCGTCGTGGTCTACGACGTGCCGCTTCTCGTGGAGGCGCGGCCGGACGATCCCTGGGATCTGATCGTCGTCGCCCACGCGCCGGCATCCGTCCGCAGGCAGAGGCTCGTCGAGCTGCGCGGGATGGACGAGCGCGCGGCGCAGGAGCGGATCGATGCGCAGGCATCCGACGATCGGCGTCTCGCCATCGCCGACGTCGTGATCGACACCGCCGGCGACCTCGCGCACACCGAGGAGCAGACGGACGCGCTCTGGGAGCGGATCCGCGCGAAGTGACCTTCTCCGGCCACGTCCCCGGGACGCGCGAGTACCGGCGTCTCATCATCGGCCTGTTCTTCGCCGGGATCGCGACCTTCGCGCAGCTGTACTCCGCTCAGGCCGTCCTTCCGCTCATCTCCGTCGACCTCGAGGTGAGCCCCGCGACCGCGGCGATCACCGTGTCGGCCGCCACCCTCGGGCTCGCCGTCGCGGTGATCCCGTGGTCATCCGTGGCGGATCGCATCGGGCGGGTGCCGGCCATGGCGATCGGCGTCCTCACCGCCACCGCGCTCGGGCTCCTGGCTCCCCTGAGCGACGGGATCGTGCTGCTCCTGACTCTGCGATTCGCGGAGGGACTGGCGCTGGGCGCCGTGCCCGCTGTCGCCCTCGCCTATCTCAGCGAGGAGGTCGAGCCCCGTCATGCGGCGGCCGCGGCCGGGAGCTACATCGCCGGCACCACCGTCGGCGGCCTGCTCGGGCGCATCGTGTCGGGAACCGTCGGTGAGGTCGCGGGCTGGCGAGCCGGCGTCTGGGCGGTCGCCGCGGTGTGCGCCGGGGCTGCGGTGCTGTTCCTCTGGCTCACACCCCGTGCGCGCGGCTTCGTTCCGGGGAGGCTGCGCAGCGAGCGCGGTCCCGGCATCCTCGAGCGTCTCCGATCGCCGCTGCGCTCCTCGCGGCAGTGGGCTCTGTATGCGCAGGGCTTCCTGCTGATGGGCGCATTCGTCGCGGTGTACAACTACCTCGGGTTCCACCTCTCGGCCGCCCCCTTCTCCCTGCCGGCGTGGCTCGTGACGCTCCTGTTCCTCGCCTATCTGGCCGGCACCGTCTCCTCGCCGTGGGCGGGGTCGTGGGCGGCCAGGATCGGCCGTTTCCCCGTGCTCGTCCTCTCGATCGCGGTCATGGCGGTCGGCGCTCTGCTGATGCTCGCGCCCTCCGCGGCGATCGTGCTCGCGGGCCTCCTCCTGTTCACGGCCGGCTTCTTCGGCGCGCACGCGATCGCCTCCGGATGGACCCCGGTCGCTGCGGGAGCGGAGAGCAGAGCACAGGCGTCGTCCCTGTACTACTTCGCCTACTACGCCGGATCGAGCCTGTTCGGCTGGGCGCTCGGGCTGGTGTTCGGAGCGGTCGCGTGGGGATGGTTCATCGTCGCCGTCGTGTCCATGTGCGCGCTGGCGGCGTCGGCCGCGGTGGCAGCGCTCAGGGCGACGCCGACGGGTCGGCCCTGACCGCGATCCTCTGCGAGCATGGAGACATGCAGACGCAGTATCTCGACGCCTACGACCGCCAGCTCCGCACAGGGCCGGAGACCGCGCACGCGGAGCGGGTCGTGCAGCTCGGACCGCTGAGCCTCGCGACCTTCCACGGCGGGCGAGGCTTCATCACGTACGCGGACCTCGGGGGAGCGGATGCCGACGGCATCCGCGAGCTGGTGGAGGGAGCGCTCGCGCACTTCGCCGACAGGGCGCAGGTCGCGGAGGTGGAGTGGAAGACCCGAGGGCACGACACGGCCCCCGGTCTCCATGAGGCCCTGCTCGCGGCGGGATTCGTGCCGGAGGAGCCGGAGTCGATCATGATCGGCGAGGCCGCTCTGCTCGCTCAGGACGTCGTCATCCCCAGTGAGGTGAGGATCCGCCGCGCGCTCTCGGAGGACGAGGTGCTCGCCGCCGGCGAGATGCAGGGGCGCGTCTTCGATGATGGGGACTGGCGCTCGCGCGCCGAGTCGCTGATCGAACGCATGCGCGTCGACGACACGGTGGAGCTGTGGATCGCGGTCGTCGACGGCGAGGTGGTCAGCGCGGGGCGGTTGGAGCCCGTCGCCGGCACCGAGTTCGCCGGTCTGTGGGGCGGCTCGACCCTCGAGGAGTGGCGGGGCCGCGGCATCTATCGCGCGCTCACCGCCGAGCGGGCCCGATCCGCTCTGGCCCGCGGCGTCCGCTACCTGCAGTCGGACTCGACGGAGTTCTCCCGCCCGATCCTGGAGAGGTCGGGATTCGTGAAGGTCTCGACCACGACGCCCTACGTGTGGGCGCGCCCGGCGGACTGATCCGAGCGCTCCCGTCGGCGCCGTACGCGGCGCCTCACCGCCGCCACGATGACCACGATCAGCCCGACGAGCAGCACCCCTGAGAGGACGGGGATCACGATGGCGGCGGCCGCGAGGGCGAAGGAGGCTCCGTCCTCTGCGGTGCTGAGGACGGGCGCGGCGAGTCCTCCGGTCGTGGCGTTCGCGGCGACGCGCGCCGTGGCCTTGACGACGTGGACGACGAGCGCGATCGCGATGCCGACGACGACGGGGACCCAGGTGTTCTCGGAGAAGAAGGACGCGGGGTCGTCGACGGCGATCGTCTGCGCGCTGGAGCCGGCGCCGAACGCGATGCCGCCAGCCGCAGGCCGCAGGATGCTCTGGACGACGTCGTTGACCGAGTCGAGCGCGGGGATCTTGTCGGCCACGATCTCGAGCAGCAGGAGCGCACCGATGATCCACAGCGCGAGATCGCCCGACAGCCACGACCAGGTGGGTGGGAGCTGCACCGCCGGCAGCACGCGGTCGGCGAGACCGAGCAGGAACAGCGGCATCCAGGCGTTGAGGCCGGCGGATGCCGCGAGGCTGGTGCCGATGACGAACTCGATCACCCCCTCAGACTAGGCGGAGCCGGCCTCGATGTCCGTGGTCCCGCCTACGCTGGAGGTATGCAACCCACGCGCAGTGTCCGTCCGTTCGAGGTCATCAGCGAGTACGTCCCGGCCGGTGATCAGCCGAAGGCGATCGCCGACCTCGCCGCGCGGATCAACGCGGGCGAGACCGACATCGTGCTGCTCGGCGCAACAGGCACCGGAAAGTCGGCCACGACGGCGTGGCTCATCGAGCAGGTGCAGCGTCCGACTCTCGTGCTGGCGCACAACAAGACGCTCGCAGCGCAGCTCGCCAACGAGTTCCGCGAGCTCATGCCCAACAACGCCGTCGAGTACTTCGTCTCGTACTACGACTACTACCAGCCAGAGGCCTACGTGCCGCAGACGGACACCTTCATCGAGAAGGACTCGTCGATCAACTCCGAGGTCGAGCGGCTGCGGCACTCGACGACGAACTCGCTGCTCAGCCGTCGCGACGTCGTCGTCGTGTCGACCGTGTCGTGCATCTACGGCCTCGGCGCTCCGGAGGAGTACCTCCGTGCCATGGTCGCCCTGCAGGTGGGGGAGCGCTACGACCGCGACGCCCTGATCCGCCAGTTCATCGCGATGCAGTACAACCGCAATGACGTCGACTTCTCCCGCGGCAACTTCCGGGTCCGCGGAGACACGATCGAGATCATCCCCGTGTACGAGGAGCACGCGATCCGCATCGAGCTCTTCGGCGACGAGATCGAGGCGCTGTACTCCCTGCATCCGCTCACGGGCGAGGTCATCGAGAAGCTCGACGCCGTGCCGATCTTCCCCGCATCCCACTACGTCGCCGGCACCGACGTCATCCAGCGCTCCATCGGCACGATCGAGGCGGAGCTGGAGGAGCGGCTCGCCGAGTTCGAGAAGCAGGGCAAGCTCCTCGAGGCCCAGCGCCTGCGCATGCGGACGACCTTCGACCTCGAGATGCTGCAGCAGCTCGGATTCTGCTCCGGCATCGAGAACTACTCGCGCCACATGGACGGGCGCGAGGCCGGGGAGCCGCCGCACACTCTGCTCGACTTCTTCCCCGACGACTTCCTCCTGGTGATCGACGAGTCGCACGTCACCGTGCCGCAGATCGGCGCGATGTACGAGGGCGACGCCTCGCGCAAGCGCACGCTCGTCGATCATGGCTTCCGTCTTCCGAGCGCCATGGACAACAGGCCGCTGCGGTGGGACGAGTTCAAGAACCGCATCGGTCAGACCGTCTACCTCTCGGCGACCCCGGGCAAGTACGAGATGGGCATCGCCGACGGCGTGGTCGAGCAGATCATCCGCCCCACCGGACTCGTCGACCCGCACATCATCGTGAAGCCGTCGAAGGGGCAGATCGACGACCTCCTCGAGGAGATCAGGATCCGCGCCCAGAAGGACGAGCGCGTCCTCGTCACCACCCTCACCAAGAAGATGGCCGAGGAGCTCACCGACTTCCTGGGCGAGCACGGGGTCCGCGTGCGCTATCTGCACTCCGACGTCGACACGCTCCGACGAGTGGAGCTGCTCAGCGAGCTCAGGGCGGGCGTCTACGACGTGCTGGTCGGCATCAACCTTCTTCGCGAGGGTCTCGACCTGCCAGAGGTGTCGCTGGTCGCGATCCTCGATGCCGACAAGGAGGGTTTCCTCCGCTCGGGGACCTCCCTGATCCAGACGATCGGGCGCGCAGCCCGCAACGTCTCCGGCGAGGTGCACATGTACGCCGACAACATGACCGACTCGATGGCCAAGGCGATCGAGGAGACCGATCGGCGCCGCGACAAGCAGATCGCGTACAACACCGAGCACGGGATCGATCCGCAGCCGCTGCGCAAGCGGATCGCCGACATCACCGAGGTGCTCGCCCGCGAGGGGGCCGACACGGCCGACATGATGTCGAGTCGAGGACGTGCCACGGGCAAGGGCAAGTCGCCGACGCCGAACCTGCGACGCACGGGCATCGCGGCCGAAGGAGCGCTGCAGTTGGAGGCGACCATCCAGGATCTCTCCGATCAGATGCTGGCCGCCGCTGGAGAGCTGAAGTTCGAGCTCGCCGGGCGACTTCGCGATGAGGTGCAGGATCTGAAGAAGGAGCTGCGCGCCATGGAGCGCGCCGGACACGCCTGATCGGCGGAGATCTGGACAGAGCGCGAGAGGGCACGGCCTCTCACCGGCTCGACGAGGAGAGGCACGCGATGGACGCGGCAGGAGAAGAGCTCGCCGATCGCATCCGTGCGCTCATGGGAGCGGATCCGTCGATCGAGGAGAAGCGGATGTTCGGAAGCCGGGCTTTCCTGATGGACGGCCGCATCCTGGTGGGTGCGCGCAAGGGCGGGGTGCTGCTGGTGCGGGTGTCGGAGGAGCAGGGCGCCGCGCTGGCGGTGAGGCCGGGAGTCGCCAGGGCCGTGATGGGCGCCAAGACGATGAGTGCGAGCTGGCTGGACGTCGACGCCGCCACCGTGGCCGATGACGACGCGCTCATGTTCTGGATCGACGCCGCCAGGGAGGACTCGGCGGGTCGCCCATGAACGCGCCGTCGTGTGAGAGGCCGCGCGAGTTCAGGGGCAGTGCATGAGGGGCTTCGGGCCCGAGCGGTCGATCTCGTGCTCCGTCATCGGCGCGCCGCACAGCGGGCACGCACGTTCGGCGCGTTCGGCGGCGCTGGGCGGCGGCGTCTTCTCGTACGGGCCCACCGAGGCGGGGCCGGCGAAGCGGATCAGGTTCGTGTTGAACCAGGCGTAGAGACCGCCCGCCTCGCGGATACGGGTGCGAAGGGGAGCGCGGTCGGAGTTCGTTGCCATGTTCATTAGTGTACTAACTATTAGTGCCTATGTATACTCGGAGCCGTGACGGCATCCGATGACCTGCTCAAGCTCGAGAACCAACTGTGCTTCGCCGTGGTCACGGCCGCGCGCAACGTGGTGGCGATCTACCGTCCGATCCTCGAGCCCCTCGGCCTCACGCACCCGCAGTATCTCGTCATGCTCGCGCTCTGGGAGCGGGCGCCTCGCACCCTCGCCGACCTCGCCGCCGATCTCGCCATGGAGCCGGCCACCGCGTCGCCGCTGGTCAAGCGCCTCGAGGCGGACGGACTCGTCACCCGACAGCGCAGCCCGCAGGACGAGAGGCGGCTGGAGATCGCGCTGACGGATGCCGGCGCCGCGCTGCGGGAACGGGCCCTCGACGTTCCGCATCAGGTCATGGCCGCCGTCGACATGGACATCTCGCAGGTGTCCGTCTTGAGAGACGGCCTGTCGGCCTTCGCGGGTCGGCGCGTCACGGAGCTGTCCGGGGCCTAGCCGTCGGCGGTGCCCCGCCACGGAGGAGGAGCGCACCGAGGCCGCCGGCGGAGCCGATGTCCGTGGCCCCTCGTAGACTTGACCGGTGCCTATCGTCCCGGTTGCAACCCCAGGAAAACTCAGTGTTCGCGGTGCCCGCGTGCACAACCTCAAGAACGTCGACATCGACATCCCGCGCGACTCCCTCGTCGTGTTCACCGGCCTGTCCGGCTCCGGGAAGTCCAGCCTCGCGTTCGACACGATCTTCGCAGAGGGGCAGCGCCGCTACGTCGAATCGCTGAGCGCGTACGCGCGCCAGTTCCTCGGGCAGGTGGACCGCCCAGACGTCGACTTCATCGAGGGGCTGAGCCCCGCGGTGTCGATCGACCAGAAGTCGACCAACCGCAACCCGCGCTCCACCGTGGGCACGATCACCGAGATCTACGACTACATGCGTCTGCTGTGGGCGCGCATCGGCATCCCGCACTGCCCGGAGTGCGGAGAGAAGATCCAGCGTCAGACCGTGCAGCAGATCGCCGACCAGCTCATGGAGCTCCCCGAGCGCACCCGCTATCAGATCGTCGCGCCGGTCGTCTCGCAGAAGAAGGGCGAGTTCGTCGACCTGTTCCGCGAGCTGGGGGCCAAGGGCTACTCGCGCGCGATCGTCGACGGCGACCTGATCCAGCTCGCCGAGCCGCCCACGCTGAAGAAGAGCTACAAGCACGACATCGCCGTCGTCGTCGACCGCCTCGTGGCCGCCGATGACATCCTCGGCCGCGTCACGGACTCCGTAGAGACCGCCCTCGGTCTCGCCGGCGGGGTCGTGCAGGTCAACTTCGTCGACGAGGAGGGCGACGACGCCTGGCAGTCGTTCTCGGAGAAGCTCGCATGCCCCAACGGCCACGCGATCACGCTCACCGAGATCGAGCCGCGGACCTTCTCGTTCAACGCGCCGTTCGGCGCGTGCCCCGCGTGCTCGGGTCTCGGCACGCGCATGTCGGTCGACATCGATCTGATGCTCGGCGACGAGGAGCTCTCGATCCGCGAGGGCGCCATCATCCCCTGGACCACGCAGGGCAAGGGGCTGTTCCAGTACTACGAGCGGCTTCTCGAGGGGCTCGCCTCCGACCTCAACTTCTCGCTCGACACACCATGGCAGGATCTGCGCGTCGACGTGCAGGATGCGATCCTCCGCGGTGAGAACTACAAGGTCACGGTCAAGTGGAAGAACCGGTACGGCCGCGAGATGCGCTACGCCTCCGGATTCGAGGGCGTCGTGCCCTACATCGAGCGGCAGTACGCGCAGGCGGAGTCCGACACGCAGCGGGCCCGCTGGGGCGAGTACCTCCGCGAGGTGCCGTGCCCGGTGTGCGACGGCAACCGCCTCAAGCCCGAGGTTCTCGCGGTGCAGGTGCACGGACACTCGATCGCCGAGGTCTCGCACCTCAGCCTCGCCGATGCGCGTGAGTTCATGGGCACGCTCACACTCACCGACCGCGAGGCGAAGATCGCCGCGCAGGTGCTGCGCGAGATCCGTCTCCGCCTCGACTTCCTGCTGCAGGTCGGTCTCTCGTACCTCAACCTGAGCCGATCCGCAGGGTCGCTCTCCGGCGGCGAGGCGCAGCGCATCCGGCTCGCGACGCAGATCGGCTCCGGCCTCACCGGCGTGCTGTACGTGCTCGACGAGCCGTCCATCGGACTGCACCAGCGCGACAACCGCCGGCTCATCGACACGCTGCTCAAGCTCCGCGATCTCGGCAACACCCTCATCGTCGTCGAGCACGATGAAGAGACCATCGAGGCGGCCGACTGGGTCGTCGACATCGGCCCCGGCGCCGGCGTCAACGGAGGAGAGGTCGTCCACTCCGGGCCGTACTCCGCGCTGCTGAGCGAGTCCGCGTCGATGACGGGGGAGTACCTCTCCGGACGCCGCGAGATCCCCGCCCCGAAGAAGCGCCGCAAGATCGACAAGAAGCGGATGCTGAGCGTCGTCGGAGCGCGGGAGAACAACCTCAAGAACGTGAACGCCGACTTCCCGCTCGGCCTCCTCACCGCCGTGACGGGTGTGAGCGGTTCGGGGAAGTCGTCGCTCGTCAACGACATCCTGTACCAGGTGCTCGCCTCGCGACTCAACGGAGCGCGCACGGTCCCCGGCAAGCACACCCGCGTCTCCGGCCTCGACAACCTCGACAAGGTCGTGCATGTCGACCAGGCGCCGATCGGGCGCACCCCGCGGTCGAACCCGGCGACCTACACGGGCGTGTTCGACCGCATCCGCACGCTGTTCAGCGAGACGCCGGAGGCGAAGGTGCGCGGCTACCAGCCCGGGCGCTTCAGCTTCAACGTCAAGGGCGGACGCTGTGACGCCTGCTCTGGCGACGGCACGATCAAGATCGAGATGAACTTCCTCCCCGACGTCTACGTCGACTGCGAGGTGTGCCACGGCAAGCGGTACAACCGCGACACCCTGGCCGTGCACTACAAGGGCAAGAACATCGCCGAGGTGCTCGAGATGCCGATCGCCGAGGCCGCCGAGTTCTTCGAGCCGATCCAGGCGATCCACCGCTACATGAAGACGCTGGTCGACGTCGGCCTCGGCTACGTGCGGCTGGGGCAGTCCGCGACCACCCTGTCGGGCGGCGAAGCGCAGCGCGTGAAGCTCGCGACCGAGCTCCAGCGTCGCAGCAACGGACGCAGCATCTACGTGCTCGACGAGCCGACGACAGGTCTGCACTTCGAAGACGTCCGCAAGCTCCTCGAGGTGCTGAACGGACTCGTCGACAAGGGCAACACGGTCATCGTCATCGAGCACAACCTCGACGTCATCAAGTCGGCGGACTGGGTCATCGACCTCGGCCCCGAGGGCGGCTCGGGCGGTGGTGAGATCCTCGCGGTCGGCACGCCGGAGCAGATCGCCCGCGTCGAGGAGAGCCACACCGGTCAGTTCCTCGCGGAGATCCTCGGCGACGGGCGGGCGGCTCGGAAGGCCAGCTGATGGCCGACGTGCTGCCGTACAAGCCGCGGACCGGTGAGATCCCCACCGACCCCGGCGTGTACAGGTTCCGCGATGCGGAGGGGCGCGTGCTCTACGTCGGCAAGGCGAAGAACCTGCGCCAGCGTCTCTCGAACTACTTCGCCCCGCTGCGCACCCTGCATGAGCGCACCAGGCGGATGGTGACGACGGCGGCGTCGGTGGAGTGGACGGTCGTGTCGACCGACGTGGACTCCCTGCAGCTGGAGTACATGTGGATCAAGGAGTTCGATCCGCCCTTCAACGTGCGCTACAAGGACGACAAGTCCTACCCCTTCATGGCGGTGACCCTCGGAGACGAAGCTCCTCGCGTGATCGTGACCCGCAACCGCAAGATCGCCGGCGCGCGCTACTTCGGTCCGTACCCCAAGGTGTGGGCCGTGCACGACACGATCGACCTGATGATCAAGGTCTTCCCCATCCGCACGTGCAGCGACGCCAGTTACAAGCGCGCCATGCAGACGGGGCGTCCCTGCTTCCCCGGGCAGATCGGCAAGTGCGGCGGACCGTGCTCGATGACGGTCACGATCGAGGAGCACCGTGCCATGGTCGACGACTTCGTCGCCTTCATGGCCGGGGGCGATGAACGGTTCACGAAGGACCTGACCGCGAGGATGCTCGCCGCATCCGCAGCCATGGACTACGAGGCCGCGGCGAAGTACCGCGACCGGCTCTCCGCGATCGAGGCCGTGCTCGGCAAGAGCGCTCTCGTGCTCTCGCCCGACGAGGACGCCGACCTGTTCGGGATCGCGGAGGACGAGCTGTCGGCGGCTGTGCAGCACTTCGTCATCAGAGGCGGTCGGGTGCGAGGCGTCAGGGCGCTGGCGCTCGACAAGGAGATCGACATCTCCGGTGCGGAACTCGTCGATCAGGTGCTGCAGCGCGCCTACGGCGATGCCCAGGACGTGCCCCGCCGCATCCTGGTGCCGACGCTGCCCGACGACGCGGCGGAGCTGGAGCTCTGGCTCAGAGAGCGCCGCGGCAAGAAGGTCGAGATCGCCGTCGCTCAGCGAGGGCAGCGTGCCGACCTCATGCGCACGGCGACGCTGAACGCGCAGCAAGCGCTGATCAGGCACAAGACCAGACGCACCAGCGACTACGTCGCCCGCACGCAGGCGCTCACCGATCTGCAGGACGCCCTGGGAATGGCGGATGCTCCGCTGCGCATCGAGTGCTACGACATCTCGCATCTGAGCGGCACGAACGTCGTGGCGTCGATGGTCGTCTTCGAGGACGGCCTCCCACGCAAGGACCAGTACCGCTCGTTCAACATCGCAGAGACGACCGACGACACCGACTCGATGTACCAGGTGCTCACCAGGCGCCTCGCCTACCTCGACAGGCCGGAGCCTCTGGAGGACACCGAGGGTGAGGAGACGACCGGGCGCAGGAAGCCGCGTTTCGCGTACCCGCCGCAGCTCCTGCTCGTCGACGGAGGTCAGCCGCAGGTGGAAGCCGCCGCACGGGCGCTCCGCGACTCGGGGCACACCGAGATCGCGGTCTGCGGCATCGCCAAGCGCCTGGAGGAGATCTGGCTGCCCGGCGAGGACTTCCCGGTGATCCTCCCGCGCACGAGCGAGTCCCTGTACCTTCTCCAGCGTCTCCGCGACGAGGCGCATCGTTTCGCGATCACGCACCAGCGCAAGCGCCGGCGCAATGACATCACGACGATCCTCGCCGAGGTCCCAGGGCTCGGCGCTGCCCGCATCAAGGTGCTGCTCAAGCACTTCGGTTCGGTCACCGCGCTGCGTGCGGCGCAGCCGGGGGAGATCGAAGAGGTCCAAGGCATCGGCCCCGTGCTCGCACAGAGCATCCACACGCATCTCTCCACTCGCTAGGCTGGTGACGGCGGGGGAGAAGGAGCAATGATGGCAGACGGGGACAAGGGCGAGTTCCTCATCGTCACGGGGATGTCGGGCGCGGGGCGCACGACCGTCGCGAACGCACTCGAGGACCTCGGCTGGTACGTCGTCGACAACCTCCCACCGCAGATCCTGCGGCCCCTCCTCGACCTCACCGACATGGGCGGTGATGCGCTTCCGAAGATCGCCGCCGTGGTCGATGTCCGCGGTCGCAACCTCTTCGACGACTTCCCCGGGGTCGCGCGTGCGCTGCGCTCGCGAGGATCCGTGCGTGTGCTGTTCCTCGACGCCTCCGACGACGTGCTCGTGCGTCGATTCGAGTCGGTCCGCCGGCCGCATCCGCTGCAGGGCGACGGCACGCTGCTCGACGGCATCCGCATCGAGCGCTCGCGTCTCGCGGCGATCCGCGAGGCGGCGGATCTCGTGATCGACACGTCCTCGCTGAACATCCATCAGCTCGCGACCCAGGTGTCCGACCTGTTCTCCGAAGAGGGCGCCGCCCGCCACCGCGTGACGCTGATGAGCTTCGGCTTCAAGTACGGTCTGCCCACCGACGTCGACCTCGTCGCAGACATGCGCTTCCTGCCCAATCCGTTCTGGAACGAGGAGCTCCGCGGACAGACCGGTCAGGATGAGGCGGTGCGAGACTACGTGCTCTCGCGGGAAGGGGCGACGGAGTTCCTCGACGCCTACACTGCCGCCCTCACGCCGGTCCTCGAGGGTTACCAGCGCGAGAACAAGAGCCACTCCACCGTCGCCATCGGATGCACCGGCGGAAAGCACCGCTCGGTCGCCATGGTGGAGGAGCTCGCTCGACGCCTCGCGGCGGTCCCCGGAGTCGCCGTCAGCGTGCGTCACAGAGACCTGGGCCGGGAGTAGCCGAGCCGCAAAGCCGGGTAGGCTGGAGGTTTGCGTCGCGACCCGGCGCGTGAACGTGAAGGAGTCCCGTGGCACTAACCACCGACGTCAAGGCTGAGCTGGTCAGCATCCGCAATGCACCCCCCACGGTGCGTGTCGCGGAGGTCACCGCCATCCTCCGGTTCGCCGGCGGACTGCACTCGATCGCCGGCCGGGTGGCCGTCGAAGCCGAGGTGGATGCGGAGGTGCTCGCACAGCGCGTCGCCAGGGACCTCGCGGAGATCTACGGCGTGCGCCCGGAGATCGCCCAGGTGCAGTCGAGCACCGCGAACGACGGTGCCCGCTGGGCCGTGCGCGTGATCGCCTCGGGGGAGACCCTCGCACGCCAGACCGGTCTCCTCGACCAGCGCCGTCGCCCCGTGCGCGGCCTGCCGAACCGTCTGACCACCGGCTCCCGCGCGGAGGTCTCCGGACTGTGGCGCGGAGCGTTCCTCGCTGCAGGTACGCTCAGCGAGCCCGGCCGTTCCGCGATGCTCGAGGTGTCCTGCCCCACGTCCGAGGCCGCCATGGCCCTCGTCGGCGCCGCACACCGTCTCGGCGTCGCCGCGAAGGCCCGCGAGGTCCGCGGGATGCCGCGCGTCGTCGTCCGCGAGGGCGAGGCGATCCGCACGATCCTCAGCGAGATGGGTGCTCAGCGCACCGCCGTCGCCTGGGAGGAGATGCGTCAGCGCCGCGAGGTGCGGGCCGGCGTGAACCGCCTCGTGAACTTCGACGACGCGAACCTCCGCCGCTCCGCGCAGGCCGCCGTCGCCGCGTGCGCGCGCGTGGAGCGCGCACTGGAGATCCTCGCCGATGACGTGCCCGACCACCTCAAGGTCGCCGGCGAGCTGCGCCTGGCGCATCGCGATGCGAGCCTCGACGAACTCGGCCACCACGCCGAGCCTCCCATGACGAAGGATGCCGTCGCAGGGCGCATCCGCCGACTCCTCGCGATGGCCGACAAGCGCGCGCAGCAGGAGGGCATCCCCGGTACCGAGGCCGCCGTGCCGGCAGGACTCGACGTCTGATCTCACGACCGACGAAAGAGAGCCGACCCCCGACGGGGCCGGCTCTCTTTCGTCATACGGCGGAAGGAACGGGTCCCTCGCCGCGTTGTCGTCAGTAGGATGAAAAGCGTCCGCTCCGCACCGCACTTCGGTGGCGCGGAGGATCGGCAAGCGCCGCGGCGCGGCGCGGATTGGATGAAAGCGAAATGGCGACCTACACGCTCCCCGACCTTCCGTACGACTTCGCAGCCCTCGAGCCGCACATCAGCGGCAAGATCATGGAGCTGCACCACGACAAGCACCACGCGGCCTACGTCGCCGGTGCCAACGCCGCGCTCGACGGTCTCGCTGAGGCCCGTGAGACCGGAAACCTCGCGAACGTGAACAAGCTCGAGAAGGACCTCGCGTTCAACCTCGGCGGTCACGTCAACCACTCCATCTTCTGGACCAACCTGTCGCCGAACGGCGGAGGCGAGCCCGAGGGCGAGCTCCGCGCCGCCATCGACGAGTTCTTCGGCTCCTTCGAGAAGTTCCAGGCGCACTTCACCGCGAACGCCCTCGGCATCCAGGGCTCCGGCTGGTCGGTGCTGAGCTGGGACTCGATCGGACAGCGACTGATCATCCAGCAGCTGTTCGACCAGCAGTCGAACACGGCTCAGGGCACGGTCCCGATCTTCCAGCTCGACATGTGGGAGCACGCCTTCTACCTCGACTACCTGAACGTGAAGGCCGACTACGTCAAGGCCGCCTGGAACATCGCGAACTGGGAGAACGTCGCACAGCGCTTCGACATCGCCCGTGAGAAGACCGCTGGCCTGCTGGTACTGTCGTAAACAAGACGGGCGTCCCGATGGACTCTTCGCCCGTCGGGACGCCGTTGTCCATGCTCTCTCTAGTTGAAACCGCGCGCGAGCGCACAAGAAATCAGGAGACCTGAGTGTCTGTCAAGATCGGTATCAACGGCTTCGGCCGCATCGGACGCAACTACTTCCGCGCGGCTCTCGCGCAGGGGGCTGACCTCGAGATCGTCGCGGTCAACGACCTCACCGACAACAAGACGCTGGCGCACCTGCTGAAGTACGACTCGGTCGGAGGCGTCCTCGAC
This sequence comes from Microbacterium sp. NPDC012755, assembly GCF_042901325.1. Taxonomy (NCBI): domain Bacteria; kingdom Bacillati; phylum Actinomycetota; class Actinomycetes; order Micrococcales; family Microbacteriaceae; genus Microbacterium; species Microbacterium sp. NPDC012755. The sequence continues at coordinate 3,519,652 of NZ_JBIBCT010000001.1, read as the reverse complement.
GCCGACATCAGCTACGACGACGACAGCATCACCGTCAACGGCAAGGAGATCAAGGCGTTCGCTGAGCGCGACCCCGCCAACCTCCCGTGGGGCGAGCTGGGCGTCGACATCGTGATCGAGTCGACCGGCTTCTTCACCAAGGCGGAGCTGGCCAAAAAGCACATCGAGGCCGGCGCCAAGAAGGTCCTGATCTCGGCTCCCGGCACGGGTGTCGACGGCACGTTCGTCATGGGCGTGAACGAGGACACCTACAACCCGGAGACGGATCACATCATCTCCAACGCCTCCTGCACGACCAACTGCCTCGCGCCGCTGGCTCAGGTGTTCAACGACGCGTTCGGCATCGACCGCGGCTTCATGATGACCGCGCACGCCTACACGGCCGACCAGAACCTGCAGGACGGCCCGCACGGCGACCTGCGCCGCGCACGCGCCGCCGCGATCAACATCACCCCGGCCTCCACCGGTGCCGCCAAGGCGATCGGAGAGGTGCTCCCGGAGCTCCAGGGCAAGCTGAGCGGCTCGTCGTACCGCGTTCCGGTTCCCACCGGCTCGATCGTCGACCTCACGCTGATCACCGACCGCGAGGACCTCACGGTCGACGAGGTCAACGAGGCCTACAAGAAGGCCGCTGCCGAGGGTCGCCTCGCCGGCTACCTGCAGTACAACGAGGACCAGATCGTCTCCAGCGACATCGTGCACAACCCGCACTCCTCGATCTTCGACGCGACGCTGACCAACGTCAGCGGCAACCTCGTCAAGGTCTCGAGCTGGTACGACAACGAGTGGGGCTACTCCAACCGTCTCGTCGACCTGACCGAGTACGTCGCCGAGCGTCTCTGAATCTCAGACACATGACTCTGCGCACCCTGGACTCACTGGGTTCGCTCGAGGGCAAGCGCGTCATCGTCCGTTGTGACCTGAACGTCCCCCTGCGGGACGGGGTCATAACGGACGATGGGCGTGTACGCGCCTCGCTGCCGACCCTCAACGCCCTCATCAACGCCGGCGCCCGCGTCGTCGTCTGCTCGCACCTCGGTCGTCCCGACGGTGCACCCGACCCGCAGTACAGCCTGGAGCCGGTCGCGCAGCGACTGTCCGAGCTGCTCGGCGCTCCGGTCGCGTTCGCGCGCGACACGGTCGGCGAATCCGCGAAGGATGCCGTCGCCTCGCTCGAAGACGGCGGCGTCGTCGTCATCGAGAACCTGCGGTTCAACGCGGGGGAGACCTCCAAGGACGACGAGATCCGCGGCGCGTTCGCGGCGCAGCTCGCCGAACTGGGCGACGTCCTCGTCTCCGACGGCTTCGGCGTCGTGCATCGCAAGCAGGCCAGCGTCTACGATCTCGCCGACATCCTGCCGTCGGCCGCCGGTCTGCTGATCGCTGCCGAGCTCGATGTGCTCGACCGCCTCACGGAGAACCCGGAGCGTCCGTACGCGGTCGTCCTGGGCGGCTCGAAGGTCAGCGACAAGCTCGGCGTCATCTCGCACCTGCTCCCGCGCGTCGACCGCATCCTCGTCGGAGGCGGCATGCTGTTCACCTTCCTCAAGGCTCAGGGGCACGACGTCGCCTCGAGCCTCCTGGAGGAGGACCAGCTCGACACCGTTCGCGGATACATCGCCGAGGCGGCGGAGCGCGGAGTCGAACTCGTGCTCCCCACCGACGTCGTGGTGGCCTCGGCCTTCGCCGCGGATGCCGCGCATGAGATCGCTGCGGCCGACGCGATCGAGGACACCGCATTCGGCGCCTCGGGAATCGGCCTCGACATCGGTCCGGAGACCGCCGCGAGGTTCGCGGAGGTCGTACGCGGCTCGAAGACGGTGTTCTGGAACGGCCCGATGGGCGTGTTCGAGTTCCCGGCCTTCGCCGGTGGCACCAAGACCGTCGCGCAGGCTCTCACCGAGGTCGACGGACTCAGCGTCGTCGGCGGCGGCGACTCCGCTGCGGCCGTGCGCCAGCTCGGCTTCGCCGACGACCAGTTCGGCCACATCTCGACCGGCGGCGGCGCCAGCCTCGAATTCCTCGAGGGCAAGAAACTACCCGGACTCACCGTCCTGGGATGGGAGTGACATCGTGGCGACGAACAAGCGCACCCCGCTGATCGCGGGAAACTGGAAGATGAACCTCGACCACCTGCAGGCGGTCGCCTTCGTCCAGAAGCTGCACTGGACGCTGAAGGATGCGAAGCACGAGGACGGGTCCGTCGAGGTCGCGGTCTTCCCTCCGTTCACCGACATCCGCAGCGTGCAGACGCTGATCGACGCCGACAAGATCCCGTTCGCCCTCGGCGCGCAGGACGTCTCGGCGCACGACTCCGGCGCGTACACGGGCGAGGTCTCGGGCGCGTTCCTGGCCAAGCTCGACGCGAAGTACGTCATCATCGGCCACTCCGAGCGCCGTGAGTACCACGCGGAGTCGGACGATGTCGTGGCCGCGAAGGTGAAGGCCTCGCTGAAGAACGGACTCGTTCCGGTCATCTGCGTCGGCGAGACCGCGGAGGACCTCGAGAAGTTCGGTGCGAGCGCGGTTCCGGCCGGGCAGCTGGAGGCAGCGCTCCAGGGCGTCTCGAAGGATGCCGACATCGTCGTGGCCTACGAGCCGGTCTGGGCCATCGGCTCCGGCCAGGCGGCGACGCCGCAGCAGGCGCAGGACGTCTGCGCCGCTCTGCGCGGTGTGATCGCGAAGGTCCTCGGCGACGAGGCCGCCGCGCGCACGCGCATCCTCTACGGCGGTTCGGTCAAGTCGGCGAACATCGCCAGCTTCATGCGCGAGCCCGATGTGGACGGCGCTCTGGTCGGCGGGGCGAGCCTCGTCGTCGACGAGTTCGCCGCGATCATCCGGTTCGAGAAGCACGTCGGAGTGTGAGTTGTGGCGGGGCTCCGGCCCCGCCGCACCGTATACTTGACCGTTACGGGGGCAGTCGTGCCCCAGCGAAAGGCTCTTCCTCGTGGAAATTCTCGAGTTCGTCCTGCAGGTCGTGCTGGGCATCACCAGCGTCCTGCTGACCCTCCTCATCCTGCTCCACAAGGGTCGCGGCGGCGGCCTGTCCGACATGTTCGGCGGAGGCATGTCCTCGGCGGTCGGCTCGTCCGGTCTGGCCGAGCGGAACCTCAACCGCTTCACGGTCGTCCTGGCGCTGGCCTGGTTCGTGGCGATCGTCGCGCTCGGCCTCATCACCAAGTTCGAGGTGATCTGATGGCTACCGGCGGCAACGCGATCCGAGGCACCCGGGTCGGCTCCGGCCCGATGGGCGAGCAGGACCACGGCTATCACGCAGACCGCATCGCGGTCTCCTACTGGGACGGACTCGGCAACGAGACCGTCCGCTACTTCGCCGCAGGTCTCCCCGAAGAGGAGATCCCGGAGATCATCGATCACCCGCAGTCGGGTCTGCCGGCCGGTCGAGACAAGGAGAACCCTCCTGCTCTCGCCAAGACCGAGCCCTACAAGACCCACCTGGCGTACGTGAAGGAGCGACGCACCGACGAGGAAGCCGTTCAGCTCCTCGAGGACGCGCTGACACAGCTGCGCGAGCGCCGGGGTCAGTAAGACCCCGGTTCCTTCGCGAGAGGCCGCCACGACGATCCGTCGTGGCGGCCTCTCGCGTCGTCGGGCTCGGTCCGCGGTCAGGTCGGTGCGATCACCGGCATCCGGCAGCGGCGTCGATGTACGACTGCGGGGGATAGCCGTAGGCCCAGACCCCGTTCGCGTCGTCCGTGTACCCCATGCTGATCGCCCAGGCCGTCGCCCACTTCTCGATACTGTCCTGGGTGGACGAGTCGTACATGTCCTCGCACTTGACGCTGATCGCGTGGCCGACCTCGTGCGCGACGAGCGACTTGCTGCTGTAGGAGGGCCACCTTTCCGCCACCGAGTTCGAGAGCTCGATCACCGCGCGTCCTGGCGTGTCCCACCACCAGGTGGTGAGTCCGCCCATGCTCCCGCTGCCTCCGGCTCCGCTGACGATGGGGTTCCAGTCGAACTCCAGGAGCACGCCGGGCGCCAGCGAGCGCGCGAACGCCTCGATCTCCAGCCGTTTCGACAGCAGCGGCCCCGCCTTCTCGGCCAGCTCGGCCTGCTCGGACGAGACGACCAGGGCGGCGGCGCTCTGCAGGGAGGCGAGCGACGTCGCGGCGCTGGCGTCGATGCCGGTCGCCGCGGACGCCTTCGCCGCCGCATCGCGGAGAGCGATCACCGCATCGTTCTTCGCCGAGGGATGCGCGGCCTCGAATCCGGCGGCGGTCGATGCCGCCGTCGTGAGCAGCGTCAGACCGGCATCCGACAGCGCCGTCTGCGCCTCGTCGATCGCCGGAGTCTCATCGGCGAGGTCGTCTGCCAGATCGTCGAGACCGTCGCGGTCGTCTGCGAGCCGATCGGACACGGCGAAGAGCTCCCAGAACCAGGTGGGCTTCTCGCCGGGCTCGGGGATGCGCGAGTCCAGGACGTCCTCCGCGTCGGATGCGGCGGCCTCCGCTCCGGACACGGCAGCGGCGAGCGCGTCCTTCGACGCGGAATCCACCAGTGTCCCGTCATCGCTCTGGATCAGTTGGGAGGCGTAGCCGGTGGCCGACTGCAGGTCGTCGGTGTCCGCTCGCACCTCGGCGATGGTCTCGCGTGTCGTCTGCACTGCGGCGTCGTACCGCTCGGCGGCGTCGTCGTAGCTCAGATTCGCACCCAGCTGAGCCGCGGCGAGTCCGCCGGCGACGACGAGAGCTCCGACGACCCCGAGCACCGGTCCCGTGCGCCTTCTCCTCGGACGGGTCGGGGCGACGGGCGCACTGGAGAAGAGGAGCGGAAGGTCATGTGCGCCGCGCAGAGGGGAGTCCGGGTCGGTCACGGCATCCCTCCCTGTAGAAAAGGTCCTCGCCGTGGGCGAGGACCTGATCAGATCGAGGGGGTGACGGGAATCGAACCCGCGCAATCAGTTTGGAAGACTGAGACTCTACCATTGAGCTACACCCCCGACGCGGGCCATTGCTGGCGCCGCACCGACTCATCGATCATAGCGGACAGTCAGGGGTGCTCTTGTCCGTTAGACTCGATGGGGCTGAATCTGCGCGCGGATTCCCCGGGGCGTAGCTCAGTTTGGTAGAGCGCCCGCTTTGGGAGCGGGAGGTCGCAGGTTCAACTCCTGTCGCCCCGACACGGCTTTCTCAAGCCTCAGCGCCGCGATTCAGCGCGGAAACTACAAGGAGAACAAACCAGCATGGCGAACAGCACCGTCGAGAAGCTGACCCCGACCCGGGTCAAGCTCAGCATCACGGTCACCCCGGAAGACCTCAAGCCCAGCATCGCCCACGCCTACGAGCACATCGCTCAGGACGTGCAGATCCCCGGCTTCCGCAAGGGCAAGGTCCCTGCTCCCATCATCGATCAGCGCATCGGCCGCGGTGCGGTCATCGAGCACGCGGTCAACGAGGGCCTCGACAAGTTCTTCCGTGACGCCACGGTCGAGCACAAGGTCCGCGTCGTCGGCCGCCCGTCGGCCGAGATCACGCAGTGGCCGAACGAGAAGGACTTCTCGGGCGACCTGCTCGTGGACATCGAGGTGGACGTCCGCCCCGAGATCGAGCTGCCCTCCTACGACGGCATCACCCTGACGGTCGACGCCGTCGAGGCCGACGACGCGGCTCTCGACGAGGAGCTCGAGAAGCTGCGCGCCCGCTTCGGCACGCTCGTCCCCGTCGACCGCCCCGCAGCGAAGGGCGACTTCGTCGAGCTCGACCTGGTCGCCACGATCGACGGCGCCGAGATCGACCGCGCGGAGGGCGTCTCCTACGAGGTCGGCTCCGGCGAGCTGCTCGAGGGCATCGACGACGCGATCGAGTCGCTCACCGCCGGTGAGGACACGACCTTCCGCTCCGCCCTCGTCGGCGGCGACCACGCCGGCTCCGAGGCCGAGGTCTCCGTGACCGTCAAGGCCGTCAAGGAGCGCGAGCTCCCCGAGGCCGACGACGACTTCGCGCAGATCGCCAGCGAGTTCGACACGATCGCCGAGCTCCGCGCGAGCCTGGCCGAGCGCGTCTCGCAGCAGGGCGTCTTCACGCAGGGCTCCGCCGCTCGCGACAAGCTCGTCGAGACGCTGCTCGAGAAGATCGAGATCCCCGTTCCGCCGCAGCTCATCGAGGACGAGGTGCACAACCACCTCGAGGGCGAAGGCCGCCTCGAAGACGACGTGCACCGTGCCGAGGTCACCGAGGCGAGCGAGAAGCAGTTCCGCACGCAGGTGCTGCTCGACACCATCGCCGAGCAGGCTGACGTGCAGGTCTCGCAGGAGGAGCTCTCGCAGTACCTCGTGCAGTCCGCTGCGCAGTACGGCATGGCGCCGCAGGAGTTCGTCGAGGCGCTGCAGTCGTCGAACCAGCTGCCCGCGCTCGTCGGCGAGGTCGCCCGCAACAAGGCCCTCGCGATCGCCCTGGGCAAGGTCAAGGTCGTCGACACCAACGGCAAGGCCGTGGACCTGAGCGACTTCGTCGTCGTCGATGACGAGACTTCGGACGAGGAGGCTCCCGCCGAGGAGAAGCCCGCGAAGAAGGCTCCCGCGAAGAAGGCTCCGGCCAAGAAGGCTCCGGCTGACAAGGCCGACGCCGCAGCGGAGGACAAGCCCGCCGCGAAGAAGCCGGCCGCCAAGAAGGCTCCGGCCAAGAAGGCCGCCGACAAGGCTGAGTGATCGAACGATCACGAGAAGGGGCGGATGCTGCGGCATCCGCCCCTTTTTCATCACCGGAAGGACAGGGTATGAAGAGCTGGGACCAGCGGATCGACGACGTGTGGGATGACGCCTCGGGCGAGGAGGTCGGCGACGAGACCATCGCACGCATCGACGCACTCGCCGCGGAGCGCGGGGCGGACGATGCGCGAGCGGAGTTCGAGCGCGCGGGGGCGCGGGATTCGGCGGGACGTCCTGCCGAAGCCGTGGTGCTCTACCGTCGCGCGCTCGAGCTCGGCCTCGATGAGGAGCACCGCCCGCAGTGCGTGATCCAGCTGGCGAGCTCCCTGCGCAATCTCGGAGAGTACGACGATGCTCTCGCCGTGATCACGGCGGAGGAGGAGCGCTCGCCCGACGGACCGTATCGGGATGCCGTGGCGACCGTGCACGCGCTCATCCTCGCGAACGCGGGGCAGCCCGCACGGGGCCTCTCGGTGGCGCTGCTCGCCCTCGTTCCGCACCTGCCGCGCTACCACCGCTCCATGACCGCGTACGCCCACGAGATCGCCGACGCCGACACCTGATATGCCGACGGCGAACACGGCCTGAACGCCGCGTTGTCGCCGGTAGATTCGAAATCACTGAAACACGGAATCAGGAGCTGACATGGCTGCAGAACCCCTCCTCGCGACGAGCGTCTTCGACCGTCTGCTGAAGGACCGCATCATCTGGCTGGGGTCGGAGGTGCGCGACGAGAACGCCAACGAGATCTGTGCGAAGATCCTTCTTCTCGCGGCAGAGGACTCCGAGAAGGACATCTTCCTCTACGTCAACTCGCCCGGTGGCTCGATCACCGCGGGTATGGCGATCTACGACACGATGCAGTTCGTCCCGAACGACATCGTCACCGTCGGCATCGGAATGGCGGCGTCCATGGGGCAGCTGCTGCTGACCGCCGGCACCAAGGGCAAGCGGTACATCACCCCGAACGCCCGTGTGCTGCTGCACCAGCCGCACGGCGGCTTCGGCGGAACATCGAGCGACATCCAGACGCAGGCGCAGCTCATCACCTCGATGAAGAACCGCCTCGCGGAGATCACCGCGGCCCAGACCGGCAAGTCGGTCGAGCAGATCAACGCCGACGGCGACCGTGACCGCTGGTTCACGGCTCAGGAGGCGCTCGAGTACGGCTTCGTCGACCACATCCGCGAATCGGCTTCCGACGTCATCGGCGGCGGCGGCACCGAGCAGGACTCCAAGTAAGCGGAAAGAGAAGGAATCACATGTACACCCCCACCTTCCAGTCCGCTGGCAACCTCCCGTCCAGCCGCTACGTGCTCCCGCAGTTCGAGGAGCGCACGGCCTACGGCTTCAAGCGTCAGGACCCGTACAACAAGCTGTTCGAAGACCGCGTGATCTTCCTCGGCGTACAGGTCGACGACGCGTCCGCCGACGACGTGATGGCGCAGCTCCTCGTCCTGGAGAGCCAGGACTCCGAGCGCGACATCACGATGTACATCAACTCGCCCGGCGGATCCTTCACCGCGATGACGGCGATCTACGACACGATGCAGTATGTTGCGCCGCAGATCCAGACCGTCGTGCTCGGACAGGCGGCGTCCGCCGCGTCCGTGCTGCTCGCGGCCGGTGCCCCTGGCAAGCGTCTGGCTCTGCCGAACGCTCGTGTGCTGATCCACCAGCCGGCGATGGGCGAGGCGGGCCACGGTCAGGCTTCCGACATCGAGATCCAGGCGGCGGAGATCCTCCGCATGCGGACCTGGCTCGAGGAGACCATGGCTCACCACACCAACCGCACCGCCGAGCAGGTCAACCGCGACATCGACCGTGACAACATCCTCTCCGCCGAGCAGGCGAAGGAGTACGGCATCGTCGACCAGGTGCTCACCACGCGCAAGCGCGTCTGAGCTGCGCTCCACTCCGCAGAAGGACGCCGGTCATCAGACCGGCGTCCTTTTGCGCATCCACTCGCGCACCGGGTGCTCATATGAGCAAACGGGTGCACGAACGCAGATGACCCTCTATCCTGGTGAAGGAAGGAGGATGCCGTGGAAGAAGAGCTGGTCATGGTTCGCGTCGCCGAGCTGTACTACGACGAGGACAAGACTCAGGACGAGATCGGCGCCCTTCTCAAGATCTCCCGCTGGAAGGTCGGCCGCCTGCTCACGCAGGCTCGCGAGCGCGGCATCGTCCGCATCGAGATCGTGCATCCGCGCGCCCGCAGACTCGGCCTCGAACGCCAGCTCGTGGAGAAGCACGGCCTCGCCGCCGCCATCGTCGTGCCGGCGCCCGAAGGTGATGAGGGCACGCTCGAACGCGTCGCCCAGGCCGCAGCGGACTATCTCACCGCGATGCGTCCCGTTCCCCGCACGCTCGGGGTCAGCTGGGGCCGTACGCTCCGCGCGGTCGCCGAGGCGCTGCCCGACGGCTGGGCCACGGGAGTGACGGTCGTGCAGCTGAACGGGGGAGTGAGCCTCAACCGCCGTTCCGGTGGTGCCGCCGGTCTCGCGGTCACGATCGCCCAGCGGGCATCGGGACACGTGTCTCTGCTGCCGAGCCCGGCGATCCTGGAACGCGTCGAGACCAAGCAGGCGATCGAAGCCGATCGCACGGTCGCCGCGGTGCTCGAGGAGGCTGCGGAGGCGCAGGCCTTCCTCTTCACCGCCGGTCCCTGCGACGCGACATCCGCGCACGTCGAGAACGGCTACCTGACGGCATCCGATGTCGAGGAGCTGGCGCGCCGCGGAGCGGTCGGCGACGTCCTCGGCCGCTACATCGACGCCGACGGCAACATCGTCGACCCCCAGCTCGACGCCCGCACGGTGGGTGTCGAGCTCGACAGACTCCGCGCCGCCACGAGGGCGGTCTTCGTCGCCACGGGTGCGGCGAAGCATGACATCGCGCGCACGGTCGTCACCAGCGGCCTGTGCAGCGTGATCGTGACAGATGAGAACACAGCCAGAGCATTGTTGGAGGAACAGTGACGACCAAAGAACTCAGCCGCCGATCGGCGGTGGACGTGCTGGGCGGTGAGCCCGACGATGCGACGCTCCGGCGCTTCCTGCACGGACTCCCCGGTGTGGATGCGGTGGGCCTGGAACAGCGAGCGGCCGGACTCGGCACGCGATCGATCAAGACGACGTCGAAGGCCTGGGCGCTCGACACGATCATCAAACTGATCGACCTCACCACCCTGGAGGGCGCAGACACGCCCGGCAAGGTGCGCTCCCTCGTCGCGAAGGCGAAGAATCCGGATGCGGCAGACCCGACCACGCCGCGCGTCGCCGCGGTGTGCGTGTACGGCGACATGGTCGGCGACGCGGTCACCGCTCTCGGCGACCTGCACGGCGACCCCGACGACGGCCGCATCTCGGTCGCGGCGGTGGCCACGGCGTTCCCCAGCGGTCGCTCATCCCTCGCCATCAAGCTCGCAGACACGGCAGAGGCCGTCGCCGCGGGCGCCGATGAGATCGATATGGTGATCGACCGCGGGGCGTTCCTGTCGGGTCGCTACGGTCTGGTGTTCGACCAGATCGCCCAGGTGAAGGAGGCCTGCCGTCGCGAGGACGGCAGCTATGCCTCGCTCAAAGTGATCCTGGAGACGGGCGAGCTCAACACCTACGACAACATCAAGCGCGCCTCCTGGCTCGGCATCCTCGCGGGCGGCGACTTCATCAAGACCTCCACCGGCAAGGTGCAGCCCGCTGCGACCTTGCCGACCACGCTGCTCATGCTGGAGACCGTGCGCGACTGGCACCGCGGCACCGGCGAGAAGATCGGCGTCAAGCCGGCCGGCGGCATCCGCTCGTCGAAGGACGCGGTGAAGTACCTGGTGACCGTCGCCGAGACCGTCGGCGAGGAATGGCTGCAGCCGCACCTGTTCCGCTTCGGCGCATCGAGCCTCCTCAACGACGTGCTGCTGCAGCGTCAGAAGCTCGCCTCCGGCCACTACTCCGGCCCCGACTACGTCACGATCGACTGAGTGGAACCGAACATGTCATTTCTGGAATACGCCCCCGCGCCCGAGTCGAAGGCCGTCCTGAACCTCAGGGACAGCTACGGCCTGTTCATCGACGGTGAGTTCGTCGACGGATCGGGGAGGAGCTTCACGACCATCTCGCCGTCGGATGAGACCCGCATCGCGGAGATCGCCACCGCGAGCGACGAGGACGTCGACCGTGCCGTCGCCGCCGCACGTCGCGCCTACGACCGGACCTGGTCGAAGATGAGCGGGCGGGACCGCGGCAAGTACCTGTTCCGCATCGCACGTCTGGTGCAGGAGCGCGCCCGCGAGCTCGCGGTCGCCGAGAGCCTCGACAACGGCAAGCCGATCAAGGAGAGCCGCGATGTCGACGTTCCTCTCGTCGCATCCTGGTTCTTCTACTACGCCGGCTGGGCCGACAAGCTCGACTACGCCGGGCTCGGCGCCAACCCGCGCGCGCTCGGCGTCGCAGGCCAGGTCATCCCGTGGAACTTCCCGCTGCTCATGCTCGCGTGGAAGCTCGCCCCTGCGCTGGCTGCGGGGAACACGGTCGTGCTCAAGCCCGCCGAGACCACGCCCCTCACGGCGCTGATCTTCGCGGAGATCCTGCAGCAGGCCGACCTCCCCGCCGGTGTGGTGAACATCATCACCGGAGCCGGTGCGACCGGCGCGGCGCTCGTCCGTCACCCCGACGTCGACAAGGTCGCGTTCACCGGCTCCACCGGAGTCGGTCGCGACATCGCCAAGGCCGTCGCGGGAACCGGCAAGAAGCTCACGCTCGAACTCGGCGGCAAGGCGGCGAACATCGTGTTCGACGATGCGCCGATCGACCAGGCCGTCGAGGGCATCGTCAACGGGATCTTCTTCAACCAGGGGCACGTCTGCTGCGCGGGCAGCCGGCTGCTCGTGCAGGAGTCGATCCACGACGAGGTCATCGACAGGCTCAAGAACCGCCTGTCGACGCTGCGCCTGGGCGACCCGCTCGACAAGAACACCGACATCGGCGCGATCAACTCCGCCGCTCAGCTGGCCCGCATCCGCGAGCTCAGCGACATCGGAGAGGCCGAGGGTGCCGAGCGCTGGACCGCGGACTGCGTGATCCCCGAGAAGGGCTTCTGGTTCGCTCCCACGATCTTCACCGGCGTCGAGGCGTCGCACCGGATCGCCCGCGACGAGGTGTTCGGACCAGTGCTCTCGGTGCTCACCTTCCGCACCCCGGCGGAAGCGATCGCCAAGGCCAACAACACCCCCTACGGCCTGTCCGCGGGAATCTGGTCGGACAAGGGGTCGCGCATCCTCGCCGTCGCAGACCGTCTGCGCGCCGGCGTGATCTGGGCCAACACCTTCAACCGCTTCGACCCGTCCAGCCCGTTCGGCGGCTACAAGGAGTCCGGATACGGCCGCGAAGGCGGACGTCAGGGTCTGACCGCCTACCTCCAGGGAGCAGCATCATGAGCAAGCGACTCACCGTGCCCAAGACCTACAAGCTCGCCATCGGCGGAGCGTTCCCGCGGAGCGAGTCCGGACGCACCTACGAGGTGCTCTCCGCGAAGGGGGCGTTCCTCGCGAACGCGGCCAAGGGGTCGCGCAAGGACGCTCGGGATGCCGTCGTCGCCGCGCGCGCCGCGGTGAAGAGCTGGTCCGGTGCGACCGCCTACAACCGCGGTCAGGTGCTCTACCGTGTCGCGGAGGTCCTGGAGGGACGCCGTGCGCAGTTCGTCGACGAGATCGTCGCCCAGGAGGGCGTGTCCGCCGCCGTCGCGGGTGCACAGGTCGATGAAGCCATCGACCTCTGGGTCTGGTACGCGGGCTGGTGCGACAAGTACGCGCAGGTCGCAGGCAACGCGAACCCGGTCGCCGGCCCGTACTTCAACATCTCGGTGCCGGAGCCGACCGGCGTCGTCGCGATCGTCGCGCCGCAGGACTCCGCTCTTCTCGGCCTGGTGTCGGTCGTCGCGCCGGCGCTCGTCGCGGGCAACACGGTCGTCGTGATCGCCAGCGAACGGCATCCGCTCTCCGCGATCAGCCTGGCCGAGGTCCTCGCGACCAGCGACGTGCCAGGGGGCGTCGTGAACGTCCTCACCGGCTCGCCGGCCGAGATCGCGCCGTGGCTCGCCTCCCACCAGGATGTGAACGCACTCGACCTCGCCGGAGCCGGTGACCTGGACTGGGTCGACATGCAGATCGCCGCGGCCGAGACCCTCAAGCGGGTTCTCGCCCCCGGCGCCGTCTCGGCCTCTCCCGAGCGCATCGGGGCCTTCACCGAGGTGAAGACCGTCTGGCACACGAAGAGCATGGTCTGACCCCGCCGAAGCGCTTCGCCGACGCCCCAGCTGACCGTCCACGCCCCACCGGGCCGACGTCGGTCAGGTGGGGCGTCGTCGTTCGGCGGGAGGCGTCGATGCGTGCAGGGGATAATCGTGACCGCGCCAATGCGTCCCGGTGTCCGGTGCAGAGGTTAGGCTCGGATGACGATCTCGGCATCCTGAGGAGGACGCGCATGGCCCGTATCGGTGAAAGCGCTGACCTGTTCAAGTGCTCGTTCTGCGGAAAGAGCCAGAAGCAGGTGCAGCAGCTCATCGCTGGCCCCGGTGTGTACATCTGCGACGAGTGCGTCGAGCTGTGCAACGAGATCATCGAGGAGCGGATGGCGGAGTCCGCCGCCACAGGCACCGCCGACTTCGATCTGCCCAAGCCGCGCGAGATCTTCTCCTTCCTCGAGGAGTACGTGGTCGGGCAGGAGCCCGCGAAGAAGGCCCTCGCCGTCGCGGTCTACAACCACTACAAGCGCATCCGCGCGCACGGCACGCTTCAGACCGCCGAGCAGAAGGCCGAGAGCGTCGAGATCGCCAAGAGCAACATCCTGCTCATCGGCCCGACCGGCTGCGGCAAGACCTATCTCGCGCAGACGCTCGCGAAGCGCCTCAACGTCCCCTTCGCCGTCGCCGATGCGACGGCGCTGACCGAGGCAGGGTACGTCGGAGAAGACGTCGAGAACATCCTGCTCAAGCTCATCCAGGCAGCGGACTACGACGTCAAGCGCGCAGAGACCGGCATCATCTACATCGACGAGGTCGACAAGATCGCCCGCAAGGCCGAGAACCCGTCGATCACGCGCGACGTCTCGGGTGAGGGCGTGCAGCAGGCCCTGCTGAAGATCATCGAGGGCACGGTCGCATCGGTGCCGCCGCAGGGCGGTCGCAAGCACCCGCACCAGGAGTTCCTGCAGATCGACACCTCGAACGTGCTGTTCATCGTCGCCGGCGCCTTCGCAGGCCTGGAGGACATCGTCTCGGCGCGCGTCGGCAAGCACGGCATCGGCTTCGGTGCTCCGCTGCACGACAAGGGCAAGGATCTCGATCTGTTCAGCGAGGTCCTGCCCGAGGACCTGCACAAGTTCGGCCTCATCCCCGAGTTCATCGGCCGTCTTCCCGTGGTGACCTCGGTGTCGCCGCTCGACCAGAGCGCGCTGATCGACATCCTCACCGGTCCGCGCAACGCGCTGGTCAAGCAGTACCAGCGCATGTTCGAGATCGACGGGGTGCAGCTCGAGTTCGAGGAGGACGCGCTCCGCTCGATCGCCGACCTCGCCGTCGAGCGCAAGACCGGCGCTCGTGGTCTCCGTGCCATCCTCGAAGACGTGCTCGGACCGATCATGTTCGAGATCCCCTCGGCCGAAGACGTCGCCAAGGTCATCGTGACCCGCGCTGCGGTCGACGAGGGCGCCCCGCCCACCATCGTGATGGAGCGCAAGCGCAAGAGCGCCTGAGCGTCGAGGCGGTCTCGCCTCGACGGGAGCGTTCGTGCCCTCGTCGTGCTCGTCAGGCGACGGGCAGGATGAGATCCGTGCGCAAGGCGTCGGTCGCCGTGGACGGGTCGGAGACGTACACCTCGATCCAGATGCCCCTCGGATCGAGTCCCTCGGCGCGGGCTCGGTCGGACAGGCCCATCCAGCCGGCGCCGAGCTCGTCGTACGACCCCAGGACGGTCGTCGCGGCCGCCGGACCCGCCGGGAGAGCGGATGCCGTGACCTCGAGACCGTTCACGAGGATGGGCTGCTCGGGTGCGAGAACGAGAGGGAAGCCGAGCTCGAGGTCGAACACGCGCATCGGGTCGCCGTAGTACACGGCCACCGCGGGGCCCGCCGGCACCAGGGCGCCCGAGGTGAACAACGACCCCAGTGCCGAGTAGCCCGCGTCGAACACGTCGCGGAGATCCGAGATCGTGATGCCCTCGTGGCGGATCACCGCCAGAGCCACGGCATCCAGTTCGATGCGGTCTATCAGGCCGAACGGGGTCTCGGGGAAGGCGCTCATGGTCTCGACTCTGCCACGAACTCCGCGATCAGCACAGCGTCGGTCCCGTCGGTCCAGTTTCGGTGAGCGCGCAGTCCGAAGCCGTGCGGTGCGAGGGTGGCGGAGATCGCGGGGACGCTCGCGTACGGATCGTGGTCGCTGGGATATGTCCGATTGGTGGACGCCTTCGGGATGCCGCTCCTGTACTCCGAGGAGAAGGTCGCGGTGATGAGACGTCCGCCGGGACGGAGCACACGGTGCCACTCGTCGAGCGCGGCGGGCACGTCGGGGATGATGTGCAGCGCCGTCACGCAGATCGCGATGTCCATAGAGGCCGGTAGCAGGGGCAGCTGCGTCGCCTCCGCCGTGATCCATTCCGCAACCGGCAGCGCGCGCTCAGCCACAGCCAGCATGGACGACGAGATGTCGACCCCGATCAGTCGGATGCCGTCCGCCCGCTGCGCGAGCGCGCGGAGCACGAGCCCCGTGCCGGTGGCGATGTCGAGCACGGTCCGCGCGCCGTCGAGGTCGACGGCATCGGCGACATCTGCAGCCAGTGTCCGATGCATCGTGCTGTCGTCATAGTCCGCCGCGCGTCCGTCGAAGGCGCGGCGGATCAGTTCGATGCGATCAGACATCCAGCCCTCGCCGCTTCAGCAAAGGGGCGATCTCGGCATCGCGACCGCGGAAGTCACGGTACGCCTCCAGGGGATCCTTCGATCCGCCGACGCCGAGGAGTCGGTCGCGGAAGCGGTCGCCGTTCTCCCGTGTGAGACCGCCGTTCTCGCGGAACCAGTCGACCGTGTCGGCGTCGAGCACCTCGCTCCAGATGTACGAGTAGTAGCCGGCGCTGTATCCGCCGGAGAACACGTGCGCGAAGTACGTCGACGAGTAGCGCGTGGGGACCACCGGGTCGTTCAGGCCGATGTCGGCGAGGGCCGCCGCCTCGAACGCGGCGACGTCGTCGACGTCGGCATCCGCACCCACCCGATGCCACGCCTGATCCAGCCAGGCGGCGGCGAGGTACTCGCTGGTGGCGTGTCCCTGGTCGAAGGTCTCCGTGGCGCGGAGCCGGTCGATGATCGCCGGGTCGAGCGGCTCGCCGGTCTCGTGGTGCCGTGCGTAGTTGTCGAGGACCTCCGGCCAGAGGATCCACATCTCGTTGACCTGGCTGGGGAACTCGACGAAGTCGCGGTACACGTTGGTCCCGGAGAAATGGGGGTAGGTCACGACGGCGAACAGCCCGTGCAGTGCATGCCCGAACTCGTGGAACAGCGTCGTCACCTCATCGAGCGTCAGCAGAGTCGGCTCGCCGTCTCCCGGCTCCGGCACGTTGAGATTGTTGACGACGACCGGGGCGGTGCCGCGCAGACGCGATTGGCTGACGATGGGGTTCATCCACGCTCCACCGCGCTTCGAGTCGCGCGTGTAGAGGTCGAGGACGTACAGCCCGAGCGCGCTGCCGTCGGCGTTGAAGACCTCGAACACCCGCGCACCGGGGTGGTACGCCGTCAGATCGGGCCGCTCCTGGAACGTCACCCCGTACAGCCGCGTGGCGGCGAAGAACACCCCGTCCTGCAGGACCCGCTCCGCCTCGAACCACGGACGAAGCGCGCTGGTGTCGATGTCGTAGGTCGCCGCTCGCACCCGCTCGGTGTAGAACGCCCAGTCGTGCGCCTCGATCGCGAACGGCTCCGGCTCGGTCCCGTCGACGATGGCCTGCAGCGCCGCTCGCTCCGCGCGAGCATTGCGGGCCGACGGCGCAGCGAGCGCGCGCAGCATCCGTTCGACGGCATCGGGGGTCTTCGCCGTCTCGTCCGCGGTGACGTACGCGGCGTGGGACTCGTACCCGAGCAGTGCGGCGCGTTCGGCACGGAGACGCACGATCTCGCGCAGCACGGGGCGGTTGTCGTCGGCGTTGTCGCGCGATGCCCGGCTGCGCGACGCGTCCATGATGCGACGACGGGCGTCGCGATCGCGCAGCTGTGCGAGGTACGGATGCCCGGTGAAGAGGGGGAGGGACACGAGGAGCTTCCCGTCGAGGCCGCGGCTCTGGGCAGCCCGTGCGGCGGCGGAGAGCTCTCCTGCGCTGAGCCCGTCGAGCTCGGACGCGGAGTCGAAGACCACCGCGAGGTCGTTCGTGTCGTTGAGGAGGTTCCGCTCGAACGTGTTGCTCAGGGTGGACAGCTGCTGATTGAGGAGCGTGAGATGCGCCTTGGCCTCGTCGTCGAGCGCCGCCCCGGCGTGGGTCATCTCGCGGAACCGCCGTTCGAGCAGGTAGCCCTGCTCGGCGTCCAAGTCGAGGGAGTCCCGCTGCTCGTGCACGAGCCTGACGCGCCAGTACAGGGCGCCGTCGAGGGTGATGGCGTCGGTGTGCGCGGCCATCAGCGGAGCGAGCTGTTCGTCGACGGCCTGGATCTCGGGCGTCGCATCCGCTGAGCTCACCGTGTAGAACGCGTGGGCGACCCTGTCGAGGAGTTCCCCGGAGCGCTCCAGCGCCTCGATCGTGTTCTCGAACGTCGGCATGGATCTGACCATCGTGATCCGCGCGACCTCGCCCAGCTGCTCGGCGAACGCCGCCCGGAACGCGGGCAGATAGTGCTCTGGCCTGATGCGGGCGTAGTCGGGGAGGCCGTAGGGGAGCGAAGACGGCTGCAGCAGCGGGTTGGAGGCGTCGGTCATTCCTTGAGCCTAGCCATGACCCGTTCGAGCGCCTCCACGACGATCCGCACCGAGCGCCGGCGCAGGTTCTCCGGACGTGCGAGCACGTCGATGAGTCGGTGCGTGCTCACTCCGAGGAGAGGGAGTCGCACGATGTCCCGGTCGTCGACGCTGCGCGACGTGTAGCGCGGCAGCATCCCCAACACGTCGCCGGCGGCGACGACCGCGGAGACCGCGCCGTAGTCGTTGATGCGATGCCTGATCTCGAGCGCGCGCCCCGCGACGGCGGAGACGGCCCGCAGCACGTCATCGGGGGAGTAGCCGATGCGGCTGGTCACCCACGGCTGCCCCACGACGTCGTCTGGGGTCAGGGAGACGCGGGCTGCGAGGGGGTGGGATGCCGCGACCGCGACGTCGAGGGGCTCGCTGACGAGCGTGAGGCTGCGGATGCCGGCTTTCGGCCAGGGCTCGGAGTGCTCCATGCGGTGAGCGAGCACGAGGTCGTAGCGCGCCGTGAGCGCGGGGAAGTCGCTCTGAGCGACATCCTCATCGGTGAGCTGCACCGTCGGGGCGGCGTCGCTCTCGGACAGCTCGCGCACGAGGGATCCGAACAGGGCCTGACCAGCGCTGTGGAATCCGCTGATGGTGACGACGCCTGTCGGTTCGCTCTCGAACTCGTCCAAGGCGCTGCGTGCAGCGGCCATCGCGTCGATCGCCTCCGTGCCGGCCGCCGCGAGCACCTCTCCGGCCGGAGTGAGGGTGAGACGCCGGCCGTCTCTGCGAGTCAGCGGGGTGCGGACTCCCCGCTGCAGGGCGGAGAGGTGCTGGGATACGGCGGACGGTGTGACGTTCAAGGCTTCGGCCACGGCGGTGACGCTGCCGAGGGCTCCGAGTTCGCGCAGGATCTGCAGCTGGTGGAGTTCCATGCCGTCAGTTTAGTATTAGCTACATAGATGTTGCAGAAAGAGGCGATTGCTCTACAACGTCGTGTGCGGTGTGATCGAAGCATGAAGGCTTTGTTCAAGGCAGAACGCGCAGCAGGACTCGAACTGGTGGAGCGCCCCGATCCGGTGGCCGCGGCGGACGAGGTCGTCATCCGCGTGCTCCGCACCGGCATCTGCGGAACCGACCTGCACATCCGCCGCTGGGACGACTGGGCCGCGTCCGCGATCGACGCGCCGCTGATCCCCGGCCACGAGTTCTATGGCGAGGTCGTGGAGGTCGGTCCGCTCGTGCGCGACATCGCCGTCGGCGACCGCGTCTCCGGCGAGGGGCACATCGTGTGCGGAACCTGCCGCAACTGCCGCGCCGGCCGTCGGCAGATGTGCATCCGGACGATCGGCCTCGGACTCCAGCGCGACGGCGCCTTCGCCGAGTATCTCTCCCTACCGGCGACGAACGTCTGGGTGCACCACTCCGACGTGACGCCGGAGCTCGGGGCGATCTTCGATCCGCTCGGCAACGCGGTGCACACCGCCCTCACCTTCCCCCTCATCGGAGAGGACGTCCTCGTCACGGGATGCGGCCCGATCGGGCTGATGGCGATCGCCGTGGCACGCCATGCGGGCGCACGCTTCATCGTCGCCACGGACGTCAGCGCTCCTCGCCTCGCGATGGCGCGGCAGATGGGCGCCGACGAGGTGGTCGACGTGTCGAGGAGCGACATCCGCGACGCGCAGCGGGCGCTCGCGATGCGGGAGGGGTTCGACGTCGGCTTCGAGATGAGCGGCGCGGCCACTGCGCTGCCCGCGATGATCGACAACATGAACCACGGCGGCCGCATCGCGATGCTCGGTCTGCCGAGCGCCGGCTTCGACATCGACTGGGGCAAGCTCGTCACCCACATGCTCACGATCAAGGGCATCTACGGTCGCGAGATGTTCGAGACGTGGAACGCGATGGGTGCGATGCTGCAGAGCAGCGCGACCCTGCGCGAGTCGATCGGCCGCGTGATCGCGGAGGTGCTCCCCGCGCGCGACTGGGAGAAGGGTTTCGCCGCCGCGGAGTCGGCGGGAACGGGGAAGATCATCCTCGACTGGACGCAGCTGTAGAGCGAAGGAGTTTGCGATGTACGGGACATTCCAGAACCATGTGACGGCAGAGCTCAGCGGGATCGAGGAGGCGGGGCTCACCAAGCACGAGCGCGGCATCCGCGGACCGCAGAGCGCCGAGATCGTCGCCGACGGTGCAGAGGTGCTGAACTTCTGCGCGAACAACTACCTGGGCCTCGCCGACGACGCCCGCATCCTCGACGCCGCCAAGGGCGCTCTGGACGAGTGGGGGTACGGACTGGCGAGCGTGCGCTTCATCTGCGGCACGCAGGAGCAGCACCTCGAACTCGAACGTCGTCTCGCCGGATTCCTCGGCGCCGACGACGCCATCCTCTACTCCTCGTGCTTCGATGCGAACGGGGGAGTGTTCGAGACGCTGTTCGGCGCCGAGGATGCGATCATCTCGGACGAGCTCAACCACGCATCGATCATCGACGGCATCCGTCTCTCGAAGGCCCGCCGCCTGCGCTACCGCAACCGCGACATGGCCGACCTCGAAGAGCAGCTGAAGGCGGCCGCCGACGCGCGCTTCCGCGTCGTCGTCACGGACGGCGTCTTCTCGATGGACGGCTACATCGCTCCGCTGGCGGAGATCTGCGACCTCGCGGAGCGCTACGACGCCCTCGTCTTCGTCGACGACTCCCATGCCGTCGGCTTCGTGGGCGAGAACGGACGCGGCACCCCTGAGCTGTGCGGCGTCGCGGACAGAGTGGACATCTACACCGGCACGTTCGGCAAGGCGCTGGGCGGCGCGTCAGGGGGCTACGTCGCCTCGCACGCCGACATCGTCGCCCTGCTGCGTCAGCGCTCGCGCCCCTACCTCTTCTCGAACACCCTCGCGCCGGCGATCGTCGCGGGAACCCTCACGGCGCTCGACCTCGTCGAGGGGTCGGCCGATCTCCGTGCTCGGCTTCGGGAGAACGCCGCGCTGTTCCGCGAGCGGATGAGCGCGGAGGGCTTCGAGCTGCTGCCGGGGGAGCACCCCATCGTGCCGGTGATGTTCGGGGATGCCGCGCTGACCGCCCGCATCGCGAAGGAGATGCAGGCCAGGGGCGTCTACGTCACGGCGTTCAGCTTCCCGGTCGTCCCGCGGGGTCTTGCGCGGATCCGCGTGCAGCTCTCCGCTGCGCACACGCCGCAGCAGATCGAGCGCTGCGTGGCCGCATTCGTGGCGGCGCGGGCCGCCGTGAGCTGACCTCGACGAACTTGCAAAGAAAAGCTTGCAAAGAAGTCTTTGCAATAGTATCTTTGCATACATGACGAACCCCCCGAAGTCCCGCAGCCTCGACCCCGGTGCGCTGAAGGCGCTCGCTCATCCGCTGCGCGTGCGGATCTTCGACCTGCTCAGCGAGAGGGGGCCGCAGACGGCGAGCTCCCTCGCGGCTCTCGTCGGCGAGACGTCCGGTTCGATGAGCTATCACCTGCGGGCGCTGGCCGCGCACGACCTGATCCAAGAGGTCGAGGGGCGTGGCACGGCGCGTGAGCGCTGGTGGGAGAGGCCCAAGGGGCGCATCGATCTGCCGGGTCCCGACGACTCGATGACGCCGTCGAACCGCGCCTCCGCGCAGATCGTCACGGCCGAGTTCTTCCGCCTGCGTCACGAGGCGCTGATGGCGTACCTGAACCGCAACGAGTCCGCAATCCCGGAGGAATGGCGCGACGTCGGGATCATCATGACGACGTACCTCGACCTGACGGCGGCGCAGATGGAGGAGGTCAAGGCCGAGCTCAGCGCCGTCGTCGATCAGGTCGTCGACCGCTACCGCGGCCAGTCCGGCCCCGACGTCCGGCGCGTGACCCTGCGCGCTGAGCTCTTCGACCTGCCCACGACCACCAGTACGGAGGAATCATGACCAGCGCCGCTCTCCACCTCACCGCGCCGACGCAGGCCGAGCGCCGCCTCCTGCATCTGGCGGAGCACCTCACGGCCTACGTCGAACGCCGCATCGCCGCCAGGGCCGAGCGTCGGGAGATCGCGCTCGACCTGCTCCGCGAGCAGCAGGCCCGGAGACAGGATCCCCGCGCCGTCGAGCACCTCCTCGCCCAGGTCGGTCTTCCTCGGAGGTGACGGAGCCGCGTCGCCGAGAGACACGAAACGCTTCACCCGATGTCAGACATCAGGTGAAGCGTTTCGTCTCGTCGCTGCGCTCCTCGCTCGACGACCGAGCGGTGGCGAGCGGGTGTCAGTCCTCGAAAGGACGCGCCACGACGTCGCCGGACGCGGTCTGCAGCACTTCCCAGCCGGCGTCGAGCTCGGCGATCGCGCGGCCCTCGAGCCACGTGAGGGTCCAGTGGCCGCTTACATCGCGTGATTCGACCTCGGCGATGGCGGGGCGCAGCGCGGCGGGCACCGACGCCGGCGGCTCCGAACCCGTGGCCCACCGCGTGCCGAGCTGCATCACACGGCCTCGACGGGAGCGAGCTCGATCGCGGTGACCGCGAACTCGTCGCCGACGGCGAGCCCGAGCTCCGCGATGCGCCCCACGGCCGACAGGTCGGCGGCGGCGGCCTGAAGCGCCTCGTACTTCTCGGCGGGCGCGGTGATCATGGCGCTCGCGACGGGGGTCTTCTGCGACGCCTTCGCCTCGGTCTTCGCACGACGGATGCTGATCAGGGCCTCGCTGGCCACCGACAGCACCGCGGCGTCTCCCTCGATGCCCAGCGGCTCGGGCCAGGACGCCGTGTGCACGGAGCCCTCCTCGAACCAGGACCACACCTCTTCGGTCGCGAAGGAGAGGATCGGCGCGAGCAGTCGCAGCAGCGTCGACAGAGCAAGGCGCAGCGCGAGGGCCGCGGACGCCTGACCCACGTCGTTCTGGTTGTACGCGCGCTCCTTGACGAGCTCGAGGTAGTCGTCGCAGAAGGTCCAGAAGAAGGCCTCGGTGACTTCGAGGGCCTTGGCCTGATCGTAGTTCTCGTAGGCCCTCGTCGCCTCGGCGATGACGCCGTCGAGCGCCGTCAGCATGGATGCGTCCAGTGCGTGCGTGACCTGCGCGCCCTCCGGCACGGGGAAGGAGAGCACGAACTTCGCCGCGTTCAGCACCTTGATGGCGAGGCGGCGGCCGATCTTCACCTGCGTCGGGTTCTGCGGGTCGAAGGCGGCATCCATGCCCAGTCGGCTCGACGCGGACCAGTAGCGCACGGCATCCGATCCGTGCGTGTCGAGGATGTCGGCGGGCGTCACCACGTTGCCCTTGGACTTCGACATCTTCTTGCGGTCGGGGTCGACGATGAAGCCGCTGATCGCGGCGTTGCGCCACGGCGAGCGGCCGTCTTCGAGGGTCGAGCGCAGCATGGTCGAGAACAGCCAGGTGCGGATGATGTCCTGGCCCTGCGGGCGCAGGTCGAACGGCGCGGTGAGCTCCCAGAGCTCCTCATCGCGCTGCCAGCCGCCGGCGAGCTGCGGGGTGAGCGAGGACGTCGCCCAGGTGTCGAGGATGTCGGCCTCGGCGTCGAAACCACCGGGCACGCCGCGCTGCTCTGCGGTGTACCCCGCCGGCACGTCGGTGGTCGGGTCGATCGGAAGAGCGGAGTGGTCGGGCGTGAGCACGCGGTCGTAGTCGCGGTCGCCGTTCTCGTCGAGCGCGTACCACAGCGGGATCGGCACGCCGAAGAAGCGCTGGCGGGACACGAGCCAGTCGCCGGTGAGACCGCCGACCCAGTTCTCGTAGCGCACGCGCATGAAGTCCGGGTGCCAGGCGAGCTCGGCGCCGTGGCCGATGAGCGCATCGCGCAGCTCGGCGTCGCGGGCGCCGTTGCGGATGTACCACTGCCGGGTCGACACGATCTCGAGGGGGCGGTCGCCCTTCTCGAAGAACTTCACCGCGTGGTTGAAGGGCTTGCCGACCGCGGTCATCGCGCCGGTCTCCTGCAGCTTCTCCACGATGGCCTTGCGCGCGGAGAACACGGTCTTGCCCGCGAGCTCCTCGGCATACCACTGCTGCGCCGCCGCATCCGCCACCGAGGAGGGGGCGTCGGGGAGGAACCGGCCGTCGAGGCCGATGGTCGTCATGTTGGGCAGGTGATCGCCCGACACGGTGCGCAGCTCGCGCCACCACACGATGTCCGTCACGTCGCCGAAGGTGCAGACCATGGCCGCGCCGGTGCCCTTGTCGGCGAGCGCGAGGTGGTGGCCGTGGATCTCGATCTCGGCGCCGAAGAACGGCGTGGTCACCTTCGTGCCGATCAGGTGCTTGTGCGGTCCCTCCGGGTGCGTCACGATCGCGATGCACGCGGGGAGGAGCTCGGGACGGGTGGTCTCGATGGTGATCGAGCCGGAGCCGTCGGAGAACGGGAAGTCGATGGTGTGGTACGCGGCCTGCTGGTCGCGGTCCTCGAGCTCGGCCTGCGCGATCGCCGAGCGGAAGTCGATGTCCCAGAGCGTCGGCGCGAGAGCCTGGTAGGCCTCGCCGCGATCGATGTTGCGCAGGAAGGCGAGCTGGCTCTGCCGGATCGTGTCGTCGGAGATCGTCCGGTAGGTCTGGGTCCAGTCGACGCTGAGGCCGAGCTGGCGGAACAGCGCCTCGAAGTGCTTCTCGTCCTCGACCGTCAGCCGCTCGCACAGCTCGATGAAGTTGCGGCGGCTGATCGGCAGCTGGTCGGCAGCGCGCGAGGACTTGTTGTCTCCGCCCTCGAACGGCGGGGTGAAGTCGGGGTCGTAGGGGAGCGAGGGGTCGCAGCGCACCCCGTAGTAGTTCTGCACCCGACGCTCGGTGGGGAGGCCGTTGTCGTCCCAGCCCATGGGGTAGAACACGGTCTTGCCGCGCATGCGCTCGAACCGCGCCTTGATGTCGGTGTGCGTGTAGGAGAACACGTGCCCGATGTGCAGGGAGCCGGATGCCGTCGGCGGCGGGGTGTCGATCGAGTAGACGCCGTCACGGCCGGTCTGCGCGGCGCGGATGCGGTCGAACAGGTAGGTGCCCCGCTCCGCCCATGCGTCGTTCCACTTCGCTTCGAGACCTTCGAGTGCGGGCTTGTCGGGAATAGCGGACATGAGAGGTCTCCTCGAGCGATGTATGCGGCACTGTGTGAGCGTGCCTGAGTGTGGATTGTGCCTCCAGTGTACCGACCGCATAACAAGGGGGTCGTACATCGACCCCGTCCAAGAATCCACCGTAGAATCGAAGCATCCCGATCCGTTCTTCCTGAGGAATCGCCATGCCCGCACGCTCCCTGCGTCGCCTCCTGCCCGCCGTGGCACTCGCGGCTGCCTCCGCCCTGGTTCTCAGCGCCTGCACCTCCGCCGGCAGCGGCGACGCCTCCGACGAGATCGTCTGGTCCATCGAGGGAGCCAACCTCTCGGCGGGGCACATGGACCCGCAGGTGAGCCAGCTCGACGTCTCCGGCATGGTGCAGCGCGCCGTGCTCGACTCGCTGGTGTTCCAGGAGGGCGACGGCAGCTTCACCCCGTGGCTCGCGACGAAGTGGGAGGTCTCGCCCGACAGCACGGAATACACCTTCACGCTGCGAGACGACGTCACCTTCACCGATGGAGAGAAGTTCGACGCCGCGGCCGTCAAGGCCAACTTCGACCGCATCGTCGACCCGGCGACGAAGTCCGCGCAGGCCGCGAGCATGCTCGGCGCCGATTACTACAAGGGCACCGAGGTCGTCGACGACCACACCGTGAAGGTGTCCTTCACCCAGCCCTACGCCCCCTTCCTCCAGGCGGCGAGCACTCCTCAGCTCGGGTTCTACTCGCCGAAGGTGCTGAAGGAGTCCGCCGACAAGCTCAAGGCGGGCGGTCCGGGGATCACCGTCGGAACCGGGCCGTTCGAGCTCACCGAGTACACGCCCGATCAGGAGATCGTCTACACCCGCAACGACGACTACGCCTGGGGACCGCACGACGCCACGGCGCCGAAGGTCGAGACCCTGCGCGTCGAGATCCAGCCCGAGGCGTCGGTCCGCGCCGGAGTCGTGAAGAGCGGCGAGTCCGACATCGCCAGCAACATGCCGCCGAACCTGGTGAAGGAACTGGGCGATGGCGTCACCGTGGACTCGGTCGAGTACCCTGGTCTGCCGTACTCGCTGTACCTGAACGAGAAGTACGGCGTGTTCGCCGACGAGAAGGTGCGCCAGGCGTTCTCGCGGGGCATCGACATCGACTCCGCCGTCGAGGAGATCTTCTTCGGCCAGTTCCCGCGGGCGTGGAGCATCCTCGGCTCGACGACGCCCGGGTACGACGCATCGCTCGAGGGCACCTGGCCCTACGACGAGGATGCGGCGAACGCACTCCTCGACGAGGCCGGCTGGACGGAGCGCGACGCCGACGGCATCCGCATGAAGGACGGCACGCGCCTCTCCGTGCGCTGGATCGCCTGGACTCCGATCCCCGATGACCGAACAGCGCTCGCGAACGCCATCCAGTCCGACCTCAAGAAGATCGGCTTCGAGGTCGTCCGGGAGACGCTCGAACCGGGCAAGTACAACGAGCAGTACGGTCCGAAGACCTTCGACCTCACGGACTGGGACTTCTCCGGAGTCGACCCGGACTTCCTGCGCAACCACCTGCACACGGACGGCTTCCAGAACGCCTCGCAGGTCTCCGACCCCGCTCTCGACGCGCTCCTCGAAGAGGCGGTCGCGACGAGCGACCAGAAGAAGCGCGACGAGCTCTACACTCAGGTGCAGCAGTGGAACGCCCAGCATGTCGCCATCGTCCCGCTCTACAGCCCCTCGGCGATCACCGCGGTGGGCGAGCGGGTCGAGGGCCTCGACTACGACCTGTACGGGCGGCCGCTGTTCTACGATGTGAGCGTCGGCTGACGCCCCTCGGCCGCCGAGGGAACGAGACGAGCGCCGTCCCGAGCGAACGGAGCGAGTCGAGGTGACGAGACGGGTGAAGGCCGTGCTGCTCCGCATCGCCGGGATCGTCGCATCGGCCGCCGCCGTGCTCTGGGGTGCCGCCACGCTGGCCTTCCTCGCCTTCCGGGTGATCCCCGGAGATCCCGTCTCGGTCATGCTCGGCCCGCAGGCCCAGGTGAGCGAGGCCGTCAAGGACTCGATCCGCGCAGAACTCGGGCTGGATCGACCGCCGCTGGAGCAGTACGCGAGCTTCATCGGGAGGCTGGCCCGCGGTGATCTGGGCGAGTCGTATCAGCTGCGTCTGCCGGTGACCGAGGTCATCGGCAGACAGCTCGGGGCGACGGTGCAGTTGGCGGCACTCGCGCTGCTGATCGCGATCGTGCTCGCGCTCGCCGTGTCGTTCCTGGTACGCGGGCGGGCCGCGCGCGCCGTCGCGGCCGGAATCGAGCTCGTCGTGCTGTCCTCGCCGGTGTTCTGGATCGGCCTCGTGCTGCTGAGCGTGTTCGCGTTCGGACTGGGATGGTTCCCGGTCTCCGGCACCCGCAATCCCGCCACGATCGTGCTGCCCGCCATCACCCTCGCCCTGCCCGTGGCCGCCCTGCTCAGCCAGGTGCTGCGCGACGGGCTCGTGCAGGCGGAGCGGATGCCGTTCGCCGAGACGGTGCGCGCGCGGGGAGCGAGTCCGCTCCGGTTCACCGCACGGCACGGGCTGCATCACGGCGCCGCCGGTGCGATCACCCTGGCCGCCTACCTCACCGGCTCCGTGCTGGGCGGGGCGGTGCTCGTGGAGACGGTGTTCGCCCGCCCGGGCCTCGGCCGTGTCACCCTCGCGGCGATCAGCGATCGCGATCTCCCCGTCATCACGGGGATCATCCTGCTCAGCGCCGTGGTGTTCGTGATCGTGAACGTGGTGGTCGAGCTGATCCATCCGCTCATCGACCCGCGTCTGCGCTCCCGATCGGCGGGTGTCCGATGAGGCGCGTTCTGCTGTGGACGGCCGTCGCCATCCTGGCCGTCATCGCGTTCGCGGCGCTGCTGCCCGACGTCCTCGCGACGCACGATCCGCTCCAGACCGACGTGCGCTCCGCGCTGCTGCCCCCGAGCGCCGAGCACCTCTTCGGCACCGACCAGAGCGGGCGGGACGTGTACTCGCGGGTCGTGCACGGAGCCGGGCGGTCCGTGGGCATCGGACTGCTCGCCACCGGCATCGCCCTGGTCGTCGGCCTCGCGATCGGCTCTCTCGCCGGCGTATCGCCCCGCGGTCTCGATATCGCGCTCATGCGGGTGAACGACGTGCTGATGGCCTTCCCGGAGTTCCTCGTCGCCCTCGTCGTGATCGCCGTGCTCGGGCCGGGACCCGTGAACATCGCGATCGCGGTGACGCTCGCCGCTGTTCCCGTCTACGTCCGACTGGCTCGGGTGCAGACCCGTACGCTGCGCCTCGCCGAGCACGTCGAGGCGGCGCGCATCCTCGGCGTCCCTCGCTTCTCGGCGTTCCTGCGGCACGTGGCGCCGGGGGTGCTCGGTTCGCTGAGCGTCCTCGCCACGATCGGCATCGGATCCAGCATCCTCGCCGCCGCAGGGCTCAGCTTCCTCGGGCTCGGCCCTGCCGAGCCGACCCCGGAGTGGGGTCTCATGCTCTCGGGAGGACGCAACGTGCTCGGACAGGCCTGGTGGATCTCGGTGTTCCCCGGGGCGGCCATCACCCTGACCGTCGTCGCTGCGACCGTCGTCGGTCGCATGCTCCGAGCGCGCGCCGACGGGGTGAGGTCATGACGGCCGCGCTGGAGGTGCAGGGGCTGCGCATCGGCTTCGGCGGGCCGGCGGTTGTCGACGGCGTGTCGTTCTCGGTGGCACCGGGGGAGTGCGTCGCGATCGTCGGGGAGTCCGGTGCGGGCAAATCCCTCACGGCGCGGGCGCTGCTCGGGCTGAGCGCGGGGAGCGTGCACGTCGATCGGCTGCTGATCGACGGCGAGGATGCCGCGGGCCTCGGCGAGCGCGCATGGCGACGGCTCAGGGGCGCCCGCATCGCGCTGGTGTCCCAGGATGCGCTGGTGTCGCTCGACCCGCTGCAGAGGATCGGCAGCGAGGTCGCCGAGCCGTTGCGCATCCACGGGCTCGACGCGGCACCCGAGCGCGTGCAGGAGCAGCTGCGCCGAGTGTGGATGCCCGATCCGGAGCGCCGCGCGCGCCAGTACCCGCATGAGCTCTCCGGGGGGCTCCGCCAGAGGGCGCTGATCGCCTCCGCCCTCGCGGCCGGACCGGCTGTGCTCGTGGCGGACGAGCCCACCACGGCGCTGGACGCCACCGTCCAGGCGCGCATCCTCGCACTGCTGAGGGAGATCGCCGATGCCGGCACCGCTGTGCTGTTCATCAGCCACGACTTCGCCGCGGTCCGCAGACTGGCGGACCGGGTGCTGGTCATGCGCGGGGGCATCGTCGTCGAGGAGGGGAACACGGCGGACGTGCTGGAGAACCCTCGGCACGACTACACGCGCGAGCTGATCGCCGCGACCCGTCACACGCCGAGAGACACGGAAGAGGGAGACCCGACCCCTGTGCTCGTGGGCAGCGGGGTCGCGAAGAGCTTCGGCGGCGTGCCGGCGGTGGTCGATGCGGACTTCGCCGTGCCCGAGGGGCGCACACTCGGCGTGGTGGGGGAGTCGGGATCGGGCAAGACGACGCTCGCTCGCATGATCGTCGGCGTGGAGACTCCGGATGCCGGAGAGCTGCGCTGGCAGGGGGCCCATCGGGTGCAGCTCGTGCATCAGAATCCGCTCGGCGCCTTCGATCCCCGCTGGACGATCGGACGATCGCTGCGGGAGGCGCTCGCCGCTGGCGGGGTGCCCCGTGCGCAGCGCGCGGCGAAGACGGCGGCGCTGATGGCGGAGGTCGACCTCGATCCGGGGCTCGCGGACCGGCGTCCCAAGGCGCTGTCCGGCGGTCAGCGGCAGCGGGCGGCGATCGCCCGCGCGCTCGCCGCCGAGCCGGACGTGCTGGTGCTCGACGAGCCGGTCTCCGCCCTCGACCCCTCGGTCCGGGAGCGTGTGCTGCAGCTGCTGGTGCGGCTGCAGCGGACGCGCGGGCTGACCATGATCTTCGTCTCGCACGATCTCGACGTCGTCGGGGCGGTCTGCGACACGGTGCTGGTGATGCAGGACGGGCGGATCGTGGAGCAGGGGCGGGTGCCTGAGGTCTTCGCGGCCCCGCAGGACCCGTTCACGAGGGAGCTGCTGGCGGCGAGCGGTCAGTCCTTGACCTGAATGCCGATGCTCGCGGCGAGGACGGGTGCGAGCTGCTGCACCTGGAGGCCGGAGAGCGTCGTGCCGCGCAGGCTGTTCGCGTCGAGGTAGCTCAGCGCGTCGAGGCCGCGGAGATCGACGTCGACGGCCCGCATCCCCCGTGGGTCGACCTCGTCGCTGGACGTGCCGCGGAAGCGCACCCTGGTGAGCTCGGACTGGGGGAGATCGACCGTGCGGATGCTGCAGTCGACGACGTCGACGTCGACAGCCTTGGCGCCGCCGAGGTTCAGGTAGTCCACGCGGAGGTCGCGGAGCTCGAGCTCGTCGATCCTGGCGTCGCTGAGATCCAGGGTGCCGATTCGTCCCCCGGCGATCCGCAGTCGACGGACGCTCGCACCCCGCATGCGGAGGGAGGCGATGCGGACTCCGGTCATCTCGACGTCGAGGAGCGTGGCTCCGGTGAGATCGACGGCATCCGCGTCGGCGACGACGACGCACTGCTCGAGCGACGCGTACGCGAGATCGGCCGGTCCGTCGAGGTCGAGCCGCGCTGCCACGAGGTCGGCGCTGCGTGCGGGGGCGGCGTCGACGTACTCACGGGGCAGGTCGGGGGGAGAGACGCGAGGAGCGGCGGGGGAATCGGACGAACGTGCCATGGTTCGAGGGTAGGGGGTGCCTCCGACGCTCAGTGAGCTGCGGAGCACGACGGTCCTCGTCTGCTGCTGTGCCGCGTACAATGGGGGCACGAGCATCGATCCGGCCATCACCGGGGAGCTCTCGGAAGAACGCATCGACAGGCTGAGCCTGCCGGGGCTAGTAGAACCGAGCGGGGCAGGCCCGTCACAGCCGCAGTGAGAGTGGCCCCGCCGTGAGGCGCGGTAAGCGAGGTGGTACCGCGGTCCGTGAGGATCGTCCTTGCGGCAGCATCCGCCACGACGATCACTGCGAGACGACATGACCTACCCGCGTTCCTCCTTCGGCCCCGCCGCCGATCAGGCTGCCTCCGTCGCACCGAGCCCCCGCTTCCCCGCCATCGAGCGCGAAGTGCTCGACTTCTGGGAGTCCGACCAGACGTTCCGCGCCTCGATCGAGCAGCGCGAGGGCGCCGACGAATGGGTCTTCTACGACGGCCCTCCGTTCGCGAACGGCCTGCCGCACTACGGCCACCTGCTCACCGGGTACGCGAAGGACGTGTTCCCGCGCTTCCAGACGATGCTCGGCAAGAAGGTCGACCGCGTCTTCGGCTGGGACACGCACGGTCTGCCGGCAGAGCTCGAGGCGATGAAGCAGCTCGGCATCACCGAGAAGAGCGAGATCGAGGACATGGGGATCGACGTCTTCAACGCGAAGGCGAAGGACTCGGTGCTCACGTACACGCGCGAGTGGCAGGACTACGTCACGCGTCAGGCGCGATGGGTCGACTTCGACCGCGGCTACAAGACGCTCGACCTCGGCTACATGGAGAGCGTGCTCTGGGCGTTCAAGACCCTGTACGACAAGGGTCTCGCCTACGAGGGCTACCGCGTGCTGCCGTACTGCTGGCGCGACGAGACGCCCCTCAGCGCCCACGAGCTGCGTATGGACGACGACGTCTACAAGGATCGTCAGGACCCGTCCGTCACCGTGTCGTTCCCTCTGATCGGCGCGGAGGCTGAGCGGCTCGGCCTCGCCGGGGTGCGGGTGCTGGCCTGGACGACCACCCCGTGGACGCTCCCGACCAACCTCGCGCTCGCCGTGGGGCCCGACATCGAGTACGTCGTCGTGCCCGCGGGGCCGAACGGCGCCTCCGAGGGCGTCGACGGTGCGCGCTACCTGCTCGCCCGCGACCTGCTCGGCGGCTACGCGAAGGACCTCGGCTACGAGGATGCCGCGGCCGCTCTGGACGCCGCGAGCGGAACCGTCACGGGTGCGCTGCTCGGCGGCCTCCGCTACGAGCCCCTGTTCTCGTACTACGCCGACACCGAGACCTACGGCACGCAGAACGCGTGGCAGATCCTCGTCGACGACTACGTCACGACCACCGACGGCACGGGCGTCGTGCACCAGGCGCCCGCGTACGGTGAGGACGACCAGCGGGTGGCCGAGGCCGCCGGCATCCCGACCATCCTGTCGCTCGACGACGGAGGGCGCTTCCTCCCGAACGTCACCGACGTCGCCGGCGAGCTGTGGATGGACGCGAACACGCCGCTGATCCGTCTGCTCCGCGCCGAGCAGCGCCTGGTCCGCGAGCAGAGCTACGTGCACTCCTACCCGCACTGCTGGCGCTGCCGGAACCCCCTGATCTACAAGGCCGTCTCGAGCTGGTTCATCCGCGTCACCGACCTCAAGGACCGGATGCTCGCGAACAACGAGCAGATCACCTGGGTGCCCGAGAACGTCAAGCACGGTCAGTTCGGGAAGTGGCTCGAAGGTGCCCGCGACTGGTCGATCAGCCGCAACCGCTACTGGGGCTCGCCCATCCCGATCTGGAAGAGCGACGACCCGGAGTACCCCCGCGTCGACGCCTACGGTTCGCTGGAGGAGTTGGAGCGCGACTTCGGCGCGCTGCCGCGCAACCCCGAGGGCGAGATCGACCTGCACCGTCCGTACATCGACGACCTCACGCGTCCGAACCCCGACGACCCCACCGGTACGAGCACGATGCGCCGCATCGAGGACGTCTTCGACGTGTGGTTCGACTCGGGCTCGATGCCGTACGCGCAGGTGCACTACCCGTTCGAGAACCAGGAGTGGTTCGATTCGCACGCCCCCGCCGACTTCATCGTCGAGTACATCGGGCAGACGCGCGGCTGGTTCTACGTGATGCACGTGCTGTCGACCGCGCTCTTCGACCGCCCCGCGTTCACGGGGGTCAGCTGCCACGGCATTGTGCTGGGCAGCGACGGGTACAAGATGTCGAAGTCGCTGCGCAACTACCCGGACGTGTCGGAGGTCCTCGACCGCGACGGCTCCGACGCGATGCGCTGGTTCCTCATGTCGAGCTCCGTGCTCCGCGGCGGCAACCTCGCCGTCACCGAGGAGGGCATCCGCGCCGGCGTGCGCGAGTTCCTGCTGCCGCTGTGGAACTCCTGGTACTTCTTCGCGACCTACGCCAACGCGGCGACCGAGGGCGGCTACGAGGCGTCGTGGCGCACCGACTCGACCGATGTGCTCGACCGCTACATCCTGGCGCGCCTCGGCGACCTCGTGCGCGACGTCCGCGTCGACCTCGAGGGACTCGACTCCACCACGGCGTCCGCTCGCCTGCGCGACTTCGCGGAGGTGCTGACCAACTGGTACATCCGCCGCTCGCGCGACCGGTTCTGGGAGGGCTCGAGCACCGAGGCGTTCGACACCCTCTACACGGTGCTCGAGACGCTGTGCCGCGTGGCGGCGCCCCTCGTGCCGCTGGTGAGCGAGCGCGTGTGGCAGGGCCTCACCGGCGGGCGCAGCGTGCACCTGCAGGACTGGCCCGATGCCTCCGCGTTCCCCGCGGCCGATGAGATCCGTGATGCGATGGACGCCGTGCGTGAGCTGTCCAGCGTCGGCAACGCGCTGCGCAAGAAGGAGAAGCTGCGCGTCCGTCTGCCGCTCGCGCGGCTCACGGTCGTCTCGCCGCTCGCCGCGACGCTCGGCCAGTTCGAGGACATCCTCCGCGAGGAGCTGAACGTCAAGTCCGTCGAACTGGTGCAGCAGACCGAGACCACCGCGTCCGAGTACGGCATCGACCACCGCCTCAGCGTCAACGCGCGCGCCGCCGGCCCTCGCCTGGGCAAGGACGTGCAGAAGGCGATCCAGGCCGCCCGCAGCGGCGACTGGTCGGAGACCGACGGGGTGGTGACCGCGGGCGGCATCGCCCTCGAGCCCGCCGAGTACGAGCTCGTGCTGGAGACGACGGGGCGCCCCGAGGGCGAGGCGCTCGCGATCGTGCCGACCGGCGGCTTCGTGCTGCTCGACACCCGGACCACTCCCGAGCTCGAAGCCGAGGGCCTGGCGCGCGACGTCATCCGTGCCGTGCAGGAGACCCGCAAGAACGCGGGCTTCGACGTCAGCGACCGGATCCGTCTCGACCTCCGATTCGACAGCGATGCGGACGCGGATGCCGTGGCCGGCGCGTTCGAGATCGCCGATGTCGCGGGGGAGACCCTCGCTCTCCAGCACGGCGTCCACCGCGGCGGCGCCGAACTGCCCGCCGCGGAGTTCGAGGCCGTCATCTCGACGGGCACCTACGCCAACACGGGCGACTTCACGGTCGCCGTCAGCCGGATCGGAGGCGCAGCATGAGCGCACGCGAGCGGGCGGATGCCGTCTACGAGGCTCTGCTGAGCCGGGCGGGCGAGCGCTGGGTGCAGCCGCGCAAGGAGCGCGTCGCCCGCATCCTCGCCTTCCTCGACGACCCGCAGAAGACGTACCGGGTCGTGCACATCACGGGCACGAACGGCAAGACGTCGACCGCGCGGATGATCGAGAGCCTGCTGCGGGCGCACGACCTGCGCACCGGACTGTTCACGAGCCCGCATCTGGAGCGCTTCACCGAACGCATCATGATCGACGGCGAACCGATCTCCGACGAGGCCGTCGCCGACGCCTGGGACGAGATCGAGCCCTTCGTCGGGATCGTCGACGCCGAGCTGGAGGCCGCGGGCGATGCGCCGCTGACGTTCTTCGAGCTGCTCACCGTGCTCGCCTTCGTGGCCGTGGCGGATGCTCCGGTCGACGTGCTCGTGCTGGAGGTCGGCATGGGGGGCGAGTGGGACTCGACGAACACCGCCGACGGCGACGTCGCGGTGTTCGCCCCGATCGACATCGACCACGCCGACCGCCTGGGAGACACGATCGCCGCGATCGCCCAGGTGAAAGCGGGGATCATCAAGGAGGGTGCAGCGGTGGTCTCCGCGCAGCAGCCCGCCGAGGCGGCCGAGGTCCTCCGTCGGGTCGCCGCCGAGAAGAACGCGGACATCGCGTTCGAGGGCGAGGAGTTCGGACTCACCGAGCAGAAGCTCGCCGTCGGCGGGCAGCTGCTGACGATCCGCGGGCTCGCGGGGGAGTACGCCGAGGAGTACCTGCCCCTCTACGGGGCGCACCAGGGCCACAACGCCGCCCTGGCCGTCGCGGCCGTGGAGTCGCTCATCGGGGGCGGCTCCAAGCCGATCGCGTCAGACGTGGTCACCGACGGTCTGCAGTCCGCGACCTCTCCCGGCCGCCTGCAGCTGCTCGGCATCGCTCCGACCGTGATCGTCGACGCCGCGCACAACCCGCACGGCGCCGCCGCCCTCGCACAGGCGCTGGACGACAGCTTCGACTTCGACGAGTGGGGTGTCGTGCTCGGCGTCCTCGCCGA
Source organism: Microbacterium sp. NPDC012755 (assembly GCF_042901325.1). Classification (NCBI taxonomy): domain Bacteria; kingdom Bacillati; phylum Actinomycetota; class Actinomycetes; order Micrococcales; family Microbacteriaceae; genus Microbacterium; species Microbacterium sp. NPDC012755. The sequence goes on along the minus strand of NZ_JBIBCT010000001.1, from coordinate 3,484,627 downwards.
CAAGGACGCCGCAGGGATCGTGGCGAAGCTCGCCCCGGTCGCCGCGCACGTGTTCGCGACCGCTCCCGAGTCCGACCGCGCCAGCGACGCCGACGCGATCGCGGACCTCGTCGAGCAGACGGGGCACCGTGCCACCGTGCATCCGACCCTCGCCGAGGCCGCCGACGCGGCTCGCGAGTGGGCGGCCTCGTCGGATCGGCGCGCCGTCGTGATCGCGGGCTCCGTGGTGCTCGCGGGTGAGGCGATCGCCCTCGCCGAAGAGGAGGACTGGAAGTCGGGGTGGCGCGCGTGAGCGCAGCATCCGCTCCCGCGCGCTCTCCTCGACCGCCGCGCACCCTCGTGCAGAAGCTGGCGCCGGTGGTGCTCGGCTTCGAGTCGATCGTCGTCTTCCTCGCCGGACTCACGGTGTTCGGGTTGAAGGCGCTCCCCGACGGCGTCGAGCCGTGGTGGGGGATCGTCGGCGGCGGCATCGTCGCTCTCGCCTGCATCGCCGTGGCCGGCATGATCACCCGTCCGTGGGCGATCACCGCGGGCTGGGTGATCCAGGCGGTCATCGCGCTCTCCGCTGTCCTCGTGCCCGCCATCCTGCTCGTCGTCGTGATTTTCGGCGGCATGTGGGCGTATGCGACGATCGTGGGGGCGCGCGTGGATGCACGACGTCCCGCCGACCCGCAGAACTCGACTCAGACCACGCAGACCTCAGACACAGAGAGCGAATGACATGGCCACCGAAGAAACCCTCGTCCTCGTCAAGCCGGACGGCGTCGCCCGCGGCCTCACCGGAGCGATCCTGGCGCGCATCGAGGCGAAGGGCTACGCCCTCGTCGACATCCGTCTCGTCGACCCCGACCGCGACCTCCTCGCCGCGCACTACGCGGAGCACGAGGGCAAGCCGTTCTACGAGCCGCTGCTCGAGTTCATGCTCTCCGGTCCGTCGGTGGCGATCCGTCTCGCGGGCAACCGCGTGATCGAGGGCTTCCGTTCCCTCGCGGGCACCACCGACCCGACGACGGCGGCCCCCGGGACGATCCGCGGCGACTTCGGCCGCGACTGGGGTCTTAAGGTGCAGCAGAACCTCGTGCACGGTTCGGACAGCCCCGAGTCCGCCGCCCGCGAGCTCGGCATCTGGTTCGACTGAGCCCGCCCTCCGCAACGAGAAAGCCCTCCCGCATCTTCGCGATGCGGGAGGGCTCCTCGTTTCCGTACGGGGCTCAGAAGATGATGCGGATCATCTCGCCGATGAAGTCGATGCCCTTGAGCTGAGCCATGGCGATGATGATCGCGTAGGCCACGATCGCGGACAGCGGGACCCAGGCCATGAGGCTCCCCGCGCGCTCCTGGACCTTCTCGTTCCGAGTGAAGGTGCCGTTGCGGGTGAGATGCAGCATCGTCGCGAAGAAGGTGGGGATGGTCACGGCCCACGTCACCATGCACCACGGGCAGAGGACGACGAGCTCGTAGATGCTCTGCGAGATCAGCCAGCAGACGAACCCGAAGGCGAAGGTGATGCCGGCACCGAAGATCGCCCAGAACCACCGGGGGAAGCGCGCCCCGGCGAGGACGGCCACACCGATGACCAGGGGTGCCATCCAGCCGGTGAGCCCGAGGATCGGGTTCGGGAAGCCGAAGACCGATCCCTGCCACGACTCCAGGTTCTTGCCGCACTGGATGAGCGGGCTGATGTCGCAGCTCAGCGCGGCCTCAGGGTTCTGCAGCACGACGAACTTCTCGATCGTGAGCTGGAATGCGGCGAACCAGCCGACCACGCTCGCGACGATCAACCAGATTCCGTAGCCGATGGGGCGGGTGCGCTGCTCGCTCATATGTGGATTATCACAGCGATTGCTATGCGCCCGACGAGAACGCGCCAGCGGCGCGCGAGGGAGCGGATGCCGCGAACACGCCCACATGGTGCGATAATGGCCTGTGATGCACCGCTCGGCACACGCCGTGGCACGCATCGACGCAGACTTCGGGGCCGTATGCCCCACGTGATCAGAGCCGTGAGCCGGTCACACACCGAGTGAGTTCGCGGCACCTGCGGGTGCCGCATGAGATTTCGCGAGGCACCGGGTGCCGCGCGCGAGGAGTTCGCCAGAGATGGCCGATGAGACCAATGACTACGACGCCCCTACCCTCGACTTCTCTGCGGATGCTGACGCACCCGCAGAGGTAGTCGTCGACGCTGCGGAGGACGCTCAATCCTCCGAGGCGGTCGACGCCCCCGAGGTCGACGCCCCCGCCGGTGCGGCCGAGGCAGACGCCCCCGAGGGGGATGCCCCGATCGCCGGCACTCCGGAGCCCGACACTGCCGAGGCCCCAGAGGGTGACGCTCCTGAGGCGGCTGACGCTCCCGAGGATGACGCCTCCGAGGCTGACGCCCCGGTCGCTGACGCCCCCCGCTCGTCGAGCGAGGACGGTGGAGCCGACCGAGACGAGACGCCCGCTGCGACGGACGAGCCCGGTGCTCCGGCATCCGCTGCCGCCGACGCGGCAGACGCCCAGCCCGCCGCCGTGGAGTCCGCACCCGTCGAGGAGCCGGCTGCTCCCGCCGCGGAGCCGAAGGTCGAAGAGCCTGTCGCGGTGGAGGAGCCCGCTGCGCCCGCGCCGGTGACCGCCGTGTCGCTCGGCCTGCTGCCCGAGGTGTTCGTCTCGCAGGTGTCCACGCAGCTGCACTTCTACGCTCCCGAGTTCGTCCCGCTCCCGGCACGCCCCGGTCGCGTCTTCGACCGCATCGCCGAGCGCGACCCGCAGCGCGAGCCTGAGGAGTCGGCATCCGCACGAGGACGCCGTCGCCGCCGTGGTGGCTCCGAGGGCGACGACGAGCGCTCCGAGCCCCGTCAGCCGCGCCAGCGCGTCGTCGAGTACATCACCGAGCCGAAGGCGATCAAGGGGTCGACCCGCCTGGAGGCGAAGAAGCAGCGCCGTCGCGACGGTCGCGATGCCGGTCGCCGCCGTCCCGTCGTGACCGAGGCCGAGTTCCTCGCTCGCCGCGAGTCCGTCGACCGCAAGATGGTCGTCCGCTCCAAGAACGGCCGCACCCAGATCGGCGTCCTCGAAGACGGCGTGCTCGTCGAGCACTACGTCGCCCGCAACCAGGACGCATCGCTGATCGGCAACGTCTACCTCGGACGCGTGCAGAACGTGCTCCCGAGCATGGAGGCCGCCTTCGTCGACATCGGCCGCGGCCGCAACGCCGTGCTGTACTCCGGCGAGGTCGACTGGGACGGCGTCGAGACCGGCAACCAGCCCCGCCGCATCGAGCTCGCGCTCAAGCCCGGCGACCGCGTGCTCGTCCAGGTCACGAAGGACCCGGTCGGCCACAAGGGCGCCCGCCTCACCAGCCAGATCTCGCTCCCCGGCCGGTACCTCGTGTACGTGCCCGGCGGATCGATGAACGGCATCAGCCGCAAGCTGCCCGACAACGAGCGCGCGCGACTCAAGCGCATCCTCAAGGAGGTGCTCCCCGAGTCCTCCGGAGTGATCGTGCGCACGGCGGCCGAGGGCGCCACGGAGGAGCAGCTGACGCGCGACGTGCAGCGCCTCACGACCCAGTGGGAGCACATCCAGAAGCAGGTGGAGAACCAGCAGGCTCCCGCACTGCTGCACGCCGAGCCGGATCTGCTCGTCAAGATCGTCCGCGACGTCTTCAACGAGGACTTCACGAAGATGCTGATCCAGGGCGACGAGTCGCAGCGCACCATCCGCGCCTACCTGGAGAGCGTCGCTCCCGACCTGCTCGAGCGTGTGGAGTCGTACGAGGACGAGACCGACCCGTTCGACGCGTTCCGCATCACGGAGCAGATCGAGAAGGCCCTCGACCGCAAGGTCTGGCTGCCCTCCGGCGGCTCCCTCGTGATCGACCGCACCGAGGCCATGACGGTCGTCGACGTCAACACCGGAAAGTTCGTCGGCTCCGGGGGAAACCTCGAGGAGACCGTCACCAAGAACAACCTGGAGGCGGCAGAGGAGATCGTCCGCCAGCTGCGACTGCGCGACATCGGCGGCATCATCGTCGTCGACTTCATCGACATGGTGCTGGAGTCGAACCGCGACCTCGTGCTGCGCCGTCTCATCGAGTGCCTCAGCCGGGACCGCACGAAGCACCAGGTCGCCGAGGTCACCTCGCTCGGCCTCGTGCAGATGACCCGCAAGAAGCTCGGACTCGGCCTCCTGGAGACCTTCAGCGAGGCGTGCGAGGTCTGCGCCGGCCGCGGTGTCATCGTGCACCACGACCCCGTCGTGAAGCACCGAGCGCCGTCGAACGGGAACGGACAGCAGAACCGTCGCCAGCGCGGCAACTCGGCGCCGGCCCAGAGCGCGCCGCCGGCCCCGAACGTGACGCACAGCATCCCCGAGGGTGCGAAGTCGGCCCTCGCGCAGATCGCCGCGTCGACGCTCGCCCCGAACGCGGAGGGAGCGACGGATGCCGCCGCGCCCGCCGTCGAGCCGACCGTGGCGCAGGAGCGTCCGAAGAAGGCCCGCAAGAAGCGCGGGTCCGATCGGAAGGCGCCGAAGTCGCCCGCCGAGCAGCTGCTCGACTCGGTGCTGGACGCCCTTCCCGAGCCGAAGGCGCCCGGTCAGGGCCGTGGCCGTCGTCGGGTGACCACGGCGGCTCTCACGGGCACGCCCGTGTCGGTGAACTCCGAGTCGTCAGCTCCGGTCGCGGGCGGGGACGCGCAGTCCTGAGGCGATCAGCCTGCGCACCAGCTCCTTGCCGCCGACGTGCTGAGCGCCGGCGGCGATGAGTCGGGGGATCATGTCCTCCGGCACGTCGTAGTGGTCGAGGTCGAAAGCGCGCTCCGGCACGCTCAGAGACCTCGCGAAGGCGTGCAGCTCGTCCAGGCTCTCATCGCTCACGAGATGCGCCCACAGGCGCCCGTGCGCGGGCCAGAGCGGATCATCGACGAGCACGGTCATGCTGTCAGCCTACGACCGGACACACCCCGCAGGACGTTTTGCGACACCGCCCGGCATCCGGTAAAGTAGTCCCTTGGTGCGTATGTCGCCCCGTCCTCGACGGTCGGTGCGGAGAGTCTTGCGTTCGCACCCGTCGCCCCGCGATGAATGCAAGCAACAGTCTTCCCGTGAGATTCTCGGAGCACCGTGCTCCCCAACGAAACAGGTATGAAGTGGTTTACGCAGTAGTGCGCGCCGGTGGGCGGCAGGAGAAGGTCGAGGTCGGCACGATCGTTCAGCTCGACCGTGTTCAGGCTGCCCAGGGCGAGAAGATCGAGCTGCCCGCTGTGCTGCTCGTCGACGGCGCCACGGTGACCACCGACGCTGACAAGCTCGCGAAGGTCAAGGTCACGGCAGAGGTTCTCGGCAACCTCCGCGGCCCGAAGATCATCATCCAGAAGTACAAGAACAAGACCGGCTATAAGAAGCGTCAGGGCCACCGCCAGGAGCTCACGCGCGTCAAGATCACCGGCATCAAGTAAGACCGAGGAGACCCAGGACATGGCACACAAAAAGGGCGCAAGCTCCACCCGCAACGGTCGTGACTCCAACGCACAGCGACTCGGCGTCAAGCGCTTCGGCGGCCAGCAGGTCCTCGCCGGCGAGATCATCGTCCGCCAGCGCGGCACGCACTTCCACCCCGGCGTGAACGTCGGCCGTGGTGGCGACGACACGCTGTTCGCTCTCGCCGCCGGTGCGGTCGAGTTCGGCGCGAAGGGCGGCCGCAAGGTCGTCAACATCGTCGCCGCTGCTGAGTAATCGCAGCACGACACATCTACATCCGATTCGGGGCGGGCTTCGGCCCGCCCCGAATTCGTCTATGAGGAGAGAGACATGGTCACCTTCGTCGACACCGTGACGCTGCATCTGCGCGCGGGCAAGGGCGGCAACGGCTGTGTCTCCGTGCACCGCGAGAAGTTCAAGCCGCTCGGCGGCCCCGACGGCGGCAACGGCGGAGACGGCGGCGACATCGTGCTCGTCGCCGATCCGCAGACGGGCACCCTGCTGTCGTACCACCACTCGCCGCACCGCTCCTCCGGTAACGGCGGCCCCGGCATGGGCGACCACCGCTCCGGATTCCTCGGCGAGACGCTGGAGCTTCTGGTTCCGGTCGGCACCGTGGTGAAGAACCCCGCGGGCGAGGTCCTGATCGACATGATCATCCCGGGGGAGCGCTTCGTGGTCGCCGCGGGCGGACAGGGCGGTCTGGGCAATGCGGCCCTCGCCACTCCGAAGCGCAAGGCTCCGGGCTTCGCGCTCCTCGGCACTCCCGGCTACGAGGGCGATGTCGTCCTCGAGCTCAAGACCGTCGCCGACGTCGCGCTCGTGGGCTACCCGTCGGCCGGCAAGTCGAGCCTGATCGGCGCGATCTCCGCGGCGCGCCCGAAGATCGCCGACTACCCGTTCACCACGCTGCACCCCAACCTCGGCGTCGTGCAGCAGGGCGACTTCCGGTACACGGTCGCGGATGTGCCCGGTCTCATCGAGGGTGCGAGCGAGGGGCGCGGGCTCGGCCTCGAGTTCCTCCGTCATGTCGAGCGCTGCTCCGCGCTGCTGCACGTCCTCGACTGCGCCACTCTCGAACCGGGGCGCGACCCGATCTCCGATCTCGACGTCATCCTCGCCGAGCTCGCCGCGTACGAGGTCCCCGAGGGGCAGACTCCGCTCCTGGAGCGCCCGCAGCTCATCGCTCTGAACAAGGTCGACGTGCCGGAGGCCCGCGATCTCGCCGAGCTCGTGCGCCCCGAGCTCGAGGCCCGCGGCTTCCGCGTGTTCGAGATCTCCACGGTCTCCCACGAGGGGCTCCGTCCGCTCACCTTCGCGTTGGGCGAGATCGTCGACAAGCACCGGGCCGAGGCCGCTCTCGAGACGCCGCCGGAGCGCGTCGTCATCCGTCCTCGGGGTTCGAAGAAGGACTTCTCGATCCGCGTCGAGGGCGGCACATACGGCAACATCTACCGCATCCTCGGCGAGAAGCCGGTGCGCTGGGTGCAGCAGACCGACTTCCAGAACGAGGAGGCCGTGGGCTTCCTCGCCGACCGACTCGAGAAGCTGGGCGTCGAGGACGAGCTGTTCCGTCTGGGCGCCGTGCAGGGCTCCACCGTCGTGATCGGCGAGGGCGACAGCATCGTCTTCGACTGGGAGCCGACGATGACCTCCGCCGCCGAGCTGATGGCGGCTCCTCGTGGCACCGACCCGCGTCTGGCGCCGAACGCGCGCCGCACCACCTCCGAGCGTCGTGAGCAGTACTACGAGCGCATGGATGCCAAGGCCGAGGCTCGTGCGGAGGTGGAGGCTCAGCGTCTCGCGGCATACCGCGAGGATGAGAAGTGACCGCCCGCACCAGGGCGGACATCGCGACGGCATCCCGCATCGTCGTCAAGGTGGGGTCCTCGTCGATCAGCGGTGAGGCCTCGTGGCGGATCCCGGTTCTCGTGGAGGCTCTCGCCGCCGCTCACGCGCGGGGGTGTGAGGTCATCCTCGTCTCCTCGGGCGCCATCGCCACCGGCATCCCGTTCCTCCGCCTCGACGCGCGGCCGACCGACCTCGCCACGCAGCAGGCCGCAGCGGCCGTCGGGCAGAACATCCTCGTCTACCGGTATCAGGAGGCCATGCGCCCCTTCGACATCGTCGCGGGGCAGGTGCTCCTCACCACAGGCGACCTGGAGAACCCGACGTCGCGCAGCAACGCCCGACGGGCGATGGAGCGGCTTCTCGGACTGCGCATCCTCCCCATCGTGAACGAGAACGACACCGTGGCCACGCAGGAGATCCGCTTCGGCGACAACGACCGGCTGGGAGCGCTCGTCGCACAGCTGATCGAAGCCGACGCGCTCGTGCTGCTCAGCGACATCGAGTCGCTGTACACGAAGCCGCCGACCGACCCCGGTGCCGAGCCCATCGACGTCGTCGCTCCCGACGCCGACCTGTCGGGTCTGGAGTTCGGCTCGACGGTCGTCAACAGCGTCGGCACCGGGGGAGCGGCCACCAAGGTCTCCGCCGCGCGGCTCGCGGCGGCATCGGGGATCGGCGTTCTCGTGACGAGCGCCGACCTCGTCGACCAGGCCCTCGCCGGCGCCGAAATAGGGACCTGGTTCGCGCCTGCGGTCTCCTAGACTGACGGGATGACCGACCTGACCCCGCAGGTGCGCCTGGAGCGCGCCAAGGAGGCCTCCCGCGCCACCGCCGCGCTCACCAGCGACGACAAGGCCCGCGTCCTCGAATCGATCGCCGTGGCGCTCGAGCAGAACGCGCCGCGCATCATCGAGGCGAACGCCGCGGACATCGTCCGGGGTCGGGAGAGCGGCATCGGTGAATCGCTGATCGACCGGCTCCGTCTCGACGAGAAGCGGGTGTCGGCCCTCGCCGCAGCCGTCCGCGAGGTCGCTGCCCTCGCCGATCCCGTCGGCAGGGTCGTTGGCGGGCATCGGATGCCGAACGGCGTCTCGCTCGAGCAGGTCAGGGTCCCGTTCGGGGTCGTCGGCGCGATCTACGAGGCGCGCCCCAACGTCACGGTCGACATCGCCGCTCTGGCACTGCGTTCCGGCAACGCCGTCGTCCTCCGCGGCGGCAGCGCCGCCCTGGAGTCGAACACGGTCCTCGTCGCGATCATGCGCGAGGCGCTCGAGAGCGCCGGCCTCACCGCCGAGGCCATCCAGACCGTCGACGACTTCGGTCGCGACGGCGCCAAGGCCCTCATGCACGGCCGCGGGTTCATCGACGTGCTCGTGCCCCGCGGCAGCGCTGGTCTCATCGAGACCGTCGTCACCGAGTCCACCGTCCCCGTCATCGAGACCGGCGCTGGCGTCGTGCACATCGTGCTCGACGAGAGCGCGCCCGACGACTGGGCGCGCGACATCGTCGTGAACGCGAAGGTGCAGCGTCCCAGCGTGTGCAATGCGGTCGAGACGGTGCTGGTGCACCGTCAGGCAGCCCCGCGCCTCATCCCTCTCGTTGCGAGCGCCCTGCAGAGCGAGGGCGTCGCGATCCACGGAGACGACATCGTCGCAGGGCTCGTGTCGAACGTGATCCCGGCGACCGAGGAGGACTGGGCGACCGAGTACCTCAGCCTCGACATCGCGATGAAGGTCGTCGACTCGCTCGACGACGCGCTGGAGCACATCCGGCGCTACAGCACCGGGCACACCGAGTCGATCATCTCCACCGATTCCCGCAGCATCGAGCGCTTCCTGGCGGAGGTGGACTCCGCCGTCGTGATGGCGAACGCCTCCACGCGCTTCACCGACGGCGGGGAGTTCGGGTTCGGCGCCGAGGTGGGCATCTCCACGCAGAAGCTTCACGCACGAGGTCCGATGGGGCTCGCCGAGCTGACCAGCACGAAGTGGTTGGCGCGTGGATCAGGGCAGACCCGCGGCTGAGGACTAGACTAGGGGGCGCTGTACCGCCCGAAGGTCATGAATTGGAGCCAGGATGAACCTCGTCGCACAGATCGCGATGGCCGCCGCCGAAGCCGAGCATGAGGGCAACATCCCGCTCGAGACCGTGATCTTCGGCATCGTCGCCGTGATCGTGTTCACCGCGCTCGCGCTGGTCACGCTCTCCTACAAGAACGTCGCCAACCGCCACTCGGCGAAGGCCGAGGCGTTCGCCGCGAAGCACGGCAAAGACGGCCACGAGGCAGGACACGGCCACTAGGCCCACATGAGCACCACGACCTCGCGCCCGGCGCGCATCGGCGTGATGGGCGGGACGTTCGATCCGATCCATCACGGGCACCTGGTTGCCGCCAGCGAGGTCGCGCACTCCTTCGGCCTCGACGAGGTCGTCTTCGTGCCGACGGGAGTTCCCTGGCAGAAGTCCGACGTCACGCCCAGTGAGCACCGCTATCTGATGACCGTGATCGCGACGGCATCCAACCCGCAGTTCACGGTCAGCCGGGTCGACATCGACCGCGAGGGCCCGACCTACACGATCGACACCCTGCGCGACCTCAAGCGCGACCGGCCGGATGCGGAGCTCTTCTTCATCACCGGAGCCGACGCCGTGGCGCAAATTCTCAGTTGGAGGGACCATGATGAGTTGTGGGAGCTGGCCCATTTCGTCGCGGTCTCTCGCCCAGGGCATGTCCTGAGCACAGACGGCCTCCCACCCGGTGACGTCAGCCAGCTCGAGGTTCCGGCGCTGTCGATCTCATCGACGGCCTGCCGTGAGCGGGTGCACGACGGAGAGCCGGTCTGGTACCTCGTTCCCGACGGGGTCGTTCAATACATCGCGAAGCATCATCTGTATCGGAGCAAGGCATGAGTACATCGGATCAGCAGGAGCAGGGTCCGCTGACGCGAAAGCAGCTGCGGGAGATCCGGTTGACGGGTTCGACCCCGGTCATCACGGAGGAGGAGGCCGCGGCCGCTGCTGCCGCGCCGACGATCCCCCCTGCACCGCCGCTTCCGCGTGCCGCCGAGCCTGTCGAGGTCGCGCCTGCTCCCGTCGCGGATGCCGATGTCGATCCGGGCTCCGCACCGCTCACGCGCCGACAGGCCCGAGAGCAGGAGCGCATCAAGACCGCCTCCGTGCCGGTGATCGGCGGAGACGTCGACGATGACAGCACTGCGGATGCCGCGGACGACGCCGTCGAGGCAGACGCCGTCGAGGCCGAGGTCGTCGAAGAAGCTCCGGCCGAGGAGATCGTCTCAGCGGTTCCCACCTTCGCTCCGCCTGTCCCGGGCTCTTCCGACGACGACCTCGACGACGACCTCGGCGATCAGGTCGACGTCGCCCCCGTGAGTGCGGCGGCGGCCGTCGAGACCGCCGGCGACGTGCCGATGCACGCCGATGCCGAGAGCGCTGCGGAGCCGGTGGAGATCGACCTGGGGCACGTCGACGACGATCCCGTTGTGGCGGTCGCCGCCCTCGGCATCGAGGTCGAGGAGCCGGACGACGAGCACGACGAGGATGACGTCCTCGCCGACGCCGCGGCGGGGGATGACGACGTCATCTCCGAAGACGAGCGCCCGACCGTCAGCCCCGAGTTCGGCAGCGGACTGCTCGCCGATGACGCCGAGGCGCAGAAGCTGACCGTGCCGTCGTTCGACGAGTTGCTCACGTCGAACGACTCCAGCGGCTCCCAGCACTCCGCCTCCAACACCCTGATCTTCAACCCTCCGTCGGGGGAGGCCACGCTCGACGGTCCTGTCGCGTCCACGGGCGAGATCCTCGTCACCGGCTCCTACGAGCTGCCCCAGGGCATCGGCTCGCAGGGCCACGCACACGGCATCGCCGACGGCAAGGAGGTCGACGCCGTGCTCATCGACGGAGAGCTGCCTCCTGCGTCCTCTCCCACACCGATCGCCGCCAGCTCGGCGATCAGCACCATCAAGCCCGCCGGCGAGGTCATCCGCCCGCCGGCGCCCGAAAAGGGCAACAAACTCATGCTCACCCTGATAATCGTGGCGGGTGGTCTCGCCCTCGCGGTGGGCGTCGTCGTGGTCATCGCTCTCACCACGAAACTGATCTGATCTGATGCAATCACCTGAAACCGCCGAAGAGATGCTGCAGCTCGCAGTAGACGCCGCCGTCAGCAAGGGCGGAGAGGATCTGGTCGCGCTCAACGTGTCGGAGCCGCTGCCGCTCGTCGACATCTTCCTGCTCGTCACCGGCAACAGCGAGCGCAACGTCGCCGCCATCGCCGACGAGATCGAGGACAAGCTCATCGAGTCCGGACACAAGCGGGTCCGCCGTGAGGGACGTGCGGAGGCCCGCTGGGTGCTGCTCGACTTCGGCGACCTCATCGTGCACGTCTTCCACCAGGAGGAACGGGTCTACTACGGCCTCGAGCGCCTGTGGAAGGACTGCCCCGTGGTCCCGTTCGAGCTCGCCGCCGACCCCGCCTGACATGGCTGCGCACCTGATCACCGGAGCGGGCTCCGGCATCGGTGCGGTGGTCGCCCGTCGGCTGCTCGACCGTGGCGACGACGTGATCCTGCTGGTCAGGGATGCCGGGCGCGCCCGTCAGCTCGCCGAGCGGTTCCCCGGTGCGTCCACGCTCGTCGGTGACCTCGCCGTTCCGGGTCGCCTGTCGTGGGCGCTGTCGAAGCAGGCTCTTCCTGACCGGCTCGACTCGCTGATCCACGTCGCGGGCGTCGTCGACCTCGGTTCCGTCGCCGACCTTCCGCCCTCGCTGTGGGAGCAGCAGCTCGCGGTGAACCTGGTGGGCCCGGCCGAGCTGACGAGGCTCCTCCTTCCGGTGCTGCGGGTGTCGCAGAGCCGCGTGGTGTTCGTCAACTCCGGTGCTGGGCTGCACGCCCATGCCGGATGGTCGGCGTACGCCGCCTCCAAGCACGGTCTGAAGGCCCTGGCCGACGCTCTGCGGGCCGAAGAGGCCGAGCACGGGGTCAAGGTCACCTCGATCTACCCGGGGCGCACAGCGACGCCCATGCAGGAGCGCGTGCACCAGCAGGAGGGGCGTGAGTACGATGCCTCGCGGTTCATCGCCCCCGAGTCCGTCGCCGAGACGATCCTCCTGGCGCTCGATCTCCCCGACGACGCCCACCTCACGGAACTGACGGTCCGACCGAACGGCTGAGAGACGCTGTCGCGGAGCGGCCCGGATGTCAAGGGTCTACCATCGCCGCATCCGCTGGGCGAGACTCCCTCACGGGGAGAGAGTCTTGGAGGGCCCACCAGATGTCCGTCGATCCTGATCCGCGCTTCGTGCTGCATCGCCTCACGCCGTCAGAGTGGGTGATCAACGACCTGCGCTACGAGGCGGACGACACCCGGCATGTCGTCGCCTGCGTGTACGAGCTCGCCCCGACGGAGGTCGAGGTGGTGTGGCTCCGGGAGCTCCCGCTGTCGAGCACCTACGGCACACCGTTCGAGGTCCTCGAGCAGATCGAACGGATCCAGGGGACGAGCAGAGCGACGCGGCCGGTGCCGATCCCGCACCGCCCGCCGCCTCGGGCACGCTGACGCGGAGACGGGAAAAGCCCCTGGCGAACCAGGGGCTTTCTCGGTGGACCTGAGGGGACTCGAACCCCTGACCCCCTGCATGCGGTGCGTGCAGTCTGGTCCTTTCTCGTCGTTGGTCGTTCCCTACGGATTCTAGGCATCCTGCGCCCGTTTGTCTTCCTCGGATGCTGGTCGTTCCCGGTCATTTCGCGTTGTTTGTGGGGAGTTTGTGGGGAGCGCTGGGCCGGATCCAGGCGGGGCCTACGAGCGGCATTGTGGTCGATGTGCTTTCGGGCGGCGCGACTGCTGCAAGGAACAAACTCACGGCCAGCTTCCGCTCGTCGACGATGTGTATCGAGACGATGCTCGAAGGCACGACGAAGTCGGTCAGGGGCACCGCAGATGATGGAGAGGGGAATGCTGGACGATGAGCCGGTGATGCTCACGCGGTGGACGCGCCGGCCCGCAGGAGCCGAGGACTCTCTCGTCGCTGAAGACGAGCATCCCGCCGAGGCACGATGGCGCGCCAACAATCTCAGTAGCGCAGAGTGATCGCAGGAGAGGCGTCCACGCCATCCTGGTCGTCGCCGCATCATGCATCGTGTCGGTCAGCGGGCTTGTTGTTTTGGGATTCGCGGTCGTCGGTGGTTGACGCTTCAGCGAGGTGAGGTCTGATCCTGTCCGAGAGCGAGCACCGCGACCAGGCGCATCACGGTCTGCGGGAACGACTCTGACCAGGGCGAGGCAACCACTGAATCGTCGTTCACATTGGCGCGAGCGGCGCATGGACAGCGACGAGATCACTTGTGATCAGGTTTCCAGGACGGCCGTGGTCTGCTCCGCAGTGAACTGGCCGTCGTCAGAGCTGTTCGAGCGGGCGGGCGCGGGCGCAGGGGACCAGTTACCCTGCGTCTCGCCGTCAGATTCTGTGCGCGATCTGGATGAGTCGAGGTGGCTGCCCTCGTCGGACGAGTGTCGCGCGTCCGGGGACCGCGTGGGTGGCGTGGACGCCGGGCCAGAGGGGGCCTTCGGCTCTTTCGCCGGACAGGATGATCCCGGTGCCGCCGGTGTCTTTCACGGTGAGGATCGCCCGTTCGAACAGTGCGCGTGCGGCTCCGGCGACAGGGCGGGTGAGGATGACGGTGAACTTGAGATCGCGGGAGGACGCGAAGTACGGCAGTAGCGGGTCGAGGGGGCTGTCTCCGCCGGACGAGAGAATGTCGTAGTCATCGACGATGAGCACGATTCGCAGTGTCGTGGGGGCGTTGTCGTTCTGACGCTTGTCCAGCTCGTGCGCGAGAGCTGCGGCGAGTTGCCGTGCTTTGGTGATGTTGTTCGCGTGCCCGCCAAGATAGTCGTCAGGCACCGAAGTGGAGAGCCCGCTGCGCGGTTCCATGAGGGCGATGACGAGTTCCTCGGGTGAGTGCCGGTGGATGAGGGTTGTGAGGACCTGGCGAAGGAAGGTGGTCTTGCCGCTGGCGGCGTCCCCCAGAACGAGGATGTGTTGGTCGGTGCTTTCCAGGTCCAGGAGCGCTGGCTCCATGGTGTCTTGCCGGAGACCGATCGGTAGCCGGTCTGGCTCGTCGAACTCGTCGGGCATCGTGTCGGGGCTGAGGTCCTCTGGCAGGAGGCGGATGGGGGAGGCGGCGGGCCCCTGCCAGGAGGCCGCGGTCTGCTTCGCGAGCTCGGTGAGAGCGTCTCCGATGTGGTCGTCGTCGACGTCGTTGATGGTGGGAAGAGCAATCTGACCGAACAGGCGTGTGTCGGTGAGGGAACGCCCCGGCTGGGTGCTGCGAATCGTCTCGGCGAGTTTGCGGGCCACGGCCGACTCGGTGGGGTCGTTGAGGCGCAGCTCGAGTCGGTTACCGATGAGGGGTTGAAGGCTCATTGTGACCTCGCTCCAGCGGGTCAGAGCGAGGACGAGGTGGAGGCCGAAGCTTCCGCCGCGGGTGAGGAGGTCGGCGAGCTTGTCCGCGAGGTTCTCGAATTCGGTACGGACGAGCCCGTACCCGTCGATGAGGACGACGACGTCGGGAGAGACGATAGACGGCAGCTCACCGGACGCGTGCTTGTTGCGGAACTGGGCGAGCGACTCGATGCGGTGGCTGCGGAAGAGTCGCTCTCGCTCGGCGATCATCAGGTGAAGTTCTTCCAGAAGCCGGAGCTGCTGTTCACGATTCGCACGGGTGGCGATGCCGCCGACGTGAGGGAAGTCTTCGAGACGGGAAAGACCAGAACCGGTCAGGTCGAGACCATAGATCGTCACCTGCTTGGGTGTATGTGTGGTCGCGATTCCGGCTGCGAACGTGCGCAGGAAAGTGGTGCGTCCAGACTGCGGCGCGCCGACAACGGCGAAGTGTCCCCCGGACCTGGTCAGATCGAGCTCCCATACGCCCTGCGTCTGCCTGGCGGGCTCATCGAGAACGCCGATCGGGACGTGCAGGAGCTGGGGGTCTCGTCCTCCGAGAACCCGGAAGAGCGGCATCCGGTCAGGCAAGGGAGGCAACCACACGGGCGGCGTCGTGAGCACTCCTGCTCGGAGCCGGGACACACACTCGTCTAGCAGGGCGGGCCCGTCCGATACGCCGGACAGGGCGGGGGCATCGTGGCCGGTTGCACCCTGCTCGATCGTGTTGTACCGGGGTTGGACGAACGGGCCCCATTTGGCGTCGTCGGCTTGGAGCTGCGTCGCCGGTCTTGGGACCGGGCCGGAGACGTAGGCAGCTTTGAACCGTGTGTAGACGGTGGTGTCCACCTTGAGGTATCCGTACCCGGGGATCGGGGGCAGATGAAACGCGTCCGGGGTTTCGAGGATGACGCTCGACTCCTGTTCGGAGAACGTGCGCAGGCCGATGCGGTAGGAGAGGTATGTGTCGAGTCCGCGTAGACGGCCACCTTCGATCCGTTGGCTGGCAAGCAGGAGATGGATGCCGAGCGCCCGGCCGATCCGTCCGATCTGAAGAAGCAGGTCGATGAAGTCCGGTTCTGCGGTGAGGAGCTCGCCGAACTCGTCGATCACGACGAAAAGGTGCGGCAGCGCGGGCATATCGGGGTTCTTGTCCCGGGCGTCGCGGTAGTCGGTGATCGAAGAGAACGAGCCGGCATCTTTCAGCAGTCGCTGACGGCGGACGATCTCTCCTTCGAGGGAGGACTTGGCGCGCTGGATGAGCTGGGCGTCGTCGGCGAGGTTGTCGATGAGCCCGGCGATGTGCGGCAGAGACTGGAACGGCGTGAACGCGGCGCCGCCTTTGTAGTCAACCAGGATCATCGATAGGTCGTCGGGACCGTGCGTCAGCGCAAGGCTGAGGATCAGTGTGCGGAGGAATTCGCTCTTGCCGGATCCTGTGGCGCCGATGCAGATCCCGTGTGGTCCCATTCCACCGTGTGCGGACTCTTTCAGGTCGATGTGCACGGGGGATCCATCGTCTCCGACCGCCACAGGCACTCGGAGGAACTCCGTTCTGCTCTGCGGACGCCACCGCGCGGGAGAGAGATCGTCGATGCTCGTGATGCCGAGGAGGTCGAGCGCGTCCTGCTCCTGCTCGGTGCCTTCCTCCCGCTTCGATGCCGCGGACAGCCGGAAGGGCGCGATGCGTGACGTGAATCCCGCGAACAGGTCGAGAGCGAGGCTGTCCGGGCGGACCCTCTCGGCGGGTGCGGCCACGGCGGGGGTGGTGTCGATGCGGAGAACTGGCTCAGGGCCATGGTCGATGGTCAGTCGGATGCTGGTGTCGCTCGGTTCGTGGAGCCGGTCTCGGACGATGCTGATGATGGTGATGCCCAGCTGGGCAGGGGAGAACCCGTCTGGCATCGGTATCGATGACGCCTCGCAGGAGGTGTCATCGATGATCAACAGGAGCGGTCTCTCGACCGTGCCAAGCAGGTTCCCGTTGCGCTGCCGGACCGCGGCGCGCGCCGCCCGTGCGGTGACATCGTCCCGGACCAGCGCCATCAGCTCAGAGGGATCCTGTGCGACGCGCCGCGCCGAAACGGGACCGTCCCAGACATCCAGGAGCGCGTGGGGCAGCAGATCGAATCCGGTGAACGCGTCTATCTGATCGGGCGGCGAGGCGAGCCCAATCTGAAGGTCCTCGGGCGCGTGGGTCGACGCGAGCTGCGCAATCAATGAGCGAACCAGTCCGGTGGTGTGCTGTGGATCACCGACCACCGAGACGATCCCGGCCTGACGAAGCGGGACTGTGGCAGGCATGCCTGCGATGCGCGACTGACCGGCGATCACGTTCCGTGCCTCCCCGACCATGATCGAGTCGAACGGTTGCACCGGGGTGGACTCGAGGGGAAGGGAGAGCGAGAACCAGTCGACGTCACCGATCCCGACCCGGGTCACGAGGAAGTCGGCATCACGGCGGCGGCGCTGCCAGATCCGCTCCGGGTCGCCCAGCATCTCAGCAAGCCGTTCCGGTGCCGGATGGATCCGCAACGCCTGGGTCCGCGCTCGATCCTGCTGGCCGCGGAGTTCCCCGCGAAGGTCCTCAAGATAGTCGAGATACCGTTCACGCTCTCTGAGCCGTGCGCGGGCGACCTGTCCTCGTTGTCCCACAGCCATTCCGATGCCGCCCACAAGCGCCACGGTCAGCACGAGAGCACCGACGACCACCATTATCGGATTGGCGCGCAGCACGACGATCATGATGATCGACGACAACGATCCGAACACGGGAAGCAGCGTCCGAAGCGGGATACCGCCAGGGACGGCGTCGCCCTGCTGCGGGGGAGCCGCGATCACCCTCGGTTCCGGTCGCGCGAGCGGCGCCTCGATACGCGCCGGACGGTGGATATGCCGGACGTTCACATCTGCTCCTCGGCGCTGAAGCCTGCCCGACGTACGGCAGCCGCCATTGCCCGTGCCATGGTCATCGTCGTACGGGCCGGGGCACGCCCGGCGGCCATCGCGGCATCGTGGCGGAAAGCGAGGAGCGGGATGGGCAGTCGCGGGGTGACTTGCCGCGGCCAGCTCGAGCGTCTGCCTGCGATGTCGGACAGCACCACGATCGCACGGCAGTCGTCGAGCTGCGCCTCCGCAGCACGCGCGAATGCGATCGCAGACTCTGCGGAGTCCCGCTCCCAGCTGCCTGCGACGCAGACGACGTGCCCGGTGAGCGCGGCATCCGTCGCGTCAGGGAGGGAGAGCGCGCCCCAATCGGTGCTCACGATGTCGAAGTGGCGCACGACCGGGGCGACGACCCGATGCCAGTCCGCGGTCGTGCCGCGTTCGAAGGACATGGCGACGATCCCGTTCTGTTCCCGCATCCATGCACGTGTGTCGGCGGGAATGCGAGCGAAGGACTCTTCGGACAGCGGCGCCCCTTCGCGAAGGATCATGCTCCCAGACTGCCCAGGGCGGGTGTCGACCGAGAGCACCCGCCCCCTCCGTCCTCTGCTCAGTTCGCGCACGGTGAGCGCCGCAACGGTGGACAGACCGGTACTCCGTTCCGTGGCGACGAACGAGCATCGAACGCTCCGTCCTACAGACGCCGTGATCGTGGTCAGCTCGTCGATCAGGACGTGCTGCGCCGCCGCCGTCGGACGTGTCGCAGACATGGTCATGAGAACACCGCCAGCAGGAGGGAGTAGACCCCGAACACGCCGAGGAGCATCGGCAGCATTGACAGCGCGGCGATGGCCTCGAGGAGATCCCCGAATCGCCGCCAACGGACCCGTCCGTGGGGGCGGGGACGAAGAGTGCCGAGGAGAAGCACCAGCAGCGCGGCGATGAGACCGAACCCGACGAGCACAGAGTCAGGCCACGGGTGAGGGAGCAGGGTCGCCGTGATGACGCCGACAAGCGCCGCGATCCACAGCGCCCACGCTTGAACGGCATGAGGCATCACCCGGGTTCGCAACATGAGAATGAGCAACAGGGCGGCTCCGAGCAGCACGGCGAACACGTCGCCGCTGGCGAAGAGCACGGCGAGCGCGAAGGCCCCGAACCCCGCGACGGCGAAGACCGCCCAGGAGAAAAGACCATATGCGTCAGCAACCCGCGTCAGGATGGAGGCGCGTGACACGGGGGTTCCCGCGAGCCCCAGGTCATCGAGCGCCGTGACCCCAGAGATCGCCAGCGCCACTGACGGCAGCGAGCCAAGCAGCAGCACGACGCACACCGCCACGATCGCCGCGGCACCGGACGGGCTCGCCCCGCACAGCGAGGAGACGAGCACAATGACGGACAAACCGGTTCCCACTGCGCCCCCGACGGCTGCGCGCCGTGACCCTGCGGCCCCGAGAGCGATCCATGTCAGCCCCATTCCCAACGGAACGACCGACCACGGAGACAGGAGAGGAAAGCCCTCCTGCATGACGGCGACCAGCTGAGGGACGGCGCCCAGGGCCGGTGCGACCGCGACGAGGCCTATGCGAGCCGACTTCACCCAGCCAAGAACTACAGCGAGGATGACGAAGGCGGCGAAGAGGACGGGGGCAAGCCAGAGCGCATCCGGGACGCTGCGCACCACGAGCAGGGACAGGACGCAGAGCGACACTCCGGTCGCTACCGCGCGGTGGACGCTGTTCCATCCGTGCACGGCGGCGTCCTGCCGTTCTGCGACCGTATCGGTGACGTCTGAAACCTCCGGCGGCGCGGGCGCATCGGATGCGGGAAGAAGCCGAAAGATCGCCCCGTCGAGGACGCCCTGCGCGGCCAGAGTGTCAGAGATGGGGGTCTCGGTGCCGAGCAGCGACACGAGGACGTGTCCGTCAGCGGTCGGCGGTTCGCGGAGGAGGTCCGTCACTTCGGGAAGCAGAACGGCGAGCGGTTCGTCGGAGGGGAGTACCAGCGTCGCTCTGCGCGTCGAGCCGATGATCGTGACTCGGGTGAACTCTGTCATGGGGTCTTATCCTCCACAGAGGTCGAGGAGCTCGGGGCAGGCGAGGCCTGCGAGATCACACTCATGGCGAAGGAGACGCCGACGCAGATCGCGCACACGACTGCCGCGATCACGAGGCTCCCGACGAGGCGTCCGACAAGCGTCGACACTCCTCGCCGCACTCCGTCGGTACCGCCGAGGAACGCGCCGCGCAGACGGCCGCGATGAATGCGAACAGCCTCTAGGAGCGCCTGGTCGTCATGACGGCTCATTGCGCGTCTCCGTTCTCCGGTCGTGAGCGTGCCTCTACACGGAACCGATGTCCGCCCGCTTCGATCAGGTCACCGAAGTGGAATGTGGTTGGCTGCGACGGGGTAAGGTCGATGCCGTTCAACAGGGTCCCGTTCGTGGAAGCCAGGTCGGTGACCGTGAACACACCGGCGCTCTGCGTGATCCGGAAATGTCCTTTGGATAGCTCTCGGTCCAGGTCCGGCACCGCGACGGTCGTGACGCCGTCACGAGGAGACGGGCTGCGCCCAACGAGCATGTCTGCGGCCATCGTTACGCGCATCGCATCATCGACGACGAGCACTCCGCTGGCTGCTCGCGTCCCGGGGACCGCGGAGATCAGCTTCTCGCTTCCGGTGTGATCTCGGTGGAACGACGCCGGCAGTGGGGGAATCGTCGACAAGAGCTCTGGCAGGTTCGTTGCCGGCATGAGGAGGGGGATTTCGCGGTGCGGAAGCACGGGGTCCGCGCCATTTCGAGTGTCGGCGATGAGCCATCGTCGCTCTCGCAAGCCGGGTGCGGACAGGGTGGCCGAACCGACAACGCGTGCGCCGACCGCCCGCAAACCCACGGTGCGCCCCTCGCGCAGGATCATACCCACAGTCACGGTAGCTGCGAGGAAGAAGACGACGATTGGGAATCCGGGGAGCCGTCCGCTGGTCATCGTGGAGAAGATGACGGTGATGAGCACCCAGACAGCCACGTCCACGCTCACCGCGATCGCCAGCCGGATCGGATGCGGCCGTTGTACAGCTCTGGCGAAAGCGACGGGCGCGGCCTGCGACGCGACCGCGAACGGCTGACCGCAGTGCGGACAGATTGCGCTCCTGCTGCGTCGCGGCGTGCCGCAGTTCGCGCAGACCATCGAACGCCCCCCGGCTCTTCGTACACCTGTAGTACGGCGGCACCTCCGCCGCCGGAACACTCTACCGAACCATCGAAGACATGAAGATCATGCCTTCCCCAGATGTAAGGGATATCCACACTCTCCACCCTGATAGTCCTCGCTCGGCACACGGAGATGTCATACTGCGGGAATGAAATTTGCTATGGGGGGCGACGTTCTGTCGCAGTTGACGAAGAAGACGTCGGGATCAAGCGATGACCTGGGTGCGCTGGTGAAGCAGCTCGCGCAGGCAGGAGAACCGTTGGAGGGCAAGTTCAACGGCGCCGGTCGTGCGGCTTTCGACCAGTTCAAAGCGCAGAGCGACCAGATCTCGGTCGAGCTGAACGCGGCACTCGCCGCTGTGCTGGGTGGTATCTCGGGCATGGACATCGCCTTCAAGGAAGGCGACAGCGACATGTTCGAGCAGACCAGGTCCACGGAAAGCTCGGTGTCGTTCGACGCCGCCCGCTTCTCCTCGACCCGCTGACCCGCCCACACGGAGAAAAGAGATCACATCATGGCTGGAAACCAGACCGACCGTCGCGATTTTGACCTCGCGGCGTCCCAGACAGCACAAGACAACTTCCTCGCCGTCGCATCCCGTCTCGAAGCGCTGATCGATCAGCGCGACGCGGATGTGAAGACCGCGATGAGCGACTACGACGCCACCGGCGTGTCCGACGACTACGCTGCGAAAGAGCTGCGGTGGAAGAACGCCGCGGATGGCGTGCGCACGATCATCAACACGCTGAGGCAGTCGATGGCGCAGAACGACGAGACCGCGCAGGCCGCGCTGAACCGGGCGAAGAGCGCGGTCGCGAACATCGGCTGACGGAAGGGTACTTCGGGATGACCGACTTCGATCATCCGCTGCTGGACTTCATCGACGGCCCGTTCGCGTGCACGGAGGCACGCGGGCTGACGGTGTCCTTCAACGAGCCTCTCGCGGACTTCCTGCTCTCCGCCCGCACCGCTGGTCTCACCCCCGTGGTGATCAGCCGCCCGGACGCACGATGGACGTTCACCGCCCGCTACTATCTCGACCTGTTCGGCGGATGGTCGCTGGTGCGTACCGGCGACCTGTTTGTCGACCCTGTCGGTGTGAAGACCGCGGACACCGTGACCGAACTGTTGGAGACACGAGTCCATGCGGAGCTCCCTTCTCAGGAAGCGCCCGAACTCCTGCAGGCCGTGATCTCCGTGTCCGTGCACCACTCCGCGTCGGACCACACGATCCTGGGCGAACTCGTTGATGTCGTCGGCCGGGAACTCGGCGACAGCGCACCCGCAGCATGGGGCGCGCACGAGCCGGCAACGCTGGCGTGGGATCTGGTGCCATTCACCACACATGCGCGGTCCCAGATGCCCGACGCGCGCGCCTTCATCACCGGCGGGGGTGGGGCTCTGCAAGGAGTTCACCGTGCCGAACGCACGAACGCGGGTGTTCTTGAGACATTCACCGCGGTGATGCCGATCGCATCGCTGGGCGCGTCGACAGAGACTATCGCGGACCGCGCCACACGCGCGTTGACGGCGATCGCGGTCGCATTCTCTATGCCGTTGTTCGGGTCGGTGACGGTGATCCCCGGGTGGCGTGACGGGACGGTTCCCGCGTTCGGGGCTCAGCCGCCTGCGGTGCCCCTTGCGATGCTGATCGGTCCTCGGGCGGTCCGCGCTCTCGGCGCGAACCTGCACGAGCTCGCGGAGCGGTTCGACGTGTCCGAGGCGGGACGTCGGCGGATTCCGTCGCTGATCGCGGCGTTCAGCAACCCTGATGTGCCGCCGTGGCGTCAGGCCGACGATCTGGCCCGCACGTTCGGGGCGGACGCGTTGGCGCGAGCAGTGGAAGCCAGCGGAGGAGGAGCCTGATGCCGATCGAAGTCACCCTTCTCGCGCAGACCGCGCTGACCGTCGACGAACTCCGAGACTTCGCGGAGACATTCGACCCTCCGTTTGTCGCGGCCGAGACCCGAGCCGGCGGCACGGTGGAGTTCACGGAGTTCGACCACACCCGGGTGCTCACCCTCGGTCGGCCGCGGCGGGTCGAGACGCCCACCGACCTTCGCCGGCTGTTCCCGGAGGAGACCCGGCAGCTGGATGACGCGGGGACTCTGACGGACATCACAACGATCATCGAAGGCGTTCTGCCTTTCGCGCAGTATCGGCGCGGGCTGGCGTTGATGTTCGCGTTCGAGGAAGCCACGGGTGGCAAAGCAATCGTGAAAGGGATCACGCTATGACCAGCTGGCAGCTGCAACCGGACGGGATCAACGCGACGATCCTCGCGACCGACGAGAAGGTCCAGGGGTTCTCGACCGCGGTCGCGGATCTGGCGACGACCGTGGGCGAGCCGCTTGCATCCGGATCCGGGTTCGACGGGATCGTCGCCAGCGCCGTGCTCGGGTTCCTGGAGGAACAGTCAGCGGGCCGGCTGACCGCAGTGGTCAACGGATGCCAGAACACCATGACCTGCACCGCGGACGCCGCGACGGCATTCCTGCAGGGCGATGAGCAGATGGCCGTGAACACGATCGCGGCCGCAGACACGACGACCACGTTCACGTTCTGAACGACACTACTCACATGATGGGGGGCCTCGCATGGCGAATGCGAGCGACACGAAAGCCGGTGACGGTCTCGTCATACCGGACAAGATCCCAGGCGACGACCTGAAACCGGACAACATCCGCGCTGCTGCTGACGCACTCGATACCGTCGCGACGTCCTACAACACAACGGCCGACGATGTCGACACCGCCTGGGCGGCGATCCCCGCATCCTTCGTCGCGCCGGGCGCAGAGATCGTCTACGCGGGCATGTCGAAGCCGACTCAGTCGGCGCGCACGTTCGCGACGAAAGTGGGGACAGTGACTGGGGCGCTGCGCACCTACGCAGACAGCCTCGCGGCGGTGAAGAAGACCCTCAAGGCGATCAAGGCGGACGCGGAGACGTTCCTCACTGAGTTCGACGCGAACCATCGGGTCTGGATGAACGCCCGCGACACGCAGGAGTACGAATGGGACTCGAACCTCGGTGCGGGCACGGCGGCGACCGCGCGGGGGATGGGCGCCGGGGGCGAGGACCCCATCGCGTACCTTCGCGGTCGAGGTGAGACAGCGCGTTCGAAGGGCGGAACCGCGCAGATCCGTGTGCACTGGTCTCAGTCCGGTGATCATGTCGCCCGGAACAACGCCCTGATGGATCGGATCGCGGACGCCTACGCGAAAGTGAACGCGCTCGAAGTTGAGTGCGCGAACACGATCAACGGGCAGCGGGACGACTGCGTCGCCGAACTCACTCCCGTCGAAGCGTGGCAGTTGAAGCAGGGCGGGGAGAACACCGTCGACCTCCCCTGGGGGCACCGCACCGACGAGCAACGCAACTGCGGAGAGAGCTTCGGCAACGGCATCGTCAGCTCCGCCGTCGGCGCGATCCAGGGACTCGGCGGTCTGATCGGGTACAACCCGATCAAGAACCAGTTCTGGGATGGTGAGCACGCGCTGCAGGCATGGGGAGGGACGCTCACCGCCGTCGGGTCGCTTCTCATCGTCAGCACGAACCCGCTCGCCCCGCTCCTCGGAAGTCTCGGCGTCCCCATCTACAAGGAAGCCACCGACAACACAGCCTCAATGGTCAAGGGCCTCGTCGCGTGGGACACCTGGGCCACCAACCCCGCCGAAGCAGCCGGCGCTGTCGTGTTCAACGTCGGCACCCTCTTCATCCCCGGCGTGAACGTCGCCAAGGGCCTCTCGATCCTCTCCAAGTTCGAGATCGTCGCCGGCGCCATAACCAAGGTCGACAAGATCGTCAGCAAACTCGACGACCTCTTCCCCGGCGGAAAGCCCCCGCACGTCGACATCGACGCCCCACGCCTGGACACCCACCTCCCCGACACCCACCTTCCCGACGGCACCGGCGCACCCCGCGTCCACATCGACGAACCAGACACCCCGACCATCCCCCACGACACGACACCACCGGTCCGCGATCATGACGGACCCGGCACGCATGAGGATCCGCCCACCCCGCACGAATCCCTGGGCGGAAAAGCTGATGGTAGCGACGGTGCCCACGGTGATGGCGAAGGAAGCGGCACAAGCCACAGCGTTGACACCGAGGGGCATGGCGGTACGGACGATCGCAGTGACTCTGGCGGCGGGAACGGTGACGGTTTGTCGAACACTGACAACGGCCCCCACGAGTCCGGCGACTCGTCCGGCATCCCGCCCGAGGACCAAGCCCGCATCGACCGGTACGAGCAGCTCATCAACGCCACGAACCCTGACGGAACTGCCAGGTTCAATGACTGGGTTCGACGGATGTGGGAAGGTGAGATCTTCAACATCGAGAACCACCACAGGTACCCCGTCAACGAACTTCACGTCACGAGGCCTGGAGACGGCAACTATAACCGCATCGACTCCTTCATCCCGGACCAGGAAGTCGTGTCTCGCAAGAACACTCAACTATCAGGGATTGAGCCGAGCACAGCGAACTCCTACCTCAATGAGCTCGTCAACAAGTACGGGTTGAGGCGTGACGACATCGTCATCGCAGACACTCCTTCTAACCGGCGAGACCTTGAG
The DNA here is from genome assembly GCF_042901325.1 of Microbacterium sp. NPDC012755. NCBI lineage: Bacteria > Bacillati > Actinomycetota > Actinomycetes > Micrococcales > Microbacteriaceae > Microbacterium > Microbacterium sp. NPDC012755. The sequence goes on along the minus strand of NZ_JBIBCT010000001.1, from coordinate 3,459,173 downwards.
AATGCCGGCTACGACCCCGATGACTACATCGGAGAGCCCCTCAACGGGCAGCAGGTTCTGGAGGTCCCGGTCCAGAAGGAGTGGCCATCGTTGGACTTCCTGCTCCGTGCCGAGGATAAGCGCGTTGCAATCCGGGACGCGACAGGAACAAGCTGGGTCGTGTCCGTGGATCGCGCTACGGTAGTGGAGATCCGAGCAGACGGCACCAGCGTTGCTCACCCTGCCCTTTTGAGGAAGTAAGGACAAATGACGAACTGGCGCTATTGCGGTCGATTCAACGACTGGACCCAGAACGCACTTCCGGATGACACTGGGCTGTCTTGGATCGAGGAGACTGAGGCACGTAGCCGGTATCATGATCCTACTAAGGAGCTTGCAATTGTCCCTCCCGTGGACGCAGCGACAGGTCTCGTGCCTTGGTTCATTACGGTGACAACCGCGGAGAATCCCTCCTTCACCGTGACCTACCAGCAGCCTCCCGGAGTGCCTAGAGCAGAGACCCGGTGGAAGAACCTCGGAGACGGCCGACTTTTCGCCCACCGTGCGGAGCTCTGGGAGTACCCGGCGGATTTCAACTTGCCCGTGGCGATGCGTCAAAGCGATGCGCTGATACACTTCGTGACTCGAAACAAGGAAGACGGGACAGGGCGCCTGACGATTCGCGAGAAGGGCAGCACTCGGGTGACGACGGCGGATCGGACGTTTGATCCCGCTCTGCTGTACGCACCGGTCCCTGAGTGGGGACAATGGAACCTGCTCGCCGCGACGGCCGTTCCAGGGCAGTAATCCTCGAGTGGAGCGCTTAGGCGTACTCGAAACGTTACTCGGACCATTGCAATTGACCCAGCGCCGGCGGCATGGGAGCGCGCAATGATGGAGAATGGTATGAACCAAGATCTGAGCAAAGGCATCATTTCCTTTGTTGGATGGGGCACGGGTGCAACGCTCCCCGGTCGCCATCCTGAGCGAATTGAAGATCCCCACCTCAAGCATCAGGTGCTTGCGGTGATCTCGCAGGCGGACGAGGAGAAGCCAGGTGATCAGGATCTTTGGGTCTGGGCAGCATGGGTGGGAGAGAAATTGAGCTCCACGCACCCCGAAATTTCACAGGATGCAATCGAGGCGATCATTGCATTGATCACATTCGAGTGGCGCTAACAGTGTCGAGTGGTGGTGTGCTTGAAGAGCTCGTGCAGCAGCTGATTGCGATAGGTTTCAGTGGTGAAGCTGCACGGGAGATGGTTTGGGTTGCCTCTGGGCCAGGTGATCTCACGGGCCGGGAATTCAACATCATTTCTCAGGGTGATGGGGCCTACGGAATCCTGAAGCCGAGCGACAGGGCAGGATTCTTCCCTGCTCTGGCAGATGACGGTGTCGAGTTCAGCGGAACTTTGGATCAGGCTTTTGAGTATGTCTTGGTGGCTTGCGGCCGCAGGAAATCGAGTCGTTCAATCTAGTGATGCCCTAATGATCAAAAGCTGCCGCCGGGGTTGCTGGGGGATATCCGTATGAACGTGGACTTCCATGTCAGTGACATCGTCAACGGGGGGAAGAAGTTCACTAGTGCCGGTGGTGTTGTCCGTGTTCGCCCATAGGCTGGAGGACGGACGGAAGGGGACGGGAATGACAGATCGCTATGGAGACAACCACGAACAAGTCGAGAGCTTCCTCGATGTGGCCTGTTCTCTACAGTTCGAATTCGTCGAGCCGATCGTTGCTGAAACTCGATCGCAAGAAGTCCGCGATGCGCAGGACGCATTGTTCGCTGTTCGCTTCTCTGCTGCCAGACGCTCCGCGGTCGAGTCTGCTTCTCGGACGCTTGTAAGAACTCTACGAGAGGAGTTTCCTACGCCGACGACGGCTGCGGAACGTGTGGTGCTAAACAGCTTCACCGGAATGTTGAACTCTGCGGTCTTCGCTTTCGCGTCGCGTCCTGTGGTCGGCGATGAGACTGTGGGTCTGGTCGTGGATCCGTTCGCTTCGCGCTTGGGTTTCGAGTGGCGCTCTTGGGGTGTCAGCGTGAACGGTGATCTGGAGGGCCACCGTGGCTGAGTTCGTTCGGTTCGAGTCGGTGGCTCCGGTGCCGGAGCAGACCCTCGCGTCTCTTGAGGCGTGGGCGGTGTTTCCTCGGGAGATCATCGAGCTGTGGCGACGTTGGGGCACGGGTTTCATCGGGGCGGACGGGTTCGTGCGGATCATCGACCCGTCCCGCTACATCGGGTTCTTGCCGGAGTGGTTCACCGACACGCAGGGTGCGGTGCCGTTCCTTGCGACCGGGATGGGTGATCTTCTGGTGTGGCAGCCGGGTCCGGAGCCGGGCGGTGTGATCCGTCACGTTTTGTACCGGGTCGGCGACATTCAGAACATCAATCCGCAGTTCGAGACACTGTTCTCCTTCCTGGAGAACGATCAGTATCTCGACAGTTGGATGCGTCGCGGTGACTATCCAGGCGGTATCGCACGGTTGGGGCGTCCTGACCTCTATGAGGCGTTCTTCTACACGCCGTTCCTGCCGCTCGGCGGCCGAGCGGGGGCGGAGCACTTGAACCGTGGGGATCTCGCCGTGTCGATCTCGATTTTCACGCAGATGCTCGGGAAAGCATCGATCGTCCCCGGCGCTCCGGCGTCCGGAAACTGAGAAAGCAGGCCATGTCGAGTTCGCACGAATCGAGCGGCACCCCAGCCCAAGGGATCCCGACCTCCCCTCCGCCTCCGGCGTACGCGCCGCCCGCGCCAGGTCACCTTGGTGCTGTCCCGCCGGGGTACACTCCTTCGCCTCCCGTCCCATCGACCGGCGGGTCGTCTTGGGGGCTGGGGTTCCTTGCGTACATCCCGATTCCCATCGTGAGCATGCTCATCGCGGCGATCGCGATGATCTGCGCGTACCCCTCGACCCGCCGCAAGGGCGTGGCGGTGGCGACGGAAAACGCGCGGTACGCGGCGAACTGGGGCTTGACGATCCTTGTCTTCTTTGTGGCGTCCGCGGCGTACATGGTCGGCTTGTTCTCGTTGTTTCCCGAGGCGAAGAACGGCTTCCTTCCCGGCGGCTGGCCGATCGTCGGCTTCGTTCTGCTCTGCGTGCTACACCTCGTCGTCACGATTATGGGCACTCTCGCCGCCAGGCGGGGCGACGTGTTCCGCAACGCGCTCGGCATCTCGTTCCTTCGCCGGCGCTGATCCGAGGCAGAAGTAAGGAGCGCATGACTTTCGAGATTCCGGAGATTGTATGCGTTTGCGGTTCCATGCGGTTCGCGGAGGAGATTCGAACTGTTGCCCGTGAGCTGACGCTAGCGGGGGTGATCGTTCTCGCACCTGCCGATGCAGATGGGCCAATTCCTCCTGCTCAGAAGAAGATTCTTGACGTCCTTCACTTGAGAAAGATCGACCTCGCCGATCGTGTTGTCATTGTGAATCCGGACGGGTACATCGGCGATTCGACGCGAAACGAGCTTGCCTACGCGAGCTCAGCCAACAAGCCTGTTTCTTTCACCCATGGGAAGCCAACTTCGCGGCATTCCGATAGCTAGTGAGGATCTAGAGGGCGAGTGTCTCCGTTTCGTTGAACGCGGTGAGCGGGGACAGCATCCTGGGGTGGGCACGGCTGTTTCAGTCCGTGGCGTTGTGAATCGTTGCTGAGCGGCTTGTCGGGACGTGCCAGGCGACTGGCCGACTGCTTCCCATGAATGACCGGCGCCTCGCGCTGTCTGCACCGCAGAATTCGGCGGGACAGGTGCTCTTCGGTGTCGATGTGCGTGTCGCTCATCATCACCACATGCGCGGGGCGGACGCAAAAGTGTGCAGATCCGGACTCGAGTGCGTCCGGATACTCCCCGTTGTTTGCCACTGGATCTGGTCGGAAAGTGTTGATTGTGGGGAGTAAGCGGGGGCGAAAGGTCCCATTACAAACGGGAAAAGCCCCTGGCGAACCAGGGGCTTTCTCGGTGGACCTGAGGGGACTCGAACCCCTGACCCCCTGCATGCGGTGCGTGCAGTCTGGTCCTTTCTCGTCGTTGGTCGTTCACTACGGATTCTAGGCATCCTGCGCCCGTTTGTCTTCCTCGGATGCTGGTCGTTCCCGGTCAATTCGCGTTGTTTGTGGGGAGTTTGTGGGGAGTGCTGGGCCGGAGCCAGGAACTGAGCTAAACCTCACTCAAACCCTCCTTGCGTCCACGATGTGAACGGCGAGGAACCATGTCGGTGGAGGCGACGAGACGACGAGGCAGGTCGTCATCGACAACCGGACCATCCCCGAGGTGGCCAAGGAGGCTCGCCATGCCGAAGGCACCTGCCCCAGGCATCAGCCGGCGCCCGCCCCATCGGTGTGCTCACTCGTAGCGGAGAGCGTCGACAGGGTCCTTGCGCGCGGCCCTGGCCGCGGGCAAAGTACCGGCGAGGAACGCGATGAGCATGACCAGGACGATGATCGTGGCGATCGAGGCGGGGTGGAACGCGATGAGGGTGAGCCCGGGGAGGTCTGCGAGCAGACCCGCCGACAGGACCCCGCTGATCGCGGAGCCGGCGAGCATGGCGATGCCGGCGCCGATGGCGCTTCCGAGGAGGCCGAGGAACGCGGCTTCGAGGCTGAAGAGGGTGAAGACGCGGCCGGATCCCATGCCCATCGCCTTCATGAGGCCGATCTCGCGGGTGCGTTCCTGGACGGACATGTAGAGGGTGTTCACGATTCCGAAGGCTGCGGCGAGGAGAGCGATGATCGCGAAGGCGTTGAGGACGAGCACGATTCCGTCGATGACGGTGGTGATCATGCCGAGTTGGTCGGCGATCGTGGTCCCAGTGAACCCTTTGTCGGTGAGGCGGTCCTTGAGTGCGTGGATCTGTTTGTCGGTGGCGTCCGGGTTGAACCAGACGGTCGCGGAGGCGTAGCGGTCGGCTTGCTCAGGGGTGAGGCCGGTTGTCTGCGAGGTGAAGAGGGCGTCGCTGAGGGCGTTGTTGATGAGGATGCTGGATCCCGTGGGGCTCGCGAGCGCTTCCTCGGTCACGCCGACGACTGTGGCGTCGATGGTGTGCGGGTGGCGTTCGGCGTCGGTGATGCCGATGGTGATGGTCTGCCCGATGGCGTCCTTGTTGGTGTCGAAGCCGAGCGGCTTGACATAGGCGACGGGGAGCGCAACCTGCAGGTCGGTGGTCTTCGGGTCGGGTTCGCTGCCGGTTGCGAGGACGGCGGTCTGGCCGGGGATCAGGCTGCCGACGGATGCGACGAACTGGGGGCCGTCGTCTGCCTGGATGTAGTCGGGTGTGATGGTTCGGATCGCATCGACGCTGCGTATGCCGTCAATGCGCTTGAGGGTGTTGATGTCGTCCGGGGTGAGTGCGAGGACGGTCTGTCCGGGGATGCCGTTGGAGACGGCGTTCGGGTCGTACTTGCGCGGTTTGGAGGAGTTCGGTCCGGTGTTTCCGGTGGCGTCCTTGTTGGTCTTGGTGACGGTCATGGCATCGGAGGCGCCGATGCCGGAGACAGTGTTGTCGATGTACTGGTTGATCCCGGTGCCGAGGCCGCTGGTGAGGGTGAGGGTGAACGCGCCGACGAAGATCGCGAGGATTGTCAGGATCGTGCGGGTCTTCGAGCGGAATGTGTTGGAGATCGCGGAGTGGATCAGGTCTGGAGTTTTCATGCGGCCACCTCCGAGTGGGTGTCCTGGATGAGCTGGCCGTCGCGGATGACGATGCGGCGGTCGCAACGGGCGGCGAGCTCTTCGTCGTGGGTGACGACGATGAGCGTGATGCCGTGTTCCCGATTGAGGGTGAAGAGGATGTCTTCGACGGCGGCGCCGGTGGCGGTGTCGAGGTTGCCGGTGGGTTCGTCGGCGAAGATGATCCGCGGGTTGTTCACCAGGGCGCGGGCGATCACGACGCGCTGTTTCTGACCGCCGGAGAGGTTGAGGGCCTTGTTCTTTGCCTTGTCGGCGAGGTCGAGCTGTTCGAGCGCGGCCAGGCCGCGCCGGCGGCGTTCGCCGCGGCGGATGCCAGCGATCTTCAGCGGCAGGATGACGTTATCGACGACGCTGTTGTTGCCGGTGAGGAAGAACTGTTGGAACACGAACCCGAAGGTCTTGTTGCGGGTCTTGTTGAGTCTCGAGCCCCGAAGCGTGGCGGTGTCGGTGCCTTCGAGGAGGATCCGTCCGGAGTCTGGCGCGTCCAGGAGAGCGAGGACGTGCATGAGCGTCGACTTCCCGGAGCCACTCTTGCCGACGATGGCGACGGACTCGCCCTCGTCGATTGTGAAGGACACACCTTTCAGCGCGTCGAATCGGTTCGGGCCTCGTCCGTAGGACTTGCGCACGTCTTGGACGTGCAGGATCGGGGTGGTCATTGCCAGTGTGCTCCGTTCGTGATCGAGTTACTTCCACCCTCGCGGTTCGGGGTGCGGCACGCGTCCCACAGACGCGGACACCTCACCTACCGCGTTCGCAGTACAAGGGGATACCACGGCTATGGGATGACCTGGTATACGCGGGGGAGGGCAGAATGGAGTCGTGACACAGCAGATCGACCTGCCCGAGGTGCCGAAGGACCCGCATCCGGCTCCCCGGTGGTTGCCTGATGTCCTCGTCGCTCTGATCGTCGTTGCGACTGCTTTCCTGCCTGGGCCTGTCGCGGAGTTCTTGCCGGTAGGCCCGGCTGTCATGGTCCTGGTGCTCACGCCGGTGGTGATTCTGCCCTGGCGGCGACGCTGGCCAGCCGCAGTGCTGGTGCTGTTGGTGATCGTGTTCGGCGTCGCGGCGGCAGCGGGAACGTTGTCTCCCGGGGCGGGTATCGCCGTGGCAGTTGCCGTGTTCCACGTCGCGACCCGCACCACACGGCTGCGCGGGTTCATCATCGGATCGTGCGCGGCGATCACGCTCATGTTGCTCTCGCTGCTGGTATCGGTGGGAAGCCCACTGGATCCGCGCGTCCTGCAGTTTGGGCTCCTCGTGGCCTTCGCGGCGGCCGCGGGCGACGGGGCACGGTCTCGCCGTGCCTACATCGCAGCGATCACCGAGCGCGCCGAACGTGCCGTGCAAACGAGGGAAGCGGAAGCGCTTCGCCGGGTCAGTGAGGAACGGTTGCGCATCGCTCGAGATTTGCATGACGCTGTCGCCCATCAGATCTCGGTGATCAGTCTGAGCGCAGGTGTGGCTTCTTCCGTTGTCGACGTTCGCCCAGAGAAGGCGAAGGAGTCGCTGGCCACGATCCGGGCAGCGGCCCGGACTGTGCTGCGAGAGATCGGGGACCTCATGGCGATGCTCCGCGCCGACGAGCATGGCGGGACTGCGCCGAGGCCCCAAGCGGGCTTGGGACAGTTGGAGGAGCTCGTGGCCTCCTTCGCAGTGTCGGGACTCGACGTCCATACCCGTATTGAGGGCGATCCGGGCCGGGTTTCCGGGGCCACAGATCTTGTCGCATATCGTGTCGTCCAGGAAGCTCTCACCAACGCCCACAAACACAGCACAGAGCATCGTGCGCATGTCCTCATCCACGTCGCCACAGACACCGTCGGGGTGACCGTCACCAATCCGATGGACGCCGCCGCGGCCATCGCCGACGAGCCGCGGGGGTCGGGACTCGGACTCATTGGCCTCCGGGAACGCATCGCCGCCGTCCGAGGCAGCGTCACCGCAGGTCCAGCGCCGGCGGGATGGAAGGTCGAGGCCGTGCTGCCGCTTGCCCGAGAGGCGACACCATGACACGCGTGCTCATCGTTGATGACCAGCCCCTCATCCGACAAGCCGTCACCGACATCCTTGCCGGCCACACCGACATCACCGTGGTCGCCCAGGCCGCCGACGGGCGCGAAGCCATTGCTCGTGCGAGGGGACTGCGTCCTGATGTCGTCGTGATGGACATCCGCATGTCCGAGATCGACGGTATCGCCGCCACCGCCGAGATCTGCGCCGATCCTGACCTCGCCGGCACGAAGGTGCTGATCCTGACGACCTTTGAGGAAGACGAGTACCTTGTCGCCGCGCTCCGCGCCGGTGCGAGCGGCTTTGTCGGCAAAGGCGCAGAACCCGACGAGATCGTCCGCGCCGTCCGGGCCGTGCACGCCGGCGATGCGCTCCTATCGCCGGCGGCTACCCGCGCGCTCATCGACCGTTTCGTCGTTCCTGCCGGCTCGACGGAGGTCGCGGGAACATCGCCCGCATTGGAGTCGTTGACCGAACGGGAGCAGCAAGTCCTGCTCATGGTCGCGAAAGGCCTGTCCAACCAGAACATCGCCGACACCCTGGTCATCTCCCCGCACACAGCGAAGACACATGTGAACCGGATCATGACCAAAGTCCACGCACACGACCGAGCCCAACTCGTGATCCTTGCGTACGAATCCGGGCTCCTCAGGCCGGGGTAATGATCTTCGTGTACCGCAATCGCAGTACACGAAGATGCCACGTCTGCGGGACGCGCAGACAGCACACCGCGGGAAACATGGAGGGGTGACTGAAACCACTGCGCCCGCCACCTCCCAAGAGTCTCCCGCACCTGCCTTGCCGACGGACAAACGTCGCATCCTGCTTGTGTTCGCGGGGCTGCTGGTTGCGATGCTGTTGTCGTCGCTGGATCAGACGATCTTCTCTACGGCGCTGCCGACGATCGTCGGTGAGTTGCACGGCGTGGACCACATGCTTTGGGTGACGACCGGGTATCTGGTCGCTGCGACGATCATGATGCCCATCTACGGCAAGCTTGGCGACCTGATCGGACGCAAGGGCCTGTTTATCGGCGCCCTCAGCGTCTTCCTGATCGGCTCGATCATTGGCGGTGCTGCGCAGGACATGACCTGGCTGATCGTTGGCCGCACTGTTCAGGGCATTGGCGGGGGAGGGCTGATGATCCTCTCTCAGGCGATCATCGCTGACGTCGTCCCCGTCCGCGAGCGCTCCAAATACATGGGCATCATGGGCGCGGTGTTCGGGATATCCTCTGTTGCAGGTCCGCTTCTTGGCGGCTGGTTCACAGAGTCGGTCGGCTGGCGGTGGGCGTTCTGGATCAACATCCCCCTCGGCCTCGTCGCGATCGCCCTCGCCGTCGTCTTCCTCAAGCTCCCCAAGCACAACGCCAAGGTGCGGTTCGATTTACTGGGAACGCTGACGATGGCGGTCGCCGTCACTGCGATCATCCTGGTTGCCTCCTGGGGTGGCACCGAATACGAATGGAACTCGCCGACGATCATCTGGCTCCTTGTCATCGCCACGGTCTTCGCCGCACTGTTCGTCCTCGCCGAGTACAAGGCCTCCGAACCGATCATCCCGCTGGCCCTGTTCAAGTCCCGAAACTTCGTCCTCGCCACCGCGGCCGGCCTGTTCATCGGCGTCGCGATGTTCGGCGCCCTCGCATACCTGCCCACCTACCTGCAGATGGCCACCGGGGTCAACGCAACCATCTCCGGGTTCATGATGCTCCCCATGATCGCGGGCCTGATGTTCACCGCGATCACCACAGGGTTCCTGGCCTCCAAGACCGGCCGCTACAAATGGATGCCGATCGCGAGCATGATCGTCGTCGCCACAGGCCTCTGGCTGCTGTCCACCATGACCGTCGACACGCCGCTCTGGGTGATCCTGGCTTACCTGTTCGTCCTCGGCGCGGGGATCGGGCTCTGCATGCAGATCCTCGTCCTCATCGTGCAGAACTCCTTCCCCGACACCCAGGTCGGCACCGCGACCGCATCGAACAACTTCTTCCGCGAGATCGGTGCGTCCCTCGGCGGCGCCATCGTCGGCGCCCTCTTCACCGCCCGTCTCAACGACCTGCTCGCCGAGCGCATGCCCGCAGGAGCCTTGGGAGGAGATACGAACTCCTTCACGCCCGCAGCTGTCAACGCGCTGCCCGACCAAAACCGAGACATCATCGTCGGCGCCTACAATGACGCACTCACCCCTGTCTTCGCGATGCTGATCCCCATGCTGATCGCGGGGCTCGCCCTCGTTATCTTCATCAAGGAGGTGCCGCTACGCGCGTCGCTGGACACCATAGTCGAAGATGAGGGGGAGCCGACTGCGTTCGATGCGGTCGCCGAGGGAGCTGTCGCCAGCGGCCCCGCAGCGCCCTGGATCGCTACGGGCCCGACCGACGCATCCGCGGGATGATATCGCGCAGGTCAGCTCCAGAGCCGCGCGATCGGGATCTCGCGGTTGAGAATCCGTGTAGCTGCACGGTGGCCGGAGAGCATCGCTGCGGTGACCGTTGCGGGGTCGTTGGTCCATGTCGCTTCGCCGGCGAGATGGAGTGCGCCGCCGACCGGCGTGGCGATGAGGTCATGATGGTCGGGGATTGCACCGATGTTCATGTACGCATAAGAACCGCGCGCCCACGGGTCGTCCTGCCAAGCGGTGACATGAGCCTCGCTCGGATCGGGCACCTTATCTCCGTATAGGCGTCGAAGCTGGGCGAGGACCGAGTCGATGACGCGATGCTCACTCCACCCGCGCGTTGCGGTTGCGGCGGGACCCGCGGCGAAGGTCAGCAGGGTGGGGGTCTGATGCAGCGGTGTGAGGTCGTACCAAGAGTGCCACCACGCACCGCCGGGGCCCTGTTGTCGGATCGCATAGATGTCTTCGTCCCAGAACTGTTTCGGGAAGCGGAGAAAGATCTTCTCGAACGCGTTCATGGTCATGTGTGCCAGAGCTGAGGAGTTGGGTTCCGGGAGCGGCGGGGTGATCTCGAAATCGCCGGATTGGAGCACGCCGACGGGGACGGTGACGACTGCGGTTGCCGCAGCGAAGTCCCCCTTCGTTGTCGAGACGGTCACGCTGTTCTGTGACCACTGCACTCTGGTTACAGGGTGTTCCAGTCGGATGTCGAGGCGTTGAGCCAGGTGTGCGGGCAGGTGGTCGTAACCGTGGGGAAAGACGACCTCGTCGCCGTCGATCGCGTCGTCGTCTAGACCATGCGCGGCGAGATCTCGGCGGTTCACTCCGTACTGCTCCTCTGCACGGTGTTCGAGGTACTCGCGCACACGCTGCGTACGCTCGGGGCCCCAGTCCTGCGCGAGCAGGGCTTGTTCTGTGACGTCGAGGTACGAAGCGGTCGCCGACGAGAGTGCTATGACCTGTCGCAATGCGAGGTCGATCGTGCGGATATCGGCGACGTAAGCGTGTTCGGACGCCGGAGCCAGCCGGAGTCCGTCGGGTCCGTAGTGCGCGATGGGGCGGCTGTCGGGTTGGTATCCGCCGACGGTGAACTCGAGCATGGGCATCCCGTATGCGGTTGCGGCCTCGTGCACAGGGGAGTCGATGATGCCGTGGATCCAGGACGCGCCGAGGTCGGTGGTCACGCCGTTCGCCGAGCGATGGGTCGTCACGCGTCCACCGATGCGGTCGCGGGCCTCGAGCACGATGATACGTCGTCCGGCTTGTGCGAGAAGTCGCGCGGCTGACAGCCCAGCGACGCCGGCGCCGACGATGACGGTGTCGAAGACTGTGTCGTCGTGGTTGCGTGGATCGATCACAGTCTTGCGATCCTCTCGGGGTCTGTACCGATCTGGTCGGAGGGAGAAGCGACGTTCGTGGTGTCGCTGTCGCCCTCATCAGGTATTGCGCGTGGGAGGTGGCGGAAGCCTCGGGTGACGATGCCGAGATAGACCGCTCCGATGCCGAGCCAGATGAACCCCAGTAGCTTCGCAGACGTGTCGATGTTGATCCAGAGCACACCGTTGACGAGGATTCCCACAGCGGGAATCGCCATGTAGCGCGTCAGGTCGGTGGCGCTGCGGCGTCGCTCGCGCACCACATAGTGCACGATGACGGACACGTTCACCATGACGAATCCGGTGATCGCGCCGAAGCTGGTCAATGAGGCTGCGCCGATGAGATTGTCGGAGTAGAACACGGCGGTGAGTGCGAGCACGGAGGTGAGGATGATGTTGTTCACCGGCGTGCCGAAGCGGGACGACAGTCTGCCGAAGATTCGCGGGGGGAGCATGCGGTCGCGTCCCATGCTGTAGAGCACCCGCGACACTGCGGCGACGGCGGCCATGGCGGCCATGATGCTCGCAGTCTGATCTGTGACAAAGAACGCGGTACTGAGGGCGTCGCCGCCGATCCGGGGGAGTAGCTCGAAGATACCCACGTCCGGATCGGTGATCTCGTGTTGCGCGTTCGGCCATGCGATCTGCAGGAAGTAGGAGATCACCGCGAACCCGATGCCGGCGCCGATGCAGACGATCATAATTGCACGGGGTACCGTTGTGCCAGGCTCTTGTGCCTCTTCGGCGAGGGTGGACACGGCGTCGAAGCCGAGGAAGGACACCGACAGGATAGATGCGGCCCACAGCATGTTCCCCGCGTTGAACGTCTCCGGATTGAAGAGCGCCTGCGGAACGACGAGCCCGCCCGCTCCACCGCCCCTCAGCACAAAGGCCACGATCATGACGATGATCGCGACGCTGAACAGGATCTGCGCGCCGATGACCACGACGTTCAGTCGTCCTGACACGCGAACTCCGATGATGTTGATGGCAGCGCCGAACGCGGCGGCGGCGATCACCCAGATGAACGTGGGCACCGTCGGGAAGTACTCGTTCATATAGACCCCGAACAGGAGATAACAGATCATCGGGAGCAGCAAGTAGTCCAGCAGCAGCACCCATCCTGTGCCGAATCCCAGCCAGGGGTTCAGTGAACGCTGCACATACGTGTACGCCGAACCGGAGACAGGGTAGGCCTTCACCATCTGGGCGTACGAGTACGCGGTGAAGAACATCGCCACCATAGTGCCGATGTAGGCCAGGGCCATCATGCCGCCGGTGAGTGTCGTGGCGATCCCGTAATAGTTGAACACCACGGTCGGGGCGAGATATGCGAGACCGAACGCGACAAGATGCCGCAATTTCAGGATTCGACGAAATCCCCGGGCGGGGGCGGTCGTGGGGGGTGTGCTCATCATTCCTCCTCGAATGCGGGCGATCGGGTGCTACCAGGCGAAGGAGCCGTCGACGACGGTCAATACTCCGTCGCAGAAGGTCAGGTGAATGTTGCGGGAGTCGTACAACACGTCGACGGATGAGGTCGGGTCTGCGGTGAGGATGATCAGGTCTGCCTGTTTGCCTACCTCGACAGAGCCGATCACGTCGCTCATTCCCAGTGCGGCGGACGCTGTGGAGGTTGCTGCGACAATGGCCTGACTGACCGTCATACCATGCTCTACGAGGGCCTTGAGCTCCAGGGCGCTGTACTCGCCGTAGGTCGTCAGCGGCTCATAGACCGTGTCGGACCCTAGCGCAATGCGGACGCCGCCGTGAAGTGCGCGTTGGAAGCTCTTAGCCACCTCGCGGGCATAGTCGTCATGTCGTGCATCATCGTGGCGGTAGTGGTCGCGGTAGAGGAAGGCGCTGGGGCGCACTTCTTCTCGTTCTGAGCCGGACGGCATGAAGTCTCTGTGCCAGTTCGCGATCAACTGAAGGGTGGGCACGAGGATGGTCCCGCGCTCGGCCATCAGCGCGACCAGTTCGTCGTCGAGGCATTCGCCGTGCTCGATCGTATCGACCCCCGCCTCGACCGCTGCGCGGACAGCGGCGGGGTTCTCGGCGTGACACATCACGATCGTTCCCGACTGGCGATGCGCTTCGTCGACGGCGGCCTGAAGCTCCTCGCGGGAATAGTGCAGGTCGGCGTTGCGATCATGGGGCCAGTTGTCACCGCCACTGGCGAAGATCTTGATCGCGTCGGCTCCTTCGCGCAGCAGTCGGCGTACGCTCTTCCGGATCTCGTCGGGGCCGTCGGCGAGGAGCCCGAAGACGCCGTGCTCTTGCACATAGTCGGGGGTGAACTGATGCAGATCGGCGTGCCCGCCGGTGCGGGTCAGTCCCGGTCCGCAAGCGATCACCTTGGGGCCAGGCAGGGTCTGCTCGGCGAAGATCCGCTTCAGGTACAGACCGTTCCATGACACGTCCCGCACGGCCGTGAATCCTCGCTTGAGTATCGCCTGCGCCTCGTAGACGGAGCGCATCGCCCGCACCAGCATCGGCTCGGCGATCACCCCCATCTCCTGATCCACAAGCCCTGCGCGTCCGCCGGACAAGTGCACGTGAGCGTCGATCATTCCCGGCATGCACCACATCCCCGACAGATCCAGTGGCTTCACATCCGGGTGCGGTCGGTAATCTGCGCGTTCTGTGATGGTGTCGATTCGCCCGTCAACTACAACGACGACCATGTCATGACTGACCGCAGACCCCAGGCCGTCGACGATCGAGACTCCGCACAGTGCGTAGGAACGCGGATGTTCCATGCCACTCCTTCGTGAATAGTTTGTCACTGTGACAATCAACTAGGCGAGTATGACAGACTGACGGCTGTATTGCACGAGGAAGTGAGAAGCACATGCGTCCGAGCCTTGCTCAGCAACGTCGCGCGGAGATCCTGGAGGCGATGGAGACGGTCATCATGGAGGTCGGTGTCGCGGGAGCAACCACCGCGCGCATCGCGGAGAAGTCTGGCTGGACTCGTGGTCACGTCCGTCACTACCTCGGCAACAAGGACGACCAGCTACGTGCCCTCGTCGAGGCGCTCACTGATCGCTACGCACCGGATCTTCAACGCCACGTCGATGAAGCAGAACTCGGCAGCAAACGCCTCGCCGTCTACGACACCCTTTTCGGAGATGCCTGGCAGGACGGCGCGGTGCGGGACAATGTGGTGTTCGACCAGCTCATCGCCTACGAGACGGCGAACCCCCGCAGCGACGGCCCGATCCGCGGCATGTATCAGGCCATCGCCAAGACTGTCGCCGATGCGCTGCTGCAAGAATGCCCCGACCTTGCCCCCAACGTCGCGTATGAGACAGGTTTCGCCGTAGTTTCGTTCGCTTACGGGGCGGCCACCATGGCTGCCCTCGGATGGCGTTGCCGAGCGGCGACCGATGCGACCGCACGCCAGTTGCTGCTGCTGGCTGCGGAGTGACTGCCTGTGTGGCCATCTCAAACTGCCGTGCCACCGGTGCCGACTCACACCATGAACATCGAGGTAAGAACATGGGACTGATCCTGACGAACGCGCGGATCTACACTTTCGACGCCACGGGGAGCATCGTGGACACCATCGTGATTGAAGAGGACCGTGTGGTGTTCGTCGGCGCTCGCGCCGCCTGGTCCGGTGACGACGCAGCCTTCGATGTGCACGATCTCGGAGGGCGCACCGTAACGCCGAGCTTCATCGACGCACATTCCCACCCCGGTGCTGTCGCGAAGAGCCTGTGGCATGTTCGTCTGCCATGGACGACGGATCTCGATGAGATCCTCGACTTCATCCGCCGCTACGCCGAAGCGCATCCACCGGAAGAAGCTCCCTACCTCTATTTTGAGTACTACCCGAGCGAGCTCTTCAGCGACGCGCCTCCCACCAAGGAGCTGCTGGACTCTGTGGTCTCTGATCGGCCCGTGCTGTGCCAGGACTTCAGCGAACACGAGCACTGGGTGAACAGCCGCATGCTCGAACTCATGGGGATCACAAGAGACACCCCGGATCCCGTGCCAGGTCTGGAGATGTTCTTCCGCGACGAGCGGGGCGAACCGACTGGTCGGCTGCGTGAGATGGTGCACCTACATTTCCTCGACACCATGTACGACGCGCTCGGTTGGCGCCCCCCGGAACACATCACCCCGGACCGGTTAGCGCAGGTGTTGGATTACTTCACTCAGCAGGGCGTTACCGCGATCTTGGACGCCGTGGTCGACAGCGACGAGATACTCCAGGCTCTTGCAGAACTGGAGCGCCAGGGGCGGCTTCACCTGAACTACGAGGGTGCGATTCGTTTCCGAACCAAGGACGACATAACGGAGGCGATCGCGCGGGCACGCGACTATGACGACCGGTACGCGACCTCGCATGTTCGCGTGCGCACGCTCAAACTCTTCCTCGATGGCACAAACGAAGGTGCAAACAGCGCCCTTCTCGCCCCGCTGTACGGACACGGGGGCGGCCACGGTGAGATCGGCATGGAAGTCGACGAGCTCACGCAGTGTCTTCGCATCGCCAACGGTGAGTGTGTGGATGTCCACATTCACGTGACAGGGGACAGGGCGTTCCGTGTCGCGTGTGACGCTGTGGCTGCTGCACGGGCCGCAACAGGGGAGGAACGGTGGGTGATCCAGGTCACTCTGGCGCATTGCGAACTCGTCGATGACGCCGACATCCCACGACCTGCCGAACTCGATATCATCGTGAACTGGACTCCGCACTGGTCGGGCGGGTACTTCGGTGATTCTTCACGCGCGCATCTCGGGCCGGAGCGGTGGGAGCGGATGTACAGGTTCAATCAGATCGCCGACCACGGGGCGCTGCTCACGTTCTCCAGCGACATCGTCACTGCCTATGAACTGCACCGCGCGGCGCCGCTATTCGGGATGCAGGTCGCGATGACACGGATCGATCCGGAGTACCCGCTCGCCCCGGCGACGTATTCCGACAGCGTCCGACCGGATGCGTCGGCGGCGATCGGAGCAGCCCGCCTGCTCCAGGGGTACACGATCGATGCAGCCCGCCAGCTGCGCCACGATGACCGTACGGGGTCGATAGAACCGGGCAAGTTCGCCAACCTGGTCGTCCTCAGCGCCGACCCGCACGAGGCAGCACCCGATACGGTGGCGAGCATTCAGCGTGATGCCGTGATCTTCGAGGGAACGGTCATCTTCGGCGCCCTGTGACGATCATGTAGCCTCGGGAGTCTTGACGTGGTGGCAATCTCGCCATCACTATGCTCGTGTCATGTCTCCAATCAATGGCAGTGGCTGGGCATCACGATGATCGACGGACCTCGTGCGGCGGTCAGCGCGGATGATCTATTGGCGTTCCTCGCGGTGGTCCGTACAGGGCGATACACGACCGCTGCGACCTCAATGGGGGTCGCGCACACGACCGTAGCCCGCCGCGTGGAGACCCTCGAATCCGCCTTGGGGGCGAGGGTGCTCACGCGCGGGCTCGGTGGGTGGGAGGTCACCGCCTTGGGGGAGAGAGTCGCGCAGTCTGCGGAGCAGGTCGAGCGCGCCGTCGCCGCGCTTCGGCGCCCGCCAGGTGCTCTGGAGGGCGTGGTGAGGCTCGCAGCCACGGACGGCTTCAGCGGTTTCATCGCCGCCCCGGCCATCGCAGCGTTGCGCCGTTCGCATCCTGCTGTGTCGCTGGAGATCGTCGCAGCGACGAGGCGGGCCGCGTTGCAGCGGAGCGGCGTGGATCTCGAAGTCGTCGTGGGCAAACCTCACGTGCACCGAGCTGAGCGGGTCCATCTCGCGGATTACGCACTCGCGCTGTACGCGAGCCGAGACTATCTCAAGACGGCCGGCGTCCCGGTGACCCTCGCGGACCTCGGACGGCACTCCCTCGTGTACTTCATCGAATCAATGCTGCAGGTAGACGCGCTAGACGATGCCCGCAGGCACCTGCCGCCGATGACGGATGCCGTCACCAGTACGAACGTGTATGTCCACCTGGACGCGACCCGCGCCGGCGCAGGAGTGGGATTGTTGCCTGCGTTCCTCGCCGACCGTCATCCGGATCTGGTCCGGATTCTCCCCGGCGAGTTCGGAGTCGTGCTCCCGTATTGGCTGGTGTGCCACCCCGAGGCGCTGCGCCAGCCGACCGTGCTCGCGTTCATTGCGGCGATGCGCGAGCGGATCGCCGCTGTTCAGCTTGACCTTCTCGGGGCGCGTCCTTGAACGGAACCGTGCGTGGTTGTGGGGCGCCATCCGGTTGATTGCGCCCCACAACTGCCGTGCGACGCGTCAGCGTGCCGAGGACGCGGGCGCCTCGCGACTTACGCGGTCTTGCTCATCAATCGCACGCAGGTCCGCTCCGCGCGTCTCTCTTGCGGCTGCAACGGCGATCAGTGTGATGGCGCACGCGATCGCGACGTAGATCGCGACGGGGACACTGGACGCGTACTGGGAGAGCAGGCTCGTCGCGATGATCGGGGCCAGGGAGCCGGCGAAGATCGAGGTGACCTGGTATCCGAGGCTGACACCGGAGTAGCGCATACGCGTCGGGAACATCTCCGCCATGATCGCGGGTTGGCCGGCGTACATCGCTGCGTGGAAAACCAGACCGAGCGCGATGGCGAGCCAGATGATGAGTGGATTCGCGGTCTGCATCATCGGGAAAGCGAAGAACCCCCACGCAGCGCCAAGGAAGGCTCCGGCTGCGTACACGGGGCGGCGGCCGATCCGGTCCGAGAGACGTCCGAACAGCGGTATGGCAATGAAATGCACGATGTGCGCGCCAACGAGGATGAGGAGGGTCGCGGAAGTGCCCTCTTTGACGACCTGGGTCAGGTAGACGATGGAGAATGTCACGACCACGTAGTACAGAATGTTCTCGGCGACGCGGAGCCCCATGGCGACGAACACCCCCCGCGGGTAGCGACGCACGACGTCCCAGGGGCCGAAGCTTGTAGAGGCGGCCTCCGCTTGTGCCGTCTGCATTTCCGTGAAGATCGGGGCTTCGGTGACCTTGGTGCGGATATACCACCCAATGAGGACGATGACGGCGGAAAGCCAGAAGGCTACTCGCCAGCCCCATCCGAGGAATGCCTCTGAGGGCAGGGAAGTGGACAGCACGAACAGCACGAGTGTTGCCAGCAGGTTGCCCACTGGTACCGCTGCCTGTGGCCAGCTCGCCCAGAAACCACGTTCGCGGTCCGGACTGTGCTCCGCGACGAGGAGGACTGCGCCACCCCATTCCCCACCGATCGCGAAGCCTTGCGCGAATCGGAGTGCGACCAGCAACGCCGGAGCGAGATAGCCGACCTGGCCGAAACTGGGCAGGCAGCCGATCAGGAACGTGGCTGCGCCGATGATCAGGATGCTGACCTGGAGGAGCCGCTTGCGGCCGTACTTGTCGCCCAGGTGGCCGAAAACGATTCCGCCGAGGGGACGTGCGAGGAACCCGACCGCGTACGTGACGAACGCGGCGATGATCCCCGCGAACGGGTCATCCGACGGGGGAAAGAACACGGTGCCGAACACCAGCGTCGAGGCCGAGGCGTAGAGGAAGAACTCATACCATTCGACGACGGTGCCGGCCATAGACGCCGCGACGACGCGTCTGAGGCCCGACCGGGATTCAGCAGAGGGTGCGGAGGTATTCGTCATGAGTGCTCCTTTGCACACGATCGAGAAGTGACGGGCGGAAGAAACTCAGTCTGCCTACTCGTTCACGAACATGAAATGGTTGAAACTGAGGCCTGGGTGTGCGAATTTGTTCACAGCGAATCCGGAATCGAGGAGGGGCTTCTTCCGGCGGGAGCGGATAGCATGCCACTGCACGCACGGATTCCCCAGACCGGCGTGCATGTGGCAGGGTGCATGTGAGCCCACCCCCGCCATGTGCCGAGGGGGTGCACACCCTTGGTACATGGTTGCGGGTATTCCGCTGGCTATGCAGGTTCGTAGTGCCTTCCGTCAGGACGTGCATTTCGCCTGCCGCTCGAGCTCTCATTTTCGAGAGCGGGTTGTGATGGGCGGCGCTGACGGGTTCGACTCAGGTGGGAAAACGTCGGTACAGATCGGCTTCGAACCTGTAGGCGTCGCCGCGGTATTTATTGGTGCCGAGAAGGATGGGCACACTGTCAGCGGTGTATGCGGTTTCCTCGCCGATGAGGATGGGGGTTCCCGCTGTGGTCCCGAGCAGCTTCGCAAGCGGCGGGTCAGCGATCGCGGCGGTGACTGCGTACGCACTGCGATGAATCGGAGCGCCTACGAGAATGTTCAAAGTCTCATATAGAGATGCATCGCGGAGATCGGCGGTGTCCAACCCGGGAGCTCGTTGCTCGGGGACGACCACGACGTCGAAACACACGGGTGTTCCGTCAAGGCCGCGGAGTCTGTCTACCTGAACGACCGGGGCTGTGGGCGCGATGCGCAGACGCTCGGCCTCGTCGAAGCTTGCGGGGCGAAGCTGTTGCTTGAGAACTGTTGCGGTGGGGCGCAGTCCTCTCGCGCGTGCCATCTCGGTGAAAGACTGCAGGGTGCTCGGCGGCTCTCCTACAACCTGAGAGGGCACGAACCACCCCCTCTGTGCGGAGCGTACGAGCCGCCCCTCTTCCTCGAGGGCCCCGAGGGCCGCGCGAAGTGTCGCACGGCTTACCCCGATTCGCTCTGAGAGCTCTCGTTCACCGGGCAGCCGACTTCCCGGGGCATGAATTCCGAGTTCCAGGTCTGTCGACAACTGGTCGTATGCGTGAGTGGCTGTTCGTGCGAGGATCACGAACGGAGCATACCACGCACCGTAACTGGATCAATATTGAGTATTTCTGGATCAGAACTGGCGCAACTGGTTCACAACTGTTAGCGTGATGTGCCACGGCGCACCGCGCCTCGTACCCGACTACAGCTGTACAACACAACGGAGTGAGCATGTTCTCAAGGAAGACGCGCACCGCGACTGCTCTCGCGATCGGTTCAATTGCGATGCTGGGCCTGGCTGCCTGTGCGCCAGGGGGCGGGGGAGGGGAAGCATCCGGACCCAGTACCGTGTCGAAAGATGTTGCCGCCGCCGGCAACGTGACCCTGAAGCTGTCTGACTTCTTCCAGGGAGACTGGATCGAGCAGATGATCGATCAGTTCGAGAAGAAGTACCCGAATGTCACGATCAAGCGCACCCAGGAGGACTGGGGGCAGCTGACGAGCACGCTCAACCTGCAGCTGCAGGACGACAGCGGCCCGGACATCGCATCCGCGAACAACGGGTGGTCGTCGCTCGGCACCCTCGGGCAGGGCGGTCTGGTGCTGAATCTTGACGACTACGTCGATCTCTACGGCTGGGATGATCTCGCGCCGACGACGATTGCCCGCCAGAACCAGTTCGCAGACGATTTCAGCAGCATCGGTGACGGTTCGTGGTTCGCCACCCCCATCGCATCCGCGTCCCTCATCGGCATCTACTACAACGCCGAGAAGCTCGATGAACTCGGAATTGAGGTGCCGACCACGCTCAAGGAGCTGGAAGCCGCGGCGAAGAAGGTGAAGGCTGCCGGCCAGGTGCCTTTCAGTTACAGCGGACTGGACGGCAACACGGCGGCGCTGCTCGGGCTGCAGAGCGTCTACGGCTCGGAGAGCGACATCAACGACTTCGTCTACGGGTCTACCGATGTCGACGCGGCGGACACAGGACTGTCCGATGCTGCGGCAACGCTTGCGGCGTGGAACAAGGATGGCTGGCTGACCCCCAATTTTGAAGGCCTGGACTACCAGACCTCTCTGGCCAACTTCCTCGACGGCGATGCCGTGTTCCGCTGGGACTACACGGGCTCGCTCGGCATCACCGGTGACCGCCTCAACGACTTCGGGTACATTCAGCTTCCGCAGGAGAAGGGGGGCACCACGGTCGGTGTCGGCGCGTCCGCGGGCGCGATGGTGATCTCGGCGAAGTCGAAGATCCCGGACGTCGCAGCCGCTTTCCTCGACTTCCTCATGTCCAAGGATGCCAGCCAGGCGGCGGTTGACCTGGGCCTGGTCCCGATGCTCAACAAGGTTGACATTCCCGACGTTCTCAGCCAGACCGGCGAAGCGAACGCAACGGCGACCCTCGACTCTGACGACGGCTACGTACCCTACTTCGACTGGGCGAGCCCGACGATGCTCGACGTTCTCACGCAGAACACCCAGCTGCTCCTTGCGGGGAAGACGACACCCGAAGAGTTCACCAAGGCCGTGGACGCGGACCGTGAGACGTTCCTCGCAGGGCAGGGTTCGTGAGATGAGCGTCGCTCACCTCGGGGCCGCCGGAACGCCGGAAACGGCGGACGGCGGTCCCGCCACCACGACGACGCTTCTGGTGCCGCGTCGGCGACAGCGCACGTCACTGGCTCGGCGCCGCATGCGGCGGGCAGGGCTCCTGTTCGCTGCTCCCGGTCTGCTGCTCTACGGGCTGGTCGTGCTGTGGCCGATGGTGCAGTCCGTGCAGTTCTCGTTCTACAAATGGAACGGGGTGGGCGCTTCCGTCTGGGTGGGGCTCGACAACTACATCAACTTCTTCGCCGACCCGGTTCTTCGATCGACGTTGGGGAATGTTCTCGTCCTTATCGTCTTCTTCGCGCTCCTACCGATTGCGTTGGGGCTTGTCTCTGCCGCTCTCATCACGTCGTCGAAGCGTCCAGGCATGGGCGTCTACCGGTGGATCTTCTTCCTCCCGCAGGTGCTCACGAGCGTCGTCATTGCGTTGGTGTTCAAGCGCATGTACGCCCCGGAAGGCCCGATTAATGAAGCCCTTCGCGCGGTCGGACTCGGCGCCTTGGCTCAGAACTGGCTAGGTGACTTCACTTGGGCTCTGCCTGCAGTCGGCCTGATCGGAACCTGGGGGGCCTTCGGGTTCTGCATGGTGCTGTTCATCGCCGGTGCCTCATCCATCCCGCCTGAGCTGTACGAGGCCGCGCGGATGGACGGTGCGGGTCCAGTCCGTGAGTTCTTCACCGTGACCCTTCCGGGGCTGCGAGGACAACTCGCGATCGCCCTCACTCTCACCATCACGGGCGCTTTGCGGGCCTTCGACCTCATCTGGATCACAACCCGCGGCGGACCCGGCACCTCAACCCTGACCCCGTCCGTGGCCCTCTATAAGGCTGCGTTCGTCAACCCCAACGTAGGTCAAGCGGCTGCAATCGGTGTCGTGATGGCAGTGCTGTGCATGATCATCGCCGTCGTGATCACGCGTGTCTCGGAGAAGGAGTGAGTATGTCCTCTCGCACAGAGAAGATCTGGAATTATGGCATCCTCACGGTGATGGCACTCATCGTGCTGTGGCCGGTTGCCACATTCGTGACGGCGGCGCTCAGCCCAGACCGTGCAGGACGGGCCACCGGCGAGATTCGTTGGGACAACTTCCTCGATGCGTGGAACAGCGCGGACTTCTCCCGATCGATGGTGGTGTCGCTCGCGATCACCGCCGCCGTGGTGATCCTCGGGGTTCTGCTATCGATACTCGGCGGATACGCCTTCGGGGTCCTGGGCGTCATGGGAGACAAAGTCTTCTTCCCGCTGGTGCTGTTGGGCATGATGATCTCCCTCGAAGCGATCATCGTTCCGCTGTACTACCAGTTCCGGTCGTTCGGCCTCACGAACAACCTCTTCGGCATCATCCTCATCCACGTCGGTATGGGCGTGCCATTCGGCATCTTCTGGATGCGCGCCGCATTCCGAGCTCTCCCTCGGGGGATCTTCGAGTCAGCGGAGATGGACGGCGCGGGGCCCATGCGGATGTTGTGGTCGATCGCTGTCCCGAACCTCATGCCAGCGGTCTACACGTTCATTCTGCTGAGCTTCATGTGGACCTGGAACGACTACTTCCTGTCGCTGGTGTTCCTGCACGGCGACAACCAGACCGCCACTGTCGCCCTGGGCGTCTTCCAAGGGAAACACGTCACGCAGATCAACCTCATGGCAGCGGGCGGGTTAATCGTCGCCGCACCCGTGCTGATCCTCTATGTGATCTTCCAGCGCAAGTTCATATCCGGAATGCTCGCCGGCGCCATCAAGGAATGACCGGCTCTCTCCCGTCACTCGAATCGAAAGCAAGAACCGTGAACATCACACCCGAAATTCTCCCGACCCCGGATAGCATCGGCGAAGCGGTCGCCGACAGGATCGTCGCCCTGATCGAGGCCAAGGGGCGTAGGCCCTTCCTGCTCGGCTGCCCGAGCGGGCGCACCGCCGTCCCCGTGTACGCCGCTCTCGCCCGTCGTGTCGCGGCAGGAGCGGACCTGTCCACCCTCGTCATCGTCATGATGGATGACTACGTTCTCGAGAACGAAGACGGAACGTTCCAGATCGTCGATCCAGACGCGTCGTACTCATGCCTGGGGTTCGCACGCCGGGACATCCTCAGCCCCCTGACCGCCGCGGCCGCAGCCGCGGGTGTTCCCGCACCGACAGAGATCTGGACAGCGGATCCAAAGAACCCGAGCGACTATGACGTCCGTATCGAATCGGCGGGCGGGATCGACCTGTTCATCCTGGCCTCAGGTGACAGTGACGGGCATGTCGCGTTCAACCAGCCCGGGACCGACCGCTCCGCCGGGACCCATCTCGTCGATCTCGGTGAGGCGACCCGCCGCGACAACATGGACACATTCCCTGAATTCGTAGAGCTCGACATGGTGCCGCGCAAGGGCATCACGGTCGGCATCGACACCATTGCGCGCCTCTCGGAATCCGTGATCATGATCCTCACCGGCGACCACAAGCAGACGGCGTTCACCAGGATCACCACGGCAGACGCCTACGACGCGACGTGGCCGGCGACGATCGTCACCGAGTGCCGCAACCCTCTCATTCTTGCCGACATGGCGGCTGACGTTCGTGTCTGAGATCCGCCCATTCGTAATCGGTGTCGATATCGGGGGCACGAAGACCCGAGTCGCCACCGCCCCCGTCGACGATGCGACGGGGGCCCTGCTTGAGGACGTCATCGTGGCGTCAGCCGCTTGGCGACCCCAGTTGGGCGATGCTCGTGCCGACGCTATGGGGCTGCGAAACCTCCTGGTTCGCCTGCTCGGGGATGCGGCACTGCACGCGCCTCTCGCTGTCGGCGCGCATGGGTGCGACAACGCCAGTCAATGCGACGAACTTGCAGGAGAGCTGCGTACCCAGTTCTTCGGGCCGGTGGTGGTTGTGAATGATTCTGAGCTCATGCCGCTGGCGGTGGGTCAGGTGAACGCGATCGGCGTCGTCGTCGGTACTGGTTCTATCGCAACAGCCAGAACCGCATCTGAACAGCTCATCACTGCCGGGGGGTGGGGGTGGCTCCTCGGTGATGAGGGAAGCGCGCCGGGGCTCGTCCGCGACGCGGTGACGGCGGCCCTTTCTCATCTGGACCGCGGCGGCGCGATCGATCCGCTCATCGAACGTCTCATGGCGGCCTTCGGGGCCGGCGACGCCGCAGAACTCGCGCTGGCCGCCACCCAGGATGCGGGAGCGGAGAGCTGGGGACAGCATGCGCCCGAGGTTTTCGCGGCAGCAGACGAGGGGTCCACTCTCGCTCTCCTCGTCATCGAGAGCGCAGGTGCGCAACTTGCGCAGCTGGTGAGGATGCTCTTCGAACGCGGGGTCGCCGCCCGAGCGATCGTCGCCGGCGGTTCCGTGATCGAGAAGCAGCCCCGCCTTCAGAACGCCCTGCGCACGGCGCTTGCTCGAACCCATCCGGATATCCCGTTCGTGATCCTCGACCAGCCGCCGGTGCACGGAGCCATCGCCCTCGCACGGCACAGCGCCGTAAAGACGTCCCAAAACCCATCGAGAACGGAGAGTGCACGCGCATGAAGGTCACACTGATTGGAGCAGGCAGCCGCGAGTTCGCCGGAAAGATCGTCCGGGATCTCCTGCTGAGCGGCCCTATTGCGGAGAAGGAGCTGGAGATCGTCCTCATGGACATCGCCGCTGAACCTCTCGCCGAAATGGAAACGTACACGCGACAGCTCATCGAGAAGCTTCACCATTCGGCCACTGTCTCGTCGACCACAGATCTCGTACCGGCAGTGTCGGGCGCCTCGTTCGTGGTCACCGCGATCGAGGTCGACCGTTATCACTACTGGTCGCAGGACTTCACCATCCCGCGGAAGTACGGGTTCAAGCAGGTCTACGGAGAGAACGGCGGTCCCGGCGGTTTGTTCCATGCGCTCCGGCAGTTCGGTCCTCTCCTGGAGATCGCCCGTGCCATTGAATCGCACGCTCCCGATGCGCTGTTCCTGAACTTCTCCAACCCGGAGCACAAGGTCTGCGAGGCGATCTCACGCCTGACGTCGGTGAAGGTCGTCGGTCTGTGCCATGGGTACTTCGCCGGCGTGAAGCAGATCTCTTCCCTCCTGGACATTCCGAGCGAGCAGCTCGAACTGCCCGCGGCCGGCATCAACCACTTCACGTGGTTCCAGGAGGTCCGCGATCGCGCAACTGGTGAAGATCTCTACCCGAGGCTGCGGGAACGTGAGCGCGATGCGAACTGGGTCTCTGACTGGCACGAGATCGGTCTGTCGCGCATCCTCTTCCGACGCTTCGGCCTCTGGCCATCGCCGAGCGCGAACCACATCGGGGAGTACATCTCCTGGGCTGACGACTACGTGCCCGCTCAGCTGCAGTACTTCACCGATCCCGGCGAAGGTTCGCCGTGGAGGGACGGGGCAGAGACCCCCGAATGGCACTACCACATCGGCGCCGTCGACACGGATCGGCCCCTGCACGCACCGCGACCGATCGTGTCTCTCGAAGACCAGCCTCTCGAGTCCTCAGAGGAACTCGCGATCCCGATCATCGAGTGGGTCGCCTGCGGTGTCGAGCGTCCTCTGCCGGCCGTGAACATCCCGAACAACGGCGCGATCCCCGGACTGCCTGACGAGATGGTCGTCGAGGTCCCTGCTCGCGCCGAGAACGGCCGACTGGTGCCGCTTCAGATGGAACCTCTCCCGGAAGGGATCTTCGCCATGATCCGACTCCAGGGGTCTATCCATAAGCTGCTCGTCGAGGCTTACGTCGAGCAGTCGAAGGAGAAGCTCCTTCAGGCCGTTCTCCTCGACCCGATCGTCGACAACCACAACCGGGCTGTCGCAATGGTCGACGAGTTCCTCGAGCTTCAGAAAGATGCTCTGCCGCCCCTGAAGTAGAGCCCAGACCGCGGGCGGGCACGACGGCCCCTTCGACGTGCCCGCCCGCACCTCCGCCGCGCGAATCAACCGCACAGCACTCCACACCAAGGAAGATTGCAATGACCCTCCCACCCTTCGATGTCGACGCCGTACTCGCCGCTCTTACCCTCGAAGAGAAGGCTTCGTTGCTCTCCGGTGTCGACGACTGGTTCACGCAGACGATCGACCGACCCGGCCTCCCGGATGCCGTCCCCGCGATCGAGGTCGGCGATGGGCCACATGGCCTGCGGAAAGAGACCGGCGTGGACATGGTGTGGGTTCCGGCGACAGGGTTCCCGACCGCATCGGCGATGGGAGCATCCTGGGATCGAGACCTTATGCGCCGTGTCGGCGCTGCGATTGGGGAAGAAGCACGCGCTGAAGGCGTCCAGGTTGTCCTCGGACCTGGCGTGAACATGAAGCGTTCACCGGTGTGCGGACGGAACTTCGAGTACTTCTCGGAGGATCCCCTTCACTCGGGAGAGATGGGGGCCGCATATGTCGAGGGCGTGCAGTCCACCGGTGTGGGAACCTCGCTGAAGCACTTCGCTGCAAACAACCAAGAGATCGAACGCACGAGGATCTCCGTGGTCGCCGATGAGCGCACTCTTCGCGAAACGTACCTCTCGGCGTTCGAGCGCGTGGTGAAGAAGGCGAACCCGTGGACAGTGATGTGCTCGTACAACCGAGTTCTCGGCATCCATGCCTCGGAGAACGCGTGGCTGCTCACCGAAGTGCTTCGCGAGGAATGGGGGTACCAGGGCGCCGTTGTCTCGGACTGGGATGCGGTCCACCATCGCGTTGCCGCGTTGAAAGCCGGATTGGACCTGGAGATGCCGGGAACGCAGGGGCGTACCGACAGCGAGATCGTTACCGCAGTCCGCTCCGGAGCCCTCGACGAAGAGATCGTCACGACAGCGGCGCGTCGTGTCCTCCAACTCGTCGCCCGCACCTACCCGGGAGAGGGGTTGGTCGATGGGTCGGTGATGAGCCTCGGGCACTCGGCGGGGGACAGGCTCACCGACGCGCAACTCACGGCCTTGCAGGCCGACGCCCATCATGAGCTCGCCCGTGAAGCTGCCGCCGCATGCCTCACGCTTCTTCGCAACGAGGATCGGACTCTCCCTCTCACCGAAGAATCAGGCAACAGGATCGCAGTGATTGGCGCCTTCGCTGAGCACGCGCGGATGCAAGGAGGGGGTTCATCCGGTGTCGACCCGACGCGGGTGGACTCTCCCCTCGAGGCGATTCGTGCAATTGCTGGTGACCGCGTTGCGTACGCACCCGGGTACGTGTACTCGGTGAAGAACGCCTACCAGGATGACAACCTCGCGATCCTCGACGCCCACGGGGTCGCGGTCGTGGATGAGAGCCCGTCGGTACCCCGGCGTTCGGCAACTCTCGCCAAGGAGCTTCAGTACGCCGCGGCCGTACAACAGCTCTCCAAAGGGCCCCTGTCTGACACTGCGGAGCGTCTCCATCAGGACGCCGCCGCCGTCGCCGAAGACGCGGATACCATCGTCGTCTTCGTGGGGCTTCCTCTTGCGTTCGAGCAGGAAGCGAACGACCGAGACTCGCTTGATCTCCCTCAGGATCAGAGTGTCCTCCTCTCTCGTCTGGCGGACATCAGCACGCGTTCGGGGGCGACACTCGTGGTCGTGCTCTCCACAGGGTCGCCGGTGATCATGGAAGGCTGGCATGATCGCGCCCATGCCGTGATTCAGACCTGGCTGGGTGGCCAGGGGATGGGACACGCGATCGCTGATGCCCTCTTCGGGCGCGCCAACCCGTCGGGAAAGCTGTCGGAGACCTTCCCGATCGCACTCGGCGATACGCCGGGGCAACCGAATTGGGGAGGGGAGCGAGGGACTGTCCTCTACGGAGAAGGCGTGTTCATCGGTTACCGCTGGTACGACGCTCTCGATAGGGCAGTGAGCTACCCGTTCGGGCACGGGCTGTCCTACAGCACATTCGAATACACAGACCTGTCGGTTGACATCATCGATGAGAATGCCGGCGTGGTGCGCGTGAGAAGCACGATCACCAACAGCGGTGACGTCGACGGCTCTGAGATCGTGCAGGTCTACGTCGGCGACCCGGATGCCGAAGTGCATCGTCCGCTCCGCGAGCTCCGCGCGTTCGACAAGCTGCAGATCGCCGCCGGACAATCCGTTCAGGTGGAGTTCCTGCTCGAGAACCGTGACTTCGCGTACTGGGACGCTGCGGCCGAACGCAGTGACGGACGGCGCGGTGTATGGCGCAGGGAAGGCGGCGAGTTCCGCGTCGAGGTCGGCGCTTCATCGCGCGACATTCGCCAGGCGGTGACCATCATCCTGCCGGATGACGCAACGATTCCGCCCCTCGTTCCGGACGCTGCGCTCCTCGGAACTCCCGCTTCGCGTTTCGTGCAGGGGCACGCGGGCCAGTGACCCCAGACCGACATCCTTCAACGAACGGAATAGACATGATGAGCCAGACTCATTCCCTCCCCGACGACCTCGCCACTGCAGCGGCATCCCTCGGCCGGCGCTTCCCTCCGAACTTCCTCTGGGGGGCAGCGACAGCAGCCGCGCAGATCGAAGGAGCGATCGACGCCGACGGGCGCTCCCCGAGCATCTGGGACACCTTTGCGAGAGTCCCCGGTGCGATCAGCGGCGGGCACACCCTGGAGCACGCGGATGACCATTACCATCGGTGGCCACAGGACTTGGAGATACTCCGCGACCTTGGCGTCGGTTCGTACCGGTTCTCCATGGCCTGGCCCCGCATCGTGCCTGCATCTGACGGTGTGGTGAATGCGAAGGGCCTGGACTTCTACGATCACCTCGTCGACGAACTGCTCTCGTCCGGCATCGACCCGTTCCTTACTCTCTACCATTGGGACCTCCCGCAGTGGCAGCAGGACAACGGCGGATGGGCGGACAGATCCACTGCGTATCGATTCCAGGAGTATGCCGCTGCCGTCGCGGAGCGGCTCGGCGACCGTGTGAAGCGATGGGCGACCCTCAACGAGCCCTGGGTGTTCACGTTCCTCGGCCATCTTCACGGGGTGCACGCTCCCGGTCAGCGGTCCGAGGAGAACGCAGTACGCGGCATGCATCACGCTCTGCTCGCGCACGGTCTCGGGGTGCAGGCTCTCCGTGCTGCGCTCCCTGACGACGCGGACATCGGCATCGCCTTGAGCATGACGCCTGGTGAGTCGGACACGACATCGCGTGAGGATCGCGTTGCGACCGAACGCTTCGAGGTCTACCGCAACTGGCTCTTTCTCCACCCGATTACCCACGGTGAGTACCATCCGGTCACGCGGAGTCTTTTCCGTACGGAGATCCCCATCGAAGACGGCGACCTCGACATCATCGCGTCTCCTATCGATCACGTGGGTATCAACTACTACGCGAGGGCCGTGCTCTCCGCCGACGACGAAGTCGTCGTCACCGGTGCGCGCGAACTTCAACCGGAAGGCGTGTACACCGCGATGGGATGGGAAGTGCACGCACAGGGTCTCTCGGACATCATCAGCCGGACTCATGAACTGTATGCGCCGCCCGCGATATACGTCACGGAGAACGGATCGGCCTGGGATGACGAGGTCAGCGCCGCCGGTGACATCATCGACACTGAACGTGTCGAATATCTTCTGGGGCACCTGAACGAAGCGGCCAGATGCGCCCACGGGGCCATTCCGTTCCTGGGGTACTTTGCCTGGTCGCTGCTCGACAACTTCGAGTGGGCCGAGGGATACACGAAGCGCTTCGGGCTCGTGCACGTCGACTACGAGTCCCAAACACGAACGCTCAAGCAGTCGGGACTCACCTATCAGGCCATCCTCGAGGCACACCGAGCGAGCATCGACGAAGCGCCGGCGTGACCGTTGACATCCGCAACCTGACGCTGGCGAACCCGGCGCCCGTTCTCGTCCGTGACTACGTGCCACGGACACCATCTGAGCTGCCCCCTATGCTCTGGGTGCACGGCGGTGGCTTCGCCGGGGGAAGCACCGACATGCCCGAGTCTGATGCTGTCGCTCGTCGGCTGGCGGGGATGGGCCAGGTCGTGAGAACCGTGGAGTACCGGCTCGCCCCTCCGATCCCGGATGCCGGACCTCTCGCTCCCGACGAGTCGGAGAGTCGATACCCGGCCGCTCGGGATGATGTGGTTCGCGCATTCTTCGACCTCGTTCCTGACGGGTCTGCCTTTCTCGGAGGTGCGAGTGCGGGAGCGTGCATCGCAGCGAGTGCCGCGATCCGCCTACGCGATGAACAACGCCCGCAACCGTTGGGGCTGGTGCTCGTCTACGGGCTTTTCCACGCGCGATTCCCACTCCACAAGGATGCCGAAGGCGAGCAATTGCGGACGCTGACTGACGCGAGCGCCGATGAGTGGCTGACGCGGATGAACACGAACTATGTCGGGGCAGTCGATGGCCTTGCCGATCCGCGCGCCTTTCCTGGCGAAGGTGACCCTGCGGGACTTCCTGCGACGCTTATCCTCGACGCGCAGCGAGACAGCTTGCGTGCCTCCGGAAAGAGGTTCGCCCAGCAACTGATCCACGCTGGAGTGCCGACAACGGAGATCGTGGTGAGCGACGCCGAGCACGGGTTTCTCAACGACCCTGGTTCCCGCCACTTCATGCGCGGAACCGCGGAGATGCACCATTGGATGCGCTCGTACCCTTTGTGAGCGTGGGCTGTGCGAGGACCTCGCGCGGAAGGTCAGTTCCTTCGTGCAGCCCCTTGCCAATCAGGCAAAGCACTTTTGCGTCTATGTGCGTCGTATCCCTCTAGGTGTGGGGAGAGTGGCAACGAGGACTCCGGCCAGCGCGATCAACCCTCCGACGGCTTTGAGGGGCATGAGAGTCTCTCCAGACGACAGGGCGCACAGATATCCCAACGGAGGGATCGCAGCGGCAGCGGCACCTGTCATCGACGCAGGAAGTCGTTCGGCAGCGTAGGTGAAGAGAACCAACGTCGGTCCGGTGACGACGAGAGCGAGAGCAAGAATCGGCGCGAAGGCGTCGCGCGTCAAAACCGCGGAACCTGAGGCGACCTCCCAAATGAGCCACGGAAGCATGAAGACGGACCCCCACAGTCCCGTGACTGCCGCGATCGTGATCGGGCTGTCGCGAGCATGTGTGTTGCCGCGCAGAATGAGCGTGTACGCGGCGTAACTGCACATCGCAAGGACGTTCAGGATGACGCCGCCGTCCATACTCCAACTGGTCAACGAAGCCACCATCACGCCCACTGTCGCTGCCGTGAGGCCAAGCGCCGTACGTACTGACACTCGCTCTCCGAGAAAGAGCCTCGCACCTGCAACAGTCAGCACCGGCAGGCATGCAGCGACGAGAGACGCAGTCCCCGCCGTAGTGAACAACAGACTCAAATTCGCCAACGAGTAGTACACCGTGACCCCAGTGGCAGCGAGAAGAAGGTACCGCGGTGCCAGGATCGCCGCCCGCAGGCCCCCATGGCGTATCGCTAGGGGGAGGACCACCGCGGTCGCTACCGCGAAGCGGGACACAGACAGCACCGCAGGGGAGGCGCCAGCCAGAGCCCACGCACTCAGTACATAACCGGTCGACCACAGCACCGTCGCAACGACCAACGCGACAACCGGACCCTTCGAACTCATCTGCACATCACCGTCAGATCGTCGTGGATCCTCCTTTCATTAGAGCCGACGTCAGGCATCGTGGAGACGAACACCGGGTGGACGAAACCGTGCATCCGGGTTGACGACACGGTCACGGCCTTCTATGGTTTACGTAATCTGAATCATCTTTCAGGTTGTCCCTTCAACGGTGAGAGGCACACGCATGCGGGTTACGAAGAAGTTCCTCCTGGGCTCCCTGGTGGTCACGACAGCTCTTGTCTTGGCGGCCTGCGCTCCGCAGACCGGCGCTAATACCGGAGGGGGTGATGGAGATTCAGGCCCGGAGTCAATCACGGTCGGCGTGATCACGAGCGAGACGGGTCCGCTCGCCGGATACGGGGCACAGTACCTTGCCGGCTTCGAGGCAGGTCTTGACTACGCAACGGACGGCACCGGCGAGATCGACAGGACGAAGATCATCGTGGAGAACCGTGACGATGCGGGCGACCCGGATACTGCGGTGACTGCGGCGAAAGAACTCATTGGGGACGGGGCGAACATCCTCCTCGGTAGTGCCTCGTCCGGTGTTGCACTCGCGGTGGCGGAGCAGGCGGCCCAGAACAAGGTTCTGTTCATTTCCGGGCCGGCGGCTGCGGATGGCATCACCGGTGTCAACGACTACACATTCCGCTCTGGTCGTCAGTCCGCACAGGACGTCGCGACAGCCGGAACCTTCCTCGATGACATCGAGGGCAAGACGGTAGCCGTCTTCGCCCAGAACAACGCGTTCGGGCAAGGCAACGTCGCCGCTGTGGAGGCAATTCTCGGCGGCAAGGGAGCCACGGTGACTCCGGTCCTCGTGGCCGAGGATGTGACGGAGTTCACGCCGTTCGCGCAGCAGGTTCTCACCGCGAAGCCCGACCTCGTGTTCGTTGCCTGGGCGGGGGCCACCTCGGGGGCGATGTGGCAGGCGATGAGTCAGCAGGGCGTCCTGGACGACATCCCTGTGGTCACCGGACTCGGCGACTCGGCCACGTTCAGCGCCTACGGAGAAGCATCCGAGAAGATCAACTTCCTCAACCACTACTTTCCGGGCGCGCCGGACAACAAGGTGAACGATGCGATGGTCACGGCGATCGAGGACGCAGGAGCCACCCCCGATCTGTTCAGCCCCGACGGCTTCAACGCGGCCATCATGCTCGTGCACGCTATCAAGGAAGGAAAGGGCGACGTCGATGACATGATCGCCGCCCTCGAAGGGTTCGAGTTCGAAGGTCCCAAGGGCACCACAACTGTGCGCGCCGACGACCACGCTCTCCTGCAGAGCATGTACCAGGTGAAGCTCATCGCGAAGGACGGTTCGTTCGTCCCGGAGCTCGTCGACACGGTCGACGCCGCGACCGTGGCTCCGTGACCGCCCGAGGAACGGCGTACATACGATGAAAGCCCCCATCCCGTCCGAGTCCCGCGGAGCGGATCTACATGTCGAAGGCCTTGGCCTGCAGATCGGCGGCGCCACCATTCTGAAGGACGTTGACCTCAACATCGCAGCGGGAAGCCTCGTTGGTGTGATCGGCCCGAACGGCGCCGGAAAGACGACACTGTTCAACACGATCTCCGGTGTGACCCGCCCAACGTCTGGTCGCATTCTGCTTGATGGCGAGGACATCACGCGCATGCCCATCCCTCGGCGGGCTCGGGCGGGACTGGGGCGCACATTCCAGACGTCGAGCCTCTTCCCGAGACTCACGGTGCAGGAAAACGTGCGGATCGCAACGCAGGCGACGCGGGGTGGCAGCTACTCGCTGCTGCGGTTCCCGTCCGCCCGAGACGCCGCGACGGAGCACGCGGAACGGCTCCTCGTCGACGTCGGGCTGGAACATCGACGAAACGCGCTGGCTGGCGACATCAGCCATGGAGACAAACGAAAGCTCGAGATCGCTGTTCTCCTGGCCACACGCTCACGGCTGGTGCTCCTCGATGAGCCGATGGCCGGTGTCGCGTCCGGCGACGTTGCCGGACTCGTTGACACGATCCGCACCATGCAACGCGAGAGCGGTTGCACGGTGCTCATGGTCGAGCATCACATCGATGTGTTGCTCGACCTGGTCGACGTGGTCGCCGTGATGTACTTCGGAACGATCATCGCCATGGACACGCCGGAGAAGATCATGGGCAACCCGACGGTGCAGAGCGCATACCTCGGAAAGGGCGTCGCCGCATGAGCGAACCCATCCTTCGGGTACGGAATCTGAGAGCAGCCATCTCCGGGCAGCAGGTCGTCGAAGACGTCTCCTTCGAGGTGCCCGCCACTGGTATTACCGCGGTACTTGGCCGCAACGGTGTCGGCAAGACCTCCACGGTGCGCGGCATCCTTGGCCTGATTGACCGATCCGGCGAGGTGCGCCTGGCCGGTGAGCGCATCGACGGCCTCCCTACACATCGGATCGTCCAGCGCGGCGTCGGCTACGTTCCTGAAGATCGCGAGGTCTTCGCGGGACTGACGGTCGCAGAGAACCTCGCCCTCGCCGAAAGACAGACACATCCCCGCAGAGATCTTGTCGCTGAGCTCTTCCCCGACCTGGTCCAGCGCCGTGATCAACGGGCGGGCACGCTGTCGGGCGGTCAGCAACAGATGGTCTCCGTCGCCCGGGCCCTCCTCAACGACAACCAGATCCTCCTCGTAGACGAACCCACCAAAGGGCTGGCGCCGAAGATCGTCGCCGAAGTGGCCGCGGCGCTCGCTGAGGCAGCCAAGACTGTGCCCATCCTGCTCGTAGAACAGAACCTCGACGTCGTCCGGCAACTCGCCGGCCCCGCCGTCGTCATAGCGGGTGGGCGCGTCGTGCACACCGGCAGGGCGACAGAGATCCTCGACGACGAGGAGCTCACCAGACGACTTCTCGGCGTCAGCGCGGAGGCACACGCATGAGCACCCTCATCCTCACCCTTGTCATCGGCGTCGGCCTCGGCGCCCTGTACTTCCTCGTCGCTAGCGGGCTCAGCCTGATCTATGGGCTCATGCATGTTCTGAACTTCGCCCATGGCGCCTTCCTCACGCTCAGCGCCTTCGTGGGGTGGACCGTCGCTCAAGCGCTGGGCGCGTCCACCTGGACCGGATTCCTGCTATCTGTCCTGGCCGGTGCGCTCGTCGGCGCGCTCTTCGCAGCGGTCACGGAACTTCTTCTCATCCGCCCGCTGTACCAACGGCACATCGAACAGGTTCTGGTCACTGTCGGGCTCTCCTTCGCCGCTATCGCCTTGTTCGAGGGCATCTGGGGCACGGACCCGATCACCGTCACCGGGCCGGGATGGTTGGGTCAGACGACAACAGTGCTCGGCGCGAACATCCCCAACAAGTACTGGGTGCTCATCATCGCCGCGGGAATCGTACTGACCGCTCTCGTCCTCTTCCTGAAGAAGACCCGCTACGGGATGATCATCCGCGCCGGCGTGGAAAACCGTGCCATGGTCACGGCCCTCGGCATCGATGTGCGCCGCTCATTCACGGTTGTGTTCGCCATCGGCGGCGCGGCCGCCGGCATCGGCGGAGTGCTCGCGATGCACGCGATGACCTACGTGTCCGCGCACCTCGGCTCGACGCTACTCATCTTCGCATTCATCGTCACCGTCGTCGGCGGACTCGGGTCTCTCACCGGCGCCGCCATCGCTTCCGTCCTCGTGGCGGTGTTGCAGCAGATAGCAAACACGTACCTCGGAGGCACAGGGGACTTCATCGTTGTCGCGCTGCTGGCGGTGGTATTGCTCGTGCGCCCACGCGGGTTGATGGGGAGGACAGCATGAACACCATCAAACGAGCCACTCCTCTGATCATCGGGGCGGTCATCATCCTCGTCATGGCGATCCTGCCGGTGCTGAACATCTCCATCCCCGGCGTTCTGCCCGGGGCGACGTACACGCCGGGGACGCTCGCGCTGCTCTCACTGTGCATGGTGTTCGCGGCCCTCGCCCTGTCTTATAATCTCCTGCTCGGGACCGCTGGCATGTTGTCGTTCGGGCACGCACTGTACTTCGGTGCGGGGGCCTACGGCCTCGGCATCGTTCTGGACGCTGCACAGCTCCCGTTGTGGCCAGGTATTCTTGTCGCCCTCGTCGGCGGCATGATCGTCGCGGTCGTCACCGGCGCCATCGCGATGCGGGTGAACGGCATTCCTTTCGCCATGGTGACGCTCGCCTTCGCACAGGCCGGTTCCGTTCTCGTACGCCGGAACCAGGCGATCACCGGCGGAGAAGAAGGACTTTCCCTCAACACCGGACAGGTTCCGGAATGGCTCGTCGGAGTGATGAACACCCGCAACCTCTATTGGCTCGCGCTCGTCGTCGTCGTTATCGTCTACCTGGTCGTTCTGTGGGTGGACCGGTCGCGACTCGGTCATCTCGTCGCCGCAACGAGGGAGAACGAGCTCCGAGTGCAGGTGCTGGGCCTGCGCCCAGCTCGAGCGAAGCTCATCGTGTTCGTGATCGCCGCGCTGTGCGCCGGGCTTGCGGGGATCGCCTATCTCCTGCTCCAGTCAGGCACGCAACCGTCGGCCGTGGGCACTGATCTCACGATCACGGTGCTCGTGATGGTCGTCCTCGGTGGCGTCGGCTTCCGATGGGGTGCCATTGTAGGTGGGGTGCTGTACACCTTGCTCGATCAGCGTCTGACCGTCCTGGCTCGCTCTGATGCGATCGACGCGCTACCCGAGTGGTTGCGGATCCCCCTGTCAGAGCCGCTCTTCCTTCTCGGGGCACTGTTCATCCTGGTCGTGCTGTTCCTTCCAGGCGGGATCGCAGGGACGGTCGACGAATGGCGGCGCAAGCGTGGACGCACGGCCGCACGTACGCCTGCCGACAGGCTCGAAACCATCGATGCGGTCGAAGGAACATCATTATGACTGAACTCGACGGCACGCAGACGCTGGGTCGTTGGATCTGCGACCGAGCAGCGACCACCCC
This sequence comes from Microbacterium sp. NPDC012755, assembly GCF_042901325.1. Classification (NCBI taxonomy): domain Bacteria; kingdom Bacillati; phylum Actinomycetota; class Actinomycetes; order Micrococcales; family Microbacteriaceae; genus Microbacterium; species Microbacterium sp. NPDC012755. The sequence goes on along the minus strand of NZ_JBIBCT010000001.1, from coordinate 3,422,030 downwards.
GGCCAGCATCGCGATCGATGACCGCGGTGTCCTTCTGGACTACAAGACACTCTATGAACGCGCCTCATCTCTTGCCGTGCGCCTCGCGGACGCAGGGTACGGACCGGGGCACAGGATCGCGACGGTGTCCGGGAACTCAGCAGACCATGTCGTCGCGTTCTTCGCGTGTGCCCTCCTCGGCATCGCTTTCGTACCTCTGTCGTGGCGGCTGACTCCCGTCGAGCTCAGCGACCTCATCCACCGCAGCGGTGCACCTCTGGTGCTCGTCGAGGACGAGCATGCGGCGCTGGCGAGGGCCGCCTTCTCTCTGATGGAATCGGGCCCCGCCACGGCGGAGCTCGGGGCGAACGGAGTAGAAAGGAGGATGCCACGCTGCGTCAGCCCGGTGGTGCGACGACCAGTACGCGACGACGACCCACTCCTCGTGATCTACACCTCGGGTAGCGAGGCCGCCGCGAAGGGTGTGGTGCTCACCCATTCGAACTGCTTCTGGAACAACGTCGCGCTGGCTCAGGTCATGCCGATCACCAACGACGATGTCATCCTGTCGGTGCTCCCTCAGTATCATGTGGCGGCGTGGAACGTGCAGCCTCTTCTGGCCTGGTGGTCGGGCGCGACGGTGATCCTGGAGCGTTCGTTCCACCCATCGCGGGTGCTGCAATTGATCCGCGATCGACGGGTAACCGCCATGATGGGCGTCCCCACGCAGTACCGGATGCTTCACGAAGCCCCGGAATGGCCCGATGCGGATCTGACATCGTTGAAGACCGTCCTCGTCGGCGGTGCCACGATCCCCGATGACCTGGCCGACGCCTGGACTGCGCGCGGAGTCGGGCTCACTCAGGGCTACGGTCTGACCGAAGCAGGACCGAATGTGCTGACACTGCCCGCTGACGCCGTCCGCGTGCACCCGGGCGCGGTTGGACGGCCGTATCCATATGTTGACGTGTGTCTCGTCGATCCTGAGACGTCGCTGGTGCTGAACGGGAGCGCCACGGGAGAGCTATGGGTTCGCGGACCCAGCGTGTTCTCTGAGTACCTGGACGATCCCGTGGCAACGGCGCGTGTGCGCGTCGATGAATGGTTGCGCACTGGTGACCTCGTTCACCGCGACTCCGACGGCATCTACCGAGTCGTCGACCGGATAAAGGAGATCTATGTCTCCGGCGGTGAGAACGTGTCACCGGCGGAGGTCGAGCGAGTTCTCGAAGCGCATCCGCTTGTCACAGCCGCGGCAGTCGTCGGTGTCCCGGATCCGGTGTGGGGCGAGCGGGGCGTAGCGTTCATCGTGCGCAGCGGGCCTTTGGGCGAAGACGAACTCCTCGGTTTCGCGCGCGATCGCCTCGCAACCTTCAAGCTTCCGGTCAGAACGGAGTTCGTGGATCGCTTGCCACGCTCCACTATCGAGAAGGTGGCGCGAGGGGCGCTGCGCTCCCGTGCGCTTCAGCTTCTCATCGCAGACAAGGAGAACGCTCATGATCTTGCCGGCTGAGCAACCGTCACCACATACAGAGGAGTCTCTCGTTTCTCCTGCCACAGGTCGTCCGCTGACGAAACGAGGGGAAGCGACACGATCGCGTCTCCTTGTCGCGGCCGAGGGCGTGTTCGCGGATCTGGGGTACCACGACGCTTCCATTGTGAAGATCACGGAGCGCGCCGAGGTCGCACTCGGTACGTTCTACCTGTACTTCGACAGTAAGCAGACGATCTTCGAAGCGTTGGTCGTCGACCTCAATCGCCGAGTTCGCCACTCCATGTCCGATGCGATGAAAGGCGCGAGCGATCGCCTCGATGCGGAGCGCCGCGGGTTCGAGGGGTTCTTCCGGTTCACCGCAGAGCACCCTGCCCTGTATCGCGTCGTCAGAGAAGCGGAGTTCGTCTCTCCGTCGATGCTACGGCTGCACTACGAACGCATTGTCGAGGGATACCGCGAGGGGCTGGCCTCGGCGCAGGGACGTGGCGAGATCGGTGAGGATCTCGACGCTGAAGTCGTCGCGTGGGCACTGATGGGGGCAGGAGAGCTGATCGGGATGCGTTACCTGCTCTGGGAACGCGATCCGTCGGGGCAGCCTCCGACGCAAATAGATACCTCGATCGTCGATCGAATGATGTTGTTCATCGGGCGGGGCCTCGGCCCACGTAGCGGCACGTCGAAGGAGAAGGAATGACAGAACTGGAGCTCCAGGGGAAGCGCGCCCTGATCACGGGTGGGGCGAGCGGCATCGGCCTCGCGTGCGCAGAAGCACTGGCGTCACAGGGCGCCATCGTGGTCTTGGCGGATCTGGACGCGAAGGCTGCGGAACACCACGCGACCCGACTTGGAGGGGAGGCCTGGCCCATCGATCTCGCCGACACGCGAGCACTGGAGGGGGTATCCGTGACGACGGACATTCTGATCAACAACGCCGGAGTGCAGCGGGTCAGCCCTATCACCGACTTCGACCCCGAGGCGTTCCGCCTCATTCAAAGGTTGATGGTCGAAACGCCCTTCCTTCTCATCCGGGCGGTGCTGCCGGGAATGTACGAGAACGGTTGGGGGCGGATCATCAATATCTCCAGTGTTCATGGGCTCCGCGCCAGCCCGTTCAAGTCAGCCTATGTAACTGCAAAGCACGGGTTGGAGGGCCTTTCGAAGGTCACGGCGTTGGAGGGTGGGGCACACGGTGTCACCAGCAACTGTGTCAACCCGGGTTACGTGCGCACACCCTTGGTTGAGAAGCAGATCATCGACCAGGCGCGTCTGCACGGTATCGCAGAGGAGGAGGTCGTCGAGAAGGTGATGCTCACTGAGAGCGCGATCAAGAGACTCGTCGAGCCGGCCGAGGTTGCCGCGCTGGTCACATGGCTCGCGTCGCCGGTCGCTGGCATGGTGACCGGGGCGTCCTACGCGATGGACGGCGGATGGACGGCACGGTGACAGCTCATTCCTTCCGCACCATGGACGTTCCCGTCGCGGGCGGCGCCCTCCATGTGGGAGTCTGGGACCCGGTGGAGGCGCCCACCGACTTCACGCCGGCGGTTCTCGTCGTTCACGGGGTGACGTCGTCGCACTTAGCGTGGCCGTTCGTCGTCGATGAGCTTCCCGGCGTTCGGGTGATCGCTCCGGACCTCCGGGGCCGTGGACTGAGCAATGCCGTGTCCGGGCCGGCGGGACTCCGAGCGCACGCGGCTGACCTCGTCGCTGTCCTGGATGCGCTGGGGGAGTCGTCGGTGCTCGTCATAGGGCATTCGATGGGTGCTTTCGTGGCGCTCGTTTTTGCCCATCGTCACCCCGAACGGGTGAGGAGCCTCGTCCTCGTGGACGGTGGCCTCCCGCTTGATGTCCCCGACAGTGTCGATGCGGATGAGCTGGTGGCCCACATTCTCGGCCCCACCGCTGAGCGATTGTCGCATCGGTGGGCCAGCGTCGAGGACTACATCGAAGGATTCTGGCGCCCTCACCCTGCCTTCACGGAAGATTGGAGCCCAGAACTCGAGCGGTACATCGCCTACGACCTCATGAGTGACGGGGACGCGTTGCGGCCGACGACCAGCTACCGTGTCACCGTCGAGGATACGCTCGACATGAACCTCGGCACGGAGCTTCCCGATGCGCTTACGGGGCTCGTCCATGAGACGCTTCTGCTCACTGTTCCCCGCGGCCTGCAGAACGAGCCGCCGGGATTGTACGCCCCTGGATACCTAGAAGACCTTCTCCGTAAGCACCGGAGTATCCGCCATGTGCGCCTGGAGCAGTTGAACCACTACACGGTGGTCATGAGTCATCGCGGTGCACGAATGGTGGGGCCGTGGCTCCGTCAGGAGCTCGACGACTCGCGCGCTGGACAGTGAGCAGCGAATCCCGTACGCGGGGGAGGAGCTGCGGTCAGCGGGCGTTCGCGGTGATCGCGGAGACGAGCGCGACCACTGCAGCGAGGAGGAGGACAGCGCGGGTGATGGCGTTGTACTGTCCCGGTCCGATCCGGCGGAACAACCGTCCACTCATCGCGTATCCGGCGAGCACGCCGACAACCAACCAGAAGATCCCGGGGATGACCGTAAACGTGCCTGCCCAAAGGAGCGCCGCGAGGCTGACAGGTAGACGGACCAGGTTGAGCGTGACCAGGGTGTCTCGCATCCTTCCCGGTGAGAGATCCCGGTAGCCGAGATACAGCACTGTGGGCGGTCCGGCCAGTGTTGTCGCGGCGCCGAAAGTTCCGGAGAGCATCCCCGCGAGCACGCCCCATGAGCGTCCGATCCTTCGCTGGGTCATCGTCCTGCGTCGGCCCAACCACCATCGATGCGCAACGGCGGCGAGAACGCACAACGCGATGATCACCATCAGGACGTTCTTTGGGGGCGACCACAAGCAGCATCGTGCCGACCGCGATTCCGGGCAGAGAACTTGCGCCGACGACCCCCACCTCGGGTATGGGACGCTTTCGGCGTGCCAACAGGATCAGCACGTCGGCGATCGTCCCCGTGATCAGCACCGTGGACACAGCTGTCGGTCCATCGGTCACGGCAGCGAGCACGGGCGCGCTCAGGACGGCGAAACCGAACCCCGTAACTGACTGCACCACAGCGCTCGTGCACATCAGAGCGACGAGCGACGCAAACCAGGGACCCTGCTCCGGCACTAAGAGCAATCCGATCACACAGATAAGTCTGCCAGCGTGTTCGCCGACCTCGTAATGTGCGTTGATGCACGTTTGCTGTGCGGATTCCGGGGTCGAGTACGGGCCGAGATCGCCGAATACTCGACACAACTGGATGTCGATGGCGGCACCCCGTCAGAACAAGGAGGTTCTGCATGAATAGCCCGGCCCCACTCGAACAGCAAGAAGCAGCGACGCGCTGGCGATCGAGGTTCCTCGCCGGTATCGCCGCGGCCGCCCTCACTGCGGGTGCACTCGCAGCTGTGACCGCCTCCACCGCCGCCCACGCAACGACGGGAACTTGGTCGACGGAAACGATCGCGGGAATGTCGGTGCGGCTCTACACTCCGACCTCGGCAGGAACGCTCGGAGACGGGAGAGCGCTGATGATCAACCTGCACGGGTGTGTTCAGAAGGCCAAGGACCTGCAGGCGAACGGCAACTGGGCCGCGGCGGCTGACGCTTATGGCATGGTGGTGGCTATCCCGGATGCTCCGAACGGCGGCGTGGTCCTTGGATGCTGGGACTACTACGACACGAATCACAGCTCGAGCTCGCCTGCTCGTCACGATGACAACCTCAGAGACCTCGCCCAGACGTTGACGGCCCGAGCATCCCTAGGCATCGACGAGTCCCAGGTGTATATCTCCGGCCTTTCCTCAGGTGGCGGCGAAGCAATGGTCATGGGATGCCTGTTCCCGAACCTGTTCGCCGGCGTAGGCATCAACGCCGGCCCGACTGTGGGGACGACATCAGGGCAGATCGGTACCGTCGCCACGGACGAAAAGACTGCGACATCGACATGCAGGAAGTTCGCCAACACCGGCGCCGAGGGGTTCCAGACGCAGGTAACCTCCGTCGTATACGGCAGCAACGACACAACGGTGGCACCCGGCTACGACACCCTCAACGGCAAAGTGATGGCCGGACTGTACGGAGCGACGTCGTCAACGCAGTTCTCCCTGACCGGTCTCTCCGGGACGAACACCCAGGGCGCAGGAACGCAGTACTCCGACACTCAAGGTCCGAGAGCCTCCGTGATCCAGAACACAGGGCTGGGTCACAACTGGCCCGCCGGTGCCGGGTCCGGAGGAACGTACATCTCGGCGAACAGCATCGACTATCCGGCCTACGTAACCAAGTTCTTCTTCGACAACAACCGGCGGGTCGACCGGAGCATCACACCAACTCCATCTCCGACTCCGGCCCCGACCGTCACGCCGACCCCGTCACCGACGCCAACAACAACGCCGACTGGTTGCACCACGGCAACGAACGCTGAACACAAGGCCGCGGGCCGTGCTACCGGTTACGGGGCCAACCCGTACAACCCGTACTACGCGGTCGGATCTCTCGGATACATGGGGCTTGGGGACGCGACCGTGTCAAACCTGTCGCCCCTGGCCGGCGGATGGTCCGTGGTTGCCTCCTGCGGCTGAGCGGGCTATCTGGAGGGTGCCCCAGCATCGGGGCGCCCTCCTGCTCAGTGAGTGTCCGAGATGGCGTCAGCTCCCGGGCTGAAGTGTGTCGTTTTGTGGGGCACTGGCGGACCATCGAGCAAGTCGAGCAACGAGCTACCGGATAAGTTGGAGTACTACGATGTGGGCGCGCTGCGCAACTCGAGCGGAGAGACCGTTGCCCCTTGGGCGGCCGATAGTTCAGCGTCCCCCCCCGACGCCCGATGAGGAGCTTCCCCCTATGAGAAGCTCGAGGATGGGATCTCTTACGCAATTCCCGGGATGAAGTCGGGGTGAACTTCATGTTCGAGCCCGATGTCTTCCTTCTACTGTCGGGATTGCGGCGAGACTTTGACTCCCCGCCGGGCCACCAGGGCCTCCCCCCAGGGTCTCACCCCGCCCCTGCGTGGCCCGTTTCACCCCAGCTCAAAGACATGTGCCTTTCCCGCGTTCGTTCCTGGGCGCGGTGGCTCCCCGGAGCGCAACAGGCATTGAGCGTCGTCACGTCGACGGACACCTGTCCTGACCTTGGACTCGGTCAAGGCGCCCGGGTGCCGCCCTCAGGAGCGCCTCGCAGCGGCTGGACGGCGCGGACGCCCGCGCGGGACAGGGCGGCAATGATCACCGTCGAGAGGAGGGCTGCGCCGACCTGTCCTGCCGCGCGTCCCAGGAGCGTGGCGGTCAGGACTCCTAGTGTGAGGTGATCGGTGGAGAACGCAGGAAGCGATACCAGGAACAGGGCGATCCCGGAACACAGTGCCGCTGGGACCGGCGTCCACATGACTCGACGCGGAGGCCGCCGCCGGCCCCACAACAGCACGACGTCGAACGTCGCGCCAGCGATGACCATGGGAATGAGGGCGACAAGTCCGATGGGGCTGACTGTGGCGATCAAGACACCCGTGATGGCGGCCGTGAGCGTCGCGGTCCCGTTCCGGCCGATGAAGAGACGGGCGGCGAACATCCCGCAACTGTATGCCCCTGCAGCGACCGCATAGCCAGGTGGGAAGATTGATGCGAGCAGTGCCGTCGTTGGCGATAGCGCAAGGTAGAGCAGCGTTTGTAGGCCGGCGAAGACCGCGCAGTACAGTAAAGTCCGAGTCGAGAACTGCTGCGTGCCAGTCACCATCGTCTTATCATCAGGCATGCGTCTGTCTGCTATCTCGGGGGTTGCGACGGTGGATGCACGCTCGCAAGATGCCGAGCCAGAGCGACGGCTATCGCCTCGTCACGGGTGGAGACGCCAAGCTTGCGGTAGATGCTGCGCAACTGTGTTTTGACCGTGTTCACGGACACGACGAGGTCATTCGCGATCGCGGCGTTGGATGACGTGTTCACTAATGCCTGCAGGACGGCGTGCTCGCGCTCGGACAGGAGCCGCTCTCCGCCGATCTCGGGGATGAGCGATACGGCGGGAAGCGCCGCAACCACGGCCTGATAGCCGGTGGTGCGCAAGGCCGCCTGCACCCTGTCAAAGTCAGCGGCTGGGAGCAGGGCGAGCGCGAGCCGCTGCCCCGATGCGGCTAATGTCGCGCCGAGACGCTCCAGAGTCGGGCGGGTTCGCACCTGATCTGCGATGCGGAGCACACAGGCGGCCTCCAGCGCGGACGCTTCGACGCTCAACCGGGACGTGAGCGTGGCACCAGCGAGTCGGCGTAACCGGTGCAGCGCGGCTCCATGTCGCCCCAGTAGCAGGTCGGTCCGTGCACGAGAAATATCACGCGCTGGGCCTGGTGCAGCGTCTCGGTCAAGGATGGCCACCGCCGCGTCAGGATTCTCCAGGGCCAGCTGCAGTAAGGCGCGCATCGGAGCGAGCTGGTTCTTCGCCGTGGCCGAACGCCCCTCCTTCTGTCGGGAGGCAGCGAAGGCATCAAGTCCCGCAAGCGCCTCGCCCGGACGGCCGTCGACTAGGTTAGTCATCGCTTCTGTGAGCGCGATGGGAATCCAGTGCTCTATGGTGGCCCGATCGTGGACCATCGCCTCCAGGTGCTGGCGGGCGGTGGCGGTGTCGAACACCTCGAGTGCGACAGTCGCCTCCGCGATCCGATAGTACGTTCCCGGATACATGGAACGCGTCGTGTCCGACCAATCAGGGGAGCGAGCCGCCACGAGGTACGTCTCGCTCTCACGCAACGTGCCCTGTAGGGCGTGAATACCGGCGAGCATCGCGAGGTTCATGAACCCGTGCGGGTAGCCCTGCCGAGGAACTTCCGCGAGCCCGTGTTCGAAGGCGCTGAGGGCTTCGTCGACGTGCCCGCCATAATACAGTGTGGCTCCAAGGTGCGAGTAAACCCTGGGCAGAGCGTGGACCCTCTGCCGATCGGCGTCGGACATCTCGTTCAGGATGCGCATCGCCGTGCGCGCAGGTTTCACACCCAACGTTGCGCGACCGATCAGCCGGTACGAGACACTGGCGGAGGTGAGGATCAGCGCCCGATCGATGGGCTCGAGGACGCGCCGATTCGTGGCCGCTGCCCGAGTGGCGCCCACGAACAAGCGGAGCCCCTTGAGGCGGCGGTGGGGCGTGCCATAAAACAGTAACCCGGCGAACATCGCCAGCAGCGGTGAGTCCCGGAGCCCCTCCGATGGCACCCACTCGATCGTCTCGCGAAGCAGCGGGCTGTTCTCACGAAGCAGATCAAACCAGCCGTCACGGACAAGGGCGACCGTGCGGGACATGTCAGCCCCGTTCACCGCCTCACGGAGATCCGTCAAGATGCGGGAGTCCACAGGTGGAAGCGCACCCAGCAGGTCAGCTTCCCTGTCCCGCACTGGGTCGGACACTGGTATCGGGGAGTCACGGCGGTCGCTACGGTGAGCAGCGCTGTCGACAGGCTCGGGCATGAACGCTCCAGCGATGGATGAGGGTGAGGCAGATCTGGAGCCCACGTCGTGATACCCGGGTGCACTGAGAGGGACGGAACACATCCCACGCGAGCTTCGCCCCTCACTCTAGGCCACCCCGAAGCCCTAGCGGCCGAGTCTCCTCGGAGGGACAAGCACGCATAGCCGTGCTCGAGCTAACCATCGCAGCGCCGCGCGTAGCAGCCTCCGAGAGTTCTCGACCGTCGGCATTCACGCAGGTGATCCGGGGGTGAAGTCCGCCGGAGTCGCGTGATCATCGGCGCACGTAACTCTCTCTGAGGTGTCAGCTACTGAAAGGACGCCCATGCTCACCTCCACCCACGCCCGGTGTGAACTGCCGCACCTGCCGACAAGGGGCCGCCGATGATGCCGAACGTCGTCGACATAGAGCCAGCCCGACCATCCCTCGGGGCAGACGTACCTCGGCGCCGACGCGCCGGCATTGGCGCACTCAGCGGCGCACTCGGCCTCGTCATCATCTGGTGCTGTCGCACCGCGTTGGACGGGAACATCTACGTCAGCGCGATGGGCGCGGCCGGCGTGGCCACCGCGCCGTGGTTCAACCTCGCCCTGATCCTGGTAGCCGCCGCTGCGATCCTCGTCGCGACTGCGCTGCCACCAGCCCAACCGCGCCATCGGATCCTCTCACCTTGGCCCGCCGGCGCCACCCTGCTCGCATCAGGAACGCTCTTCGCTTTCGCTGCCGCCGTACCCTGCACCGTAGGTTGTCCGGTTCCCTTCACCCCCACCTCCACGGTCCAAGATCTGCTCCACGTCACGGCGGCCGCGCTCGGTTTCACAGCCGCCGTGACCGCAGTCCTCCAGGTGTGGGACTCGTCGACATCGCGGGCTACGCGGATTCTCAGCGCGACCACCATGATCGTCGTCGCACTGACCGCGCTCGCAGGGGCATACGCCTCGCTGACACGCTGGGGAGGGGGCAGCGGTGGCTGGTTTGAGTTCGCCGCGACGACCGTCGCTCTCATGTGGATCACGGGTTACGGTGTCGCCCTGTCCCGCACTCCCACCCGATATCAACGCTCCGCTCGCGCGCAGACCCGGGCCAGCCGGTGGACCGCGTGACGCGGTGTTCTATGCCCGCGCCCGGTGCAGGCCGCTCATTCCCCGAGATCCATGGCATGCCGACACGATACGCGTCGACTTATTACGCGACGTCCGCAAATTCGCTGGACGCGGGTGAATCCAGGGTGAAGTTCATATCGGTGCGACCTGTTCCTCCGCCAAGCTCGCGCAGAGGCGCATGTTGTGCGTCGACACCAAAACTCGGGGGAGTTCCAATGAAACGCCTACTTGACGACGTCGCTGAAGTGCGAGGCGACGCATGTTGACATCGACACCACGCGCCAAGCGCCGCGGGGCCATCACGCTGCTACCGGCCATGGTGGCGACGCTCCTGGTCGCACCAGTCGTCGGACTGGCCGGGGCAGCACCCGCGTTCGCGGCACCCGGCGACGGGACGCTCAACGTTACGCTCGCCCAGACCACCGGCACGCCCGCGTTCGACGCGGACGACGCCCCGGGCAACGACTCCAGTCCTGACAACGACATCGTGCGCACGAACGACACGGTGACCTACACGGCCAGCATCCGTTACGAGGGCGAAGACCAGACCAACCCCGCGATCACCTTCACACTGCCCCAGGGTGAGGAACTCGTGCAGCTGCCGCCGTTCTGCCTCACGGGCTCTTCGGTCACACCGGCGAGCATCGGCGCTCCGGTGATCCCCGTGACCGCGACGTCGCATCAGTCGCTGCCGACCCAGACTGTGGTCTGCGTCGTAGCCAACCAGACGCAGGGCACCGCTCTCGACTATGAGTTCGTCTCGAAGGTGCGCCCCGAAGTTCCGAACGGCACCGCGCTTACCCCGGTGACCGCGAGCGCGACCTCGGACCAGGTCACGACGCCCGCGGTCTCGAACGAGGTCGCGCACACCGTGTCGGCCGAGGCTGACTTCGACGTCTCGAAGCGTGCGACGGCGGTCGCCGAGAATGCCGGCCCGTACAACCAGGACCCGGGCGTGCAGGAGTGCGAGTTTGATACCAGCCGATCCTGCCGCACGATCTACTACCCGCTCACGGTCGACACCGCGTCAGGCGGCAAGGGGATCACATCACTCGCCTCGCCGATCACGCTGACGGATAACTTGACTCCGGCAGCATTCTTCGGTGCGACTGCGTGGGCTCAGGCGGTCGCGACTGCGGGCTCCGAAGCGGCGGCGACAGCTGCATACGCACCCCGACTCAGCGAGTGCCGTGACGTCCAGACGATGTACGCGGGTCTGCCCTACAGCCGCAACGGTGGCCAGTACGGGGTTACCAACTCCGGCGCTATCGACTGCCAGCAGCCCGGCGGCACCGGCACGCCCGTGAACATCACGATCACCGGGGCAGACACCACCGCCTACCACGTTCCGACGACGATCTTCGGAACAGGCGCGGCCATCGACGCCGACACCGGATACGTCATCGCGTACGAGATCAAACTACAGATTCCGGTCGACGCGATCCGCGACCTGGGTGTGGTGGGGGCCGACGGCGTCACGAAGACCCTTCCGACGGAGAACACCTACGAGAACGTCGTGATGACGGACATCGCGGGCAACGCCAACACCGGCGAGGTCATCGCGAACAACAACCGCACCGCCGTGCTCTCCATGCGAGCCACCGAGGGTGGCGCAGGTGAAGGTTTCGACAAGTACTTCTCTAGCCCCATCGGCCGTCCCGGAAACACGCCTATCTGGCCGTTCAGCATTCAGCAGGGCTTCCTCTACGAGGGCCCTCCTGGATCCGGCACGGCTCGTGACGGCAACACCGTCGTGCTGCCCGGACAGCCCGTGCTCAGCAACCTGCAGTTCGGCTCCTGGAACGGCGTGCCGCAGTCGGGCACGGAGTTCTCACGCACCTACGTGGGTTGCGACGTCTGGGACGACGCCCAGCTCGGCCTGACTCCCGGCAACTACGCCGGCACGAGCGACGCGACGAATCTTCGCCCCTCCAATGGAGACGCAGCGTGGATTTCGTACTTCCGCAACGGCATCGGCACCGCTCAGCCGCTTTCCGACCTGCGCAACCTGAAGATCGAGTACTCGAGTGGTCCGTTCGGGCCGGGAGCAGGATCTGACTGCACGACCGGCACCTGGTACGACAGCCCGGACGCCGTCCCCGGCGCCGTGCTCGACGCTGAGGGATTCTACTCGGGCGTCAACCGGGTGCGAGTCTCCTTCAGCTCCGACTACACCGGCAATGCCGATACCTTCGCCGTCAACCTCGCGATCGGCCAGACCGTGCGCGATGACGCCGGCGACCTCGGCGATACGATCGGCAACTGGGGCTCGCGCAAGTGGGTTGAGGGCTTGACCGATATGAACGGTGTGATCACCGATCCGAAGCCGTACGACATCTCGACGTATGTCCCCGAGACACACGAGTCGAGCTGGGGCGACCGCCTCACGATCGGTGGTGTGACCGCGCGTATCAACAAGTTCGTGAAGAACCCAACCACCGGTGAGTTCACCGACACGGCGGTTCCCCAGTACACGGCCGGTTCGCAGGTGGATTACCGCCTGAACCCAACCCTGTCGGCGGATGTTCCGGCCGGTGTCACCGCACAGGCCGTGGTCGAGGATTGCCTGCCGCCGTACCAGCAGTTCGTCTCGTCTGTGCGCGCCAACGGCGACCCCATCACCCCGGTGTTGGTGCAGTCCGGCGCTCCTGGCGACTCTGAGCTCGCCTGCCCGGCCGGTCAGACCTACATCAAGTGGGATCTGGGCGACCTGCTCGTCAACTCGGCGATCGACCCGATCATCTACACGGTCGACATCCTCGAGACCGCCCGCAACGACGTCTACACCAACACGACGTTGATCAGCTCTCCGCAGGATCCGTCGCCGGCCTCGGTGCGCGATGACGAAGCGCAGATCCAGCTGGTGCTGCCGACCGGTGTGAAGATCGACAAGTCGACGACGCGTCCGCTGGTCGAGATCAACCCCGATGGCGTTGCAACGCCGCGGACGCTGATCTGGACCGTGGAGTTCGCGAACATCGACTCGCCGGTCGACGTCTCTGATGTCGACGTGATCGACGTGCTGCCGGCCAATGGCATCGGCACGACGGACTTCCAGGGCGATCTCACCTTCACCTCGGCGACGGTCTCGGCGGGAACGGGCATCACGATGCTCTACACCGCTGGTGCTCCGGCCAGCCTGAACGCCGACCCGGACCACGCGTCCAACGGTGCCTCGGGTGCGACGGTGTGGTGTGACGCCATCGGAGGCGGAGTCGTGTCCGGCAATGGAACGGCAGCAGATTGCCCGGCCAGCGAAGCGGATGTCACTGGTCTGCGATTCTTGCGCGCAGGCGCATTCTCGCCGGCAGACGAGATGGTCATCGATATCGTGATGACGCCGGCCAACAACGACGGTGGCGACATCTACGAGAACACGACCTCGGGTCGTGCTCAGGGTGTCACGCAGCCTGTCGGTCCGGCATCGCGCGAGGTTCGGATCATCGAGTCGTCGATCGGCGACTTCGTGTGGGAAGACCTCAACGCCAACGGCATCCAGGAAGCCGGTGAGCCGGGCGTCGCGGGCTTCCCCGTGTCCCTCGTGGGAGAGGACCTCGACGGCAACCCCGTCAGCCTCACCACCACGACCGACGCGGACGGGAAGTACTCGTTCACCGACCTCGCATCGGGCACGTACACGGTGACGTTCGACCCGAACGCCCTGACGACGAACACCACGTTCACGTCGCAGGACACCGGCGCCGATGACGCCCTCGATTCCGATGGTGATGTCGTCACGGGTCAGACCGCCGAGATCACGCTGGCACCCGATTCGGCAGACCCGAACTGGGACCAGGGGCTGATCATCGACCGCAACGTCGCCATCACGATGGACAAGACCATCGTGGAGCAGACAGAGCCCGATGCTCAGAACCAGGCGAGGATCACCTACGAGATCGTCGTCGCCAACACCGGTACGGCGGTGGGCAGCTACGACCTGAAGGATGTGCTGAAGCTCGGCAAGGGCATCACCATCGATTCGGTGACAGCATCGAACGTGGACCCGGGCGACATCCCGATCGCTGAGGACTTCGATGGTGTGGGCAACACCACCTTGGTCACAGGCGAGCCGATCAGTGGCGGCGAAACGCACCTCTACCGGGTCGTCGTCGAAGCAACGGTCGCGACGACTATCACGAAGGCGCAAGGCGACTGCACCCTCACGGAGGGCGAGACCGGTACCGGCTACCTCAACACGGCCGAACTGGTCGTCGACGGGGAAACGGTCGTCGACACCGCCTGCGGTGAGGTGCCCCCGCCGGAGACGCCGCCCACCAACCCGCCGCTCGCCATCACCGGCGGGGACATCGCCTACGGGGCGATCGCCGCGGGAGTGCTGCTCATCGTTGCGGGGCTGGTCTTCATCCTGGTTCGCCGTCGTCGAACCGCGATGACGCGGCGGGAGTAGCTCCCCGACTCGCCAAAGGTGACTTATGTGGCGCCCTCCGGGGCGCCACATGGGTCACCTCGTCGTCGTACACGGGGCCGATCAGCCGTGGACGCAGTGACATCCGTTCTGGCCTGACGGCGCACGCGTGTTGATCGAGACCTGATCAACACGCCTGGCAGCCGGGCGGCGACAGGCAGCGGGTCTCGTTGCGGAGACTCATCGGCGTCGCCACAACCACAAGAGCCCGTGGTGCGAGCGGGTTGAGACCGTTGTGAGATGAAGACCGCGCGAGTGCCAAGCAACAGCAGCGGTTGGAAGCTAGTGATCGAACGCGACTCGGCGCCCTCGGTATCCAGGATGGATTGCGCAAGCCGGTGATCAACGAGGTCACTGGTTGAGCGGATCACTGCGCAGGGAGACCTGCGCGGAGCCTTCCGCGCAGGTCGCCTTGGCGTTCGATCTCGACGGGCCAACTGATACCGCACCTATCTCAGGTGAAATCTGGATGAGGCCGGGGTTCTTCATGTTCGGCGCATCCGGTCCATACAGTGGGGCGCCGCGTGTTCTCGACCTGTTCTCAGGACATGACGTTCGAGCCACCTTCTTCACTCCAGCCTGGGTGGTCCGGACGTGGCCTAACCTCTGCCGGAGGATCGTGGCCGAGGGCCAGGAGTTGGCTGGCCACGGGAGACCTTCTTCACGCTCGAACCGGAGTCGCAGACTGAGGTGCTTGAAAGAGCCAGCAGACATTCACCGATATCGTCGGGGCGTCCGCATCAGGGTTCCGGGCGCCGTCCGGCGACCTCACGACCGAAACGCTTACCCGTGTCGCCGCTGCCGGCTATACCTACTCGAGTTCGATGCGTAACGGAGACCGTCCTTATCGACGCCTTGGTGCTGACTTGACGGAGATCCCCGTCAAGTCGATGTTCGACGACTATGCCGCCTTCGCCTATCACCGCGCTCCCGATTTCCCGGAAGGACTTGATCGTGTCGCACCCTACGCGCCGGTGTTCCGGAGCTGGATGGAGGAGATTGATGCTGCGGCAGAGGAAGGCCTGACAGTTCCGACTATCTGGCACCCGGAAGTGATCGGAACACCGGGGCGGGTTATCCTCATGAACGAATTCATAGGCGAGCTCGCATCGCGCCCCGACGTGCGGATTCAAACATGTGAGCAGATCGCGGCCGAGTTCGAAGCACTGATCCTCGATGGCATGGACTAAGGGTTCGTTCCCCGTCCTACTCTCGATAGACGTCGACGGACGTTTCGCTCGGGTCTTGGAACGCTCTTCCATCCTCGATGATCAAGGTACGTGCGAAGTCGCCCTAGATTTCTTCTCGCTGCGGGCTGAGGTCCAGGGGTGAGGATCTCGTTCTCTCCGAGAACCATGTCTGCAGTCTGATAGTCACGCCTCGAAACGGAGAGAACGCCGAGCGCCAGAGATCTGAACCAACGCGCAGTCAACTCTTAGGGGAGCCGTGCGGGTCCGTCCCGTCTAGCAACACGCCCTTAGGAGATCTGGAGGATCACCGCTCCGGATCGGGATCCGGTCTCGACGAGTTCGTGGGTAGACGCGCAGTCAGCGAGTGGGAACTTCCGATCGATTCTGACGTCAAGTCCGCCGCAGGCGAGGAGTGTGTTGATCTTCTCGGCGGCGGCGTGGCGCTCCGGATTTGACAGAAGGTAGACCAAAAGGAACTCCAAGCGCACTCCCGCGAACAGAAGTTCGTAGAAGGGGAGAGTCGGCTCGGGAGTTCGTTGGGAGCCGAACGCGACGATCGTGGCGCGGTCGGCGAGTAGTTTGGAGAGGTAGGCGATGTTCTTCCCGAACTCCACCTCGATCGCATGATCGATGCGACGTCCGCCCGTCGCCTGCAGAACGTCATCGACGAAGGTCTGGCTCTGGTAGCTCACGCAACGATCCGCCCCCGCATCGAGCGCCTCCTGGGCATCGTCTACCGTTCGTATGGAGGCGACGACGAACGCTCCGGCGTTCTTGGCGAACTGTACCGCAAGCCGCCCCACGGTTCCGGCTCCGCCGCTGACGAGGACGACGCGGCCGACAACGTCACCGAATCCCGTGACAGCATGGCACGCGGTCAGCACGGGGATACCGAGCGCCGCACCGACTTCGAAGGACACCGTCTCAGGGAGGGGGAAGACGAGACTTTCGTCGATCGCGATGTACTCAGCAGCGGTCCCCATCGGGCGCCGCCATTGACCATTCGCGACCCACACGCGATCCCCGGGCGAGAACCTTTCCGCTCCGCTAGTCGTCTCGACAACGACACCTGCACCATCGCTGTGCGGGACGACCAGCGGAAAGGGGAGCGCGCTCTTTCCCCCTCGAGTGCCGTCCCGGGCTTTCACATCAGACGGGTTCACACCCGAAGCGCTGAGCTTGACAAGCACCTCGCCCGGGCCAGGAACGGGACCAGGGAGGTCTCCGAGTCGCAGCACCTGTCGTGCCTGCCCGGTCCGCTCGTACCAGATCCCCTTCATTGGGAGTCCTCTTGACCAGTTTGCGCTGTAGGGAGGCCGTAGTAGGGGAGGCGTTTGGATATACGGAAGCCGAGCTTCTCAGCCAGTCGGGCGGATGCGGTGTTCCCGGCTCGACACGACCACACCGGTGAGATCCCTTGAGTAAGGAGATCCTCGATCATCCAGGCAGCGACGGCTGCGCCCAGACCCTGCCCGCGCGACTCGGGTGCGGTCTCGATTCCGAGTTCGAGCTCGGCATCGAAGCGGAACGAACTGAACACCAACGCGCCCCGGCACCCGTCCTTCTCGGCCCGCCACCCTCCGCCGCGGGCGAGGAACTGGGCAGGATCCCTCCAGAAGTACGACGGAACCACCGAACCTGGGCGATCGAAGTCCGAGGCTTCCGCTGGTACGATCGACCATCCGATTGGTGCCCCGATGCTTGTCGCAGCGCGGAACAGCGCCGGGTCAAAGGTGAAGTTGAGGCGGGACTCAACGCGCAAAGGAGGCATGCCGCCGGGTTGGGCGAGTCGTTCCGTCCAGGGGAGTTGCGCCCAACGGGGATCGATCTGAAGCCACTCGTCCCGGGTGCGATATGAGCCGTCCAAGAGCCGCTCCACAATCTCATCGAACGCATCGCCAACTCGCTCACCCCAGATCAGCGACATCCCATACGAATGCACGACATGGTGCGCAGCCTCACCACCAGATGCCGAGGACCACAGCTCTCCATCGACGTCTCCCTCAAGGACTGCTCGCGCGAACCCCACGTTCATGTCCAGCCCGAGTAGCCCGGTGTTCCGCTCGCCGCCTGTCATGACCATCCGGTCACCTTATCGCGAGGCAGCTTTCAGGGGCAGTACGCGGCCGATGCCGAATTGCGCACACGAGTCCTGCGGGATTGAGGCGTTGTCGGGGCACACAACGACGCCTTCATTCCGGTGTTCGCGATGCTCATGCCTAGGCCGCGTTGGCGAGGCTTGTTCTCGCCCTGATTCTCTAAGAAGCACCGCTTCGGTCCGAGCTGGCGGCACCAGCGCGCTGGCGGTTTGGGGCTGACTTTGGGGCGGTAGGACAGTCGCTCCCGCAGCGGACGAAACGTGGCCGTCCCGGGGTTCACCGGGACGGTCACGTTTCGCTCTTTTGCTGTGCTTAGTGCTGACGCATCCGGCGACGCACGAGCAGTAGGCCGCCGAGTGCCAGCGCCGCCAGCGCAATCCAGAGAGCCGACACGAGGGGCTCGCCACCCGTTTGTGCCAGATCATCGACGTCTGAACCGTGCGCGGCGGTCACGGTGACTGAGACGCGCAGCTGCGTTGCATCCGGGAGTACCACAACGAGCGTGTGCGCGCCGACCGAGGTTGAGGCCGGGATCCGGACGAGGGTGGAGAACCCGCCCGTCGCAGATGCCGTGGCGGTGCCGAGCGTCACAGGCTTGGAGTGCAGCTCGAGACGCAGTTCCGCACCGGCAGCGAATCCGCTACCGATGACCTGCAGGGTTCCGCCCGCAGGTACCGTCTTCTCGCCGATCGTCACGGCGGGGTCAGTCGCGACCGGCTTGTCATCGGCGACGGTCACAGCGACGCTGGTTGCGTTCGCCGGGGTGTAGCCGTCAAGTGTTCCGCCGACACGCACGGACAGTGCGCGTCCGGCCAGCTCGACAGGGATCGTGAAGGTCGCAGCGGTGGCACCCTCGATCGGCTCACCATCGGCGAGCCACTGGAAGGTGAATGCCGTCCCTGCAGTCCATTCGCCAGTCTCCGCGGTCACCGTCGCACCGACCTTCGCGGTGCCGGTGATCGATGGCGTGCCAACTGCGAGTTCGTTCGGCTGCTGGGTTGCCTGGCATACCTCGCCGCACACCACGAACTCAGCCTGCAGGCCCTTGTGATCGCTGGTCCACAGCGTCTGGGGAGTGAAGATCTCTTCATCCGAGACCGGGAGGGCGCGAGCCCCGCGGACGATGTCGCCCATGGGGCCGACGATCCGCGTGCTGGTCAGGCTCAGACGCTCATCGGGTGCGAAGAAGATGTAGTCGATGCGGTCACGTTCGTCGGCCTCTGGCGCCCAGGCGAGTTCCGAGACGCTGACGTTCGGGGTGTCTGCCGGCCAGGTGAAGCCCGGGTGGGTCACGGGGTCCGGATACATCGAACGATACGCGTCGACCAGTCCGCCGTCACGCAGGATGCTCGTCGTCTGCCAGGGAGCGACGACGCCGTTGTGGTCGTACAGGTTCGCGGTGCTTTCCGTCCAGTCCAGAGCCGATGGCTCGTTCATGTCGGCGCCCATCATCGTGAGTCGTCCAGCTGCGCGCTCTTGTGCCATGTCGGCGGTCAACGCCGCTGCGGCAGCCGGTCGGCTGGAGGCTTGGTTGGCTGCGAGGATCTGCGGCACATCTGTGACCGGGGCGTTCAGCTTGCTCCACCCGCTCCACTCGCTCGGGAAGCCGGGGGCGGCCACATCACCTGCGTATCCGCGGGGGAGGTAGGTGGCGTAGTAGCGGTACTCGAGGTGCCCGCCGTACGCGGCGATCTGGGTGTCACCCACCTGCACGATGGCCTTCATCCAGCCACCCTGCGTGCCCGGCACCGTGACGACGCCGGCATCGACAATCGGGTAGCGCGAGATCACGCCAGCGCTGTCGCCGGTGGAGTGGTAGTCGAAGCCGAGATCCTTGGCGACGGCCGCAGCCGCGTGCTGCGCCTCCTCGACGAAGATTAGATCTGCGCCGATCTCTGTGAGCATCTGTGCGTCGGTCGTTTTGCCCCAGACGTTGAGCTGCACGACCGAGAGGTCGATGGGCTTCGTCGGGTCGACATCCGGGCCCTCGTAGGGATCCTCGCCACCGGGCTCGCCGGTGATCGTGAACGACTTCGGCTGACTGATACGTGTGTACCCGTCGTTATAGAGGTACTCGACCCTATAGCTTCCGGCGGGGAGCGGGTTGCCTGCGCGGTCGATCGTGGGGAGCTGCACCGATCCGCTCGCGCCGGGGGCATAGGCCCAGGCCATGCCGCAGGCGTCGCAGGGTTCCGGCGTGGACGCCGCGTAGATCGCGACCCAGTTCTTACTGGTGGGGCGATCGGTGGCGAAGTCGACAGCGATCGTGCCGCCGACGGAGATCTCGGTGCTCGTGAGGGCGATCTCGGATGCCGAGGCCGCGGCGGCGGGGGAGGCGAGCATCAGGGGCGCTGCGATGAGCGCTCCCGTAGCGATGAGCGCCGTGAGCAGCGGGATGCGCCGGTGTCGGCGTATCCCAAATGCGGGGGACAAAGACATGACTTCAGTGTTCCTTCCGGATACGAGGACGGCGACCCTTATGGGCGCCGGCTGAAGGCTCGAACGTCCTTCCTCGACGCGACAGAACAGCCAGAAGATGACCCTGGGGTGAACGCGATCGGTCCGAAGAGCGGCGACACGTCGAACCGGGCCGAATACCGGGGCCCACGACGCACACCTGTCCAGAGTCGCGCCTCAGGGGGGTCAGGCAGTCTGCCGGGTGAGCGACAATCCCTGCAGCGATGCCTGTACCTGGAACGACATGGCATCGGCCAAGTAGCGGTCGTCGCCCGTCTCGATCGCGCGGCCGTCGGTGGCATAACTGACGCGTTTCACTCGCAGCAGCGGGCTGGAACGCCGGACGTCGAGCAGACGAGCATCCTCACGGGGCGCGGCGATGGCATCGATCGAGTGCTCACCGTGCACCATACGCACACCACGGGCCTCCAACGCACCGACGACCGACGGCTCCTCCGGCGCGAGATCTTCGACAAGCGGAGCGATCCAAGACGGATAGGCGGTACGCTCCAGCATCATGACGCGCCCGTTCAGCAGTCGCAGGCGTACGACTTCGAGCACTTCTCCGATGCCGTGACCGGCCCGGAACAATCGCGCCTCGGACGCCGTCGCTGCCCGTCGCTGCTGTGCGATGACGCGCCCGCCCGGCTCCATGCCTCGGCTCCACGCCCACTGCGCGAACGAGCGCATCTCCGAGAGACGCTGGCTCTGCACGGTCGTGCGCACCAGCCAACCGGAGCCGCGACGAGGGGCGACTGCCCCCTGTCGTGCCATGAGCACCAGCGCATTGCGGACGGTGCCGCGCGACACCTCAAAGGCGATCGCGAGCTGCGCCTCCGGTGGCAGCATCCCCGTGGCGTCGAACGCGCCGTCGGCGATCTGGGTTGCGAGTTCGCGCGCGATCTCTCGGTAGCGATGCATGACGATGACTCCTCTCGGTGGCACCATCTCACGTGAAGGTGCGGGCGTGCCGCCGTCAGCGTATCCGTGGCATCGGGCAGCGATTCGCCCGATCCTCGGCAACCTGTACACCTGCACGCACGTGTCCGCAGGGTTTCGCTCTTCGGCCTCCTGGTGTTCACCTGACATTCGCCTGAGGGCTGGGCGGCGTCTTTCTCGTTCCCGCGTTATTGGTGCAGCGGTCCGTTCGAGATCGACGCGACCGGAGGCTGAGTATGACGCACGACCACTCGCTTGACTGGGGAGTCCTCAGCGACATGGATGGCACGCTGCTCGACACTGAGGGCACATGGATGCAGGTGGTGGAGCAGTTTGCGCGCGACCACGACGGGGCGGATGCGGCGGGCCTCGCCGCGGCGGCGGAGGGGCTCGACCTCGACAGGGCTGCATTCCTGCTGCGCGAGCGGCTCGCCCTCACCGTTACCCTGGCTGACATCGCGGTCGACCTCGACCGTCGCGCGCTCGCTGCCTACGCCAGTGCGGTCACCTGGCGACCGGGCGCACCCGAGCTACTGCGTGGCCTTGTCGATGCCGCGGTACCGCTCGCCCTTGTCACCTCCTCGCCGCGGCATTGGGTCGAGCGGTTCGCGCAGAGCGTCGATCTGTCGGCGTTTCAGTCCACGGTGACCGCCGACGACACAGTGCGCACCAAACCAGCCCCTGATCCCTATCTCGACGGGGCGGCAGCATTGGGGCTTCCCGCCGCGCGCTGCGTCGTGCTCGAGGATTCGCTGGTCGGTGCGTGGTCGGCCGTGTCGGCGGGGTGCGTGACCGTCGTTGTCGGTGATCGGGCACAAAACCTGCCACCTGGGGTCCATCATGTTGCATCGCTCAGCGAGGTCGATGTGCCAATGCTGCGCCGAATCGCCGAGGGCGTGACCCTCTAGCTGTAGGAGGCCAGGACGTTGCTGACGGGTGATGGTGTCGCGGATGCGGGTGGTTGTCCGTCGTGCGCGCCGTGGGGTCGGTGGTAGTTGTAGTGCTGGTTCCAGACTTTGAGTGCGGACGCGCGCTCGGCTTCTGAGTTCCAGGTGCGGGCGTAGAGGAACTCTTCGGCGAGAATCCGGTTGTATCGCTCGACTTTGCCGTTGTGTCGTGGCGTATAGGGCGCGGTGCGCTGGTGGCGGCTGGGGTCGACTGCTTCACGAAAGGCGGTGGCCCGGTAGCAGGAGCCGTTGTCTGTCACGATCCGCTCGATTCGGGTGATGCCGTGGGATGCGAACCAGGCTTTCGCGCGGCCGAGGAACGCGACGGCTGTGACGGCTTTCTCATCGGGAAGGGCCTCGGTGTATGCGAGTCGCGAGTATCCGTCGATGGCCGAGTGCAGGAACACGTATCCGGTCTTCGCTCCACGAGTCTTCGTGCGGGCGACGGCTTTGGCTTCCGCGCTGCCTTTGCCGTGTACGCGCCACCCGCCGCCGTCCGGAATGCGTCCGACCTTCTTCACGTCGAGGTGCACCATGTGGCCCGGGCGTTTGGCCGT
Source organism: Microbacterium sp. NPDC012755 (assembly GCF_042901325.1). Classification (NCBI taxonomy): domain Bacteria; kingdom Bacillati; phylum Actinomycetota; class Actinomycetes; order Micrococcales; family Microbacteriaceae; genus Microbacterium; species Microbacterium sp. NPDC012755. The sequence continues at coordinate 3,399,373 of NZ_JBIBCT010000001.1, read as the reverse complement.
GATGCGTTGCGGTTCCCGGTTCGTCTCACCGTTCGGATCGATGAACCTTCGTGTGTTCAGGCCCAGTTGAGCGAGTAGCCGGGTAACGGTGCGCCTGCTGACCGGCGTCTCGACGAGGTTGAGTTCGAAGGCGATGCGGGACGCCGACCATTCGTGCTCGCGCCGCATCACCTCGATCTGCGTCACGAGCTGGCCGGGGGTCGCTGTGGGCTGCCGGATCGGAGCGGATGAGCGATCCAGCAGGCCGAGGTTGCCGAACCGCTTGTACCGGTTGACCCATTTCGAGGCGGTCGCGCGGGAGATGCCCATCTCCTCAGCGACGTGCGCGATGGGCCGGGTTCGGCAGCGGTCAATCAGTCGGCGGCGACCTTCGGGTGAGAGCGGCGCATTGGCATGCAGTCGTGTAGTCATGACGATCTCAGATCAGCTCCAGCACCGGTCCTTCATGGACGGCCCGATATATGACGTTGCGTATCGTGTTGGCCTGGTCCGCGGTCAGCGTGCGGTCGATGGGGCGGAGCACGATCCGCAACAGGAGGTTGACCTGACCGTCCTGAGTGCCGAGCCGAGCGCGCGCTGCCTTGGGCAGTTTCGCGTGCATGGTGCGGCTGAGAACGTCGAGCGACTCGATGACGTCGGCATCGTCGCCGAGGGCGATACGGATACGGTCCCCGAGAGTCTCCTCATCCTCGTCCTCTGCCACGACCACCGAGATGTCGCGTCGGGCCACGGGCAGCAGCGAGACGTGCCGCCACGGTTCAAGCGTGAGCATCTGCACGGCGATGCGTGGGTCTTGCGCCCGAAGGTAACGGATATCGGGGATCCCTTTGCGTAGCATCAGGGCCCGCTCCAGCCCCATGCCGAGAGCGAGGCCGGACCAGTGTTGCGGGTCGAGCCCTGAACCGCGCAGCACGTCGGGGTGGATGCGTCCGCACTCGGCAAGCTCGAGCCATTCGCCCTCGTGGAGGACGTCGATCTGTCGCCCGCCCACCGTGTAGGGGTGCGCGACATCGGTCGTTTTCCACTCAGCGCCCGGAAGCACCGCCTCGACCAATCGGCCGATCATCGTGAGCATGTCATCGTCACCTGTGTCCGGAGTACTGCGGATGCGCCAGAGGTCCACCTGGTGGGGTTCACCCACATGACTGCGATCGACGGCGTCACGGCGGTAGACGAGGCCCGAGGCCACGATCAGCTCATCGACATCGCGCCGTCCCGCATACTCTTCAAGGGCTCTCGGGAGTTCGGCGCTCGTGTGACTGCGGAGCATTACGGTGGGGCTGATGTACCGGGTATACCGACGGGCTCGGGTGACATCGCCTTGGTCGTAACCCAGACGGTCGTAGTTTTCACGCACGGGCACGACCGGAGACTGACGCACGTAGCGGACGGAGGCATCCCACTCAAGTTGCAGCGCGCCCACGACGGAAGCGAGAAGAGTCTGTATGGCGTGCCTGCCCTGAGCGGGGTCAGTGAGGTCGCGCAGCGTCAGCGCATGGCAGAGCTGGTCAGAAGTCAGATAGTCGGCGTGCGACATGTGGAGGTCTCCGAAAGGGTTGCAGGTCAGTGAAGGAGAAGAACTTCCCCCGGCCGTACCTGCGGAGACCTGATGCGCTACGAGCGCGCGTCGTCGACCCCGCGGCCATAACCCGGCCGGGGGCCCCAAAATCGCTGCTGCCTATGCACGGCTCCACACTACCCGCGCAACTACATTCTGACGACGAACGTCAACAACCTCCTGGCCAGCAACATCTAGATGCACTGACCTCGCTGCGCACATTAGGCGACCGGCGGAAGGCCCCGCATGTGCTCGACGGAAGACCTGCTTCAACGAGGCCCTCACTATCCACAATCGTCCCTTCGCTCCTCGATGGGTGACCCTCGCCGGATGCGCACTCGATCTCTTGATGGTCGGACGCGAGTCGACGTCGGATACGAGGTCTGAGTGAGATGTGTTCGCTGTCGGTGACCAGTCCGTCAGTTCGTCGCGGAGTACCGCCAGGGAGCGAAGGAGCTCACGCCACGCCAGCATCCTCGGCACCGTCCTCCGTGTCGATCTGAATGCCCGATCGTGCGATCTGCCGCGCGGGCCGTGCCAGGCCCAGGCAGTGGAGCGCAAAGCACGCGAGCAAACTCACAGTGGCGAACACGAACATCACCCACAACAGGCCCATGTCCGTGTCGGCGGCGGCGAATGCGGGTCGTGCTGGACCCGTGCCGAGCGGTGGGCGGGACCCACCGCTCGATCGGAGCAAGCGCGAATACAACATGTACCTCCGCAGCCGCCGCCAGCGGGTTGATTCCTCCAACGTCAACGCCGAGTGGGACGGAAAGGTCGTTCCCGGCGCCCAGCCCGCGACCTCGGCACCCTGAGCCACACCGCACACAGATCGGAATCATGATGGACATCATCTGGGGCGACATCGCTCTCGCAGCTGGCCGCGTCCTCCTCGTCGGCGCGCTCTTCGGCGCAGGCTTGCCCGCACTGTTCGCACTGGGACTTCGCCTGCACGCGGCCGGAGCAGGCGACGTCGACGGCTCGGTTACGCGACGCCCGGGGCTGACCGCAGCGGGCATCTTGCTGTTTGCGATCGTGATCGCCGCAGTCCTCGTGGGTGTGCTGTGGATCACTCGGAACAGCCTGTACCACTACCTCGGCATCTCCATCTTCGGAGCCTGAAGCATGGCCGACAGCATCGTCTCTTCCGTACTCCGCTGGCTTCGCGCCGGCTACCCCGAAGGCGTCCCGCCGAAGGACTACTACCCGCTACTCGCCCTGCTACGTGACAGGCTAAGCAGCGAGGAGTTCGACGAGGTCATCCGCCGTATCGACTCCCTCGACGCAGACCCGGTTCGAGTGAGTGTCATTCGTGCAGCTATCGAACACGTCACCGCAGAACCGCCGCACGATGACGACGTACGTACCGTCGCCGGAAGACTCGCCGCCGCCGGTTGGCCGCTCAGCGGTGGGGCCCGCAAACTTGCTGCCGCACACACGGCCGAGAACCCCGCAGCTGAGCCCGCAGCGCCGACACACGGCCCCGTGCAACGCGCCCTCGCATGGCTTCGCGCTGGCTACCCGGAAGGTATCCCTGCAACGGACTTCGTCCCGGTGCTCGCCGTTCTTCGGACGCGATTGAACGACGATCAGGTCCGTGAGGTTGCTGATCAACTCATTGCACAAGACCTCGAACGTGACGGGGTCGTGTCGCGCGTCGACGCCCAGATACTGATGACAAGACTCCTCGGTGAACTCCCGAGCGACGATGATCTGCGCCGTGTCGAACGTCGTCTTGCTGAGTCTGGCTGGAATCTTCTATAGCGGGCCGTCTTCTCCTCGCATGCATCAACGATGCCTCTGCCAAGTATCACAACTGATACAGTGATGCGTCATGGTGAGTGATCGGAAAGGGCGAGGTCGCAACGGTGCCGGGCACGCCGGCGGCCAGTTCACGCATCGCGCTAACACGCCGCCGAACGGCTCTCTGGCACCAGTGCAAAGTGATCTGCCGAGCGGCCTGGAAGAGTTGGTTGAATCGGCCGCACGGCTTCAGGACCTGGTGCCCGACGCCGTGCTCGTCGGAGGTTCGGAAGCCGAGCACTACGCGCGGCAGAGGGTGTCGACGGACCACGATTATGTGCTGGCCGACCTGCGTGACCGATTTGGCTTTGTGCTCGATGCGCTGGATCATGATGGTGATTTCGTCCTCAACCGCACCACACCCGGCAGGATCATCCTTGGCGAGCTCGGCGGAATCGAGGCGGGCGTGCGTCAGCTCATCCGCACACGGCCCCTGGAAGTGCAGCGAGTGCGGCTGCGGTCCGGAGCCGAAGTCACCGTCCCGACGTTGGAAGAGATCGCTCGGATCAAGGCGTTCCTGATCGTCAAACGGAACCAGATGCGAGACTATCTCGACGTCGCAGCCTTGTCCGGCGCATATGGCGCCGACGTTATCGGCGACATGCTCGCTCAGGTCGACGACTACTACACAGACCCTTCTCACGCCGACGATCACCCCGTCCAAGCGCAACTCATCAGGCAACTGGCACAGCCCGCGCCGAAGGACCGTTCTCTGATCGCTGACGTCGCGAGGCGCAAGGGGCTCGTGCCGCGTTGGCGGAACTGGGACGATGTTGTCGCCGAATGCCGCACACTCGCCGCGCATGTGATCTGACGAAGGGCCACTACATGCCACTGCGTTTCCGCAACATCGATGCGACCCCAGACGATCCCGTGGAGGCATGGGGATTCGAAGGCATGCTCGCTGCGATCGATCGCGGGTACGCAAAGGACTGGCGGAAACTTGTCGACGCTGTCGCCGCGAACCCCGGCTTGCGTTCCATCTTCGATGAGGCGCGTGACGCTGCCGAGTCTCGAGCGACGGTCGTAGCCATAGATGAGGCATTGCGGTTGGTGTTGCGCACGCCAGCAGAGATCGCATTGGATCGGCTGCGCGGCGCGTTCAAGGCGACACGGATGACGCAGGCGGAGCTCGCATCCCGAATCGGTACATCCCGAACCCGGCTCAACTCGTACCTGTCAGGCGTCGTCACCCCATCGATGGACGTCCTCGTGGCCATTGAACGAATTGCTGACGAGTATCGTGCTCCCGCACTGTCACACAACCTCGTTATGATCTGACGCCGGCACAGCACTAACAGAGGGGCGGGCCGGCCGAGGTGTTCAGGTGAACATCGATGGAAGCACCCCGCTAGGGCCTGGGCCACGCATGGTTTGCGGGTCAGCCGTTGTGTTCTGCCAAGTGACCCAAGAAGGCGGACGGGAGGGCTCCAGGTGACTTCGATTGGGGCGACTTAGTCCCGCGAATCGTTGGGTTATGAGTCCACTGATGGGGGAGTCGTCGTGCGAGTGGCAACGTGGTGAGGTCATCGTTGGAATGATGACGGCGCAGCAGCGAGGGATCGGCAGTTCCAACACTTCGACAGTCGTGATCAGCTGGTCGTCGGTGGGTAGCCCGAGCGTCAGCAGTGTTGCGTGGAGCGCAGAGCGCTAACAAGGATCCATTTCTCTTCAATCGATTTGGCCGGCATCGAACGGTCCAGTATGCGAGCGGCAGTTCACTGCCGGCGAGATCTGCGCAGGATGACGATGCCCCAGACGAGCAGAAGCATCGCCAGGCCTGCGAAGATGCCCGTCCCGGCCACCACTGCACCCGCCGGTGCCCGCATCAAGGCGGAACCGATCAGCACCGGCACGATGCCGTACGCAGCAGCGCTGGCCAACCCGATCAAGTACCAGCCGTTGGTGGACTCGCCCTCCGAGTGTTTGTCTGACATGGCTCACACATGCGCGGTACTTCTCTCCATTGGGTCGGCTACAGCTGCTCCGGGGCGGAGCCGTAGCGATCGGATGAAGTTGATGTACGCGATGAGCTCGGAGAGCACGAAGCCGAGGCCCACGCTCAGGAACAGCGCTCCACTCTGCTGACTCTGGGACGCCTTGACTTGGGCAACGGTGTCGGTGAACACCCAAGAGTGCGGCGCGTCATCGAATGCAGCGGGGCACATCTCATTGGTCGCGCATCCACTGATCCGGGTGGAATCCAGGGACAGGGATCCCAAACTCCCGTTCGACAACGACCAGCTCACGGGGAACGTGAACGACAGCTCCTGGCGCGAGACAGTCTTCTCGGATGTTGTCGCCTTCACACCTACCAGGCGTACCCGCCGGAGCGAACCCTCATCAAGGGAAGGATCAACACGTGCCGCATGATTCTTCATCCACCCTTGCCAGTCATTGCTCAGCTCGTCGACATCTAGCGTCGTGTGATGTTTCACCTCGACACAGGTGACCCCGGCGAGATAGGCCGTGCCGGGCTGATTGTTCAAGTACTCGGACCTTCCTACCGGCCGACGTACCTCTGATGAGTTCCAATCGACCGTACGCATCGACGGGGCGCCTTCGAGATACACATCGTTCAGTTGTGAAAGATCCGTCGAGCTAATCAAGTTGCCGGTAGTGACCAGTTGCGCGAGTTCCCAGTTCGTCATTGTGGTCTTCACCGTTTTGTCTGCGGCGTCCCACGTCTCCATCGGAGCGCACAGCCAATCCGTCAACGACGACGGAGCAGCAAGAAGCACACGCGAAGCCACTGCGACGTCGGGCCACGGTGCCCGCTCGTCCATGTCGTCGAACTGCACCGTGAACATGTTCAGGGAACTCCACCGCGCCTCCCTGGACACGACCAGCCGCGGGACTTGGGCACCCGACGGCGTTTCCACGAGCACTCGAAACGAGCTTGGATCCGGGGCAGGTTCAAAGTCCACGGAACTCGTAGGGAGCGTCGGGAATGCCGGGGCTGCGAGGAACGCAAGCACGACGACGATCGTGACGCTCACGGCTATCCGGACCCAAAAGCCAGGATCACGGAACAGATCGCGCACCACACTATGTGTGCTGGAAATCGCAGAGGCTGGGGGAGCAACGGCGGGCGACTCTGGCGTCGGCGTCAGCGCTTCCAATCGCTCCAGCACGGAGTCGCATTCTGTGCGCAACCGGCGGGCTTCCGCCTCCGCCTCAAGCAGCCTTTGACGAAGGGCCCGTGACTCGCGGCCGCTCACCCGGTCGACCCACATCCGCAGCCGGCCCATCAGTTGATCCGAAAATCATCGGAGCCCACAGAACCGTGCCGCAGGGGTGGTGGGGTAAGAGCCCCGAAGCCCTGGAGATATAGCACATGATCGGCTTGGAAGACAAGAAGCAGCTCCCCGGACAGTTGAGTCCTTTTGCAAGGTCCAGCTCCCAACGACATTCGGACACACATCTTTGCCCCCCATTCAACTCCCGCGTATTTTCGCGGCAAAGCGGGGCACGTGACCCCGTTCTCAAAAGCTGCACGATACTACTTAACCTCGTTCTGAGGGCCCCGAATCGACCGATTCGGGAGCGAAGATCAGCTTCTTGGCGCGTCGAAGAGGTGCGACGGTCGTTGCAGGGTTTGGTCCTGTCATGTAGCCCAAGTTGATGGCGTGATCGAGGATCTGTTCAGGAGGCCTTTGACATTTCGTGCGAGTGGAGCGTGTGCCCTTGCCATCTCCGTGTAGTAGTCGAATACTCGGGACGGCACAATTTCGGTGACCTGGGCATCACCGAACGCGGGGAGAAGATGTCGCTTGAGCATCCTCACGTGCTCGGCGTGTGTGCCCCGCGCCTTCTGGTGATCGGGGAGCTTGAGCTCTTCGTACTCGAGCCACTTTGCGACGACCTCGGAGAAGGTGGCTGACGGCGGCACCGGGGAAGCAGTCGTCGCAGCGATCAGCTCAGGAAGCCGCTGTTTGAGTTTCCGGTCGACGGCGATCTTCGTACGGGCCGAGGCAGTTGCTTCGCGCCGCGTGCCCTCGAGCGTGCGGTAGTAGACGCGTCCGACGAAGGTGCCGTCGTTGGTTTGTCGGATGATGATGTCACCCCAGGAACCTGGGGTCAGTTGAGGTCGTGCCATGGTGTGTTCTGACTGCTACGCGGCCGGCGGCCAGTTGCGGCGGTCCAGGCTGTCCATCCAGCGGCGGACCTCCTCACGCGGGTACCTGAGGTGCTTGCCGAACTTGCTCGGCCTGGGGCCGTAGTCCTTGAAGTTCCACTGATACAGCGTGCTGACCGGAATCTGCGCCCAGACGGACAACTCCTTGATCGTCAACAGATCAGGGAGGCCGTCCAGGTTCCGGCCGGACAGGTGCTCTTCGGTGTCGATGTGCGTGTCGCTCATGATCACCACATGCGCGGCGCCGTCGTAAAAGTGTGCAGATCCGGACTTCGAGTCTCTCCGGATACTCCCCGTTGCTTGCCACTGGCTGTGGTCGGAACATGTTGATTGTGGGGAGTAAATGGGGAGCAGAGGCGAAAATCTCTACCAAAGAAACACGAAAACCCCTGGGCGACCAGGGGTTTTTCGTGGACCTGAGGGGACTCGAACCCCTGACCCCCTGCATGCCATGCAGGTGCGCTACCAGCTGCGCCACAGGCCCATCTGCTTCCCCGAACCTTCCGGGGCAACTCGAAAAGCGTACTACAGGTGTCGGCATCAGCACCAATCCGGCGCTCGATCCCGGGCGCGTCGTTCTAGGCTGGGCGCATGACGAGCATCCACGCGATCACCCCGGCCGACTTCGACGAGTGGTTCGCGCTGTGGAATGGATACCTGACGTTCTACGAGTCCGATGTGGCGGGGGATATCTCGCGCGCCACGTTCCGTCGGATCACCGCGGATCAGGAGCTGCACGGGGCGCTCGCACGCGACGACGAGGGTCGCGCGATCGGCCTGGTGCACTGGCTCACCCACGCGGCGACGTGGAGCCCCGCGGGCTACTGCTACCTCGAAGACCTCTTCGTGGCTCCCGACGTCCGCGGCGGCGGAACGGGGCGCGCTCTCATCTCGCACGTGCAGGACTGGGCGCGGGCGCACGGCTCGTCCAAGGTGTACTGGCTCACGCAGGAGGGTAACACCACCGCTCGACGCCTCTACGACAGCGTCGCGACGCACACCGGCTACACCCACTACGAGATCGACCTCTAGGAACAACGCGGATGCTGTGGATGTTGACCCCGGCGTGAGCATCCTCGACAGTCTCGTGATCGGCGCCGGCCAGGCCGGCCTGTCGACGTCATACCATCTGACGCGCCTCGGCATCCGTCACGTCGTGCTCGACGCCGACGATGAGCCGGGCGGAGCGTGGAGGCACCGCTGGGACGCCCTGACGATGCGCGATGTGCACGGGGTGGCCGAGCTCCCCGGAGACACGCCGCCGCCGCGCGACGATCAGCGAGCAAACCAGGCGGTGCCCGCGTACTTCGCGGCGTACGAGCGGGCGCACGCACTGCCCGTCGTGCGACCGGTCCGAGTGGACCGCGTGCACGATGAGGGCGGCGTCCTCCTGGTCAGAGCTGGTGATCGCGAGTGGCGGACCCGCACGCTGGTGAACGCGACCGGCACGTGGACCCACCCGTTCCTGCCCCACTACCCGGGCATGGAGACCTTCCTCGGTGAGCAGCTGCACACCGTCGACTACCCCGGTCCCGCGCATTTTGTCGGCAGGCGCGTGCTGGTCGTCGGCGGGGGAGCGTCGGCGGTGCAGTTCCTCGGCGCGCTCGCCCCGCTCACCGACACCCTGTGGGCGACCCGTCGTGAGCCCGTCTGGCGTACCGACGACTTCACGCCGGAGGCCGGCGCCGCCGCTGTCGCCCTGGTGGAGCAGCGTGTGGCCCGCGGACTCCCGCCCGAGAGCGTCGTGAGCGTCACCGGCCTCATGCTGCGACCCCAGGAGCGCGAGGCCGAGAGGCTCGGCGCCTATGCGGCTCGACGCCCGATGTTCGAGCGCATCGAGCCGGACGGCGTTCGCTGGGCAGACGGATCCTTCGAGCGCGTCGACGTCATCCTCTGGGCGACGGGATTCCGGCCTGCGATCGGCCACCTCGCACCACTGCACCTGCGCTCTGCGGCGGGCGGCATCCAACTGGACCGCGGCGGTCGCGGCACGACGTCCGTGGCGGACCCCCGCGTGCAACTGGTCGGCTACGGCCCCTCTGCGAGCACCATCGGCGCGAATCGCGCAGGGCGTTCCGCCGCGAAGGGCGTCCAGCGAGTGCTCATGGCGAAGCCGGCCGAGAGCACCACCGTGCGCTGACCCACGGGTCCCTGTACTTGTGGGCTCGCGCCGATATTCTGGGGCGATGCTGCGCATCGCGTTCCTGATCATCTGGCTGCTGCTGTCGGCCTGGCTCGTCGTGTGGACGGGTGAAGGGCTGTTCGGGGTGAACCAGCGCGAGTCGATCCTGCCCTTCTCGGGAGAGGACACGCTGGGAGGGCCGATCCTCATCGGGGTCGCCTGGGGCCTGATCCTCACGTTCGGGGGAACGATGTCGGGTCTCGGGCGCCGCAAGCGGGTGCGCGGCCACTCGCAGATCGGCGTCGGCCGCATCGTCGAGGTGACCCGCACCGGTCTCACGGTGAACGACGTGCCGCAGTACGACATCTTCATCCGCGTGGCGCCGGGCTCCGGTGGGGAGTTCGTCAGCCAGCTGCGGATGCTCGTCGACGCGACCGACGCCGGGAGCCTGCAGGTGGGCCAGCCTATCCCGGTCCGCTACAGCCTCACCGACCAGGACACCGTTGAACTGGCGGACATGACCGATCCCGTCGTGCGCGAGGCGATGCTGACGTGGCGTATCGAGCGCGGGCTCCTCGACCCGCGTCTTGTGCGGGCGCGGACGACCGGAACGCAGGTCCCGGCATCCGTCCTGGCGATGCGGCCCACCGGCCGACGCCTCGAAGGGCAGAGCGAGCTCGCGCTCACGGTGCTGATGGCTCCGGAGGGCGCGGCGACCTGGGAGGCCGACACCACCGCGTTCGTCTACCCCGAGGCGCTGTCGCACTTCCAGGTCGGCGCGCCCCTGTGGGCGTTCTACCGCCGGGAGGATCCGCAGACCGTGGCGGTCACCGTCGAGAAGGAGGCGGGGCGATGAACGTGCTGGACACGCTGATCTGGCTGGTGAACTTCCCGGCATCCCACGGCTACGCGATGGTGTTCATCGCGGGGTTCTCGATCCTCGGCCTCTTCGCCATGTCGGTGAGCGGTGCGAGCCCGGTGAGCGCGCTGCGCCGGGTCAGGGAGCGCGAAGGGCTGCTGCACGATCAGCGCCCTCCCCGTGGTCGCACCTGGGGTCGCGTCACGAGGATCGCGTTCCGCATCCTCGCCTTCCTGATGCTCGCGAACCTCGTGATCGGCATCCTGAGCCTCACCGGAGTGCCGGTGACCCGGGCCTACATCTACGAGCACGGCGAGACCGCGCAGGCGACGAGAGACGGCGACTGGGTGACCTTCACGGCATCCAATGGGGTCGAGTACACGCTGGAGAGCAACTTCTTCACGCCCGCCGTGTACCCCGACCGCGACGTCTACCTCCCCTCCGGGGAACCGGTCACCGTGCGATACCTGCCCGGCCATCCTCAGGCGTTCGTGATCGACAGCGCGAGAGGGCAGCGCTGACGTCGGAACACGAGCGTAGGGTGAGAGCATGCCTCGCGTCATCGTCTTCGGCGGCCACGGCCGTATCGCGCTCCTGCTCGCACCACTCCTCGTCGCCCGCGGCGACGAGGTGACCTCCGTCATCCGGAATCCCGACCATGTCGCAGAGGTCGAAGCCGGGGGAGCGCACGCCCTCGTCGCCGACGTCGAGAGCCTCGACACGGCAGCCCTGGCAGAACTCATCCGCGGGCACGACGCCGTCGTCTGGTCGGCCGGCGCCGGCGGGGGCGATCCGCAGCGCACCTACGCCGTCGACCGCGACGCGGCCATCCGCACGATGGATGCCGCGGCCATCGCCGGGGTGCGCCGATACGTCATGGTGTCCTGGCTCGGGTCGACCGCCGATCACGGCGTCCCCGAGGGAGCGGACTTCTTCCCCTACGCCGACGCGAAGTGGGCGGCAGACGAGCACCTCCGCGGCACCGAGCTGGAGGGCACGATCCTCGCCCCTGGCACGCTGACGTTCGACGAACCCACAGGGCGGATCCGGATCGATCCTGATGGCCGAGGGGCGGTGTCTCGGGCCGACGTCGCCACGGTGATCGCCGAGGCCCTCTCCGACATGTCGACGATCGGCCGCACGATCCGCTTCGGCAACGGCACCCCCGAGGCCTCGGCGCCGATCGTCGAGGCGCTGTCGAGCTGATGCGCGTGCGGCGCGCCCGGTGGCTCTCGGTCGCGGCGGCGATCGTGCTCACGGGGCTGTGCACTCCGGTGCTCGGTGCCGCCGCCTCTTCGCCTCTACCCGCGACGACGGCTCCGCCCTCCGCTGTGTCTGTGCCGTCAGAGGATGGTCCCGACGCGGATGCCGCTCGGACGGTCGCGGGCATGACCACCGCCGAGCAGGCGGCGAGCGTCGTCATGGGGCACATCCCCTCGACGGATGCCGCCGCGCTGACCGCCTACATGTCGCAGGGCCTCGGCGGGTTCATCCTGATGGGTGCGAACATCCCCGCGACCTCCGCCGAGCTGGAGACGCTGACGGCTGCTCTCGTCGTCGATCCGTCGCGGCCGCCGCTCATCGCCGTGGACCAGGAGGGAGGTCTGGTCTCCCGTCTGCCGGCCGACGGCTACGCGTCGTCCCGGACGCTGAAGGGCCTCCCCGTGGAGGCGACCTCCGCCGCGTTCTCCGCCCGAGGCGCTCTCGTCGCCCAGTCGGGTATCGACGTGGACTTCGGCACGATCGCCGACGTGACCGCCGACCCCTCGTCGTTCATCTACGGGCGCGCGCTCGGCACGGATCCCCAGGGCGCCGCGGAGAGGGTCGCCGCGGCGACGACCGCCCAGGAGTCGTTCGTCGCGTCGACCCTGAAGCACTTCCCGGGGCATGGGGCGGCTCCCGGTGACTCGCATCACGCCATCCCCACGACCGACGAGAGCCTCGAGCAGTGGCGCGCATCCGACGCCCTGCCCTTCATCGCCGGCGTCAACGCGGGGGCGTCCCTGCTCATGTTCGGGCACCTGGCCTACACCGCAGTCGACGCCGCGCCGGCTTCCCTCTCGGCGCGCTGGCATGAGATCGCCCGTGACGAGCTGGGTTTCCGCGGGGTGATCGTGACCGACGATCTCGGGATGCTGCAGTCCTCCGGCATCCCCGAGTACCGTGATCCCGTCGCCAACGCTGTGGCGGCCCTCGCGGCGGGCAACGACCTCGTGCTGATGGTCGCGGGCTCCACACCCGAGACCGCGGGGCAGATGGTCGCGGGCATCGTCGCCGCCGTCGAGAGCGGCGCGCTCTCCGCAGAGCGCCTCGCCGACGCCGCGACGCGCGTGCTGGCCCTGCGCCTGCGACTGTCGGCGACGTCGGCCGACTGGACGCTGTGCCCTACGTGCGAACCGGTGAGCTGAGCCAGGCGTCGAGCAGGGCCGAGCGCAGCGCAGCGCCGCGCTCGGCGAATCCGCGCTGGCGTCGCACGTACTCGGCCTTGCCCTCGGCGGTCTCGATGGGCACGGGCACGACATCCCACGCCGACAGATCGTACGGGGCGGCCTCCATGTCGAGGAGCCGGATGTCGCGGGCGAGCTCGAACGCGTCGAGCAGCAGCTCTCCGGGGACGAGAGGCCCGAGCTTCATGGCCCACTTGTACAGGTCCATGCCCGCGTGCAGGCACCCCGGCTGCTCGAAGAGCGGCTGATCCTCGCGGGTGAGCGATCGGCGGTTCCGCGGTACGGCCTCGGGGGTGAAGAACCGGAACGCGTCGAAGTGCGTGCAGCGCAGATGGTGGTTCTCGACGACGGCATCCGTTCCCGCCTGTCCGAGTCGCAGCGGCACGGGGTGCCTGTGCTCCTCCTGCCGGTACACCATGGCCCACTCGTGCAGCCCGAAGCAGCCGAACTGGCCGGGTCGTGATGCAGTGCGCCGCAGCATCCGCTCGATGAGGGCCGCGAGCTCCGGCTTGTCGGCCGCGAATGCGGACGCGTCCGGCGTCAGGCCCGATCCCGCGGGGGTGTACCACCGCCAGCCGATGCGCTCGGGGGCGTCGTCGATGACGACGCCGGCCCCGGGGTGCCAGCGACGCAGCTGCGCGGGCTTGTAGGCGTAGTACGTGAAGAGGAAGTCCCACACCGGGTGCTTCTCGCGACGGGACGCACGATCGCGGTGCGCCGCGGTGAGGGCGTCCGCTCTCCGCTGGTGCGCCTGTTCGCGCTCCGTCCACTCGGACCGGGTGAGGGACATGTCAGTGCAGGATGCCGGCTTCGCCGAGCAGATCGCGCAGACCGGCGCCGTCCTCAGCGCTCACCCAGGGCGCGACGTGCTCGGAGTGCTCCTCCTTGCCGGTGCGTCCTCCGGCGAGGACCGCCTCGGCGGGGAGGAGCCGACGGATCGCGACGCCGGCGACGGAGTCGGGGTGCTCGTCCATGAACTCGGAGTAGATGGACTCGTCGTGCTGCCCGTCGTCGCCGATGAGCAGCCACTGTACGTGGGGGAACTCGGAGGCCAGACGGCGCAGGTTGGTGAGCTTGTGCTCGCGCCCGCTGCGGAACCACCGGTCGTGCGTCGGACCCCAGTCGGTGAGCAGCATCGAGCCCGTCGGGAACAGATGACGCCCGAGGAAGCGGGTGAGCGTCGGAGCGACGTTCCAGGCGCCGGTGGAGAGATAGACCATGGGGGCACCGGGATGCTGGCGCAGCAGCTGGTCGAGCAGCACCGCCATGCCCGGTACGGGGAGGCGGGCGTGCTCGTCGACGACGAAGGAGTTCCACGCGGCGATGAACGGGCGGGGGAGCGCGGTGACCATGACGGTGTCGTCCACGTCGGACACGACGCCGAAGCGGGTCTCCTCCCCGACGATGAACGCGGTGGCGTCGACGGGAGGCTGCCCCTCGACGGAGACGGTGAATGTCTGCCAGCCGGCGGGGAGGTCGGCGTCGATGACGGCGTCGATCACGCCGCCGCGGTCGGCCACCACGTCATGGGTCGCGTCTCCGATCCGCACCGTGACCTTCGCGAAGCTCACGGGGATGCTGACGAAGCTGCGCCAGCCGCGGACGCTCGCCGGTTCGCCGTCCCGTGTGCGGCGCTGCGGCGGGACGATGAGCACCCGCCCGACCACACGAACCCAGCCGGGACCCCCGTAGCCGGGGAACGGGACGATCGTGGCGGTGCGTCCCCGACGGCGCGCTCGGCCCTCTCGCCACACGTGGAAGCGGTGCTCGAGACGGGCGAACCAGTGGATCCTGGGGGCCGGGGGTGCAGAGGCCATTGCCTCAGTCTTTCACGTCGGCGCCCGCGTCCGCTTCCGTGGTGTCGAGGTGACGCGCCTCGAGACGGGTCAGCACCTTCTTGCCCACGACGATGAGTACGAGGAACAGCGCGATGACGCCGACGAAGATGTACCCCGCGAAGTGCACGCGGTCGACCATCTCGCGGAAGCTCCCCGCGGCGAGGGAGGTCACACTCACATAGGCCGTTGCCCACAGCAGGCAGGCCGGTGCGGTCCACGCGAGGAAGCGCCGATAGGAGTAGCCGCTCATCCCCACGGTGAGCGGCACCAGCGAGTGCAGCACGGGAAGGAAGCGGGAGAGGAAGATCGCGATGCCTCCACGGCGGGCGAGATAGGTCTCCGCCCTGACCCAGTTGTGCTCGCCGACCTTCCTGCCGACCCAGGACGTGCGGATGTGCGGACCGAGCCAGCGGCCCAGCACGAAGCCGATGCTCTCGCCGATCAGCGCGCCCACCACGACGGCGATCACCATGGCGACGGCTTCGGTAGGGCTGGAGACGCCCATCGACGCGATGATCACCACGGTGTCTCCGGGGAAGATGAGCCCGATGAGGATGCTCGTCTCGAGCATGACCGCCAGCCCCGCGATCAGGGTGCGTGCGACCGGATCGATCGACTGCACGGTGTCGAGAAGCCAGAGCAGGAACCCATCCATGTCATGAGAGTACGGGAGGCACCGGGATCTAGGCTGGAAAGGTGCCCGAACGACTGACCGCCCGAGCGCTGCCCGGCGACGCGGATCCGGCGGCCCTCTTCCTCGCGCTCGAAGCCGTGTGCCCCGATGTCTTCTGGCTCGACGCCGGCGCTGCGGCGCAGGAGGGCTGGAGCTTCGTCGGAACGGGTGGGGTCTCATCACTGCCCGACGCCGTGCGGGTGGACGGTGCGGCGGCCTCCGGCATCCCCTTCCAGGGCGGGTGGGTCGGATGGTGCGACTACGAGTCCGGTGCGCGCACGGCGGGGGCCCCGACGGCGGACGCCGAGGGCGACGCGTGGCTGCGGGTGACCAGGGCCGCAGCCTTCGAGCACGCCACGGGGCGGGTCTGGGCGCTCGCCGACGATGAGGACCTCGACGAGTGGTCGGCGTTCGTGTCGGAGCGCAGGACGCCGCCGCCCGTTCCCCCTGTCACGACGGTGCCGCGCACGGCCGAGGCCCGGCACACCCCTGGCGAGTACGCGGACCTCATCGAGCAGTGCCGAGAGCTCATCAGGGCCGGCATCGCGTATCAGCTGTGCCTCACCACGCGCTTCACCGTCAGGGGACGGCAGGACGAGGTCGGCTCCTACCTGCGGCTGCGTGCCGCGACGCCCGCCCACCACGGCGGGTTCCTGCGGATCGGCGGGCGTGCCCTGCTGAGCGCCAGTCCCGAGCAGTTCCTCCACGCGAGCGGCGGAGTCATCCGCACCAGGCCGATCAAGGGCACCCGCCCGCGCAGCGCCGATCCGGCGGCGGATGCCGCGCTCGCCGCGGAGCTGCAGGCAGACCCCAAGGAGCGCGCCGAGAACGTCATGATCGTCGACCTCATGCGCAACGACCTCTCCCGCGTGTGCGAGCCGGGGTCGATCCGCGTCGACGGACTGTGGGTCGTGGAGAGCTATCCGGAGGTGCACCAGCTCGTCAGCACGGTGAGCGGAACCGCGGCCGCGGGCACCACGGTCGGCGACCTGATGGCCGCGACGTTCCCCGCCGGCAGCATGACCGGTGCTCCCAAGCTCTCCGCCATGACCCGGCTGCACGACCTCGAAGGCGGACCCCGCGGCGTCTACGCGGGGTGCTTCGGCTACGTCGGCGTGAACGGCGACGTCGACCTCGCGATGGTCATCCGCAGCATCCTGATCGATGACGAGCAGGCGGTGGTCGGCGCGGGCGGCGGGATCACCTGGCGCTCTGTCGCGGCATCCGAGGTGGCGGAGGTGGCGACCAAGGCGCGAGCCCCGCTGGCGGCCCTCGGCGCGGAAACGCCCGCGCTCTGGGGTTCCGATATCCTGAACTGATCCCGCTTTTTGTTCAGATTGGTTGTGCGTTCGTTTTGACTGAGAACTTCTCCACCGTTCCCGCCGACGACGAGGTCTCCTCGGCGCACGCCATCCAGGCCAAGTGGCAGAAGTACTGGGCCGACAACGAGACGTTCCTCACCGGCGGCGACGACGACACGCGCCCCCGCCGGTACGTGCTGGCGATGTTCCCCTACCCCTCCGGCGACCTGCACATGGGGCACGCGGAGAACTACCTGTACTCCGACATCGTGGCGCGTTTCTGGCGTCACCGCGGACACAACGTCCTGAACCCGATCGGGTGGGACTCCTTCGGCCTGCCCGCCGAGAACGCGGCCATCCGCAGGGGCGCCGACCCCAAGGAGTGGACCTACCAGAACATCGCCCAGCAGAAGACGGGCTTCCAGGCCTACGGCGTCTCGTTCGACTGGAGCCGTGTGCTGCACACCTCGGACCCCGAGTACTACCGCTGGAACCAGTGGCTGTTCCTGAAGCTGTACGAGCGGGGTCTGGCGTACCGCAAGAAGAGCCCAGTGAACTGGTGCCCCAACGACCAGACGGTGCTCGCGAACGAGCAGGTCGTCGACGGACGCTGCGAGCGCTGCGGCGCCGAGGTCGTCAAGAAGAAGCTCACGCAGTGGTACTTCCGCATCACCGACTACGCCGACCGCCTGCTGGACGACCTGAACCAGCTGGAGGGCTTCTGGCCGTCGAAGGTGCTGCAGATGCAGCGCAACTGGATCGGCCGCTCCGTCGGCGCCGACGTCGACTTCCGCATCGAGGGTCGTGACGAGCCGGTCACGGTGTTCTCCACGCGCCCCGACACGCTGCACGGCGCGACGTTCTTCGTCGTCGCCCCCGACGGCGACCTGGCCGCCGAGCTGGCCGCCGAGGCGCCCGACGAGGTGCGCGAGCGCTTCCAGGGCTACCTGACCGAGGTGCAGAAGACCACCGACATCGATCGTCAGGCGACCGACCGCCCGAAGACCGGCGTGTTCCTGGAGCGCTACGCGATCAACCCGGTCAACGGCGAGAAGCTGCCGATCTGGGCCGCCGACTACGTGCTGGCCGACTACGGCCACGGCGCCGTCATGGCCGTGCCTGCGCACGACCAGCGTGACCTCGACTTCGCCCGCGAGTTCGGCCTGCCGATCAAGGTCGTCGTCGACACCACCGCTCCCATCACCGGCGCGATGCCCGTCATCGAGGTCGATGAGGACGGCGTGCCGATCGACACGATGCCCTCGCTCGACGACCAGCACCCGTCCGTCACCGGCACGGCGCTGACCGGCGAGGGCCGCATGATCAACTCCGGCGAGCTGAACGGACTGTCCAAGCGCAACGCGATCGCCCGCGCGATCGAGCAGCTCGAGGCATCAGGAACCGGCCGCGCCGCGAAGAACTACCGTCTGCGCGACTGGCTGATCTCCCGCCAGCGCTTCTGGGGCACGCCGATCCCGATGCTGCACGCCGACGACGGCCGCATCATCCCGGTCCCCGAGGACCAGCTCCCCGTGAAGCTGCCCAGCGTCGAGGGTCTCGACCTGTCGCCGAAGGGCGCGTCGCCGCTGGGCGCCGCCGAGGGGTGGGTGCGCACGGTCGACCCGGAGTCCGGCGACCCCGTGCTGCGCGATCCCGACACGATGGACACCTTCGTCGACAGCTCGTGGTACTTCCTGCGCTTCCTGTCTCCGAACAGCGACACCGTGGCGTTCGACCCCAAGCAGGCATCCCGCTGGGCGCCGGTGGACTCCTACATCGGCGGTGTCGAGCACGCCATCCTGCACCTGCTGTACGCGCGGTTCATCACGAAGGTCCTCTTCGACATGGGGCTCATCGACTTCACCGAGCCGTTCTCGAACCTGATCAACCAGGGCATGGTCATCCTCAACGGCACCAAGATGTCGAAGAGCAAGGGCAACCTGGTCCTCTTCCAGGAGGAGCTCGACGCGCACGGCGCCGACGCGCTGCGCGTCGGCCTGGCCTTCGCCGGCCCCGTGGAGGACGACAAGGACTGGGCGGACGTCTCGACGACGGGCGCGCAGAAGTTCCTGGCGCGCGCCATGCGCATCGCCGGCGAGGTCTCGAGCCCCGTGGACGTCGTGTTCGACGGCGGGGACGCCGCGCTGCGCCGTGCCACGCACAAGCTGCTGTCCGAGGCGCCGGCCCTCGTCGAGCAGACGAAGTTCAACGTGCTGGTCGCCCGGCTGATGGAGCTGGTGAACGTCACCCGCAAGACGATCGACGGCGCCGCGGGCGCCGCCGACCCCGCCGTGCGCGAGGCCGCCGAGACCATCGCCGTGATGCTCGACCTCATCGCCCCGCACACCGCGGAGGAGATGTGGGAGATCCTCGGTCATGAGCCCTCCGTCGGTCTGGTGACCTGGCGCTCGGCGGACTCGGCGCTGCTCGTCGAGGACACGGTCACGGCCGTGGTCCAGGTGGGCGGCAAGGTGCGCGCCCAGCTCGAGGTGCCCGCCCGTATCGGCGAGGCCGAGCTCGAGGCCCTGGCCCGCGCCGACGAGCGCGTGATCCGATCGATCGGCGACAGGGAGATCGTGAAGGTCGTCGTGCGAGCCCCGAAGATCGTCAGCATCGTCGTCAAGGGCTGAGAGCTCGTCCACAGTCCGCCGGGGTCGGCGGCTTGTCCACCGGCCCCGGTCTCACGGCTCCTGAGCATCCGTCCACGCCCCTAGCGTGGTCGGATGCCGCAACCGACGTCGTCCTCCGCACCACGCACGCTCCGACTGAGCATCGGCGCCGCCGTCGTGCTCGGTCTCGTCGTGCTGTCGGCCGCGGTGGGCCTCGGGATCATGCGGGGTCAGGCCGCGCCGACGGAGTTCGTTCCGGTCGCCGATGCATCCGCGGCGCCGTCCGGCGACCTCTACGTTCACGTGCTGGGGGCGGTGCAGAGCCCTGGACTGTACGTGCTGGATCTGGATTCTCGAGTGGTCGATGCCGTGGCGGCCGCCGGGGGAACGACCGACCAGGCCGACCTCGCCGCCGTCAACCTCGCCAGGGTGCTCGCAGACGGGGAGCAGATCATCGTGCCCTCGACCGGAGCGGGCGTCGAGGCCGGAGCCCCTGCGGCCCCGACCGATGACCGCATCGATCTGAACACGGCCGACCAGACCGCGCTGGAGACGCTGCCGCGAATCGGCCCCGCGCTGGCCGAGCGCATCATCTCCTGGAGGGAGGAGAACGGGCGATTCGGCTCGGTCGACGACCTGCTGGCGGTCCCGGGGATCGGAGAGAAGCTGCTCGCCGGCATCCGCGACGGAGTCCGGGTGTGAGGCGCGACCTGCGGCTGCTGCCGGTGGCGGGGGCGACGTGGGGAGCGGCTCTCCTCGGCGTGTTCGCACCGGAGGCCGCACCCTGGGTCGCCGGAGGAAGTGTGCTCGCGGCTGTCATCGCGGTGGTGTTCGGATCGGAGCGCTCCTCGGCGAGCGGATCGGGTCTGTCGGCCGTCGTCTTCTCCGCAGCGGCGGCCGCGTCGCTGGCGGTGTGCGTCGCTCTTCCAGCCAGGGACGCCGCCGATGCATGGGACAGCAGGTTCGTCGAGGCGACCTGCGAGATCACGTCCTCCGCGTCGGTGGGTCGCGACGGGCGGCTGTGGGTGGATGCCGAACTCACGGGCATCGGGTCACCGGGCGACGTGCGACCTGCGTCAACGCCGGTGCGGCTCGGTCTCGATGCCGGGGAGGGATATGACCTGGGCGCCGCCGTCCGCATACGGGGAGAGGCCGCATCGACCGACCCGGGGGAGCGCGGAGCGCTCGTGGTGTTCTCGAGCTCCGCCGCGATCGAACGTCCGGCCGTGGGGATCTTCGCGGTCGCTGCGGGCGCCAGGCACGAGTTCATCGCGAGGTCGACGCGGCTGCCGGAGCCCGGAGCAGGGCTGCTGCCCGGCCTGGCCGTGGGGGACACGAGGGCGGTCGGCGCCGAGCTGAACGACGACATGCGGATCAGCGGGCTGAGCCACCTCACCGCGGTGTCGGGAGCCAACTGCGCGATCGTGGTCGGTGCCGCGTTCTGGCTGGTGGCGCTGTGCGGGGGAGGGCGGAGGCTGCGCGTGGTCCTCGCGGCGATCGCGCTGGCCGGTTTCGTCGTGCTCGTCACACCCGAGCCGAGCGTCGTCAGAGCGGCCGTCATGGCGGGCGCGGCCATGCTGTCGGTGCTGCTGGGGCGGCCAAGCGCGGGGGCGGGGCTCCTCGCTCTCTGCGCGAGCGCGATCCTGATCGTCGATCCCTGGCTCGCGGCGACACCGGGGTTCGCGCTGTCGGTGGCGGCCTCCGGCGCTCTCATCCTGCTCGCGCCCCCGCTCGCGAGAGGAATGGCGCGATGGATGCCGCAGCCCCTCGCTCTGGCCATCGGCGTGCCGCTCTCGGCGCAGCTCGTCTGCGCCCCGATCATCGCCCTGTTCGCAGAGCAGCAGTCGCTCGTCGGCGTCGTGGCGAACATGATCGCCGAACCCGCGGCTCCCATCGCCACCGTGGTCGGGCTGCTCGCCTGTCTCGCCGCGCCGCTGCCGTTCCTGGCCGACGTGCTCGCGGCGTCGGCCTGGCTTCCCGCCGCGTGGATCGCCGCCACAGCCGAAGTGAGCGCCGAACTGCCTCTCGCCCAGGTGCCGCTCGTGCCCGGCATCGGCAGCGCCCTGCTCGTCGCCGTCCTCAGCGCGGCAGCGGCCCTGCTGCTGGTCCGGCCGAAGGAGAGGGTTGCGCTCATACGGCCGGTGCGCTGGGCACGAGCCACGGCGGCCGTCGTGATCGTCGTCGCCGTCGCGCTGGGCGGAGCACAGGTTCTGCTCCGCGGACCGCTCGCGACGGCGACGAGCCCCGACGGGTGGGCGATCGCCGCGTGCGACATCGGACAGGGCGATGCTCTCGTCGTCCGATCGGCGGGTAGGACGGCGCTGATCGACACGGGCCCCGATCCCGACCTGCTCGGGGATTGCCTGCGCTCTCTCGGCGTCGAGCGCGTCGACCTGCTCGTGCTCACGCACTTCGATCTCGACCATGTCGGAGGCGTCGATGTCGTGCAGGGCCGGGTGGACCGGGTACTGCACGGACCGTCCGATGCGCCTGACGACGTCCGCCTGCTCCAGCGCCTGGCCGCAGGAGGCGCCCATCTCGTCGACGCGGCGTCCGGCCTCGAGGGAATGCTCGGCGACGCATCGTGGCGCGTGCTCTGGCCGCAGCGGGCTTCGTCGGCCTTCCCCGCCGGCAACGACGCCAGCGTCGTCGTCGAGTTCGGAGGCGGTGGCGTGCCGCGATCGCTGTTCCTCGGCGATCTCTCGGCGGAGTCGCAGCGGATGCTGCAGCGCACGGCGCATCTCGGCTCGGACATGACCGTCGTGAAGGTCGCGCATCACGGAAGCGCCGATCAGGACGCCGGGCTGTACGAGGCGCTGAGGCCCGCCGTCGCCGTGATCAGCGTCGGGGAGGGGAACGACTACGGGCACCCGAGAGCGGAGATCCTCGCGATCCTGCAGGCCGTCGGGGCGCACGTCCTGCGCACCGATCAGCGGGGCCGCATCCTGATCGGCATGAAGGACGGCGCCGTCGAGGTCTGGACCGAGAGGAGCGTCGGCGGCCCCGGGTAGGCTGGAAACATGGCAGCTTCGCGTACTCCGGCCCGTGGGGGCGCCAAGCCCACCAAGATCCGTCAGGTGCCGTGGCGCGAGCCGCAACCGGCCCCGGTCGTGCTGGTCTTCGGTCCGGAGGAGGTCTGCGCCGAGCGCGCGATCGCCGGTGTGCGCGACTACCTGCGGGCGGAAGATCCCGCGCTCGAGGTCAGCGATGTCCGTGCCGACGACTATGCCCCCGGCACGCTGCTCTCCCTCACCTCGCCCTCGCTGTTCGGCGAGCCTCGGCTGGTGCGGGTGTCAGGGGTGGAGAAGTGCTCGGATGCGTTCCTGCAGGAGGCCGTGTCGTATCTCGACCACCCGCAGGAGGGCGCCACGGTCATCCTCCGACACACCGGCGCGAGCGTGCGGGGCAAGAAGCTCCTCGACGCCCTCCGCGCCGGCACGGGCGACGGCATCGAGATCGCCTGCCCCGCGATCAAGCGCGACGGCGACAGAGCCGACTTCGCGGCGGGGGAGTTCAAAGCCGCGAAGAAGCGCATCGCCCCGCCGGCGCTGCGTGCGCTGGTCTCCGCCTTCTCCGACGATCTGACCGAGCTCGCGGCGGCGTGCCAGCAGCTGATCGGTGACGTCGAGGGCGACGTCACCGAAGACGTCGTCACCAAGTACTACGGCGGGCGCGTGGAGGTCTCGGCCTTCGTGGTCGCCGACACCGCCATCTCCGGACGATACGGAGAGGCGCTGGTCTCGCTGCGTCATGCCCTGGCCTCCGGCGCCGACCCTGTTCCGATGGTCGCCGCCTTCGCGATGAAGCTGCGCACCATGGCTCGTGTGGCAGGCAACCGCGAGCCCAGCCGTCAGCTCGCCCAGCGGCTCGGCATGAAGGACTGGCAGGTCGACAGGGCGCGTCGCGATCTCGCGGGGTGGAACGAGCGGTCGCTCGGCATGGCCATCCAGGCGACCGCGCGAGCGGATGCCGAGGTGAAGGGCGCCGCGCGCGACCCGATCTTCGCGCTGGAACGCATGGTCACCGTCATCGCGACCCGCCAGCCGTTCGGAGAAGACGCATGAGACTCATCCTCATCCGCCATGGACAGACGCCGAGCAACGTCATCGGCGCTCTCGACACCGGCCGCCCCGGGCCCGGTCTCACGTCTCTGGGAGCGCTGCAGGCTGCGGCGATCCCGGCGGCTCTCGCAGACGAGGCGATCGATGCCGTCTACATCTCTCCGCTGACCCGCACCGGGCTCACGGCTGCACCGCTCGCGGCTGCCCGCGGGCTCACCCCAGAGGTGGTCGAGGGGCTCGAGGAGATCAGCGCGGGCCGGTGGGAGATGCGCAGCGATCGGGAGGCCGTGCAGGCCTACGTCGGCGCGGCGCGGCGCTGGCTGACCGGGGACCCGGAGTTCGCGATCGAGGGCGGAGAGAGCGGTACGCAGTTCTTCGACCGTTACGACGCGGCCATCGCGCGAGTGGCACGGGAGAACGTCGACGGTGCAGCGGTCGTGGTCAGTCACGGTGCGGCGATCCGCGTCTGGGCGGCTGCGCGGGTGGGCGGTGTCGATCTCGAGGACGCCGTGCACTGGCGCCTCTACAACACGGGCATGTGCATGCTGGACGGCGATCCCGATGCAGGGTGGAGGCTCATCCGGTGGCAGCAGGAGCCGTTGGGCGGACTCGATCTCGAAGACGCCCTCGCACAGGACGTTCCGGCCGCGCCGGTCGGAGAGCCGGGGGAGCCGATCGCCACCGCTCCGTGACATCCCCGTCACACGAAGCACCTCCCCTCGCACGAAGAAGGCCCGTCTCGAAAGAGACGGGCCTTCTTCAGAAGCGGGGCTCAGAGAGCGGCAACCTGCTTGGCGATGGCCGACTTGCGGTTCGCAGCCTGGTTCTGGTGGATGACACCCTTGCTGACGGCCTTGTCGAGCTTGCGGGAGGCGGTCTTCAGCGCGGCCTCGGCAGCAGCCTTGTCGCCGCTGGCGACGGCGGCGCGGGTGGCGCGGACGTGCGTCTTCAGTTCGCTCTTCACGGCCTTGTTGCGCTCGTGAGCCTTCTCGTTGGTCTTGTTGCGCTTGATCTGCGACTTGATGTTTGCCACGTGTGGACGCTTTCTGTACAGGAGTTGTTTCGGAAATGCCGGCCGGAGAAGAGGGCTCCTGCGCGACGGTCGTGAGGGAAGAACCCACACGCAAGCCAAGAGTCGAGTCTACCAGCATCCGACACCATCTCCCTAAACGGGTGTCGAGTTGCGGAACTCAGTCGCGCACGGGGCGGTACTGGGTGCAGAATCATCACTATCCCGACACTGACGTCAAGGACCCTTCATGACACTCGCCCTCCCGCCGGGCCTCCGGTTCTCCGCAGCCACCTCCGCGTTCCAGATCGAAGGATCGCGAACAGCCGACGGCAGGGGGAGATCGATCTGGGATGACTTCCTGGAGCGTCCAGGGGCGATCATCGACGGCAGCACCGCTGAACCCGCGTGCGACAGCTACCGTCATCCTGAGCAGGACGTGGCTCTGGCCGCCGGCCTCGGGCTCGACCGCTACCGGTTCTCCATCCAGTGGGCGCGCATCCAGCCGGACGGCTCGGGGCCCGGGAACAGCGCGGCGCTCGACCACTACTCGCGATTCGTCGACCTCCTTCTCGATGCCGGGGTCACGCCGTTCCCTACGCTCTTCCACTGGGAGATGCCGAGCGCCGTCGAGGCCGACGGAGGCTGGTTGAACCGCGACACCGCATCGCGCTTCGCCGAGTACGCAGCACTCGTCGTCGATCGCCTCGGGGATCGGGTGAGGCACTGGTACACCCTCAACGAACCGGCCATGATGACGCTGCAGGGGTATGCCACCGGCGCTCTCGCCCCGGGGAAGCAGCTGCTGTTCGGGGCGCTCCCCACCGTCCACCACCAGCTTCTCGGGCATGCCGGAGCAGCCGCCGTGCTCCGCGCGAGCGGGGCCGCGAGCGTCGGACTCGTCAACAACCACACCTGGGTCCTGCCGCTGCGCGACTCGGAGGAGGACGCGGCGGCCGCGTTCACGTACGATCTCGTCCACAACCGGGTCTTCAGCGAGCCGCTGCTCGACGGCGTCTACCCCGATCTTGAGGCGCTCGGTCTGCCGAGCATGCCCGTGCAGGACGGCGACCTCGAGAGCATCCACGGCTCCATCGACTTCTACGGCATCAACTTCTACAACCCGACCACGGTGACGACAGCGGATGCCGACAGCCCGATCCCGTTCGACATCGTGCCGACACCCGGAGTGCCCGTGACCGGCTTCGGACCGGAGTGGCCGATCATGCCGAGCGCGCTCCGCGATCTCCTGATCGATCTCAAGAGACGGCATCCGCAGCTGCCGCCGGTCATCATCGGCGAGAACGGCGCGTCGTTCCCCGAGCCGGAGCGGGCGGGACGCGTCGACGACGATGACCGCATCTCGTACCTGAAGGGCCATCTGGGCGCGGTCGCCGAGGCGATCTCCGCCGGGGTCCCGGTCGAGGAGTACACCGTGTGGTCGCTGCTCGACAACTGGGAATGGGCCGACGGCTACACCCAGAGGTTCGGTCTCGTGCACGTCGACTTCGAGACGGGGGAGCGCACCCCCAAGGCGTCGTACGACTGGTATCGCGAGCTGATCGCGGCCGTCCGCCGCGGGACGGAGGAGGGACGGTGAGCTCTTCGACGAAGGTCGGCGCCCGATGGATGTCGCTGTTCACGCTCGCTTGGCTGGCGATCTGGACCGTGCAGCTCACCCCTGTCCAGCTGCTGCTCCCGTTGCAGTTGGACACCCCGGAAGACGACTGGATCAGGGGAGTCGTCTCGTCCGGGCTCGTGCTCGGCATCGGAGGCCTGGCGGGTATCGTCGCCGGCCCCGTGGCGGGCGCCCTCTCGGATCGTGCGGGTGCAGGTCGCCGTCGTCGCCGCCCGTGGGCGCTCGGCGGCGTCTGGCTCACGGTCCTCTGCCTGGTCCTCACCGGCTTCACCGAGGGGCCGTGGGCGGTCGGAGCGGCCTGGGTTGGTGTGTCCATCGGCGTCGCCGTATCGTCCGCGGCGTTCACCGCGCTGATCGCCGATCAGCTGCCGCCCACGCAGCGTGGCGCCGCATCGGCGGCGGTGGGCTCGAGCCAGGCCGTCGGCATCGTGCTCGGCGTCGGACTCGTCGTGCTGCTCGGGCTCGGCATCCTCTCCGGGTATCTGCTGCTCGCCGGCATCATCGCCGTCGTGGGGACCGCCGCGGCAGTGCTGCTTCCCGACCCGCCCGCGTCCGAGGCCCTTCTGCCGACGCGTGGCGAAGGGCGGCTGCTGGCGTCGCTGCGAGATCGGGATTTCGCCTGGATGCTGTCGGGGCGCCTGGTCGCCAACGTCGGCAACGCCCTCGGCACGGCCCTGTTCCTCTTCTTCCTGCTGCACGGGCTCGGCCAGCCGAACGCCGAGGCGCAGGACAACCTCCTGCTGCTGATCGTCGTCTACACCGTGTTCGTGGTGATCGCCTCCGTGCTCACGGGCGTGATCTCCGACCGCACCGGGAACCGCCGCACTCTCACCGTGGCCTCGACCCTCGTGCAGGCGTCGTCCGGAGTGCTCATCGCTCTCGTCCCGACTTTCGAGGCGACGATGGTCGCCGCCGCGCTCATGGGGCTCGGCTACGGAGCCTTCTCGACGGTCGGCCTGGCGTTCGCCGCCGACCTGCTGCCCGACGAGAAGGACCATGCGCGGGACCTGGGCATCGTGAACGTCACCGCCGCGCTCGGACAGCTCATCGGCCCCGTGCTCGGAGCCGGTCTCGTCGCGCTCGTCGGAGGCTTCTGGCTCGTGTTCGTGATGGCAGCTGTGCTGTCCGTGGTCGGGGGGATCCTCACCGCCTTCGCGCGGCAGCGTGTGCGTCAGGCCTGAGCCTCGATCGTCGCGATCGCGAGCTGCAGCGCCGCGTTGAACACCCGTGGGCGCATCGCGGTGACCAGGTGGGTCGTCCGCGGGACCACGATGAGCTCGGCGTGCGGGGCGAGCCGCTGGAACAGCCCCTCGTTGACCCGCAGCTGGTCGTACTGGCCGTTGATGAACCACAACGGGACGCGAATCCTCTCGACGGCGGAGGCGATGTCCAGCGTCGTGAGACTGCGCAGGGCGGCGTCCTGAGTGTCGAGAGCGTACCCGCCCGCGGCGAAGTCCGACCGGGTCTCCAGGGGGATCGTCGCGTCGAGGATCTTCTCGGTGAGCCACAGGCCCCGGTCGGGGAGCGAGTTCACCGCTCCGGCGAGGAGACGGTAGGCCGCCAGACCCGCGCCGTGGGGGAGCGAGGTGCAGGAGGCCGCGATGAGACCCGTGACCGGCGGTGTCTGCGCGCCTCCCGTGTACGCGAGCGACAGCAGGCCGCCCATCGAATGCCCGACGAGCAGTACGGGTCCCTTCTCCGCCGCCGCCCGCACGGCGGCGTCGATCGTGTGCAGCGCCTCGTGCAGGGTGAAGTCCTCGTGCAGACGCGTGCCGTGTCCAGGGAGGTCGACGGCGGTGGCGGTCATGCCGCGCTCGTCGAGATAGGCGAGCTGAGACCGCCACATCGTCGCAGAAGTGCGGATGCCGTGCACGAAGACGATCTGGACGCTCACGGACTTCAGCTTAGATAGGCCCTCCGACAACGCGAAAGCGGGGCCGGTGGATGTCCACCGGCCCCGCTCAGAGCGTGAGAAGGATTACTTCTTCTCGTAGCCCACGTTCTCCACCGGCTGGATGCCGAAGAGGTCGAGACCCACGTAGGGCTCGGGGGTGAGGTTGGCCAGCCCCTCCTTGACGGTCCAGATCTCCGGGCCGTTGAACGCGGGGAGGAGGCCCCACGTCATGGAGAAGATCTTCGCTTCCATCTCCATGGCCTTCTTCGTCTGCTCCACAGGGTCGGAGATGGTCTCCAGGTCCTCGTGGATCATCTTGTCGATCTCCGGCGTCTGGGTGCCCGTGAGGTTCAGGCTGTCGCCCTGGCAGTACAGCTGGCAGAACCACGCGGCGCCGAACGGGTCGGACGACGTGAAGTTGAGGAAGAAGATGTCGCCGTTCTGGGTGTTGTAGTCCTCAGCGAAGTCCGCGGACGGACGCATGTCCACCTCGACCTCGATGCCGACCTTCTTCAGCTGCGCCTGCACCGCGAGGGAACGGGCCTTGGCGGTCTCGGTGTCGCTGTGCACCGGGAAGACGAGCTTCAGGCGCACGCCGTCCTTCTCGCGGATGCCGTCGGAGCCCTTGGCCCAGCCGGCCTCGTCGAGGATCTTGTTCGCACCCTCGGTGTCGCCGTCCTTGCGGCCGGCCTTCTCCAGGGCGTTGAAGTAGTTCGGCTGGAACGAGAACAGCGTCAGCGAACCGGCCGGCTCCTCCGTGTAGTTGAGGCCGTTGAAGACGATCTGCTTGACCTCTTCGATGTTGATCGCCGACATGACGGCCTTGCGGACATCCAGGTCCTCGAGTGCCGGCGACTTCGCGTTCAGCGTGAAGAGCGCGTTCGCGGTGGCCTGGCCCTTGTAGGTGTGAACACCCTTGAGGTCCTCGACCTGAGCGAGAAGCTCAGCGCTGCCGGTCTCGGCCATGTCGACCTCGCCGTTGCGCAGAGCGTTCACTGCAGCGGTCGGCTCCATCTGGATGAAGGTGACCTTGTCGAGGAGAGGCTCGTTGCCCCACCACTTCGGGTTCGGGGTGAGGGTGACGACGCCACCGGTCTTGTCGTAGTCCGAAACGGTGTACGGACCGGCGCCCCACTCGGGGTGCCAGTCGCCCAGGAACGCCGTGTTGAACAGTTCCGGGGTGTTCACATCGGGGTGAAGGAGCTGCGAATAGACCATCTCCGGCCAGGCGAACTCGCCCTTGAAGGTGACGATGACGTCGTGGTCGTTCTCGCCGGCCTCGACAGACTCGATCTCCTTCCAGCCGTCGGTGGAGTTCGGCTGGTATTCCTCGTTCGTGCCGTTCTGGGCTTCCCAGGTTGTCTTGAACGAGCGCACGTCGATCGGCGTGCCATCGTTCCAGACGGCCTTCTCGTTGACCTTGAAGTGGAGGACGGTCTTGCCGTCCTCCACGCCGAAGGAGTAGTCGTCGAGGTACGCGTCGTTCTTGTAGACCGTGCCATCCGGCTTCATCAGCAGGATCTGCGGACGGAACCAGGTTCCGACCTGAGTGACGCGTGCATCTCCGTCGCCGTGGAAGTAGTTCAACTGCTCGGCGATGTTCGAGATCGGGATACGCAGCTCTCCGCCGACCTCGAGGTTCTCGCGAGGCTGGGGGTTGTAGTCAGCGCCTTCGACGGTCTGGGGGCCTTCGCTCCCACCGCCGGTGCCGCCTCCGTTGCCCGCTGGTGCACATGCGCTCATGGCGAGTGCGAGGGCGCCGCCGAGAGCGACGATGCCCAACAGCTTCTGATGCCGTTTCATGGTACTCCTTAGTGCCTGTCGGCCTTACTTGGGATAGGGGCAGACTATCTCCGCCCCTGGCGTGCGAAACGCATTGGGCACCGAACCGTTATCGGACCGTGCACAATTGTCCGCAGGTCAGTTGGCGGGGATCGCCGCGGCGTCGAAACCCTCAACAGGCAGAACGATCCGCTCCCGCGTGCGTTCGATGTCCGGGTCCGGAATCGGGATCGCGGAGAGCAGAGCCTTCGTGTAGGGATGCTGCGGATCGTCGAACACCTGATCGACATCGCCCTGCTCCACGAACGCTCCCTTGTACATCACCGCGACGCGGTCCGCGATGTGACGGATCACCGCGAGATCGTGAGCGACGAACAAGTAGGAGAGGCCAAGCTTGGCCTTCAGCTCGTCGAGCAGGTTGATCACACCGGCCTGAATCGACACGTCGAGAGCGGAGACCGGCTCGTCGAGGACCACGATCTTGGGGTTGGTCGAGAGTGCGCGGGCGATGCCGATTCGCTGTCTCTGGCCACCCGAGAACGCCTGCGGGAAACGATCGACATGGGCGGGGTCGAGGCCGACGAGCTTCATCAGCTCCTCGACGCGGTCGAAGACCTCGTCCTTGTGCATGCCGATCGCCAGCATCGGCTCCGCGATGATGTCCCACACGGTCATGCGAGGGTCGAGAGCACCCATCGGATCCTGGAAGACGATCTGCAGATCGCGGCGAAGCTGACGCTCTTGTGCGCGGTTCTTGATGTCGGACACGCTCGTGCCGCCGATGCGGATGTCACCGTCCTCCTGCTTCACAAGATCCATGATCTGCAGAAGGGTCGTGGTCTTTCCGCTCCCGGACTCGCCGACGATCGCCAGCGTCTCGCCCTCGCGGATGTCGAAGCTGATGCCCTTCACCGCGTGTACCTCGCCGACCTTACGCTTGAACATCGCCCCCTTCATGAGGGGGAAGGTCTTGCGCAGGTTGACAGCCTGGAGAGTGATCGGGCGCTGCTCGCGGGGGATCCGATTGAGTCGGCTCTCCGGAATCTCGGGCACCGGGAAGACGGGCAGGCCGCCCAGCATCCCGTCGTCGTCGATGTCCTTCGCTCGAATGCAGGCCACGCTGTGCAGGTCGTTGCCGTCAGTGTCGATCGGAAGAAGCTCCGGCTCATGCTCGCGGCACGCGTCCACGGCGATCGGACATCTGTCGGCGAAGGGGCAGGCGTTCGGCAGGTTGATCAGCAGAGGCGGATTGCCCTTGATCGGGATCAGTGGGACCTTCTCGGTCTTGTCGACTCGGGGAATGGCGCCGAGGAGGCCGATCGAGTAAGGCATCCGCGTGCGGTAGAAGAGCTCCCGCACTGGCGCGTGCTCCACAGGCTTGCCCGCGTACATGACCAAGACATCGTCAGCCGTCTTCGCGACCACACCCATGTCGTGCGTGATCATGATCATCGCGGCACCGGTTTCGTCCTGCGCCTTGTCCATGAGCTCAAGGATCTGCGCCTGGATCGTCACGTCGAGGGCTGTCGTCGGTTCGTCGGCGATGATCAGCTTGGGGTCGTTGGCCATCGCGATCGCGATCACCACGCGTTGACGCATTCCGCCGGAGAACTCGTGCGGGAACGCCTTCATGCGCCGTTCGGCTTCAGGGATCCCGACCAGCTTCAGCAGCTCGACGGAGCGGGACCATGCCTCCTTCTTGGAGAGACGGCGGTGTACCGTGAGCGCCTCGATCAGCTGGTCGCCGATCGTGAAGACAGGCGTGAGGGAGGTGAGAGGGTCCTGAAAGACCATCGCCATCCCATTGCCACGGATCATCGAGAGCTGCTTGTCGGACTTGCCGATCAGCTCTTGGCCGTCATAGACGATGGATCCCGTGATCTTCGCATTCTCGTCGAGGAGACCCATGATCGCGAGCGAGGTCACGGACTTGCCTGACCCGGATTCACCGACGATGCCGAGTGTCTTCCCAGCGTCGAGGTCGAACGAGACCCCACGAACCGCATCGACGCGTCCGGCCTCGGAGGGGAAGCTGACCTTGAGGTCACGGACGGAGAGGATGGTACTCATGCGCGACCTCCAGCCGCCGAGGTCGGATCGAGGGCGTCGCGCAGACCGTCGGCGATGAGAGCCATCGACACGGTCAGCAGCGTCAGGGCAGCTGCAGGGAAGTAGAACAGCCACGGGGCGCTGACGAGAGTGCTGGAGCCATAGCCGAT
This sequence comes from Microbacterium sp. NPDC012755, assembly GCF_042901325.1. Classification (NCBI taxonomy): domain Bacteria; kingdom Bacillati; phylum Actinomycetota; class Actinomycetes; order Micrococcales; family Microbacteriaceae; genus Microbacterium; species Microbacterium sp. NPDC012755. The sequence continues at coordinate 3,367,421 of NZ_JBIBCT010000001.1, read as the reverse complement.
GAGCGCACCCAGCGACACATCAGGCAGCTTCACGCCGAACCCGAGGAACGACAGCGCGGTCTCGGTCAGCACCGCGGTGACGACGCCGAGAGTGAAGTTGATCACCAGCAGGGATCCGATGTTGGGGAGCATGTGGCGCATCACGATTCGCATGCCGGAGAGGCCTGCGTACCGAGCGGCATGGATGTACTCCCTCTCCCTGAGCGAGAGCGAAAGGGTCCAGATGATGCGTGCCGGGAAGAACCAGCCGACGACGAAGATCATGACCAGGGAGATCACGAGCCAGTTGCCGCCGGCGTCGTTCGAGAGCATCGCCAGGATGAGGAAGTTGGGGATCACCATCATGAAGTGGATGATCGTCATCATGATGCGCTCATACGCTCCGCCGAAGTAGGCGGCCGTTGCTCCGACGATCGCCGAAACAACTGTGGTGCCCACGGCGACGAGGACGGCGATCATCATGGACCGCTGCAGGCCCACCGCCACCTGGGCGAAGTTGTCGTTCCCCGAACCGTTCGTCCCGAACCAGTGTTCTGCCGAAGGGCCTTTCCTCAGGTTGAGGAAGTCGAGATCGGTGTGGCTGTAAGGCGCGATGAGGGGGCCGACGATAGCGAACACGACGAGGAGTGCGAGGATGACGACGCCGATCGTGGCACCGCGATTGCGCATGAACCGCCGCGTGTACAGCGACAGCATCGACGTGCGCTTTCGGTTCTTCGGCCTCTCGCCGACTTCAGGGGAGACCCCGATGGATTCCAAGGACATCAGCTCACCCGCACTCTCGGATCGAGGACGACGACGGTGACATCGGCGAGGATCGCACCGATGGCCGTCATCAGAGCACCGAACGCGGCGACCGCGACTGTGCCATGAATGTCGTTGTTGTTGAGGGTCTGGATGAAGTAGCGACCCATACCGTTCCAGTTGAAGATCGTCTCCGTGAGCACTGCTCCCGTGAACACCGCGGGAATCGTGAACGCGACCTGCGTCGTCACGGGGATGAGGGATGTTCGCAGCGCATGCTTGCGAATGGCCTGCGGCTTCGTGAGGCCCTTGGCGCGCGCGGTGCGCACGTAGTCCGCCTTGATGTTGTCGAGCAGCAGCGATCGCTGAAGGAAGTGGATCGATGCGTAACCGGTGATCACGAGGCCCAACGTGGGTAGCGTCAGATGTTGGAGCACGTCTATGAGCACCGGGAAGAAGCCTTCGACTCCTTGGCTGGACGACCCGACCACGTAGAACACCGTCGTGCCGACGGCGTTGTTGAAGTTGATCGCGAGGAGCACGAGTGCGAATCCCGCGACGACGGTCGGGATGTTCATCGTGATGATGCTCGTCGCCTGCCCGATCCGGTCGGCGAGCTTGTACTGGCGAGAGGCCGTGTACACGCCGAGGGCGATACCGATGACGGTGGTGATGATGGTCGCACCGAGCACGAGTTCGGCGCTGATCCAGGCGCGGTAGGCCACCTGCTCATTGACCGACTCACCCGTGGGCCCCATGCCCCAGTCCCAGCGGAAGAGAATGCCGGAGAACCAGGTCCACCACCGCTCCAGGAGAGGAACGGATTCACTGAGGTTGCGGGGGCGGAGGAGGGCGTCGATCTGCTCCGCCGAGAGTGGCGGGCGTCTGCCGACGTAGTTGTTCTCCGGGTCCATATACAGCCACGCGAGGAAGTAGGTGATGTTCGTCGCGATGACGATCATCACTACCCACCCCACCAGGCGGCGCACGAGATACTTGATCAAGGGTGTGATTCTTTCTCTTCTACAGACGCGCGCGGGATCTGCCGACGCAACGCTGAGCCGGGTAGTCATTCAACCACCAACTGCTGGACTGCGCGACACGACACCTGCACGCTGTCTGTGACGGAGTCTTGTCGCTCATGGGATCCGGTGTCACCGATTGCTCCCGGGCAACTTCGCGAGACTACCACCAGTTATGAGGGAATCTCGGATCGGCCCGCGCTCACCCTAGACTTGAGGGGACATGTCACCACGCGCTCTCACTCCTCTTCAGCCTGCCGCGACTCCGGCCACGCAGATCCGCAACTTCTGCATCATCGCCCACATCGACCACGGCAAGTCGACCCTCGCCGACCGGATGCTCCAGATCACCGGAGTGGTCTCCGACCGCGACATGCGGGCCCAGTATCTGGACCGCATGGACATCGAGCGCGAGCGCGGCATCACGATCAAGAGCCAGGCGGTGCGGATGCCCTGGCAGATCGGCGAAGAGACCTTCGCGCTGAACATGATCGACACCCCCGGTCACGTGGACTTCACGTACGAGGTGTCCCGTTCTCTCGCCGCGTGCGAAGGGGCGATCCTCCTCGTCGACGCGGCTCAGGGCATCGAGGCCCAGACGCTCGCGAACCTGTACCTCGCGCTGGAGAACGACCTCCACATCATCCCGGTCCTGAACAAGATCGACCTCCCGGCCGCCGACCCGGAGAAGTACGCCAAGGAGCTCGCCTCCCTCATCGGCGGGAAGCCGGAGGACGTGCTGCGCGTGTCGGGCAAGACCGGCGTCGGCGTCGAGGAGCTCCTGGACCGGCTCGTGCAGGAGATCCCCGCGCCGAAGGGCGACCCCGAGGCTCCGGCGCGCGCCATGATCTTCGATTCCGTGTACGACGCGTACCGCGGCGTCGTGACCTACGTGCGCATGATCGACGGCAGCCTGTCTCCGCGCGAACGCATCCAGATGATGTCGACCGGTGCGAACCACGAACTCATCGAGATCGGCGTCTCCAGCCCCGAGCCCATTCCGAGCAAGGGTCTCGGGATCGGCGAGGTCGGGTACCTGATCACCGGCGTGAAGGACGTGCGCCAGTCGAAGGTCGGCGACACGGTCACGACCAGCCGGAAGCCGGCATCCGAGGCGCTGGCCGGATACACCGATCCGAAGCCGATGGTCTTCTCCGGCCTGTACCCGATCGACGGCAGCGACTACGCGGAGCTGCGCGAGGCGCTCGACAAGCTGAAGCTGTCCGACGCCTCTCTCGTCTACGAGCCGGAGACCTCCGTCGCTCTCGGCTTCGGCTTCCGCTGCGGATTCCTCGGGCTCCTGCACCTCGAGATCATCACCGAGCGGCTTGCGCGCGAGTTCGGCCTCGATCTCATCACCACGGCCCCGAGCGTCATCTACGAGGTGCTCACCTCCGACACCGGCGAGACCGTCACCGTGACGAACCCGAGCGAATACCCCGACGGGCGCATCGGCTCCGTCTCCGAGCCGATGGTCAAGGCCGCGATCCTGCTCCCGAAGGACTACGTGGGCACGGTCATGGAACTGTGCCAGTCGCGGCGAGGCTCGCTGCTGGGAATGGAGTACTTCTCCGAGGAGCGCGTCGAGCTGCGCTACAACATGCCGCTCGGTGAGATCGTCTTCGACTTCTTCGATCAGCTGAAGTCAAAGACCCAGGGGTACGCCTCGCTGGACTACGAGCCCTCCGGCCAGCAGGAGGCCGATCTGGTCAAGGTCGACATCCTGCTGCAGGGCGAGAAGGTCGACGCCTTCAGCTCGATCGTGCACCGCGACAAGGCATACGCCTACGGCACCATGATGGCCGAGCGACTGCGCAAGCTCATCCCGCGGCAGCAGTTCGAGGTGCCGATCCAAGCCGCGATCGGCGCTCGCATCATCGCACGTGAGACGATCCGCGCGATCCGCAAGGACGTGCTCGCCAAGTGCTACGGCGGTGACATCACCCGAAAGCGCAAGCTCCTCGAGAAGCAGAAGGAGGGCAAGAAGCGCATGAAGATGGTGGGTCGCGTCGAGGTCCCCCAGGAGGCGTTCATCGCCGCGCTCTCCGGCGACGTCGAGGGCAAGGACAAGAAGTAGTCCGGTTCTGGGTGCCCGCGGCGCGTGGGGGTGATCGCTCAGGCAAGCCGAAGTAGGGTGGAGATCATGCGGCGCGGGACTTTCCGAGACGACACGGTTGACTATGCGGCCGTGGGTGCCACCCACGCCCCGGATCTGATGCAGTACCCGCCGGAGCGCAGCATCCCGGCGGAGCAGTCCTGGCGGATCGGCAGCGGCTCCGAGCGGTTCCAGACCGCAGGGGAGTCCCTGCTGTCGTGGACGGCGCAGCGAGCCGCAGGGCTCGGCATCCAAGACGTGCGCCCGGCCCCCGGTCCCGCGTACGCCGGAGTGAGCTTCGACGCCGAGGGCAACCCCATCGCGCCGAGCAAGCACGACATCGAACAGCGCTTCGACGCGGAGGGCACGCCCTTCGTCGGCCCGGGAATGACCCTGAAGCTGCACGGCCATGTGGCAGGCATGAGCGCCGATGCCGAACTGCGGGTGATCTCCGTGACGGAGGAGAAGCGCCGCATCGGCTTCGTGCTCGGCACGGTCGGAGGGTCGGTCGTGAGCGGCGAGGAGTCGTTCGACATCGACTGGCGCGAGGACAACGACGAGGTGTGGTTCACCGTCCGCGCCTTCGACGCGCCGAACGCGATGCTGTACCGGATGGTTCCCGCGCTCGTGAAGCGGCGCAGGAAAGAGCTGTTCGCCCGGTACCTGCGGGCGATCTCCCCGCTCTACGCGACCCCCGTCTGATGGCGGGTCCTCTTCCCCTCGGCGATCCGGCCCCGGCGGACGGCGGGCTCCCCGCCGATCTCTCCGTCGATCCCTCCGTGCCGTTCTCGGCGTACCTGCACATCCCGTTCTGCCGTGTGCGGTGCGGGTACTGCGACTTCAACACCTACACCTCGGGCGAGCTGCGCGGCGCGAAGCAGGAGGACTACGCCGACACCCTCGCCGCGGAGATCTCCCTCGCCCGTCGTGTGCTGTCGGACGCCGGAGCGCTCCGGCCGATGGACACGGTGTTCTTCGGAGGCGGCACGCCCACGCTGCTGCCCGCGGGCGACCTCGCGCGGATGCTGGATGCGGCGGTGTCGGCCTTCGGGCTCGCCGATGGCGCGGAGGTGACGGTCGAGGCGAACCCCGACACGGTGACCCCCGAGGTCGCCAGGACTCTCGCCGATGCCGGGGTCACCAGGCTCTCCATCGGCATGCAGTCCGCCGTGCCGCACGTGCTCGCTGCGCTGGATCGCACGCACCGGCCGGAGAACGTCCGCACCGCCGTCGAGGCGGCGAAGGGCGCCGGTCTCGCGGTCAGTGTCGACCTCATCTACGGTGCGCCGGGGGAGTCCCTGGCCGATTGGGAAGCCTCTCTCGACGCCGCGCTCGACCTCGAGTCGGACCACATCTCCGCGTACGCGCTGATCATCGAGGACGGCACGAAGCTGGCCAGGCAGATCCGCCGCGGCGAGGTGCCGACACCCGATGACGATCTCCAGGCAGACATGTACGAGCTCGCCGACTCGCGGCTCGCCGCCGCCGGCTTCGAGTGGTACGAGGTCAGCAACTGGGCGCGCTCCGCGGATCAGCGTTCGCGTCACAACCTCGCGTATTGGCGGGGGAGCGACTGGTGGGGCTTCGGCCCCGGGGCGCACAGTCACGTCGCGGGTCTGCGCTGGTGGAACGTGAAGCATCCGGCCGCATACGCGCAGCGGCTCGCGGCATCCGAGTCCCCGGCTGCCGGAACCGAGCGCCCGGATGAGGCGTCGCGGATGCTGGAGCGGGTGCTGCTGCTGAGTCGTCTCGCCGAGGGCATCGCCGTGGCGGACCTCCCCGCAGGGAACGGAGCCCGCGTCGCCGGCCTGATCGCCGACGGTCTGGTGGATCCGGCCTCCGCCGTTCGCGGCCGCGTTCGTCTGACGCTCCGCGGCCGGCTGCTGGCCGATGCGGTCGTGCGGGAGCTCACCGACTAGGGAGCAGATCCATGCCGATCGTGCGTCGCTGGGGAACCGTGGTGGTCACGGCATCGAACAGGCGCGTCCTGCGCTCGGAGCCGAAAGCGGGCCATCCGGGGTCGCCAGTGGTGACGAAGGAGACCCACGCGCGGTGCATGTCGGCGGCGAGCTCGCGCGGAGCGTCGGTCCCCGCCATGCGCTGCGTCTCGGGGTCGTCGAGCCGGTCGAACACGAACCCGAGCTCGAGCGCATGCGCGGCCCGGAGGTCGCGCACGGGGCTGGGCCAGGCGAACTCGTAGACGTGGGTGTTCGCGGGGCGTGCTCTCGCGACACGACTGAGCGGAGCGCGGAGCATGACGTCGGTCGCGAGCTGTCCGAAGATCTCCCCGGTCGACGCCGAAGGGAAGTCGGCGCGGTACGCGGCCACCGCACGGCCGGGGATGCGCAGCGCGAGACGCGCGATCAGCAGCTTCGCCCTGCTGATGCCGGCGAGCGCCTCCGGGGGGAACCACAGCCGGTACTCGTCGGTGTTGCTGCCGATGAGCAGCGGGGTGTCGATCTCGCCGAGCACCTCGTGGGGAGACCGGGGGAGGCTGTCGGGGTCGATCGAGAACTGGAATCCCGGCGCGCCCGCGAGGGGAGAGGAGCCTGCCGACTGCTCGCGGCGGGCCTGCAGGAGCTGATCGGGGTCGACGCCGGCGAAGGACTCCCGATCGGCGCGGATGCCGAGCCGCTTCGCCAGCTGCGCGGTGACGCGCCCGGCCTTCTCCGGTGTCTGCGCCTCCAGAGGACCGGACTCGATGATCGCCTGAGCGATCAGCGCACGCGACTTCGGACGGGCCAGGAGACCGGCGACGATCGCGCCGCCCGCCGACTCGCCCATCACCGTGATGCGCGCGGGATCGCCGCCGAACGCCGCGATCTCGCGGTGGACCCAGTCGAGGGCGGCCGCGGCGTCGCGCAGGCCGAGGTTGCGCGGTGCGTCCTCGAGCACGGAGAAGCCCTCCGAGCCCAGGCGGTAGTTGATCGAGGCGAAGACGATGCCGGCGCGTGCGAATCCCGTGCCGTCGTAGATCGAGAGCGCGGCGGTGCCGCGTTCGAGGGCGCCGCCGTGGATCCACAGCAGCACGGGCGCGTCCGAGGCGTCGACCGGGGACCAGACGTTGACGGTGAGGATGTCTTCGCCGTCGATGCGCACCGAACCCAGCAGCTCGCCGGTCGCGCCGGAGTAGGGGAGCTGGGGAGACGTGGGGCCGAAGGACGTGGCGTCGCGCTCGCCCGTCCAGGCGGGAGCGGGCTGCGGCTCGCGGAACCGGTTGTCCCCGAACGGCGGCGCGGCATACGGGATGCCGAGGAAGCGACGGACGCCGTCCTCGACGGTTCCTCGGAGGACCCCGGTGCTGACGGAAGCGGTGGACGGCGTGGTCATGAGCGCCATCCTAGGGCGCACGCGATAGGATTGGCACTCTATCGGTCCGAGTGCCAGGCGGGAGGGTGAGATGGTCACAGAGCGAGGCCTGCAGGTGCTGCGCGCGATCGTGCAGGACTACGTCGAGACGCACGAACCCGTCGGCAGCCGCACGATCGTCGACCGGTACTCCTTCGGCGTCTCCGCGGCGACCATCCGCAACGACATGGCGCTGCTCGAGGACGAGGAGCTGATCGCCGCTCCGCACACCTCCTCGGGGCGCGTGCCGACCGACAAGGGGTATCGCGTCTTCGTGAACCACCTGGCTCAGCTGCGGCCGCTCACCGTGGCTCAGCGCAGCGCGATCGAGTCCTTCCTCGCCGACCCCGCCGATCTCGACGACCTGATGGCGCGCACCGTCCGTGTGCTCACGCAGCTCACGGGGCAGGTCGCCCTGGCGCAGTACCCGTCGTTCGCCCGGGCGCATCTGACCCACCTGGAGCTCGTCGCGCTCGCGCCGAGCCGGATGCTCGTCGTGCTCGTCACCGACGCCGGCGGCGTCTCACAGCGCATGACCCCGCTCCCGATCGAGCTCGACGAGGCCGATGTGGCGGTGCTGCGGGCGCGGCTGTCCGCGCTGATCACGGGCCGTGCGGTGAGCGACGCCGCTGAGCGCCTGCAGACCCTGCTCGCCGATGACACGACGACGGATGCCGCGCTGCGCGCCCTCGCGACCGTCATCATCGACGAGCTGGGCGAGTTCCGCCAGGAGCGCCTCGTCATGGCGGGGGCCGCGACTCTGGCCCGGCGCGAACAGGACTTCCGCGGCAGCATCCATCCTCTCCTCGAGGCGATCGAGGAGCAGGTGACGCTGCTGCGGCTGATGAGCGAGATGGAGACCGACGTGCACGGGCTCGCCGCGAGCATCGGCACGGAGAACGCTCCGTTCGGTCTCGGCGAGGCGTCGATCGTCGCCAGCAACTACGCCGCACCGAGCGGCACCGCGCGCGTCGGCGTCATGGGCCCGACCCGCATGGACTATCCGAGCAACCTCGCGGCGGCGCGGGCCGTGGCCCGCTACCTGTCGCGGATGCTCGACGAAGACGAGGCGAGCCGCTGAGGCGGCCGCCGAACGAACACACACGGAGAAGGGCCATCGTGGCGGATCACTATGAGGTTCTCGGGGTATCCCGAGAGGCGTCCACCGACGAGATCAAGAAGGCGTACCGACGCCTCGCGCGTCAGCTGCACCCGGATGTGAACCCGGGCGAGGAGGCGGCGGAGCGCTTCAAGCTCGTCACGCACGCGTACGACGTGCTCAGCGACGACGAGTCGCGACGCCGGTACGACATGGGCGGCGGAGACGGCGCCGCAGGAAACTTCGGCGGGTTCGGAGGCTTCGGCGACATCTTCGAGACCTTCTTCGGCGCCGCGCAGGGCGGCGGGCGCGGCGCGCGTCCGCGGTCACGGCGCGAGCGCGGCCAGGACGCGCTCGTGCGTGTGACCCTCGAGCTCGGCGACGTGGTGTTCGGCGCGCACCGCGACATCGAGGTCGACACGGCGGTGCTGTGCGAGACGTGTCAGGGATCCTGCTGCCAGGAGGGCACGTCGCCCGTCACCTGCGACATCTGCGGCGGCTCCGGCCACGTGCAGCGTCAGGTCCGCAGCCTTCTCGGCAACGTCATCACCTCGCAGCCGTGCGGCACCTGCGAGGGCTACGGCACGACGATCCCGTACCCGTGCGGAACCTGCGCTGGTCAGGGGCGCGTGCGGTCGCGTCGTACGGTGTCCCTCGACATCCCCGCCGGTGTGGAGACCGGGCTGCGACTGCAGCTGCCGGGCTCCGGCGAGGTGGGCAAGGCCGGTGGCCCCAACGGCGATCTGTACGTCGAGGTCACGGTGAGCCCGCACGCGGCGTTCAGCCGTGACGGCGACGACCTCCTCGCCACGCTCGAGGTATCGATGACCGACGCGATCCTCGGAACGGACACGAAGATCCAGGGGCTCGACGGCGAGGTCGACCTGGAGATCCGCTCCGGCATCCAGTCGGGTGACGTCCTGACGATCAAGGGCCGTGGCATCACCCCGCTGCGGGGATCCCAGCGTGGTGACCTCAGGGTCGGCGTGCAGGTGGTCACGCCCACCAAGCTCGACTCCGCGCAGCGCGCGCTCATCGAGGACTTCGCGAAGAAGGCGAAGTCGCCGGGACCGCAGCTCGCGCAGTTCCAGCAGGGGCTGTTCTCCAAGCTCCGCGACCGCTTCCGCTCGCACTGAGCCATGGCGCTGCACTTTCTGGTCGAGACGTCGACCGATGCCGCGGTCGGCGACCTCGTGTCGCTCACCGGTGCAGAGGCGAAGCACGCGGCGGTCGTCCGCAGACTGCGTGTGGGCGAATCCGTGACGATCGGCGACGGTGCAGGCGTCTGGCTCACCGGTGTCGCCGAGGAGGTCTCTCCGACCCGGGTGGACGTGCGCGTGTCCGACCGTGCGGTCCACGACGCGCCGACGCCCCGCATCGTCCTCGTTCAGGCGCTGGCCAAGGGCGATCGCGATGAGCTCGCCGTCCAGGCGGCCTGCGAGCTCGGCGTCGACGAGATCGTCCCGTGGCAGGCGAGCCGCAGCGTCTCGCGCTGGGACGGGCCCAAGGCCGTCAAGGGGCGCGAGCGCTGGGCGACGATCGTGCGCGAGGCCGCGAAGCAGGCGCATCGGCCCTGGATCCCCGAGGTCTCGGAGCCTCTCACGACGGGACAGCTCGCGCAGCGCGCGGGGGACGCGCGGATGCTCCTGCTCGACCCGACGGCGACCATCAGGCTCTCCGAGCGGGAACCGGACGGTCGCGACCTGATCCTCGTCGTCGGCCCCGAGGGCGGGATCGCTCCCGAGGAGCTGGACCGCCTCACCGCAGCGGGCGCCGAGCGCGTGCTGCTCGGCGACACGGTGCTGCGCACCTCGACGGCCGGTCCGGCCGCGATCGCGGTGCTGTCGGTGGCGCTCGGCCGCTGGTGAGCGTCCCCTCAGTAGACTGAGAGCATGAGCGAGCCCTCGATCTTCACCCGCATCCTCACCGGCGACATCCCCGGGGAGATCCTGCTGGAGACCGATCGGGTCTTCGCGATCCGCGACATCAACCCGCAGGCGCCGCTGCACGCCCTCGTCATCCCGAAGACCGAGGAGTACCGCGACGTCACGGAGCTCGCCGCAGGCGACCCCGCGCTCCTCGCAGACATCGTCGCCGCGGCGAAGCGGCTCGCGGAGGAGCATGCGAACGGCGAGTACCGCCTGATCTTCAACAACGGCGCGAACGCCGGCCAGTCCGTCTTCCACGTGCACGCCCATGTGCTCGGCAACATCGAGGAGAGCAAGCTCGTTGGCTTCTGACGATTTCGATTCCGCTCCCGACCGCGGCAGCGCCGTCGAGAAGATCTACGCAGACGGCGTCGCCATGGTGCAGCTGCTGGGGCCGCAGGACCGGCTGCTGCGGATGCTGGAGAAGGAGCATCCGCAGGTGCAGGTGCTCGTCCGCGGCAACGAGATCACGCTGTCGGGAGATGCCGATGCCGTCGCCGACGCCACGCGTCTCGTCGACGAGCTGCTCACGATGACCAGACGCGGCCACGACCTCGCTCCGAGCGACGTCTCGAGCTCCGCCAGGATGCTGCGTCAGGACGGGGGTCCGCGTCCGAGCGAGGTGCTCGGCGAGGCGATCCTCTCCACCCGCGGCAAGGTGATCCGTCCGAAGACGCTCGGCCAGAAGGAGTACGTCGACGCGATCGACGAGAGCACGATCGTGTTCGGCATCGGTCCGGCCGGTACCGGCAAGACCTACCTCGCGATGGCGAAGGCCGTCCAGGCGCTGCAGCGCAAGGAGGTCACCCGCATCATCCTCACGCGCCCGGCCGTCGAGGCGGGGGAGCGTCTGGGCTTCCTGCCCGGCACCCTCAACGACAAGATCGATCCGTATCTGCGACCGCTGTACGACGCGCTCAACGAGATGATGGACCCCGAGATCGTCCCGCGTCTGATGGCGACCGGCACGATCGAGGTCGCCCCGCTCGCCTACATGCGCGGTCGCACCCTCAACGACTCGTTCGTGGTGCTCGACGAGGCGCAGAACACCACCCCGGAGCAGATGAAGATGTTCCTCACCCGGCTGGGGTTCGGCACGAAGATGGTCGTCACCGGCGACATCACCCAGATCGACCTCCCGCAGGGAGCTTCGGGGCTGCGGACCGTGACGCGCGTGCTGAGCGACATCGACGACATCCACTTCGCCCGCCTCACCAGCGATGACGTGGTGCGCCACTCGCTCGTCGGGCGCATCGTCGACGCATACAGCGAGTATGACGAGAAGCGCGCGGCGCAGCGGTTCGAGCGCGAGCAGGCGGCGGAGTTCGCCAATCGCGCCGATCGACGCGGCGCCCAGCGACCAGGACCACGCGACCGGATGCCGAAACGAGGACTCTCATGATCGAGATCAACAACGAGTCGGCGATCGACGTCGACGAGACCGTGCTGCAACGGCTGACGGACTTCAACCTCGCGCAGCTGCATGTCAGCGCCGACGCCGAGGTGGCCATCGTCCTCGTGGACGAGGGCGCCATGGAGGCGCTGCACGTCCAGTGGATGGACGAGCCCGGCCCGACCGATGTGCTCAGCTTCCCGATGGACGAGCTGCGCCCGGGCACGGAGGACCGCCCGACGGCCCCCGGACTCCTCGGCGACATCGTGCTGTGCCCGCAGGTCGCGGAGACGCAGGCGCAGGCGGCCGGCCACACGCTGATGGACGAGCTCATCCTGCTGACCACGCACGGGCTGCTGCACCTGCTGGGCTTCGACCACGCCGAGCCCGATGACGAGCGCGAGATGTTCGGTCTTCAGAAGGAGCTCATCCAGGGCTTCGCGGCCTCTGAACGCCGACGATGACCGCGGCCTTCCTCCTCGCGGGGGCGGTGCTGCTCGTCGCGTTCGGCGGTCTCATGGCCGCTATCGATGCGGCGTTCGCGGTGACCTCGCGCGCCGACCTCGAGGAGATGGGCGCCGAGGGACGCAACGCGGGGCAGCTGTCCCGCATCGCCGCCGACCCCGATGCGCACGTCAACGCGGTGGCGTTCATCCGCGTGCTCGCGGAGACGACGGCCGCCGTCCTCGTGACGGTCGCCTTCTCCAGCCTCTTCGACAACATCTGGTGGGCGATGCTCGCCGCCGCCGTGCTGATGACAGGCATCACGTTCGTGCTGGTCGGCGCGAGTCCGCGTACGTTCGGCAGGCATCACGCCGACGCGATGCTCCGTGCGTGCGCTCCCGTCGTGCGCGGAGTGCGGATCATCCTCGGACCGCTCGCGCAGGGCCTCGTCGTGCTCGGCAACCGCGTCACCCCCGGTGCGGGACGCAGCACCTTCAGCTCGGAGGAGCAGCTGCTGAGCATGGTGGACGAGGCGGCGTCGAACGACCTCATCGAGGCGGACGACCGCGATCTCATCCACTCCGTGTTCGACTTCACCGACCAGTTCGTGCGCGCGGTCATGGTGCCGCGCACCGAGATGGTGACGGTGGATGCGACGGCGACCACGAGCGAAGCAATGGCGCTGTTCCTGCACCGCGGCGTCTCGCGCATGCCCGTCGTCGACGACGAGGCGGACGACGTCGTCGGCGTGCTCTATCTCAAGGACCTCGTGCAGTTCGCGTTCCGTGACGAGAACGCCTGGCGGACGGCTCCCATCCGGCCCATCTCCCGGCCGGCGACCTTCGTCCCCGAGTCCATGCGCGCGGAGACGCTGCTGCAGCAGATGAAGCGCGACGCGGTGCACGTGTGCCTGGTGATCGACGAGCACGGCGGAATCTCGGGGCTGGTGACGCTGGAGGATCTCATCGAGGAGCTCGTCGGCGAGATCTCGGACGAGTACGATCAGGTGTCGGCCGAAGTCGTCGATCTCGGCGAAGGCAGGTACCGCGTGAGCGCCCGGCTCTCGTTGGAGGACGTCGGCGATCTCTTCGGACTCGAACTCGAGGATGAAGACGTCGACTCGATCGGCGGACTGCTCGGCAAGGCTCTCGGACAGGTTCCCCAGCCGGGGGCCACGGCGACGGTCGACGGCGTCGTGCTCACCGGTGGGGCCTCTCGCGGGCGAGGGCGCGGCATCGCGACGGTGTTCGTCGAACGGGCGCAGGACGCGGCCCATGAAGGAGACACGGAAGATGACTGAGAAGACCAGAAGCGGCTTCGTGACCTTCGTCGGGCGCCCCAACGTGGGCAAGTCCACGCTGACCAACGCCCTGGTGGGCGAGAAGATCGCGATCATCAGCGACAAGCCCCAGACGACGCGTCGCGCGATCCGCGGCATCGTGAACCGTCCTGACGGCCAGCTCGTGATCGTGGACACCCCCGGTATCCACAAGCCGCGCACGCTCCTCGGCGAACGGCTGAACGATCTCGTCGAGCAGGTTCTCGGCGATGTCGACGTGATCGGGTTCTGCGTGCCCGCGACGGAGAAGGTCGGACCCGGCGACCGCCGCATCGCCGCGTCCCTCGACGGGTACCCGCGCGCGAAGAAGATCGCGATCGTGACCAAGACGGATGCCGCAGGGCGAGACGAGATCACCGAGCGCCTGATCGAGGTCGATGCGCTGCGTGAGGACTGGGCGGCCGTGATCCCGCTGTCGGCGCTCACCCGGGATCAGCTCGAGGTCCTCTCCGACGAGATCATCCGGCTGCTGCCGAAGGGCCCTGCGCTGTATCCGGAGGGGATCACCACCGATGAGTCCGAGGAGGACCGGATCGCGGAGATCATCCGCGAAGCCGCTCTCGACGGTGTCAGGGACGAGCTCCCGCACTCGATCGCGGTGGTCGTCGACGACATCGCGCCGCGCGAGGACGGCAGTCTGACAGATGTGCACGCGTCGATCGTCGTGGAGCGCGACAGTCAGAAGGCCATCATCATCGGGCACAAGGGGTCGCGTCTTCGGGACGTCGGCGCCCGCGCCCGCGGCGGTATCGAGGAGCTCCTCGGGGCCCGCGTGTTCCTCGGTCTGCACGTCAAGGTCGCGAAGGAATGGCAGCGCGACCCCAAGCAGCTCGGCAGACTCGGCTTCTGAGATGCGCCCGCGTCGACCTCGGGCGGACGACCCGCCTCCCTCGCCGGCATGAGCGCCGGCAGCGAAGACCCGAACTCGCTGCGCAATGAGGTCTTCTCCCGCGTTTTCGACGAGAACTGGGCGGCCGTCAGACATCACATCGAGTGCGTGATCGACGACGACGCCGAGGTCACGGAGCTCGTCTCGGTCGTGTTCTTCAACGCCTGGACGAGGCTGAAGCCGAATCGACCACTCGGCCGCGTGTGGCTGCTCCGCGAGGCGGACCGCTCACTGCGGCACCGTCTGGGGCGCACCGCCGACCGCCCGGCTGTCACCGAAGCCGTGCACGCGGGGGTGGCGGGCGAGTCCGTATCGGAGTGCCCGGCGAGCCACGCCGAGATCCTGAGAGCGCTCTCTGGCCTCAGCGTGCGGGAGAGGCGTATCATCATGTTCACGTACTGGGACGGACTCGCGGTGGGGGATATCGCCGAGTCGATGGGTGTTTCTCGTGCCTGTGCGGAACGGACGAAGCGTCGCGCGCACCGGAAACTGCGTCGCGGCTTGGGCCTGGAGGGGACGGACTGATGCCACAGCTGACCGATGAGGAGCTGGATCGGCTGCTCTACGCAGCCGGTGATCGCGCGCGCACTCCGATCGACGCCAAGCCCGACGCCGAGGCTCTCGCGATGCTCGACCGCATCATGGCGACCGACCCGCACCCCCATCGCACCCGCAACCGTGTCGTCGGCTGGGGCTCCAGTCTCGTCGCAGCGGCTGCAGCCGTCGCGATCGGCGTCAGCGTCGTCGGATCCGGGGGAGCGGCTGTCGCAGGGATGCCCTCTCCGTTGACCTTCGAGGGCTCTGCCACCGTGACGGAGACGATTCAGGACGCGCAGGCGGCGCTGGCCGCAGGCACAGGCCCTGCGGAACCCGTGCGCTACGTGCGAACGGCTGACTGGTCGCTGGATATCAACGCCGAATCACGCGACGTGAAGGTCGTGCCGCAGTTGATCACCCTGCAGTGGGAGGTCGATCTCTCCGGGCACCTGACGTACGTCGAGGGCACGACCTACGATCCGACGGATGCGTCTGCCAATTCCGCGTCGAGAGTGACGAGCACGGGCAGAGTGACGAACGAACTCGTGATCGAGCCCGGACAGTTCGCGACGCCCCTCCCAGACCCGCCGGGTCCGGCCAGGGACGATCTCTTCTCCGCGCTCGTGTCATTCGGGATGCCGGAGAAGCCTTCCGCGCACGACGTGGTGACGGCGACGAACTCCCTCCTCCAGCAATGGACACTGACGAACGAACAGGAGTCGGCGGTTCTCCGCATTCTCGGCGACGCCGACGGGGCGGTGGCGCTGGGAACCTCGATCGACAGAGCAGGTCGGCCTGTGGCCGGGCTACGGGTGGTGTCGGATGACGGCACGTCCAGCGATGTCGTGCTCCTCTCTCAGGAGACCGGCCGTATCGTCGGCCTCGAGCACACGATGGTGACGGGGAACGAGCTGTTCCCAGCGGGGTCGGTCAAGGGATACACGTTGTATGACATCGATGAGGTGATTCCCGGATGAAGGCGCTGAACTACACGATCGCCGGGATCGCCGGGATGATCTTCGCACTGGCCGCTGCTCTTCCGGCTGTCGCCGCCGAGTCGGATGCCGTAGATCCTCGGGTGGCGCAGATGCTCGCGGAAGTCCCGGGCGGTGTCGTGGTCGATCCAGAAACCGCCGTGTGGCCCGAGCTCGGCATGGAGTTCACCGTGGCCACCGCGACCGACGCATTCGCACGATCCGCAGTGGGGTCGTGCGCATCGGGGACCATCTGCGCGTATGACCGCCCGAACATGGGGGGCACCAAGCTCACCTTCACGGGGTGCGGAGTCCTCGCGGTGCCCGGTTCTTTCGGAACCCAGTCGATGGCCGACGCACGCGCCAGCGGATACGCGCAAGCGCGCAACGGGTCCACGGTGCTCGCGACCGCGACGGCGGGCAGCTGGACGAACGTGAGCGGCACGACCACCAACATCCGCTGCCTCTTGTGAACATGGCACTCTGCTGATCATGGCGCGCCATTGGGTGGCGACCGAGTGGGGCACGCCCGACTCATGGTCCTTCGAAGAGTACGAGCCGGCGCTTCCCGGCGAAGGGGAGATCACGGTCCGTGTCCGCGCTGCGGGAGTGAACCCCGCGGATGCCAAGCACGTCGCCGCGCCCCGCACCGGCGTCTCTCTCCCCGTGCCGATCGGCTATGAGATCTCCGGCGAGATCGTCGCCATCGGACCGGGGACGAGGATCGGCTCTGGCGAGGCGCACCCGGGAGATCAGGTGATCGCGTTCCGCGTGCGCGGCGGTTACGCCGACGAGATCACCATCCCCGCCGAGAAGGCGTTCGCGAAGCCGACGACGCTCGATCATGCGGCGGCGTCGAACCTGTTCCTCACGGGGACCACGGCGGCGGAGATGCTGTTCGTGACCGGAGCCTCGCCCGGGGAGACCATCCTGCTGCACGGCGCCTCGGGCGCGGTCGGCGTCGCCGTGCTCCAGCTGGCCGCGCTGCGCGGCATCCGCGTGATCGGCACCGCGAGCGCTGCCCGTGCCGAGGTCGTCCGTCATTTCGGCGGAGTTCCCGTCGCGTACGGTCCCGGCCTCGAGACCCGTGTGCGCGAGCTGGCCGGCGGCCCGGTCGACGCGGCGCTGGACGCCGTCGGCACGGACGAGGCGATCGACGTGTCCCTCTCCCTCGTCGCCGATCGGACGCGCATCGTGACGATCGCCGCGGCTCATCGCGCGGAGGCCGACGGCATCCGCTGGATCGCCGGCTCCCAGCCGGACAGTGCGCGTTTCAGGGACGAGATCAGGGGCGAGTTGGTCGCGCTGGCGCAGAACGGCGATCTCGTCGTGCCGGTGGCGATGACCTTCCCGCTCTCCGAGGCGCCGGAGGCGCTGCGCGTGCTCGCCGGAGGCCATCCCGGCGGAGCGATCGCGCTGATCCCCTAGTCGATCTCGCGAAGCGCCGACGTGACGAACACTACGTCGTCGCCGAACTCGGCGTCCGCGGCGTCCTGGATGCTGCCGTCATCCCAGATGACCTGCACCCAGACGTAGCCTCGATCACTCGACGCCGTCAGCGCTGATGAGCCGAGACGCGCGGCGACGTCATCCTGGATGCGCGTGAGGTCGGCCGCAGAGGTGGTGCCGTCCACTCCACCCGACGGATCCTCCGGACGGATCGGATCGTAGAGTGCGAGCATGATCGGAGGATCGGTGATGGTGTACCTCTCGCCGTCGTACGTGCCGTACACGGCGTACGTGCCCCAGGTGACGTCTCCCGATGTCTCGCTGCCGTCCACACCCTCCCAGGTCCACCCGTCGACGGGGAGGCCCTGGCACTGCGGGGGATACGACTCCATGACGGCGCCCAGGCACAACTGCACGTCGCCGCCCTTGTCGATCACCGTGCCCGTCCCGATGACGCGACCCTGCGGCGGCGCGGGGTGCACCGCCTCCAGGCGCTGATCGGAGGGGACCGTGGTGCTCGTGGGCGCCGGGGAACCTGCCGGGCCGGACGCGCATGCAGTCAGCGCGAGGAGGCAGGCGACGGATGCGGCGGCGAGGAGCGGGCGACTCTGCGATGTGCTCATACTCGACAGTGTCGCCGCAGCACGGATCGTCTCAGAGCGAGTCGAAGCGCATCGGCATCCCTGCTAGCATGGCCGCATGCCTTTCGGCGGTCTGCTTCTTCTTAGCTGCCGCGACGAGTCCTAAGAGCTAGGGCCTTCCTCGTCGCGGCGCTTGTGTTGGCCCGTACATTCTGACGAAGAGAAGAAGCCCATCATGAAGAACACCCAGCGCCCGTCCGGGATGCCGATCCACAAGTACCGGCCGTTCCACGAGCAGATCGTCGTCGACCTTCCCGACCGCACCTGGCCGGACGCCCGGATCACCGAGGCTCCCCGCTGGTGCGCCGTCGATCTCCGTGATGGCAACCAGGCTCTCATCGACCCGATGTCGCCCGAGCGCAAGCGCGTCATGTTCGAGCTGCTCGTGAGCATGGGCTACAAGGAGATCGAGGTCGGCTTCCCCTCGGCCAGCCAGACCGACTTCGACTTCGTGCGTCAGCTCATCGAGGAGAACCTGATCCCCGACGACGTGACCATCCAGGTGCTGACCCAGGCACGAGAGCACCTCATCGAGCGCACCTACGAGTCCATCGCAGGGGCCAAGCAGGCGATCGTGCACCTCTACAACTCCACGAGCGTGCTGCAGCGCGAGGTCGTCTTCCGCACCGACAAGCAGGGCATCATCGACATCGCCCTCGAAGGCGCTCGCCTGTGCCGGAAGTTCGAGAAGACCATCCCCGACACGCAGGTCTACTACGAGTACTCGCCCGAGAGCTACACCGGCACCGAGCTCGAGTTCGCGGTGGACGTGTGCAACCAGGTGATCGAGATCTTCGAGCCGACGCCCGACCGCAAGGTCATCATCAACCTCCCCGCCACCGTCGAGATGGCCACGCCGAACGTGTACGCCGACTCGATCGAGTGGATGAGCCGCCACCTCGCCCACCGCGAGAACGTCATCCTGTCGCTGCACCCGCACAACGACCGCGGCACCGCGATCGCCGCCGCCGAGCTGGGCTACATGGCGGGCGCGGATCGCATCGAGGGATGCCTGTTCGGCAACGGCGAGCGCACGGGCAACGTCGACATCGTCGCGCTGGGGATCAACCTGTTCACGCAGGGCATCGACCCGCAGATCGACTTCAGCGACATCGACCAGGTCAAGCGCACGGTCGAGTACTGCAACCAGCTGCCGGTGCCCGAGCGCAGCCCCTGGGCGGGAGACCTGGTCTTCACCGCGTTCAGCGGATCGCACCAGGACGCGATCAAGAAGGGCTTCGAGGCGATGGCCGCGACGGCGGAGTCCCGTGGCGTCACGGTCGACGACATCGAGTGGGCCGTGCCGTACCTGCCTGTCGACCCGAAGGACCTCGGCCGGTCGTACGAGGCGGTCATCCGCGTCAACTCGCAGTCCGGCAAGGGCGGCGTCGCCTACCTGCTGAAGGCCGATCACGCGATCGATCTGCCGCGCAAACTGCAGATCGAGTTCTCCGGCGTCGTGCAGGCCAAGACGGATGCCGAGGGCGGCGAGGTCACCAGCGAGCAGATCTGGTCGATCTTCAACGACGAGTACCTACCCGCGGCCGATGCCGCCGCCAAGTGGGGCCGCTTCGAGCTGCTGGCCACCCAGACCCGCAGCGACATGTCGGGCGAGGTGGTCCTCGACGTCGTGCTCCGAGACGACGAGCAGGAGCTCGCGATCTCCGGCAGCGGCAACGGCCCCGTCGCCGCCTTCGTCGAGGTGCTGCGCGCACAGGGCTTCGACATCACCGTCTACGACTACGTCGAGCACGCTCTCAGCGCCGGCGGCGACGCGCAGGCTGCGGCCTACGTCGAGCTGCAGGTCGGCGACCAGCGCCTGTGGGGCGTGGGCATCGACGGAGACATCTCGACGGCATCCCTCAAGGCGATCGTGTCGGGCGTGAACCGATCGATCCGGACCCGCGCCGCAGAGCTCGCCGCGGTCTGACAGCCACCGGGCGAGCGGCCTCACCATCTGGTCGTCGAGCGAGCGAAGCGAGACGAAACGCGTCACCTGACGTCGAACGTCGGATGACGCGTGTCGTCTCGATCGCTGCGCTCCCTCGCTCGACGACCCGGGGGTGATCGTTCGTCGCCCGGAGGAACATCGACCGACGTGTCAGCGCCCGGTGTCCGAGGGCTTGATGATCGGGATCATGCCGGTCTCTGCGGCGACCTTGCGGCGGTACAGGCGGCGCTGCTCCGGCAGGGACACGTCGAAGCTCACCGCGAGGATGCGGATCACCGCGGTCACGATGATGCCGATGATCGCGGCGAGCGTGATCGGCATGTGGAACAGGTTCGCGACGACGATGAACGTGCAGCCGGCGCCGGCCGCGACGGCGTAGAGAGAGCCGACGTGCATGATCGCGGTCGGCAGTCCCATCAGCATGTCGCGGAGCACGCCGCCGCCGACCGCCGCGCACACTCCGATGAAGACGGCGGGCACCGGGGGGATGCCGAAGGCGATGGCCTTGCTCGTGCCGAAGGCGCCGAACATGCCGATGACCACTGCGTCGAGAACGACGATCACGGTGTTGATGCGGTTGAAGACCCCGGCGAGGAGCATCCCGAACAGGGAGGCGCCCGTGGCCGTGACCAGATACCAGTTGTCGTGCAGCGTCGCGGGCGGCTGACCGAGCAGGATGTCGCGGATGAGGCCGCCGCCCATGCCGATCATGATGCCGATGATCGCGACGCCCAGCCAGTCGAGTCGGCGCTGACCCTGGAAACCGGAGGCGAACATCGCCCCCTGCACGCCGCCGAGGCCGACGCCGAGGAGGTCCGCCCACAGCGGAATGGTGAAGAGCGGTTCGGTCACCCGTCCATTGTCGCTCACGGAGGATAATCGAACCGTGCCGACCTACCGAGACGAAGCGGTGATCCTGCGCACCCACAAGCTGGGTGAGGCGGACCGCATCGTCACCATGCTCTCGAGGCGCCACGGCAAGATCCGCGCCGTGGCCAAGGGGGTCAGACGCACGTCGTCGAAGTTCGGCTCCCGCCTGGAGCCGTTCATGGTCGCCGATGTGCAGCTGTACCAGGGACGCTCTCTCGACATCGTGCAGCAGGCCGAGTCGCTCGGGGCGTACGGAGCCGACATCGCCGCGCACTACGACCGGTTCACGTCGGCCAACGCGATGGTCGAGACCGCCGACAGGCTGAGCGACTCGGAGGCGACGCCCGAGCAGTACCTCCTGCTCGTCGGAGGACTCCGCGCCCTCTCACGGGGCGAGCATGCACCGCGCAGCATCCTGGACTCCTATCTGCTGCGGGTGATGGCGCTGTCCGGCTGGGCTCCGTCGCTGGGGGACTGCGCCAGATGCGGCGACCCCGGCCCGCACACGCACTTCGTCGGGCAGCTCGGCGGGTCGGTGTGCACGAACGACGCTCCGGCGGGCAGCCCACGGATCGCCGAGCGCACGCTCGCCCTCCTGCGGTCGCTGATGGCAGGGGAGTGGGAGCTCATCGATGCGGCATCGCCGGTCGAGACCTCCGCGGCTTCCGGACTGATCGCCGCCTACGCCCAGTGGCACCTCGAGCGCGGCATCCGCTCGCTCGCGCACGTGATCGACGCCCCCCGAGAAGGAGCACGGTGAGCCCGAAGCCATTCACCCACAAGGATGCCGTGGCGTACCGCCCGCTCGACTGGACCGGGGTGCACCCGCCCGCCTTCCCCGCGGTCCCCGCTCATGTGGCGATCGTCATGGACGGCAACGGCCGCTGGGCCAACCGCCGCGGCCTGAACCGCATCGAAGGGCACAAGGCCGGTGAGGAGGTCCTGCTCGACGTCGTCGCCGGCGCCATCCAGGCAGGGGTGAAGCACCTCTCGGTCTACGCCTTCTCCACCGAGAACTGGGCGCGCTCTCCCGAAGAGGTGCGCTTCCTCATGGGATACAACCGCGATGTGCTGCACCGGCGCCGCGACCAGCTCAACGAGTGGGGCGTGCGGGTGCGCTGGGCCGGTCGCAAGCCGCGGCTGTGGGGCAGCGTGATCAAGGAGCTGCAGTACGCCGAGCAGCTCACCCGTGGCAACGACACCCTGACGCTGACCATGTGCGTGAACTACGGCGGGCGCGTCGAGATCGTCGATGCGATGCGGTCCATCGCGGCAGAGGTCGCCGCGGGGCGGGTCAAGCCGAACGCGATCAGCGAGAAGATGATCCGCAGGCACCTGTACGTCCCCGACATGCCCGATGTCGACCTGTTCCTGCGGAGCTCGGGGGAGCAGCGCACGTCGAACTTCCTGCTCTGGGAGTCCGCGTACGCCGAGATGGTCTTCCTCGACACCCTGTGGCCCGACTTCTCCCGCGAAGAGCTCTGGCGCGCGATCGGCATCTACCTGTCGCGCGACCGGAGGTTCGGCGGAGCGATCGACACTCCCGATCAGGCCTGAGAGCGCATCCAGCGCTCGGCCTCGCGCGGATGCCGCAGCCGCACGATAGAGAGATGCGGGAAGCGCTCGCGCTTCAACGGCATCTGTTGTTCCCAGTAGAACCGTGTTGTGGTCTGCCACTTGAGAATGTTCTCGGAGGGATCTCGCGTAGTCAGCAGCCGGTGGAGCGGCTTCTCGACGTTCCCGTTGTACATCTCGGTACGGCGGATGCTGCGACTCAGCGTGCGCCGGAGCAGGCGACCGCGCACGACGGGCCAGGGGTAGTCGAGCCAGATTGCGAGCTGCGCGCGCGGCGTCATGATCTCATCCGTGCCCTTGCTGGTGTACTGCCATTCGGTGATCCAGCGCTCTTCGGCCGCGAACGTCCGCACGTCGTCGAGGAACGACGGCCGCGGCGTCCACTCCGGTCCGTGGAACAGCGCATCGATCTCGATGTGGCGCAGATCCCAGGCGGCGCCGATGCGTGCGGCGAGGGTCGTCTTGCCCGACCCTGAGACGCCGGCGATGAGAATCCGCTCCGGTCGGAACGGCAGAGGATCATCGGCGGAGAGCATCCGAGAATCCTAATCCGGAATAGCCCATTGGTGCATGCGGTTGGATAGGGATGTGACTGAACCCATCTCGATCGACATCTGGTCCGACATCGCCTGCCCGTGGTGCTACATCGGCAAGCGCAATCTCGAGAAGGGCCTCGAGGCCGTCTCCGGCGACGAGGACGCCCCGCAGGTGAACATCACGTTCCACTCCTTCGAGCTGTCTCCCGACACCCCGGTCGACTTCCACGGCGACGAGATCGACTTCCTCGCCGGCCACAAGGGGATGCCGCGCGCACAGGTCGAGCAGATGCTCTCCCACGTCACCGGCGTCGCGCAGAACGCCGGACTCGAGTACCGCTTCGATCTGCTGCAGCACACGAACACGGTGAAGGCGCACGAGCTGCTGCACCATGCGAAGGCGGAGGGCCTCCAGCACGAGATGGAGGAGCGACTGATGTCGGCGTACTTCACCGAGGGCAAGCACGTCGGACGGGTCGACGACCTCGTCGAGCTCGCCGTCGAGGTCGGTCTGGACGCCGACGCCACTCGACAGGTGCTCGAGTCCGCGCAGTACCTCCCCGCCGTTCGGCAGGATCAGGCGCAGGCGCAGGCCTATGGCATCCAGGGCGTGCCGTTCTTCGTGATCGACGGCCAGTACGGCATCTCCGGAGCGCAGCCGCCCGCCGCCTTCGAGAACGTGCTCCGCGACCTGTGGGCGAAGCGCGGCGAAGACGAGTCGGAGCCCGCCGCGGTCTAGCGGGTCAGCGCCGCCTCGATGGCACCGACGATGGCGGGGTCATCGGGCTTCTGCTTCGGGCGGAAGCGCTGCACGGATCCGTCCGGCAGCACGAGGAACTTCTCGAAGTTCCACTCGACGCGGCCGGCCTTTCCACCGGCATCGGGCGTCTCCTTGAGCTCCTTGTAGAGGTCGGCGGCGTTCTTGCCGTTGACCTTGACCTTGTCGGCGATGGGGAAGGTGACGCCGTACGTCGTGGAGCAGAACTCGAGGATCTGATCGACCGACCCCGGCTCCTGGCCGAAGAACTGGTTGCACGGGAAGCCGACGACGCTGAATCCCCGGTCGCCGTAGAGGCGCTGGAGCTCTTCGAGCTGCTCGTACTGCGGCGTGAGGCCGCACTTGGACGCCACGTTCACCACGAGGACGACGTCGGCGCCGAGATCGTCGAGCGTCTTCTCCGCTCCCTGAGCGTCGACGAAGGGGATGCTGCGCACTGCGGAATCGGTCATATCCACAGCTTAGGTCGGTGCGCCGCCATGGGCGCCGGGTCTGGGAGAATAGAAAGGTCATGACTGTCGCCACCGCCCCCGCCCGCCCGCTCCGCATCGGACCGATCGACCTCGACGTGCCCGTCGTGCTCGCGCCCATGGCGGGCATCACGAACACCGCCTTCCGCAGGCTCTGCCGCGAGTACGGCGCCGGTCTGTACGTGAGCGAGATGATCACGTCGCGCGCGCTCGTCGAGCGCAACGAGAGCACGATGAGACTGATCCGCCATCACGAGTCGGAGACCCCGCGGTCGATCCAGCTCTACGGCGTCGACCCGAAGACCATCGCCGACGCCGTGCGCATCATCGTCGCCGAGGACCACGCCGATCACATCGACCTGAACTTCGGCTGCCCCGTGCCCAAGGTGACCCGCCGCGGCGGCGGCGCCGCGCTGCCGTGGAAGAACCGTCTGTTCGCCGACATCGTCACCCAGGCCGTGAAGGCGGCGGGCGACATCCCGCTCACCGTGAAGATGCGCAAGGGCATCGACCACGACCACCTCACCTTCATCGAGGCGGGGCGCGCCGCCGAGGACGCGGGAGCGGCAGCCGTCGCCCTGCACGCCAGGACCGCGGGGGAGTACTACTCCGGCAACGCCGACTGGAACGCGATCGGCGAGCTCAAGCAGGCGGTGACCAGCATCCCCGTGCTCGGCAACGGCGACATCTGGTCGGCCGACGATGCGGTGCGGATGATGGCGCAGACCGACTGCGACGGCGTCGTGGTCGGGCGCGGCTGCCTCGGACGCCCGTGGCTCTTCGGCGAGCTCGCTGCGGCCTTCGGCGCCGAGACGCAGCCCGTCGATGCGACGCTCGGCTTCGTCGCCGACGCCTTCCGGCGTCACGCGGAGCTGCTCGTGGAGTTCTTCGACGACGAGGACCACGGATGCCGTGATGTCCGCAAGCACGTCGCCTGGTACTTCAAGGGGTACCCGGTCGGCGGAGACATCCGCACCGGCCTCGCGATGGCGTCGAGCCTGCAGAACATCGACGACCTGCTCGGACAGCTCGATCGCGACGCCCCCTACCCTGGAGCGGACGCCGAGGGCCAGCGCGGCCGGGCGGGTCGGCCGAAGCGCACGGCCCTGCCCGACAAGTGGCTCGAGTCGCGCGAGATCGCCGAGTCGACGTCGGAGATGATGCGAGGAGCGGAGATCGAGAACAGTGGCGGCTGACCAGCGGATCTCGGGCTACGACGCACGCGACGCGGAGCGCTTCTTCGCGGAGACCCACCGATCGGAGCGCGACGACTTCGCCCGAGACAGGGCTCGTGTGCTGCACTCCGCCGCGCTGCGCCGTCTTGCGGCGAAGACGCAGGTTCTGAGTCCGGCGAGCACCGCCGACTTCGCCCGGAACCGGCTGACGCACTCCCTCGAGGTGGCCCAGGTCGGACGCGAGCTCGCCACGGCGCTCGGGGTGTCCGCCGACGTCGTCGACACCGCCTGCCTGAGCCACGACCTCGGCCACCCGCCCTTCGGCCACAACGGGGAGCGGGCCCTGAACGACTGGGCGGAGAACATCGGCGGGTTCGAGGGCAACGCGCAGTCGCTCCGCATCCTGACCCGCCTCGAGGCGAAGGTCCTCGATGATCACGATCGCTCCGTCGGGCTCAACCTCACCAGGGCGAGCCTCGACGCGACCTGCAAGTACCCGTGGACGGTCGATAGCCCGGTCCCCGATCCGGGCGGGCGGCTGAAGTTCGGCGTCTACCCCGAGGACGAGGCCGTGTTCCGCTGGATGCGCGAGGGCGCACCGGGGCGCCTTCGCTGCATCGAGGCCGAGATCATGGACCTCTCCGACGACATCGGCTACTCGGTGCACGACTTCGAGGATGCGATCGTCAACGGGTACGTCGACGTCGCGCAGCTGTCGGACCCGCGCGAGCACGAGGCGCTCATCGACCGCATCCAGCAGTGGGTCGGCTACGACTTCACCAGGGACGAGCTCGCAGACGGCCTCTACCGTCTGGCGAGCCAGCCGATGTGGCTGACGTCGTTCGACCGCTCCCGTCAGGATCTGGCGCGCCTCAAGAACCTGACCAGCGACTTCATCGGGCGGTTCGCGCGCGCCTCCGTGTCGGCCACCAGGGAGGCCTACGCCGGTCCCGTCCTGGTGCGCTACAACGCTCATGTCGTGGTGCCGCGAGTGGTCGAGACCGAGATCGCCGTGCTCAAGGGCATCATGGGTCAGGCCATCGTCACGATCGATGCGCGCAAGGGCGTCTACAAGGAGCAGCGTCGGGTGCTGAAGCGCCTCGCAGACGCTCTGTGGTCGACCGATGCGCTGTGGTCGGCGGGGGAGGACGTGCTCGAGCCCGCGTTCGCCGCGGACTTCCTCGATGCGACGACGGATGCCGAGCGCGCTCGCGTCATCGTCGACCAGATCGCCAGCCTCACGGATCAGAGCGCGATCGACTGGCACAACCGCCTCGTCGGCGAGATCGATCCCGCAGAGGTGGGCATCTGGAATCCGCGGAACGCCCGGCCGGGCGCGCGTCGCGCGGCATCGGCCGACCGGCATCCCGCATCCGCCGAGGTGCGCTGATGCCCCGCATCCGCCAGGCCGACGTCGACGAGGTGAAGGCGCGCACGAACATCGCCGACATCGTCGGCGAGCGCGTCGCGCTGAAGTCGGCGGGTGTCGGATCGCTCAAGGGGCTGTGCCCCTTCCACGACGAGAAGAGCCCGAGCTTCCATGTCCGGCCCCAGGTCGGCTACTACCACTGCTTCGGATGCGGCGAGTCGGGAGACGTCTACTCGTTCCTGCGCGAGATGGATCACGTCAGCTTCACGGAGGCCGTCGAGAGGCTCGCCGGCCGCATCGGCTACACGCTGCACTACGAAGACGGGGGCGCCGCTCCCGAGACGAGCGGTCGGGCGCGGCTGTACGCGGCGAACACCGCCGCCGCAGAGTTCTTCCGCTCGCAGCTGCTGTCTCCCGATGCCGAGGCCGGACGTCGTTTCCTCGGCGAGCGGGGGTTCGATGCGGGGGCTGCCGCGCACTTCGGCGTCGGCTTCGCCCCGCGCGGCTGGGACGGCATGCTGAAGGCGCTCACCGCGCAGGGGTTCACCCGGGAGGAGCTCAGCACCGCTGGACTCGTCTCGACGGGCCAGCGCGGAGTGTACGACCGCTTCCGCGGGCGCCTCGTGTGGCCGATCCGCGACGTCTCAGGGCAGACGATCGGCTTCGGAGCGCGCAAGCTGTTCGACGACGACCAGGGGCCGAAGTACCTCAACACCCCGGAGACGCCGATCTACAAGAAGGCGCAGGTGCTGTACGGTCTCGATCTCGCCAAGAAGGACATCGCGCGCGGCGACCCCCGGCGGGTGGTGGTCGTCGAGGGGTACACGGATGTGATGGCCTGCCATCTCGCCGGCCTCACGACCGCGATCGCCACCTGCGGCACGGCGTTCGGCACCGATCACATCAAGGTGCTGCGACGGGTCATGGGAGACGACAACGCCTCGGGCGAGGTGGTCTTCACCTTCGACGGCGACGAGGCGGGGCAGAAGGCGGCGCTTCGGGCCTTCACCGAAGACGACCGCTTCAACGCGCAGACCTTCGTGGCGGTCGCGCCCGACGGGCTCGACCCCTGCGATCTGCGTCTGCAGAGGGGGGATGCGGCCGTCCGCACCCTCATGGACGCCAAGGTGCCGATGTTCGAGTTCGCTCTCGACCGTAAGCTCGCAGGCTTCGATCTCGGTACGGTCGAGGGGAGGGTGGGCGCGCTCAGGGCCGCTGCGCCGATCGTCGCAGAGATCAGGGATCGGCTGCTGCGCCCCGGATATGAGCGCGTGCTCGCCCGACGCCTCGGCATGGATCCGACCGAGGTGCACAACGAGGTCGAGCGGGCAGCACGCGGCGGCTCGCACTCCGCGCCGTCGCGACCGGAGCCGGTGCCCATCGATCCCGCAACGGGGGCCCCGGGGATCGTTCCGGTGACGCTCGCGAGCCTTCCTCGCACCGCCGACGTCGCCGTGGAGCGCGACGCGATGATGGGCGTGCTCCAGTACGGACATCAGATCGATCAGGCGTTGCTGTCCCGCGCGCTCATCGCGCCGTTCCGCACCCCGGGACTCGATGCCGTGCGGGAGGCCGTGGCATCCGCACCCGACCGCACGCGCGCGGGCTGGGTGACCGACGCGGTCAACGCGGTGCGCGAGCCCTACCGGTCTCTCGCGGGGGAGCTGCTCATGACGCCGTTCCCCGCTCGCGACGAGGCCGGGGCCGTGGCGTCGGCGACCGATCTCGCGCGTCGGCTCATCCTCCGCAGCCTCGAGCACGAGAAGCAGGAGCTCCTGGGGGCCGTGCAGCGCGTCCCCGCCGACTCCGATGGAGGGCGCGCCCTGCGCATGAGGCTTCGCGACATCGACGTGGAGCGTCAGCGGTTCACCGAGTCGTAACAGGGGGCGCCCCTCGGCGCAGGGCAGGATGGAGGCATGTCCCGAAGGCCCGACTCCACCACCGCGATCGACTGCTCGGACCTGGTGATCGACCGGGCCGGCCACGGTGCGCCGACCAGGGCTGTCGACGGGGTGACCTTCTCGCTCGCCCCCGGTGAGCTGATCTGCGTCGCGGGCCCCACCGGCTCCGGCAAGTCCTCGCTCGTGCTCGCCCTCGCAGGATCCACCGATCCGTCCGTCCGCGTGGTCGGCGGAAGCGCCCACGTCTGCGGAGTGGATGTGCGCCGTCCAGGACGCAAGCACCGGATTCTCACCTACCGCACGGGTTTCGTGCCGCAGGGAGCCGGTGCCGACCTGCCGCCGCGGCTCACCGTGCAGGAGGTGATCGCCGAGCCGATCCTGATCCGCGAGAAGCGCGTGAACACCAAGGCGCTCTCGATCCGCGTGGCCACCCTGCTCGACGAGATGCACCTGCCGCTCGGCACGGCCGCGAAGTTCCCCTACGAGCTGAGCGCCGGTATGCGGCAGCGGGTCGCGATCGCACGCTCCTTCGTGCTCGAGCCGAGGGTGCTGATCGCGGACGAGATCCTCGCCAACCTCGATCTCGAGGTGCGCCCCGTGGTCTTCGACGCCATCACCCGTCGTCGCAAGGAACAGGGCATGGGTGCGCTGCTGGTGACGAACGACGCCGACTTCATCCGCGAGCTGAACGCCGAGACCCTGATGCTGCGCAGCGGCCATGTCGTCGCCAGGGGAGTCGGAAAGGACCTGCTCTGGGCGCCCAACGCCGAGGCGGATTCGCAGTCCTGAACGGCGCTGGATGCGACACGCCCGAGTCGTCGTCCGTGTCACGAGCACGCCGAAGTCTTTGCTAAGCTTGTCGAGTTGCCCGCTCAGCGGAGCACATTCCTCGGTAGCTCAATTGGCAGAGCAGCCGGCTGTTAACCGGCAGGTTCTTGGTTCGAGTCCAAGCCGGGGAGCCAAGACCCCTGGCCTTCGCATGAAGGCCAGGGGTTCTCCTTTTCACCACAGCCGATGAAAGCCGGAGCGGATGACTCGATCCACGCAGTTCGCGCAACTCGGCGCGCTGCTGCTCGAGGCGGGATTCTCCGCCACCGACACTCGCGACGCGCTGGAGGAGATCCGTGCGCGTCGGGCCCCGGAGCAGGAGCTCGCCTTCGCTGTGCTCCCCGAAGCGGTGTTCGTGTCGCCCGCGGAGGGGTCGGAGGGATCGATCCTCCGCATGTCCTTGGCATCGTCCCTGTCGACGAGGCAGTCCGCGATGGTGAGCCGGATGATGCACCGTCTCCGTGACGGTGAGATCTCGCTGGAGCGGGCGCTCGGGGCCGAGCAGGACCGCATCCGCGCAGCCTGGATGCGCAAGCCGCTGCTGCGTTGGGTCGTCGGCAATGCGCTCCTCGCCGGCGGACTCGCGGTGCTGTTCCGCTGCCCCTGGTGGGCGGTCGTCGTGTCGACGCTCGTCGCGGCGCTCATGGGCGCTGTCGCCGTCCTGCTGCGCCGCATCCGTCCGGCTGCGGCGATCGTGCCGTTCGTCATCGCGTTGCTGTCGACCGTGCTCGTCAGCGAATCGGCGTCGATGCTGGGCTATACGACCGTGCCCCTCTTCGCCGTCTGCGCGCCGATCGCGATCCTCGTACCGGGGGCCATGATCACGAACGCCCTGCTCGAACTCACCTCGGCCGACGTCGTCACGGGCGCGTCGCGTCTCGTCTACGGCGTCGTGCAACTCGGATTCATGGCGGCGGGAGTCGCGGCGGGCAGCGCCTGGATCGGTCTCGAGATCGATCAGGACTCGGCCTTCCTGCTCGCCGATGTCGCGGGGATCATCAGCGCCGACCCGGCCTGGGCGTCCCTGCCCTCGACCATCTTCAGCTGGATCGGCGTCGCGGCCGTCGCGATCGGCATCAGTCTCGCGTTCGGCGCCGGGTACCGGCTCACCGCGGTCAGCATCGCCGCGATGGGGGTCGCGTACGCGCTTCTCATCGGGTTGGCGCCGTTCTGGGGGAGCACGGTGGCGACCGGTGCCACGGCAGCGGTGCTCTTCGTGATCGCCAGGCTGGTCGAGCGCTCCTCGTTCGCGATCCCCGCGACGATCACCTTCCAGCCGGCGTTCCTCCTGCTCGTGCCGGGAACCGTCGGACTCGTGGCGATCACCTCGTTCGACATCGACCCCGTCGCCGCGGCGCTGGCGATCTTCGCGAGCCTCTGCATCGGGACGAAGCTCGGTTCGATCATCGTCGACACGCACTGGTGGCGGCTGTTCCTGCGGCCGTGACCGGCGGGCGGACAAGAGCTTCTCTTCCCCGCTGGGCTCAACACGGAGGCGGAGCGGACGCATCAACCGCGCGGTGTCCGCACCCATCATGGACTTCGAGTCCGGGACGGTCGCCGTGAACAAGCCTCACATGCAGAAGGGGACTCGATGGATATCGAGCCCCCTTCCGTGTGTTCTGGCGTGCGTCAGCGAGCGGCACCCTTGAGGGAGACGCTGATCTGACCCGCAGGATCGGAGATCACACACTGCACGACCCGATCGTTCATCTGGTCCCAGGTCTGCTGAGTCGGGGTGATGGGATAGACATCGAGAGTCGTTGCATCCCACGCCACGCCGACGAAGCTGGTGAAGGCGTCTCCGGTGCAGTTCTGGACCGAAGCGTCGTCGATGGCCTCTGCGGAGTACTCGCCGTCCTCCATCTTGAACTCGTGGTAGACCTCTTCGTCATGCGGTTCGGTGCAGGGAACCACGTCGACATCCTCAAGGAGCCCGCTGGGCGCAGAGAGCATGCAGTCGCCGACCTTCAGCGCGAAGATGCCGATGTTGGAGCTCTCGGTGACCTGACCGGTCTTGTCGTCGCGGTCTGCGTCGGCCTTGCCGCTCCCCAGGATGCTGTTCAGTGCGCTGCAGCCGGTCAGTGCGAACGAGAGCGCCGCCGCCGATCCGACGAGAGCCAGCGCGTGTCGCGTGCGCAGTTTCATGTTTGTTCCCCTCCAGGACTGTGGTGAGCGGGCACAGAAGAGTCCCGCCTCAGGAAACGCTATCCGTCCCGGAGTCTGTGATGCAACTCGAAAACCCCTTTGATCAGGCTGAGAGTCTCAGCCCTCGAGATCGTCGACGCCCGGCATCCAGCTGGCGCCGGGGCGACCCCATCCGCGTTTGCGGGCGATCTTCTGCGCGGTCTTCCAGTCTCCGTCCGACAGGCGATCCACGTAGAGGATGCCGTCGAGGTGGTCGAACTCGTGCTGCATGATGCGCGCGCGCCAGCCGTCGACGGCGATCGCGACGGGAGCGCCGTCGAGGTCCGTCCCGGTCACCTGCACCCGCTCGGAGCGGCGCAGCGGGAACCGCTCGCCGGGGAAGGAGAGGCAGCCCTCCGACTCCAGATCGGGGTCGGGGTCGCCGGGTTCGAGCGGGGTCATCCACAGCTCGGGGTTGATGATGACGCCACGCCACGGCTGATCGTCGTCGTCGACGTAGGCGTAGGTGTAGATGCGCAGCGGCACGCCGACCTGAGGGGCGGCGAGTCCCACGCCGGGCGCAGTGTCCATCGTCTCGAACATGTCGGCGACGAGCGTGCGGATCTCGTCGGTGATCGCCTCGACGGCGGAAGCGGGAGAGTGCAGGACGGGATCGCCCATGATGCGAATCGGAAGTACAGCCACGCCATAACCATACTGGGCGCACATCGCCGGGTAGGGTCGTAGGGTGAGCATCTCCGTATGGATGAGTGGGGCGGATGTCGGCGACCAGCTCGTCGGCGTCTTCCAGAATCCGCGACTCCTCCTGGGCATCCCGCTCGCCCTCGCGGGCGCCGTCTTCATGTCCCTCGGCGCGCAGTATCAGCACCGTGGGGTGGAGAAGGTCGAGCAGCTCAGCGGCGCGGACGGCGCGACCGGGCTGAGTCTCGACCAGATCAGAAGACTGCTGACGCGTCCGTCCTGGATCATCGGCACGCTCATGCTCGGACTGGCCATCGTGTGCCAGCTCGCCGCGCTCTCCCAGGCGCCGCTGATCGTGGTGCAGCCGCTCGGCGCGATCGCCCTCGTGATCACGACCCTGCTCAACGCCAGGGTCTCCGGACACACGCCGACGAGGCAGTCCATCACCGCGATCGTCTGCTGCGTCGGCGGCATCTTCCTCTTCGTCTCCTTCGCCGCGATCTTCGCGGCGGAGAAACCCATCAGCGACATCGAGCTCTTCACGATCCTGGCGATCCTGCTCGTCGTGATCATCGTGCTCGGCGCCTGCTGGCTCGTGCTGCGACACCGCATGCGGGCTCTTTTCTACGTCATCGGCGCCGGCATCCTCTACGGCTTCGTGGCCACCCTCGCCAAAGCGGTCATCAATCGCATCGAGGCCGGCAACTTCGAGTGGATCACCCTCGTGTGCGTGATCGCCCTGATCGCGGCATCCGCCGTCGGCGCGTACTTCGTGCAGACCGCGTACAGCTCCGGTCCGCCCGACCTCGTCATCGCCGGTCTCACGGTGGTCGACCCGCTGATCGCGGTGCTCATCGGAATGCTCGTGCTCGGCGAAGCGGCGGCGGCGCCCGGCTGGGTGCTCGTGATCTTCGGGGTCGCCGGCGCCATCGCGGTGTGGGGCGTGGTCGGTCTCGCCCGGTACCACCCGCAGGTTCTCAGCGAGAGTCAGGAACTCGGCATCCCGCGGGGGAGCGAAGGCGCCACAGGAGCGGACGAGCAGAAGTAGGAGCTCTCCGCGCACTCGGACTCCACGACCGTCACGACCGTCGAGGTCCGGGTTCGCGTCCGATCAGTACGCGGGGTCGATGAGGTCGGGGGAGACCTCGGAGGCAGCAGCCTCGTCGACGAAGAAGATCGTCCGCTTGCGCCCCTTGGCACCCGCTGCGGGCACGCTGGTGTAGCTGGCGCCCGCGAGGGCCAGACCGAGCGCGGAGGCCTTGTCGGCGCCCGTGAGCACGAGCCAGACGCGCTTGGAGGAGTTCAGCACCGGTCGGGTGAGCGTGACGCGCTCCGGCGGAGGCTTGGGGGAGTCGCGCACGGGCAGGGCTGCGGCATCCGTCACCGTGACCTCCGGGCGGTCCGGGAAGAGCGAGGCGATGTGGCCGTCGGGTCCGACGCCCAGGAAGCACACCGCGAACGACGGCCACGGATTCTCATCGGTTCCGAACCGCGCGAGCTCCGCCGCGTACGCGGTTGCCGCCTCGTCGAGGGTGAGGCCGCTGTCGGATGCCGCGATCTCGTGGACGTTCTCGACGGGGACCGGGATGCTGTCCAGGAGAGCCGCTCGGGACTGCACGGCATTGCGGTCGGCGTGAGCACGGAGCACGAAGCGTTCGTCGCCCCACCAGAAGTGGACGAGAGACCAGTCGATGTCGGCCGACCGCGGATTCTCCGCCGTCGCGCGCAGCACCGCACCGCCCATCGAACCGCCCGTGAGGGCGATGTGGGCGATCCGGCCGTTGCGCGTGCGTGCTCGCAACCGAGCGATGAACCGGTCGGCCACCCGCGCCGCGACGGCGGCGGGGGTGGGTTCGACGACGACCCGCTTCTCTGCGGACGCTGTCTGCATCGACATCATTCTCCTGTCTCGGGCGGACCCAGCTTCTCCCAGCCCTCGGTGATGACTCGACCGTACAGGACATCGGGGTCGAGGCGACGCAGCTCCTCGGCGAGGCACTCCCTGAGCGTGCGGCGCGGCAGGTGGAGGTCGTGGTCGGGCTGCTCGGGCTGCGTGAGCACGGCGATGCCCGGGGTCGGACGCTCCAGCAGGATGTCACCGTCTGCACGGGTGAGCCGCACCGACTTGATGCCCTCCTGCCAGTGCTCAGGGTCCTCGTACGACCAGCGCACCGGCACGTCGAGCGCCATCTGCAGCCAGGCCGCGAGCAGCGCGGTCGAGGGCGAAGCGACGGCGCCGCGCACCTCGACGTCCGTCACCTCGAGGTACGGAGGCTGATCGAGCACGGCGGCGAGCTGCTCGCGCCAGTGCGTGAGCCGGGTCCAGGCCAGATCCGTGTCTCCGGGGGCGTGCGTCTCGCCGAGCAGGGCGAGTCGGTCGCGCACGTCGGGGGAGGTCGCGGCATCCGTGATGCGGCGCTGGGCGATCCTGCCGAGCGGTGAGGTCGCGGGGGAGACGGGCGCCTCTTCCGGCCACCAGGCCACCACCGGGGCGTCGGGGAGGAGGAGGCCGGTGATGAGGCTCTCCTCGTTGCTCGCCGCATCGCCGTAGGCGCGCAGCACGACGACCTCGCTGGCTCCGGCGTCTCCGCCGACGCGGATCTGGGCGTCGAGTCGCGACTCGCCACCACCGGTGGTGAGCACGATGACGCGCATCGGGTGCTCGCGTGATGCGTCGTTGGCCGCGTCGATGGCGGCCTCCGCGACGCCGTTCCGCGCCGAGATGACCAGGGTGAGCACGCGGCCGAGAGCGACGACGCCGCCCTCCTCACGGGCCTTGACGAGGTTCTTCGCGACCTGGCTGACGGTCGTGTCGGGAAGGTCGATGATCACGGGCGTCTCCAGACTCGTCCGTCGCGGGCCAACAGGGCATCAGCGGATGCCGGGCCCCACGATCCGGGTGCATACTGCTCGACGGGGCCGCCCTCGGCAGCCCAGTACTCCTCGACCGGGTCGAGGATCTTCCATGAGAGCTCGACCTCCTCGTGCCGCGGGAACAGCGGCGGATCGCCCAGCAGGACGTCGAGGATCAGGCGCTCGTAGGCCTCGGGGCTCGCCTCGGTGAAGGCGTGCCCGTAGCCGAAGTCCATCGTCACGTCGCGGACGTTCGTGCCGTTGCCCGGCACCTTCGAGCCGAACCGGATGGTCACGCCCTCATCGGGCTGCACGCGGATCACGAGCGCGTTCTGACCGAGCTCCGACGTGTTGCTGCGCCCGAACAGGTGCTCCGGTGCGCGCTTGAAGACGACCGCGACCTCGGTCACCCGTCGGCCGAGCCGCTTGCCGGTGCGCAGGTAGAACGGCACCCCCGACCAGCGGCGGGTGTCGATCTCCAGCTTGATGGCCGCGTAGGTCTCCGTCGCCGACTCGGGGTTCATCCCCTCCTCGTCGAGGAAGCCGGTGACCTTCTCGCCGCCCTGCCACCCGCCGGCGTACTGCCCGCGTGCGGTCGCCAGGGCGAGGTCGTCCGGGACGTGCACCGCCGCGAGGACCTTCTCCTTCTCGGCACGCAGGTGCTCCGCGGACAGGCTGATCGGCTCTTCCATCGCGGTGAGGGCGAGAAGCTGCAGCAGGTGGTTCTGGATGACGTCACGGGCCGCGCCGACGCCGTCGTAGTAGCCGGCGCGGCCGCCGACGCCGATGTCCTCGGCCATCGTGATCTGCACGTGGTCGACGTAGTTGCGGTTCCAGATCGGCTCGTACAGCTCGTTGGCGAAGCGCAGCGCCAGGATGTTCTGGACCGTCTCCTTGCCGAGGTAGTGGTCGATGCGGAAGATCGAGTCCGCGGAGAACGCCACCTCGAGGGCCTTGTTCAGCTCGCGAGCGGACTCGAGGTCGTGCCCGAAGGGCTTCTCGATCACGACCCGGCGCCAGCGGTCCTCTCCCTCGTCGTCTCCGACGAGGCCCGAGTCCTTGAGCTGCTGCGCGACGACCGCGAACGACTTCGGCGGGATCGACAGGTAGAACGCGTGGTTGCCCATCGTGCCCCGCTCCACGTCGAGCTGATCCACCGTCTCACGGAGCTTGCGGAACGACTCGGGGTTGTCGAACTCGCCGGACACGAAGCGGATGCCCTGGAGCAGTTGCGTCCAGGTCTCCTCGCGGAAGGGGGTTCGCGCGTGCTGCTTGACCGCGTCGTACACGACCTGCGCGAAGTCCTGATCCTCCCAGTCCCTTCGGGCGAATCCGACGAGCGCGAAGCCCGGCGGGAGCAGGCCCCGGTTGGCGAGGTCGTAGACCGCGGGCATGAGCTTCTTGCGCGACAGATCGCCGGTCACTCCGAAGATCACCAGGGCGCTGGGCCCGGCGATCCTGTTGAGACGGCGATCATCGGGGTCGCGCAGCGGGTTGTGCCCGCGCGAGATGGGAACAGACATCGGTGGGGGATTCTCCTGGCTGCTTACTTCTGTGCTGCTTCGAAAAGGGTGAGCACGTCTGCCGACGAGTCGGTGATCGTCAGCGTGACGACCGGACGGCCGTGCTCCGCGAGCACCGCGGCGTCACCCGCGGCCTGCGCCTCGATGAGCTGACCGAACGTGAACGGCCGACCGGGGATCTCGAGGTCGACGTCGGTGCGCTCCAGGAGCTGGAGGAACACGCCCTGCGCCGGACCGCCCTTGTGGTACTGACCGGTGGAGTGCAGGAAGCGGGGTCCCCAGCCGAAGGTCGTCGGTCGACCGGAGTCGGCGGCGACGAGCTCGCGGAGGCCCTGCAGCTGCGGGACGTCGAGTCGGTTCACATAGGCCTGGATCGAGACGTAGCCGTCGTCGCCCAGTCGGGCCCACAGGGCGTCGAGGACGCCCTCGATCGTGCCTGAGGCGGCGAGCTCGGGGTCGGACACGCGGACCTCGACGCTGTTCTCGACGAACGCCGGAGCCGTGGCCTCCGGGCGGGCGTCCAGCAGACCGCGGGCAGCGATCTTGGCGGACTCGACGTCGGGCTGGTCGAACGGGTTGATGCCGAGCAGGTATCCGGCGATGGCCGTCGCATACTCCCAGACGATGAACTGCGCGCCGAGCGTGCCGGAGACGAGGATCTCGCCCTGGTGCTTCTCGCGGAGGTGGAACTCGTTCGCGTCATCGACCAGGCGCACGATCTGCAGGTCGGCGGGGTTCGCGTCGAGCTCCGGGGACACGGGCAGCAGGACGACGGGGAGGATGCCGGTGCCGTCCTTGCCCGTGGACTCCGCGATGAGCTGCTCGATCCAGTCGGGCAGGCCGTTGATGTGCGTGCCGTCGGTGATGAGCCCGAGCTTGTCACGGCGCGGGCTGGTGGCCGCGATCGCCGCTGCGAGGCGGAGAGCCGGGTTCTCGGCGGAGTCGACCGCGACCTCCAGCAGCGAGGCCTCGGCCTCGTCGAGCAGCTCGTCGATGTCGACGCCGGCGAGCCCCGAGGGGACGAGACCGAACGCGGTGAGCGCCGAGTAGCGTCCACCCACGTTCGGATCGGCGTTGAAGACGCGATAGCCGGCGTCGCGGGCCGAGGCGTCGAGAGGCGAACCGGGGTCGGTGACCACGATGATGCGCTCGACGGGATCGATGCCGAGGTCGCGGAACGCCGTCTCGAACGTGCGGCGCTGAGAGTCGGTCTCCACGGTGGAGCCGGACTTCGACGACACGACGAGGACGGTGCTCTCGAGCCCGTCGTCGAGGGCGGCGAGCACCTGCGCCGGCGAGGTCGAGTCGAGGATCGTGAGCGGAACGCCCGCCGTCTGCGAGATGACCTCGGGGGCGAGGGAGGATCCGCCCATGCCCGCGAGGACGACACGCGTGACGCCCTTCGCGGCGAGCTCGTCGCGCAGCGCCACGATCTCACCCACGAGGGGACGCGAGACCGACACGGCCTCGACCCATCCGAGCCGCACGGCGGCCTCGGACTCGGCATCCGGGCCCCAGAGGGTCGCGTCGCCCCCGGTGATGCGCGACGCGACGAGGTCGTGCACCAGTCCGGGGACGCTCTCCTCGATCGCGGCCTTCGCCGCGCCCGAGGCGTGCAGCGCGAAGGTCATCGCTGCGCCTCGAGCCCTTCGCTCACCTGGCTGAGCAGGTCGTGCCAGGAGTCGATGAACTTCGCGACGCCCTCGTCCTCGAGCACCTGGGTGACGTCGGCGAAGTCGATGCCGAGGTCGGCGAGCCCCGCGAAGACCGCACGGGCCTCCTCGTAGCCGCCCGTGATCGTGTCGCCGGTGACGACGCCGTGGTCGAACGTCGCCTCGAGCGTCTTCTCGGGCATCGTGTTGACGACGCCCGCGGCGACGAGTTCCGTGACGTAGAGGGTGTCGGGCAGGTTCGGGTCCTTGACCCCGGTCGACGCCCACAGCGGGCGCTGCGGGTTCGCGCCCGCGGCGATCAGCGCCTGCGCGCGCTCACCGGCGAAGGTCTTCTCGTAGAGCTCGTAGGCGAGGCGCGCGTTGGCGAGGCCGGCCTTGTTCTTGAGGGCGTCCGCGGCGTCCGAGCCGATGGCGGCGAGGCGCTTGTCGGTCTCGGTGTCGACCCGCGACACGAAGAAGGACGCGACCGACTCGATGGTCGAGAGGTCGATGCCCGCCGCCTTCGCGGTCTCGAGACCGGTCAGGTACGCCTCGATGACCTCGGCGTAGCGCTCGAGGCTGAAGATCAGCGTGACGTTGACGCTGATGCCCGCGCCGATCGCCTGCGCGATCGCGGGAAGGCCGGCCTTGGTCGCGGGGATCTTCACGAGCAGGTTCGGACGGTCGACCGTGGCCCACAGCTGCGTGGCCTGGGCGACCGTGCCGTCCGTGTCGTGCGCGAGGTCGGGGGAGACCTCGATCGACACGCGTCCGTCGACGTGGCCGGTGGCCTCCCACACGGGGCGGAACACGTCGAGCGCGGCGGCCACGTCCTGCGTGGTGGCCGCGAACACGGCCTCCTCCGCGGTCGCGCCGGATGCCGCGAGCTCGGCGACCTGCGCGTCGTACGACGTGTCGTCGGGGTTCGTGATGGCGTTCGCGAAGATCGTCGGGTTGGTGGTGACGCCCGTGACGTTGCGCGAGGCGATCAGCTCGGCGAGGTTGCCGGAGGAGATGCGGGTGCGGGACAGGTCGTCGAGCCAGATGCTGACACCGGCGGCTGCGAGGTCTGAGGTGGGGGTGCTCATGCGTTCTCCTTGATGGTCTCGCGTGCCGCCTGGATGACGGCTTCGGTGGTGATCCCGAACTTCTCGAACAGGGTCTTGTAGTCGGCGGAGGCGCCGAAGTGGTCGATGCCGACCGAGCGGCCGCGGTCGCCGACGATCCCGCGCCAACTGAGCACGGAACCGGCCTCGACCGAGACTCGGGCGGTGATGCTCTTCGGGAGCACGCTCTCACGGTACGCCTCGTCCTGCTCGGCGAACCACTCCAGAGAGGGCGCCGAGACGACACGGACGTTCACGCCCTCGGCAGCGAGCGCCGCGCGCGCGTCGACGGCCAGCTGGACCTCGGAACCGGTGGCGATGATGATCACGTCGGGGGTGCCGTTCGGCGCCTCGGCCAGCACGTACGCGCCCTTCGAGACGTTCGACGCGGAGGCGAAGGTGTCGCCGGATGCCGCGCCCTCGCCGCGCGCGAACACGGGGATGTTCTGACGGGTCAGGGCGATGCCGGTCGGGCCTCCCTGGCGGCGGAGGATCTCCAGCCAGGACGCCGCGGTCTCGTTGGCGTCGGCCGGACGCACGAGCGTGAAGTTCGGGATGGCGCGCAGCGTGGCGATCTGCTCGATCGGCTGGTGTGTCGGGCCGTCCTCTCCGAGGGCGACGGAGTCGTGCGTCCACACGAAGATGCTGGGCACGTCCATGAGTGCGGCCAGACGCACCGGCGGGCGCATGTAGTCGCTGAAGATCAGGAAAGTGCCGCCGAACGGACGGGTCGGACCGTGCAGCTTGATGCCGTTGACGATCGCACCCATCGCGTGCTCGCGGATGCCGAAGTGCAGCACGCGGCCGTAGGGGCTGCCCGACCACTCGTGGGTGGACCACTCGGCGGGGATGAAGGACTTGGCGTCCTTGATCGTGGTGAGGTTCGACTCCGCGAGGTCGGCCGAACCGCCCCAGAGCTCGGGGAGCTCGGCGGCGAGGGCGTTGATGACCTGGCCGGATGCGGCACGGGTCGACACGTCCTTGCCCGCCTCGAACACGGGGAGGGCCGCGTCGATGCCGGCCGGAAGCTCCTTGGCCTCCAGACGGTCGAGCAGGGTCTTGCGCTCGGGGTTCGCCGCCGCCCAGGCGTCGAACGACTCCTGCCAGGCCGCGCGGACCTCTGCGGAGCGTGCCGCGAGGCCGCGGGTGTGGGCGATGACGTCGTCGGCGACCGCGAAGTGCTCCTCAGGGTCGAAGCCGAGGACCTTCTTGGTCGCGGCGAGCTCGTCCGCGCCGAGGGCGGAGCCGTGGATCTTGCCGGAGTTCTGCTTTCCGGGCGACGGCCAGCCGATGATCGTCTTGAGGATGATGAGCGACGGCTTGTCGGTCTCGCCCTTGGCCGCCTCGATCGCGGCGTAGAGCTCGGCGACGTCCTCGACGTACTGGCCGGTCTTCTTCCAGTCGACGACCTGGACCTGCCAGCCGTAGGACTCGTAGCGCTTCGCGACGTCCTCGGTGAAGGCGACGTTCGTGTCGTCCTCGATGGAGATCTGGTTGGAGTCGTAGATCGCGATGAGGTTGCCGAGCTGCTGGTGGCCCGCGAGCGACGAGGCCTCGCTGGTGACGCCCTCCTGCAGGTCGCCGTCGCCGGCGATCACGTAGATGAAGTGGTCGAAGGGGCTGGTGCCCGCAGCGGCCTCGGGGTCGAAGAGGCCGCGCTCGTAGCGCGAGGCGTAGGCGAACCCGACCGCGGAGGCGAGACCCTGGCCGAGCGGGCCGGTGGTGATCTCCACACCCTTGGTGTGGCCGTACTCGGGGTGGCCGGGGGTCAGCGAGCCCCACGTGCGCAGAGCCTTGAGGTCGTCGAGCTCCAGTCCGAAGCCGCCGAGGTAGAGCTCGACGTACTGCGTGAGGGAGGAGTGGCCAGCGGAGAGGATGAAGCGGTCGCGGCCGAGCCAGTCGGTGTCGGCGGGATCATGACGCAGTACCCGCTGGTACAGCAGGTAGGCGGCCGGCGCCAGGCTCATCGCGGTGCCGGGGTGGCCGTTGCCGACCTTCTCCACGGCATCCGCCGCCAGCAGCCGAGCGGTGTCCACCGCGCGCCGATCGATCTCTTCCCACTGCAATTCCGACACGGTGAAGCCCTTCTCAACAGTTCGAGAGCGCCCGGTATGCACTGTCGCGGTCCGCAACGATACGGAAGGGGATGCTTGAGCGCCGGGCGCGCGAGTGTTTTCAGCATAGCGGTGCGTGTTACCGCGTTACATCGGACTACAACGCATTCAGGGGAGAGGAATTCCCCTGCTGGTGCGCGGACGGGCGGACGGCGGCTCTCGCCCCGTGCCCTAGACTGAAAGGGCTGCCCACGCGTGCCCGGAGGAGGCGATCGAGATCTCGACGATGTCTGATCAGACCGTTGCGAAGAAGTCCGTCGGTCGTACGGTGAAGGCCTACGTCGCCCTCACGAAGCCGCGCGTGCTCGAACTCCTCCTGGTCTCCACCGTCCCGGTGATGTTCCTCGCTCAGGGCGGTCTGCCGAACCTGTGGCTCGTCCTCGCGACGGTGATCGGCGGCTCCATGAGCGCCGGCTCCGCAGCGGCGTTCAACATGTACCTCGACCGCGACATCGACGCGCACATGCACCGCACCGAGAACCGGCCGCTCGTCACCGGCGAGATCACGCCGCGCGGTGCGCTCGTGTTCTCGTGGACCCTCGCCGTCCTCTCGACGGTGTGGCTGTACGTGACGACGAACTGGCTGGCCGCGGTGCTCTCGGCATCCGCCATCTTCTTCTACGTCGTGATCTACACGATGATCCTCAAGCGCCGCACGGAGCAGAACATCGTGTGGGGCGGCATCGCCGGATGCTTCCCCGTGCTGATCGGCTGGGCGGCCGTGACCGGCTCCCTGGACTGGCCGGCCTTCATCCTCTTCGCCCTGATCTTCCTCTGGACGCCGCCGCACTACTGGCCGCTCTCCATGAAGTACAAGGACGACTACGACGACGTCGATGTCCCCATGCTCGGCGTCACCCGCAACGCGTCGCAGGTCGGACTCCAGGTCATCCTCTACGCCTGGGCGACCGTCGCCTGCTCGCTGCTGCTCGTGCCGATCGCGAACATGGGGCTCGTCTACACCGTCTCCGCGCTCGTCTTCGGCGGCTGGTTCATCTACGAGTCGCACCGCCTGTACAACCGTGCGGTGCGGGGGACCGAGGCGCGTCCGATGAGGGTCTTCCACGCCTCGATCACCTACTTAACGCTGATCTTCGTCGCGGTCGCGATCGACCCGCTGCTCCCGTTCTGATCCTCGGTCGCGGAGTCCTCTGACGCGGTCTCCGCGACAGTCTCGGGATCGACGACCGACTCGGGCTCCACGGCCTCGAGCTCTGCCGACGCGACGTCCTCGGCGGGCGCGCTCTGAGCAGTCCAGTCGATGGCCTCGACGGCGACCGGCTGCGACGTCGGAAGGATCGACTGCACGGCGACGAGCGCGAGCGCGATCAGGATCCCGAGCACGCCGGCGCCGACGAGCGCAGCGCCGAACACGATGAGCGACTGCCCGACGTAGACCTCGACACCGGTGGCGGTGCCGTCGAGCAGCGTCGAGGTCATCGTGCTCAGCTGGCCCGAGATGATCCATCCGCCGACCGCCGCGGCGACGAGGGAGACGAGCAGGAGGAGCCAGAAGCCGATGCTGTGCGTGAGTGACTTTTTCATGCCGCCCACCTTGACGCAGCTTCTGTTGCGTCTCCGATGTGCCGTCTATGTGTCGGCTGGGCGGATCAGGATCGCGGCGATGCGGGGCGCTTGAGGTGGAGCACCACGACGGTGTAGGTCGCCGCCGACAGGGCGGCGAGCACCATGTGGATGCCGACGAGGATCTCCGGGAGTCCTTCGCGGGCCTGCCACACGCCGACCCCGACCTGCACGAGGATCGCCGCCACGAGGACGAGCAGCCATCTGCGGGGTTCGAGGCGCAGCGCCCAGGCGGAGATCGTCAGCACCGCGACGAGTCCGGCGAGGATGTAGCCCGGCCACGAGTGCACGTGCGCGAGGACGGTGGCGTCGAAGCCGTGACGGAGCACCTCGGCGTCACCGGAGTGCGGGCCGGAACCCGTGGTCAGCACGCCGAAGACGATCGTGACGGCGAGGGCGAGGCCGGTCACGTGCGAGAGGATCGCGAACCAGGCGGGCACCGCCTTCTCGCGCGGTCCGGGGACCGCGTACAGACGAACGAGGAACGCCGCGGTGATGCACACCAGCAGCAGCGACGACACGTAGTGGAAGCCGACGATGAACGGGTTCAGGCCCGTCCACACGGTGATGCCGCCCACGACGGCCTGCATCACGATGCCGCCGAGCACAACGATCGAGAGCACCCAGAGGTCGCGACGCCGGGCGCGGAAGCGGAGGACGAAGAACACCACGGCGAGTGCGAGGAGGCCGACCACTCCGGTCATGGTGCGGTTGCCGAACTCGATGATGCCGTGGATGCCCTGCTCGGGCGTCGGCACGAGCGACTCGGGCGTGCACAGCGGCCACTGCGAGCAGCCGAGCCCCGAACCGGTGAGGCGGACGGCCCCTCCGGTGCCGATGATGATGACCTCGGCGAGGAACGACAGCCAGGCCGCGACGGTCAGTCGGCGGCCGATCTCGGAGGGCAGCCAATCATGGACGCGGGACAGAAAGCCGGTCCTCGTTGCGGGGGAGTCGG
Source organism: Microbacterium sp. NPDC012755 (assembly GCF_042901325.1). Lineage (NCBI taxonomy): Bacteria > Bacillati > Actinomycetota > Actinomycetes > Micrococcales > Microbacteriaceae > Microbacterium > Microbacterium sp. NPDC012755. Next base: position 3,323,447 of record NZ_JBIBCT010000001.1, on the reverse strand, counting down.
CGGTGGCGGTGTCGGGCATGGGTCCTCCGGAACCCCCGTGACGCGGACATGACGGCCCGCACGTCTGAGGGAACCTGTAGAATCGGGGTGTTGGGATGCCCGCGTGACCGCGGAACGCATCCCTGACAGTTTAGGCGCGATGGAAGCGCCGGTGATGAGGGCCCCACCAGCGGCACCCGCTCCCGCAGACTCGACGGGGATCAGGTGTGTCGGGGCGGATGACACCGTTGAGGCCCAATAAGGAGAGTGTGTGATGTCGGATGTGCTGATCGACCGCCCGGAGCTTGACGGTCTGGGGGTGTACGAGTTCGGCTGGCACGATGCCGACGCCGCGGGAGCCGTGGCGAAGCGCGGCATCTCCGAAGAGGTGGTCCGAGGCATCTCTGCCCTCAAGGACGAACCCGAATGGATGCTGAAGACGCGTCTCAAGGGCTATCAGCTCTTCGGACGCAAGCCGATGCCGACCTGGGGCGCCGACCTCAGCGACATCGACTTCGACAACATCAAGTACTTCGTGCGCTCCACGGAGAAGCAGGCGCAGTCGTGGGAGGAGCTCCCCGCGGAGATCCGCGAGACCTACGAGCGTCTCGGCATCCCCGAGGCCGAGCGCCAGCGACTCGTCGCCGGCGTGGCCGCGCAGTACGAGTCCGAGGTCGTCTACCACCAGATCCGCGAGGACCTGGAGGAGCAGGGCGTCATCTTCATGGACACCGACACCGCGCTGCGCGAGCACCCCGAGTTCTTCGAGGAGTACTTCGGCACCGTGATCCCCGCCGGCGACAACAAGTTCGCGGCGCTGAACACGGCCGTCTGGTCCGGCGGCTCGTTCGTGTACGTCCCCAAGGGTGTTCACGTGGAGATCCCGCTGCAGGCCTATTTCCGCATCAACACGGAGAACATGGGCCAGTTCGAGCGGACCCTGATCATCGCCGACGAGGACAGCTACGTCCACTACATCGAGGGCTGCACGGCTCCGATCTACAAGTCGGACTCGCTGCACTCGGCCGTCGTCGAGATCATCGTGAAGAAGAACGCCCGCGTGCGCTACACGACGATCCAGAACTGGTCGAACAACGTCTACAACCTCGTCACCAAGCGCGCCGTCGCCCACGAGGGCGCGACCATGGAGTGGGTCGACGGCAACATCGGCTCCAAGGTGACGATGAAGTACCCGTCGATCTACCTGATGGGCGAGCACGCCAAGGGCGAGACCCTCTCGGTCGCCTTCGCCGGCCCCGGCCAGCACCAGGACGCCGGCGCCAAGATGATCCACATGGCGCCGTACACGCAGTCGTCGATCGTCTCGAAGTCGATCGCCCGTGGCGGCGGTCGCGCCGGCTACCGCGGCGAGGTGCGGGTGGATGCCGCCGCGCACCACTCCGCGAACACCGTGCGCTGCGATGCGCTGCTCGTCGACACGAAGTCCCGCAGCGACACCTACCCTGCGATCGACATCCGCGTCGACGACGTCCAGCTGGGTCACGAGGCCACGGTCTCGAAGGTCAGCGAGGAGCAGCTCTTCTACCTGCAGTCCCGCGGCATGCCCGAGGACGAGGCGATGGCGATGATCGTGCGCGGCTTCATCGAGCCGATCGCGCGTGAGCTGCCCATGGAGTACGCGATGGAACTGAACAAGCTCATCGAGATGGGCATGGAAGGATCGGTCGGCTAGTGACGGCCCCTACGACCGCGCCCGCAGAGGCGCAGCACACGAACGCGCACATCGACCCGGCCGCCCAGGTGGCCGACGCCGGTTTCGTCCCGGTGCAGACCCGCTCAGAGCGTCCGCACTCCTTCGATCCGACCGACTTCGGCGCCCCCTCGGGCCGCGAGGTCAACTGGAAGCACACCCCGGTCGCGCAGCTGAAGTCGCTCTTCGAGGTCGCCGCGCCCAACGACGGCGTCAGCTACGCCTTCCCCGCGGGTGAGGAGTACGTCGCGGCTCCGCTCGCGGCGGGCGACGCTCCGCGCGGTGAGGTCTTCCTCGCGGAGGACATCACAGCCGCCGTCGCCTGGCAAGGCGCCACCGAGGCTCTGCACATCCGCATCCCGCGCGAGGAGGAGGTCGCCGAGCCCATCCTCGTGCAGGTGACCGGACTCGGCGCCGGGCTCCGCGCTGATGCGCACATCGTGATCGAGGCGCTCGAGCACAGCTCCGCGACCGTGGTCCTCGCGCACTCCGGCTCGGCGCAGTACTCGCAGAACGTCGAGATCATCGCCCGTGACGGCTCCAGGCTCACCGTCGTGAGCCTGCAGCAGTGGCAGGACGACGCGATCCACACGTCGGCGCACCAGGCCCGCGTGGGCGCGGACGCGACCCTCAAGCACTTCGTGATCAGCTTCGGCGGCGCTCTCGTCCGGGTGAACCCGAACGTCGAGCTCGCGGGCAACGGCTCGGAGGGGTACCTCTACGGTCTCTCCTACGCGGATGCCGGTCAGCACCTGGAGAGCCAGGTCTACCTGCACCACAAGGGCGCCCACACCAAGGGCGACGTCCTCTACAAGGGCGCGCTGCAGGGCGAGGGAGCGCACAGCGTCTGGATCGGCGACGTGCTGATCGGCGCGAACGCGACCGGCACCGACTCCTACGAGGCGAACCGCAACCTGGTCCTCACCGAGGGCGCGCGCGCCGACTCGATCCCTAACCTCGAGATCGAGACGGGCGACATCCTCGGCGCCGGCCACGCCAGCGCGACGGGACGTTTCGACGACGAGCAGCTGTTCTACCTGCAGGCCCGCGGCATCTCCGAGGAGGAGGCGCGGCGCCTGGTGGTGCTCGGCTTCCTCAGCGACATCGTCCAGCGCCTCGGCATCCCGGCGCTCGAGACCGAGCTGCTCGCGACGATCGAGACGGAGCTCGCGGCGGTGACCGCGTGAGCGCCGAGCGCGTCTGCGGCGTCGCCGACCTCGAGACCGACATGCCGCTGCGGGTCGACCCCGCCGGCGTGCCGATCACCGTCATCAAGGACTCCGACGGCGTGATCCACGCCATCGGAGACACCTGCACGCACGGCGACATCTCCCTCTCCGAGGGCTTCGTCGAGGGCGACACCGTCGAGTGCTGGGCTCATGGCTCGGCGTTCTCGCTGCTCACCGGCAAGCCCCAGAATCTCCCCGCTTTCGAGCCCGTCCCGGTCTACGTCGTCGAGATCGACGGCGACGACGTGCTCATCGATCCGACTGTGACAAAGGAAGTTTGAATGTCTGTTCTCGAAATCCGCGACCTCCACGTGACGGTCGAGACGGAGGCGGGGACCACCCCGATCCTCAATGGAATCACCCTCACGATGAACACGGGTGAGACTCACGCCATCATGGGCCCCAACGGCTCGGGCAAGTCGACCCTCGCGTACACGATCGCCGGCCACCCGAAGTACACGGTGACCTCCGGCTCCATCACCTTCGACGGCCAGGACGTCCTGGAGATGAGCGTGGATGAGCGCGCCCGCGCCGGTCTGTTCCTCGCCATGCAGTACCCGGTCGAGATCCCCGGAGTCACGGTGACCAACTTCCTGCGCACGGCGAAGACCGCGCTCGACGGCGAGGCCCCCGCGATCCGCAGCTGGACCAAGGACGTCAAGCAGGCGATGTCGAACCTGCGCATGGACCCAAAGTTCGCGCAGCGCAACGTCAACGAGGGCTTCTCCGGTGGCGAGAAGAAGCGCCACGAGATCCTCCAGCTCGAGGTGCTCAAGCCGAAGTTCGCCGTCCTCGACGAGACCGACTCCGGTCTCGACGTCGACGCGCTGAAGATCGTCTCCGAGGGCGTCAACCGCGCCAAGGAGGCCACCGGTCTCGGCGTGCTGCTGATCACGCACTACACGCGCATCCTCCGCTACATCCGCCCCGACTTCGTGCACGTGGTCGTCGCGGGCAAGATCGTGGAGGAGGGCGGCCCCGAGCTCGCCGACCGTCTCGAGGAAGAGGGCTACGACCGCTTCCTCGACCCCACGGCTCCCGTCGAGGCGTAGGCTGACAGCCATGACAGCGACCCTCACGGACGAGAAGTACGACGAGGTCACCGAGGCGCTCAAGGACGTCATGGATCCCGAGCTCGGGATCAACGTCGTCGACCTCGGCCTCATCTACGATCTCGCTTGGGATGACGAGAACGACGCTCTCGTCATCCACATGACGCTGACCAGCGCCGGGTGCCCGCTCACCGACGTCCTCGAGGACCAGACGGCCCAGGCGCTGGACAACGTCGTCGATCGCTTCCGCATCAACTGGGTGTGGATGCCGCCGTGGGGTCCCGAGAAGATCACCGACGACGGACGCGACATGATGCGCGCGCTCGGCTTCGCGATCTGACGCGGATCGGAGCACTGCCGCGCGGCGGCCGACGCGCTCGTGCCTCATCGCCGAGCGCGCACCAGCGAGGGGAAGCCCGGAGGAACATGGTCGAGGTCGAAGCGCTGCCGTTGAGCGAGCTCCGTGAGCGCACCAGCGAGAAGTGGCGGGAGTATCCCGCCGACGTCCTGCCGCTGTTCGTGGCGGAGACGGACTTCCCGCTGGCGCCGACGGTGCAGGCGGCGCTGCGGCGCGCGATCGAGACGGGCGACACCGGGTACATCGCGTCGCGGGGCCCGCTGGCCGAGACGTATGCCGCGTTCGCGAAGCGCCGCTTCGACTGGGAGGTGGACCCGGCGCGCCTGCGGTCCACGGCCGATGTCAGCATGGGGATCGTCGAGATCCTCCGTCGCGTCGTGCAGCCGGGCGAGCGCGTGATCGTGACGCCGCCCGTCTACCCGCCGTTCTACGACCTCGTGGAGGAAGCGGGAGCCGAGGTGGAACGGGTGCCGCTCCGCGACACCGGCACCGCCTGGGAGCTCGACCTCGACGGCATCCGCTCTGCTTTCGAAGACGGCGCGCGGGCGATCCTGCTGTGCAACCCGCACAACCCGACCGGTACCGTGCACGACCGCGACGCGCTGGCCGCGCTCGCGGACCTCGCGGACGAGTTCGACGCCGCGGTGGTGTCGGATGAGATCCATGCGCTGCTCGCGCAGCCCGGCACCGGGTTCACGCCGTTCCTCTCGGTGAGTCCGGTCGCCCAGCGCGTCGGCTACGCGGTCGTCAGCGCCAGCAAGGCCTTCAACCTGGCGGGCCTCAAGTGCGCGCTGATGGTCACCGCCGACGACGCGACGACGGCTGTGCTCCGCTCTCTGCCGGTCGAGGTCGTCTGGCGCACAGGGCAGCTGGGTCTCCTCGCCGCCGTCGCCGCGTTCGGCGAGGAGAGCGACGAGTGGCTCGACGGTCTCGTGCGCACCCTCGATCGCAATCGGGTGCTGCTGGAGGACCTCCTCGCACGGCTCCTGCCCGGCGCCCGCTATCGCATCCCCGATGCGGGCTACCTGGCGTGGATCGACGTCTCCCGCCTCGGACTCGGCGACAGCCCCGCCCGCCGCATCCTCAAGGACGCGAAGGTGGCGTTGAACGCCGGATCGACCTTCGGTGCAGAGGGGGAGGGGTTCGTGAGGTTGAACTTCGGCACGAATCCCGAGATCCTCACCGAGGCCGTCGAGCGCATCGCCGCGCTCGTGGGCCGATGACGGAGACCGCGACCGCCGCTTCGATCTGGGACCGCGAACGCATCTGGGTCACCGTCGGCGCCATCGCACTGATCTTCCTCGGGGCCATCGAGGCTCTCGCCGTGACGACGGTGATGCCGGTCGTGAGCGACGCGCTCGACGGCCAGTCGCTGTACGCGGTCGCGTTCGCCGGCACGCTGGCGACGAGTGTGATCGGCATGGTCGCCGCGGGCGCCTGGTCTGATGCGCGGGGTCCGCGAGGCGCCCTCTACGTCGCAGTCTCGCTGTTCATCCTGGGGCTGTTGATCTCGGGCTTCGCCGTCACGATGCACCAGTTCCTGATCGGGCGGCTCGTGCAGGGGCTCGGCACCGGTGGCCAGACCGTCGCGCTCTACGTCGTGGTCGCGCGGCTCTATCCGTCGCAGCTGCACGGCAAGGTGTTCGCGGCCTTCGCGGCGGCCTGGGTCGTGCCGTCGATGATCGGTCCGTTCCTGGCCGGCGCCGTCGCGGAGTACGTCGACTGGCGCTGGACGTTCCTCGGCGTGGCCGTGCTCACCGCTGCGGCTTTCCTGACCATCGCGGTCCGTCTGCGCGGAGTCGACCTCGGCCACGGTGAGCCGCAGGATCGACGGGCGCTCGTCACTCGGCTCCTGCTCGCCGTCGTCGTCGCCGTGCTCGCCGTTCTCGTCGGATTCGCTGCCGAGATGGAGCCGGGCATCGGCTGGCCGGTCGCAGCGGGCGCGGTCCTGCTGATCGGTTTCGCGGTGCTGCCGCTGCTGCCGCGGGGCACGTTGCGGTCGCGGCACGGACTGCCCAGCGTCGTCCTGATGCGCGGGATCGCCTCCGGAGCGTTCTTCGCCTCCGAGGCGTATGTGCCGTACCTGCTCATGGAGCGCTTCGGGTTCACGGCGACCTGGGCTGGCGTCGGCCTCATGCTCTCGGCGTTCGCGTGGGCTGGAGCCTCTGAGCTGCAGGGCCGGTTCGGGGAGCGGCTCGGAAATCGCAGGATCGCGGTGATCAGCACCGGGCTCATCGTGCTGGCGCTGCTGTGCGTGCTCTCGGCCGCGCTGCTCGGCCTCTCACCGGTTCTCGTGATCGTCGGATGGGGCTTCGCGGGCGGCGGCATGGGGCTCCTCTATCCGCGCCTCACGGTCTTGACGCTCGCGTACTCCGACGAGACCAACCAGGGTTTCAACTCCTCGGCGCTGTCGATCGCGGACTCGACCGGTTCCGCCGTCGCGATCGCCCTCGCCGGATTGGGCGTTGCGACGCTGGGCGGGGGCGCCGGCGCCTTCGGCGCGGTGTTCGTCTTCGGGATCGCGCTGGCGGTGGTGGCCGTGGTGCCCGGTCTCAGACTCGGTCACGCGGCGGAGACGCCGCTGCGCTGACCTCTCCGGCGAGTGCACGCACGCCGAGGTCGAAGACGAGGTCGAGTCCGGCCGTGACGTCGATCTCGTCGCCCGTGTTCGCCGCGCCGTGACTGTCGGCGTGCATGCGCTGCTGCACGAGCGTGGAGTGGCCGAGCACGAAGTGCAGGATGGCGGTGGCCCGATCCTGCGCATCGGGCAGGCCGCCGAGAGCCTCTTCGAGGGCCGTCTGCGCGTAGGAGGATCCCAGGCGCAGCGCATAGGTGCTGAGCACCAGTTCGGCGCCGTCGCGGTATGCGAAGAGCGCGTCGCGGATGCTCCGCGCGATCGTGAGCACGTCGGCGTCGTCGCGGGGGATCCCGGCCGTGATGCGGTCGGCGAGGACCGCGAGGAGCTCCTGCTTGCTCTGGAAGTGCCAGTACAGCGCGCTCGGCTGGACGTCCAGCCGCCCGGCGATGCGTCTCATCGACAGATCGGCGAGCCCGACCTCGTCGAGCAGGGCGAGCGCTGCACTGGCGACCCCATCGCGGTCGTGACGGACGGAGTTGTGGTCGGGACTCATGACCCCACTATAGTGAACACCGTTCAAGTGAACAGTATTCAGGAAGCGGATCGGCACCCGACCGAGACCCCTGAACCTCGACGGAAGGAAACCCATGACCGACGCCCCCCGCGATCTCGGCCGTGATCTCGCACGTATCGCGATCTTCGCCGCGCTCATCATCGTCCTCGGAACGGTCACGATCCCGCTGCCCGCCGGAGTCCCGATCACCGCGCAGACCCTGGGAGTCATGCTGGCCGGCACGGTGCTCGGACCCCGCAAAGGACCGCTCGCCGTGCTCCTGGTCCTGGTGCTCGCAGCGATCGGACTCCCCGTGCTCGCGGGCGGGCGGGGAGGCCTCGGCGTGTTCGTGGGGCCGACCGCCGGCTACATGCTGGGCTGGATCTTCGGCGTCATCGTGATCGGCCTCATCGTCCGCAGCGGACGGCTGACCTGGTGGCGCACAGCCATCGGCACGGTCGTCGGCGGCATCCTCGTGGTCTACCTGTTCGGCATCCCCGTGCAGTCGCTCGTGCTCGGCGTCGATCTTCTCCCCACGGCGGCATCGACGGTGGTCTTCCTCCCCGGGGATCTGCTGAAGGCGGCCGCGGCCACCGCCTTGACCCTGGCGCTGGCCAAGGCATACCCGCCGGCCTTCGGCGGCTCCATCCGGCTCGAGCGGACGCGGGCGCGTGCAGCCTGAGACCGATCTGCGAACCATCGCGCTCGACCGAGTCTCGGTCGAGCGCGACGGCCGGTGCATCCTCTCGGAGGTCAGCCTCGCGATGGACGCGCCGCGGATCGCGGTGATCGGGGCGAACGGCTCAGGCAAGTCGACCTTCGCCCGGCTGCTGAACGGACTCGTCTCCCCGTCGACGGGGCGGGTGTCGGTGCACGGCCTCGACTCCTCGCGCGACCGCGCGGCGCTCCGCCGCCGAGTCGGCTTCGTGTTCACCGATCCGCAGGCGCAGATCCTGATGCCGACACCCGCCGAGGATGTGGCGCTGTCGCTCCGCGGCCTTCCTCGGGCCGAGATCGACCGTCGGGTGGCGGAGGCGCTGGCCGAGCACGGGCTCGCCGGTCACGCCGACGTTCCCGCATCGGCGCTGTCGGGAGGGCAGAAGCAGCTGCTGGCCCTCGCTTCGGTGCTGATCACCGAGCCGTCGCTCGTGGTGGCCGATGAGCCGACGACCTTGCTCGATCTGCGCAACGCGCGCCGTGTCGGCGATCTGCTGCTGTCCCTGGAGGCTCAGGTGGTCGTCGTCACCCACGACCTCGAGCTCGCGGGGCGATGCGATGCGGCGGTGCTCTTCGCCGACGGCCGCCTGGTGGACGTGGGCGATCCTGACGAGCTCATCCCGACGTATCGGCGGATGTGCGGATGATCCAGCTCTATCGCCCTGGCACGAGTACCGTGCACCGGGTCCCCGCAGCGGTGAAGCTCGCCGTGCTCGCTGTGACCGCCGTCGCGCTGTCCCTCGCCCCTCCGGACCCGTGGATCATCGGGGTCGCTCTGGCGGCGGTGTTCTCCCTGTACGGACTCGCGCGGTTCCCGCCGATCGTGCCTGCCGCCGAGCTCTGGCGCCTCCGGTGGATCGTGCTCGTGCTGGGCGCCGCGCTGTGGATCTTCGTCGGTCCGCTCACCGCCTGGATCAACACCGGACGTGTCGTCGCGCTGGTGCTGCTGGCCGGGCTGCTCACCCTGACGACGAGGATGGGGGAGCTGCTGGCGGTGCTCCATGCGGTGCTCCGGCCGCTCCGTCGCTGCGGAGTGGACGTCGAGGCCGTGGCGATGACGGTGTCGCTGGCGATCACCTTGGTCCCCGTCGTCGCGGGTTTCGCCGATCAGGTGCACGAGGCTCAGCGCGCGCGGGGGGCGAGACTCGGCATCCGCTGGATCGTTCCGCTCATGGTGCGGACGCTGCGCCATGCCGACGATGTGGGCGATGCGCTGGCGGCGCGCGGGCTCGGCTGAGCAGCGCGGGCGAGACGCAGCGCGATCAGCAGCGCGCCCACCGCGATGGCCGCGGTCAGGACGGAGGTCCCCGCGACGAGAAGGAGCACGACCCCGCACAGACCGATCAGCGTCGCGGCGGCGACTCCGCGCCTCGAGATCGAGGGAGAAGGCGCCGCTGCGGTCTCGAACCGCGTGAGGGCGAGCGCGACCAGCGCCGTGAGCGCCAGAGCGGTGGCGAGCCAGAGCGGCCGTCCGAGCCACCAGAGGGTGCTGCTCGGTTCGGGGAGCGCCATTCCGGTGCCCAGGGCGACCATCGCCGAGGCCCCGGCCATCACGAGCAGCACGGGCATGTGCCACAGGTAGATCGTCATGGTGCGTCCGTTCACGAAGGAGCTGAACGCGGCCGCGCGCGCCCCACGGCTGAACGCCGAGATGCGATCGCGGAACAGGGAGACGAGGCTGAGGTGCACCGCGCCGACGAGCAGGAGGGCGCCCGTGGGCGGGTTGATGTTCGCGATGAGGTCGGGGGAGTACACCCCGGTCGCGAAGGAGAGGACCAGGAGCGCGGCGGCGCCGACGGCGACGCCCTTCCGGACGCGACGGCTCAGGGCATCGATCGAGCCGTCGGCGAAGAAGAGCCCGAGCTGCTGCAGAGCCATCCACACGAAGGCGAGGTTCACGAATCCGATGCCGTCGATGCCGGTCGCCGCGCGGATGCCGTCCACGATGAGGGCCGCGGCGACGAGCGCGCCGAGGGTGCGCAGCGGAGCCCGGTCATGGGCCGCCGACAGCGCGGGCAGCAGCGCCTGGCAGAGCAGGAAGACGCCGAGGAACCACAGCGGCTGCCCGTAGCGGAATCCGGCGATCGCGATGAGATCGGCGGGCACGCCCGAGAGAGCGAGCACCGCGAGAGCCGCACCGACCAGGCCGATCGCGAAGACGGCGGGGCGCAGGAGGCGGTGCACCCTGGCGGCGACGAAGGCCGTGGCGGTTCCGCCGCGCTCGCGCTGCCTGCGGTACGCGATGACGCCGGCGAATCCGCCGATGATGAAGAAGAGCGGCATCACCTGCAGCATCCAGCTCACCGGGACGATCCACCAGGAGCCTTCCGCGGCGTTCGCGAATACGGGGTCCGTTCCGGAGACCGTCACACCCACCATGATCGAGTGGAGCAGCACGACCCCGGTCACGCACAGCGCGCGGAGCAGATCGATCCCCGTGTCGCGGGTGCTCCGCGATACGGCCGACGATGCGACGGCGGGCGGTGTCTGAACGGTGCTCATGGGTCCTCCTCGGGAGCGGTGTCCCAGGAGACTATGGAGCCGGCGACTGGCGAGGCATCACCCCGCGGTGCCGTTCTCGCCCCCTACCGTGGGGTGAGACAGCGGAGTGACGGACGTCAGGACGCGGGCTCGACGAGGCCCGCGTCGTACGCGAGGATGACGGCGTGCACGCGGTCACGCAGCCCGAGCTTGGCGAGCACCTTGCCGACGTGAGTCTTGACGGTCTGCTCCGCGATGAAGAGGTCGGCCGCGATCTCGCTGTTGGAGCGCCCTCGACCGATCAGCACGAGCACCTCGCGCTCGCGGTCGGTCAGGTCGGAGAGAGCCGTGGCGGCGCGGGGAGCGCGCGGCCTGCGGCTGGAGAACTGCTCGATCAGCCGCCGGGTCACGCTCGGGGCCAGCAGCGCGTCGCCCCCTGCCACGACGCGTACGGCGTGCACGAGCTCCTCGGGCAGAGCGTCCTTCAACAGGAACCCGCTCGCCCCGGCCTCGAGGGCGTCGTACACGTAGTCGTCGATGTCGAACGTGGTCAGCATCAGGATGCGCGGAACGTGAGCCGCGGGATAGCCGGGACCGAGGATGCGACGGGTCGCCTCGATGCCGTCGAGCTCCGGCATCCGCACGTCCATCAGGATGACGTCGGGGTCGAGCCGGGCCGACATCGCGACCGCCTCCGCGCCGTTGGCGGCCTGCCCGGCGACCCGGATGCCATCGTGGGCGTCGAGGAGCGCGGCGAACCCCGCCCGGACCATGGCCTGGTCGTCGGCGATGAGGACGTTGATCGTCATGGGGTCTCCTGTGCGAGGTCGAGGGGCAGCTCGGCGATGACGGACCAGCTGCCGTCGTCCTGATGACCTGCGGTGAGGGAACCGCCGAGGAGCTCCGCGCGCTCGCGCATGCCGCGCAGACCGTGTCCGGTGCCGGCAGGGCCCTCGGCGCGTGCCGCCGGGTTGGAGACGCGGATGCGGAGCGCGCCGTGGTCTGTCTGCAACCGCACCGCGATGGGGGCGCCCGGGCTGTGCCTGACGGCGTTGCTCAGTCCCTCCTGCACGATGCGGTAGGCGGCGATCTGCACCGCCACCGGGGCCGTGGAGGTCGCCCCGGTGATCTCCAGTCCCACGGTGACCCCGGCCCGACGGATGCTGTCGACCAGCCCGGGGATGTCCTCGATGTCGTGCTGCGGAGCGAGCTCGGCGCTCTGATCCTCGGTGCGCAGCACGCCGAGCATCCTTCTCATCTCCATCAGCGAGGTGCGGGCCGTCGCTGCGATGCTCTCGAACTCCGTGGTCGCCTCCGCGCCGATGCCCGGCAGGCGGTAGCGGGCCGTCGAGGCCTGCACCTGGATCACCGACATGCTGTGCGCGATGACGTCGTGCAGCTCCCTGGCGATGCGCGTGCGCTCCTCCATGAGCGCCCGGCGCGACTGCTCGAGGGCCGAGTGCTCCCTCTCGCGCGACAGCTCCTGAGCGACGTGCAGCCTGCCGGCCGCGAGCATCGCGATCAGGTAGCCGCCGCAGGCGACGGATGCCGTCACGATCAGATTCGCGGTCGCGGCATTGCCCGCGTGGACGTCGGGGCGGAGCAGGGGAACCGCGAGGGAACCGATCATGCCGATCACGAGCGGGTAGGCGCCGATCCGGGCGCCGTGACGGAAGGTCACGACGCCGACGAACAGCACGAAGGCGAGCATGGCGGGCACCGACCACGGCCAGGGAGCCGCGGGTCCGCCCGACGCGGAGACCAGCAGGGGGAGTGCGAACGCGCCGCCGCAGAACATCGCGATCGCGGTCAGGGGGCGGGTCAGCGAGAGAAGAGGGGCGGCGCAGATCGCGGCCCCGAGGATGAACACCAGCGGCAGCAGGGTGCCGTAGATCGTCGCGTGCAGGGAGACCAGGACGGCGAACAGCGCGACCGACGCCGCGGACACACCGATCAGCGCGCCGGTGCGCGCACTGATGCGGGGGAGACGGAGGCGGCGGGCCATGCTGTCATCCTGCCAGCTGCAGAGCGCTTTCGCGGCGACGCCGTGACGAGGCGATCCTGTCGATCACGATCCCGATCGACAGCGCCACGGCGACTCCGATGACCGCGCTGAGGAGCGGCTGGTCCTTGATCCAGGCCCCCGCCAACAGCCCGATCGCGATGCTCAGGGCGCTCCAGCTGATGCCGGCGACGATGCTGAGCGGCACGAAGCGACGCCACGGGAACCCGAGCGCCCCCGCCGACATGTTGACCGCGACCCGGCCGACCGGGATGTACCGCGCCCCGAGGATGAGCGCGGCGCTGCGTCGATCCAGCGCGTGTTGGGCGTGGGCGAATGCGGCCTGGATGCGCGGTCGTCTCATCCAGGCGAAGCGGGTGGTGCCGACGCGACGCCCGATCGCGAAGGCGATGTTGTCGCCGATCGCCGCTCCGACGGCCGCGATGACGCCGAGGGCGCACAGGGTCACGACCTGGCCGGAGGAGGCGGCGACCGCCGCCGCGGCGACGAGCACGGTCTCGCTGGGCACCGGTGGGAAGAAGCCGTCGATGATCGTCACGGCGAAGAGCACGACGTAGAGCCAGGGAGAGGCGACGGTCTGCATGATGATCTCGTTGATGACGTCCACCCCTCCACGCTAGGAAGCGGGCGCATCGGACGGCATCCACCCGCGGTATCGTCCTCGTCACCCTGTGGGGTGATCTTCCTGGGAATGCTCGATGAGCGTGCCGGTTTATACTGGGAGGCTGGCCCATCGGCCGCCTCCCACCCCGAACGAACGGACATCCCGCTGTGCTTGCCGTGCACGAACTCGAAATCCGCGTTGGCGCACGCCTGCTCATGGAGAATGTCTCGTTCCGCGTCTCCGATGGAGACAAGATCGGTCTGGTCGGGCGCAACGGCGCCGGCAAGACCACTCTGACGAAGGTGCTCGCCGGAGACGTGCTCCCGTCGGGCGGCAGCGTCACGCGCTCGGGCGAGCTCGGCTATCTGCCGCAGGACCCCCGCTCGGGCGACCCGGAGATGCTCGCCCGCACGCGCATCCTCGACGCTCGCGGCCTCGGGACGCTGGCGCTCGGCATGGCCGAGGCCACGGTCGCGATGGGCTCGGACGACCCGGCCGTCGCCGAGAAGGCGATGAAGCGCTACGCCAGGCTCACCGAGGAGTTCGAGGGGCAGGGCGGCTACGCGGCCGAGGCCGAGGCGGCGTCCATCGCGAACAACCTCTCGCTCCCCGACCGGATCCTCGATCAGCCCCTCAAGACCCTGTCCGGCGGTCAGCGCCGCCGCATCGAGCTCGCGCGGATCCTCTTCTCGGATGCTGAGACGATGATCCTCGACGAGCCCACCAACCACCTCGACGCCGACAGTGTCGTGTGGCTCCGCGAGTTCCTGAAGAACTACAAGGGCGGCCTGATCGTCATCAGCCACGACGTCGAGCTCGTCGGCGAGACCGTGAACCGCGTGTTCTACCTCGATGCCAACCGTCAGGTCATCGACGCGTACAACATGAACTGGAAGAACTACCTCCGTCAGCGCGCCGCCGACGAGGAGCGTCGCAAGAAGGAGCGCGCGAACGCGGAGAAGAAGGCGACGACCCTGCAGCAGCAGGCCGCGCGCTTCGGCGCCAAGGCCTCCAAGGCCGCCGCCGCTCACCAGATGATCGCACGCGCCGAGAAGCTGCTCGCCGGTCTGGACGAGGTGCGCCAGGAGGACCGCGTCGCCAAGCTCCGGTTCCCGAAGCCGGCGCCCTGCGGCAAGACGCCGATGATGGCGAGCGGTCTGTCGAAGTCGTACGGCTCGCTGGAGATCTTCACCGACGTCGACCTCGCGATCGACCGCGGATCCAAGGTCGTCGTCCTCGGCCTGAACGGCGCGGGCAAGACCACGCTGCTGCGGATGCTCGCGGGCGTGGACCAGCCCGACACCGGGCAGCTCGAACCAGGCCACGGGCTGAAGGTCGGCTACTACGCCCAGGAGCACGAGAACCTCGATGTGAGCCGTTCGGTGCTCGAGAACATGGTCTCGGCCGCTCCGCACATCACCGAGACCGAGGCGCGCAAGGTCCTCGGCTCGTTCCTCTTCACGGGCGATGACGTGCTGAAGCCGGCCGGCGTGCTCTCCGGTGGCGAGAAGACGCGACTGTCGCTCGCGACCCTGGTCGTGTCGTCGGCGAACCTGCTGCTGCTCGACGAGCCGACGAACAACCTCGACCCGGCCTCCCGCGAGGAGATCCTCGGTGCGCTCGCGCACTACGAGGGCGCCGTGGTGCTCGTCTCGCACGACCCCGGCGCCGTGCAGTCGCTGAACCCCGAGCGCGTGCTGATCCTGCCCGACGGCGTCGAGGACATCTGGAGCCAGGAGTACCAGGACCTCATCGAGCTCGCGTGACCTGACCCGTCGTCGACCGCGCGGGGTGCTCTGTCGGCGCTCGGTCGTAGTCTGGGGGCGTGCCGAAGGAATCTCCCGCCCCCGTCGTCGACCGTTTGCGTGCGCTGGCCTCGCTGACCGGACGTGCTCCGGTCCTCGCGCTGGATGCTCTCCCGACCGACCCGGTCGCGCTGTTCCTCGAGTGGCTCGAGCGCGCCGTGGCGGCAGGGGTTCCGGAGCCGCACGCGATGACGCTCGCGACCGTGGACGCCGAGGGGATGCCCGATGCGCGCACCCTCATCCTGAAGGACGTGTCCCCGCAGGGCTGGGCCTTCGCGGGTCCGCGCTCCTCGGCGAAGGGCGAGCAGCTGGCGGCGCGTCCGGTCGCGGCGTTGAACTTCTGGTGGCAGCCGCAGGTCCGTGCCGTCCGCGTCCGCGGACGCGTCGAGGAGGCGAGTCCCGAAGAGAGCGCCGCTGACCTCGCTGCGCGCTCCGCCGCCGCACGCGATGGGGTGGCCGCAGGCGACTGGGTGCTGTGGCGTCTCATCCCCGACCGTATCGAGTTCTGGCAGGGGTCAGGCGATCGGCGTCACGCGAGAATCGTGTACACGAGGGATGCCGCGGGCTGGAGCCGCAGCGGCGCAGGAACGGAGGACGGACGATGACCGGATATCAGGTGACGGAGATCGGCGCCCTCGACGAGTGGCGGGGGCACTTCGGCGGGTTCGACGAGGCGCGGTCCCGTGACGGTCGTCGCGTCGTCGATCACGAGCTCACGATGCAGTTCATCGGGATGACGGCCAATGCGCTCCTGCCGGGCGAGGAGGCCGGGTACTGGCACGTGCACCGGAAGGTCGAGGAGGTCTACGTCTTCCTCGGCGGGCGAGGTCAGATGGGCCTGGACGACGAGGTCGTCGAGGTCGGACCAGGCACCGTCATCCGTGTCGGGCAGGGTGTCGCCCGCACCTGGCGTGCACGTCCAGACAGTCCAGGCGAACTGCGCTGGTTCTGTGTGCGTGCCGGAGGTGAGGAGCTGCCGCACCTTCCGGACGACAGCTCCCGTCTTCCCGAGCGTCCGATGCCGTGGACGGACTGACGCGCGTCCGCGCGGTCTGCTGGGACTGGAACGGCACGCTGCTCGACGACGCGGCCCTGTGCCGACAGGTGATGAACCGCGTGCTGTCGGAACACGGACTCGACGAGCTGGGGGATGCTTCGGCCTACCGCTCCGCGTTCCGCTTCCCGATCCGCGATTTCTACGCCGACCTGGGCATCCGCGGCGCGCAGTTCGAACCGGCTGCCCGGAGATACCTCGAGCTCCTCGCGCGGCGCACGGGGGAGGCCTCGCTGCACGCCGGTGCGCACCGCACGATCGCGGCCGTCGCCGGACTCGGACACCGGCAGGTTCTCGCCTCGGCGACCCTGACCGACGTCCTGAGCGCGCAGATGGCGCCGCACGGCATCGCCGATGAGTTCGAGGCCGTGCTGTCCATTGACGATCCGTTCCGCGCATCCAAGCACGATGCGATCCAGGTTTGGCTCGCCTCGTCGGGACTCGACGCCGACGAGGTGCTGATGGTCGGCGACACCAACCATGACCGGGAGATCGCCGACGCCCTCGGCGCATCCTTCGTCCATTTCGACGGCGGACACCAGGTCGCACCGGGAGAGCGGACGCGCATCGCCGCCTTGGAGGAGCTGATCCCGCTGCTCGCCGGCTGAATGTCTGCGGTCGATGAGACCATGTGCCGTGCGCACAACAGACATCCGGTTGCCGGATCAGCCATCCTCGCCCCCGGTGTTCGATGACGATTTCTCCACGGGCGTCGATCCCGCCCGCTGGGTCGCGCACTATCTCCCGCAGTGGACCGTTCCTGAGCGGTCGGAGGCGAGGTACGCGAACAGCCGCGACGGTCTGGAGCTGCGTATCGAGGCGGATCAACTCGACTGGCGTGCTGAGGACGCGCCTCTTCGGGTATCGAATCTCCAGACGGGCGTGTTCTCGGGCCCTCCGGGGTCGGCGCGGGGGACCCACCGTCACCGCCCCGATGGTCTCGTCGTGCGCGCCGAGACGCCGATGAAGCTGCTGTTCGCACCGGATCACGGCCGCATCGACATCACCGTGAGCGCCAGCAACGATCCCGGCTGCATGCTCGCGGCCTGGCTCGTGGGAACGGAGCATCTGTCCGCCGATGACTCGGGAGAGATCTGCGTCTTCGAGATCGATGCGGACGCGATCGGCGCGTCCACGGTCGCTCGCTCCGGCGTGAAGGCGCATCACGACCCGCGGATGACCACCGACATGGCCGAGGTGACGCTGCCCTTCGACGCGAGTCTTCCGCATACGTGGACCGTCATCTGGGGAGCGGGGGAGACGATCATCGGATGCGAGGGGGTCGTCCTCCGCAGAATCCACCAGGCGCCGGAGTACCCGCTGTTCCTGCTGATCGATCTGTTCGAGACGGCGTCGCCCTCCGGCGAGTACCCGAAGACGGCGATCGTCCGTCGGGTCCGTGCGTGGGACTGCTGACGGGTCAGCGGGCGTCGAGCAGTTCGTCCTCGATGTCGGCGTCACGGTCGCGGCTGCGCCTGCGCTTCTCCTTCGCCGGGATGCCCTCGACCTCTTCGCGGTGCTTCACGATCTCGGTGCGGATGATGTATCCGATGAAGATGAAGCCCATGATCGCGAACAGGATCCACTGGATCGCATAGGACAGGTGAGGGCCGGGGTCGTCGGTGGGGGAGTCGAAGGTGCCGAGGGGTGCGGCCGCCGGCTTCTCGCTGACGAGCTGGCCGTAAGCGCTGGTCACGACATCGTCGCCTCCGACGAGCGCGGCCACCGTCGGCAGGTGGATGGTCGCCACCTGGCCTTCGGCGGCTCCACGGCCGGACGCGGGGAGCCTCTCGCCCGGTCGAAGCCGCACGACGACCTCGACCTCTCCCTGCGGCGGTGCGGGAACGGCGTCCGGGGTGTCGCCCTCGCCGGGCGCGACCCACCCGCGATCGACGATGAAGACTCGGCCGTCGTCGGTCTGGAACGGCACCAGGATCTCGAAGGCGACCGTCCCTCCGTGCGGGCGGTTGCGGACGAGCAGCTGCTGGTCGGCGAGATACGAGCCGTTCAGCGTCACCGGATGCCATTCGTCGCCGGCGTGGAAGCGTCCGTCGGATCCGATCAGATCGTCCAGGGGTACGGGATCGGCCTCGTAGTTCTGCTCGACGAGGGCGATCTGCTCGGTGCGGGAGGCATTGCGATCGAACTGCCAGTGCGACAGGAAGACGCACGCGATCGCGAATCCGATCGCGATGAGCACGTACACCATCCAGCGCAGCATCCGCTGGCTCATGCGGGGACTCCGTCTCTGATCGTCACGGGGAAGTCCCTTGCCGCGAGATAGTCGTGCAGGAATCCCGCGTGGTCGTCGCAGGCGAGCCAGATCTTCTCGCGATCGGCCGCATGGATGCGCGGGTTCCGCCACACGACCTGCTTCGTCGCCGCGCTCCGGCAGCCGGCGCGCGAGCACTCCAGTGCCGTCACTCCTCGTCCTGCCGACGTTCGTGGATCGTGATGATGTGCGTCTCGGACGGCGTCTCGACGGTCTCCGAAAGGCGAGTCGCCTCGATCTCCTGCACCGGCGACTCGGCGGTCGTCTCCGTGCTGTCGCTGCCCGCGTTCGCGAACACGACCGCGATGTAGGGGAGGACGGCAGCCGCGATCCCGAACACCCAGGTGTACCACCCGTAGGGCTGGACCAGCGCCATCAGTCCGAAGCACACCACGCGGATCGTCATCGTGAGCGCGTAGCGGCGCACGCGATGGTCGGCCTCGTCCCGCGGCGACTGCGGCAGGGAGGTGACGGCGGGCACCAGACGCTTGTTCTTCACGATGCATCCAGCCTACGCCGCCGGGGAGGCTGTGGAGCTCGCCGCAGCGGATCAGCTGTTGACGAGGAACGGCAGGGAGAAGGCGCCGAAGAACAAGAACGCGAACAGGACGATCGCGATCTGCGCGACGAGGAGCCCGATGCCGGCGTAACCCGTGATGAGCCCCGCGATGGCCATGCCTCGGCCGCCGAGGGCGGGGTTGCCCTTGATCTGCTTCAGAGCCATGTGGCCGGTGATGACGGCGATGATGGAGGCGACGACGGGGGCCCACAGCCAGAACAGCACGAGTCCGCCGATGCCGCAGATCAGCGACGTGAGCGCGAGTCCGCTGTTAGGACGGGGAGCCGCGTACCCCTGGGCGCCGTACGGATACCCGGGGGCCGGCTGGGTCGGGGGCACCGACGCGTAATACTGCTGCTGGGGTGCGGGTGCGCCGTACGCGGGCGGAGCTGCCGGAGCCGCGTACGGCTGCGGAGCGGCGGGGGCGCCGTACGGGGGCTGAGCCGGGGGATAGGCGGGAGCCGCGCCGGGGTATGCCTGGCCGGGAGCGCCCGCCGGGTAGGCCTGGGGCGGAGAAGCGGGCGGAGCTGCCGGAGGCTGGATCGGCTGCGGCTCGCCTGCAGGGCCGGGGATGCTGTTGTCGCTCACGTCGAAGCCTTTCGTCGCCTTCAGCGTTTCAGTCGCGTGTTGTTCTGTCAAACGTCATCCCGGTCGCACACGGCATCATCGATAGGATCGATGTCGACCAGGCCACGGACCCAGCCGGCCGGATCAGGAGTGGAAATGAGTTCTCAGCGCGTCGTCCTCGTCACCGGAGGCAACCGCGGCATCGGACGAGCGATCGCCGAGCGATTCGTCCGCGACGGCTACCGCGTCGCGGTCACCGTCCGCAGCGGCGAGGGGCCTGAGGGCACACTCACCGTCCGAGCCGACGTGACGGATGCCGCTGCGATCGACGCCGCCTTCACCGAGGTCGAGGAGAAGCTCGGTCCTGTCGAGGTCGTCGTCGCGAATGCCGGGATCACCAAGGACACGCTGCTGCTCCGCATGAGCGAGGACGACTTCGACAGCGTGGTCGCCACCAATCTCGGCGGCTCCTTCCGCGTCGTCAAGCGGGCTTCGAAGGGAATGCTGCGCGCCCGCTTCGGTCGCGTCATCCTCATCTCCAGCGTCGTCGGTCTCTACGGTTCGGCCGGCCAGATCAACTACTCGGCGTCCAAGAGCGCCCTGGTCGGGTTCGCCCGTTCACTCACCCGCGAGCTGGGCGGCCGCGGCATCACGGCGAACGTCGTCGCACCGGGCTTCATCGAGACCGACATGACGGCGGAGCTGCCCGAAGAGACGCAGAAGCAGTACAAGGCGAGCATCCCCGCCGGGCGCTTCGCGACGCCCGACGAGGTCGCCGGCGTCGTCACCTGGCTGGCGAGCGACGAGTCCGGCTACATCTCCGGCGCCGTCATCCCCGTCGATGGCGGTCTCGGGATGGGGCACTGACCCTCATCTCGACGCCGCGGCGTCGATAAGCGCCGCGAGACGTTCCGGCGCGGAGAACTGCGGCCAGTGCCCTGATCCGATGCGCACGACCTCGGCGTCTTCGATGGCGCGGTACTCCTCGGCGTACGGACCCCACTGCTCGAGCAGAGACTCCAGGGTCTCCTGGTCGAGCCCTCCCATGAGGAGCGTGGCGGGAACGCGGTAACGGGCGTCTGCGGAGAGCGCGATCGGATCGGTCGGAACCCGCGCCGGAACGCTCAGCGCCAGGGGAGCCGTGCGCGCCCTCGTCGCCTCGTCGAGATCGTCGACGTCTTCGGGAGGGAAGAAGTCCCACCCGGGGAAGGGGACGACGCCGTCGATCGTCTCGAACTCACTGATCCCCTGGCCAGGCGGCGGCGGTACCGTGTCGACGAAGACGACGCGAGACACCGCATCGGGCCGCGCATCGACGACGCCCCACGCGACGTTGCCGCCTCCGCTGTGTCCGACCACCACGACGGGGCCGTCCACGGCATCGACCGCTGCGACGCCCGCTGCCACCCAGTCCGCGATGCCGATGTCGGCGGACTCGGAGGCCGGTGCGCCGACACCGGGCATGGTGAGAGGATGCACGCGGTGCCCCGCCCTTTCCAGGGCGGGGACCACCTCGTTCCAACTGGACGCGTCGAGCCAGAGACCGGGGATGAGGATGATGTCCATGCGCAGACCCTACGCGTCGCCTCCGACATCCGTCGAGCGTCCGGATCGTCCACCGCGTCCGCGACGGATCAGCGCGATCCCTCCGACTGCGATGAGCGCCAGGCCACCGAGGAGCAGCCAGATCGGCACGCTCCCGCCCGTCGTCGCGAGTCCTCCGCCGTGCGGGGACCCGGGGGTTCCCGGGTCGACGGGCGTTCCGCCGCCGGACTTCGGGGTCGTCACCGCGGCGACATCGCTGGGCGACGACTCCTGTCCGAGTGCGTCCACCGCGGTCACGTGATAGCGGTAGGTGGTGCCGCCGACGAGGCCGGAGTCGACGAAGGACGTGCCCTCCGCGACGCTCGCGACCGCCACGCCGTCGCGGAAGACGCGGTAGCCGATCACCTCGGCGCGGCCGGTGGCCGCGGTCTTGAGCATTCCCGCCGTGCTCTGCCACTCGAGTCGCACGGAGGTAGGCGCTGTCGCGGTGGCCGTCAGGCCCGTCGGTGCGACGGGCGCGACGGCCGTCTCCGGCAGACCGACCCCGGTGGGTGACCACCAGTTGCCCGACACGACGATCAGGGACAGCATCCGGATGCTGTCGCCGAAGTACGTCGTGACCGGCTCGGCGGTGTTCGCCTCCCAGAGCGCGTCGAGCCACTCCTGGTTCCCGCCCTCGACCATCGCGCTCACCGTGAACGGCGCCGAGAACGCCAGGTCGGTCCACTCGTCCAGCGGCTGCCCGTCGAGGGAGTACCCCTGGGCGATGGCCGAGGGATCGCCGTGGGTCGCGGTCTGCAGCCACGAGTTCATCGTCGACAGCTGCTCCTGAGCGCGATCGTCGCCGGTGAGGAGATAGTCGGTGCCGAGGCGCCACGGCACGCGGCTGGCGTTCCAGTTGTACGCGCCGTCGTTGTCGTCTTCCAGGAATCCGGGATCCACCGGTCGGTACCCGGCCCCGTCGCGGATCGCGAAGTCGGGCAGCAGACCCGTCGTCGGGCTGAAGCGCGAGAAGAGGTCGTGAGACGCCGACTGCGTCGCGTCCACCACGTCGGTCCAGCGCGGGTTCCCCGTCGCCTTCGCGAAGTCCTTGAAGTGCTGGAGCATGAAGTCGGAGGTGCGCGTCGACCTGCCGAAGACGATCTCGTCCCTGGTCCAGTCGCCGAGGAGGATCACGTCATCCGTCGGATGGACCTCGCTCCTCAGGATCGCCGCCATGAGACGACGCGCCTCGGAGAGGTAGTCGAACGCCCCTCCGCTGCCCCACTGCGCGTCGGCCATGAGCAGCGCGTAGGCCATGTCGAGGTCGCCGTCCGATGCCGCGTCGTCGCCGTACTCCTCGCCCTCCTCGTCGACCTCCGTCGTGTTGACGATCGCCGTGCCGTCATCCCGCTGCTGCCAGGCCATCAGGTCGGGATCGACGCTGCTCGGGTGGGCCTTCGCGAAGCGCAGCAGCGCATCGAACAGGGTCTGCGCCTGCGGATCGTGCCCGGCCATGATCGCGGTGATGAGCATTCCGTAGCCGTTGGACTCCGACGTGGTCACCGCATCGGGGGCGTCTTCCCCCGCCTCGCCGTTGCCGTTGTAGTAGACGTAGTACTGGTCCGACTCGTAGGGGTTCTGCGTCAGATACGCGTCCTTCCACGCGTCGTAGAGGGAGGCGACCGTCGCATCCATCCGCTCCTGGCCCACGCCGGGACGCAGCGTCCCCGGTGCGTAGACCGTGTGCTGACCGAACGGGCGCTGCGGATCCGTCGTCGTGGGGTTCCGCGGGGTCGACACCGTCGCCGGGGTGCTCTTCGCCGACTCGTTGCCCGCGGCATCGTAGGCGCTGATCCGGTACTCGTGGGTCGTGCCCGGCTCGCGCCCCGCGTCCTGGAAGGTCGTCGTCGTGGTCCGCGCGACCAGTTCGCCGTCGCGGAAGACCTTGTACCCGGCCACCGCGACGTCGTCCACCGACGGCAGCCAGCTCACGTTCACCTGGAACGGCGACGCCGCTCTGAGGGTCACGCCGACGGGGGCCGACGGAGCCTTCTCGTCATCAGAGACCCGAGGCGGAGCGACGGCCACGGGCGCGGAGTTGTCCTTCGCGCCCACGGCGCGCACGACGAACTCGTAGCGCACCGTGGGGTCGTCGGAGATGGGCTGGACGAACGTGTACTGCTCCTTGCCGGTCTCGGCGGGGATGTACGCGCTCCAGTTCACGCCCACGCGGTCGTTCTTCTCGTAGATGCGATACCCGCGCACGGGCTCGACCGAAGCGGTCGGCGCCTTCCAGGAGAAGGACGCCGCGCCGTCGGCGATGCGCACGCTCGCGTCGCGTACCGGATCGGGTGTGCCGTCCGTGCGGGTGATCGAGTAGTGGTCGAACTCGCGCAGTCCGTCGGAGCCGGCGATCTCGTCCTCCTTGGCCGCCGTGTACGCGGTGAAGGACAGGGTGTCGCGCGACACGGAGAAGTCCACGAACATCTTCTTCTCCGGCTGGGCGTTGATCGCCGCGAAAGAGGTGTCGCACCCTTCCGGCGTCTCGTAGAACTTGTTGCCGAGCGCGTTGGGCATCAGGTAGAGCACGCCGTTCGGATCCGTCACGTCGTACTGCACGACGATCTGACCGTTCTCATCCGTGATGGTGTCGACCGGGTGGCCGTCGCGCATCTGGTGGGAGCGCATGTACATGTGGTCGTGCGCCTCGAGCACCACGTCGACCGCCGTCTCCTGGAAGATCGGAACGAGCGTCCTCTCGTAGAACGCGACGCGGTCGGCCTCCCAGTTGCAGACGTTCTCTCCTGCGGAGTAGACGCCCTTGTGCAGGGACACGAACTTCCACCGCTTGTCGGTCTCGGCGACGGTGCGACGAAGCCAGTCGAGCTGCTTGCTGAACTGCGGATCGACCCAGGCGGTGTCACCGTTCTCGTCGAGTCCTCCGCCGTACTGAGAGTTGAACTGCATGAACAGGGCGTCGCCGTACTCGAACGAGTAGACCGAGCCCTCGTGGGCGCCGGTGCCCGCGGCATCCCGGGGCTCGTTGAAGTGGTTGAAGAAGTTGTTGTTCGGAAGGGTTCCCGAGTCCTCCACCTCGTGCCCACCGAGGACCGGTACGTAGGGCACGGTGGCGAACTGGTCGGCGGCGCTGTTGAGCATCCACTGCCACTGCTCCTCGAGGTCCCCGTTGTCGACGAGGTCGCCCGTGACGAGGAGGAACTTCGGGTCGTCCACCTTCGCCGACGCCTTCTCGAAGGTGTCCTGCCACTCCAGGAAGCTCCCGAGATCGGAGGCCTGGGAATCGGATCCGAAGAGGAAGTGGAACGGCTCCGCGATCGCCGAGTCCGTGGTGAAGCTGCCGATCCCACCCCAGCCGTTCGGTGTGCCGTCGCCGACGCGGTACACGTAGGAGGTTCCGGGGGCGAGCCCGTCCGCCGTCGCCTTGTGGCTCGCGTACTTCGTGGTGCGGCGCGCCTCACGGTCGCTCTCCGTCACGAACGTGTCGATGATCTCGCTCTTCCCGTCGAACTCGATCACGCCGTCGTCGGGGAACTCCTCGCCGTCGCGGGCGCCTGCGGGAGCGATCTGGACGTGCGTCGCCGTGACCTCCGGTGGGGTGTACCAGGCGAAGCTCATCGAGGTGCGGGTGTCGCCGTTGAAGTTCATCGAGAACGCGGTGGGTGTCTTCGCCAAGGTGCTGAAGCTCCAGACGATGTCGCGGACGGGAGAGACGCCGTCGGCACCCGCGATCGACGCGGCCGGAACCGTGACCGTGTAGCGGTGTCCGAATCCGAAGTCCCGGTGGGCGATCGACACGAGGTCGTCCTTCGCGGTCGGGACGACTCCGGATGCCGCGGCTCCGGTCTCGTCGACGATCGAGATGGAGGAGGCGTCGACGATCGAGACGTCCTTGTTGACGCGAAGGGTCACGGGCGCGGCGAGGTCGACGGTCGCCGCGGCATCGACCGGGGCCGTCTGCACGTCGACGGTCGGGATCACGAGCGGGGCGCCGTCGATCCGGTCGCCCGTGATGCGGATGTTGCGGAGGAAGCTGTCGCCGTAGCCGCCGACGGTGGTGTTGTCGTCGGTGTTGGAGGGCGTGTCCGTGGCCTGCAGCCAGCGCAGGAACAGCGTCGAGGCCCCGGATGCGGCCGCGGGCAGCGGGACGTCCGTGAGGCGGCACGTGTCGTCAGGGCAGGTGAAGGTGTGCGTCGCGGTCTTGATCGTGGAGTCGGGGACATCGGTCCAGGTGACCCGGTCGGTGCTCATCTGGACGACGAAATCGCGGGGACCCGAGCCCGAGGCGCTGTGCTCCGACGAGAGGGCGAGGTTCTCGAAACCGACGGAGGACAGCGAGGCCAGCCAGTACTTGGTGCCGGCGCCTCCGCCCCAGCCCTGCACGGAGATCGCGTTGCCGCGGTCGGCGTGGAAGCCGTACTCGCCGCGGGTGCCGACGCTGGTGAGGGCGGAGTGGTCGGCATAGGCGCCGTCGGTGGCCCAGAAGACGCCGTCGTCGCCGTCGTCGGTGAACGCCCACTCCGCCACGGAGTCGCGAGGGGCGGCGGGGGTGCGGAAGGACCACACGATGTCGGATGCCGGGGCGATGCCGTCCGCCGCTCCGGCCACCGCGGCGCGGGGCACGGTGACGGTGTATCCGCGTCCGGGCTGGAGCGGAGCGTGGGTCAGCGAGAGCTGGGTGCCGTTCGCGGTCGCGGCGACGCCGGCGACGGGGGAGCCACCGTCATCGATGACCGATGCCGTGGCGCCCGATGCGAGCGCGATCGGCTTGTTGAACGTCACGGTGAGCGCAGCGTCCAGCGGCGCGTCGACGGCGCCGTTCAGTGGGGAGAGCGCGGTCGCGACGGTGGGCCGCTCGACCGGTGCGCCGGTGGATGTGCCGGAGACCGAGATGTCGCGGATGCGGCTGGAGCCGGTCGCGCCGACGGTCGATCCGCTCGCGCTGGTGGTGGAGGTCACCACCCAGCGGATCGCGACGTCGGCGCGGTCGGCGGCGGATGCCGGCAGCGGGAGCGACGCGACGGAACCGCCGCTCGCGAAATCGGTGCCCACGGTGACGGCGCCACCCGGCACGTCCTGCCAGGTGCTCTGGCCGTCGGTGCTGACCTGCACGGCGAAGTCGCGCGGCCCCGAACCGGACGAGCGCTGCTGCGAGGTGAGAGTGAGGTCGGCATAGCCACGGGTGTCCAGGGTGACCACCCACCCCTTGATCCCCACGCCGTCGTTCCAGCCCTGGTATCGCACCGAGCGCTCGGCCTCGTCATACGTGTAGGAGAGCAGCGGGTCGGTCGTGACGGGACGCAGGCTCGCGGCGGTGTCCGCGCCGCCCGTGGCGGTGAAGACGTTCGCGGCCGGACTGGCGTCGACGACGGAGGGCGCCGTCGCGAAACGCCATTCCGCCACCGATTCGGGTCCGGCGGCCTGCGCGGTCGGAGCGATGAGCGCCGAGAGCGTGAGCGCCGCGGTGATCGCGGCCAGGGTGCGCACGACTCCGGAGCGGGAGAGCCGGTGCGGGTGCGTGGTGTCCGAGGAGGTCATCGAGTGTCCTTCGTGGGGCGGTCGGCGGCAGCGACCTGTGAGGCGAGGGTGGATTTTCGATAGTAAAGATCATTTACGATCTGTTATGGGAATGCTATCCACACGCGAAGGCACGGGTCAATGACGAGAGACCGAACGGGAGGAGAGTTCATCCGCCGGCACGAAAGGCGCATCGGCCGTTCATCGGCCGGTACGGGACGCTACGGAAGCAGAGCGATGACCTCGCCGAGGTCCTGCGGGCCGATGACCAGGCTGGCGGCGGCGCGGACGGCCGGCTTCGCATTGAACGCGAGTCCGAGGCCCGCGGCCGCCATCATCCTCAGGTCGTTGGCGCCGTCGCCGATCGCGATCGTCGCAGACGACGGCACGCCGAGATCCGCGGCCCATTCCCGCAGCGATGATGCCTTCGCTTCGGCGTCGACGATCTCGCCGTCCACGCGACCCGTCAGCGCTCCGTCGGAGACCTCGAGCCGATTGGCGCGCCAGCGGTCCACACCGAGACCCGGAGCCACGTGGTCCAGGATCTCGTGGAATCCGCCGGACACGACGCCCACGACCCCGCCCCGTTCGTGCACCGCCGCCGTGAGCTCTCGGACTCCGGTCGTGGGCTCGATGCGGGCCAGAACCCGTTCGAACGACGACACCTCCACGCCCTGGAGGGCCGCGACGCGCGAGCGCAGGCTCGTGGCGAAATCGACCTCGCCGCGCATGGCCGCCTCGGTCGCCGCCTGCACCTCCTCGCGCCGTCCGGCTTCGTCGGCGAGCAGCTCGATCACCTCATTGCGGATGAGGGTGGAATCGGCATCGAGGACGACGAGGAAGCGCGCGGAGGTCACGGATTCGAGCCTAGCGACAGCCGCCGAGCTCGAACGCCGCATGACGTCAGCGGTCGACGAAGACGCCCTTGCCGACCACGGTGATCCCCGAGTCCGTGACGGTGAAGCCACGAGCCAGGTCGCGTTCGCGGTCGACGCCGACCGTCGCGCCGTCGGCCAGCACGACGTTCTTGTCGAGGATCGCCCTGTGCACGCGGGCGCCGGCGCCCACGCGGACGTGATCGAACAGGACAGAGTCGGTGATGGTCGAGCCGCCTCCCGCGAGGGTCCACGGGCCGACCACGCTGCGTTCGACGTGCGTTCCGGAGAGCACGCAGCCGAGGGACACGATCGAGTCGATCGCGTTGCCGATGCGTCCGACCGAGTCGCGCACGAACTTCGCCGGCGGGGAGTTCACCGCCTGCGAGTGGATCGGCCACTCCATGTTGTAGAGGTTGAACACGGGCAGCGTGGAGATCAGATCCATGTGCGCGTCGAAGAAGGAGTCGATCGTACCCACGTCCCGCCAGTACGAGCGGTCGCGCGGCGAGGAGCCCGGCACGTCGTTCTGCTTCATGTCGTAGTAGCCGGCCTCGCCCCGTTCGACGAAGTAGGGGACGATGTCGCCGCCCATGTCGTGGCCGGAGGTCGGGGACTCCCCGTCTGCCTCGACGGCGGCGATCAGCGCGTCGGCGTCGAAGATGTAGTTGCCCATCGACGCGAGGACCTCGTGCGGCGAATCGTCGAGCCCCTCGGCGTCCGTGGGCTTCTCCAGGAACTGCTTGATGCGTCCGGACTCGATGTCGGCGTCGATGACCCCGAACTGCGAGGCGAGGGCCAGGGGCTGTCGGATGCCGGCGACCGTGGCCTTCGCGCCCGACGCGATGTGCGCGTCGAGCATCTGCTGGAAGTCCATCCGGTAGACGTGGTCGGCGCCGATGACGATCACGATGTCGGGCTTCTCGTCGTTGATCAGGTTGAGGCTCTGCAGGATCGCGTCGGCGGAGCCGGAGAACCAGCGCTTGCCGAGCCGCTGCTGGGCGGGCACCGAGGTGACGTACGAGTCGAGGAGGGCGGACATCCGCCAGGTCTGCGAGATGTGACGGTCGAGGCTGTGGGACTTGTACTGGGTGAGGACGACGATCTGTCTCAGGCCTGAGTTTATGAGGTTCGAGATGGCGAAATCGATCAATCGGTACTGTCCGCCGAAGGGCACTGCAGGTTTTGCGCGGTCAGCCGTGAGGGGCATGAGACGCTTGCCCTCGCCGCCGGCGAGGATGATGCCGAAGATCTTCTTTGGAGCGGACATGGCTCCACCCTAGAGTGCCAATCCCTGCGTGTACTAGCGTTTCGCACATGCGAGTTGAAATGATCACGAAGGAGTATCCGCCGGAGATCTACGGCGGTGCTGGCGTGCACGTCGCGGAGCTCGTCACGGCTCTGCGAGAGAGCATCGAGGTGCGTGTCCGCGCCTTCGGCGCGCCCCGTGACGAACCGGGGACGTTCGCGTATCGGACCCCCTCGGAGCTCGCCGACGCGAACGCCGCGCTGCAGACGCTCGGCACCGATCTCGAGATCGTCTCCGCGATCGCCGACGCCGACCTCGTGCACAGTCACACCTGGTACGCGAACTTCGCCGGTCACATCGCCTCGCAGCTGCACGGCATCCCGCACGTGCTCACCGCGCACAGCCTCGAACCCCTCCGACCATGGAAGGCCGAGCAGCTCGGCGGTGGCTACGCGGTGTCGAGCGGGATCGAGAAGCTCGCGTACGAGAACGCCGCCGCGGTGATCGCGGTGAGCGCCGGCATGCGCAACGACATCCTGCGGAGCTACCCGAACGTCGACCCCGCGAAGGTCCGCGTCATCCACAACGGCATCGACGTCGAACGCTGGCGTCCGGTCCAGAACCCGGAGTTCCTGGCGTCGATCGGCATGGACCCGTCGAGGCCCTCGGTGGTCTTCGTCGGACGCATCACGCGCCAGAAGGGGCTGCCGTACCTGCTGCAGGCCGCAGGGCGGCTGCCCGCCGATGTTCAGCTGATCCTGTGCGCCGGCGCTCCGGACACTCCCGAGATCATGGCGGAGGTGCAGGAGGGCGTGCGCCTGCTGCAGCAGACCAGAGAGGGCGTCATCTGGATCGAGCGGATGCTGCCGCGCGACGAGCTCTCCGCGATCCTCACGGCGGCGACCACGTTCGTCTGCCCCTCGGTCTACGAGCCCCTCGGCATCGTGAACCTCGAGGCGATGGCGTGCGGCGCCGCTGTGGTCGGCACTGCGACCGGCGGCATCCCCGAGGTCGTCGCCGATGGTCGCACCGGACGCCTGGTCCCGATCGAGCAGGTGCAGGACGGCACCGGCACCCCCGTCGATCCGGAGAAGTACGTCGCAGACCTCGCCGCGGTGCTCACCGAGGTGGCGTCGGATCCGGCGAGGGCGAGGGAGTACGGCGAGGCCGGTCGCGCTCGTGCACGCGACGAGTTCAGTTGGGGTGCGATCGCCGACACCACGCGCGCGCTCTACGCGGAGCTGACGGACTGAGCAGATAGGCTGGCAGCATGCCAAGCGCTCTGGAATTCACCGACGTCGTCGTGCGCCGCGAGGGGCGCAACATCATCGATCACGTGACCTGGCAGGTCCAGGACGATCAGCGCTGGGTCGTCCTCGGGCCCAACGGTGCGGGCAAGACCACGCTCCTCCAGCTGGCCGACACGCTCATGCACCCGACCTCGGGAACGGTGACGGTGCTGGGGGAGACCCTGGGTCGCACGGACGTCTTCGAGGTGCGCCCGCGCATCGGCTTCGCGTCGTCGGCGATGGCCAAGAGGGTGCCGAGGGACGAGACGGTGCTGAACACGGTCCTCACGGCCGCGTACTCGGTTCTCGGCCGCTGGAACGAGCTCTACGAGAGCATCGACGAGCGCCGTGCGCTGCGCGTCCTCGCCGAGTGGAAGCTGGACCACCTCGCCGACCGCACCTTCGGCACGTTGAGCGACGGCGAGCAGAAGCGCGTGCAGATCGCGCGCGCCGTGATGACCGATCCGGAGCTCCTGCTGCTGGACGAGCCGACCGCCTCTCTCGATCTCGGATCCCGCGAGGAGCTGCTGAGCCTGCTCAGCGGCTACGCCTCGTCGCCCACGACCCCGGCCATGCTCATGGTCACGCATCACGTCGAGGAGATCCCCGTCGGCTTCACCCACGTGATGCTGATCCGCGAGGGCAGGGTCGTCGCGGCAGGGCCGATCGCGGAGACCCTCACGGCCGAGTCCCTCACCGAGGCGTTCGGCATGCCGATCGTGCTCACCGAGGATGGCGGACGCTACGCCGCGCGCGCGGCATCCTGACCGCCCATCTGCTAAACTCGATCCTTGGTGCTCACCGCACCGCAGACTTCCCCGACTCTGGCACAATCCAGGGCATCAACTAAGGAATCCCATGAAGACTGACATCCACCCCGACTACAAGGCCGTCGTGTTCCGCGACCTCGGCTCGGGCGAGACCTTCCTCACCCGTTCGACCGTCACGAGCGACAAGACCATCGAGCTGGACGGCGTGGAGTACCCCGTCATCGACGTCGAGATCTCCTCGGCCTCGCACCCGTTCTACACGGGCAAGCAGCGCATCATGGACTCGGCCGGTCGCGTCGAGAAGTTCAACCAGCGCTTCAAGGGCTTCGGCGGCTCCTCCAAGTAAGGACCGCCGCGAAAGGCCCCGCTCTCCTCGGAGAGCGGGGCCTTCGTCATTTGCGCGCACACAGTCAGATATCGACCGTGATGCGTCCCTCGTCGATCGTCCAGGGCGGATCCCCCGGAGCCGGCGCTGGGGCGGTTCTCTTGGTCTGGCGATCCCGTTCGATGCCCGCCTCATGCGCGGTGGGAGACCAGACGCTGTCGAACACGCCGACCAGGCCCCCGTTCGCCATCTTCTCGTACTTCTTCTCGATCGGCCTGCGCGAGAAGGAGTGCACCATGCCCGACACGAGCATCACGGGACCGATGCCCAGCACGATGACGATCGTCGCCCATCCCAGCACGTCCTCCATGCGCCCAGGCTACGCGGGGCGCGCGACGTCGGCATCCGTCGTGCGGGGGATTCTCAGCGGAGGCGGCGGCCCTGCGCGAGATCGACGAGGTGCGACAGCACGGGGCCCGACCGCAGGCCGTTGTGCTCGTGCTCGCTGGTGACCCAGAGCTGCACGCCCGGCAGCAGCGCGGCCGTCTCGAGCGAGAACTCCAGGGGCACGTAGACGTCGTTCACATACACCGCGGCCGCTCCGGTGGCGCCGGACGACGCGATCGTGTCGGCGTCGTAGATCGACGGCCACTCGAACTCGGCGAGCTCCAGGACGACCTCACGCCACGGCTGGAACGCGGGGACGGTCTCCGTCCACTCGCGGCGGATGTGCTCGCCGGTGAACAGCGTGACGTCGTCGACGAAGTCGGCGGGCTCGACGCGCTCCGCCGACCACCGCGTCGCCTCACCGCTGGCGTAGCTCGACTCGTGGAATGCGAAGTAGAGCGGGTTGCGGCCGTCGAACGGCATGGCGTGCATCAGGTCGTAGCGGAAGGCGTTCGACGAGGGCTCCCGCTCCAGGAGCGACCAGAGGGTCTGCCAGCCGTCGTTCGTTCCCAGGGCGGAGCCCACGGAGCGCAGACGGGACGCGGAGACGACCTCGCCGTCCGGCAGGGTGATGCCACCCGCGCTCGCGAGGTCGACGAGGCGGCGCATCGCGTCGCGGTGCTCCGGGAAGCGGCGGTAGTACTTCTCGGATGCGGTCCGCATCTTGTCGTAGCAGAGGGTGTACACCTCGTCGGCGGAGCGCGTGACGGTGCTGAGGCCGCCGGTGATGAAGACGTTCTCGAGGGATGCGGCATCCGTCGTCAGGTATGCGAGGGTGGTGAACCCGCCGAAGGACTGCCCGAGCACGCTCCAGGTCGCAGCGCCCAGGTGCTCGCGCATCGCCTCGCAGTCGCGCACGATGGAGTCTGCACGCAGATGGGTGAGGTGCTCGGCGACGGCCGTCGAGCCCCGCTGCAGATCGGCGTCTCCCACCGGGGTCGACAGGCCCGTTCCGCGCTGGTCGATCATGACGACGCGGTGGTGGGCGAGTGCCTCGTCGAGCCACGCGGGGGCGGTCGACGAGTGGAACGGCCGCGGAGCCTCGTGGCCGGGGCCGCCCTGCAGGAAGACCAGGTAGGGGAGCGCCTCGCCGCCCTCGCGCGACACCACACGGGCGAACACGTCGATGGTGCGGGGATCGGACGGATCCGACCACACCAGGGGAACGGTGAGCGTGTGCTCTTCGACGGTCAGATCCAACAGGCGACGGACAATGGTGCTCACCCGTCGAGCCTATCGTCCGCGATGACGGGAATGCCGTCGAGAGCGACTACATCACGTTGCCGATGTAGGAGTACTTCACGAACACCTCGGAGGCGAGGCCCGATTCGTCGAGCACGCCCTGCACCGCGGTCATCATGTAGTTGCTGTCCCAGCCCATGTAGAGGAAGTGCGATTCGTCGAGCTGGTCCCAGTGGCCCTTCCACGCCATCTCCGCGTAGATCGGCCCGCCGTGCGTCGCGCAGTAGGAGAGGGCGGCCTCGCGCGTGTCGGTCCAGGCGCGTCGCATGACCCGGTTGAAGAGGTACTTGACGTCGGGCACCTCCCAGCGCTCTCCGCGGTACTCGACGTAGTCGAACTCCCGCTCCCAGCCGGCCGGCCAGCCACGTCGCCGCACGGCGTCGAGGATCGGGGTGAGGCCGTCGTCGTCGATCTCCGGCAGCGCAGGACGCGCCCAGATCCGCAGCAGATCGGAGGTGAGGAGGATCGTGCGCCGAGTGATGGCCGCGGTGCTCCAGGCCTCCGTGTGCTCGAGGTCGCGGGTCGCCGGCACGGAGCTGCGAGCGTAGGCCTCGGCCCGCTTCACCGGATAGGCCGCGCCGAAGACGCGCTCGGCGAGACGCGGCTCCAGGAGGGTGAGGTTGCCGAGCGTCGGGGCGAGCGCGCGGAGGCTGTTCTGCTCGTCGTCGCTGTAGTCGTTCCAGCTGCGGACGCCGTCGCCGGACCAGGTGTCGTGGGGGACCGCGGGCACGATCCGTTCGACGTCGTAGTCCTGGGGATTCTCGACGCCCTCCAGCCTGCCCAGCACGTACGCGGCGTGGGGGAGCTCGCTGTACTTGAGGACCGCGCTCACACGCTCGTCGGAGGGGGTGATGCGGGCGAACGCCCGGGCCAGCGCGTCGCGACCCTCCGCACGCGCGCGGCAGAGTCGGGCGACCAGACGCTCGTTCGGCAGGTTGACCAGGGTGCGGCGCAGATAGAGGGTCTGGATCCACTCCAGCGTCTCGATGAGCTCGTCGCGGTCGATGACCCCTCGGGAGTGATCGCTGTAGACGCTCAGGACCAGCGGATACGCGGCGCGCCCGAACGTGTTCACGTATCCGAGCTGCCGGGATATCTCCGCATCGGGCTCCCGAGAGGGATCGAGCAGGATGCCGTAGATCTCCGCGTAGTGGCGCCAGACCTCGGCATCCGACTGGAGATGCTCGACGTCCACCCGCGGGAAGGACTGACGGAAGGCGCTGTACACGCCGTGCTCGCCGTTGGCCGCCACCTCGCGCCCCGTCGTCATCACGAGGTAGTGGCGCCAGAACGCGCCGATCGTCTCGCCGGTGTGCTGCTCGATCGGCAGCCAGAAGCGCGCCTCGACGTCGAGCTGCTCGGCGTGCGTGAGTCCCATCAGGATGTAGTTGTGGATGAGCTCGTGGTCGCGCAGCGGCTCCCCGGTGGAGTTCAGGCTCTCGAAGATCTGCTGCGCGTTCGCGTCGGCGCCGAGCGTGATCGAGACGTGCTCGAGGCGCTGCAGCCCGCGCCAGATGCGGGGCGCTTCGTCGACGTGCACCTGGCTGCGGAAGAAGGCGTAGTTGTCGTCGAACCGCGACTCCCGGTCGACGTCGTCGCGACGGTCGAGCACCACCGACTCGTACAGGTCGGCCCAGGCCTCGTGCGGGCGGAGCCGGGTGCGGGAGGAGTCCTCGTCGCGGACGAGGACCGCGCTGAGCTCCGCGGCCAGCTCAGGGTCGGTGTCTCCGACCGCGTGGTGCAGTGCGGCGACGAGCAGCATCAGCGTGGTGAGACGCTGCTGTCCGTCGATGAGGATGAGATCGCCGTCGGCAGCCGTGTCGTGCGCCGAGAGGATGGACCCGATGAAGTGCCGGTGGCCGTGCTCCTGATCGGCGACCGCGCGGATGTCGCTGAGGAGGCGTTCGCATCCGCCGATGTCCCAGCGGTACTGGCGCTGGTATACGGGAACGACGATCGTGGTGGATCCGGCGGAGAGCCACTCGATCGTGTTGACAGCTGTCGCCTCGACGTTGGTGGCAGAGCTCATGGGAAAAAGTCTATTCGGTTATGCACGGCGACCCTCCGGTGCGCGATCAGGGCGCCCTGTTAGGCTTGCCTTATCAGGGCCTGTTAAAACGTGCTGGCCCCCGATGAAAGGATCTGGTTCAGATCATGGGATACATCAAGTCCGCAGCACTCGAGGACAAGGGCTTCGTCGTCCTCGACAGCTACAACCAGGAGCTCGATCCCCAGGAGTGGCTCGACATCGAGTACAACGACTGGAAGTCCTCGGGCGACACCCGTTTCGCGCCTCTCGCGAGCGCCAAGGGCGAGATCGAGTGCAACGGCTTCTGGAACCACAAGCCGCCGCGCACCGACAAGGACGGCGTGTGGATCGACTCGCAGACCGCCAAGGCGCCGAACCTCACGCGCCGCGCGCAGGAGCCGGGAGCCAACGTCGGCCGCTGCCGCGTGATCGAGCTGCAGCCGACCCCGTACGGCGAGTGCCTCTACAACCTCCACCAGGACGACAACAACCGTCTGAACCCCGACGGCACCGGCTGGGTCGTGCGCGGCTTCTTCAACCTCACCGATGACAAGGACAGCTTCTTCGTCCTCCGTGAGAACCGGACCGACCCGAGCATCGAGTACCGCATCGCCCTTCCGGCCGGCGCGCAGCTGATCGTCGACACCCAGCGCCTGTGGCACGCCGCCACGCACGTGGGCACCGACCCCCGCTACTGCCTGA
This sequence comes from Microbacterium sp. NPDC012755, assembly GCF_042901325.1. Lineage (NCBI taxonomy): Bacteria > Bacillati > Actinomycetota > Actinomycetes > Micrococcales > Microbacteriaceae > Microbacterium > Microbacterium sp. NPDC012755. The sequence goes on along the minus strand of NZ_JBIBCT010000001.1, from coordinate 3,287,915 downwards.
TCACCTCGTGGACCTCCGGTCCCGAGCTCGACGCCTACATCGAGAAGTACAACGGCACGCAGGACGTCCCGAACGTCGAGGTCCCGCAGGATGTGCTCGAGGCGGGCTACGCCGAGCAGGCTCAGCGTGACGCCGCTCGCGCCGCCTACTACGCGGCCAAGGGCCAGCAGGTCAAGATGGCGATGAGCGAGGCCTGAGCCTCCGTCTCATCGAAAGGGCCCCGGTCGACATCGACCGGGGCCCTTTCTCTCTGTGAATCACATGCTTGTGATTTCTCCTGATCTGGGCGACAATAGGCGCACAACCGCATATTCTCGCCAGTTCTCGTGGTTCAGGTCGTTGGGGAAGACGCACCTGATGAAACGGAGAGATCATGGCGACGGCTTACGCACGCGGAGTGGTGTTCATCCACTCTGCGCCTCGCGCGCTCTGCCCGCACCTTGAGTGGGCAGTTGGACGCGCTATCGGGCGTGCGGTGAACTTCGACTGGACCGAGCAGCCGGTGCTCGACGGCGCCCGTCGCGCCGAGTTCTACTGGGACGGTCCGGTCGGAACGGGTGCAGCTCTGGCGACCGCGATCCGCGGGTGGGAGCACCTCCGTTTCGAGGTGAGCGAGGATCCGACTCCTCGCAGCGACGGCGGCCGGTGGATGCACACGCCCGATCTCGGCATCCACTATGCGCAGACGGACGCCGCGGGCAACGTGGTGATCGGCGAGGACCGCATCCGCTACGCGATGGAGATCGCGGCGGGAAACGTGGCCGAGCTGCAGCGTGAACTCGACATCGCGCTCGGCTCGGCCTGGGACGAGGAGCTGGAGCCCTTCCGGCACGCGAGCGATGACGCCCGCGTGGTCTGGCTCCACAAGGTGGGCTAGCCCCATGCTCCGGAGACCTGGGATGGGAAGGCGTGAGTATCGGATGCCGGTGATTCGCCCCGGACGCTGAGAAGACGTATCCCCATCCTGAATGACGAGGACCCCGCCCCCATCAAGGGACGGGGTCCTCGTCTGTCACACCACGGCCTCGTGCCGCAGCTCGCCGCGCTGAGGCGAGCCGTGCCGCACCTCGTCCCAGGCGAGGCGCAGCCGGTTCATCGCCTCCGCCATGCGCTCAGGCGGGAGGGTGATGGGGATCCTCAGGCGCCTCTCGAGGACGCCCCCGGTCGTGAAGCGAGGGCCGGGCGGCAGGACGAGTCCGTGGGAGCGCGCCGCCAGGGACAGCGACGTCGAGATCGGTGCGCCGAGGTCGACCCAGGCGGAGAGGCCGCCGGGAGTGGGTGGCATCGTGATGCCCTCGAGCCCGATCAATCCCTCGGCCACCGCCGCTCGTCCGGCGCGCAGCCGGGTGCGGACGTGATCGGTGAGCGAAGACATATCGGAGAGCAGCTCGACCGCGATGCACTGCTCGAGCAGCGCGGTTCCCAGCTCGAACGATGGACGGGTGGCGAGAAGCCTCGTGATCACCGCCCGATCGGCGCGGATCCACCCGACGCGCATGCCGCCCCAGGCGATCTTCGACATCGAGCCGACCGTGATCACCTCGGGGCTGAACGCCGCCATCGGGAGCGGGGACGAGCCGCGGTCGATGTCGAGCTCGGTCGTGGTCTCATCGACGATGAGCCGCGTGCCGGAGCTGCGCGCCGTGGTCGCGATGCGCGCCCGCTCCGGTTCCGGCAGCGTCGCACCGGTGGGGTTGTGGAAATCGGGGATCAGGTACGCGACGTGCGGACGGCTGCGCAGCAGCGTGTCGGTGAAGTGCCGGTGGTCCCAGCCGTCGGCATCGACCGGGGTCGGTACCAGCCGGTACCCGTGACGGTGCAGCGCCTCCAGGGCGTGCGGGAAGGTGGGCTGCTCGACGAGCGCCCGCTCTCCGCGTCGGCCCATCGCCGCGAGGATGAGGTTCACGGCGTTCAGCGCGCCGGAGGTGATGATGATCTCGTCGGCATCGGTGTCGACGCCGCGTCGGGTGAACCGCTGCGCGACGGCGTCCCTGAGTTCGGGGAGGCCCTGCAGCGAGTACCCGCTGGTGCCGCGCATGGCCGCGAGACGGGGGAGCGAGCGGACGGTCGCGTCGTACAGTCCGGGAGTCGAGTCCATCGACGCGATGGAGAGGTCGATGGCCGACTCGTCGTCGCCGCTCCTCGCCGACGGCGCGACGTTCGGAAGAGCCACCCTCGTGCTTCCGCCGTGCAGGCGTGTCACGAAGCCGTCGGTCTCCAGCAGCCCGTACACGCGGGTCGTGGTGGAACGCGAACGCCGCAGCTCGAGGGCGAGCGCGCGTTCGCTCGGCAGACGTTCGCCGACGGTCAGACGCCCGTCGAGGATCAGGGCGCGGATCCGCTCGGCGAGGGCCGCGGCGGTGGCGCCGGCGACGTGCTGCGCGCCGAGCTGATCGACCAGACGAGATCCCATGCACCCAGCATGCCGCAAAGTGGCCTCGTCTCGTCAGGCCACTTCTCGTCGAGTGGCCTCCCTTTCGGCCCTCAGGGGCAGGCCACCATGGAGGGATGCTCCTCCGATCCGTCTTCCTCCCGATCACCGCCACGAGCCGGCGCGACCTCGTCGAGCGCATCGTGCAGCTCGTCCTCGGCCTCTTCCTCTACGGTGTGGCGCTGGGACTGATGGTGCGCGGCGGCATCGGCGTCTCGCCCTGGGATGTTCTCGCGCTCGGAGTCTCCGGCCGCACCGGGATCGGATACGGCGTCGTCACGAACCTCGTCGCGCTCGTCGTGCTGCTCCTGTGGATCCCGCTGCGACAGCGGGTCGGGCTGGGAACGGTCCTCAACGCCCTGCTGATCGGCCCCAGCGCCGACCTGACCCTCGCGCTCGTGCCCGCGCCATCGTCGATCTGGGTGGGAGCGCCGATGTTCGTCGCCGGCCTCCTCCTGCTCGCGTTCGCCACAGGGCTGTACATCTCAGCCGACTTCGGTCCAGGACCGCGCGACGGCCTGATGACCGGGCTGGTGCGCAGGACCGGGTGGCGCGTGTGGATCGTCCGCACGCTCATCGAGGGCACCGTGCTCGTCGTCGGGTTCCTGCTCGGCGGACCGGTCGGAGTCGGCACCGTCCTCTTCGCCTTCGGAGTAGGGCCGCTCATCGGCTGGTTCCTGCCCTGGATGACGAGGGTGCGCACGGCGCGTTCTCGCCGGCTGTCCCCGGCTTCGAGCCGCTAGCCGCGGCGCCAACGACGAAGGCCCCCGGGAGATTCCCGAGGGCCTTCGTCGTTCGTCCTGTCGTCAGTCGGCGCTGGCGAAGACGGCGACGGCGTTGTGGCCGCCGAAGCCGAACGAGTTGCTGATGGCGATCTGAGGACCGTCGCCCAGCGGCTGCGGCTCGCCGGACAGCCGGAAGGGCACGGCCGGGTCGGGCTCGGTCATGTTGATCGTCGGAGGAGCGACGCGGTCGCGGAGCGCGAGCAGGGCGAAGATCGCCTCCAGCGCGCCGGTGCCGCCGAGCAGGTGCCCGGTCGAGGCCTTGGTCGCGGACACCGGGATCTCGTCGATCCGGTCGCCGAAGACCTTCTTGAGTGCCACGTACTCGTTGGGGTCGCCCACGGGGGTGGACGTGGCGTGCGCGTTGATATGCGTCACCTGGTCGGCGGTGATGCCCGCCTCGCCGAGGGCGTGGGTGACAGCGCGGGCGGCGCCGTTGCCCTCGGGGTCGTTGCCGGTGATGTGGTACGCATCAGCCGTCACGCCGCCTCCGAGGACGTAGCCGTAGATCTTGGCGCCGCGGGCCTTCGCGTGCTCCTCGGTCTCGAGGATGAGCACAGCAGCGCCCTCTCCCATGACGAAGCCGTCACGGTCGATGGCGCCAGGGCGCGATGCGGTCGCGGGGTCGTCGTTGCGACGCGAGAGCGCCTGCGCGGACGCGAACGACGCCATCGTGATCGGGTGGATGGCCGACTCGGCACCGCCGGCGATCACGACGTCGGCGAGCCCCTCCTGCAGGTGATGGAAGGCGTGGATGATCGACTCGGTGCTGGAGGCGCAGGCGCTGACGACGGTCTGCGCGTAGGCGCGCGCCGAGAACTGCAGAGACAGGTTGCCCGCGGCCGCGTTCGGCATGAGCATCGGGACCGTGAGCGGCATGACGCGACGGGGCCCCTTCTCGCGCAGCGTGTCCCACGCGTCGAGGAGGGTCCAGAGGCCGCCGATACCGGTGGCGAAGTCGACGCCGAGGCGCTCGGGGGCGACCTCGGGCGATCCGGCATCCTCCCACGCCTCGCGTGCGGCGATCAGGGCGAACTGGGAGGAGGGGTCGAGACGCTTCGCCTCGTGGCGGGGGAGCACTTCCTCGGGGCGGACGATCGCCTCTGCGGCGAAGGTCACGGGCAGTTCGTACTGCGCGACCCAGTCGTGCTCGAGGGTCCGGGTGCCGGAGACGCCTGCGAGGAGGTTGCTCCAGTTCTCGGGGGCGGTCCCGCCGATGGCGGAAGTGGCGCCGATGCCGGTGACGACGATGCGCTTGGTCATGGTGTGGTTCCTTGTCGTACGGGTTGCGTGCGAGGTGAGGGCAGGGGTGAGGATGCCACGCCCCGCGGGTGGCGGGGGTGGCATCCGTGCCCCGGGATTACTCCTGGCCTGCGACGATGAAGCTGACGGCGTCGCCGACGGTCTTCAGGTTCTTGACCTCGTCGTCGGGGATGGTGACGCCGAACTTCTCCTCGGCGTTGACGACGATCGTCATCATCGAGATCGAGTCGATGTCGAGGTCGTCGGTGAACGACTTCTCGAGGGCGACCTCGGAAGCGTTGATGCCGGTCTCGTCGGTGATCAGCTCTGCGAGGCCGGCGAGGACCTCATCGTTGGTGAAAGCCATGTGGTCTTCCTCTTTCTTGCGGGTTGTATTCGGAACCGTGGAACAGTCTAGGGAAGGTCAGGACGTTCTCAGGGGAGGACGACGACCTGCGCGGCGAAGACGAGGCCCGCGCCGAAGCCGATCTGCAGGGCGAGACCGCCGGACAGCTCGGGGTGCTCGGCCATCAGCCGGTGGCTGGCGAGCGGGATGGATGCCGCGGACGTGTTGCCCGTGGTCTCGATGTCGCGGGCGATCACCGTGGTCTCCGGCAGCTTGAGCTGCTTGGCGAACTCGTCGATGATGCGCATGTTCGCCTGATGAGGGATGAACGCGGCGATGTCGGACGGCTCGACGCCCGCCTTGTCCAGAGCCTCGCGGGCGACCTTGGCCATCTCCCACACGGCCCAGCGGAACACCGTCTGGCCCTCCTGGCGCAGCGTGGGCCAGGGGGACTCTCCGTCGCGGAACTCGGTGAGGGTGAAGTTCATGCCGACGGCATCCGCCTTCGAGCCGTCGGAGCCCCACACGGCGGGCGCGATCCCCGGGGTGTCGCTCGGGCCGATGAGCGCGGCGCCGGCGCCGTCGCCGAGGAGGAAGGAGATGCTCCGGTCGGTCGGGTCGACGATGTCGGAGAGCTTCTCGGTGCCGATCACCAGCGCGTAGCGTGCGGCGCCGGCGCGGATCAGCGCGTCGGCCTGTGCCACGGCGTAGGCGTATCCGGCGCATGCGGCGTTGATGTCGTACGCGGCAGCGGGGTTGGCCCCGACGCGGTCGGCGACGATGGCCGACACCGACGGCGTCTGCTTCGGGTTGCTGATGGTCGCGACGATCACGAGGTCGACCTGATCAGCGGGGACGCCGGCCTTCTCGATCGCCTCGATGCCCGCAGCCGTCGCCAGATCGATCGCGTCGGTGCCCTTGTCGGCGCGCACGCGCGTGACGATGCCCGTGCGCTGACGGATCCACTCGTCGCTGGAGTCGATCGGCCCGACCAGGTCGTCGTTGGGCACGGCGTTCTCGCCGCGCGCCGCTCCATAGGAGTAGATGCGGGTGTAGGCCGGCCCGGTGAGCTGGTTCAGGGTGACGCTCATGCGGCTTCTCCGTTCAGCAGCGCGACGGCTGCATCGAGGTCTTCGGGGGTCTTCACGGCGACGGTCGGCACGCCGCGCAGTCCGCGCTTGGCGAGGCCGGTGAGCGCTCCGGCGGGCGTGAGCTCGATGAGACCGGTGATCCCCGCGTCGGCGAAGGATGCCATGCACAGGTCCCACCGCACGGGGGAGGACACCTGGTCGACGAGGTAGTCCAGCGCGGTCGCACCGTCGGTGACGACGGATCCGTCGCGGTTGGTCCACAGCGTGATGTTCGGGTCGGCGGCGTCGACGCCCTGGACGGCGTCGCGCAGCGCGGCCACGGCCGAGGCCATGTAGCTCGTGTGGAACGCGCCGGCGACCTGCAGGGCGATGACGCGGGTGCCGCGCAGAGGCTCCGCCGCGAGCGCGGCGAGGCTGTCGAGCGCACCCGCGGCCACGATCTGCCCTCCGCCGTTGTAGTTGGCCGGGGTGAGGCCGAGCTCCGCGAGACGGGCGAGGACCGCATCCTCGTCGCCGCCGAGCACGGCGCTCATGCCGGTGGCCTCCTGGGCCGCGGCATCCGCCATCGCCCGGCCGCGGATGCCGACGAGCCGCATCGCGTCCGCAGCGGAGATCACTCCGGAGCCGACGAGTGCGGCGAGCTCTCCGACCGAGTGGCCGGCGATGCCGTCGGGCTGACGTCCGGAGCGCTCGAGCAGGGCGCGACCCGCGACGAGGGAGGCCGCGACGATCAGCGGCTGCGCGATGCGCGTGTCGCGGATGGTGTCTGCATCCGATTCCGTGCCGTGGGCGATGAGGTCGACCTGTGCCGCCTCGGAGTAGGCGGCGAGCTGCTCGGCGACGCCGTCGAGCTCGAGCCAGGGGGAGAGGAAGCCGGGAGTCTGAGAACCCTGTCCAGGGCAGGCGTAGACGATCACCTCCCCAGTCTGCCAACGATCACGCAGGAACGGTGGATGATCCATCACAAGATTCCGAAGATCCCTTGTGTGTGGCGTACAGCCCGGGGGCGGGTCAGCGGGTCGGTCGACGCAGCGGCGCGCGACGGCGCACCTGCTCGGCCGCGCCGATCGAGCCGAGGATCAGCGCCGTCTGCAGGATCAGCGCCTCGCGCGGACCCGTCGCGTCCCAGCCGATGACCTCGCTGACGCGCTTGAGCCGGTAGCGCACGGTGTTCGGGTGCACGAAGAGCTCACGCGCCGTGGCCTCGAGAGAGCGACCGTTGTCGAGGTAGCTCCACAGGGTCGTGACGAGATCGGTCGAGTGCGCCTGCAGTGGTCGGTAGATCCGCTCGATCAGCGTCTGCTTCGCGAGCGGGTCGCCGGCGAGGGCGCGCTCCGGCAGCAGGTCGTCCGCCTCGACCGGACGGGGGGCGTTGCGCCATGCCCGCGCGACGGCGAAGCCGGCGAGGGCTGCCCGAGCGCTCTGGCTGGCGTCGACGAGTGCCGCGACGGCCGGACCGAGCACGACGTATCCGGGGCCGAACGACGGCTCCAGCCTGGTGGCGATCTCCTGGAAGCCGAGCTCCTCGTCCTCGCCCTCCTGACCCGCGATGCGGGCACGGCCGAGCACCAGCACGAGGCGGGAGCCCTGCACGCCGATGAGCACGTCGACCGCGAGCTTGCGGGCGGTGCGCCGGACGAGATCGACGTCGAACTGCGGGGGAGTCGTGCCGACCAGGACGGCGACCTCGCCGTGACCGTGCCACCCGAGAGCCGCGATGCGGCTCGGAAGCTCTTCGTCGGCCTCGCCGGTGAGGATCGAGTCGACGACGAGCGCCTCCAGACGCGCGTCCCACAGGCCGCGCGCCTCCGCGGCGCGCGCGTAGACGTCGGCGGCGGCGAACGCGACGTCGCGCGAGTACAGCAGGATCGCCTCGCGCAGCAGGTCGCCCTTGCCCGCGACGCGCTCCTCGGTGACCTCGACGGTGACGCGGATCAGCTGCAGCGTCTGCTGCAGGCTGACGCTGCGCAGCAGCTCACGAGGAGCCGCGGCGAAGATGTCGGCCGCGATCCACGGCGTCGAGGTCGGATCGTCGTACCACTGGATGAACGAGGTGATGCCGGCCTGAGCCACCAGCCCGACCGCAGAGCGGCGGGCCGGTGGCATGTCGGCGTACCAGGGGAGGGTGTCCTCCAGGCGCTTGATCGTCACCGAGGCGATGTCGCCGGAGATCCGGCGCAGCCAGGTGAGCGTCGCGGCCTTGTCCATGCCGGTGGGAGACGAGTCTGTCACCGAAGGGCTCAGCTTTCGCCGCCCGCGTTGCCGCTGGTTCCGGCGTTCACGTTGTGCAGGTCGTACTTCTGGATCGCCTGCGCTGCGAGCGACCGGTCGACCTTGCCCTCCTCGGCCAGCGACTGCAGCGTGCGGACCACGATCGACGGACCGTCGATCTTGAAGTACCGGCGTGCGGCGGCGCGGGTGTCGGAGAAGCCGAAGTCGTCGGCGCCGAGCGTGGCGTAGCGGTTCGGGACCCACGGACGGATCTGGTCCTGCACGGCGTGCATGAAGTCGCTCACCGCGACGACCGGACCCTCGGCGCCCTGCAGCTTCTGGGTGAGGTAGGCCGTGCGGGGCTCCTCCTCCGGGTGCAGGAAGTTGTGCTCGTCGGCGGCGAGGCCGTCGCGGCGCAGCTCGGTCCACGAGGTGACCGACCACACGTCGGCGATCACGCCCCAGTCGTTCTTGAGCAGCTCCTGCGCCTCCAGCGCCCACGGCAGGCCGACGCCCGAGGCGAACAGCTGCGCGCGGGGGCCTTCGCCCTCGCCGGCGGACACGCGGTGGATGCCGCGCACGATGCCGTCGACGTCCACGTTCTCCGGCTCAGCCGGCTGCACGTAAGGCTCGTTGTACAGCGTGATGTAGTACATGACGTTCGGGTCGGGGTGCTTCCCGCCGTACATGCGCTCCAGGCCGTCGCGCACGATGTGGGCGATCTCGTAGCCGTACGCGGGGTCATAGGACACCGTCGCCGGGTTGGTCGAGGCGAGCAGGTGCGAGTGGCCGTCCGCGTGCTGCAGGCCCTCGCCGGTCAGCGTGGTGCGGCCGGCCGTTGCGCCCATGATGAACCCGCGGGCCATCTGGTCGCCGGCTGCCCACTGGGCGTCGCCGGTGCGCTGGAAGCCGAACATCGAGTAGAAGATGTAGATCGGGATCAGCGGTTCGCCGTGCGTCGCGTAGGACGTGCCGATGCCGGTGAAGGCGGCCAGCGCTCCGGCCTCGTTGATGCCGACGTGCACGATCTGCCCCTGCGGGCTCTCCTTGTAGGCGAGGAGGAGCTCACGGTCGACCGAGGTGTAGTGCTGGCCGTTCGGGTTGTAGATCTTCGCGGTCGGGAAGTACGCGTCCATGCCGAACGTGCGCGCCTCGTCGGGGATGATCGGCACGATGCGGTTGCCGAAGTCCTTCGAGCGGAGCAGGTCCTTCAGCAGGCGGACGAAGGCCATGGTGGTGGCGATCTCCTGCGTGCCGGAGCCCTTCTTGGGCAGGGCGTACGCGGTGTCGTCGGGCAGGGACAGACCGACGTGCGTCGAACGGCGCTCGGGGAGGAAACCTCCGAGGTTGCGACGGCGCTCCAGCATGTACTGGATCGTCTCGTCCTGCGCCCCGGGGTTGTAGTACGGGGGAAGGTACGGGTTCTCCTCGAGCTGCGCGTCCGTGATCGGGATGTGCATCGTGTCGCGGAACGTCTTGAGGTTGTCCAGCGTCATCTTCTTCATCTGGTGGGTCGCGTTGCGGCCCTCGAAGTGGGGGCCGAGGCCGTAGCCCTTGACCGTCTTCGCCAGGATGACCGTGGGCTGGCCCTTGTGCTCGGCCGCCGCCTTGAAGGCCGCGTAGACCTTGCGGTAGTCGTGACCGCCGCGCTTGAGGTGCCAGATCTGGTCGTCGGTGTAGTCCGAGACCAGGGCGGCCGCACGCTCGTCCTTGCCGAAGAAGTGCTCGCGGATGTACGCGCCGGACTCGGCCTTGTACGTCTGGTAGTCGCCGTCGGGCGTGGCGTTCATGATGTTCAGCAGGGCGCCCTCGGTGTCGCGGGCGAGCAGGTCGTCCCACTCGCGGCCCCAGACCACCTTGATGACGTTCCAGCCGGCGCCGCGGAAGTACGACTCCAGCTCCTGGATGATCTTCCCGTTGCCGCGGACGGGTCCGTCGAGGCGCTGCAGGTTGCAGTTGATCACGAAGTTGAGGTTGTCCAGGCCCTCGTTGGCTGCGACCTGGAGTTGACCGCGGCTCTCGATCTCGTCCATCTCGCCGTCGCCGAGGAACGCCCACACCTGCGAGGACGAGGTGTCCTTGATGCCGCGGTTCTCCAGGTAACGGTTCGACATGGCCTGGTAGATCGCGTTGATCGGGCCCAGACCCATCGACACCGTCGGGAACTGCCAGTAGTCCTGCATCTGGCGGGGGTGCGGGTACGAGGGGATGCCGAACGGCGCACGCGACTGCTCCTGGCGGAAACCGTCGAGGTGCTCCTCCGTGAGGCGGCCTTCGAGGAAGGAACGCGCGTAGATGCCGGGGGAGGCGTGACCCTGGATGAAGATCTGGTCGGCACCGCCGGGGTTGTCCGCACCGCGGAAGAAGTGGTTGAAGCCGACCTCGTACAGCGCGGCGGACGACGCGTAGGTCGAGATGTGACCGCCGACGCCGATGCCGGGGCGCTGTGCGCGGTGCACGGTCACGGCGGCGTTCCAGCGGATCCATGCGCGGTAGCGGCGCTCGATCTCCTCGTCGCCGGGGAACTCGGGCTCGTTCTCCGAGGCGATGGTGTTGATGTAGTCCGTCGTCGGGACCATCGGCACGCCCAGGTGCAGCTCCTTGGAGCGCTTGAGCAGGCTGAGCATGATCTCGCGGCCGCGGCCGTGGCCCTTCGCGTCGACGAGCTCGTCGAGCGACTGCTGCCACTCGCCGGTCTCCTCCGGATCGCTGTCGAGGGGGCCCTGGGAGTACGGATCCTGGTCGTGCACGGTCACGGGGGAGCCTTTCGTCAAGCTGGCAGGTCATGCCAATGAAACGGGAAGCGACGCGGGCAGCCTTGTCGGCTGTGCACAACGCGCGCCTCCCTCACCTTATCCCTCTTCCACGACACGGGCGCGCACCCGCCACCGGATAGACTGGCAGCACCAGGGCCTTTAGCTCAGCTGGTAGAGCGCCACGTTTACACCGTGGATGTCGTCGGTTCGATCCCGGCAGGGCCCACCTTTCTCCTCGGCTCGTCGGGTCGTGCACTCCCGCGGAGCCCGCCGTGGGCCGGCATCCTCAGGCGAAGGCGGCATCGACCGCGTTCTGCACGGAGCGGACGATCCGTGCCGGGATGCTGTGGCGTCCGCGCACGACCATGCGCAACGGCGGGGGTACGGGGAGGCCCGGGACCGGGCGGAGCCCTTCCAGACCCCTGTCCACGACGGGGAGCAGGATCGCTCCGAGGCCGGAACGTGCTGCGGACAGGCCGCCGGCGAGGTCGCCGACCTCGACGGCAGTGCGGAAGGCCCTCCCGTTCGCCGCCATGAGATCGAGGACGGCGGGGCGCATCACGCAGGGGGGATCGAACTGGATGAGCGGCACGGGTTCGTTCAGCGGCGCGGTCCACTCCGGGGCGGCGAACCACCCGAGTCGGAGCCGTCTCTGCGCCGGGCTGGGCTCTCCGATCTCGAGCACCACCGCGAGATCGAGGCGACCGGCCTCGAGCGCCTCGCTGACGCGTGCGGTGCGGTCCAGGCGGATCCTCACCTCCGTGTCGGGCGCGTCGCGTTTGAGCGTCGAGATGATCTCGGGGAGCATCTGCTCGGCCCCGTGCTCGGTGGAGCCGAGCACGAGAGTGCCGGTCTCATCGGGAACCCGCACGGTTCGGAGCACCTCATCGTGGAGGTCGACGATCCGGCGCGCTTCGGCGAGCAGGGACTCTCCGCGAGGGGTGAAGGCCATGAGGCGTCCGCTGCGTTCGACGAGCGGCGCTCCGACGACCTGCTCCAGGCGCCGCACGTGCTGGCTCACGGCCGACTGGCTGAGGTGAAGGGCCGCCGCCGCTCTGTGGAATCCGCCGCATGATGCGATCGCCAGGAAGGAGCGCAGCGGGATGACGTCGAGGGTCTCCATGGTCACACCCTAGTCCGATTGCCAAAGCTTATCGATCGCGATCAATAATCATTGTTGGACGGACGGGCCTCGCTGCGGAGAGCATCGGAACCATGAAGCTCCGAGCGACTCACATCATCCTCATCGTCGTGCTGTACGGACTCGGCTACCCCCTCGGCGCGATGGCGCTCGGCGAGCTGTCGGCGCCGTGGGTGCTGTCGATCCGATTCGTGCTGGCCGCCGCGCTCCTCGCCGGGGCGGCTGCATTCGGGCGTCGCCGGTGGCCACGCGGTCGGCAGTGGGGGCATGCGATCGTGGTCGGGCTGCTCACACAGGCCGTGCAGTTCGGATGCGCGTACGAGGGGATGCGGGAGGGGGTCTCGCCGACGTTGACGGCGCTCGTCATCGCGATGAACCCGCTGGTGACGGCGGTGCTCACGGCGTCGTGGCTCGGGGAGCGGCCGACCAGACGGGGCGTCGTCGGGCTCGCTCTCGGACTCGTCGCCATCGGGGTCGCGTTCGCGGGGCGGGTCACGGCCACAGGGGTGGATGCGGCGCTGGTCCTGACGCTTCTGGCGCTCCTCGGCATGTCCGCAGGAGGGGTCTACCAGCAGCGATTCCTCGCGGCCGCCGATCCGCTGCCTGCGAGCGCCATCGGCCAGTTCGTCTCCGCGATGCCCATGCTGATCTGGGCGGCGGTGACGCCGCCCGATCTGGGCGACCCCGGGCTCGCGCTGGCGAGCATGGGCGCGATGATCGTGCTCAGCGCCGCCGTGGGCACCACGGTCTACATGGCGGCGGTGCGGCGGAGCGGCGCCGCCCGGGTGTCGCTGCTCTTCGCGGTGATCCCGTCGGTCGCTGCGCTCTTCGGCTGGCTCCTCCTCGGTCAGGTTCCGGGCCAGGGAGTGATCCTGGGTCTCGCGATCGGCGCGATCGCCTGCGCGGTGGGCGGGTCAGGCGACTCACGACGACGGCCGACCGCGATGGAGCACCCCATCTCAGCGGAGTCGCGGGCGCAGTGACATCCGACCTGCTTCGCGATTCTCCGGTCCGATCCGCTGGAGTCCACGGCCCCGGCACTGCGAGACTGACCGCATGGCAATCATCGAGAACTCGAAGCTCACGGTCGTCGGCGCGGGCAGCGTCGGTTCGAGCGTCGCGTACGCGGCCCTGATCCGTGGTTCCGCGCGCCACGTCGCTCTGTACGACATCGCGACCGAGAAGGTCGAGGCCGAGGTGCTCGATCTCGCGCACGGCACGCAGTTCACCGGGTCGAGCGACATCGTCGGCGGCAGCGACATCTCGGTGGCCGCCGGATCACACGTCGTGGTGATCACGGCGGGGGCCAAGCAGAAGCCGGGGCAGACGCGGATGGAGCTCGCCGACGTGAACGCCGGCATCATCCGCGACATGCTTCCGAAGCTCATCGAGGTGGCGCCGAACGCCGTCTACGTCATCGTGACGAACCCCTGCGACGTGCTGACCGTGATCGCCCAGGAGGCGACGGGGCTTCCGCCGGAGCGGATCTTCTCGTCCGGCACCGTGCTCGACACCTCGCGTCTGCGGTGGAAGCTCGCCGAGCGCGCCGGCGTCTCCACCGGCAGCGTCCACGCGTACATCGTGGGCGAGCACGGCGACACCGAGTTCCCGCTCTGGTCGCACGCGACGATCGGCACCGTGCCCATCCTCGACTGGGAGACTCCGGAGCACCCGCGGCTCACTCTCGACGAGCTGCGCGGGATCGCGGTCAACGTCAGGGATGCCGCCTACAAGGTGATCCAGGGCAAGGGCGCCACGAACTACGCGATCGGGCTCTCCAGCGCGCGGATCGTCGAGGCGATCCTCCGCGACGAGCACGCCGTGATGCCGGTGAGCACGGTGCTCCACGACTTCCACGGGATCGACGGCGTCGCTCTCTCCGTGCCGTCCATCGTGAGCGCGGCCGGAGCGGTTCCCGTCCGCAACACGACGTTCTCCCCGGAGGAGCTGGAGCTGCTGAGGCTCTCGGCTGGTGCTCTGGCCTCGGCCGTGGGCGACCTCCGCGGTTAGGCGTCGCGAGCAGGGCGGACGCGGCGGGGTACGATCGGCGCGGGGCCGCGTCGTCCGACACGAGATCGTCGTCCCGCCCGTGGCCCGCAGCGAGCATCGGAGGATCATGACCCGTCGCATCGTCATCAGCGGAGCATCCGGCCTGATCGGATCGGCGCTGGCAGCGTCGCTGCGCGCGGACGGGATCGAGGTGACGACCCTCGTGCGTCGTCCGCCGCGCGCCTCGCACGAGGTGCAGTGGAGCCCGGGAGAGGCGCCCCTCGACCCCGACGTGCTCTCCGGAGCGGAGGCCGTGGTGGCGCTCGGCGGAGCCAGCGTCGGCAGGCTGCCCTGGACGCCACGCTATCGCCGTGAGCTCCTTTCGTCGCGTCTGCGCCCGACGGAGACGATCGCCGCAGCGCTCCGTGCGCAGGGATCGGACGCTCCCGCCCTCGTGTCGGCCTCCGCGGTGGGGTACTACGGCTCGGCTCCGGGCGCCGTGCTCGACGAGTCCTCACGAGCGGGGAGCACCTTCCTCGCGGAACTGTGCGTGGCGTGGGAGGACGCCGCCCGTCGCGCAGGGGAGAGTGCGCGTGTGGCGCTGCTCCGCACGGCGCCGGTGATCCACCCGCGGGGCGTGCTCAAGCCGCTGATCGCGCTCACGAGACTCGGCGTCTCGGGGCCGCTGGGCACGGGCACGCAGATCTGGCCCTGGATCTCCCTCGACGACGAGGTGCGGGCCATCCGGCACACCATCGACGAGGGGCTGACGGGGCCGGTGAACCTGACCGGACCGACCCCGGCCTCCGCGAACGACATCGGACGCGCTCTCGCCCGCAGGATGCACCGCCCGTTCTGGCTGCCCGCTCCCGCCTGGGCGCTTCGCCTCGCGCTGGGCCCTGCGGCCGATTCCCTGCTCCTCGGCGATGCGGACGTGCGTCCGCTCGCACTCGAGCGCTCGGGCTTCTCGTTCTCCCACGCGACGGCGGAGGATGCCGTGGAGCACGCGGTCTGAGCGTCAGTTCCCGTGCGGGTCGAGGCTGTTGAGGGTCGCGACCACCTGGTCGTAGTCACCCCGCGCCTCGCCGTAGCGAAGGAACTTCACGTTCTCGACCTGGATCTCGGTCGCGTCCGGCTGCGTCTCGATGAGCTCGACGACCTCGGAGACGAAGTCGTCGAGAGGCATCGCGAAGGCGCTGCTCTCCTGGCCGGGCATCAGCGCCGTGCGCACGGACGGCGGCTCGAGCTCGACGATCCGCACTCCGGTGCCGGCGAGCTGCAGGCGCACCGACTCGCTGAGCATGTGGATCGCCGCCTTCGTCGCGTTGTACGTCGGAGTGACGCGCAGGGGCGCGAACGCGAGTCCCGACGACACCGTCATGATCGTGGCGTCCGGTACCGCCCGCAGCTGCTCGATGAAGGCGGCGATGAGGCGGATCGGGCCGAGCAGGTTCGTCGTGACGGTCGCCTCGGCGGTTTCGAGGAAGCCCTCCGGCGTCGTCCAGTCCTCGACCCGCATGATGCCGGCCATCGTGACGAGCACGTTGAGGTCGGGGTTTGCGGCGATGACCTCCTGGGCGGCGGAGCGGATGCTGTCGGCATCCGTCGTGTCGATCTCGACCGTGTGCAGCTCGGGGGTTTCGGCGGCGATCGTCCGGAGCAGGTCGGCCCTGCGACCGCCGATGATCACGGTGTTGCCGCGTGCGCTGAGCGCCCTGGCGAGGGCGAGGCCGATCCCGCTGGTCGCCCCGGGGATGAAGATGGTGTTTCCGCTGATGTTCATGTTCCCAGCCTGCGGAGGTTCCCGCGGGCGTGGCAGAGAGCGCTCATCCATGGATCGGCGCTCCCTGGATGCGCACGGCGCAGACGGGGGATACTTCGGGAATGGATCGTGATGCCCTCGCCGACTTCCTGCTGCGACGCAGACAGGAGCTGAAGCCGTCGGACGTCGGCCTGAGTGAGGGGCCCCGGCGCCGCACCAGCGGGCTGCGCCGCGAGGAGGTCGCGATGCTCGCCGCGATGTCCGCCGACTACTACGCGCGGCTCGAACAGCGCCGCGGCCCTCAGCCCAGTGTGCAGATGCTGTCCTCCCTCTCGCGGGCGCTCCGGCTCACGCCCGACGAACGCGACTACCTCTACCGGGTCAGCGGGCACAGTGCGCCGGATCGCGCCGTGTTCAGCGACTACGTCGCCCCGAGCCTGTTGCGCGTCATCGACCGCCTGAGCGACACCCCCGCCTTCGTCGTGTCCGTCCTCGACGAGGTGCTCGTGCAGAACGACGCCGCGCGTGCCCTGTTCGGCGACGCGAGTGCGCGGAAGGGCATGGAGCGCAGCGGGATCTACCGCTGGTTCGCCAGGCCCGAGGAGGAACGCCGCATCTATCCGGTGCGGGATCACGAGCGTCACGGCCGCACTCTCGCGGCGTCGCTGCGCGCGGCGCACGGCACCTGGGGGCCGACGTCGCGCGCGGGGGAGATCGAACAGACTCTGCGTGCCGTGAGCCCCGAGTTCGTCGACTACTGGGAGGACCACGAGGTCCGCCGGAGGTTCGAGGATCGGAAGACCGTCGTGCACCCGGATCTCGGCGAGATCGAGGTCGACTGCCAGGCCCTCCTCACGCCCGATGAGTCTCAGGCGCTCATCGTGCTGACCGCGGCGCCGGGCAGCGAGGCGGCGAGCAGACTCGATCTGCTCAGGGTGCTGGGGACGCAGACGATCCGCTCGTCGTGACGGTTGGGCGGCGGCTCTTCGGCAGACGCGGGATCCAGCAGGACACGGCGCTCCGGTACTCGTCGAACTCGGCGCCGAAGCGCGCGGAGAGGTCGGCCTCCTCCTGCGGTCTGACGAGGGTGTTCCAGATCAGTGAGCCGCACAGGGCGTAGGCGACGACCATCCAGGAACCGAGGGCGAGGCCGACGGCGACGCCCTGGGCGATGCCCGCCACCGCCATCGGATTGCGCACGTAGCGGTAGGGGCCGGAGATCACGAGATGCCGGGCCATATGCGCGGGCAGCGGTGTGCCCTCGCCCTTGACGAGCATCGAGACCGCCGACCAGATGCCGAGCGCTCCCGTCGCGACGAACAGCAGGCCGCCGCCGATCCGCACGGCGACGGGGAGGTCGACGGCGAGCATCCACCGGGATTCCAGAGCGGAGATGCCCAGGGGCAGCACGCCGAGGAAGAGCACCCAGAACAGCAGCATCTGACGGAAGACCCGCACGGCGAGTCTGGTGCGGCCCTCATCGTCGGCCGTGCGGAAGGCGAACGGCCCGCTGACGATCCATTCGACGGGAGCTCGGCCGCAGACGATGACGATGCCCGCCGCGATCGACCCCATCGCGGCGAGCGCCATGAGCAGTGCGCCCCATCCCGCCAGCGTCGTCGCCGTCGCGTAGACCGCCATGCCCGCGGCCACCAACGCAGTCCACGGGACGACGATCCACACCGCCCAGCGGATGCCGCATGCGACGAGCGCCGAGGCGAGGACGAAGAGGGGGATGTCGGCGACGGCGATCACGGCGGCGGGGAGGTCGCCGAGCGTCGCGTGTCGCAGGGAGTCCGTCGTGAAGACCCCTACCCACCAGAGCGCGCCCAGGACCGCCTGAAGACCGAAGTACGCTCGCGCGCTCCCCGGGGCGACGCCGATGCCGGCGATCGTGATGCTGCTGATCTCAGGACTCCTCGTGCGTCCGAGGGTCGGCGCCGAACAGCCGGCCGTCCTGGCGCCCGAGCGCGGTGATCGCCTCGACCTCCGCCGCATCGAGCACCACGGAGCCCGCTGCGAGGTTCGCCGTCTGATGATCGAGAGACGTCGCCTTGGGGATGGCGACGGTCTCGCGGGCGACATGCCAGGCGAGCACGGCCTGTGCGGCGCTGATGCCGTGGGCCGCGGCGACCTCGACCAGGACAGGCTCCGAGAGCAGGGCCGATCCCTTGCCCAACGGACTCCAGGCCTGGGTGAGGATGCCGTGTTCACGGTGATAGGCGAGCTGCTCGGTCTGCGGGAAGTAGGGATGGACCTCGATCTGGTTCACCACGGGGCGCACACCTGTCTCGCGCTCGATGCGCTCCAGATGCTCGGGGAGGAAGTTCGACACGCCGATCTGCCGCACCACGCCGCGCTGCTGTGCGTCGACCAGGGCCTGCCACGCCTCGACGTACTCGTCCTGGCTCGGGTTGGGCCAGTGGATCAGATGGAGGTCGGTGGTCTCCAGCCCGAGGCGGGAACGGCTCTCCTCGATGCTCGTCCGCGCCTTCGCCGTTGCATGATGACGACCCGGCAGCTTGGTCGTCACGATCACCTCGGAGCGATCGGCGCCGGACGCCGCCACTCCGCGCCCGACCGCGCCCTCGTTCTCGTAGTTGAACGCGGAGTCGATGAGGCGGTATCCGGCGCCGATCGCCGCGGCGACGGCATCCGATCCGGCATCTCCTCGCAGACCGTAGGTTCCGAGTCCGATTGCCGGCAGCTGGAATCCGTTGTGGGCGGTGAAGCGGTTCATGCCTTCAGCGTACGCTGGGGCCATGGATGACCAGAGATGCCCGTGCGGATCGGGGGATGTGCTCGGCGGATGCTGCGGCCCCCTGATCGACGGCTCTCCCGCTCCGACGGCCGAACGACTGATGCGGTCCCGCTACACGGCCTTCTCGCTCGGCGACACCGCGTATCTCCGCGCCTCCTGGCACGGCTCGACGCGACCCCCTGTGATGGATCTGGAGCCGGGACTGCGCTGGCGACGGCTCCTGATCATCGACCGCGTCGCCGGCGGCCCCTTCGACCGCGAGGGCATCGTCGAGTTCGAGGCGTTCTGGCAGCAGGGCGATGAGCGCGGATCACTCCGCGAACGCAGCCGTTTCGTGAGGGAGGGGCGGCGATGGCTGTACCTCGACGGAGAAGTGCAGTGAGAGACGTCGCACGCACCGACTAGATTTGAAGACGTGAACGCCAGCCCGGAACACCAGCGCATCCTGCTCGACGTCGCCGATCTCGATCGGCGCATCTCCCAGGCGGATCGTGCGCGCACGAAGCCGGTGCAGGGGCCGCGCATCACCGAACTCGTCGCCATCCGTCAGGAGCAGCTGCGGGAGCTGACCACGCTCACCGGAACCCGCGACGATGTGCGCGTCGAGCTGACTCGTCTCGAGTCCGACGTGAAGCTGGTCGAGCAGAGGCGCGCCCGCGACGCCGAGCGTCTCGCCGCCGCGACGAACTCCAAGGAGGCGCAGGCACTCGAGCACGAGCTCGACAGCCTCGCCAGGCGCCAGAGCAACCTCGAAGACGCCGAGCTCGATGTGATGGGTCGTGTCGAGGAGGCGGATGCCGCGGTCGCCGCCCAGCAGGCGCTGCTGGACGCCACGACGGCAGAGGGCTCGGCTCTCACCGCGCAGGCGAAGGCCGACGTGGCGGCGGCCACCGAACTCGGCGAGCAGCTGGCGCGCGATCGTGCCGCGATCACCGAGCAGATCCCCGCGGCACTGCTGGCCGACTATGCGCGGCGCGCGGCCAACAGCGCGGGCGCCGCCCTCCTGACTCGCGGCACCTGCGAAGGATGCCGCATCCTGCTGCCCGGCACCGACCTCAACGACATCCGTCGTGCGGCGGAGGACGCCGTCGTGTCGTGCCCGGAGTGCGGATGCATCCTGGTGCGCACCGAGGAATCCGGGCTGTGATCTCCGCGCCACGAGCGCCACGGCGGTGACCTCGCGGCGTCCCGCCGAGCGCAGGATCGCCCTGGTGGCGACGGGCTCCGGCCGATACGTCGCGGTCGAGATCGGCGACGATGACGTCGAGATCAGCAGGCACGAGCTCTCCGCGAGCGAGCTGCCCGGCTGGGTGGCCGCGCGCGAGGACGAGGCGACACCGAGATGGATCCTCCGCCACGCCAGGGAGATCTATCCGATGCTCCTCGACGCCGGGGTGTTCCTCACCCGCACGCATGACCTGCTGCTGTGCCACGCGATCCTCCGCGACACGGACACGGTGGCGCGTCCCCTGGCGCCGTCGGCGTCCTGGGTGCGCCGCGGACCCTCGGACGACGCACCTGCGCTGTTCGACGTGATGGAGCAACACCCCGCAGAAGACCCGGTCGCCGACGCGCTGGATCAGTACCGGGCGCAGCGTCGGGTCATCGCCGACGGCCGCGACGGGCGCCTCCTGCTGCTCTGCGCGGCGGAGTCGGCCGGCGGGCTCATCGCGGAGGAGATGCGCGCGGCAGGACTCCCGTGGAACGAGGACGTCCATCGGGGGATCCTTGCGGACACGCTGGGGACGCGACCCGTCGGGGGCGGTGTCCCGTCGCGCATGCTCGAGCTGGCCGACCGCGTCCGCGCGATCCTCGGCGACGCGACGCTGAACCTCGACAGCCAGCCGAAGCTCCTGCGCGCCCTGCACCGCGTGGGGGTGCAGGTCGAGTCGACGAACCGCTGGGAGCTCGCGCAGCACAGCCACGCCGTCGTCGAGCCTCTCCTCGCGTACAAGAAGCTCGCGCGTCTGCTCAGCGCCAACGGGTGGACGTGGCTGTCCGAGTGGGTCCACGACGGGCGCTTCCGACCGATCTACATCCCCGGCGGCGTCGTCACGGGACGGTGGGCGTCGGCCGGAGGGGGAGCGCTGCAGCTGCCGCGCATGCTCCGCACGGCGGTGCGCGCCGACGACGGGTGGATGCTCGTCGTCGCGGACGTCGCTCAGCTGGAGCCGCGGATGCTGGCCGCCATGGCCGGCGATCGGGCGATGGCGCGGGCGGCGCAGGGGAGCGACCTCTACGCGGGTGTCGTCGACTCCGGCGCCGTGGGGACGCGCGAAGAGGCGAAGTACGCCGTGCTCGGTGCGATGTACGGCGCGACGACGGGGGACAGCGGGCGACTGGTGCCGAGGCTCCGCAAGGTGTACCCGCGGGCGATGGCGCACGTCGACAAGGCGGCGAGGAAGGGCGAGGACGGCGGGGTCGTCTCGACCTGGCTCGGTCGCTCGTCGCCCCGCCCGTCGGATGAGTGGTCGCGCATGCAGGCCAGAGCGACGGACGCCGACGTCGATCAGACGGAGGTCGCCCTCGCCCGTCGGCGCGCCCGCGACTGGGGCCGTTTCACCCGCAACTTCGTGGTCCAGGGCACGGCTGCCGAGTGGTCGCTGATCTGGCTCGCGGAGATCAGGCATCGGCTGAGGGACTTTCCGGAGTCGGAGGCGCCGGCGTTCGCCTCGGGACCCTTCGCGCGGCATCCGCATCTGGCGTTCTTCCTGCACGACGAAGTGATCCTGCACGTGCCCGCCGAGCAGGCGGAGGCCGCAGCCCAGGCCGTGCGCGAGGCTGCAGCGGTGGCGACCACGCGACTCTTCGGAGGCTTCCCCATCGACGTGCCGCTCGATCTGCGGATCGCCGAATCCGCGGAGAAGTAGTCCCGGTAGACTGGACGGGCGAATGGGTCGACTGGACGGTCGCGTGGCGGGCAACCGCACCGAGGAACGTCCGGGCTCCTCAGGGCAGGACGGTGGGTAACGCCCACCCGGAGCAATCCGCGAGACAGTGCCACAGAGAGCAGACCGCCCCGCAAGGGGTAAGGGTGAAAGGGTGGTGTAAGAGACCACCGGGGGCCGTGGTGACACGGCCCGCCAGGTAAACCTCGTCCGGAGCAAGGTCAGACAGAGGATGTTGACGCGGCTCGCCGAGTCCTCGGGTAGACCGCTAGAGTGCCACGGCAACGTGTCGCCGAGAGAGATGGCCGTCGAAGGGGCGAAGAACCCCGGAACAGAACCCGGCGTACAGGTCGGCCCATTCGCACCCTGGACGCTGGTCTCTCCGCCGATCCCGCGGTAGCGTGCGTCTAGGTCACGCCGCACAGCCGCCACGTCGGCGCTTCTCGTCGCCTTGGCCGCGGTCGTTCTCGCCGGGTGCACGGTTCCGGTGCCGGAGTCCGCGGAGACGCCGGCCGCGGTCGAACCGTCGCCGGAACCGACGGTGGACCCTGCACTGATCGCCACGTCCGAGCCGGTCGACACCGGGTTCATCGACGGCGCCGAGGGAGAAGTCGTCTTCTACGAGGACGCACTCGTGGGCTACGAGGTCACCTATGGCGATTCGCTGGCCGCGATCGAGAAGCGTTTCGGCGTCGCCGGGCTGGCGTCCCTCAACAACATCACTCCGGAGTCGATCGCGCCGGGAGATCGCCTCCTTCTTCGGAAGGGCGCCACCATGCCCGATATCAGCGGATGCGTCGGGCGGTCGAAGCTGGGATTCCTGGAAGGCGGCGGAGTCGACGGACACTGGGTGTACTGGACCGGTCCCGATCTGATCGACCGCGGTCCGAGCGACACCGCCGACGGAACCGTGGCGAGGGATTCCGCCGGACGCATCGAGTCGTACACGGTCGCGCAAGGCGACGGCGAGTTCGCGATCGGCGACCGGTTCTGTCTCGAACCGTACTCGTTCGTGGAGTACAGCAACCTGGACTGGCCGCTCAAGACCGGCGACGTTCTGCAGCTGGCGGTGAATCCCTCCGACCTGTTCGTGGTGAAGCAGTAGCGGGTTCGGCACGACGAAGGCCCCGCTGGATTCAGCGGGGCCTTCGTGTGTCGTGTGGGTTGCGGGCTCAGTCGCCGGCGAGGGATGCCGCGCCGATGATGCCGGAGTTGTTGCGGTGGATCGCCGGGACGATCGGCGTCTTCAGCTCGAGCAGCGGGAGGAAGTCGCCGGCGTTCTTGGAGACGCCGCCGCCGACCACGAACAGGTCGGGGCTGAACAGGAACTCGATGTGCGAGTAGAAGGCCTGCAGCCGCTCCGCCCACTCGGACCAGCTCAGTCCTTCGCGCTCGCGTGCGGAGGTGGCGGCCCACTTCTCGACGGAGTCGTAGGTGCCGAAGTTCAGGTGTCCGAGTTCGGAGTTGGGGACGAGCACGCCGTCGTACAGGAACGCCGACCCGATGCCCGTGCCGAGGGTCGTGAGGAGCGTGAGGCCCTGGACGTCTCTGGCGGCGCCGTGGCGCGCTTCAGCGACGCCCGCGGCATCCGCGTCGTTCACGAACACGATGTTGCGACCGAGTCCGTCGCGGAAGAAGCGCTCGGCGTCGAAGTCGAGCCACTCCTTGGAGACGTTCGCCGCGGAGAGGGTCTTCCCGCGCTTGACGATGGCGGGGAAGGCCACGCCGAGCGGAAGGGTCGACTCGTGCACGTCGAGCGTCTTCAGGACCGTCTGCACGGCGACGAGGATGTCCTGCGGGGATGCGCCCTCGGGCGTGGGCACACGCACCCGGTCGGAAGCCATGGTTCCGTGTGAGAGGTCGACGAGTCCTGCCTTGATACCCGTGCCGCCGATATCGACGCCGATCGCTTTAGCCATGGTCGATAGCTTAGCGACCGGTGCCGTCGCCAGTAGGATCGATGACACCACGTGAAGAAGGGGATCGGCCATGACCAACGGCGATGAGAAGTACTGGTACAACCTGGAGACCGGTCAGGTCGAGTTCGGCATGATCTCGCCGTCCGCCGACCGCGTCGGACCGTTCGACACCGAGGCCGAGGCTGCGAACGCACCGGAGAAGCTCAAGGAGCGCTCGCGCGCCTGGGCCGAAGAGGAAGCCGCCGAGAACGGCTGGGACGCCGGCTCCGGCAAGGTCGCAGAGTAGCGATGGACAAGCAGCGGGATTTCGTCCTCCGGACGATCGAGGAACGCGGCGTCAAGTTCGTCAGGCTGTGGTTCACCGACGTGATCGGCACCCTGAAGTCCGTCGCGATCGCCCCGGCCGAGGTCGAGGGCGCCTTCGCCGAGGGAATCGGCTTTGACGGCTCGGCGATCGAGGGTCTCACCCGCAGCTATGAGTCGGATCTGCTCGCGCAGCCCGACCCGACGACCTTCCAGACCCTGCCGTGGCGCGGAGAGATCGATCCGACCGCGCGCATGTTCTGCGACATCACCACCCCGGACGGACGACCCGCGGTGTCCGACCCCCGGCACGTGCTCAAGCGCACCCTCGCGAAGGCGGCGGACGCCGGATTCACGTTCTACACGCACCCCGAGATCGAGTTCTACCTTCTGAAGTCCTCGTCCTTCGGCCCGGACGGTCCCGTTCCCGTCGACTCCGCCGGATACTTCGACAACGTGCCGGGCGGCACCGCGCACGACTTCCGTCGCCGTTCGGTGCGGATGCTGGAGGATCTCGGCATCTCGGTCGAGTTCAGCCACCACGAGGGCGGGCCCGGCCAGAACGAGATCGACCTGCGATACGCGGATGCGTTGACGATGGCCGACAACGTCATGACCTTCCGCACGGTCATCAAGGAGGTGGCCATCGAGCAGGGCGTCTACGCGACGTTCATGCCGAAGCCCCTCAGCGGCCAGCCCGGCAGTGGCATGCACACGCACATGTCGCTCTTCGAGGGCGAGCGTAACGCGTTCTACGAGGAGGGCGCGAAGTACCAGCTCTCCAAGACGGGACGCCACTTCATCGCCGGACTCCTCAAGCACGCCAACGAGATCGCTGCCGTCACGAACCAGTTCGTCAACTCGTACAAGCGGCTGTGGGGCGGAGACGAGGCTCCGAGCTTCGTCACCTGGGGCCACAACAACCGCTCCGCGCTCGTGCGCGTGCCGATGTACAAGCCGAACAAGGGCGGCTCCACCCGTGTGGAGTACCGCGCCCTCGACTCGGCGGCCAACCCCTACCTGGCGTACGCGCTCATGCTCGCCGCCGGCCTTAAGGGCATCGAGGAGGGCTACGAACTGCCGCCAGAGGCCGAGGACAACGTGTGGTCCCTCAGCGACGCCGAACGCCGCGCGCTGGGCTACTCGGCCCTTCCCGCGAGCCTCGACCACGCCCTGGAGTACATGGAGAACTCCGAGCTCGTCGCGGAGACACTGGGGGAGTCCGTCTTCAACTACGTGCTGCTGAACAAGCGCAAGGAGTGGGAGTCCTACCGCGGCCAGGTCACTCCGCTGGAGCTGAAGAACAACCTCGAGCTCCTCTGAGTCGCGCATGGCCCGTTCGGACGATTCCGTCTCGCTCTCCGCGCTGGCCAGGCTGGGCTTCGCCGAGCTCAGTGAGGCCGCGGCATCCCTCGCCGAGCTGTCGACCCTTCTCGGCATCGAGAGGGCGGAGCTGCTCGACGGAGCGGATGCGGCTGACCCCGACGCCGCCGTGCAGGGGATGCTCCATGTGGCCTGGCGCGACACCGTCGAACTGCGGGCGCTGCTGGGCGCACCGGAGACGCGGCGCCGCGCGTGGCAGGTGTTCGGCGCGTCTCAGGGCTTCGCCGACTTCTTCCGACGACACCCCGAGCAGCTCGACGTGCTGCGGACGTCGGTGCACGCGCTGCCCTCGGCGTCCGACCTCCGTGGGCTGCTTCTCGACGCCGTCGGCGCCGAGGACGGGTTCGCGGCGTCCGGAGACGACGCCGCGCTCGGGACTCTGCGCGTCGCGTACCGCCGCCACCTCGTGGCGATCGCGGCCTACGACCTCGGCCACCCCCGTCCCGTCGAGATCGTCGGAGACGTGGCAGCGGCTCTCGCCGACATCGCGGGGGCCGCTCTCGAGGCGTCACTCGCCATCGCGCGCACCCGGCTTGGAGTGACGTTGCGCACCGAGGACGTGGCGGCGACGCGACTGGCGATCATCGGTATGGGGAAGGCCGGAGCTCGCGAGCTGAACTACGTCAGCGACGTGGATGTGATCTTCGTCGGCGGCACGAAAGACGAGGATCTCGTCCCGGAGGCCAGGGCGATCGACATCGCGACGCGTCTCGCGCGCGAGACCATGCGAGGCCTCAGCGGGATCGAGGTCGAGCCCCCGCTCTGGGAGGTCGACGCGGCGCTCCGTCCCGAGGGCAAGCAGGGCGCGCTCGTGCGCTCCCTCGCCTCGCACCTGGCGTACTACGACCGATGGGCCAAGAGCTGGGAGTTCCAGGCCCTGCTGAAGGCGCGTCCCCTCGCCGGCGACGCCGAGCTGGGCGACGCGTACATCGAGGCCGTGCAGCCCAAGATCTGGTCGAGCGCGGCGCGGGAGAACTTCGTCGACAGCGTTCAGCGCATGCGCGAGCGCGTGATGGAGCACATCGATCCGGAGGATGCGCCGTATCAGCTCAAGCTGGGAGCCGGAGGCCTCCGAGACATCGAGTTCACCGTGCAGCTGCTGCAGCTGGTGCACGGGCTCACCGATCCGCGCATCCGCACGCGCGGCACGCTGGAGAGCATCGACGCACTGGTCGAGGGCGGCTACATCGGTCGAGCGGAGGCGGCGACGTTCGCCGATGACTACCGCGTGCTGCGGCTGATGGAGCACCGCCTGCAGCTGAGGGAGCTCAGCCGAACCCATCTGATGCCCCGCACTCCCGCGGGGCTCCGCGTGCTCGCCCGCAGCACCGGCCTCGCGGAGTCCGGAGACGGCGTGTGGGCGCGATGGGAGAGCGTGCGTCGCGAGGTGCGCGAGATCCACATCCGCCTCTTCTACCGCCCTCTGCTCTCCGCCGTCGCCGCCCTGCCGGAGGAGGAGCGCACGCTCTCGACGGCGCAGGCGCACGACCGCCTCGCCGCCATCGGCTTCCGTGACCCCGCCGGCGCGCTCCGCCACATCGGCGCGCTCACGACCGGCCTCAGCCGCAAGGCGACCATCCAACGGCACCTCATGCCGATCATGGTGCGGTGGTTCGCCGACGGCAGCGACCCCGACTACGCCCTGATCGCCTTCCGCCGGATCAGCGAGCGGCTCGGCGACACCCCGTGGTTCCTGCGGATGCTGCGCGACTCGTCCGGCGCTGCCGAGAGCCTCACGCGTCTGCTCTCCTCGTCGCGGTACGTGGGCGAGCTCATGGAGTGGATCCCCGAATCCGTCGCCTGGCTCGACAGCACGGAGCTGCTGCGACCGCGCAGCGGGGCCGCGCTCGACGAGGAGGCCAGGGCGATCCAGACGCGTCACGAGAGCGTCGTCGACGCGCTGCGCGCCGTGCGGGCTCTGCGCCGCAGAGAACTGCTCCGAACAGCGATGGGCGCCGTTCTCGACGTCCTCACGATCGAGGAGGTCGCGACCTCCCTCACGGAGATCACCGACGCCGCCATCCAGGCCGCCCTCAGGGCGGTGCAGCGCGAGATCGTTCCAGAGGAGGACGCGGCGCTCGACTTCGCCGTGATCGGCATGGGGCGTTTCGGCGGCGCGGAGCTCGGTTTCGGATCGGATGCCGACATCCTCTACGTGTACGACGCGAACGGCATCGACCCCGAACGCGCGCAGAAGCTCTCCACGCAGATCGTCGCCGGTCTCCGTGAGCATCTGACGGATCACCGGGTGCCGCTGGACCTCGACGCGGATCTTCGCCCTGAGGGGCGCAACGGCCCTGTGGTGCGCTCGATCGAGGCCTACGCCGAGTATTACCGGCGATGGTCGCTCTCGTGGGAGGCCCAGGCCCTGCTCCGGGCGCGCGGCGTCGCGGGGAGCGCCAAGCTGATCGCGAAGTTCACGAACCTCGCCGACAGCATCCGGTACCCGGAGGCGATCGACCTGCAGGGCACGCGTGAGATCAAGCGCATCAAGGCGCGGGTGGAGGGGGAGCGGCTGCCGCAGGGCGTCGACCCGCGGCGCCACCTCAAGCTCGGTCCCGGGACGCTCAGCGACGTCGAGTGGCTCGTGCAGCTGCTGCAGCTGCAGCATGCGCACGCCGTGCCCGCTCTGCGCACGACGTCGACCATCGCCGCGCTGGATGCGGCGGTGGATGCGGAGCTCGTGCCTGCGGCGTCAGCCGACCTGCTGCGCGCCGCGTGGCGCCTGTCCAGTCGGCTGCGTTCGGCGATCACCCTGTACACCGGGCAGACGAGCGACGTGCTGCCCGTCGAGCCGCGTCAGCTGGACGCACTGGGGATCCTGCTCGGCTATCCGGAGAGATCGGCCTCCGTGCTCGAAGACGACTATCTCGGCGTCACCCGACGGGCGAGGAAGGCCTTCGAGGCGCTCTTCTACGGGTGAGTCCGGTTTGCTATCCGGGCTCCACTCGCGCAGGCTGGCCCCATGACGATCTCGAAGCTCGGTGTGATCTGGAATCCCTCGAAGATCGATGAGGAGCGGCTACGCGCCGCTGTCTCGGAGAGCATCACCGCGGAGGTTGTGTGGTGGGAGACGAGCGAGGACGACCCGGGGCGCGGTATGGCGTCCTCCGCGATCGACGAGGGCTGCGACGTCGTCGTCGCGGTCGGCGGCGATGGTACGGTCCGAGCGGTCGCAGAGGTGCTCGCAGGCACCGAGGTGGCGCTGGGCATCGTCCCGCAGGGCACGGGGAATCTGCTCGCGCGGAACCTCGGTGTGCCACTCGACGACATCACCGCGGCGCTCGAGCGCGTGCAGGACGGCGAGCCCCGCAGCATCGACATCGGCTGGGTCGAGTTCGAGGGGGAGAAGCGCGCCTTCACCGTCATGGTCGGCTTCGGCGTCGATGCGCAGATGCTCGTGGAGACGAACGACGATCTGAAGGACCGTGCGGGCTGGCTCGCCTACGTCGAGGCGATGGGGCGGGCGCTGGCGGGCACGGAGATGACGGACATCACCCTCACGCTGGACGAGGGCGACGCCCAGGAGGTCCGTGGGCACACCATGATCATCGGCAACTGCGGCATGCTGCAGGGCGGCATCCGTCTGCTCCCGGATGCCGTGCTCGACGACGGGCAGCTGGATCTGCTGCTCGTGAGCGCCGACGGGGCGCTGCAGTGGCTCGATACCGTGAGGTCGGTCGTGTGGGACAACGGCATCCGGCGTCTCCTCGGCGGGGGCACGGAGGCGGTCAGCACGGAGTCGACTCGCCACGTGGCTGCGCAGACGATCTCGGTGACCCTGGATTCCCCTCAGCAGTTCGAGGTGGACGGCGAGGAGGTCGGCGAGGTCGCGTCCTTCGTCGCGACCGTGCAGCCGGGCGCTCTCATCGTGCGCTGACGGCGGGCGGGGTGGTCTTCCCGTCCTGAGCGGGGAAGAGCACCTTCTGGACGATGATGATGATGCTCGCCGCGACCGGGATCGCCACGAGGGCGCCGGCGATCCCGCCGAGGGCGCCGCCGGCGACCGCGGCGATCACGACCAGCGAGCCGGGGACGGCGACCGCCTTGCTCATGATGCGCGGGGAGAGGACATATGCCTCGATCTGCATGTAGATGAGGTAGTAGATGAAGGCGATGAGCGCCGTGACGGGGCTCACGACGAGGCAGATCAGCGAGTTGACGATGGACGCCGACAGCGTTCCGACGAGCGGGATCATCGATCCGATGAACGCGATCAGGGCCAGCAGGGCCGGCACCGGGGCGCCGATGATCGAGAGCACGATGAGGCTGAGGACGCCGTTCACCAGGGCGAGGCTCACCTGGCCGATGACGTAGCGGCCGACGGCGCCGGAGACGTCCTCGACGAGGCTGCTGAAGGTGTCGCGCTGGTAGGCGGGCACGAAGCGGGCGGCGACCTTCTTCATGCTGCGCAGGGAGGCCATGAAGTAGAGGGTCAGGATCAGCACGATCGTGACGCCGGTGAAGCCGCCGGCGATGCCGGTGCCGACGGCGAGCACGCCGCCGCCGATGTTGAGGAGGTTGCTGGGGTCCTTCACGAACTTGAGGACGGCGTCCGTCGCGTCCTGGAAGTTCGCGCCGAACTGGGCGGTGAGGTCCTTGTACCAGGCGGCGTGCTGGATGTCGCTCACCATTTTCGGACCGTTCTCGATCAGGTTGCTGATCTGGTCGACGAGGATCGGGACGATCGCCAGGATGATCCCCGCGAAGAGCAGCAGCACGATCGCGACGACGATCGCGACGGCGCCGGGGCGCGGAATGGAGAACCGCTTCTCGAGGAAGGTCACGATCGGATCGAGGCCGAGCGCGAGGAACACGGCGAACCCGATGTAGACGAGCACCGTTCCGAGCTGGGTGACGATGCCGCCCAGGGTCAGCGCGACGAGAACGCCGAGAGCCCCGAACAGGCCGAACACGAACGGGTTGATGCGCGAGATCGCGGCGGCGGCCGTCGTCGGTTGCGGCTGAGGGCGGGTGCCCTGGTACGGCTGCGCCGTGTTCGTCGTCTCAGGCGTGGTGATCGGTCGACGGCGTCGCATCGTGCCCCCAGGTGTCGGTTCGGAACTGTCAGTTGAGCAGGCGCGCGCTCCGGAGTCAAGCCGGTTGCGGCGGCGTCCGCCGCGGAGTGTCCGAGCCGCGTGGGAGAGTCTGGGCATGACCGCACTGCTGCTCCGTCCCTGGTCCGCGGAAGACCTCCCCCTCCTGACACAGGCGAACACTCCGACGATGACCGCCCACCTCAACGGACCGGAGAGTGAGCAGGAGCTCGTCGACCGGCACGCCCGCTATCTGCGGCTGGGGGAGTCGGGAGAGGCACGGATGTATGTCATCGAGGATGACGGTGTGCCGCTCGGGTCGATCGGCTGGTGGAACGTCGACTGGCGGGGCTCAGCGGCCCTGGAGACGGGATGGTTCGTCCTCCCCGAGGCGCAGGGGCGCGGGGCGGCATCGGAGGCTCTCGCGCTGCTCGTGGTCGATGCGCGCGAGCACCGCTCGGGGCGCCGGTTCCTCACCGCGTTCCCCGGCGCCGAGAACGCCGCGTCGAACGGCGTCTGCCGGCGCAACGGCTTCGCCCTCGTCGGGACGATCACCGAGACCTTCCGGGGCGGCGAGCTCGTCATGAACGAATGGATGCTGGACCTGGGCGCCGTCGACGACTAGTCATTGATCATTCGACAGGCTCGAGAGGCCGTCATCACAGCTCGCTCACGCGCTGCCGTGATGCGGACAGCTCCTCCGCTGCGCTCACGACGTCGGACGTCGCCGTATCCAGGAGCGCCTGAGCGGCCGAGGCATCCGTCGTCGCCTTGGCGAGTCGATCGCGCATCCGTGCGAGCTCCGTCTCGAGCTCCTCGATCTGCGCGGGCAGCCGAGCGGTCAGAGCCTCGGCGTCCCTCACCGCCCTCTGCGCTGCGTGCTGCTGCTGTTCGGCGTGAGCAAGAGCCTTCTCCGCGTCGCTGACCGCACGTTCCGCATCCCTCCGCATCCGTCGCGCTCGCACCTCATCGAGAGGAGGGGCGGAAGCGGGCGCGGCATCCGACACTCCGCCCGCGACGACCGACTCCAGATCCACCGGGGCGGAGGGTTCGAGCTCTCGGATCAGCCGACCGGAAGCGACGGCCACCGCTGCATCCGGATCGAAGAACGCCGCAGTGAGTGTCTGCCGCACCGCTTCGGAGGTGGCCGGCGTGATGCGCTCGCCCTGTGCCGACGCCAGTGAGGTCGCTTCCGCAGCCAGGCGCTGAGTGAGTGCGCGGCGTTCACGGCCGAGTGCCGCAAGCGTCGCAGCGTCGAGGTCGGCCTGCGCGTCGCGGAGCTCCTGCGCCAACTGCAGAGCCTCACCGAGTTGGGAGGGCCGCTCGCGGGCGAACAGGTTCACGACCCACGCCGACACCGACGGCTTCTTGAGCGCGCGTATCCGATCGCCCGTGTCGCGATCGGCGGCCGCTGCCGCGAACGCGTTCCGCGTCGCGACGAACTCGGCGGGTGGACCGGAGTACAGCGCGGCCGCCATCTCTGCGAAGTCGTGTGACGTCATCGAACGACGGGTGCGACGATCGGCGCGGCGCGGCGGATGTGGGCGGGCATCGATCGAGAGTACCGAGGAATCGGGGGTTCCGTCAGCCTGTTCTTCGGGACCCGGGCGCAGACGGATGTGCCCGCCCCGACGCAGGTCGGGACGGGCACATCGTGAACGTCGGACGATCAGACGCCGTAGTACAGCTCGAACTCGAACGGGTGCGGTCGCTGGGCCATCGGCAGGATCTCGTTCTCGTACTTGTAGGAGATCCAGGTCTCGATGAGCTCCTCGGTGAACACGCCGCCCTCGAGGAGGAAGGCGTGGTCCTCGCGCAGGGCCTCCAGCGAGTCGAGCAGCGAGTTCGGCACCTGCGGGATGTTCTTGGCCTCCTCGGGCGGGAGCTCGTAGAGGTCCTTGTCCACGGGCTCGTGCGGCTCGATGCGGTTCTTGATGCCGTCGAGGCCGGCCATGAGCTGCGCGGCGAAGGCGAGGTACGGGTTGCCGGAGGCGTCGGGCGCACGGAACTCGATGCGCTTCGCCTTCGGGTTGGAGCCCGTGATCGGGATGCGGATCGCGGCCGAGCGGTTTCCGGCCGAGTAGACCAGGTTGACCGGAGCCTCGAAGCCCTTGACCAGACGGTGGTAGCTGTTCAGGGTCGGGTTGGTGAAGGCGAGCAGCGCCGGAGCGTGCGCCAGGATGCCGCCGATGTACCAGCGCGCGATGTCGCTGAGCTGGCCGTAGCCGGCCTCGTCGTAGAAAAGCGGTTTTCCGTCGCTCCACAGCGACTGGTGGGTGTGCATGCCCGAGCCGTTGTCGCCGAAGAGCGGCTTCGGCATGAACGTCGCGGTCTTGCCCCACTGGTCCGCGGTGTTCTTGACGATGTACTTGAACTTCAGGATGTCGTCGGCCGCGTGCACCATGGTGTCGAAGCGGTAGTTGATCTCCTGCTGACCGGCGGTGCCCACCTCGTGGTGCGAGCGCTCGAGGATGAACCCGGCCTCGATGAGCTTGAGGGTGATGTCGTCGCGGAGGTCAGCCGTCTTGTCGACGGGGGAGACGGGGAAGTAGCCGCCCTTGTACGGCGTCTTGTTGCCGAGGTTGCCGCCCTCTTCCTCACGGCCGGTGTTCCACGCGGCCTCTTCGGAGTCGACCTTGTAGAAGCTCTCGCCCGCGGTGACGGAGTAGCGGACCTCGTCGAAGATGTAGAACTCGGCCTCGGGCGCGAAGAACGCCGTGTCGGCGATGCCGGTCGACGCGAGGTACTTCTCGGCGTTCTTGGCGACCTGACGCGGGTCCTTCGAGTAGATCTCTCCGGTGCGGGGGTTGTAGATGTCGAAGACCATGACGAGCGTGCTCGCCTCGCGGAACGGGTCGACATAGGCGGTCGTGACGTCAGGGATGAGCTGCATGTCGGACTCGTGGATGCTCGCGAAGCCGCGGATCGAGGAACCGTCGAACAGCTGGCCGTTGACGAAGAAGTCCTCGTCCACCGTGGATGCCGGGATGTTGAAGTGCTGCTGCACACCGGGGAGATCGGTGAAACGGATGTCAAGGAACTTGACGTCGTTCTCCGTGATGTAGCTCAGTACCTCGGACGAATCTTTGAACATGTACGACTCCTGTAATGCGGATCGATGGCTTCACGGCCATTCTGCACAGTACGGCTGGAGGATTTCTCCGGGGTGTCCGCTTTGTTTCGAGCTTGTTACGGCGAAGGCATCCGCGGACGCTGGGTAGGCTGGACAAGTGACGGATGCTGTGAACTCGTACCCCGGTGAACGACTCGGTCTTCCGGAGCAAGGTCCCGGGAGCATCGCCCGCCCCGGCCGGCGGATCGGCGCGCTGCTGATCGACTACGCGGCGGCGAGCATCATCGCGACGGCGTTCTTCGGATTCAACCAGTTCGCGCTGCCCTCGGAGGCCGGTCTCAGCCAGTTCGCGCCCATGGCCGTGTTCGCGGTGATGCAGATCCTCTTCATCCCCACCGCTGGCGGCAGCCCGGGGCACCGCATTCTCGGCATGCGCGTGGTTCCCTTCGCCGGCCCCGGCTGGGTCGGCCTGTGGCGCCCCGTCGTCCGCACGCTCCTGCTGGTCATCGTCATCCCCGCGGTGGTGTGGGACGCCGATCAGCGGGGGCTTCACGACAAGGCGTCGGGGCTGATGCTCATCCGCGCCTGACGCGGCTCACTCCTTGCCGCGGTTGCGGCGGCGCGCCTCTCGAGGCGCGCGTCCGCCCACGAAGGATCGGGCGGGATCGACGACGTACCCCTGACGCAGCGCCTCGCGGCCGATGAGCATCCGGAACCCCATCTCGTCGCGGTTGCTCAGCGTGACCTCGGCGAGGACCTCGCGGTCGTGCAGGCGGATGAGCAGCTCGACGACGAAACGCTCCTGAGCGTGGCCAGAGGAGCTGCGGACGGCACGCCGATCGTGCACGGGGCACTCCACGTCGACGGTGTCCTCCTGGCTGTCCTGCCAGGGCTTGACGCGGAATCGCACCCACTCCTCGCCGTCGCGCTCGAACTCGCGGATCTCGAAAGCGTGCAGCGATGAGGTGCGCGCGCCCGTGTCGATCTTGGCTTTCAACCAGTCGACGCCGAGATCGGGCAGGCTCACCCATTCTCGCCACCCGATAAGAGTGTTTGAATGGGATGTCTTACTCACCCGATACATCCTGGCAGGAAAACTTCGTGAAGATCGCTGTGCTCTCCCGTGCGCCGCAGGCGTACTCAACCCAACGACTCCGTGCAGCGGCACTCCAGCGCGGGCACAACGTCAAGGTGTTGAACACGCTGCGCTTCGCGATAGACCTCACGGCCGATGAACCGGACCTGCACTATCGGGGGCGTCAGCTCAGCGACTACGACGCGATCCTGCCGCGCATCGGCAACTCGATCACGTACTTCGGCACCGCCGTGGTGCGCCAGTTCGAGCAGATGGACGTGTACACGCCGAACACGGCGAACGGCATCTCCAGTGCGCGCGACAAGCTCCGCGCGAACCAGATCCTGTCGCGCCACAACATCGCGATGCCGCCGACCGCTTTCGTCCGCAATCGCGCCGACGTGCGTCCGGCGATCGAACGCGTGGGGGGCGCCCCCGTCGTGATCAAGCTCCTCGAGGGCACGCAGGGCATCGGGGTCATCCTCGCTCCGCAGGTCAAGGTCGCCGAGGCGATCATCGAGACCCTGCACTCGACGAAGCAGAACGTGCTGATCCAGAAGTTCATCTCGGAGAGCCGTGGCAAGGACATCCGCGCCCTCGTCGTGGGCGACCGCGTCGTGGCGGCCATGCGACGCTCGGCGGCCGGCGACGAGTTCCGGTCGAACGTGCACCGGGGCGGCTCAGTGGAGGCCATCGAGCTCGACCCCGTGTACGAGCGCGCCGCGGTGCGCTCGGCGCAGATCATGGGCCTGCGCGTCGCCGGAGTCGACATGCTGGAGGGCGAGGACGGCCCGCTCGTCATGGAGGTGAACTCCTCTCCGGGGCTCCAGGGCATCGAGACCGCCACAAAGCTCGACGTCGCCGGTGCGATCATCGACTATATCGCCGGGCAGGTCGCCTTCCCTGAGATCGACGTGCGGCAGCGGCTCACCGTCTCGACCGGCTACGGAGTGGCGGAGCTCATGGTCCACGGGGCCGTCGATCTCGTCGGGAAGACGCTCGGTGAAGCGGGGCTGTGGGAGCGCGACATCACCGTGCTCACGCTGCACAGGGGCGTCAGCGTCATCCCCAACCCGCGCAAGCACGTGATCCTCGAGGCCGACGATCGACTCTTCTGCTTCGGCAAGCTCGATGAGATGCGCTCCATGATCCCTGAGCGACGTCGGCGCCGTGCGAAGGTGCGTCGTCTGCCCCGTCAGCCGCTCTCCGAGTGAACGACGAAGCGCGGCCGTCCTCCTGACGAGGTGCGGCCGCGCTTCTTCGTGTGCGGGGCGTTCGATCAGCGCGGACGCTGCGAACGGACCTTGGTGGGGTCGATGCCCTTCGGGATCGGCAGCGAGGAGAGCGACTGGGAGACCGAGTCGATGCGGCGGATGACCGCGCCCATCGTCGCCTTGTCGATGGCCTTCGGAAGCTTCTTGATGGTCTTCGCCAGGTCGGCGATCGTGACGTCGTCGTCGCCATGGCCGACGTAGAGCACCGTGACGGGGACGCCGTGCGCGACGCGCTCCGCCTTGCTGCGCTCATCGTTGACCAGGCGGGTGAGGCGTCCGCGAGAACCCTCACCGACGACCACGACGCCGCCGCGGCCGACCGTGCGGTACACGGCATCCTGCGTCTTCGGGTTGATGCCCACCGGCGTCTCGGAGGCCTGCCAGTTGCGGCCGAGGCTCGTGCTCAGCACATGACCCGTCGCGCCGGGCATGCCGTCGATCTTCTGGTACATGGCGGACGTCGACAGGCGCGTCATGAGGAACATCGCACCGAGGATGCCGAGCATGAGACCGGAGATGCCCCACAGGACCAGCGTCCAGATCTGGAACGGCGGGATGACGTATCCGGCGATCAGTCCGACGAGGACGCCGGCGACGAGGATGGCGATCTGCGCCCACGGAAGCCAGGGATAGATCTCACGGGTGAACTTGAAGAGGGACCTGATCTGGGAGAAGAACCCAGGACGCTTCTCAGGTGCGGACGCGCGGTTTGCCATGGGTATCAGCCTACCGATTCCCCGGTGCGTCCGATGTCCCGTTCGCGCCGGGCGGATTCCACTCTTCGTCCACAGCGGTTGATTCGCGACGGATCCATCCACATCACCCGCTTTCGCCACCACGGCGCAGGCGGATGCGCTGTCATGGTCGCATGGTGAGGGAGATGAACGCGACGACCGGGCTGGTGCCCGGTGCGCACCGCGCGATCAGGGTGCTCGATGCGGACGAGGGGCCGTTCCGGGGCACGCTGGTCGCAGACGGCGATGGGGTCGCCGTCTGCGCGGATGCTGCCGCGTTCAGCGGGTGGGCCGGGTGGATGCTCGCGGGGAGCGATCATGTGGCCGGTCCGCTCGACCTCGTGCGTCGTGCCGACGGGCACGACGTGCTGCTGCCGTGGTGCACGGAGCGGATCTCGGCGTTTCTGGGGCGCCGAGCCGCTGCGGGGTCCACGCTCGCCCCTGGGGAGGTGAGCACCCTCGTGGCGAGTCTGCTGCGGGGCGTGGCGGAGTGCGGGGAGAAGATTGCCGAGGGGAGCGGCACCTGGTGGATCACGGACGGAGGCCGGCCGATGTTCGTGATCGGGGAGGGCGAAGACGTGCGGATCGCGACCGCGCGGATCGTCGAGTTGGTGCAGCGGGAATGCACCGACCGGGCGCTGGGGCGGCTGCTCTCCTCCGTGCAGGGTGGGCTCACGGAGGGGAGCAGCAGGCCGCGGATGCTGCCTCAGCACCTCACGCGATGGGAGGCGGAGCTGTTCGAGCTCGCGGCGCCGAAGGCGCTCGACCGGGAAGTCCTGGCGCCAGAGAGGGTTCGCGACATCGAGATGCTCCGCGACGAGGACCCCCGCGCGCAGGTATGGAGTCGGCGGGAACTGCGACGCGCCTCTGACGAGGGCGATGTGTCCAGGGGAGTAGGACGCGCCGTCCGCTCAGCTCTGGTGGGATGGGGGCGGGCTGCTTCCGGGACGATGGCCGCCCTGCTTCTCCGCCTACGACCTGACTCCGGTCGGGGTGTTGCGCGGGTGACAGGCGCTGGCTTGCGGAGCCGCATCGGTCAGAAACAGCGTGACGACGGACGGAGTGACAAACGTCGGGAGGGCGACGGCGGACGGGTGCCGAGGCCCCACCGGCGCCGAGCGCAGATGATCGCCGGTGTCGCCGCTGTGGCAGCCCTGGCCGTGGGGTTGCTGTGGCCCACCGATGGCGCAGAGACGGTCGGTGCTGTGACACCGGAGACGCGGGCGTCCACTCCGCCGGAGTCTCCGGCTGCGACACCTGGTGCACGTCCGCACAGCGCGCCGGAGTCGCCGGGCCCAGATGAGGATCCGCTGGCGTCGGGTCCCGTGCTTCTCGACACGATCTCGCAGTGCCTCGCCGAGGCCGATACCGCGTGCACGGAGGCGGTGGCCGAAGGCTCAGCCGGTGTCGTCGATGCGCTGGCGGACGCGCTGCGGGGTGATGGGCGACCGGAACTCGCGCTGGTGGACGAGTACGGCGACGTCGCAGTGGTGCGGATGTCAGCGGTCGCAGGGGAGGGCGGCGGCTCTCCCTCCGAGGGCGAGCGGATGCTCGTGCTCGTGCGCCTTAACGAGCACTGGCTGGTCCGCGACGTGTACGACGTCGCGGACCAGCCAGGGTGACGCTGTGATCAGGCTCCGAGGTCTGCCGCGAAGTTCGCCGCCTCGAGGCGGGCCTTGACCGCACCGAGGAAGCGAGCTGCGTCGGCGCCGTCGATGATCCGGTGGTCGTACGAGAGCGCGAGGTACACGTACGAACGGACGGCGATCGCATCGGCGCCGCCCACCTTCACGAGACCGGGGCGCTTGACGACGGTTCCGGTGCCGAGGATCGCGGACTGCGGCAGGAAGACCACCGGAGTGTCGAACAGCGCGCCGCGCGAACCGGTGTTGGTCAGCGTGAACGTGCCGCCGGCGAGCTCGTCGGGCTTCAGCTTGTTGTCGCGAGTGCGAGCAGCGAGGTCGGCGATCTCATGAGCGATCTGAGCGATGTTCTTCGACGCCGCGTCGCGCAGGACGGGAGTCAGCAGGCCGCGCTCGGTGTCGACCGCGATCGACAGGTTCTCGGTCGCCGGGTAGACGATCTGGTCGCCGTCGACCGTGGAGTTCACGATCGGGAAGGCGCGCAGAGCCTCGGCGGCGGCCAGGGCGAAGAACGGCAGGAAGGACAGCTTGTCGCCGGTCTTCTGCAGGAACGATCCCTTGACGCTGTCCCGGTAGTCGGCGAGGGCCGTGACATCGACCTCGACAACCGTCGTCAGCTGGGCCGTCTGCTGCATCGAAGCGACAGCGCGCTCCGCGAGCACCTTGCGCAGACGCGACATCGGCTGCGTCGTACCGCGCAGCGGCGACACCTCGAGAGGAGCAGGAGCCGGAGCAGCGGGTGCGGCCGCGGCGGGCGCGGTGGCCGCGGCCTCGGCGGCCTTGAGCACGTCCTCCTTGCGGATGCGTCCTCCGACACCGGTGCCGGCGACGGTCGCGAGGTCGACACCCTGCTGCGAAGCGAGACGGCGCACGAGCGGCGTCACGTAGACGTTGTCGTTCTCCGCAGCGGCCGGGGCCGGTGCGGCGGCGGGTGCCGGTGCGGCAGCAGGCGCCGGGGCAGCTGCGGGAGCGGGAGCGGGAGCGGGAGCAGGAGCGGCGGCGGGTGCCGGTGCGGCAGCGGGTGCAGGAGCAGCAGCAGCAGCCGGAGCCGCTGCAGGTGCCGGAGCAGCGGGCGCCGCGGCGGCGGGTGCTGCACCGGAGCCGACACGCGCGAGCACGGCGCCGACGGCGACGGTCTCGTCTTCACCGGCGACGATCTCCTGCAGGACGCCGGCGACCGGCGACGGGATCTCGGTGTCGACTTTGTCGGTCGAGATCTCGAGCAGGGCCTCATCGACCGCGACGGTGTCGCCGACCTGCTTCAGCCAGCGGGTGACGGTGCCCTCGGTGACGCTCTCGCCCAGTTCAGGGAGGACGATGTCGGTGGCGTCGCCAGCCGGTGCGGCAGGGGCCGCGGGTGCGGACGCAGCGGGCGCGGCCTCGGCCTGTGCACCGACGCTGGGGTCGGCCGGCTCGGGGGTCGCCTCTGCCGCAGGGGCCGCGGCTGCCGGAGCATCCGCGGTCGGTGCCGCGCCGCTGCCGTCGCCGATGCGCGCGAGAAGCGCGCCGACCTCGACGGTCTCGTCCTCGGCGACGAGGATCTCCTCGATCACGCCGGTGACAGGGGAGGGGATCTCGGTGTCGACCTTGTCGGTCGAGATCTCGAGCAGGCCCTCATCCGCCTGCACCGTGTCACCGACCTGCTTCAGCCAGCGGGTGACCGTACCCTCTGTGACGCTCTCACCGAGAGCGGGGAGGATCACGGATGTGCTCATGACGGAGTCTCCTTCAGGAAGTTGTATGACGCTTGTCTAGCTTAGTGAACTGCGCACCGGTTGGTGCTCAGAGAGCGTGGAGCGGCTTTCCGGCCAGCGCCAGGAAGGCTTCGCCCAGTGCCTCGCTCTGTGTGGGGTGGGCGTGGATCAGGGGGGCGATGTCCTCGGGGTGCGCCTCCCACGCGACGGCCAGCTGGCCCTCGGTGATGAGCTCGCCGACCCGGTCGCCGAGGAGGTGGACGCCGAGGACAGGGCCGTCCTTGAGGCGGACGACCTTGACGAGACCCCCGGTGCCGATGATCTCGCTCTTGCCGTTGCCGGCGAGGTTGTACTCGTAGGCGGCGACGGCATCCGCTCCGTGGGCGGCGATCGCCGCCGCCTCGGTGATGCCCACCGAGGCGACTTCGGGGCTCGAGTACGTGACCTTCGGGATCTGGACGTCCGGGACGTTCGCGGGCGACAGGCCCGCGATGCGCTCGGCGACCGCGATGCCCTGCTGGAAACCGCGGTGTGCGAGCTGCAGACCCGGGACGATGTCGCCGACGGCCCACACCCCGGGGACGCCGGTGCGGAGGTCCTGGTCGACCGTGACGAATCCGCGGTCGAGGACGACGCCCGCCTCCTCGAACCCGAGGTCGGCGGTCACAGGACCGCGGCCGACCGCGACGAGGAGGTAGTCGGCGGTGAACTCCTTGCCGTCTTCGAGCGTGACGGTCACAGAGGTGTCGTCCTGCACGGCGGTCTGGAAGCGGATGCCGAGGGAGTACTGGATTCCGCGACGGCGGAATGCGCGCTCCAGGCCCTTGCTGAGCGCGATGTCCTCGTTGGGGACGAGGTGCGGGAGCGCCTCGATGATCGTGACCTCGGCGCCGAACGAGCGCCACACGCTGGCGAACTCGACGCCGATCACGCCGCCGCCGAGGATCAGCACCTTCTCGGGGATGACGTCGAGGGAGAGCGCCTGCTCGCTCGTCAGGATGCGTCCGCCGATCTCGAGACCGGGGAGGGTCCTGCTGTACGAGCCGGTCGCGAGGATCACGTCCGCACCGACGTACACGTCGTCGCCGACGCTCACCGAGCGATCGGCGTTGAGGCGCCCGGTGCCGGCCACCGTCGTGATGCCGCGGGCCTTGACGAGGCCCTCCAGGCCCTTGTACTTCTTCGCGACGATGCCTTCGCGGTATGCGCGGACTCCCGCCGGGTCGATGCCGTCGAGCGACGCCGAGATGCCGACGTGCGCGGCCCCCCGCACGTGCTCCGCCACCTCGGCGGCGTGCAGCAGCGCCTTGGTGGGAATGCACCCGCGGTGCAGGCAGGTGCCGCCGACCTTGTCCTTCTCGATCAGGGCGACGGACTTGCCGAGCTCGCTGGCGCGCAGGGCTGCGGCGTACCCGCCGCTGCCGCCACCGAGGACGACGATGTCGAAGGTGTGGGTTGTCATGATCTTGCCTCCGGGTGGGATGCGTCGGCGAAGGCGATGATCGATCGGACCATCGCCCCCGTTGGGCCCTTCTCAGTGAAGCCGTAAGGTGCGCCGTTGTGCTCGCTGGAGCCGGCGATGTCGAGGTGGACCCACGGAATGCGCGGGGCGTCCTCGGCGTCGGACACGCGGCCGACGAAACGCTGCAGGAAGAGCCCGGCGAAGGAGGCTCCGCCCATGCGATCGCTCATGTTCGCGTTCTGCAGGTCGGCGATGGGGGAGTCGAGCGAGTCCTCCATGTAGGCGGGGAGGGGCATGTGCCACGCCGGCTCGTCCACGGCATCCGCTGCGGCCAGGAACTCCGCGACGGTGTCGTCGTCTCCGAACACGCCGGTGTGCCGATGGCCGAGCGCGGCGATGATGGCGCCGGTGAGGGTCGCGACGTCGATGATGACATCGGGGTGTTCGCGGCTCGCGGCGACCAGACCGTCGGCCAGCACGAGGCGGCCCTCCGCATCGGTGTTGTTCACCTCGACCGTCGTGCCGTCGAGGATCCGCAGGATGTCGCCGGGGCGGATCGCCCGCCCTGAGGGCATGTTGTCGGTGATGCACAGCCAGGCGGTCACGCGAACGGGAAGGCCGAGCTTCGCGATGGCCCGCAGCGCGGCGAGGCTGGTCGCGGCTCCCGCCATGTCGAACTTCATCCCGACCATGGAGGCGGCGGGCTTGAGGGAGAGGCCTCCGGTGTCGAAGGTGATGCCCTTGCCGACGAGGGCGATGTGGCGCGCCGCGTCGGCGGGGGAGTAGTCGAGGCGTACGAGACGCGGCGGCCGGTCCGATCCCTGGCCCACGCCGAGGATGCCGCCGAAGCCCTGCTCGGCCAGCGCCTTCTCGTCGAGGATCTCCACGGAGACCTCGAGCCCATCGACGCTGTCGGCGGCGCTCTGGGCGAGCTGCGCAGGGCTCTGCCACTCGGCGGGCACCAGCACGAGGTCCTTGACGAGCGCGACGGCCTCGCCGACGGCTGCGGCGCGCGCCACGGCGGCATCGTCGAGCTCAGCGTGTAGCAGAACGGTGCTCGCCCGCGGCTTCGGGGGATCGGCCTTGTACCCGTCGAACCGGTGGCCTCCGAGCACGGCGCCCTCTGCCGCGGCATCCGCGAACTCCTCGAGCCCCGACGCCAGTGCGACCGAGACGGTCGCGAACCCCGTGAGCGTGCGCAGTGCGGCGCCGACGGCGTTGCGCACGGCGAGCGAGTTCGGGTTCTTCCCGGCGCCCACCACCGCGAACGGCACCGTCGTCACCTGGGGTGCGTGCACCCGCGCGAAGGCGGAGGCGCCACCCGTGAAGCCGATGCCCTGCAGCGAGTCCGCGAGGCCGGGGAAGCCGGCGAGCGACTCTGCGGAGTCGGAGATGTCGGGCACGACGAGCACTGCGGCATCTGCAGCGCTTCCGGGGAACTGATCTGAGGTGCGCGAGAGCGCGGGAAGCGTCATGTCTCCATCCTAGAGAGCACGGAGGCCGGGGGCGTGTGGTGGCGCCGCCGCGTGTTCGCTCTGAGCAATACGCGTGCCGCCCCCTCATCCGACGCGCCTCGTAGCATGGAGATATGCCCTTCTCCGGAGACATCCTCGAACGCGTCGCCAACGCGCCGGCAGTGCCGCGCGGCCTTCCTCTGGTGATGCTCCTGACCGGATTCACCGACGCGGGCAGCGCCGTCTCCGGACTCATCGACCACCTCCGAGAGACGGCCGATCTCCAGCCCGTCGTCGTGTTCG
This sequence comes from Microbacterium sp. NPDC012755, assembly GCF_042901325.1. Classification (NCBI taxonomy): domain Bacteria; kingdom Bacillati; phylum Actinomycetota; class Actinomycetes; order Micrococcales; family Microbacteriaceae; genus Microbacterium; species Microbacterium sp. NPDC012755. Next base: position 3,245,162 of record NZ_JBIBCT010000001.1, on the reverse strand, counting down.
ACAACGACGCACTCCTCGACTACCGGGCGCGTCGCCCCGTGATCTCCTTCGATCAGGACCACCTGACCGAGTTCCGGCCTGCTCGGCTCGAGCTCTCTCTCGCCACGGATGCGCTCGGGCAGAAGTTCCTGCTCCTCTCCGGCTACGAGCCCGACTTCGCCTGGAACGAGTTCGCGCGCACCGTCCTCGAGCTCGCGACCGAGTACGAGGTCTCCGGCGTCAGCTGGGTGCACTCGATCGCCATGCCCGTGCCGCACACGCGTCCGATCGGCACGACGGTGAGCGGCAACCGACGCGACCTCACCGTCGCGCACTCGGTGTGGCGCCCCCGCACGCAGGTTCCGGCGACCGCGGGGCATCTGCTCGAGTTCCGGTTCGCCGAGCGCGGTGATCGTGTGGTCGGCTTCGTCCTGCTGGTTCCGCACTACCTCGCAGAGACCGAGAACCCGGATGCCGTGATCACGGCGGCCGAGCGTCTGATGGCCGCGACGGGTCTGGTGCTGATGCTCGATGAGGTGCGCGCGCGCCGGGAGGACTACATCACCCGGGTGGACGAGCAGGTGCTCGGCAACGACGAGCTGCAGCAGATGGTGCACAACCTGGAGCGCCGCTACGACGCCTACATGGCGGGGCGCGACCCGGAGGACGACTCCTACGACGAGGGCGGATTCAGCGAACGCGACCTTCCCAGCGCCGATGAGCTCGCCGCGGAGCTGGAGAGATATCTGGCCTCGCGCCCGTCGGGCGATGACGACAAGCAGGGTCGAGGCTGACGATACGAGGTATGTTCCGCACCGAATGCAGCCGCACACCTGTACGTGTGCGATACTAGGACTCTGACCCGTTGTCAATCAGTCTTTTCGGAGGCTGGACTTGACAAGGGTCTTACTAGTGTCCGAAAGTTCCGGGGCGTTTCAGCGGCCCCGTGAAAGGCGAAACGTGACTCCTGCCACGACAAACAAATCCCGGACGAAGAAGACCGCCGTCGAACCGGAGATCGACGCCCAGGTCGACGAGACGCCCGAGAAGCCCGCGCCCAAGACCGCTGCGCAGCGGGCCGCGGCGAAGCGCGCTCCTGCCAAGAAGAAGAAGTCGGATGACATCGTCGAAGACGACGATGCCCCCGTCGCCGGTGCGGCCGAGGAGGCCGACGAGGACGACGACGACGCGAAGCCGAAGTTCACCGAGCCGCTGCCGACAGGCGCGATCGTCATCTCCTCGAACGACGACGAGGACGTCCCGGTCTACTCCACGCAGATCACCGGCGCGACGGCCGACCCCGTCAAGGACTACCTGAAGCAGATCGGAAAGGTCGCGCTGCTGAACGCGGCCGAAGAGGTCGAGCTCGCGATGCGCATCGAGGCCGGTCTGTTCGCCGAGGAGAAGCTCGCCGCGATGACCGCGGCGGAGAAGACCAGCCAGCTCGGACTCGACCTGCAGTGGGTCGCCCGTGACGGTCAGCGCGCGAAGAGCCACCTGCTCGGCGCCAACCTCCGCCTCGTCGTCTCGCTCGCCAAGCGCTACACCGGTCGCGGCATGCAGTTCCTGGATCTGATCCAGGAGGGCAACCTCGGCCTGATCCGTGCGGTCGAGAAGTTCGACTACACCAAGGGCTTCAAGTTCTCGACGTACGCCACCTGGTGGATCCGTCAGGCGATCACCCGCGCGATGGCCGACCAGGCCCGCACCATCCGCATCCCGGTGCACATGGTCGAGGTCATCAACAAGCTCGCCCGTGTCCAGCGTCAGATGCTGCAGGACCTCGGCAGGGAGCCCACCCCCGAGGAGCTCAGCCGCGAGCTCGACATGACGCCCGAGAAGGTCGTCGAGGTGCAGAAGTACGGCCGAGAGCCGATCTCCCTGCACACGCCGCTCGGTGAGGACGGCGACAGCGAGTTCGGCGACCTCATCGAGGACACCGAGGCCGTGGTCCCCGCTGACGCGGTCGGCTTCACCATGCTGCAGCGTCAGCTCGAGCAGCTGCTCGACTCTCTCTCCGAGCGCGAGGCCGGTGTGATCCGGATGCGCTTCGGCCTCGGCGACGGGCAGCCGAAGACCCTCGACCAGATCGGCGACACCTTCGGCGTGACGCGTGAGCGCATCCGCCAGATCGAGTCGAAGACCATGGCCAAGCTGCGGCACCCGAGCCGGTCGCAGTCGCTGCGGGACTACCTCGAATGATGACGGGCGCACCTCAGGCGCGCTCGGCAGGCATCCGCTACGTCTTCCCCGTTCTGGCGGGTAAGCTCGCCCGGTTCGCCACGCGTCTGCGCGGCGGCGGATCGGCGTTTCCGGGGTACCTGACGAACAGACTCGCGCCGACCCTGCTTCCCACGCTCGCCGGACAGTTCCGGTACGGCGTGGTGTTCGTGCTCGGTTCCAACGGCAAGACCACGACGACGCACATGATCAGCGAGGTGCTGCGTGCACACGGCCTGACCGTGTTCACGAACCCGACGGGCGCGAATCTGCCGCAGGGCGTCACCAGCGCGCTGCTCGCTGATGCGACGCTCACCGGCCGCATCCGTGCCGACGTCGCCGTGCTCGAGATCGATGAGGGGTACGCGGCGGATCTCGCGGATCGGCTCTCGCCGTCGGTGATCCTCTCGCTGAACGTGCAGGTCGACCAGCTGTACCGCTTCTACGAGACCGAGCGCGTGGCCGACATGATGCTCGAGGCGTCGAAGCGCGCCACCGGTCATGTCATCGTGAACCGCGACGACCCGTACCTGAGCAAGATCGACACGAGCGCGATGCGCGGTGAGGTGTCGTTCTTCGGCGTCTCGCCTGAGCTCGTCGCGGCCTCAGCGCACGGCCTCGCGAATGCCGCGGACACCCGGAGCGGCAACGCCGGAATCCTCGACCACGACGCCTTCGCCGAGGTCGTCAGCGCCCGTGGGCGTGATGTGGTCGTCCGCGTCGACGGTGTGGACGCCGAGATCACCCTCCCCGCCCGCGGCCTGCACTACGCGGCCGACGCGGCCGCCGCGCTGACCGTGGCGTCGCGGGTCCTCGGATCCGACTTCACGGTGGAGAGCGCCGCGAAGGGCTTCGCGCAGATGGCGCCCGCGTACGGACGCGGCGAGGTCATCCCGCTCCGCCGCGACCCGGCGGGCGAGCAGGTCGAGTTCGTCATGTTCAAGAACGCGCCCAGCCTGCAGATGAACCTGGATGCGCTGGAGGGGGCCCCCGAGCGCGCCCTCATCGCGATCGACGAGGGCACGCCCGACGTCTCCTGGCTGTACGACGTCGACTTCGACGTGGTGAAGCGCATCGACGTCGTGACCGGGGAGAAGGCGTACCAGCTCGCTCTCAGCCTCGAGCACGCCGGCGTCGAGATCGGCGTCGTCGAGCCCGACATGGAGAAGGCGGTGGCGCTCATGCGGGCGCTCGAGCCCGCGGCCTCTGGCCGCCAGACCTGGTTCGTCAACTACGAGCTGATGATGATCGGGCGCAGGCTGCTCGGTCACGGAGATCAGGAGATTGCGCGCCGATGACCGAGACCGTGCGAATCGTCCAGCTCTATCCGGTGGAGCTCGGCATCACCGGCGACCGCGGCAACGTGCGTGCCCTGCAGGTGCGTCTGGAGCGCGCCGGAGTGCCCGTCGACGTCGTCCGCGTCGGCATCGGGGAGGCACTCCCCGCGGATGCCGACATCATCGTGCTCGGCAACGGCCCTCTCTCCGCCATGCGCATCGTCGCAGACGACCTCCGGGCGCGCGCGGCGGAGCTCGAGAGGTTCGTCGAGGCCGGCCGCTCGCTCTTCGCGATCGGCGCGTCCGCCGAGCTCCTCAGCGAAGGCGTCGATCTGCTCGACGGTGAGAGCCTGGAGGGTCTCGGCCTGTTCCCGTTCCGCGTGGCGCGCACGCGCGACCGCAACGTCGGATACATCATCGCCGACGCCCCGTTCGGTCGAGTCATCGGATTCGAGGACCACGCCTCCCGCTGGACCCTCGGCCCGCAGGCCGACGCCGCAGGCACAGTGGTGGCGGGCAAGGGCAGCTTCTCTCTTGACGGCGCGGCCGGCGAGATCGTCCGCAGGGGAGAGTCCTACGCGTCCAACGTGCAGGGTCCGGCTCTTCCGCTGAATCCGCAGTGGTCCGACGCGATCCTCACCGCGGTGACCGCACGGCGCGGCATCGCGTGGTCCGCCGGCGATGCGCACACGCATCTGAACGAGTACGCAGACGGAGCCCGCGCGGCCATCGAGCACCTCGTTCACAGCAAGGACTTCAGCACGATCGGTCTGTGATGATCAGCAGTGCGCTTCCCCGGGCGGTGATCTCGCGATCGGCGCTCACCGCATCTGCGGCGGCCGCTGTCGCCGCAGGAGGCCGAGTGGCCGATCTGCGCTCCGATGCCTGGGGGCACGGCATCCTCTCCGTCGCCCACGCGGTGACGATGGCGGGAGCCGAAGCGGTGCTCGTCGACTCGGCGAGTCAGGCCGAAGCCCTGTCCTTGGAGGGCATCGGCGCGGTCGTCGGCATCGAGCCCGACATCGACTCCGCGCGGCTCTACGGGCTGCCGGACGATGACGGCGTGCTGCTCACCGATCCCGTGATGCGGCTGGCAGGCCGCGTGATGTCGACCAAGAGGCTCAGACCCGGTGATGCCGTGTCCTACGGGTACACCCACCGCGCGACCGCGCACACCGTGGTCGCGCTGGTGACCGGCGGATACGCGCAGGGGATCGTGCGAGCGCTCGGCAACAGAGCCCACGTCGAGGTCGACGGCAGAGAACGGCCCATCGTCGGCCGGGTGGCGATGGATGTCTGCGTCGTCGACCTGCAGGGTGAGGACGTTCCCGTGGGCACAGAGGTGACGTACTTCGGCGGACGAGGTCCTGCCGGACCCGCCCTCGCCGGGTGGAGATCGGTGACGGGGCTCTCCGTCGCGGAGCTCGTGACGGTCGCAGGGTCCCACGCCGAGAGGGAGTGGGAGTCATGACCCGTCCGCAGCTGCGACTGAGCAGCGCTCGCTTCATCGCGAACATCGACGCGGTGCGGGAGCGCATCTCGCCGTCCGAGCTGATGCTCGTGATGAAGGACGACGCCTACGGGCACGGGATCACCTGGGCCGTGGAGACCGCGGCGCGCACGAGCGTGGAGTGGTTCGGCAGCTACGACGTCCGCGGAGGTCTCGAGATCCGTCGCATCCTCGAGCGCCCGGCGCGCGTGTTCGCCTGGGCGACGGCGACGGATGACGAGATCGACGATGCTCTCCTGCAGCGGATCGACCTCGGGGTGGGCACCGATGAGTACCTCGACCGGATCATCGCCAGGGCCGTCGCCCTCGGACTCCGCGCGCGCATCCACCTGAAGATCGACACCGGGCTGCACCGCAACGGCGTGCTGCCCGAGGACTGGGCCGCGGTCGTGGAGCGCGCCCGTGCGGCCGAAGCCTCCGGTGCCATCGTGATTGTCGGCGTCTGGAGTCACCTCGCGGAGGCGAGCGATGCCGAGGACGACGACGCCCAGAGTGCCTTCCTCGACGCCGTGCAGGTCGTGAACGCGTCCGGCGCTGCTCCGGAAGCCCTCCACCTCACCGCCTCAGCGGCGTCGTGGTGGCGTCCTGAACTGCGCGGATCCGTCTCCCGGATCGGGGCGTTCTGCTACGGCGTCCGATCGGCGGACGGCCCTGATCTTGACGGGATCCTGCCGGTGGCGGAACTCACCGCGACGGTCGTCGAGATCGCAGACGGCGCCGCGGTGATCGGCATCGGCAGCTTCGACGGCCTGCTCTCGACCCTCGCGGGCATGCCCGTCGGGACGGAGTCCGGAACTCGGCTGCTCACGAGCATCGGCCACACCACATCCGTGATGTCCGATGCGACCGACCTCGCGGTCGGCGACACCGTCTGGATCTTCGGTGCCGGCGCTCACGGAGAGGTGAGCGCGACCTCGCTCGCGGAGCGGGTCGACACGGTGGGCGAGGAGATCCTCACCCGTCTCACCTCACGCGTGCGACGCGTGGTCATCGACTGACGGACGCGGCGCCGGTCGAGAGCAGCGAGTCAGGCCTCGATGAGGCGAGCGGTCTCGTCGTGCCAGCTCGTCGCGATGCTGCGGAGCTTCTCTTCGTACTTGCGTCCGTGGTGGGCGCAGAAGAGCAACTCGGAGCCGTTGACGACCGCCGCGATGTAGGCCTGAGCGCCACAGGAATCACAGCGATCCATGGCGGTCAGGCGGAACTCGACGGCGGAGGTCTCACGTTCGGTCGTTGCATTCATCTCGGTGCCTCCTTGGGTGTCGGGTTCACTGTCGGGGTGTGCTCAATACAACCACGCGCAACCTGTACGCATGCCCGGCTTACGGCGTGTTTCGCTCAGCGCGTACGCCGCGGTGGTCGTCTGACGCAGATCGGGGAGTGTCTGCGGCTCTGGAGGGGGTCGCGAGAATAGAATCGGAGATTGTGACCGCCGAGTATTCCGCCCATCATCTCCAGGTGCTTGAAGGGCTCGAGGCCGTCCGGAAGCGCCCCGGCATGTACATCGGCTCCAACGGCTCGCCCGGCCTCATGCACTGCCTCTGGGAGATCATCGACAACGCCGTCGACGAGGCCGTCGCGGGCAACGGCTCGAAGATCGACATCATCCTGCACGCCGATGGCAGCGTCGAGGTGCACGACAAGGGCCGCGGCATCCCCGTCGACGTCGAACCGCGCACGGGTCTGACCGGTGTCGAGGTGGTCTTCACCAAACTGCACGCCGGCGGCAAGTTCGGCGGCGGCTCGTACGCGGCATCCGGCGGCCTGCACGGTGTCGGCGCCTCCGTCGTGAATGCGCTCTCCGAGCGGCTCGACGTCGAGGTCGACCGCGGCGGCAAGACCTACGCGATGTCCTTCCACCGTGGTGAGCCGGGGAACTTCGCCGACACAGGGGAGAAGCGCCCCGACGCGCCGTTCACGCCGTTCCAGGACAAGAGCGAGCTGCGCGTGATCGGGAAGGCCCCCCGCGGTGTCACGGGCACTCGCATCCGGTACTGGGCCGATCGGCAGATCTTCACCAAGGACGCAGCGTTCCAGCTCCCCGATCTGGAGACCCGCGCACGGCAGACCGCGTTCCTCGTCCCCGGCCTCGAACTCGTCGTCCGCGATGAGCGCGCCGAGGAGAGGAACGAGACCTCGTATCACTACGAGGGCGGCATCTCCGAGTTCGTCGAGTACCTCGCCTCCGATGCGCCGGTGACCGACACGTGGCGCATCCAGGGTGAGGGCACCTTCAAGGAGACCGTGCCGGTGCTGCAGGCCGACGGTCACATGGTCGCCACCGAGGTCGAGCGCGTGTGCGCGGTCGACATCGCGATGCGCTGGGGAACCGGCTACGACACGACGACACGCTCATTCGTGAACATCATCGCGACTCCGAAGGGCGGAACGCATCAGCAGGGCTTCGAGCAGGAGCTCCTCAAGGTGCTGCGCACCCAGGTCGAGCAGAACGCCCGCCGGCTGAAGGTCGGCAACGACAAGCTCGAGAAGGACGACGTGCTGGCCGGGCTCACCGCCGTGCTCACCGTCAACGTGCCGGAGCCGCAGTTCGAGGGCCAGACGAAGGAGGTGCTCGGCACCCCCGCTGTGCGCCAGATCGTCGCCCAGGTGCTCCGGAAGGACCTCGGCGACCGCTTCAGCTCGACGAAGCGCGACGACAAGAGCCAGGCCGTGCAGCTGCTCGACAAGATCGTCGCCGAGATGAAGGCGCGTGTCTCCGCACGCGCGCACAAGGAGACGCAGCGCCGCAAGAACGCGCTGGAGTCGTCCACACTGCCGACCAAGCTCGTCGACTGCCGCACGAACGACGTGGAGCGCAGTGAGCTCTTCATCGTCGAGGGCGACTCGGCTCTCGGTACGGCGAAGAACGCGCGCAACAGCGAGTTCCAGGCGCTGCTGCCTATCCGCGGCAAGATCCTCAACGTGCAGAAGGCCTCGGTCGGAGACATGCTCTCCAACGCCGAGTGCGCCTCGATCATCCAGGTGATCGGAGCCGGATCTGGACGCAGCTTCGACATCGACGCCGCGCGCTACGGCAAGGTCATCCTGATGAGCGACGCCGACGTCGACGGCGCCCACATCCGCACGCTGCTGCTCACCCTCTTCTTCCGCTACATGCGGCCGCTGATCGAGCAGGGGCGCGTGTTCGCCGCCGTGCCGCCGCTGCACCGGGTCATCGTGATGAACCCGGGGTCCAAGCCGAACGAGACGATCTACACCTACAGCGAGCAGGAGATGCACGCGCTGCTGACGAAGCTGAAGAAGTCGGGCAAGCGCTGGCACGAGCCGATCCAGCGGTACAAGGGTCTCGGCGAGATGGACGCCGAACAGCTCGCGACCACCACGATGGATCGGGGCGGACGTCTGCTCCGGCGGGTGCGCATGGAGGATGCGGAGGCCGCTGGTCGCGTCTTCGAACTGCTCATGGGCAACGAGGTCGCCCCTCGTCGCGAGTTCATCATCGAGTCGTCCGACCGTCTGTCGCGCGAGGCGATCGACGCCTGAGTCGTCGCGGAGGTCGGTCATGGGTCAGTTGGACGGATTCCTCGATCGGCCGGGCTCCCGCATCGCGTTCGCGGACCACGGCGGACCAGGCCGTCCGATCGTGCTCACCCACGGCGCGGGCATGGACCACCGTATGTACGACGATCAGGTGAGAGCGCTGGCCGCCGCCGGCTACCGGCCGATCGTCTGGGATCTGCGCGGTCATGGGGAGTCGACCCTGGTCGGGCGACGGTTCACCGCGGAGGATGCCGTCGGCGACCTGAAGGCGCTGCTCGCATCGATCGGAACCGAAGGCGCCGTTCTCGTCGGGCATTCCCTGGGCGGCAACCTCTCCCAGGCAGTGATCCGCGAAGCCCCTCTGGCCGCACACGGACTGGTCGTGATCGACGCGAGCTGGAACGCCGGACCGCTGTCCGCGATCGAGCGCTTCGCTCTGCGCATCGCGGCGCCCTCGTTGGCCATGATCCCCGCGCGGGTGCTCCCCGGACTCATGGCGAGGGCGTCGGCGACCACGCCGGCGGCCGTCGCCCGCACGGAGGAGGTCTTCGCGCGGATGCCCAAGCGCGTGTTCCTCGACGTCTGGCGCGCCACCGCCTCCCTGATCACGCCGGAGCCCGGCTATCGCACGCCGGTTCCCCTCGGTCTGATGCGGGGTGCAGAAGACAGGACGGGCAACATCTCGATCGCGATGCGGGCCTGGGCCGATGCCGAGGGCGTCGTCGAGCATGTCATCGCGGGTGCAGGGCACATCGTCACCTGGGATGCACCGGACGCCGCCTCGACGGCGCTCCTCCGCATCCTGGACGGTGCCGCCTTCAGGGGCCGAGCGTCCTGAGAAGCGGGGAGCGGCAGCCCCCGCACAAACTCTCGGCTCGCGCGGTCTCCGCGACGCGAGGGCGATCGGCGTTCACTGTCGCGCTCATCCCGGCCCCTCGGGGGCGCCGGTTCAGACGATCGTGCGACCGATGGAGCCGATCACGCCGTCGATCGGCTGGCCGGACGCGTCGCGGCGAGAGCCGCTCTCGGGGAGCTTGCGGACCGCACCGGTCGGATCGACGGCGAGTGCGGGGTCCGGACCCACCCACGCCACCGTGAGCCGGTCCTCGCCCTTCAGGAAGGCGTGCGCACGGACACCGCCTGTGGCACGACCCTTGGCGGGGTACTCCGCGAAGGAGGAGACCTTGGCGCGGCCGGGATCGGTGCCGGGCAGAGCGCTGTCGGCGCCCGACACGGTGGCGACGACGGCCTCGGCCTCTGGGGACACCGCGCCGAAGAACAGCACCGAGGCGCCGGCTCCGAGCTTGACGCCCGCCATGCCGCCGGCCGGTGCCCCCTGCGGACGCACCGCGGATGCTCCGAACCGCAGCAGCTGCGCATCCGTCGTGATGAACACGAGCTCGGCGTCGTCCGGAGCTTCGGCGGCTCCGACCACGGTGTCGCCGGGCTTCATCCCGATGACCTCGAGATCCGGGCGCACGGGGAGGGTCGAGGGGACGATGCGCTTGACCGTGCCCTGTGCGGTGCCGAGTGCGATCGGCGTCTCGCTGTCGAAGCGCACGAAGCCGATGACGCGCTCTCCGCGCGTCGTGACGCCCAGGTAGTCCCGCAGCGGGGTTCCCGCGGCGAGCTGCACCGACGTCGACGGCACCGACGGCAGATCGACGGGGGAGAAGCGCAGGACGCGCCCCTCGCTGGTCAGCGCACCGAGATCCGCACGCACGGTCGTCTGGACCGTGGTGAGGATCGCGTCGTGCTTGCTGCGGCGCGCCGGGGCCGTCAGCTCCTGCCCCTCGGCGAGGTCGACGCGCACGGCACGACCGGTCGTGGAGAGCACGAGCACGGTCGGGGCATCGGCGATCTGAAGATCGGGGGCGCCCTTCGCGGCCCGCGGCTTCGGAGGTGCGGCGTTCATGAGCAGCGTGCGCCGGGGGGTGCCGTAGGCGTCGGCCACGGCATCCAGCTCCCTCGCCACGGCAGCTCGCAGCAGCACCGGGCTCGCCAGAAGCTCCTGCAGCGCGGCGATCTCCGCGCGCAGCGCATCGCGCTCGGCCTCCAGCTCGATCCGGGAGAACTTCGTGAGGCGACGCAGCCGCAGCTCGAGGATGTACTCGGCCTGCAGCTCGCTGAGGTCGAACACCGACCGCAGGCGGGTGCGCGCCTGCTCGGAGTCGTCGGACGAGCGGATGACTTGGATGACCTCGTCGATGTCGAGGATCGCGATGAGCAGACCTTCGACGAGGTGCAGGCGCTCCTCACGGCGGGCGAGGCGGTAGCGGCTGCGGCGCGTGATGACCTCGAGGCGGTGCGCCACGTAGACGCTGAGCATCTCCTTGAGGCCGAGCGTCCGCGGCTGTCCGTCGACCAGGGCGACGTTGTTGATGCTGAAGGAGTCCTCCAGCGGGGTCAGCCGGTAGAGCTGATCGAGCACGGCGTTCGGGTCGAAGCCCGTCTTGATGCCGATCGCGACGCGAAGGCCGTGGTTGCGGTCGGTGAGGTCGGTGACGTCGCTGATGCCCTGCAGCTTCTTCGACTGCACCGCGTCGCGGATCTTCTCGATGAGGCGCTCGGGGCCGACCATGTACGGCAGCTCCGAGACGATGATGCCGGTGCGGCGCGGGCCGAGCGGCTCGACGGAGACCTTGCCGCGCACCTTGAGCGCACCGCGTCCGGTCGTGTAGGCGTCCTTGACGCCGTCGAGGCCCATGAGGATGCCGCCGGAGGGGAAGTCCGGCCCCGGCACGAACTCCATGAGCTCCTCGGTGGAGGCGTCGGGGTTCTCCAGCAGATGCGTCGCCGCGGCGACGACCTCGATGAGGTTGTGCGGCGCCATGTTCGTCGCCATGCCGACCGCGATGCCGCTGGCGCCGTTCACGAGCAGATTGGGGAAGGCCGCGGGGAGGACAGACGGCTGCTGGAACTGCCCGTCGTAGTTCGGGATGAAGTCGACGACGTCCTCGTCGAGGTTCTCCGTGAGGGCCATGGCGGGCGACGCGAGGCGGGCCTCGGTGTACCGCGCGGCCGCGGGGCCGTCGTCGAGCGAGCCGAAGTTGCCGTGCCCGTCGACGAGGGGCACGCGCAGAGCCCACTCCTGCGCCAGGCGGACGAGGGCGTCGTAGATGGCCGAGTCGCCGTGTGGGTGCAGCTTTCCCATCACCTCGCCGACGACGCGGGCGCTCTTGACGTGTCCGCGGTCGGGACGAAGACCCATCTCTGCCATCTGGTACAGGATGCGCCGCTGCACGGGCTTGAGACCGTCGCGGGCGTCGGGCAGAGCGCGCGAGTAGATGACCGAGTAGGCGTACTCGAGGAACGAGCCCTGCATCTCGCTTTCGAGGTCGATGTCCTGGATTCGTTCCGGGGCGAGCTCGGGCGGCGGGGTTTTCGGCATGGAGTTCCTGAGGGCGTAGATGGAGCCTGTGTCAGACTGGCTCGGATGTCCCTCATGCTACCGTCCGAGTCCCCGACAGCCCGGAGCGTCGTCGGGGTGGCGGACGACCTGTTCGCGTCCCTGCGCGGTGAGTCCTCGGTGCTGCCGCGGGCGGACTCCGTCGTGCTCGTCCTCATCGACGGCCTCGGGGCCATCAGCCTGCGAGCTCACGCCGGACACGCGCGGAGTCTGACGGCGGGGATGGCGAAGAAGGACGTCGCCCACTCGGTGTTCCCCTCGACGACGGCTGCCGCCCTGACGAGCATCCTCACCGGGGTGTGGCCCGGCGAGCACGGCCTCGTGGGATACCGCGTGCTCGACCGCGAGCGCGATGTGCTGGTCAATCAGCTGTCCGGGTGGGAGTCCGAGGGCATCGACCCCGCCGTGTGGCAGTCGGCGCCCACGGTGTTCGAACGCGGACGCGCCGAGGGCAGACCGGTCTTCGCCGTGGGCGTCGCCGCCTACGCGGGCAGCGGGTTCACGCGGGCCACGCTGCGCGGTGCGGACTTCGTCGCGGCGCAGTCGCCCGCGGATCGCGTCGAGGCCGCCTACGAGCTCGCGGAGCGCCATCCCGGTGCCCTCGTCTACTGCTACCTTCCCGAGGTCGACAAGGCGGGGCACAAGCACGGCATCGCCTCGCGCCAATGGGTGTCGGCGCTCGAGGACGTGGACGCCGCGCTCGCGCGCAGGATCCCTCCGGGGGTCGGTGTCATCGTGACCTCCGACCACGGCATGGTGGACGTGCCGAGCCATCGGCAGATGGTGCTGGAGGCCGAGCACCTCGACGGAGTACGGCACGTCGGAGGAGAGCCGCGGATGCTCCACGTGTACCTGCAGCCCGAGAGCGACGTCGATGCCGTCCTCTCGCGGTGGCGGTCGGACCTCGACGGCGTCGCCGACATCGGGTCGAAGGCCGAGGCCATCGCTTCGGGACTCTTCGGGCAGACGGTGACGGATGCCGCGGCGTCCCGGATCGGCGACCTGCTCGTCGTCGCGCGGGGGAGCGGTGCCGTGTACGACGGGACCGCCGCCGATCAGCGCAGCCGGGGGATGGTCGGGCAGCACGGCGGGCTCACTCCCGAGGAGCGTCAGGTGCCTCTGCTGCGATTCGGCGCGTTCGCTCGCTGAGCGGTCGCGCGCGGATCACTCGTCGGTGCGCGCTCCGAAGACGATCTCGTCCCACGACGGCATCGCGTTGCGGCGACGGCGGCGTCCGTTGTCCTGCGCGGGTTCGGGGGTGGGCTCCGGCTCGTCCTCCGGCTCGTCCTGAGACGATTCGAGAGCGTCGAACAGGGCGATGGGACTCGGCTCCGGCGAACGATCCTCGTCGTCAGCATCGATGAGGGGCGCGCTCTCACGCTGGCCGCGACGACGGCGCAGAGCCTCGAGCAGGTCGGCCGTCTCCGGGCTGGTCGTCTGGGACTCCGGTGCGCGCTTGATCGCGGCATCCTGAGCGGCGGACGGGGAGCGCTCCGGGAGGCTCGGGTCTTCGGCGTCGGCCTCCGGCGTCGGGACGAGACGGGGTCCGAAAGCGCCGGAGTCGAAGCGGCTCTCGTCCTTGTAGGGCGACGCGGGGCGCTCCGCGTCCACGGCGCGCAGCCGGGGGATGAGGCCTTCGGGCAGGGATCCCTGGCGGGAGAGCTGGGTGGCGTCGGCGTTCAGCGGTGCGAGAGCGCTGCGGCGCGGGTCGAAGCTCCAGCGCGCATCGTGCTCGACCTCGTTCGCCGTGAACTCGAGCTTGACGATCCAGCCGCTCTCGTCCTTCCAGCTCGCCCAGCGCTCGGCGGACGCCTCGAGCTCTGCGAGCTTGGCGCGGATGGCGGTGCCGAACGTCGGCTGGGCATCGGGTTCGACTTCGCTGCCGATGAGGACCGGCACGGCGAGCGCCTGCCCGATGACGTGCTCGCGCTCGGCGAGCACTGGCCCTTCGAATCGCGCGACGTCGTCGACGCCGATGCCGAGCAGCTCGGCGACCTCCGGTGCCGTGAGTCCGGCGCGGATCTGCGCCTGGATGTCGCGGGGGCTGGCGGCGAGGCGCTGCACGACGGGCTCGCTCTGTCGCGTCGCGCGGCGGATCTCCCGGTGCAGCACGTCGTCGATGGGCAACGCGAACCGCGCGCCCGATTCGGTCGCGAGTACCAGCACTCCTGCTTCAGTGCCGACGATGGTGACGTTTTCCATGCGAATGCCCCTCTGGTGGGTGTGCTTTCATGGTGTCACGCATGATCCGGCAGGGCCGGGAATACCCTGGGCGTGCCGTGAGTTTGCTCTGTCGCATGCGAGGGCATTTGCGAAATCTCTCGCGGTCATGCAAACTATGGCCGCCGATTACCCGACGGCGCATCCCGACCACTCGCACCATGAAAGTGGAGATTTACCACATGGCAACCGATTACGACGCTCCCCGCAAGAGCGAAGACGACTCCGAGTCGATCGAAGCCCTCAAGGAGCGTGTGCCGGACAAGCTCTCCGGCTCGACCGGGGACGAGGACTCGGACAACCCGTCCAGCTTCGACCTCCCGGGTGCCGATCTGTCCGACCTGGAGCTCGACGTCGTCGTGCTCCCCGCTCAGGAGGACGAGTTCACCTGCATGAGCTGCTTCCTCGTGAAGCACCGCTCGCAGCTCGACCACGAAGACGCTTCCGGTCCGATCTGCAAGGAGTGCGCTGCCTGACGCAGCGACACGCGATCGTCACGCGCTCTGAACCTCACGGTTCAGGGCGCGTCGTCGTATCCGGGCTCTGGTCGCCGCTGTGCCGGAGGGATCGGCCGGTGGTGACGGATCAGCTGGCGAGCGGACGGACGACGGATCAGTCGGTGGCGGACCGGGCGGCGCGGATCGCCGCGGCGAGGCGGTCGGGGGTCCGCGTGGAGATCGTCCAGGTGTCGACAGGGTCGTCCGGATCGATGTTGGGGACGGTCACGACGCCGTCGATGCCGCCGCGGATGAGGTGCCAGCCCCGTGCGGGGAGCCGCGGACCGCGAGCCTGCCGCGCCTCGTCGCCGGTGAAGGCCTCGGGATCGCCGAGGAAACGCGCGTCGATGTGCGCGCTGCCGGCGCGCAGCACGGTGCCCTCGACGGACAGCACAGGAGTGAAGCCGATGAACGCCGCGACGAGCGCAGCCGAGACGGCGGCGCCGGCGAGGAGAGCTACGGTCGAGCCGACCGGGACGAAGATCAGAGACACCATGGGGCCCGCGAGGGCGACGGTCACGAGCAGCCAGAGGCTCGGCGACAGCCGCTCGCGGTAGAGCGGACGTGTCTGTGGGGCGCGGTTCTGCATTAGCCTCGTGGGGTGACTGAATCGGTGGACATCCCCATTATCGCCCCTGTGCTGAACGACGCCGCCGTCGTTCCCGGTTACGCGCACCCCGGAGACGCCGGAGCCGACCTCGTCGCTGCGGAGGCCGTGCACCTCGGACCGGGCGAGCGCGCGCTCGTCGCGACCGGCGTCCGCATCGCTCTGCCCGAGGGGTACGCCGCGTTCGTGGTGCCGCGCAGCGGCCTCGCAGCCAAGCACGGGATCTCGATCGTGAACTCCCCTGGGACGGTGGATGCCGGCTACCGCGGGGAGATCAAGGTGAGCCTGATCAACACCGACATCCGCAGCGCGTACGATGTGGCCGTCGGCGATCGCATCGCCCAGCTGATCATCATGCCGGTGACCCGAGCGACCTTCATCCCCGTCGAGGAGCTGCCAGACAGCGTCCGCGGCGAGGGGGGATTCGGATCCACCGGATACCAGGCAGCATCCCACCAGAACGAAGCAGGACAAGGCTGATGACTGACAACAACGCCACCCCGTCGAAGTCGGCGCCCGACAACCGGGCCACCGAGGGCCCCCTGGACGACTCCGAGGCGAATCCCGTCCGCCCGTACATCGACCTCGGCGGCATCAAGATCCTCCCGCGGGAGGGCCTCAATCTGCGCCTCGAGGTCGAGGAGCAGACCAAGCGCATCGTCGCCGTCGGGCTCGACTACGCGGACTCCTCCCTGCAGGTGCAGCCCTTCGCCGCACCGCGCTCCGGGGGCCTGTGGGACGAGACCCGCGTGCAGCTGCGCGACCAGGTCAAGGCTCAGGGCGGCCGGGTCGAGGAGCGAGACGGCCCCCTCGGCAAGGAACTGCTCGCCGAGGTGCCCGCACCCGCCAACGAGGGCTCCGAACTGCGCCTCGCGCGCTTCATCGGCATCGACGGCCCCCGCTGGTTCCTGCGCGGCGTGATCGGCGGTGCCGCGGCATCCGACCTGGAGGCCGCCGCCAAGGTCGAGGACCTGTTCCGCTCGATCGTGGTCGTCCGCGGAGGTGCTCCCATGCCGCCGCGCGACCTGATCCCGCTGAAGATGCCGGCGACGCCGGGCTCCGCGTGAGCGCAGCAGAGCCCGACGACCAGCGCGAGCCCTCCGCATCCGAGATCCTCGGGGCGGCGCTCGGCGGCGCTGCGCGGCGTGCAGGGCTCGATCCCGCCGACAGCGCGAGCACGCAGAAGGTCGTCTGGTCCGCCATGGGCGGCTGGCGCGGCATCCTGGAGTCGGTGCTGCCGAGCCTCGCATTCGTGATCCTGTTCACCATCCGCCCCGAGCCGCTCGTCCTCGCGCTGGGGGTGTCCGTCGGTCTCGCCGCCGTGTTTACGATCATCCGGCTGCTGCAGAAGTCGCCGCCGTCGGCCGCGATCGGCGGTCTCGTCGCCGCTGCGGCCGCCGCCGGTCTCGCGCTCTGGACGGGGCGAGGACAGGACAACTTCGTCCCCGGTCTCATCACGAACACCGCCTACGGGACGGTGCTGCTGATCTCGGCGCTGATCGGATGGTCGCTCATCGGCCTGGCGGTCGGGTTCCTCATGGGCGACGGCACCGCGTGGCGCAGGGATCGCCGGAAGAAGCGCGCGTTCCTGTGGCTCGGGATCGCCTGGTCCGCGCTGTTCTTCGCTCGGCTGGCCGTGCAGTTCCCGCTCTACCTCGCGGGGGAGGTCACCGCGCTCGGCACTCTGAAGCTGATCATGGGGCTTCCGCTGTTCGCTCCCATGATCGCCGTCACGTGGCTCGTGGTCCGAGCGCTCTACCCCCGCGAGTCGGTTGCCGAGTCCTCTTCCGAGGCATGATAGATTTATCTTGACATCAAGATAAATTGCAGGCTTTCGCCCGAGGCCCGCGGGGAGCAGACTGGGTTAGGTCCACCTTGCTAGCCGGACGGCGTCGGAGGCGAGCAAGATGGAGGCGCCTGTCGCTCCCATCCGAATAGAAGGAGACGGATTCGTGTCCACGGTGAACAGCTTCGGTGCCAAGAGCACCCTGACGGTCGGCAGCACCGACTACGAGATCTTCCGCATCGACACGGTGCCCGGTTTCGACAAGCTCCCCTTCAGCCTCAAGGTGCTCCTTGAGAACCTGCTTCGCACCGAGGACGGCGCGAACGTGACGAAGGCGCAGATCGAGGCGCTCGGGTCGTGGGATGCCGCGGCGGAGCCGAACACCGAGATCCAGTTCACGCCTGCGCGCGTGGTCATGCAGGACTTCACGGGTGTTCCCTGCATCGTCGACCTCGCCACGATGCGCGAGGCCGTGACGGCGCTGGGCGGCGACGCGAACAAGATCAACCCGCTCTCGCCGGCCGAGATGGTCATCGACCACTCCGTGATCGCCGACCTCTTCGGCTCGGAGAACGCTCTCGAGCGCAACGTCGAGATCGAGTACGAGCGCAACGGCGAGCGCTACCAGTTCCTGCGCTGGGGCCAGACCGCGTTCCAGGACTTCAAGGTCGTTCCTCCTGGCACCGGCATCGTGCACCAGGTGAACATCGAGCACCTCGCCAAGGTCATCTACGACCGGAACGTGAACGGCGTCCTGCGCGCCTACCCCGACACCTGCGTCGGCACCGACTCGCACACCACGATGGTCAACGGCCTCGGCGTGCTCGGCTGGGGCGTCGGCGGCATCGAGGCAGAGGCGGCCATGCTCGGCCAGCCCGTGTCGATGCTCATCCCGCGCGTCGTCGGCTTCAAGCTCTCCGGTGAGATCCCGGCCGGCGTCACCGCGACCGACGTCGTGCTGACCATCACCGACCTGCTGCGCAAGCACGGCGTGGTCGGCAAGTTCGTCGAGTTCTACGGCGAGGGCGTCGCATCCGTCCCGCTCGCGAACCGCGCCACCATCGGCAACATGTCTCCGGAGTTCGGCTCCACGGCGGCGATCTTCCCGATCGACGACGTCACCCTCGACTACCTGCGCCTCACCGGCCGCAGCGAAGAGGCCGTCGCGCTCGTCGAGGCGTACGCCAAGGAGCAGAAGCTCTGGCACGACGCGTCGCACGAGCCCGTGTTCAGCGAGTACCTCGAGCTCGACCTCGGCACCGTCGTGCCGTCGATCGCCGGCCCGAAGCGCCCGCAGGACCGCATCCTCCTCTCGGAGGCGAAGTCACAGTTCGAGCACGACATCCTCAGCTACGCGACCCCGTCGACCTCCGACGACCTCGTCGACCTCGAGGGCAAGCACTCGTTCCCGGCATCCGACCCCGGTCAGGTCCCCGGAGAGGAAGCCCCGACGACCCGTCCGGTGCACATCAACAGCGGTGCACCCGCCAACGCGTCGAAGCCGGTTCCGGTGACCACGCCGTCGGGGGAGAAGTACATCCTCGACAACGGCGCGGTGACCCTCGCGGCCATCACCTCGTGCACCAACACGTCGAACCCGTCGGTCATGATCGCCGCCGGTCTCGTGGCCCGCAAGGCGCTCGAGAAGGGGCTCAAGCAGAAGCCGTGGGTCAAGACGACGCTCGGCCCCGGCTCCAAGGTCGTCACCGACTACTACGAGAAGTCGGGTCTCGACAAGGACCTCGAGGGTCTCGGCTTCTACACCGTCGGCTACGGCTGCACGATCTGCATCGGCAACTCGGGTCCGCTGATCGAGGAGGTCTCCGAGGCGATCAACTCGCACGACCTCGCCGTGACCGCGGTGCTCTCCGGAAACCGCAACTTCGAGGGTCGTATCAGCCCCGACGTCAAGATGAACTACCTGGCGAGCCCGCCGCTGGTCATCGCCTACGCCCTCGCCGGTTCGATGCACTTCGACTTCGACAACGACGCCCTCGGCAAGGGTTCCGACGGCAACGACGTGTTCCTCAAGGACATCTGGCCGACGCCGGAAGAGGTGCAGGAGATCGTCGACTCGTCGATCTCTCGGGACCAGTTCATCAAGCAGTACGCGACGGTGTTCGACGGCGACGAGCGCTGGCGCAGCCTCCCCACTCCGGATGACGCGATCTTCCAGTGGGACGAGGACTCGACGTACGTCCGCAAGGCTCCGTACTTCGACGGCATGACGATGGAGCTCACCCCGGTGCGCGACATCCAGGGCGCCCGCGTCATGGCGACGCTCGGCGACTCGGTCACCACCGACCACATCTCGCCGGCCGGAAACATCAAGCCGGGCACGCCCGCCGCGAAGTACCTCGAGGCGCACGGCGTCGACCGCAAGGACTTCAACTCCTTCGGTTCGCGCCGAGGCAACCACGAGGTCATGATCCGCGGCACGTTCGCGAACATCCGCCTGAAGAACCTCCTGGTCTCCGCCGTCAACGACGGTCAGGTCATCGAGGGCGGCTTCACGCGCGACTTCACCCAGCCTGACGGCCCGCAGTCGTACATCTACGACGCGAGCATGAACTACCAGGAGCAGGGCACACCGCTCGTCATCTTCGGCGGCAAGGAGTACGGCTCCGGCTCGTCGCGCGACTGGGCGGCCAAGGGCACCAGCCTCCTGGGCGTGAAGGCGGTCATCACCGAGAGCTTCGAGCGCATCCACCGCTCGAACCTCATCGGCATGGGCGTCGTCCCGCTGCAGTTCCCCGCGGGGGAGAGCTGGGAGTCGCTGGGCCTCGACGGCACCGAGATCGTCTCGATCACGGGTCTCGAAGAGCTCAACAACGGCGTGACCCCGAAGACCGTCCGCGTGACCGCCACCCCGAGCGAGCACTCGCCCGAGGGCAAGCAGGTCGTGGAGTTCGACGCGGTCGTCCGCATCGACACCCCCGGTGAGGCGGACTACTACCGCAACGGCGGCATCCTGCAGTACGTGCTGCGCTCGCTGGTCTGATCAACTGAGCGCGGAAGCGGGCGGAGCGTCTACAGACGTTCCGCCCGCTTCTGCATTCCCCAGCGCACGCAGCCACACGGCGCCGAGGATCACAGGGGGGATGAAAGCGGCGACGAGGTCGAGCATACGCACGGACGGAATCAGCAGGAGCGGAGAGGTCAGAGCGAGCAGAGGCAGGCTGGGGAAGCGCCATATCGCGAGCCCGCACATTCTCAACAAGCTCAGCAGCACCGCTATCGCCAGTGCGACCAGCGCCGGACCCACCCAGCGGAGAACGTCGTGCAGCGTTCCGGTCCCTGAGGCGACCACCAGCTCCGGCGTGATCCTCCCTGCGCAGTCGAGCGCCGTCGAGACGACAGCGGCCAGCGAGAGTGCGATCACGATCGGACCGAGTGCGTGTCCACGACGAAACGGTCGCAGACGCGACGCGATGATGGCGACAGCGACGGCAATCGCGATCTGAGCCGCAGCGAGGACGATCTGCGCGACCGCGAACCCGGCCATCATGCCTTCGAAGATCCCGGTCATCTCGTCCCAACCCGACTGCGGGTTCGCCGGCTTCGGGGTGAAGGCGCTGACGATGCCGAGCGCGAAAACCGAGAGGACGAAGGATGCGACGATCGAGAGCGGAGACAGAGCGAGCATCCGGCCGAGCACGAGATCGGAACGGCGCCACACGTACTGCGGTGCGGCTGCGGGCATGGAGACTCCTTCGGATCTGTGACGATGCTAGGGCAGACATCCGCCGCGACGGGCGGGGCGAACGCCTTCTCACCGAGGATTCCCGGCCTTGCGCGATAGGATCGTAGCGGCCTTCGAACCGGAACTCGGATGCCGCGTACAGAGCCTGTGAGGAGGCGCAGATGCCCATTCTTCCGAGCATCTCAGGACCCCGAGATCTGGACGCCCTGTCCACCGAGCAGCTGATCGAACTCGCTGCGGAGGTCCGCGACTTCCTCGTGGAGAACGTGTCCCGCACGGGCGGTCACCTGGGTCCGAACCTGGGTGTCGTCGAGCTCACGATCGCACTGCACCGGGTCTTCTCCTCGCCCGACGATCCGTTCATCTTCGACACGGGTCACCAGTCGTACGTCCACAAGCTGCTCACAGGGCGGCAGGACTTCTCCGATCTCCGGGTCCGCGGCGGTCTCGCAGGGTACCCGCAGCGCAGCGAGAGCCCGCACGATGTCGTCGAGTCGTCTCATGCGTCGAGCTCGCTGAGCTGGGCCGACGGCGTCTCTCGTGCTCTCACCGCGACCGGTCGCGCCGACCGCCACGTCGTCGCCGTGGTCGGCGACGGCGCCCTCACGGGCGGCATGACGTGGGAGGCGCTGAACAACATCTCCGACGACAACGACCGCAACCTCGTGATCGTCGTGAACGACAACGGGCGCTCCTACGCGCCGACCATCGGCGGAATGTCCCGCTACCTCAACCGCGTGCGCACCGCGGCGGCGTACAAGGACCTGCACCGCAAGTCCGACCGCCTGTTCCGCGCCTTCGGGCCGGTCGGTCGCGCGGTGTTCCGCGGCGTGCGCGGCGGAACGCACGGGTTCCTCTCCCGCTTCACGAACAACGAAGCGCTCTACTCGAACCTCGACATCAAGTACCTCGGCCCGGTGGACGGACACGATCTGCCGGCGCTGCTGGAGACGCTCGAGCTCGCGAAGTCGTACGGGGCCCCGGTCATCGTGCACGCGATCACCGAGAAGGGCAGGGGCTACCAGCCGGCGCGTGATGACGAGGCCGACCAGTTCCATGCCGTCGGCAGAATCGATCCGGCGACGGGGGAGACGCTCTCCTCCGGCGGGTTGGGGTGGACCGATGTGTTCTCGAAGGCTCTCGTCGATGTGGGCGAGCGCCGAAGCGACGTCATCGCCATGACCGCCGCGATGCTGCGCCCCACGGGCCTCGCGCCGTTCGCCGAGCGCTTCCCCGATCGCGTGTACGACGTCGGCATCGCCGAACAGCACGCGGTGGCATCCGCCGCGGGTCTCGCCTACGGCGGCCTGCACCCGGTGGTCGCCGTGTACGCGACCTTCATGGGGCGCGCATTCGATCAGGTCCTGATGGACGTCGCTCTCCACCGCGCGGGCGTCACGTTCGTACTGGACCGCGCAGGCGTCACCGGACCCGATGGGCCCAGCCACCACGGCATGTGGGATCTCGCGATGCTGCAGATCGTCCCGCACATCCGCATCGCTGCTCCCCGCGATGCCGCGCGCCTCACAGAGGCGCTGGAGGAGGCGGTCCTCGTCGACGACGCCCCCACGGTCATCCGTTTCCCGAAGGGTGAGGTCGCCCCCGACCTCCCCGCGCTCGAGCGTCTCGACGACGGCGTCGACGTGCTCGCGAGGGGCGAATCGGAAGACGTCCTCATCGTCGGCATCGGCCCGTTCGCCGCGCTCGCGATGGACGTCGCCGCACGCCTCAGGGCGCAGGGCATCGGGGCCACCGTCATCGATCCGCGCTGGGCGATCCCCGTGCAGCCCTCCGTCATCGAGCTGGCCGCGCATCACCGTCTCGTGATCACGCTGGAGGACGGCATCCGCGTGGGCGGGATCGGCACCCGCGTGCGTCAGGTGCTGCGCGAGGCCGGGATCGACACTGCCGTGGACGAGCTGGGGCTTCCCGACGAGTTCATCGATCACGCCTCGCGCGAGCAGGTGCTGGCGGATGCCGGCCTCACCGCGCCGAAGATCGCCCAGGACGTCGTCGCACAGGTGCTCGGCACCCGTATTCCGGTCGCCCGCAACGCCGGTGAGACCGGAGCGATCGACCTTCCGCTGCACGAGCGGCACTGATCCCCGGCGAGGAAGCGCTCCCCGCCGCACCGCCCTCGGTGTGCGGTCGCTCAGTGCGGTGCTCCCTCCGACGTCGATCCGCGAGCAGGAGCCGATGAGCGGTGCACCACCAGCCGAGCGGAACCGCGAGTGACGCAGAGACGGCGGGGACGAAGAGTACGTAGTCCCATACTGAGCGAATCGGGGCGAACACCTCACCGCCCCGCAGCAGCGCGATGTATACGAGGCCGATGGCGATGCCGAGCGCGGTGTAGACGACGACGTGCACCCAGAGCCGTCGGCTACGCGACAGAGCGCGCCCGAGAAGTATCGCCAGCATGACCCCCACGGGCATGACGATGAGGGAGATCGTCCCTCCGATCACGAGTGCGCAGAAGGCGGCGAACAGGAACACGTTGATGTTCGAGGGAGACGTCTCGACGCCATCCGTGAGATCGAGGGCTGTACACCAGACGCCGATGCCTATGACGAGGAAGACGAGGAAGATCCACCACACGTCGATGCCACCGCGCAGCGCTTCACGGTCCGTGAACGCCATCGGTCTCGCCTGAGTGCGCGGAGGGATCGCGTCCTTCTTCGCGATCATGGGCGCACCTCGGCGACTGCATCCTGAATGCTCTGCACTCGCGCAGCTTGAGAGCGAGCTCTGCTGTCTTCGAGCAGGGCGCGCCACGCCGTGTACCACCACCCCAGTGGTACCGCGAGCGCCACAAGCACGGCCGGGAACGCGAGCGGTGCGCCGAGTACGCCCACGCTCTGAGGAATCTGCATCAGCAGGAGAACGAGGACGTAGGTCTTGCCGACTCCGACGCCGAGAGCCGTGAAGATCGCCACGTGAACGCGCAGAGATGCCTCGTGGCGCAGCAAGGATCCGAGCCTATGCGCGAGGAGTGTCCCAAGGACCGTCACGAGAGCGGAGACGACGCCGCCGATGATGAGTGCTGCGGCGTCGACGATGAGGACGCTGGGAAGAAGGGTGCCCGGCGAACCCCAGCCGGGGAAGGACGAGTACGCGGCTGCGGTGATCGTCGTGGACAGAAGCAGCATGGTCATGAATATCGCCCATGCGGAGACGGCGCCTCGTACGAGCTCGGCACCAGTGAACGCCATAGGTTCCGCCGGTGTGCGAGGCGAGCGCCGCACCGATTGCGGGGTCATGATCGGACTTCCGCGATCAGTGTCAGAAGCTGCATGGTCGCTCGGTGCAGTCCTGGGACCCGCACGAAGGGCAGCGCGACGCTCAACAGCCGCAGGCCGGCGTCGAGCAGCCGTGTCGTCTGCTCGTGTGACGGAGAGGTGTCGTACGTCCAGCGGAGCACAAGCGCGAGATAGCCCACGAACAGAGCTTCCGGCAGGAGCGCCGCCACGTCAGCTGGAAGGCGGTGCTGTGCGCCGTCGATCGCCTCGCGGAACAGCCCGATCGTGATGGCCCGCGCCTCCGCCGATTCGGCAGAGAGCGGGTTGATCGGCGAGTCCGGGGGGATCATCGCCGTCAGGAATCCTGCAGCGCTGCGCTGGTACGGAGTCAACGTGGACAGCCCGGATTCGAGCACCAGCCGTAGACGATCCACGAGGCCACGCTCTCCTGAAAGTGCCGCGCGCGCCGCCGTTGCGTGCTCTTCCTGCACGCGCCGGTACAGCTCCTGGACGAGATGATCCTTGGAGGGGAAGTAGTAGTAGGCGTTTCCCGCCGAGACTCCGGCCTTCTCGGCGATCAGCCGCATCGTGGTCTCGGCGTATCCGCGCTCTGTGAACGACTCGACCGCCGCCGCGCTGATCCGCGCCTTCGTACGCGCGCTCTTCGTCATCGGCGCTTCAGTTTCGAACATGTTCAAAACTGTACGCCGCCGTGGCGGAATCCACCAGTGGGCGGTTCAGTTCAAGGCGTGCAGAGCGGCGACAGCCTGGGCGCCGCGGTCTCCGTCGCGCATGGCGGTGGACAGAAGATAGCCGTCGGTGAGCGCGTCGCCTGTGACCATCACGCGGACGAGCTCCACGCCGCAGGCTCGACGGATCTCCTCCGCGCTGGCGGCGATCACCCTCGTGTTGATCTCGTCGTTGTGGGGCAGCTCCGCACCGTCGAGGCCGCGGATCACGTCACGCAGCGCGGCGCCTACGATGTTGGACGCACGTTCCTTGACGTTGACGACGTCGAGCTCGAAGACCCGCATATCTCGTCCGGTCGGTATGGGGCGCCACTCGAACGACGCGTGCACGCGGTGCTGGTGTCCGCCTGCCCCGGTCATCTCGCGCGCGGGGAGATCGGTCGCACGGCAGCGCACGTCGATGAGCTTGTACCAGTAGAACAGCGGGAAGGCGCCGTGCGAACCGGGATCGAGCACGACCACTTCGCCGACGGCTCCACGCCGGTTGGCCGGTCGGCGCTGCGGACGATTGCGGATGATCGGCTTGCCGTTGCGCGTGCGGATGGCGGCCCAGCCCTCGTCGACGGTGACCACGAAGAGCTTGAGGAGAGCCGGGAGGACCAGGAGTGTCGTGAGGATCGCCGTGCCGGTCTTCAGCAGCCCCGACATCCCCTTGCCGCCCAGCATCGTGAAGAGCATGTCCATGACACCACTGTGCCGCGTCGTGTCGCAGCAGATCGCCTCCGGAGCCCGTGCGGCGGGGGAGTTCATGCGCTGTTCGTCGGCCGTTCGCCGGAGTGCCCCGCAGCGGTTACGCCCCGGCCCTGATCGGCCGCCGCGTGGCCTCAGCCGAGGTCGGCGAGAGTACGCGCGACCAGCTCCTCGACGGCCGGGAGGCAGCGTTCCCGGTCGGCGTCGACGAGTCCGATCCTGGTCCGCCGATCGAGCACATCGTCGGCCGTCATCGCGCCCTCGCTGCGCACGGCGAACTCGACGTCGGCTCGTGTGAGACCGGTGAGCTCGTCGAGGGGTTCCGCACCGGCGACGGTGCGCTCCACCAGACGCAGCGATGCGGTGCGACTCGACGGGGCGCTCAGCTTTCGTGACGAGACGGCGAGGTCGACGGCATCCTCGGCCATCCGACGGTAGGTGGTCAGCTTGCCGCCCAGAACCGTCACGAACCCGGCATCCGACGCCACGACGAGATGCCGCCGGGAGACGTCGGAGGTGGCGTCCGCACCGCTGTCGACCAGGGGCCTGAGGCCCGCGAATGCTCCGCGCACCTGATCGCGCCGGACGGGCACGGCGAGGACCCGATTGAGAGTGCTCAGGAGGAAGGCGATCTCGGGCTCGGTGGGCTGTGCGACGGTCGGCACCGGCCCTGGCGCATCCTCATCCGTGAGGCCCACGATCACCCGTCCGTGCTGCTGCGGCAGGGCGAACACGTATCGACTGATCGACCCCTCGTGCGGGATCGTGAGCGCCGCCGTGGGGGAGCCGAGGTCAGAGGCATCGAGGACGATGTGCGTGCCACGGCTGGGGCGAACGCTGATCGCGCCGTCGAGGGACCCCGCCCAGACGCCGGTCGCATTGATGACGGCGTGCGCCTTGATCTCGAGCCGTTCGCCTGACATGGCGTCCTCGGCCGTCGCGCCGTCCCCTCGCAGCTCGATCGCGCGCACGCGGGTCAGGATGCGCGCTCCGAGGCATGCAGCGGTGCGCGCGACCGTGGCGACCAGGCGGGCGTCGTCGACGAGCTGCCCGTCGTACGACAGCATCCCGCCGCGCAGCCCTCGGGGGTCGAGGACGGGAGCCAGGCGATGCGCCGTGCGCGCGGAGACGAGCCTCGGGGTGGGGAGCACGGTGCGCGGTGTGCGGGCGCGCATCCGCAGCAGATCGCCGAGACCCATGCCGACCGCCCCGGCCGCGCGCTGGCGGAGAGTGACCCCCGGACTGAACGGCAGGAGCTGTGCCAGGGGGTGGATCAGATGCGGAGCGATCGTCGTCATCAGCAGGTGCCGTTCGAGAGCGCTCTCCCGGGCCGTCGCCACATCTCCGGTCGCGAGATAGCGCAGTCCGCCGTGCACGAGCTTGGAACTGAACCTGCTCGTGCCGAAGGCGAGATCCTCGGCCTCGATCAGCACGACTCTGAGGCCGCGGGAGGCCGCGTCGAGGGCGGCGCCGACGCCGGTGATGCCGCCGCCGACGACGAGCACGTCCGCGGTGCCGTCGGCCGACCTGGCGAGATCGGTCCTGCGCCGAGCGACGTTGAGAACCCTGGGGTCCGGAGTCATGGCCGGAGCAGTCCGTCGAGCGCCGAGCGCAGTTCGCGCTCCCAGGCGGCGTCGGAGATGAGCTCGGACACGGTGCCGTGCGAGAGAACCGCCGACTGGGCGATGAGGAGCAGCATCACGGCGATCTCCAGAGGCTCACCGTGCCGTACCGTCCCTCCGACCTGTGCGGTGCCGATCGCCGTGGCGAGCCACTGCAGGATCATCCTCTGGCTCGACCCCACGCGCTGCAGCGTGTAGCGCGTGAACGCCTCCGGCTCGTCGGCGAGGAGACGGCCGTAGACGGCGTCGGAACGGAACAGCGCGGTGAATCGCAGGACGTCATTCACCAGATCGGCGCGTGTGCGCGCATGCTCGGGAAACGCGTCCAGGATGCCGCCCACGCGGCGCAGCAGGGCTGCGCGGACGACATCGTCGGCGTCGCTCCAGCTGCGATAGATGGTCGGTCGGCTGAGATCGGCGCGGCGGGCGAGCTCGGCGATCGTCACGCCGTGCACGCCTCTGCGCTCGATCAGCGCATCGGCGGCGTCGAGAATACGCACCTGCGTGGCGTCCCACATCACTTGACGTTCTTCCATGATGTGTCACACTGTAACGCATGAGCCCAGAAGATGGCAGGGTCGAGGACGACCCGTCGATGAGATGGAACGGCTGGGGCGACCCGGCGAAGGCGAAGGACCTCCCGCTCGCGGTGCGCACGCTGCTGCCCCTTCTGCTCGGACGCATCCGCAAGCCCGAGCAGGCCGCCGCCCTCGGGGAGGTCGTGCTCGGCTCCTCCGCACTCGACGACGACGATCTCGCCGCGTTTCAGGCAGCGGTGGGGGAACAGCACGTTGACCGTTCCGACGAGGCGCGCATCCGTCACGCGGGAGGACGCTCCACGCCCGATCTGCTGCGGAGGCGGCGGATCGGTCAGGACGCGCCGGACGCGGTCATCCGACCCGCCGATCACGACGAGGTCAGCGCGTGCCTGCGCGTGGCTGCCGATCGCGGCGTCGCGGTGATCCCGTTCGGCGGAGGAACCAGCGTGGTCGGCGCCCTGGACCCCGAGCGCGGACGACACCACGCCGTCGTCAGCCTGGACCTGCGCAGGCTCAGCGGGCTCGTCCGGCTCGACGAGGTCAGCGGCGAAGCGGTCCTTGCGGCAGGCACCACCGGTCCCGAGGCGGAGGCGCTGCTCTCTGCTCACGGCCTCGAGCTGGGCCACTTTCCGCAGAGCTTCCGCTACGCCACCATCGGCGGCTTCGCCGCTGCGCGGTCATCCGGTCAGAACTCCGCGGGCAACGGCCGCTTCGACACCATGGTGACCGGCATCCGCGTCGCGACGCCGACCGGAGACATCGCCCTCGGCCGCTCACCTGGTTCTGCCGCCGGGCCCGATCTGATCAGGGTCTTCCTCGGATCGGAGGGCATCTTCGGCGTGATCACCGAGGTGGCCGTGCGCGTGCATCCGATTCCGCGTAATCGCGTCTTCGAGTCGTGGTCCTTCCCCGACTTCCTGAGCGGCGCCGAGGGGCTCCGCCACGTCGCCCAGCACGGGAACGGGCCGACCGTCATCCGCCTCTCCGACGAGGCCGAGACCGCGGTGAGCCTCGCTCAGGTCGGGAAGATCGGGAAGGCGCTCGCGAAGGGCGCCAGCGTCGTCACCGTCTACGAGGGCGACGACATCGCGGAGCGCCGGTCCAGGGTCAGCGCTCTGCTCGCGGCAGCAGGAGGCGTCTCCGCGGGCGAGGGAGCAGCGGAGGAGTGGCTGAAGGGGAGATTCGACGGACCCTACCTGCGCGATTCACTCCTGGACGCCGGCGTCTTCTGCGAGACGCTCGAGACGGCGACGACCTGGTCGAACCTCTCGACGCTGCGATCGGCGGTGGAGGCCGCCCTGAAGGACGGCTTCGCGCAGGCCGGGGCCAAGTCCTACGTCATGTGCCACGTCTCGCACGTCTACCCGACGGGGGCATCGCTGTACTTCACCGTGCTGGCCGGCATCCGCTCCGACCCGCTCGCCGTGTGGGAGCCGGTCAAGGCGAGCGTCAACGACGCCATCCTCGCCGCGGGGGGCACCATCAGCCATCATCATGCGATCGGGCGGGACCACGCCGCGTGGCTGGAGCGCGAGATCGGGTCGACCGGCATCCGCATCCTGTCCGCGATCAAGCGGGAGCTGGATCCCTCGGAGATCATGAACCCGGGCGCTGTGATCCCAATCGAGCGGACGCGCTGACGTGGCCGAGCACATCGCCGTGCTCGCGAACCCGTTCTCGGGCAAGGGCCGAGGCAGGCGGGCGGCGGAAGCGGCGGTCGCGCACCTGCGCGATCGTGGCGCCGACGTGCGGGCGTACGCGGGCGGATCAGCCGCCGACACCCATCGGCTCGCCGCAGCCGCCCTCGCCGACGCCCCGCGGGCGCTCGTCATCGTCGGAGGCGACGGCACGCTGTCGGGGGTGCTCGACGAACTGTGCGCGGCATCCGTTCCCCTCGTGCTCGTCCCGGCGGGGACGGGGAACGACCTCGCACGGGCGCTGGGGCTGCCGCGCGGAGACGCCTCGGCCGCGGCGGAGCTCGCGCTGACCGGGGTGCCGCGTCCCATCGACGTGGGCGTCGTCGCCACCAGGGACTCGACGCGTCGGTTCCTGACGATCGCCGCACTCGGGTTCGACGCGAAGGTGAGCGATCGCACGAACCGCCTGCGATGGCCGCACGGCGCCCTGCGCTACTACCTCGCGCTCCTCATCGAGCTCGCGCGTCTGCGTCCGATGGACTTCCGCCTGTCCGTCGACGGCGCCGACCCCGAGCACGCTCCGGGAACGCTGATCGCGGTGGGGAGCACGTCGAGCTACGGCGGGGGGATGCCGGTGTGCGCGGGCGCCATCCCCGATGACGGGCTCCTGGACGTGGTGCAGGTCGCGCCGATCGGTCGGATGAGGTTGCTGCGCCTGTTCCCGCTGTTGCTCCAGGGGCGCCATCTGGATCGTCGAGAGGTGAGGCACCGTCGCGCGAAGACCGTATCGGTGTCCGCTCCTGGACTCGTGGTCTATGCCGACGGTGAGCGGATCGGCGAGGATGAATGCACCATCTCGCTGATTCCGGGCGCGCTCACGATGCTGGTGCCGAGGGAGAGCAATGACTGAGTTCGACGAAGACGTCGTCATCGTGGGGTCCGGGTTCGGAGGCTCCGTCGCCGCACTGCGGCTGGCGGAGAAGGGCTACCGCGTTCGCGTGTACGAGGCCGGCCGCAGGTTCGAGGATGAGGACTTCGCGAAGACCAACTGGAACGTGCGGCGGTACCTGTGGGCGCCGGCGTTCGGATGCTTCGGCGTGCAGCGCATCCATCGGCTGCCGCACGTGATGATCCTGGCCGGCGCCGGGGTCGGCGGCGGGTCGCTCAACTACGCGAACACGCTGTATCAGCCGGGCGCGAGCTTCTTCCAGGATCCGCAGTGGCGCGGCATCGCCGACTGGGAGCGGGAGCTCTCCGCGCACTACGCGACGGCGAAGCGGATGCTCGGCGTCGTCGAGCACTATCCTCACACCGGTCCCGTCGAGCGGATCATGGCAGGGGCCGCGGAAGACCTCGGCGTGGGAGACACATTCCGGCGCGCACCCGTCGGCGTCTGGTTCGGGAAGCCGGGGGAGCGCACCCCCGATCCGTTCTTCGACGGGGAGGGGCCAGAGCGCACCGGATGCACGCTCTGCGGGAACTGCATGGTCGGATGCCGGGTCGGCGCGAAGAACACGCTCATGAAGAACTATCTCGCTCTGGCCGAGCGCCGAGGCGTCGCGATCGAGTCGCTGCGGACGGTCATCGACGTGGCTGAGCTGCCCGGCGGAGGGTTCGCCGTCACGACCCAGCGCAGCGGCGCGTGGCTCCGGCGAGGACGGCGGACCGTGACCGCCAGGCAGGTGGTGCTCGCCGCGGGCACGTGGGGGACGCAGCAGCTGCTGCACCGCATGAAGGAGTCGGGCTCGCTGCCGCGGATCTCGGATGCCGTCGGGCGCCTCACCCGGACGAACTCGGAGGCTCTCGACGGAGCGATAGCGACGAAGGTCCCCGAATCGCTGGAACTGGCGCGAGGGGTCGCGATCACCACGTCGTTCCACGTGGACGACCGCACCCACGTCGAGAACGTGCGCTACGGCCCCGGCTCGAACCTCATGGGCGCTCTCGCCACAGCTCTGGTCCCCGGCGATCGACGGCTCGGTGCTCGGCTGACGAACCTCGCGGCACAGGTGCTCCGTTCGCCGGTGCGGCAGTTCCGACTCGGCAACCTTCGGCGCTGGAGCGAGCGCGGCATCATCGCTCTCGTCATGCAGACGGCGGACAACTCGCTCACGCTGTCTCTGCGCCGCCGCTTCGGCCGACTGGTGATGACCAGCGAGCAGGGACACGGCGAACCGAACCCGAGCTACCTTCCGCAGGCCCACGCGGCGGCCGCGGCCATCGCCGCACGTGTCGAGCGCGACGGCGGTGAGCCGGCCGAGGCTCGCGGCTCGTGGCCCGAGGTCTTCGGCGTCCCGCTCACCGCGCACTTCCTCGGCGGAGCGGTGATCTCGTCGTCGCCGGAGGAGGGCGTCATCGACGCCTACCACCGTGTCTGGGGTCACCCTGGTCTGCACGTCGTCGACGGCTCCGCGGTTCCGGCGAATCCCGGGGTGAATCCTTCGCTCACCATCACCGCCCTCGCCGAGCGGGCTCTGTCGTACTGGCCGCGTGCGGGCGACGACGATGTGAGGCCAGTCCAGTAGGGGAAGGCCACCGCGCGCGTCTCGCGAGGAGCGCGGGATACGCGAAACGCCTCATCCGACGTATGACGTCGGATGAGGCGTTTCGTCTCGCTTCGCTCGCTCAACGACCGGGGATGATCGTCGCTCGCTCGCCGACCGGGAGTCAGCGGGCTTCGACACCCCTGATCTGCGGAGTGTGGAACGACCCGCCGAAGGCGCGCTCCGAGGCCCCTTCGCGGTCGAGGTACGGCGATGCGCCGCCGTCGATGAAGGGCCAGCCCGCACCGAGGATCAGGCACAGATCGATGTCCTCGACCTCGGGCACCACGCCCTCGTCGAGCATGAGCTTGATCTCGGTCGCCAGACCATCCTGAACACGCTGCAGGATCGTCGCTGGGGATGCGGGCGAGTTGCCCACCGCCGGCTTGAGGAGCTTCTCCGCCTGCTTGGTCCAGCCGGTCACGCGACCGCCCTTGTCCTTCTCCACGACGGCATCCAGAGCAGCCAGCTCGTGGAAGTTCTCGTTCGCGTAGAAGCGGTCGGGGAACGCGCGGACCATCGTGTCCTGCACGTGGGCGGCGACCTTCCAACCGACCAGGTCGATCAGCTGGAACGGGCCCATCGGCAGGCCGAGCGGACCGAAGGCCTTCTCGACATCCGCCACGGGGGTGCCCTCGTACACGGCACGAGCTGCCTCGCCCATGACCTTCGCGAGAAGACGGTTCACGACGAATCCGGGGGCGTCGGCGGTGAGCACCGCGTTCTTTCCCAGTCCCTTCGCGACCACGAACGCGGTCGACAGCGCGGCGTCAGACGTCGAGGGCGTCTTCACGATCTCGATCAGCGGCATCACCGCGACCGGGTTGAAGAAGTGGAAGCCCACGAGCCGCTCGGGGTGCGCGAGCTTCGAGCCGATCTCCTCGACGGACAGCGACGACGTGTTGGTCGCGAGGATCGCGTCCTCGGCGATGATCTTCTCGATCTCGCCGAACACCTGCTGCTTGACGCCGACCTCCTCGAACACGGCTTCGATCACGAAGTCGCAGTCCGCGTAGAGGCTCTTGTCGGTGGTGCCGGTGACGAGGCCGCGCAGCTTGTTCGCGGAGTCGGAGTCCAGACGGCCCTTGGACTCGAGCTTGCCGATCTCCTCGTGGATGTAGGCCACGCCCTTGTCGACGCGGGCCTGGTCGAGGTCGGTGATGAGCACGGGCACCTGGAGCTTGCGCACGAACAGGAGCGCGAACTGGCTGGCCATGAGGCCGGCGCCGATGATGCCGACCTTGGTGACCTTCTTGGCGAGAGCCTTGTCGGGTGCGCCGACGGGGCGCTTGGCGCGCTTCTGCACCAGGTCGAACGCGTACATCGACGCGGCGAACTGGTCGCCGGTCACGAGCTCTGCGAGCGCCTCGTCCTCGCGGGCGAAGCCTTCGGCCTTGGTACCGCTCTTCGCCTTGTCGAGCAGGTCGAGAGCCGCATAGGGCGACTTCGGCACCGTGCCGATCTTCGACTCGAGCATGCCGCGGGCCATCTTGATCGCGATCGGCCACTTGGTGAGCCGCTCGATCTTGCCCGGCTCGTTCTTGCGCTCGACCTTCCTCCCGCCGAGGACCGCATCGGCCCAGGCCAGCGAGTTCTCGAGGTAGTTCGCCGCCGGGAAGATGGCGTCGACCACTCCCAGATCGAAGGCCTGCTGAGGCTTGAGCATCCGGTTCTGCTTGAGCGGGTTCGAGATGACGACCTCGAGGGCGTTCTCGATGCCGATCAGGTTCGGCAGCAGATAGGCGCCGCCCCAGCCGGGGATGATGCCGAGGAACACCTCGGGCAGGGCGATCGCCGCCGCGGAGGCGTCGACGGTCCGGTACGTCGAGTTCAGAGCGATCTCGAGGCCGCCGCCGAGCGCGAGGCCGTTGACGAAGGCGAACGACGGGACGCCGAGCTCGGAGAGCTTGCCGAGCACCTTGTGGCCCAGCTGAGCGATCAGGCGCGCGTTGTCTCGCGACCCGACCTTGCTGATGTCCGACAGATCGGCGCCGGCAGCCAGGATGTACTGCTTGCCGGTGATGCCGACGGCCTGGATCTCACCGGCCGCGGCGCGTGCCTTGAGTCCGTCGAGGGTGGCGCCGAGCTCGGTGAGCGTCGCCGGACCGAGGGTGTTCGGACGTGTGTGGTCGCGCCCGTTGTCGAGGGTGACGAGAGCGAGCACCTTGCCGGAGGCGAGGCGGATATCGCGCACGGGGGAGTGCGTGATCACCTCGCCCTCGGTGAGAGCCTGGATGGGGGAGAAGTCGATGTCGTCGTAGTTGGTCATCGTGACTTACTTCCTCTTCTTGCCGTTGTAGTGCGGGTTCTCCCAGATGACGGAGCCGCCCTGGCCGAGTCCGACGCACATCGCGGTGAGGCCGTAGCGCACGTCAGGACGCTCGGCGAACTGCGCGGCGAGCTGGATCATCAGGCGCACGCCGGATGCAGCGAGCGGGTGACCGAGCGCGATCGCGCCGCCCCACTGGTTGACCCGGGGGTCGTCGTCGGCGATCCCGAAGTGGTCGAGCAGGGAGATCACCTGGATGGCGAAGGCCTCGTTGAGCTCGAACAGACCGATGTCGTCGATGGTGAGACCGGCCTTCTTGAGGGCCTTCTCGGTCGACGGGATCGGGCCGATGCCCATGATCTCCGGCTGCACGCCGGCGAAGGCGAACGACACCATGCGCATCTTGGGCGTGAGACCGAACTCCTTGACCGCTCCGCCTCCGGCGAGCAGCGACATCGTCGCGCCGTCGGTGAGGGGAGAGGAGGTGCCGGCGGTGACGCGTCCGTGGGGACGGAACGGCGTCTTGAGGGCGGCGAGGTCCTCCATGGTCGTCTGCGGGCGGCGGCCCTCGTCCTCGGTCGCGAGGCCCCAGGCGCCGTCGGCGTCCTTCGTCGCGACGGACACGAGGTCGGGCTGGATCTTGCCCGCGTCGTAGGCGGCCTGCACCTTGTGCTGGCTGAGCATGCCGAACCGATCGGAGCGCTCCTTGGTGAGGTGCGGGAAGCGGTCGAAGATGCGCTCCGCCGTCACTCCCATGTTCAGTGCGCCAGGGTCGACCATGCGCTCCGCGACGAATCGGGGGTTCGGGTCGGCGTTGCCGCCGATGGGGTGGTGTCCCATGTGCTCGACGCCGCCGGCGAGGGCGAAGTCGTACATGCCGATGCCGATCGACGCCGCCATCGTGGTGACGCTCGTCATGGCGCCGGCGCACATGCGCTCGACGGCGAGGCCGGGGACCGTCTGCGGAAGGCCGGCGAGGATCGCCACCGAGCGGCCGAGAGTGAGGCCCTGGTCTCCGGTCTGCGAGGTCGCGGCGATCGCGACGTCGTCGATGCGGTCGGCCGGGACGGCCGAGTTCCGCTCCATCAGGCCGATGGTCGCCTTCACGGCGAGGTCATCTGCGCGGGTGTTCCAGTACATGCCCTTTTCGCCGGCGCGCCCGAAGGGGGTGCGCACTCCATCGACGAAGAAGACGTCCGAGATCTCGGCCACTCTGCCTCCAAGTTTGTGCGGTGTCCTCAGTCTAGGAAGGCCGCGGAGGCGGGAGGAATCGGTTGGATCGAACCTACGAAGCGGGTGTGGGGGTCTCGTCGGGCGATTGACCAGCCTCTACAAAGGCGTCGGCGATCTTCTGTGCAGTCTGTGCAATCTGCCACGGGCGCGCTCCCAGCGCGGCGAGCGCTGTGCCGATCTCTTCGACGGTCGTCCCCGGCAGATCCCACGCGACGCGACGGAGGAACTCCGGGGTGAGCAGATTCTCCGTGGGCATGCCGAGCTCCTCGGCGACGGCCTCCACCACGGGGCGTGCGGCCTTGAGCCGGGCGTCCGCCTCGGGATTGCGGTCGGCCCACGCGCGGGGCGGGGGCAGCGTGTCGCTGGGAACGCGCTCGCGCGGCAGCACCTCGGCGGCGCGGCCGTCGACGATCGCCTGCCACCACCTATCGATCTGGGTGCGGCTGGCCCTGCCCTGGAAGTCCTTGGTGCCGGCGAGCGCCGACTTGCTCTGCGGGTTGGCGAGCACGGCGGCCACCAGCGAACGATCGGGCACCAGCCTTCCGGGGGAGACGTCCTGCTCCTGCGCGAAGGCCTCACGCGCCCGCCACAGCTCACGGGCCACCGCGAGGTTGCGCGCACCGCGCACCTGGTGGAGACCGCTCAGCCGACGCCACGGGTCCTCGCGAGGAGGCTTCGGCAGCCGGGTGATCGTGGCGGCGAACTCCTCCGCGGCGAACTCGGTCTTGCCCTGCTCCTCGAGCTCGGCGACCAGCACCTCCTGCACGTCGATGAGGTGGAGGACATCGAGCGCGGCGTACTCCAGCCATGCCGGCGGCAGCGGCCGGGTCGACCAGTCGGATGCCGAGTGCTCCTTCTTCAGGACGATGCCGAGGGTCTCCTCGACGACGGCGGCGAGGCCGACGCGTTCGTGTCCGAGGAGTCGGGACGCCAGCTCGGTGTCGAAGATCGTCGCAGGGACCAGCTCGAGCTCCCGCAGCGACGGCAGATCCTGACTCGCCGCGTGGAACACCCACTCGACGTCGCCGATCGCGGCCTGCAGCGGCGCGAAGTCCCCGATGGCCGGAGGGTCGAAGAGGAAGACCCCCGCGCCCCGGCGGAACACCTGCACGAGGTACGCCCGCTGGGAGTAGCGGAACCCGGATGCCCGCTCCACGTCCACGGCGACGGGACCTGTGCCCTCGGCGAGTGCGGCGCATGCCGCCAGGAACTCCTCGGAATCCGAGATCACGGAGTATTCAGTCACGTGCAGCCTTTCGCGCGCCGATCACGGCGATGCCCTCGGATCCGGGCGGAAGACCCGCCAGCATTCCGACCAGTTCGGCCCATGCCTCGACGTGCGGTCTGAACGGGCCCTCTGGAGTCCAGGACGCCCGCAATTCTATCTGTGCGCCGTCGCCCTCGACGGCGAGCCCGCCGAAACCCTTCGACAGCGTCTTGGTCGAGGTGCCGGATGCAGAGTGGTAGATCGCATCCCTCGAGTCGAGAGCATCCACCAGCCAGGACCAGGCGACGTCCGCGAGCAGCGGGTCCGTGCCGATCTCCGGCTCCAGGGGAGCCTGGGCGAACAGCACGATGCGCCACGGGCCGTCCCACGGCGCCGGAGCATCGGGATCGTGGAGGAGGACGAAGCGCCCGGTGCCGTACACCGAGTCTCCGGTGTCGTCGGGGCGGACGTCCGCGGCGAGCGCGATCGCGAAGGGGGCGAGGCCCTGGGGCGTGGTGATCTCCCGAACGGCGATGTCCGCACGGAAGGCGGTCTCACGCAGTTCGGCCACGGCGGCGTCGAAGAGGGTCCCGTCATCGGGCTGTGCGGTCACGGCAACAGGCTAGAGTCAGGAGGCGATGAAGAGTCTCAGGCACGCCGTTGCGCTCCTTGTCCCCGCACTGCTCGCGCTCGGGGCCGCGGTCGCCCTGCTCGTGTTCGGCACCGCCCGTCGCGTGGTCACCCCGGGCAGGAGGCCGCTGGACACGGTCATCCGCGCTGTCGACACGGGCGCGCAGACGATCGAGCTGCAGCGGACCCTCGACACGGAGCTCCCGGGGCGTTACGGCCTGTTCACGACCGGAACCTACGGTTACGTGAAGCTGGGTGCGGTGCTCAGCGCCGATGCCACGACGGTGCGGCGCAAGCTGCTCACGCAGATCGAGCCGGGCGCCAGGGTCGACCGGGACGCGACGTTCAGCGGCTACTACTACTCGACCCCGAGCGAACTGCACCTGCGCTGGGAGAACGTCCTGATCGGATCGCCCGCCGGTCCGTGCCCTGCGTGGTACTTCCCCGGGGAGTCGTCGACGTGGGTGATCCAGGTCCACGGGCGCGGAGCGGTGCGGGCGGAGTGCCTCAGGGCCGTGCCGGTGCTGCATGCCGCAGGGCTCCCGAACCTCGTGGTGTCGTATCGCAACGACGGCGAGGCGCCACGGAGCAGAGCCGGCGCGTATGCGCTGGGTGCTGCGGAGTGGCGCGACGTGGACACGGCGATCTCCTACGCGCTGCGCCACGGCGCCGAGCGCGTCATCCTGATGGGGTGGTCGATGGGCGGGGCGATCTCGCTGCAGACCGCGGTCAACTCGGCGAATCGCAGCAGGATCGCCGGACTCATCCTCGAGTCGCCGGTGGTCGACTGGCGCACCGTCCTGCGGTTCCAGGCGAGGGAGTCCGGGCTCAGGGGTCCGCTGCCGGACATGGCCATGGGCGCCCTCCAACTCCCGCTCACCGCGCGCTTGAGCGGAGCGGACGACGCCATCTCCTTCGACCGGCTCGACATGGTGGCCAGGGCCGAGGAGCTCGACGTGCCGATCCTCATCCTGCACAGCGACGACGACGGCTTCGTCCCGTCAGACGCTTCCCACGCGCTCCAGCAGGCCCGTCCGGACATCGTGACGATGCCGCGCTTCACGGTGGCGCGGCACACCAAGCTGTGGAACTACGACCAGACGGCGTGGACGGCATCCATCACCGACTGGGTGAGCGGGAACGGCTTCAGCTCTTCTGCCTGACCTGGTTCTTGGCGCGCATCAGCATGCCCGTCATGCCGCCGATGCGCAGCGGGGAGACGAGCTTGGTCAGGCCGATCGACTGCGGATAGTCCTCGGGGATCGAGAGGACCTCGTCGACGGTGAGTCCGGAGATCCCCTGCACCAGGATGCTGGCGAAGCCCCTGGTCGTCGGGGCCTCCGGGGGAGCGGTCGCGTGCATCGTCACGACGCCGTCGTGCACCTCGACGTAGATGTAGACGGGGGACTGGCACTCGGCGACCCGCTCGCACATCTCCGGGTGAGCGGCGACCTCGTCCGACACGGCGGGCAGCTCGTCCGCGAACTCGAGCAGGAGCAGGAGCCGATCGGGCTCCGGGGTCTCCAGAAAGGAATCGCGGATCTCGGCGAGGACGTCGGGGACGGTGCTGGTGGTCATCCCTGACATTCTCGCACCGTCAGAGGGTGCCGGGCTCTGCCCCGGTGACGATCGGCACGCGCACCGCGCTGCCCCATTCGGTCCAGGAGCCGTCGTAGTTGCGGACGTTCTCGAACCCGAGCAGGTGCGTCAGCACGAACCAGGTGTGGCTGGAGCGCTCCCCGATGCGGCAGTACGCGACGACCTGGTCGCCGTCGGCGAGACCCGCGCCGTCTCGGTAGATGGCGTCCAGCTCGGCACGCGGCTTGAAGCCGCCGTCCTCGGCGACCGCCTTGCCCCACGGCACGCTCTGCGCTGTCGGGATGTGGCCGGCGCGAAGGGCGCCCTCCTCGGGATAGGCCGGGGCGGTGGTGCGCTCACCGCTGTACTCCTCGGGGGAGCGCACGTCGATCAGCGGGTTGCCGATGTGGGCGAGCACGTCCTCCTTGTAGGCGCGGATGACGGAGTCGTCGCGCTCGATCACGGGGTACTCGGTCGCGGGGCGCACGGTGGCTTCGCGGGTGATCTCGCGTCCCTCCGCGATCCAGCGGTCGCGGCCGCCGTCGAGGAGGCGCACGTCCTCGTGGCCGAAGAGCGAGAAGACCCACAGCGCGTAGGCCGCCCACCAGTTGTTCTTGTCGCCGTAGATCACGACGGTGTCGTCGCGGGAGATGCCCTTGCTGCTCAGGAGCTTCGCGAAGCCCTCGCCGTCGACGTAGTCGCGGACGACAGGGTCGTTGAGCTCGGTGTGCCAGTCCACCTTCACGGACCCCGGGATGTGGCCCGTCTCGTAGAGCAGCACGTCTTCATCGGACTCGACCACGACGAGTCCCGGATCGCCGAGGTGCGCGGCGAGCCAGTCGGTGGTGACCAGACGGCCGGGTTCCGCGTACTCGGCGAACTTGGACGAAGACGAATCGAACTCGATGGCCACAGGGATCTCCTCAGACGTTGAGCGGGCGATGACGCAGGTGCGGACGGCGTAGTGTTGAGCCGTCCCTTCGACGATAGATCCCCGCTGCGCCCCCGGCACCGGATTCGTAAGACTTCGACACAGGAAAACGATGACTGACACCACCACCGCCACGGGCGTCGTGCACCTGACCGAGCGCCAGCCGACCGTCACCGGTCCTGAGATGCTCGCGAGCCTGGTGCCCCCGCCCCAGTTCGATGGAGCGACGTTCGACAGCTATCGCGCGGACGCCGCGTACCCCTCTCAGGAGGAGGCGAAGGAGACCCTGATCCGGTTCGCAGGGCGTGGTGCGCCGGTGAAGCGCGGAGGTCTGTTCAGCCGGGCGAAGAAGGAGCCCGAGATCAAGCCGGGCGTGTACCTCGACGGAGGCTTCGGCGTCGGCAAGACGCACCTCCTCGCCTCGATCTATCACGCGATGCCCGCGCGCAGGAAGTACTTCGGCTCGTTCATCGAGTACACCGCCCTGGTGGGAGCCCTCGGGTACAAGAACACGGTCGATCTGCTGAAGGGCGCCGATCTGCTCTGCATCGACGAGTT
This sequence comes from Microbacterium sp. NPDC012755, assembly GCF_042901325.1. Lineage (NCBI taxonomy): Bacteria > Bacillati > Actinomycetota > Actinomycetes > Micrococcales > Microbacteriaceae > Microbacterium > Microbacterium sp. NPDC012755. The sequence continues at coordinate 3,205,028 of NZ_JBIBCT010000001.1, read as the reverse complement.
CGAACTCGACGACCCCGGCGACACCATGGTGATGACACGTCTCCTCGGAGAGCTCGTCCCCACAGGGACCAAGCTCGCAGCGACCTCCAACACCCCGCCGAATGCGCTCGGCGAGGGGCGCTTCGCCGCCCAGGATTTCCTGAGGGAGATCCACGCCATGTCCGACAGCTTCGAGACGCTGCGGATCGACGGCGTCGACTTCCGCCAGCGTGCGCTCGACGGTCACGCCGTCGTGTCGTCCGATGCGGAGTACGCCGATGCCATCGCGAAGGGTGCGACCGGAGGCGCGGCATCCGATGACGCGTTCGGCGACGTGATCTCCCACCTCGCCCGCGTGCACCCCTCGCGGTACATCCGTCTGATCACGGGCCTCGGGCTCGTGGGCCTTCGCGATGTGCGCGTGCTGACCGATCAGTCGGAGGCTCTGCGCTTCGTCGCCTTCGTCGACCGGGTCTACGACGCGCAGATCCCGATCGTGGCCACCGGTGTGAGCCTGGATCAGGTCTTCGCCGAGGAGATGCTCGGCGGCGGCTACCGCAAGAAGTACCTGCGGGCGATCTCGCGTCTGAACGCCCTCACCCACGCCGAACGCTGACCTGCGTAACGCGATGTTCACACGGGCGCTCAGCCTGTAACGTGCGCGCAACAAACTTCACGCATCCCGGAAATCGGGTGTCGCCACACTGAACCTCACAGTTTCCCGAATGTGAGGTTTACACATGGATGCACCCGGCAACATCTCCTGGGCGATCACAGCGACGGCTCTCGTGCTGCTGATGACGCCCGGAGTCGCCTTCTTCTACGGAGGCCTCGTCAAGGCGAAGAGCGTCGTGAGCATGATGATGATGAGCTTCGGCTCGATCGGTCTCGTCGCGGTGCTCTGGATCCTCTTCGGATTCTCGATGAGCGCCGTCGACAGCCCGACCGCCTTCGCCGGCAACCCCTTCGCCGACTTCGGCCTGAGCGCGCTGGCCAGCGGCGAGGGATCCAACGTCGCCCTGCTCGGCGTCGCGTACGGTGCGACCTTCGCGATCATCACGGTCGCACTGATCTCCGGCGCGATCGCCGACCGCGCGAAGTTCGGATCCTGGCTGATCTTCGCCGGCGTGTTCGCGACGGTCGGCTACTTCCCGGTGGCCGCGTGGGTCTGGGGCGGCGGCTGGATCATGAATCTCGGCACCACCCTGTTCGGCGAGGACAGCGGCATCGCCGTCATCGACTACGCCGGTGGAACCGCCGTGCACATCAACGCGGGTGCGGCGGCCCTCGCGCTGGCGATCGTCCTCGGCAAGCGCATCGGCTTCCAGAAGGGCATCCTGAAGCCCCACAACGTCCCGCTGACGCTCCTGGGGGCCGCCCTGCTGTGGTTCGGGTGGTTCGGCTTCAACGCGGGTGCGGAATGGCTCGCTGAGGACATGGGCGGCGTCGGTCTGATCGGCCTCAACACCCTGGGCGCCACCGCGGCGGCGATCCTCGGCTGGATCCTCGTCGAGCGCATCAAGGACGGCAAGGCGACCTCTGTCGGGGCGGCGTCCGGTGCGGTTGCCGGTCTCGTGGCCATCACTCCGGCCTGCGCGAACCTGACGCCGGGGTGGTCGCTGCTGCTCGGCGCCCTGGCCGGCATCCTGTGCGCGCTGGCGGTCGAGCTGAAGTTCCGCCTGGGGTTCGACGACTCGCTCGACGTGGTGGGCATCCACCTCGTCGGCGGCCTGTTCGGCACGCTCTACCTCGGACTCTTCGCGACCGGCACCGGCCTCTTCGTCGGTGGCGACCTCCGTCAGCTGGCGGTGCAGGCGATCGCCGCGGTGGGCGTGCTGCTCTACTCGTTCATCATCTCCTTCGTGATCGGCTTCGCGATCGAGAAGACGATCGGGTTCCGCATCACGAACGAGGACGAGATCGCAGGAGTAGACCTGGTCGTGCACGGCGAGGAGGGGTACGCGCTCGCGGACGCGTGAGCGCCTACAGCATCGTCGTGCGAACGCGGAAGGGCGTCTCGGTTCCCCTGAACCGAGACGCCCTTCCGGCGTGCGCTGACGTGGTGCGGCAGCGGATAGGGTGACCCTGTGGGCAATGGCAACGGCATCCTGACCTCGATCCTCGAGATCCTCCTCAAGGCGGTGGGATCCGGGCGCAGAACGCCCTCCCAGGGCTCTCCGACACGCCCGAGGGCGCGCCTGAAGACGGATGCCGAGCGCACCGGCTCCGCGGATTCCGGGCATGACGTCGAGCCGGGGCAGGCCGCGGGCACCGACACCGTGCGCATCGATCCGGAGCGCATCCGTGACCTGCGGATCTCCTACGCGCCGGCTCGTGACGGCGCTCCGGACGCCGGAGAGGTCATCTGGACGTGGGTGCCCTATGAGGAGAACGACGGCAGGGGCAAGGACCGGCCGGTGCTCGTGATCGGCCGCCAGTCGTCGGACCGCGTGTACGCGGTGCGGATGACCAGCAAGGCGCACGAACGGGACAGGGACTTCCTGTCGATCGGCTCCGGCTCCTGGGACTCGCAGGGCAGGGAATCGTGGGTCGACATCGAGCAGCTGTACAGCGTCCACGAGCGCGGGCTGAGGCGCGAAGCCGCCGTCCTCGACAAGGTCCGTTTCGGCCGGGTCTCCGGCGCCCTCAGCCGGCGTTACGGCTGGCGAGCTGAGGGCTGAGCGCGGGGAAGGCCTGAAGCACCATCTCCACGAGCTCGCTCGCCGGCCTCGTGAGCGGATCGGTGGCGGGGATGCCGAGCTCCCCTTCGATCTCGTCGATCGCTGCGGCGAGCTGGGGAGCGGTGAGATCCTCATGGTTGACCGTGACGCCGATCACGCGGGTGTCGGCGAAAGACTCGATGAGCGCCACCTCGCTCGCGACGGACGGCATCGCGACCATCGGGAAGTCGCCGAGCGTCTTGCGGGCCGGTGCGTGCTGCACGATGACGGCTTCGGGGCGGCTTCCCCGGAGGATGTGCGCCGAGGTCAGGTACGCGGGGTGGCTGAGTGCGCCCTGTCCTTCGACGATGATCACGTCGGGATCCTCGCCTTCGAAGGCCGCGACGACCTGGTTCTCGACCTCGCCCGAGCAGAACTGGGGCACGAGCGCGTCGAGGGCGACTCCGTAGCGTCCGCCCTGGATGATCGTGGTCTGGCCGGTGCCGACGAGGACCGCCCGGATGCCGGCATCGGTGAGGGCACGGACGAGGAGCGTCGCGGTGGTCCGCTTGCCGATGGCGCCGTCGGTGCCGAGGATCGCGATCCGAGGGCAGGTCACGTCGAAGATCCGACCGGAGAAGAGGTGCAGGTCCTTCTTGTCGCGCGGGCGGCGCACATCGGTGATGGTGACTCCTGCGGCGATGCTCGCGGAGACGAACTCGGCATCGTCGCCGAGGAACTCGTGTAGACCGCTGACGATGTGCATTCCCCGTGAGATGCCGTCGAGCAGGGCCCGGCGCACCGCGGGGGAGATGAGCCCGTCGGCGGGGGCGACACCGCAGATGAGGTAGTCGGGCACCCGCCCGGCGTTGACGATCGCCTGGGCGAGGTTCGCGAGGATCGGGATGCCGTTGTCCGCGCCGTCGAGGAACGCACCCGTGTCCTGGAACGCGCGTGTGCTGTCGATGACGCTGAGGATCTCGTACTTCTCGGAGTGGCGCACGAGTCCGTTGGCGGTCTTGCCGTCCTGCTCGCCGAACTGTCCCTCGCAGTACACCACGGCCGTCGAACCGGCAGGAAGCGTCGCGGGGAGTGCCCAGTCGAGCGCAGAGGAGTCGATCGGGTCGGAAAGGGAATGGGCGGGCATGGCGCGCTCCTAGGATCACCCAGAGGAGGCGACGGAGAACGAAATGGCTGATGGAGCCCGTTGGTCGACAAGAAGTCTTCCCTGACGTCGGCGAGGTGCCGACCCGGTCACCGTAGCAGTCGAGCCTGGGACTACCCCGCGAACCCGGTCGACGCCGTGGCGACCCCGCGCTGACGACTCATCGTCCAGACCAGTGCAGCCGCGGCGAGGAGGGCGAGCAACAGGCCTCCGGCGGTGGCAGCGAGTTGTGCGGCGCCCCGTTCGGGAAGGAGGAATCCGTAGGGGACCCATCCGTCCGTCGCGCCGCGGACGAGCGTCACGACGAGCCAGGTCAGCGGATAGGGGAGGACGATCCAGAGCCGCCGCCAGGGCAGCGGCGGCCGATCGCCGACGAGGAGCCAGTCCAGCACCAGCAGCACGGGGAACACGAGGTGGAGCGTGATGCTGACCCACGCGGGAGCGGTTCCTGTGCCGGGGACGACGAGGTTGTAGATCAGGGCGACGATGATCATGCAGGTGACGGCCGCGCCGCGCGCCTGCGGCATCCAGTCCGGCACGGTGCGGGTGACTGCCGCCGCAGCCCCGCTCGCGATCAGGATCAGGCCGGTCAGCAGGCTGGTGAGGTTCGTGAAGTAGCCGAAGTAGTCGAACGGATTCGCTCCCTGTGCCGGGATGCCGATCGCATACGTGTAGATCAGGGTGCCGATGACGGCGGCCCCGACGAGCATGCGTGCGATGGCGACGGGGCGAGAGGCGGGGCGGATCTCGGGCACGTCCCCAGGCTATGCGGGTAAGTCGGCAATCCGTTTCCCCCTGCGCTCCGAACCAGCTGTGAGTCGCGATCCGCGGCGCAGCTAAGGAGGAATCATGCGTTTCATCCCCACCAAGGTCCACGGTGCCCTCGACTACATCGTCGGCGTGGCGTTGATCGCCGCACCGTGGCTGTTCGGCTTCTCCAGCGTCGGGGGCGCTGCCGTCGTCATCCCGATCGTGCTCGGTGTCGGGCTCATCGTCTACAGCCTCTTCACCAAGTACGAGTGGGGTCCGTTCGGGTTCATTCCGATGCCCGTCCACCTCGTGTTCGACATCGTGGCGAGCCTGTTCCTCGCGCTGTCGCCGTGGTTGTTCGGCTTCTCGGGACAGGCTCTCAACGTCTGGCTGCCGCACGTCGTGGTCGGCGTCGCGGTGATCGTGGTCGTGCTGTTCTCGCAGCCCCAGCCGGCCCGCGTGAAGGTCTCTGCGGCTCACGCGTGAGAGCGACGACGACGGTGCTGCCGGACCGGTCCGGCAGCACCGTCATCGACGTGTGAGGTCACCGAAGGGCATCGCTCAGCCAGCGGGCATAGAGCGTCCACGGCTCGCCGCGTTCGCGCAGAGCCGCGATATGCGCTCTCACCTCGTCGGTCCGGGTGAACCACTCGCCGCCCTCCCTGACCGAGGCGAACTCTCGATGCCGCTGCTGTTCGAGGGCCCTGCCGCCCTGTTCGAAGGCGAGGAGCTCGTCGTGCCGGATGCTCGCGAGGCGCTGCCGTGGCCTCCGGCTCGTGCCGATCTTCACCCGGCGGTCGTATCGGAGGTAGTAGACCACTTCGATCACGGGAAGAGGCAGGTCCGGGTCAGGCGCGTCTCCGTAGCGCCAGCCGCAGTCGACGCAGATCAGGGAACCTTCGCGCCGCGTGCCGCGCAGACCCCCGCAGAGTCCGCACGGCCCTGGCAGGGGAGGAAGGTCTGACACGGTGTGAACGGTAGTCGTGGGCTCCGACACCCGAGGTCGACCCGGTCGGAGCTTCGGCCGCTGTGGGACGAAGAAACCCCGCGGAGCCGAAGCTCTGCGGGGTTCTGTGGTGGGCGATACCGGACTCGAACCGATGACCTCTTCCGTGTGAAGGAAGCGCGCTACCAACTGCGCCAATCGCCCATACCCGTGGGGTACGTCAACCGATACTACCCGACCGTCGGAGGCCCTGTTGACCAGATCACGGGACACGCGCGAGATTCGGGTCTGGTTTTGACAACCGCCGATCGTCGGCTAATGTTTATCAAGTGCTCGGGGCAACAACCCGGGAACAACGCGGATGTAGCGCAGTTGGTAGCGCACAACCTTGCCAAGGTTGGGGTCGCGAGTTCGAGTCTCGTCATCCGCTCAAGTGCAGGGGCCTTCTTCGGAGGGCCTTCCGCACGTGGGGTCAATCCACACGGTGGCGTGGCCGAGCGGCTAGGCACCGGCCTGCAAAGCCGTTTACACGGGTTCGAATCCCGTCGCCACCTCTCAGAAACTGAATAGCCCCAACGGGCGCGATTGGCGCAGCGGTAGCGCGCTTCCCTGACACGGAAGAGGTCACTGGTTCGATCCCAGTATCGCGCACAGATGAAAACCCCTGATCATCAGGGGTTTTCGTGCATTCGGGTGTACGTCAGACGCTCCGCGTGGGCCCCACGTGGGCCATATTTGCCCGTTTTTGTGACCCGATCGTGATCTGTCCGAGGGTAACTCCGGGTTGTTCCCGGGCCCCTCGGGTCGAGGGCGTCACTGGGAGCGCCGCGAACGTGGGCTATCCCAGTGACGCTTCCGAGCACTATCCAGCGATGACAATCCCGGCTCCACGGCGTCTGGATGCTGGGGGAAAGCGGCTCGAATGGCTTATGAATTCAGATATGGATGGATATCGGTCCGGAACTTCCGCGCTCATGGTGTCCGGCGCTCGGCGTAAGCGACTGCAGTCGGGATGCCCGACCCGACCTGCGAGGATGTGACTGTGACCTTCCCCGGGCCCGCCTGCGCCCTCGGCTTTACCGAGGAACAGCTCGAGACGATTCTGGCCTCAGGTATCACGGGGTATCGGCGCTGGGCGGCCGGCAAGACTCGCGGGCTCTGCGTGGGTGCGCCTAGCTGCGACGCTGCGCACGGCGTGATCCACTACGAGGACGACGTTCGTCGCTTTTGGCGTCAGTACGTCCACGTTGGCGGTTTCGAGCCTCCGAACGCCGGTTGACCTCGATCACCGAGTCGACTGCGAGGGACCCCGTGACCACTCGATCACGGGGTCCCTTTGTTAATCTGAGTCGTTGTCTCGCCAAGTAGCGCACGAACTGCCAGCCAGCCCTGGAGCAGCGATGTCGGTGGTCGCGCCTACTCTTCATGACAAGGACACGAGAGGGCATCGTCATGGTGAGAAGCATCAATACCGCGCAGTTGCAGGCGAAAATGAGGGCGGCTCAGCAGAAGCTGCAACGAGAAGTTGACCGCGTGAACCGCGAGAACAAGCGGCGGGTCGACGAGTACAACCGTGAAGTGAACCGCGTCAATCAGCACAACCAGCGGGTGAACCAACAGATCCGCCAGGCCAACGCCCACAATCAGCAGGTCGCTGCCCAAGCCGACCGCGCCGCCCGTGAGCTGAATCGCAAGCTCCAGTCGGCGGCGACGACCACGCGGATTGTGTACACCCCGGCGGAGCGGGAGTTGACAGAACGCGTCCAGCATGAGATCGCCGGGCGCGACGATCGCGAATGGGACGTCTTCCTGAGCTACGCACGTATCGATGGCTCGGCGTCGCGACTGAACTCAAGGATGAGCTCGAGAGCCTTGGCGTTCGCGTGTGGTTCGACGAGGTCGCAATCATTCCCGGTCAGAGCCAGGCGCTGCAGATGGACAGGGGCCTACGCAAGGCCCGCGCCGGTGTTGTGCTCCTCACACCTGCTTACCTCACTGGTCGCTTCTGGACCGAGCGCGAGCTTGGGGTGCTTCTCGGAAAGTCGACGCTGATCCCCGTACTCATTGGAGTGACATTCGCCGACGTTGCCGAGTACAGCGGGTTCCTTCCTGACCTCGCCGGCTTCGAGACCGCGCGTGACGTGGTCGCTGTCATCGCAGAGAAGATCGCGGGTGCTGTCCTGCTGAACGCGGCGCACGCTGATTAAGACTTCGGCTCACGTGAGGTTCGCGGCCGACTGAGGTCGGCAGAGCAGACCGCCGTGGTAGCGCCAGACCCCGCCGATAGGATGATCACGACGCGCGGCCGGGTCTCATTCGGCGAGGCAACGGTGCGGACGACTTGCTGCTTTTTCGACGCGGCGCGGGCGAGAGTAGGAACATCGATATGGCGAGACTGAGCCTCAAAGCAGTAGAGGAGCGCGTCGCTCCTCTAGCTGGCAGGGAGACTTACGACCGAGAATTCATCTTCGACTTGCTGCTCGCTTACGGGAAGCCCCAGGGCAACGTCACGAGGCTGCGCAACGGCTCACTCAACGTGGCAGTTGACCCGTCCACCGAGGTCGCGCAGAAGAACGTCGTCTATTTCAAGGAGACGACCAGCGACCCTCTCGAGGTCATCGAAGATCTCAAGTCGACCCCGGCCGTGGTCCGTTTCAGCACGCGGTTTGTCATCGTCACGGATTACGTCGAGCTGGTAGTACACGACATCAAGACGAACGAGACGATCGGCTTCCCGATCCGCGAGATCGACCAGCACTTCGCGTTCCTCCTGCCGTGGGCCGGCATGGAGAAGGCGCAGTACGTCGCTGAGTCCCATGCCGACGTCAAGGCCGCCGAGCGTATGGGCAAGCTCTTCGACGAACTCCTGCAGGCCAACCCCGGCATCTTCGACGACGAGCGTGGTCGTCATTCGCTCAACATCTTCTTCACCCGTCTGTTGTTCTGCTTCTTCGCGGAGGACACAGGCATCTTTGGCGACAACCAGTTCACGAACGCGATCGGATCCCAGACCCAGTCCGACGGCTCGGACCTCGCTGAGTTCCTGACCGACCTATTCAAGGCACTTGATACAGAGAACGCGGCTGATAAGCCAAAGCACCTCGCCGAGTTCCCTTACGTGAACGGCCGGTTGTTCACCGTCAAGGACGATCAGGTCGTGCCGCGCTTCACGAAGCAGGCGCGAGACGAGCTCATTGCCTCAGGCACGCTCATCTGGCGCGACATCAACCCCGACATCTTCGGCTCGATGTTCCAAGCGATCGTCACGCCGGGCAAGCGGAGCGACCTGGGGCAGCACTACACCTCTGTGCCGAACATCCTGAAGACGATCGAGCCGCTCTTCCTCGATGACCTGAAGACCGAGCTCAACGAGGCTCAAGACAGCGAACGGCGGCTGATGCGTCTGCTCGACCGCATCACGGATATCAAGGTGTTCGACCCCGCGTGTGGTTCCGGCAACTTCCTCGTCATCGCGTACAAGGAACTGCGCAAGCTCGAGCACGCGATCCTTGAGCGGCTCGCCGAGCTGAGTTCCTCGCACCAGGTGCTCTGGGCGGACTCGAAGATCAGCATCGAGAACTTCTACGGCATTGAGATCGACGACTTCGCTGTCGAGGTTGCGATCCTGTCGCTCTGGATCGCGAAGCACCAGATGAACCGGGAGTTTCGCGAGAAGTTCCGTGTCGAGATCCCCCTGATCCCGCTGAAGGAGACAGGGCAGATCAAGGCCGGCAATGCGACGCGAGTGGACTGGAACGACGTCTGCCCGAACGACGGAGAGGCGGAGATCTACCTCATCGGCAACCCTCCGTATGTGGGCTCGAGCATGCAGTCCGCGGAACAGAAGGCTGACTTCGCCAAGGTCTTCGGCGGCCGGGCGTTCTCGAGAAACTTGGACTACATCTCGCTGTGGTTCGTGAAGGGCGCGGACTATATTCGACGGACGATCGCGCGTCTGGCATTCGTGACGACTAATTCGGTCGCGCAGGGCGATCACGTCGGCCTATTGTTCCCTACATTGCTTAGGGACGGTGTCGAGATCGGATTCGCCTACACGTCCTTCAAGTGGGAGAATAACGCTAAACGCAATGCAGGCGTGACGGTTGCAGTGATCGGCCTTCGAAACGGCAGTCCCGAGCCCAAGTACCTGTACACCGACGGTCTGCGGCTCACAGTCGCGAACATCAACGGCTACCTGACCGACGGACCGAACATCATCGTGGGTCGCGCCCGGTTGCCCCTGTCTCGGGATCTTCCCCCTATGGTCTATGGTTCAAAGCCGACCGATGGCGGCGGGCTGATTCTTTCGCCGTCTGAGATGCTCAGGATGGTGGATGAGGCTCCTGAAGCAAGGCGATGGATCAAGGGCTTCATGGGCTCAGCGGAGGCCATCAACGGCGGAGAGCGGTACTGCCTCTGGGTGGACGATGCCGAGGCGGAAGAGGCGAGCAGAGTAGGATCGATCGCCGCGCGGTTAGCCCGTGTCACCGCGTCTCGTATGGACGACAAAGCCAGCGATGTGGCTGCGAAGTTCGCAGATCAACCTCATAGGTTCGTTCAGCGCAGCTACAAGCCTACGGAATCCATCATCGTGCCGAGCATCTCCTCCGGGCGTCGGGAATACATCCCGATGGGCTATTTGGGGCCGGACGCGGTGATCTCGAACAAGGGGTTCGCGGTCTACGACGCTCAGCCGTGGGTGTTTGCCCTGCTGATGTCGAAAATTCACATGGTCTGGGTTAACGCGGTGTCCGGCAGAATGCGCGAGGACTATCAGTACTCGAACACGATCGTCTACAACAACTTCCCCGTTCCGCCGTTGTCGGCAGCGGTCAAGGAGAAGCTGACGGTCGCCGCGCTTCGGATACTCGACGTGCGCGAGTACCACTGTGAGCAAACGCTGGCAGAGCTCTACGACCCGGACAAGATGCCGCAGGATCTCCGTCAAGCGCACCAGACGGTCGATGCGCTGGTCGACTCGCTCTACTCGAAGAAGCCCTACGAGACGGACGAGCAGCGGCTGTCTGATCTGTTCGAGCTCTACGAGCGAATGACTGCCGAGGACGCCGCGAAGGCTCCTGCGAAGAAGACCCGGAGGACCGCCACGTGAACGCGATCAACAAGCCCGTGAACATCGTCGATGTCACCTACGCGCAGACGAAGGCATCAGTGAACACGGACGCGCTGGGCATGCGTGAGATGCAGCAGCGTGTCTTCGAGCAGCGTGACGCCCAGCACCTGCTGGTGAAGGCTCCGCCGGCGTCAGGCAAGTCGCGCGCGCTGATGTTCGTAGCGCTGGACAAGCTCTACAACCAGAGCCGCAAGAAGGTCATCGTGGCGGTGCCGGAGCGCTCGATCGGTGCGTCGTTCGCATCGACAGCCCTGACAAAGCAGGGCTTCTGGGCGGACTGGGAGATCAAGGACGAGCACAACCTGTGCGACGCGGGATCGTCGGCGGGCAAGGTCGACGCTTTCGTGAAGTTCCTCGAAGGGCCCGATGCGGTGCTCGTGTGCACTCACGCGACGCTGCGCTTCGCGTTCGAGAAGCTGGCCCCGGAGTCGTTCAACGGCGCGGTACTGGCTATCGACGAGTTCCACCACGTCTCCGCCGACACGGAGATGTCACGTCTGGGAGCTCTCCTGCGTGACGTGATGAACGGATCAGACGTCCACATCGTGGCGATGACCGGGTCGTACTTCCGTGGGGACTCGGTGCCGGTGCTGTCGCCTGAGGACGAGGCGAAGTTCACGCCGGTCACGTTCAACTACTACGACCAACTCAACGGCTACGAGTACCTGCGGTCGCTCGGCATTGGGCACCACTTCTACCAGGGGCGGTACACCGACGCGATCCACGAAGTGCTCGACCTAGACAAGAAGACGATCGTGCACATCCCGAGCGTGAACTCGGGCGAGTCGACGAAGGACAAGATCGAAGAGGTCGGTCGCATCATCGACGCGATCGGCCACGTCGAGTCGACCGATCCCGACACGGGCATCATCAGCGTGCGTCGCGAGGACACCGGTGAGATCGTGCGTGTCGCGGACCTTGTCGACGACACGGACCAGAAGAAGCGCGGCGACACGCTGCACTACCTGTCCCGCACCGCGTCGAAGGAGCGCGACGGCGTCGACATCATCATCGCGCTGGGCATGGCGAAGGAGGGCTTCGACTGGCCCTTTGCCGAGCACGCCCTGACGGTCGGCTACCGGGCTTCCCTCACCGAGGTGATCCAGATCATCGGACGAGTCACCCGTGACAGCCCGGGCAAGATGCATGCGCAGTTTACGAACCTCATCGCCGAGCCCGATGCCTCGCAGGGCGAGGTCAAGGTGTCAGTGAACAACATGCTCAAGGCAATCACGGCATCTCTTCTTATGGAGCAGGTGCTCGCGCCGAACTTCAACTTCAAAACGAAGAAGTTCGACGACGACGAGCCGGCGAAGAAGGGCGAGCTCAAGATCAAGGGCTTCAAGGAGCCCTCGAGCGACCGCGTGAAGCAGATCGTCGCGACGGACCTGAACGACCTGAAGGCAACGATCCTGCAGGACGACACCTTCGCCCGGGCAGCCGCGGGCTCCGTTGACGCAGAAACGACCAACAAGGTACTGATTCCGAAGATCATCCGGGAGAAGTACCCCGACCTCACCGAGGAGCAGGTCGAGGAAGTTCGTCAGCAAGTCGTCGTTGACTCCGTGATCAAGAACGGCGAGGTCCGCGAAGTCGGTGACAAGCGGTTCATCAAGATGGCCGAGAAGTTCGTGAGCATCGACGAGCTGAACATCAACCTCATCGACTCGGTGAACCCGTTCCAGCGGGCGTTCGAGGTGCTGTCGAAGTCGGTTACGCCGTCGGTGCTGCGCTTGATCCAAGACACGATCACCTCGCTGAAGATCGAGTTCTCGGAGGAGGAAGCACTGGCGCTGTACCCGAAGATCAAGACCTGGGTGCAGGTCAACGGCAAGCGCCCCGATCTGCGCTCGGATGACCCTGCGGAGAAGCGCATGGCGGCAGCGCTGCTGTTTTTGCAGAAGCTGAAGCAGAAGCGTGAGGCCGAGAAGGCAGCGACAGAGATGGGGGAGCCCTCGTGACCCCGGTCGATTTCACGTCCAACGAGGACATCGTCCTCACAATCGACGACATCCTCGACGACGAGCTGTTAAACGCGCCGGAGAAGCCAAAGAAGATCACGTCATCGGACCGCCTGGAGCGTGCGTTTCTCGAGATCGTAGATTTCCGGCGCACCGAAGGTCGGGTGCCCAGCTCCCAGACGCGTGGGATCGCCGAGCGCAAGCTCGGTGCGCGGCTGGACGGCTTTCTCGCCAACGAGGCGAAAGCCGAAGCGGTGAAGCGTCTCGATGAGTTCGGCCTGCTCGAATCGCCAGCAGCTCCAGCGTCGCTCGATGAGCTGCTCGGGAGCGACGATCTCGACGATCTGCTGGGCGACGAGGCCGGGATCCTCGACGTGTCTGGCCTACCTGCGATCAAGCGGCCGGAGTCCGCCGAGTCAGTCGCACAGCGCGTGAAGGCGAAGGACTTCGAACAGTTTGAGCCGCTGTTCAAAGCGAAGCACGCGGAGCTCGCCGATGGCACTTTCGAGCTGAAGCCATTCACCGGCATGGACCTGATCCGAGAGGGTGTGTTTTTCGTCCTCAACGGCGTGATGTGCTTCGTCGCCGAGGTTGGCGAGAAGGTCGACCTCGTCATCGGCGGCGAATCCCGCAAGAAGCAACGCCTGCGCTTGGTGTTCGAGAACGGTACCGAATCTGCGATGTACGACAAGAGCCTCCAAACCCGCATGTATGAGACACAGGGGCAGGTCCTGGCGCGCACCGGGCACGACGCCAGCGACATTCTCGATGCGGACGTCGAAAGCGGTCATATATACGTGCTGCAATCACTCAGCACCGATCCGCTCATCGCCAACGTCAAGGACCTCCACAAGATCGGCTTCTCAACCACGAGCGTCGAACAGCGGGTCAAGAGCGCTGCAGTGTCGCCTACGTACCTGATGGCCGCGGTGAAGATCGTCGCCGACTACCGGGTATACAACCTTAAGGCATCGGCGCTCGAGAACTTGTTGCACCGGGTGTTCGCCGAAGTGCGACTCGACCTAACTCAAATCGATCGGAAGGGGAAGCAGTATGACCCTTCCGAGTGGTTCATCGTTCCGCGAGACGTTATCAACGAGGCCATCGCGATGATCATGTCCGGTGAGATCGCCGAATACGAGTACGACAAAGTGCAGCAGCGATTGATCCCGCGTGGCTGAGCTAGCACCTGCATGCGTGACCGGGAGATCCAAAGCCCGATCCAGCGGTGCTCCACATCCGGCACATGAACGGGCAACGATCGGCTGTCGAGCGATAAACACGGTTTCGTCGAGATCTTAGGGAGAGTTGAGATGCGATTCGTTGAACTGAAGGTCGAGAACTTTCGCGCCCTCAAGAACGTGAGTATTCCGTTGTCGAAGTTTGGCTGTCTCATCGGAGAGAACAACTCCGGAAAGTCGTCAGTGCTGCAGGCGATCCTGCTGCTGATGCCTTCATCAACGCGTCGCCCCCGAGCCGAGGAATTTTACAGTTCCGAGCGGAGTATACGCATCGAACTGCACGTAGAGGACGTCACGGACGCGGACCTGGCGAGAATCAAGAACGAGAAGCATCGCAGCGATTTCGCCGGCGTGGTCGAGAACGGTGCCGTCCGGTTCGTGCGGTCTTTCACTCCGGGCGAATCCGGTAGGAGCCAGCTTCTGATTAGTCAACGGGTTCCGAGCGAAGCGCGGTGGGGCGAGGAAACTCTGACAGAGCTGATGCGGGGAAAGAAGGGCGCTGAGCTCCGCGCAGCCGTGGTCGAGCTATTGCCAGAGCTCGATGAAGTGCTCGCTGCCCAACCGACACAGACCGCCATCAAGACTGCGCGCGCCGAAGCCGTCGCAGCGATGCCCGATGACGAGAAAGAGCCAGGCGATCGACCGCTTCCAACAGGGATCGACGCAGCGATCAAGGATTTTTTGCCGGAACCGATCTACGTGGAAGCTGTCAAAGACGTCAGCGACGAGGTGAAGACTTCAGACTCTGCGACTTTTGGCAAGCTCATCGGAATACTCATGGGGGAGATTGAGGACCAGCTCGGCGACGTCGAGAAGCAGTTCCGTGAGATTCAAGCGAAGCTGAGCCGCGTCGTTGGTGAAGACGGCGTCGAGATGGACGAGCGTATCGACCGTGTGAAAGACATCGAGGCGACCATCGCGGGGTTCGTTCAGCAGAGTTTTCCCGGTGTTGACTTGAGGATCCATGTTCCAGTCCCGAAAGTCCGCTCAATCATCAACTCTGCCGAGATCATCGCAGATGATGGGCACACGGGCCCCATCGTTTCAAAGGGAGATGGCCTCAAACGAGCAGTGACCTTCGCAATCCTCCGCGCTTATGCCGAGCTTCGGACCCTTAGCTCAGATGGGCACGAATCTCACCCGGGGTATTGGTTGCTGTTCGAAGAACCAGAGTTGTACCTTCACCCCCACGCACAACGCCAACTGTTCGCCGCCCTGCGCACGTTCGCCGAGATCCATTCGGTAATGGTGACGACGCACTCGCCATTGTTCTTCGAAGCTGACGCAACTGAAACCCTTATCAAGATGCACAAGAGCAAGGGTTTGGGTGGCGAGGCCCCCACTGCGGAAGCACTACACGTGAGCCTTACCGATAACCTCTCAATGAAGACGGCGTTCCAAATCGTGTGTCACGAGAACAACAGCATCGGATTCTTCGCAAAGCGAGTAGTGCTTGTAGAAGGTGACAGCGACGCAGTCATACTTCCTATGCTTGCTAAGCTCTTGGATCCTGGTTGGGATGCAGCAGAACGCAATATTGCGTTTGCAAGGGTCCAGGGCAAGTCGAATATTCAGAGTTATCGGACCTTCTTCTCCAACTTCCAGATCCCCGTTTCGGTGATATGCGACCTGGACGTCATCACCGATGGGTTCGAGCGCGTGTCACCGAGCGATACGAGTAAAGCGAAGCGCGGAGAACTACTGGACGCACTGGATGTGTGGAGCTCGATCGCGTTGGATCTGACCAGCTCGCAGGTACGGGATCTCGAGCGTAGCGGCGAGACTCGAAAACACCTTGGCGAAGCTAGAACGGCACACGATGCTGGAGATTCCGCGGCGGCTATCGAGTGCCTCGAACGAGTTTTCGCCTATGTTCGTCGTTCGGATCGTCTAGAGAAGCTAGTTGCTCCAGCAGCAGACAGTCTCGCGGCGCAGTTGAAGACAGAACTTCTGGAGATGCTCGCCGACGAGGATTGTCATGTGCTATCTCGTGGTGCGATCGAGTCCTACTACGCGAGCACCAACGAAAAGCGCGACAAGGTGAACCAGGCGGTCGCGTACCGTGCGACTCGTCCGACTCTTGACGCTTATCGCGCCTCTCTGGGTGAAAGCGCGGACGCTGTGGTCACGGAGCTCAACAGCATATTTGGGAAGATCTTTGCTTAGGGGTGCGACGCGAGTCGCGTACCGCTAGGCCCCATTGAGAGCGGACAGCTGCCTCCTAACCGAGTGGTGAGCAGTGGGCGCGGTTCGGTGATGGATCGCCCGTGCTGCAGTACAACCGCACCTGGCCCGAGATCGACCCCGGCGAGGTACTCGAGCTGCGCCCGGACCCGACTGTCCAGTGGGGCGATTCCACACCGCATGAGTGACAGCACCTTGGCTATGGTGAGAGGATGACACGCGCGCTCTAGGAAACGGCAGCACCCACGCGCCGTGACCGAGCCGTCACATGGGTCGGCGTCGGTGCGCCCACGGCGTTGACCGCGTCGATGATGATGTACGGCGCTCTGATGCTGGCCCTCTCGGAGCCGAGCGCTGACAACGTCGGCGAGGAGGGCATCGCCGCTGGTCTCGGTGTTCTGGGATGGGGTGCCGGCCTCATCGTCGCTCTGCTCGCGGGCTGGAGGCTGGCACGACGCGCTGCGCGGTACCGGTGGTGGCTCCGCGCCCTGCCTCTGCTCGTGAGTCCCGTCTGGATGCTGCTCGCCCAGGCGGCGCTGTACAGCGGCTGGTCGTCGTCCATCGTCGAAGGTGCGCAGCCCCTGATGGATACGATGTCATCCGTCAGTCTGGCGCTGTGGCCGATATTCGTTCAGTCGGTCTACGGGCTCTGTGCGCTACCGATCAGCATCGTGCTGTTCCTGGCGTTCCTCGCGCTGATCTCCGTGCGCTCGATCAGGCGGACCCAGGACATCGCTCCCGCATGTCCTGCAGCCTGAGCGTCCCAGTGCGGCGCTCCTCGGCCTCTCACCAGACGCCCATCTCGGCCAGTCGCACCCACCGTGGAATCATCGCTGCGAGCACGACGATCAACGCCGCAGTTCCAACCGTGATAGACACGGCGCGCACGCGCCACTTCACTGGCTCGAAGTCGTTCCTCAGGAGGATGATCCCGCTCGCGAAGGGAAGAGCGAACGGAATGACGCCCAACACCGCCAGAGCGAACACGGCAGACGTCCGCCATTCCTCCTCGGAGTACAGCAGGCCGAACAACAGGAAGTAGCTCCTGGCGAGAGCTAACAGGGTTCCGATGCCTCCGATGACGCTGGACAGCACGAGCATCGTCCGGGGTCGAAGGGCATCCTCTCCGAGCGAGGCATGCACCAAGACCAGCGCAGATATCAGCGCCATCAGTGCGAGATGGCTGATGTCTGCGAAGCCCCACCCGTCACGGTTGAGTGCCACGAGTCCTGTCGTCGGCAGGAACAGGTGCCCGATTGCCAACGCCAGCACGACGCCGATCAGACTGACCGTGGATACTGCGATGATCTTCTCGGAGCGCGTTGCTCGCTCCGGCTCGACCCACAGCGCGACCGGCTTCGTAGAGCTCATACTGTCGCCGCTCCTCAGGAGAACATCTGCCGGAGCGCGTCGAGATCGCCGGCAAACGGCAGTGCTGCCTTCATTCGAGCAGTCAGCGTTGTGCCCGAACGAACCGCCGTAATGATCTGCCTCACCATGTCAGCATCCTGGCAGAGCATCCTGGCCATCTTCCGATATACGGCGCGACGTGATGGGAGATGTTGTTCGCGATCTAAAACTGGTCCGGCGATGGCTCCGCCTCAGACGTGTTCTCAGCGTCGTCGGATGCGTTCTCCTGCGCCGACGCAGGCTTCCTCTTCACGTACGCCGCGCTGAACAGGCCCTCGGTCCATGGTGTCAGGTGCCCTTCCATCCGGTCGAGTGCGGCGTAACCTTCCCACAGATTCATGCCGAATGATGGGTACTTGTCGCCGTCCTTCTTTGCGAGCTCTTGAAGGGCTTCCTTGAGGTCATCACGATCGGGGCGCGCGTCGAAGCGCGCCATCGCACGGTCGAGAAGAAAGCGTGCGTCGTAGCGTGTCGTCCGTCGACTCTGATGCGACGGATGCACATCATCCCCCTCCTGATCCTTCGGGAGGCGGATATACATCTCCCGCCACAGTACCGCGAGAGGAGTGAAGTCCGGAGATCCCTCGATCGCCGTGTACATGCCGAGGTGGATGCGCCACCGCTTCCGATAGCTCGACCTCTGGGGTCTGTTGGTGCGGCCAGCGACACTTACGTGTCCTCGGATATCCACGTAGCCCTTCGGGGCCTCCTTCAGGAGGCCCGGCACCGAGCTCCAGTAGTCGAGCAGGAAGGTGACGCGTGCATAGGGCTCGAGCCTCACGACCGTGTCAGTGACGGCCCCATCCGGGCCGAACGTCCCGTCGGTCTCGAACATGCGCGGCACTACAGTGTGGTTCTTCTTACCGTGTCCGCTGAACTGGAGTCCTGGCGAATAGATCGTGACGGCGGTGCGTCCGGGGTTCTCGACAACCAGTTGCGCGAGCTCCAGCGCCTCACCGTGCGTCACGCTGCGTGATGCCGAGCCGTGCTTGAAGGCGAACTTGCCTGATCGGTTCGTAGCGATCATGAACTCGGGTTGCCAGACCGCGGTATTGAGGTACACCTTCACGCGGCCACCGTCGAGGAAGTGTTTCGTCACCTGCCAGCCCAGAGCGCTCAGAGCGATCAGGAAGCTCAGTAGCGAGACTCCAAACGCCCAGACAGCCAACGGGATGCCGAGGAACTCGGGTCCCGATGCCGTCGCAACCGGCAGGGGAGTAGGTGTCGCCGTGAGCATCAGGGGAGCACACCCGCATCCGAGATCACGCCAGGGGCATCGAAGCACACATGGTCCATGTCCACGACCCTAGCGACCTATGTCCGACGTCATTCCCGACGCCGTTCAGACGTGTTGAATCGATACCTACGGATTGATCCACGGCGTATCCGTGAATACCTGAGGATACGAATTTCCGTGGGCCCTACGTGGGCGTGTGAACGGGAATTCACTCCACTTCTTGACGATTCTTGCGCGACTCGAAAATCGTATGATCCCTAGAAAACACTGGCGTCGCCCGTATTCACGCCTATTCCGAATAGGCAAAGTTCATGGTTCGATCCCAGTATCGCGCACAGACAAAACCCCCGGTTCATCCGGGGTTTTTTGTTGTCCGGGGTGCTTGGGTCGCATTCGGGCGATGCGAAGAGTGACGAACCCTTCAACGTACCGACCGGCAGAGCGAGAGTCTGTAGGTAGAAGAGGGGACAGCGGCTGCGCTGAGTTGTTCAATACGGTGTGGGCATGAAACCTAGCCTCCGCGCTCCTCGCAAACTCGCTGCCCTCGTCGTGACGGCCGTCGCCATAGCCGGTGCCGCTCTGGTGCCCTCGGCCACCGCGTCTGCCGCCGTCGGCTTCGTGTCCCCCGTCAGCGGCCACGTTGCCGACATCGTTGACGGATGCCCTGCCGACAGCCGCCCCAGTCACGATGGCGTTGACATAAACGGAAACGGTGGCACCCCGGTGTACGCGGCGGCGGATGGTGTGGTCACCGCCGCCGGTCAGTCGAGCTCGGACGGCTACGGGACGAAGATCGTGCTCGCCCATGCGGGCAGCTACACGACGCTGTACGCCCACATGGTCGCCGGGTCGTTGACCGTCGGACAGGGCGCCACAGTGCATCAAGGTCAGCGCATCGGCACAGTGGGAAGCACCGGCAACAGCACCGGACCTCATATGCACTTCGAGATCCGCCGCAATGGGGTCAACCTCACGAACCAGTACTTCTACTGCGGTCAGCCCGACGTCGCTGCGCTTCAACCGCTGGGAGCGGGCCCAACCGGGTCAGGTATCAAGTTCGACATCAACGGCGACGCGAAGGCCGACCTGATCGGCATCCGCAACGACGGCTACCTGGTGGAGTTCTTCGGCGATGGAGCGGGTGGGACGCAACTCACCTACCAGGGAGGTCCGGGATGGGCCACCACGGCGTCTATCGTCACGGGCGACTTCGATCGAGACAACGCAGGCGACTTCATGCAGACACGATCAGACGGCAGCCTGTACTTCTACCGCGGCGACTTCGCGAGCAATTTCACCCCCACATATCTCGGCCCTGGATGGAACACCTACTCGTTGTTGACCGGGGGCGTCGACTTCAACAGCGATGGGAACCCCGATCTGGTCGCCCGTGGTTCCGACTCGAACCTGTATCTGTATCCGGGCAACGGCGCAGGAAGCTTCGCCGCACCAGTGCAGATCGGGACCAACTGGTCGGCGTTCACCTCATTGGTGGCTGGAGACTTCAACAAGGATGGGCGGGGCGACCTCATCGCCCGCAACTCCGCGGGCGAGCTCTGGGGATATTACGGCACAGCAAGCGGCTTCGGTAACGTCCAACAGGTCGGCCAGGGATGGAACGGCTTCACGAACATCGTCAGCAACGGTGACCACAACGGGGATGGCAACCCCGACCTCATCGCGCGTCGCGGAAGCGACCAGACGCTGTGGCTGTATCCCGGAAACGGGACCGGCGGTTTCGGAAACGGCATCCAGGTCGGCTCCGGGTGGGGCGCGTTCTCCATCATCTCCTAGACGAACCCTTGCATCGCCTGTCGTCTCCTACAAACGGGAGACGACAGGCGAAGCGCCTTGCCCGTCACAACGTCGTCCGGCGGTCGACCAGTAGGCGTCGTCACGGCTCTCAGCAGTGGGGTGGACGGCGATGCGCGAGACGTACAAGGTCGTCGAGATCGATGAGGACTTCTTCGCCTGAGCCGACGCGCGACGTACGACGCTTGCGGGTGCGCCCACTGCCGGAACCCCAGGCGGGACACGCGCTGTCAACGGAGCGGGTCGCCACCCTCGGCGGTCGCCCACAGCGCCCAGAGCACGAGCAGCGGCTGCAGGAAGAGACGGCAGAGCCGGCGGGCATCCGTGTCGAGGCCGGGTGCGGAGCGGCGCGTACGCCACTGGTGCACGTTCCCGGGGAACACGGCGACGAAGAATCCCGCCACGGCCCAGCCCATCCTGCGGCGTTCGCGGGGGAGGGCGACGAGACCGGCAGCCAGCGCGAGCTCCGCCGCCCCCGAGGCGATGACGATCGCGTCCTTGTCGAGGCCCGTGACCCGAGTCGCCCAGTCCGGGACGACGATCCGAAAGCCCCGGGTGCGGACGAGATGGGCGGCGCCGGCCGCGGCGAGCACCAGCGCGAGCATCCATCGTGCAGCAGTCCTGATCATGTGCCCACGCTATCCGGTGCCCGTCGGCGACCTCAGTCGACCTGCGCCGATCGAGCCGCCTCCCATGCCCGGAACTCTTCGGCGATCCGCGGCGACTGCGTGTGGTGCAGATAGTGCGAGCCGTCGAGGGCGATCACCGTTCCGTCCTCGACGCTCGCGGCCTGCTTCTCGTGCAGCTCCCGCCACTCCGGGACCTCCTCGTTGTGCTCGACGACGAAGAGCAGCAGCGGCAGCGTCGGGGCGAACCCGGTGCCGAGCGCGTCAGCGAAGTTCGTGCGGATGTGCGACATCTCATCGAGATACGTCGCACTCAGCGAGTTCCGGTTGGAGAGCATCACCAGTTGCTCGCGCACCTCTTCGGAGTACGCGTCCTCCTCGTAGCCCGTGGCGGATGTGGCGACAAGGCGGATGAGCCCGAGGTTCTTGGCGGCGCCGAGCAGGCCGATGGGTAACGCGGTGTCCGTTCGGGGCTGACCGGGCACACTGGAGTCGATACCCACGAACGCCTGGACCTCGTCGGGATAGCGACGTGCGAGTTCGATGCCGTACACCCCGGCGATCGAGTGCCCCATCAGCACATACCGGTCGATGTCGAGCTCGTCCAGAGCCTCGTGCACCTCGGAGACGATGTTCGCCGTGGTCCGTTCGCGGTCCGTGCCGTCGCTCAGGCCGTAGCCGAACGGCTCGACCACGACGACGCGGTGATCCGCCGACAGGTCATCGACGAGAGGCGCGAAATCGAGCGCGGGGGACGCCGTGCCGAACCCGGGGAGGAGCACGATGGTCTCGTCGCCCTTGCCGCTGATGACGACGTTCATGTGGCGTCCGTCGACCTCGACGAGCTGGCCGTAGGGCTCGATCCGCTCCTGTTCGGCGTCGGTGGCGACGACGTTCACGATCGTGGTCGTCGCCAATCCGACGGCGATCACCGCGGCGACGGCGGTCACCGAGACGAGCACTCTCTTCACAGACTTCTTCATTCGGACCTCTCCCGCGGCGCACGGTGCGCCCCGTCCTTCCAGCGTCGTTCGGATGCCCGCTCGAGGCATCGCCCCGGCGCAGACATCTCCCTACCGCGTTCGCAGTACGGGGAAGTCATCCTCAGGGCGGACTCCCGATCCGGCCGCGCGCGGAATACTGGAAGGATGCCCGCCCGCCCCGCTTCCGGACTCACCGCGCCGTTCGGGGATGTGATCGCCGTCGCCGTCATCATCCTGTTCGCGGTGCTGCCGTACCCGGAGGCGGTCTTCCAGGTCCCCGGGATGCTGCTCCCGATCGCGCTCCTGCCGGCCGCGGTGATGCCGTTCCGTCGCCGGTGGCCGCTCGCGGTCCTGGGCGTCAGCGTCGTCGTCGCGGTCGTCCTCTCGCTGACGGGGATACTCTCGCCGAGCTCTCTCATCGCGACGGCGATCAGCGCGTTCGCCGTCACCGCGTACACACGTCGCACCGTGGGGCTGATCGCGCTGACGCTGGTCGTCGGAGTCGTCTTCGTCTCCAACGCGGTCCCGCTGCACGGCGAGTTCTTCGATTCGAGGGCCCTGCAGTTCCTGTTCTTCATCGCACTGGCCGGGGCGATCGGCGATGCCACACGATCACGTCGCGAGTTCGGCGCCGCGATGACCGAGCGTGCGGAACGTGCGGAGCGCGGCCGAGAAGAGGAAGCCAGACGTCGGGTCGCGGAGGAGCGTGTGCGCATCGCGCGCGATCTCCACGATGTCGTCGCGCATCAGATCACGGTGATCAGTCTCAACGCGGGAGTCGCGTCGTCGGCACTGGAATCCCGACCGGATCGCGCGAGAGAGGCGCTGACGACGATTCGACGCGCGTCCCGCACGGTCCTCACCGACATCGGGGGCCTGATGGCGCTGCTGCGCTCCGAGGATCCGGAGGACACCGGGGACCTGCGCCCGCAGACCGGGCTCGCGGGCGCCGCCGACCTGATCGCGCGCTTCGTGGTCGCGGGGCTGCGCGTCGAGCTCCACGACGAGTCCGCCGGGGTCGCGCTGTCTCCGTCGAACGATCACGTCGCCTACCTCGTGCTCCTGGAGGGCCTCACCAACGCCCACAAGCACGGGTCGGATCGTCCCGTGCGCGTCCGCCTGGACGTCGTCGGCGGCGATCTCCTCATCGACGTCCGCAACGAGGTGCGTCCGGGGCCGGAGGCGTTCCCTGGCGGTCACGGGCTCGTCGGCCTGCGTGAGCGCGTCACAGCCGTCCGCGGTACGGTCCGGACGGAGAGCGTCGACGGAGTGTTCCGTCTCGACGTACGACTCCCCACAGCCGGAGAGAGTGACGAATGGTCAGCGTGATCATCGCCGATGACCAGCCGCTCATCCGGCAGGCCGTCCGCGACATCCTCGGCGACGCCGGCATCCTCGTGGTCGGCGAGGTCGCCACAGGGCGGGACGCCGTGCGCGCCGTGGAGCGCGAGACGCCGGACGTGGTGCTGATGGACATCAGGATGCCCGACCTCGACGGCATCGCCGCGACGGCTGAGATCTGCGCAGAGGGCGCAGGGGGTCGCACGCGCGTGCTCATCCTCACGACCTTCGAGGAGGACGAGTACGTGGTGGCGGCCCTGCGCGCGGGTGCCAGCGGATTCATCGGCAAGGGCGCCGAGCCGGAGGAGATCGTGCGCGCCGTGCTCACGATCGACCGGGGAGACGCGCTGCTGTCGTCCGCCGCGACTCGCGCCCTCATCGAGCGCTCGCTGCGCGCCGCCGACGCCTCACCCCGCGTTCCGGATCTGGGCCTTCTCGACGCGCTCACCGATCGCGAGCGCGAGGTGATGCTGCTCGTCGCCGGCGGGCTGACCAATCAGGAGATCGCCGAGACCCTGACGATCTCTCCGCACACCGCGAAGACCCATGTGAATCGGACGATGATGAAGCTGGGAGCCCGCGACCGCGCACAGCTCGTGATCCTCGCCTATGAGTGGGGCCTCGTCGTTCCCGGCGTCTGACGAGACCTCCTCGTACCGCAGAGGGAGGCGGATTCCATACCCCGGTAGCTGTTCAGCGGCCCGGCGCCTCCGTAGCGTGTCTTCCATGCGCTCCCGTCTGCTGTCCTCCACCGTCATCCTGCTCGCCGTCACCGCCGCCCTGACCGGCTGCGCGGCGTTCGACACGGGGACACGGGTGAGCGAGGACCGACCGATCACGGACATCAACGAGGTGGTGCTGGACACGAGCGGCGATCTCACGATGCGCGTCGGCACCACGCCATCCCTGCGCATCACCGCAGGGGAGAACGTGATCGGCGAGCTCACGTCAGAGATCTCCGATGGGGTGCTGACCCTCGGCATGGAGAAGACGCCCATCGGATGGAACGGTGAGATCCGCTACGAGCTCACGGTGACGACCCTCGAGACTCTCCACGTGCGAGGCTCGGGCGACGCGCAGGTCGACTTCACCGGCGCGACGGCGCCCTCGATCGACGTGCAGGGTTCGGGCGATGTCGAGGCCACAGGCGTCGCCGCGGACTCGGCCTCCGTCGTCGCGGACGGGTCAGGCAGCATCTCCGTCGACGATGTCCAGCTCTCCGAGCTGACCGTCCGCATGACGGGATCCGGGGGCGTCGAGATCGACGGCACGGCCGCCGCCCAGGACGTCGAGGTTGCGGGGTCGGGTGGGTTCAGCGCGGCATCCCTGCGCAGCGACCGCGCCCGCGTGGTCGTCACCGGGTCGGGGGATGCCGATGTCGACGCCCGGCTCTTCCTCGATGTCGTGATCGACGGGAGCGGAGACGTCTCCTACGCGGGGGACCCGAGCGTGACGAAGAGGATCTCCGGCTCGGGGGAGCTGTACCGTCGCTGAACCTCGGAGGTCAGCTCCGGGACCGCGTACGCGAGCTCACCAGGAGCGCAGCCCCTCCCGCGCCCAGCAGGACGGCCAGGGCGCCGAGACCGAGCGCGGCGCGCGCATCTGATCCGGTGGTCGCGAGAGTGCTCCCCGACCCCGGCGAGGTCGGCGCTTCCGGAACGAGGGGACGTGCGGAGACGGTGACCTCTGCGGTGGGCACCGGTGGCTCCACGGACTCTTCCGCGTTCCGGGGCACGACTCCGCGGGCGTTCCCGCTCCAGGAGACGGTTCCCGGACGAGGCCCTGATGCCGTCGCGCGGAACGTGTAGGTCACCACGAGCGTCTCGCCGGGGCCGACGATGCCGGTCCAGCGGACGGCGCGGCCGTCCACCGTCACGGCACCGGAACTCGCGTCCGCATCGCGGAGGAGGACGGAGGCGTCGTTCGCGGCGAGGAGGTCGGCGACGTTCACGTCGAGCGGGGTGTTGCCGGTGTTCGCGATGGTGAGAGCGACCCGTCCGGTCGTCTCTCCGGGGGCGGCGGTGTCGGGGGTCACTGCGCGGTCCACGGACAGCGCCGGAGAGATCGGGGCACCGGAGGCCGCTCCGCCCGAGCCGGCGAAGAAGGCGAGAGTGGACAGCCCTCCCACTCCGTTCCCCCCGCCCTGGTGCCCGCCGACCGATCCGGTCACGATACGGGTGCCGGCGCCGAACACCTTCCGTCCCTGAAGCGGGAGGGCGGTGTTGGGAGCGTCGAACAGCGAGGGGCCCGCCGAGACGAGGTCGTACGCCTGTTCGACGACGATGTATCCGGTCGGAGAACCGGTGACCGTGACGCCGAACACCGGCCCGCCATCGTGCGTCTCCTGCTCGTCTACCGTGTAGTCGACGCCGTCCTGCCACAGGGATGCCGGATCCGTGAACCCGTCCAGGGTGGCGGGGAGCTCGTCCAGCCCGAACACCCGGGTGGTTCCGCTGACAGGGGCGAGTCTTCCGGTCCAGTCGCTCGCGCCGCCCACTCCGATCCACTGACCGCCATCTTCGGCGAACTCGGGGACGGCCTCGACGACGGAGCGTGCGAGGAAGCGCAGGGAGCCGGTCGGGCTCGGGACCCACGTTCCCACGGTGCCGGCGGGGTTCCAGGCGAGTCCCGTGTAGGAGGCGCTGAGCGGGAACACGAGGCCGTCGGCCGCGGCCTGAGCCGTGAGCGTGTCTTTCCCCGGGCCCACGGAGTCGGCGCTGACGAAGATCGCGAGCTCGGCCTGCAGATCGACGACCGCGGCGGCTGCGGCGGAGTACGTGACGGTGATGCGGTGTCCGTCGGGTGACACGGCGAAGGTCGCGAGCTCCACCCCGTCCTCATCGCGCAGCGCGCCGGGAGCGGCCGCCGCAGTGAGATTCGCGGAGAGGTCGATGTTCGTGGCTTCGCCTGGCACGGGATCGGCGTCGGAGAGATCGATGCGCAGCGCCCAGGTCGGGTACGCGGTGGACGGCCAGGACGGCTCGCCGGGGAAGTACGGCTCCAGCGACACGGCCACGACCGGAGTCACGTCGTCGGAGGGAGCGACCGCGGCGACCGCGGCCGTCGGCAGCGCGACGATTGCGATGGCG
This sequence comes from Microbacterium sp. NPDC012755, assembly GCF_042901325.1. Taxonomy (NCBI): domain Bacteria; kingdom Bacillati; phylum Actinomycetota; class Actinomycetes; order Micrococcales; family Microbacteriaceae; genus Microbacterium; species Microbacterium sp. NPDC012755. Next base: position 3,178,513 of record NZ_JBIBCT010000001.1, on the reverse strand, counting down.
AGAAGGCCGGTGACGGCGGCGGGGCGGGAGCGGACAGAGCGCATGGCAGGGCCTATCGGGTGCAGTGGGGGAGACGGGGATGCGATCAGCTCCCCGTGATCACCGTATCGATCAGGACGGTGAGCGCGGGAACCCTGGAACACTGAACGCATGACCGTTCTGCGCATCAGCATCCTGTTCCTGCTCGCGGCCGTCGCGGAGATCGGCGGCGCCTGGCTGATCTGGCAGACCGTGAAGGAGGACCGCGGGTGGCTGTTCGCCGTGTTCGGAGTGATGGCCCTCGGAGCGTACGGATTCATTGCCGCGCTGCAACCCGATGCGAACTTCGGGCGAGTGCTCGCGTGCTATGGCGGTGTGTTCATCGCCGGCTCCCTGGCGTGGGGCATCATCGTCGACGGATTCCGGCCCACGACATGGGACTGGGTGGGTTCGACCGTCGCGCTGGTCGGTGCGGCGATCATCGTGTTCGCTCCGACGGCTGGCGGCGCGAGCGAGCCGGCAGCGCTGTGAGTCAGGGGAGATCCGCGGAGGTTCGTTTCATCCGCTCATAGGCCGCGAGAGCCGCTTTCCTCGTGGCGCCCAGGTCGACGATCGGCGTCGTGAGGAGGGAATCCCCGGCCCATCGTTCGACATAGCGGGACTGCGGATCGAACTTCTTCGCCTGAAGCTCAGGGTTGAAGACCCGGAAGTAGGGCGCGGCATCGGCGCCGGACCCGGCAACCCACTGCCAGTTGAAGGGGTTGCTCGCCTCGTCCGCGTCGACGAGCGTGTCCCAGAACCACTCCTCGCCGAGCCGCCAATCGATCAGCAGATTCTTCACCAGGAACGACGCGGCCACCATCCTGACGCGGTTGTGCATGAATCCGGTGCTCCAGAGCTCCCGCATCCCGGCATCCACCAGCGGCACGCCGGTGCGTCCCTGCTGCCACGCGGTGAGCTGTTCGACGTCGACCGGCGGCCAGGGGAAGGCGTCGAAGGACGGGCGCAGGTTGCGGGTCGCCAGATCGGGGAAGTGGAAGAGGGTGTGCCAGGCGAACTCCCGCCATCCGAGCTCGGCGAGGAACTTCCCTGTCCCCGGTGCGCCCGCGGCGCTGTGCCACACGGTGAACGGGCTCAGCTCGCCCCAGCGCAGTCGAGGAGAGAGCAGCGAGGTCATTCCCGCCGCGGGCTCATCACGCGTCCGTTCGTAGTCGTCGACGTCTTCCGTGAGGAACTGAGCGAGGCGGTCGATCGCTGCGGGCTCGCCGGGTGTCCACGTCTCTCGCAGACCTCCGGCCCAATCAGGGGACGACGGGCGCAGAGCCCACCCGGCGATGTCGTCGGATTCGAGAGCGGGTGGGATGCCGACGAAGTCGTCAGGTTCCGGCAGCGGATGCCGGGGCGCCGGAAGCGCCTGGCAGGCGCGCCAGAACGGAGTGAAGACGGAGAAATGGGTGCCCCCGCCCGTCCTGACCATCCACGGCTCGTGCAGAAGCGACGCCGAGAAGGACTCGACCAGAAGACCGGCCTCGCGCAGGGAGGACTTCAGGGCGCCGTCGATGTCGCGCTCGGCCGCCCCGTAGCGCCGGTTCCAGTACACGGCGCCGGCGGAGCTCTCCCGAACCACATCCTCGACGACCCGTGACACGGGGCCTCGCCTCAGCACCAGGGGCACGCCCTTCTCGCCGAGCCGCTCCGCCAACGACGCCAGCGAGTGGTGCAGCCACCAGCGAGCAGCCCCTCCCAGGACCCGGACACCGGGTGATTCCTCATCGAGCACGTACAGCGCGATGGTCGGCTCCCCGCGGCGCGAGGCCGCGAGCAGGGCCGGGTTGTCCGCGATTCGGAGATCATCGCGCAGCCAGACGATCGTGGGAGAGGGCATATCTCATTGTCCCCTCTGCGTGCTCTTCACCGCGGAGCTCCCCACGGTTCGCCCGATTCCGAGGGCGAGAGCGGTCTGAAGCACCCGGTCGTGCGGGTAGCCTGGATTCCTGACCCAGATGGAGTGCTCAGTGCCTGAAAACGCCCAGCCGAAAGACGGCTTCGCCCTGTTCTCTGACCGATCCGTCGTCGCGATGCGCGTCGGCGGCGTCCTCAAGGACCTCGCCACCACCGTGACCGACGCCGACGAGGTCGAGCCCGTCACCATCGACAGCCCCGACGGGCTGAACATCCTGCGTCACTCGGCCGCTCACGTGCTCGCCCAGGCGGTGCAGCGCATCAATCCCCAGGCGAACCTCGGCATCGGCCCGCCCATCACCGACGGGTTCTACTACGACTTCGGCGTGGACACGCCCTTCACCCCCGAAGACATCAAGGCCATCACCAAGGAGATGCAGCGCATCGTCCGCGAGGGCCAGCGCTTCGTGCGCCGCGTCGTCACCGACGATGAGGCGCGCGCCGAACTCGCCGATGAGCCGTTCAAGCTCGAGCTCATCGGGCTCAAGGGGTCGAACGCCGACGCAGCCGAGGGCGCGTCCGTCGAGGTCGGCGATGGCGAGCTCACGATCTACGACAACACGACCCGAGACGGCGAGGTGGTCTGGAAGGACCTCTGCCGCGGGCCGCATCTGCCCAACACGCGGATGATCGGCAACGGCTGGGACCTCACCCGCATCGCCGCGGCGTACTGGCGCGGCAGCGAGAAGAACCCGCAGCTGCAGCGCATCTACGGCACGGCCTGGCCGTCCAAGGACGAGCTGCGCGCGTATCAGGAGCGCCTCGCCGAGGCCGAGCGTCGGGACCACCGCAAGCTCGGCGCGGAGATGGACCTGTTCTCCTTCCCCGACGAGATCGGCTCCGGTCTCGCGGTGTTCCACCCGAAGGGCGGCATCATCCGCTACGAGATCGAGGAGAACCTGCGCCGTCACCTGCTGCGCAACGGGTACGACCTCGTGAACAGCCCGCACATCACGAAGAAGGATCTCTTCATGACGTCGGGTCACCTGCAGACGTACGCCGACGGCATGTTCCCTCCGATGCACCTCGACGAGATCGTCGACGAGGAGGGGAACATCACGCGGCAGGGGCAGGACTACTACCTGAAGCCCATGAACTGCCCGTTCCACAACCTCGTCTTCCGTTCGCGTGGACGTTCGTACCGCGAGCTGCCGCTGCGGCTCGCCGAGTTCGGCACCGTCTACCGATACGAGAAGAGCGGCACGCTGTCCGGCCTGACCCGCGTCCGAGGGCTGACGCAGGACGACGCGCACATCTACGTGGCCCAGGATCAGGTCAAGGAGGAGCTCACCACCAACCTGAACCTCGTCCTGGACCTCCTGCGCGACTACGGGCTCAACGACTTCTACCTCGAGCTGTCCACGAACGAGGAGGGGAACCCGAAGTTCCTCGGAGAGCCCGAGCAGTGGGCCACGGCCATCGAGACCCTGCGCGAGGTCGCCGTCGCATCCGGCCTCGAGCTCGTCGCCGATCCCGGCGGCGCGGCCTTCTACGGTCCCAAGATCTCTGTGCAGGCGCGCGACGCGATCGGCCGCACGTGGCAGATGTCGACGATCCAGCTGGACTTCAACCAGCCCGATCGCTTCGAGCTCGAGTACACCGGATCCGACGGGCAGAAGCACCGTCCGGTGATGATCCACCGCGCCCTGCTGGGTTCGGTCGAGCGCTTCTTCGCGATCCTCCTCGAGCACTACGCGGGAGACTTCCCGCTGTGGCTGGCGCCGAGCCAGGTCGTCGGCATCCCGGTGGCCGAGCAGTACGGCGACTACCTCGACGATGTGATCGGCCAGCTGCGCGCGGCGGGAGTGCGCGCAGACGTCGACCACTCCGACGACCGCATGCAGAAGAAGATCCGCAACCACACGACGGCGAAGGTCCCCGTGATCCTCATCGTCGGCGAGCAGGACAGGGCCGCTGGTACGGTCTCGTTCCGCTTCCGCGACGGCACGCAGGAGAACGGCGTGCCGGTGGCGGATGCCGTGCGCCGGATCACCGCGGCGATCTCCTCGCACGCGCTGGTGCTGAAAGCAGGGGACCTGGCGTGACCTCGGGTTCTGAGTCGTTGGAGGACGCCGGTCATCTGGCCGGCGTCCCCGACGAGTTCCAGAGGCTGTGGACCCCGCACCGGATGGCGTACATCCAGGCGGGCCCTGAGCCGCTGCGCGAGGAGTGCCCGTTCTGCGAGGCGCCGAAGCACCCGGACCCGGAGAGGCTGATCGTGGCACGGGGCGAGACCGCCTATGTGCTGCTGAACCTGTTCCCGTACAACTCCGGCCACATGCTCGTGTGCCCGTACCGGCACATCGCGACCTACGATCAGGCGACGCCGGAGGAGGTCGCCGAGATCGGCGCTCTCACCCAGACCGCGATGCGCGTGCTGCGCGAGGTGTCACGCTGCGACGGCTTCAACCTGGGCATGAACCAGGGCGCCGTCGCCGGGGCCGGCGTCGACGCCCATCTGCACCAGCACGTGGTGCCGCGATGGACGTCGGACGCCAACTTCTTCCCGATCATCGCCAAGACGAAGGCGCTGCCGCAGCTGCTCGGCGAGGTGCGCGAGGCCGTCGCGAACGCCTGGCCCTCCGCCTGAGCCTCACACGTTTCGTCTCGTCGCTGCGCTCCTCGCTCAACGACCAGACGCGGGAGTCCGGTCGTTGAGCGAGCGAGTGCAGCGAGACGAAGCGCGGTAGCGTCCGCGCCTCAGCGCACCTGGCGTGCGGTGAACTGGAGTCGCGGGTTCGCATAGAACTCCTGCGCCTCGATGAGCTGCAGCTCGCGTTCGCCCGACTCGAGGGTCAACGACAGCAGGTCGAACACGCTCGACACCGTGCGCTCCAGCGCCGTCTGCGCGCTGCCTGTCTGCACGTAGTGGGCGGTGAACAGTGCGGCGGTGACGTCGCCGGAGCCGTTGGCCTTCATCGGAAGGCGCGGGGTCTGGACGATCCACGCACCGGTCGCGTCGGCGACGAGCATCTCGATCGTGCCCTCTTCGCGGTCGGGTCGCTCGACGCTGGTGACCAGCACGGTCGAGGGGCCCATGGCCATCGCGAGGTCGACGGAGGCGAGGGTCGACTCCAGGGTGTCGGGCTCGGTCTCGGTGAGGAAGCCCAGCTCGAACTGGTTCGGCGTGATGATGTCGGCGACGGGGACGACCTTCTCGCGGAGCAGGATCGGAATCGCGGGAGCGACGAAGCAACCGGACTTCGCGTTACCCATTACCGGATCGCACGCGTAGACGGCCTCCGGGTTGGCGGCCTTGACTCGGGCCACGGCGTCGATGATGACGTCGCCGATGCCCTCTCCGCCCTGGTAGCCGCTGAGCACCGCGTCGATCTCGCCGAAGACGCCGCGCTCCTCGATGCCGGTGATGACCTCGGCGACATCGGCCGGCGCGATGAGCGGGCCGCGCCAGGCGCCGTAGCCGGTGTGGTTGGAGAAGTTCACCGTGTAGACCGGGAGCACCTCGACGCCGATGCGCTGCAGCGGGAAGACGGCCGCCGAGTTGCCGACGTGGCCGTATGCGACGGCGGACTGGATGGAGAGGACCTTCATTCTCCGATCCTTTCGTTCAGAGCGGGCCGGAGACCGCGGGGGTGGATCATCGCACTGCCGCGACGAGGTCGGTGACGAGCGTCGCCGCATCGTCGTCGGAGAGATCGTGGACGGTGAGGCGCAGGTGGCGCGACGGCTCTGCCCTGTCGTCGAGAGCGAAGTCGTCACCCGTGCGGGCCAGCCAGCCGCGCCGCATGAGGCGCTCGGCGACCGTGCGCGCGGCGATCGGCAGGGCGACCCACAGGCTCAGTCCGTCTGATGCGGCGGCCTCGATGCCGTGCTCTCGCAGGCGGGTCGCGAAGTCGTCGTTCTTGGCCGCGTAGTGCTCGGATGCCGCCGCGATCCTCGCTGCCACGGTCTCGTCGGTCAGCTGCGCGAGGGTCAGGCGCTGCAGCAGGTGGCTCACCCAGGTGGTGCCGGGGCTCAGCCGCATCGCGAGACGCTCTGCGGTCTCGGGATCGGTCGCCGCCACGGCCAGGCACATGTCGGGACCCAGGAACTTCGAGACCGAGCGCACGAGCGCGAACCGTCGATGCGCGGGGCCGATCAGGGTCTCGTAGGGGCGGCGCGACAGCATCGAGAAGTGATCGTCCTCGATGATCAGCACGTACGGGTGCGCGGCGAGCGCGGTGCGCAGCTCCGCCGCCCGGCGGGCGCTGAGGCTCGCCCCGGTGGGGTTCTGCGCGCGGGGTGTGCAGATCACCGCGCGGACGCCGGCGTCGAGTGCGGCCCGCAGACCGTCGACCGTCATGCCCTCTTCGTCGACGGGCACGGGGACGGCACGGTATCCGCCGAGCCGGACGGTGTGGATGCTGGCCAGGAAGCACGGATCCTCGAGCGCGACGGCGTCGTCGCGCATGAGAGCCTGCGCGAGCAGGCGCTCCACGGCATCCACCGCACCGCTGGTGATCGTGATGCGGAAGTCGGCGTCGCCGAGGTCTGCGGCGACCCAGTCGTGCGCCCACTCGTCGAGCCCGCGGTCGATCACCGGCTCTCCGTAGAGCACCGGGCGGCCGGCGAGGGTGGCGAGTGCGGGGGATGGGTCCGGGATCAGCCGAGGATCCGGGTTTCCGGTTCCGACATCGCGGAGCACCGTGTCGGCGGCGTATCCCTCCTGGGCGACGGACTCGTGTCCGGCGACGACGGTCCCCGCGCGGCCACGCGACACGACGAGTCCCGCCTGGGCCAGCTGACGATACGCGGCGACCGCCGTGTTGCGATTGACGCCGAGGGTCGAGGCGAGCTCACGCACCGGAGGCAGGACGCTGCCCGCACGCAGTAGGCCGCGGTCGCGCAGCCCGCGCACGCTGTCGGCGATCTCCGCCGCTGTGCTCCCTGTGATGTCCGTCATGAGTCCTCGTGACCGATTCTAGGTCGTTCCGGACAGTGCTATCTTTTGACATAGATCAAAACGAGCTTTGGTTCATCCTGACAGGAGCCCCTCATGACCGAACAGACCACCACCGGATCCTCGCGCGTCAAGCGCGGGCTCGCCGAGATGCTCAAGGGCGGCGTCATCATGGACGTCGTCACCGCCGAGCAGGCGAAGATCGCCGAAGACGCCGGCGCCGTCGCCGTGATGGCCCTCGAGCGCGTTCCCGCCGACATCCGCGCCCAGGGCGGCGTGTCGCGCATGAGCGACCCCGACATGATCGACAGCATCATCGACGCGGTCTCGATCCCCGTGATGGCGAAGGCGCGCATCGGCCACTTCGTCGAGGCCCAGGTGCTGCAGGAGCTCGGTGTCGACTACATCGACGAGTCCGAGGTGCTCTCCCCGGCCGACTACGTCAACCACATCGACAAGTACGGCTTCACGGTGCCCTTCGTGTGCGGCGCCACCAACCTCGGCGAGGCGCTGCGCCGCATCAACGAGGGCGCGGCGATGATCCGCTCCAAGGGTGAGGCGGGCACCGGAGACGTCTCCGAGGCGATGAAGCACATCCGCAGGATCCGCGGCGAGATCGCCGCGCTCACCGCGCTCCCGAAGGACGAGCTGTTCGTCGCCGCCAAGGAGCTGCAGGCGCCGTACGAGCTGGTCGCCGAGATCGCCGAGACCGGCACGCTCCCCGTCGTGCTGTTCGTGGCGGGCGGCGTGGCCACCCCCGCGGATGCCGCCATGATGATGCAGCTCGGTGCCGACGGCGTCTTCGTCGGCTCCGGCATCTTCAAGTCGGGCAACCCCGCAGAGCGCGCGAAGGCCATCGTCAAGGCCACGACGTTCTTCGACGACCCGAAGGTCATCGCCGAGGTGTCCCGCGGACTCGGCGAAGCCATGGTCGGCATCAACGTCTCCGACCTCCCCGCACCGCACCGCCTCGCCGAGCGTGGCTGGTAGCCCGAAGGTCGGCGTGCTCGCGCTGCAGGGCGACGTGCGCGAGCACGCCGCCCTGCTCGCCGGTCTCGGCGCCGAGGTCGTGCTCGTGCGCCGTCCGGAGGAGCTCGCGACGGTGTCGGGGCTCGTGATCCCCGGCGGCGAGTCGAGCGTGATCGACAAGCTCTCCCGGATCTTCGGTCTGCAGGAGCCCATCCGCGAGGCTATCGCCGCGGGGATGCCGGTGCTCGGCACCTGTGCCGGTCTCATCATGTTGGCGGATGCCGTGGTCGATGCGATCGACGGACAGGAGTCGTTCGGCGGGCTCGACGTCGTCGTCCGACGCAACGCCTTCGGCCGCCAGGTCGAGTCCTTCGAGGCCGAGCTCGACGTGCCCGAGCTCGGCACGGGGTCCGTGAAGGCGGCGTTCATCCGTGGACCGGTGGTCGAGAGCGTCGGAGAGGCGGCATCCGTCCTCGCCGCGCTGCCGGACGGCCGCGTCGTCGCCGTCGAGCAGGGCGGTCTGCTCGGGCTCAGCTTCCACCCGGAGATCATGGGGGAGAGCCGCTTCCACGCGCGCTTCCTCGATCGGGTCGCGGCGCGCGCGGCGTGATTCGTTAGACTGGACGATGCCCTGGGCCAGGCGCCCGGGCGGATTCGACGAGCGGGAGACTTATGTCCGGGCATTCCAAGTGGGCCACGACCAAGCACAAGAAGGCGATCATCGATTCGCGGCGTGCGAAGTCGTGGGCGAAGCTCATCAAGAACATCGAGGTCGCGGCCAAGCTCGGCGGCGCCGACCTGCAGGGCAACCCGACGCTGTTCGACGCCGTCCTCAAGGCGAAGAAGACCTCCGTCCCGAAGGACAACATCGACCGCGCCATCAAGCGCGGCGCCGGTATCGGCGGCGAGGCCGTCGAGTACACCTCGATCATGTACGAAGGCTACGGACCCAACGGCGTCGCCCTCATGATCGAGTGTCTGACCGATAACAAGAACCGTGCGGCGGCCGAAGTGCGCACCGCGCTCAGCCGCAACGGCGGCACCCTCGCCGACCCCGGCAGCGTGGCGTACAACTTCAGCCGCAAGGGCGTCATCGTGGTGAGCTCTGAGGGCACCACCGAAGACGACGTCATGATGGCGGCGCTCGAGGCGGGCGCCGAGGAGATCGAGCCGCACGCCGAGGGCTTCGAGATCGTGACCGAGCCGACCGACATGGTCTCGGTGCGCTCGGCCCTCGTCGACGCGGGCATCGAGTACGAGTCGGCCGACGTCGAGTTCGTCCCGAACCTCAAGGTCGAGATCGACGCCGACACGGCGCGCAAGATCTTCCGACTGATCGACGCCCTCGAGGACAGCGAAGACGTGCAGAACGTGTTCACCAACTTCGACCTGTCGGCCGAGGTGCAGGCGGAGCTCGAGAACGACGAGTGACGGGCGCGCCGGGCAGCCGGCGCCGCTGACGGCGCATAGCCTGGAGAGGTGACCTCCTCCACGTTGCGCGTCCTCGGCATCGACCCCGGTCTGACCCGGTGCGGTGTCGGCGTCGTCGACGTCGACCGCGCCCGTCGAGGGACGCTCGTGCACGTCGGCGTGATCCGCTCCGCCGTCGACGCGCCGATCGGCGAACGTCTCGCGACGGTGGCCGCCGGCATCCGCGAGGTGATCGCGGCGCACCGCCCTGACGCGGTCGCCGTCGAGCGCGTGTTCGCTCAGCAGAACAGCCACACGGTGATGGGCACCGCTCAGGCCAGTGGAGTGGCGCTCCTGCTGGCAGCCGAGGCCGGTCTTCCTGCGGCGACCCACACGCCGAGCGAGGTGAAGGCCGCGGTCACGGGCTACGGTTCCGCCGACAAGCGACAGGTGCAGGCGATGATCGCCCGCATCCTCCGTCTCGACGCCCCGCCGCAGCCCGCCGACGCCGCTGACGCGCTCGCGATCGCGCTGTGCCATGCCTGGCGCCGAGGGGCTGCGGGAGTGCCGGGGCAGGACGTGCTGACGCCCGCGCAGAAGGCCTGGGCGGATGCCGAGCGTGTCGCTCGAACGTATGTACGATCCGGTGCCTAGACTGGTGAGATGATCTCCTCGCTGCACGGCATTGTCCTGCACACGACGCCGGACCAGGTCGTCATCGAAGTCGGAGGAGTCGGGTTCTCCGTCGCCGTCCCGGCCGACGTCGCGCACACCGCCGCGATCGGAGAGCGGCTGATGCTGCACACGAGTCTCATCGTCCGCGAGGACGCCCTGTCGCTCTACGGGTTCGCGGATCGCAGCGAACTGGAGGTCTTCGGCCTGCTCATCAGCGTCACCGGTGTCGGACCGAAGTCCGCGCTCGGCGTCCTCTCGCACCTCACGGTCGACCAGATCGCCGAGGCCGTCACCGCGGAGGACGACGCGCCGTTCCGTCGCGTCTCCGGCATCGGTCCGAAGACCGCCAAGCTGATCGTCGTGCAGCTCGCCGGAAAGGTGGCTCCCGTCGGAAGCCCGGCCAGGAAGCCCGCCGCCGGGGGAGTCGACGTGATCGATCAGGTCGCGGCGGCGCTCATCGGGCTCGGCTGGTCCGAGAAGGTCGCCGTCGAGGCGGCGACCCAGACGTCCGCCGACGCTTCGGAGGCCGAGCGCTCGTCCGTCGCGTCGCTCCTGCGCCGCACCCTCGCGATGCTGGGGCCGGCGCGTGTCTGACGCGCGCGACGCGACCGAGCCGGTCGACGAGACAGAGCTCGCCATCGAGGGCGCGCTGCGACCGACCAGTCTCAGCGACTTCGTCGGTCAGCAGAAGGTCCGCGGCCAACTGCAGCTGCTGCTGGACGCCGCCGGCATCCAGAGCCGCCCGGCCGACCACATCCTCCTCGCGGGCCCCCCAGGGCTCGGCAAGACCACTCTGGCCATGATCGTCGCCCACGAGAGCGGGCGTCCGCTGCGGCTCTCCAGCGGCCCGGCGATCCAGCACGCCGGTGACCTGGCCGCCCTGCTGTCGAGCCTGACCCCCGGCGAGGTCCTCTTCATCGACGAGATCCACCGCATGGCGCGCTCGGCCGAGGAGATGCTGTACCTCGCGATGGAGGACTTCCGCATCGACATCATGGTCGGCAAGGGCGCCGGGGCCACGAGCATCCCCCTGGAGCTCGCCCCGTTCACCCTCGTCGGCGCGACGACCCGCTCCGGTCTGCTCCCGAACCCGCTCCGGGATCGCTTCGGCTTCACCGGCCACCTCGAGTTCTACGACGAGTCCGAGCTGGAGCGCGTGATCGACCGATCCGCTCGCGTACTCGGAGTCGATCTGCCCTCTGACTCCCTCGCAGAGATCGCACGGCGCTCCCGTGGCACCCCCCGCATCGCGAACCGCCTCCTCCGGCGCGTCCGCGACTACGCACTCGTGCACGGCGGGGGAGAGGCGACCCTGTCCGGCGTCCGCGCGGCCCTCGAGCTCTACGACGTCGACTCGATCGGCCTCGACCGCCTCGACAGGGCAGTGCTGGAAGCGCTGGTCCGCCGGTTCAAAGGCGGCCCCGTCGGTCTCAGCACGCTCGCCGTCGCGGTCGGCGAAGAGGCCGAGACCGTGGAGAGCGTCGTGGAGCCGTACCTCGTGCGGATCGGCTTCCTCGGTCGCACTCCGCGGGGTCGGATCGCCATGCCGGAGGCCTACGCGCACCTCGGCGTCGCCCGTCGCACCGAAGACGGACTGTTCGATCACCTATAATCGCTGAAGACTTCCTTCCGATCCCCCCTGGTGCACGCCGTCGTCGGCGTGTGCGCGACTGAAAGGCATCCGCGATGGATCCCACACTCATCATGCTCCCGATCCTCGCGGTGCTGATCATCTTCATGTTCGTGAACACCCGCAAGCGTCAGAGGCAGATGAAGGCCGACCAGGAGGCTAAGGCGACGAAGACCGTCCCCGGCGCCAAGGTCCTGCTCCAGGGCGGCATCTTCGGGACGATCGTGGCCTACGACCCGATCGACCTGGACGAGCCGGCTCTGGTGGAGATCGCACCCGGCACGATCATCGAGGTGCACAGCCAGGCGATCCTGCGGGTCGTCGAGCCCAAGGACGCCATCGCGGACGACGTGACGGATGCCGTCGACGAGACGCCCGCCGCTGACGCCGCTCCCGGCATCGAGACGGCCGAGGAGACGCGCGCGCGTCTCGAGCGCGACGCGGACGACAAGTAATCCTCCTCAGGACCATGGCGCCGCACCGGCGCTCCGGCATCTCAGAAAGCTGATCACGTGGCTTCTTCCTCTCCGGTCCGTCACGCCTGGAGGGTCCTTCTCGGACTCGTCCTGGTGACAGGCGTCCTCTTCGGCATCAACGCGCTCGGCGTGTATGTGTTCAAGCAGAGCTCGTGGACCCCTGAACTCGCCCTCGACCTCCAGGGCGGCACGCAGATCGTCCTCCAGGCGCAGACCGAAGACGGCGCAGCGCCCTCGCAGGAGCAGATGGACCAGGCGGCCGCGATCATCCGGCAGCGTGTCGACGCCTCCGGTGTGAGCGAGGCCGACATCACGACCGAGGGCGGCCAGAACATCGTCGTGCAGATCCCCGGTGTGGCCGACGAGGCCACGCGCGAGCGGATCAAGTCGAGCGCTCAGCTGGAGTTCCGCGCGGTGCTCTACACGACGGCCGCCGCGACGTCGTTCACCGGGGAGGACGGCAACACCACGCCGTATCCGACGCCGGACCCCTCGCTGAACGCCACCCCGACGGTGAAGCCGACGGACTCGAGCGACCTCGCGTGGGTCACCGACAAGCTGCAGGCCGAGTTCCTCGCCTACGACTGCGCGAACCCGCCGGCCGACGCCTCCCGGGCTCCCCAGGACCAGCCGCTGATCGCCTGCGACCCGAGCGGCACGGCCAAGTACCTCCTGGGCCCGGCCGAGCTCACCGGCACCGCGATCACCGATGCGACGGCCGGCCGCGACCCCAAGTCGGGCGCCTGGCTCGTGCAGCTGACCATGACGTCTGAGGGTGCCGACGCCTTCGGCAAGGTCAGCACGCGTCTGTACCAGAACAAGCTCGCCAACCTCTCGCCGCGCGACCAGTTCGCGTTCGTACTGGACGGCAGCGTGATCAGTGCTCCGCAGATGAACGGGCAGATCCTCGACGGCCGCCCGAGCATCTCGGGCAACTTCACCCAGGAGTCCGCGACCACTCTCGCCGACCAGCTCAAGTTCGGCGCCCTGCCTCTCAGCTTCGTGGTGCAGAGCTCGGGAACCGTGTCGGCGACTCTCGGTACGCAGCAGCTGCAGATCGGCCTCATCGCCGGTCTCATCGGCCTCGCGCTCGTCGCGATCTACTCGCTGATCGTGTACCGGGCTCTCGGCGCCGTCATCGTCGCCTCGATCGCGGTGATGGGTGTGCTGACCTACATCATCATCTGCATCCTCGCGTGGCGCATGGGCTTCCGTCTCTCGCTCGCCGGCGTCGCGGGTCTGATCGTCTCGATCGGATTCGTCGCGGACTCGTTCATCGTGTACTTCGAACGAATAAGGGACGAGCTGCGCGACGGCAAGTCGATCACGGCAGCCGTGGAAGACGGCTGGGGCCGGGCGAAGCGCACGATCTACATCTCGAAGTCGATCAACATCCTCGCCGCCGTCGTGCTGTACATCCTGGCCGATGCGACGGTGAAGGGCTTCGCGTTCACCCTCGGGCTCACGACCCTGATCGACGTGTTCATCTTCGTGATCTTCACGCACCCGGTCATGCAGCTGCTCGTGCGCACCCGCTTCTTCGGCGGCGGACACAAGCTCTCGGGCCTCGACCCGGAGTCCCTCGGCGCGGTGTACCGCAGCCGCTCGCAGTACCGCGAAGTCTCTACGGCATCCGCCGGTCGCGGGGCGAAGAACGCGCGCTCGCGCGGAGAAGCAGATCGCAGGCAGACGATCGCCGAGCGCAAGCGCGCGGAGGCACTCGCCGGCGACAGAGCCGGCAGCGGCGGAAATGAGGGGGCGAACTGATGGCTTCCATGAGTGAGTTCGGCAACAACCTGTACTCGGGAAAGACCTCTTTCCCGTTCGTCGCCAAGCGTCGACTGTGGTTCATCATCGCCATCGCGCTGGTGGTCGGGTCGATCCTCGTCCCGTTCATCCGCCCCGTGCAGTTCTCCATCGAGTTCACCGGCGGATCGCAGTTCACGGTCACCGCCCCGAACAGCATCGATCAGAGCACGGCGACCAAGGCCGTGCACTCGGTGGTTCCGGGCGCTGCGACGAAGGTCGTGGTCGTCAGCGGCAAGGACATCCGCGTCCAGACCGATCAGATGAGCGACGAGGAGACGCAGAAGGTCTCCGCCGCTCTCGCCGATGCCTACGGAGTCGACCCGAAGAGCGTCACGTCCTCGTTCATCGGCCCCGCGTGGGGTGAGAACGTCACCAAGCAGTCGCTGTGGGGACTCGCGATCTTCCTCGCGCTGACCTTCCTCATCCTCGCCCTGTACTTCCGCACCTGGAAGATGTCCGCTGCGGCGATCATCGGCCTGCTCGACGTCCTCGTCATCACGATCGGCGTGTACGCTCTCGCGGGCTTCGAGATCTCCCCGGCGGCCGTCATCGGCTTCCTGACGATCCTCGCCTACTCGCTGTACGACACGACCGTCGTCTTCGACAAGGTCCGAGAGAACACCACGGAAGACGGGGAGAAGTCCGGACGCACCTTCGGGGAGTCGGTCAACCTCGCCGTCAACCAGACGCTGGTGCGCTCGATCAACACCTCGGTCGTCGCCGCCCTGCCCGTCGGGGCGATCCTCTTCATCGGCGCCTTCTGGCTTGGTGCGGAGACGCTGACCGACATCTCGCTGTCGATCTTCGTCGGCATCCTGGTCGCGACGTACTCGACGCTGTTCGTCGCCGCTCCGCTCTACTCGCTGTTCCGCGAGAACGAGCCGCAGCTCATGGCGCGTGACGCGAAGATCCGCGAGGCCCGAGCCAAGGCGACCGTCGACGCGTGAGCGTGCCCGTCCTGCGGGGCTCGGCCCCGCAGGACCCGCGTAAGATGTACTGATTGGGGAGGTGAGCGGATGGCGGAACCGCAGACGTCGTCGCAGGGTTCGAGCCTGCGACGCCTGGTTCCCCGCATCTTCTCCCGCGCGCCCCGGATCAATGATCTCGACAACCTGATCCGCACGGTCCGAGCGAATCATCCTCGCGGTGACTTCGCCGTGATCGAGCGCGCCTACGCGGTGGCCAAGGAGAAGCACGAGGGCCAGAAGCGTCAGAGCGGCGAGCCGTACATCACCCACCCGCTCGCGGTCGCGCAGATCCTCGCCGAGCTGGGCCTCGGACCCAGGGCGATCGCCGCGGCACTCCTGCACGACACCGTGGAGGACACCGGCTACGCGCTGAGCGAGCTCACCGCCGAGTTCGGCGACGAGGTCGCGATGCTCGTCGACGGCGTCACCAAGCTCGACAAGGTCAAGTACGGCGAGAGCGCCCAGGCAGAGACCGTCCGCAAGATGATCGTGGCGATGTCGAAGGACATCCGCGTGCTGCTGATCAAGCTCGCCGACCGACTGCACAACGCGCGCACCTGGGGCTTCGTGCCGCCCGAGAAGGCGGCCAAGAAGGCCAAGGAGACGCTGGAGATCTACGCGCCCCTGGCCAATCGACTCGGCATCCAGGCGATCAAGTCCGAGCTCGAGGACCTGTCCTTCGCGGTGCTGCACCCGAAGATCTACAACGAGATCCACAGCCTCATCGCGCAGCGCACGCCGCAGCGCGAGAAGTACCTGAACCAGGTCGTCCAGGAGATCGACGAGGATCTGCGTGACCTGCGCATCCGCGGCAAGGTCGTCGGACGCCCCAAGCAGCTGTACTCCGTCTATCAGAAGATGGTCGTGCGGGGTCGCGAGTTCGACGACATCTACGACCTGATCGGCATCCGGGTGATCGTCGCCTCCGTGCGCGACTGCTATGCGGTCCTCGGAGCGATCCACGCCCGCTGGACCCCGCTGCCCGGCCGGTTCAAGGACTACATCGCCACCCCGAAGTTCAACCTGTACCAGTCGCTGCACACCACGGTGATCGGTCCGGCCGGTCGCACGGTCGAGATCCAGATCCGCACGCAGGAGATGCACCAGCAGGCGGAGTACGGCGTCGCCGCCCACTGGATGTACAAGGAGCGGATGAACGGCGGCAAGGCCGAGGTGCGCGCCGCAGACGCCGACATGGCGTGGCTCGCACACATCTCCGATTGGCAGGCGGAGACGGCCGACCCCGGTGAGTTCCTCGACTCCCTGCGCTTCGAGATCGGAGCCAAGGAGGTCTACGTCTTCACGCCGAAGGGACGTGTGATCGGCCTTCCGGCCGATGCGTCTCCCGTGGACTTCGCCTACGCCGTGCACACCGAGATCGGTCACCGCACGATGGGCGCCAAGGTCAACGGGCGCCTCGTGCCCCTGGAGTCCGAGCTCAAGAGCGGAGACGTCGTCGAGGTCTTCACGTCGAAGAACCCCGACGCGGGTCCGAGCCAGGACTGGCTGGGCTTCGTCAAGAGCACACGGGCGCGCAACAAGATCCGCGGATGGTTCACGAAGGAGCGTCGCGAGGAGGCGATCGAGCAGGGCAAGGAGGCCATCGCCCGGGCGATGCGCCGGCAGAACCTCCCGCTGCAGCGCCTGATGAGCCAGGACTCCTTCGCAGAGGTCGCGCACCAGCTTCGCTACGAAGACGTCTCCGCACTGTACGCCGCGGTCGGCGAGGGGCACGTCTCCACGCAGTCCGTGCTGGAGAAGGTCACCGCGCTGGTGGCGGCCAACGATCCGGCCACGGGTCCCATCGACCTCCCCGGGAGCATCCCGACCAGGGAGCCCCGTGCCGGAGACTCCGGCGTGCTCGTGCGCGGAGCCGCCGACATCCTCGTGAAGCTCGCAAAGTGCTGCACTCCGGTGCCGGGCGATCAGATCGTCGGCTTCGTGACCCGTGGCAGCGGCGTCTCTGTCCACCGGGCCGACTGCGTGAACGTGAAGGCGCTCAGCAGCGAAGAGGACAAGGACCGCTTCGTCGAGGTGTCCTGGGCGCCCACGACCAAGAGCGTGTTCCGCGTGCAGATCCAGGTCGAGGCGCTCGATCGCTCCGGACTGCTCTCCGACGTCACCCGCGTGCTCAGCGAGCACCACGTGAACATCCTCTCCGCCACGGTCTCGACCACCGACGAGCGCCTCGCGCTCAGCCGGTTCGTCTTCGAGATGGGCGATGCCGTGCACCTCGATCGCGTCCTGAACGCGGTGCGGCGCATCGATGCGGTGTACGACGTGTACCGCGTCACGTCCTCCTGAGCCTCAGCCTCTCGAGAGTCGCGAGCGCGCCACGTGATCCGGGGACGCGCGTCCTCGCCGACAGGGAGCGCACGGCCTCCTCGACGAGCGGTGGGCTCTCGGCCGCGAGCAGGCGCATCCAGACGAGCATCCGCGGGTCACGGGTGGTGGTGAGCGCGAGATCGACCATCGTCCTCACCGGAGTGGTCGTGAGGACTCCGCCGAGCACCTGGACATCGGATGCCGGGACGCGCGTGTCGTGGAAGATCAGCCGATGATCGGGGTCCGGTCTGAATCTCCTCTCCACGGCGCGGTGCACGTGGTGGGGTGTCGGGGGCGTGTCGCCGGCACCGTGGATCCACGCGGCTGTCGGTCCCGAGGCCGCAGTGCCGGCCGGGACCAGTCCGGCGATCATGCGAGCCCTGAGAGCCGGCCCCTCGATGAGATCGGCGGGGATGTACCCCTCGCCGAGCTCGACCACGTGCCCGTCGAGCCGCGCGGAGCTGAGCTCGGGCAGCGTCAGACGATCGCCGGGCAGATACACGAACGCGGGATGCATCACGCCAGTGTGGCGTACGGCATCCCGCGTCCGGGCGTCTCTGCGGAGATCTGTGGAGAGGTTCAGCCCCCGAGGGCGTTCAGCCAGGTGCGACGCGCCTCGAGAGCGTCAGCCGCGGTCTTGGCCGCCTTCTTGTCTCCGGCCTTCTCCGCCGCGGCGAGCTCGGCCTCGAGCTTCTCGATGGCCTCGACCAGCTGCGAGCTCATGTCGTTCGCGCGTGCCTTGGTCTCGGGGTTGTTCTTCTTCCAGTCGACCTCTTCGCGGGCCTTGAGCGCCTGCTCGATCACGCGCAGGCGGTCATCGAGAGCGCGCTCCTTCTCGCGGGGGAAGATGCGACCGACCTCGTCCCACTGACGCTGGATGCGGGTCAGCAGTGCGCGGGCGCTCTTGATGTTCGGCTCGTCGGCGACGGCCTTGGCGTCTTCGAGGAGCGCCTGACGGGCCTCGATCTTCGGAGCCGAGTCGGCTTCCTCCGCCGCGGCCTGCTCGGCACGGGCCGAGTACAGCGCATCTCCTGCGGCCTTGAAGCGCGCCCAGAGCGCGTCGTCGGCCTTGCGACCGGCACGGCCGGCGGCCTTCCACTCGTCGAGGAGGTTGCGGTACGACGGGATGCCGTCGGTCCCGCGGGGAGCGAGGGCCTCAGCGCGCTCGACGAGGCGGGTCTTCGCATCGCGGGCCGCCTTGTGCGCGTCATCGAGCTCCGAGTAGAACGCGCGGCGCTGCTTGTCGACGACGGCGCGCGCATCGCGGAATCGCTTCCACAGCTGCTGCGAGACGCCCTTCGACAGACGAGGACCGTTCTGCTGGTGGGCCTGCCACTCGTCGAACAGCGCGCCGAGCTCGGCGGTCAGCTGCTTCCACTGCACCTTCGAGAGGTCGCGGGCGGCGATGGCCTCCGCGCGCTCGACGAGGGCGGTGCGCTCGGCGATGGCCCTGTCGACCAGCTCCTTTGCCTGGCGCGCCTCTTCGGCGGTGGCCTCGGACAGGGAATCGGTCAGGGCGTTCAGGCGGTCGCGGAGTCCGGCGAGATCGCCGACGGCCGCGGCATCCGTCGCCTCCGTCAGAACGTGGCCCGCCTGCTTCGCGAGATCGCCGGCCGAAGCGCCACCGGCCTGGTGGCGCTGCTCCAGCGCGTGCACCTTGAAGGCGATGTCGTCGTACTTGCGCACGAAGTAGGCCAGCGCCTCCTCGGGAGTGCCGTCGGGGTACTGACCGACGACGCGCCAGGTCTCGCCCTCGAGCACCTCGACGGTGCCGTCCTCCGACACGCGTCCCCACTTCGCCACCTCCTCGGGAGTGGACGTGGGGGGCGTCGCGGCGGCTGCGACGGGCGCGACAGCGGCCGGCGACGGCAGCTTGCGCGGCAGCGGCGCGGCAGGGGGAGCGGGAACGGGGGGAGTCGGCTTCGAGGACTCGGGGGCAGACACGATGATTCTCCTTGCGCGGTACGGCCGCGGGAGGCGGAAAGGACGAACTTCAGCCTAGTACGAGGGGCACTCCCGTTGTGGCCCCGCGTTCTCACGCCGACGTTATCGATCTGTGAGGAGAACGTTCGATGCGCGAAACACGGCGCATCACCTCCGGGAAACACCGCGCTCCTATCGTCGCCAGCACGACAGTCCCCGCGTCGACAGGAGATCCATGGACGACATCGCCCCCGCAACCCCCGAGATCGTCGTCGTCGGGGCCGGCATGGTCGCGCATCGGTTCGTGGAGAGTCTGCTCAGCAGGACGGATGCCGCGATGCGCGTGACCGTGCTCGGCGACGAGGGGCGGCATCCCTACGACCGGGTCGGACTGAGCGGCTTCTTCTCCGGCGCGGGGCCAGAGGATCTCGAACTCGACCGATCCGTGTTCGACGACGATCGCGTCGAGCTCGTGAGGGATGACTGCGTGCTGCGGCTCGATCGCGCCGCGCAGACGGTGACGACGCGATCCCGGCGCGTGCTTCGGTACGACACCCTGGTGCTCGCCACCGGCTCGTACGCCGCGAGGGTGGCGGTCGACGGGGCGGACCTGCCCGGATGCTTCGTGTATCGCACGCTCGACGACATGCAGCGGCTGCAGGAGTTCGTGTCGCGACGCGCAGGCATGCTCGGGCGCCCGCTTCGCGGCACCGTGATCGGGGGCGGACTGCTCGGCCTCGAGGCGGCAGGTGCGCTGCAGGGGATGGACGTCGACGTCACGGTGGTGCAGTACTCCGATCGGCTCATGTCCCAGCAGCTCGACGCGGTCGGCGCCTCCATGCTGCGTCGGCTCCTGGAGGCCCGCGGCATCACGGTGCGGACGGAGGCCCGCACGACCCGAATCGACCCCGATGAATCGGGAGCGGTGACCGCTCTGGAGTTCCAGGACGGCTCGTTCCTGCGCGCCGACGTCGTGATCTTCACCGTCGGAGTGCGTCCGCGCGACGAGCTCGCCCGCAACGGGGGGCTGCGGGTGGACCCTCGCGGCGGTGTGCTCATCGACGATCGATGCACGACATCCGACCAGAACATCCTCGCTATCGGCGAGGTCGCCAACTACGAGGGGCGCTGCGTCGGGCTCGTGGCGCCCGGGTACGCGATGGCCGAGGTCGCGGCGACCGGTCTGCTCGGAGGAGAGGCGGCGTTCCCCGGATACGACGACTCGTCCAAACTCAAGCTCTCGGGCGTGGACGTGGCGAGCTTCGGCGACGCCATGGCGACGACGCCCGATGCGCTCGACGTCGTCTACGCAGACCCGGTGGCGGGCGTGTACAAGAAGCTCGTCCTCTCGGACGACGCCCAGACCCTGCTCGGCGGCATCCTCGTCGGCGACGCGTCCGCATACGGAGCGTTGCGTCCGCTGGTCGGCGCGCGTCTGGGTGCTGACCCTGCCGCCTACCTGCTGCCGGAGAACGGCGACGAGCCCGCGCGAGCGGCCCTCCCCGACGAGGCGGTCGTGTGCTCGTGCGCGAACGTGACCGCCGGGCGCATCCGGAGCGCCGTGCACGAGGAGGGGTGTCGGGATGCCGCCGCCGTCAAGGTCTGCACCAAGGCGGGCGCCACGTGCGGCTCGTGCGCCCTGATGGTGAAGAAGCTGGTCGGACAGGAGCTCGTCGCGCTGGGTCAGACGGTCTCCCACGCGCTGTGCGAGCACTTCGAGCTGTCGCGGGCGCAGCTCTTCGACGCGGTGAGGGTATCCGGGCTGAGCACGTTCAGCTCGATCGTCGAGCGCTTCGGACGAGGGCGCGGGTGCGACATCTGCAAGCCGGCGATCGCGAGCATCCTCTCGGTCCTCGTCGGATCGCACGTCCTCGACGGCGAGAACGCCACGCTGCAGGACACCAACGACCACGTCATGGCGAACATGCAGAAGGACGGCACCTACTCGGTGGTGCCTCGCATGCCGGGCGGCGAGGTGACGCCGGACGGTCTGTTGGCGATCGGCGGCATCGCGAAGGACTTCGCCCTCTACACGAAGATCACGGGCGGCCAGCGCATCGACATGTTCGGCGCCCGTCTCGAACAGCTCCCGCTCATCTGGGAGCGGCTGGTGGATGCGGGATTCGAGTCGGGGCACGCGTACGGTAAGTCCCTGCGCACGGTGAAGTCCTGCGTCGGATCGACCTGGTGCCGCTACGGAGTGCTCGATTCCGTGGGGATGGCCGTGCGGCTCGAGCTGCGCTACCGGGGCCTCCGAGCGCCGCACAAGCTCAAGCTGGGGGTCTCCGGATGCGCTCGCGAGTGCGCGGAGGCGCGAGGGAAGGACGTCGGCGTCATCGCGACCGAGACCGGCTGGAACATGTACGTGGGCGGCAACGGCGGATTCGCTCCGAAGCACGCGCAGCTGCTCGCCTCCGATCTGGACGACGACGGGCTGATCCGCGCGATCGACAGGTTCTTCATGTACTACATCCGCACGGCCGATCGACTGCAGCGCACGGCGCCCTGGCTCGACGAGCTCGAGGGCGGGCTCGACACGCTGCGCTCCGTCATCTTCGACGATGCGCTCGGCATCTGCCGCGACCTCGACGAAGCGATGGCTCAGCACGTCGACCGGTACGAGGACGAGTGGGCGGCGACACTGCGCGACCCCGAGAAGCTCGCCAGGTTCCGATCGTTCGTGAACGCGGCTGACACTCCGGACCCCTCGCTCGCCTTTGTCGCGGAGCGAGGGCAGATCCGCCCGGCGACGGCGGCGGAGAAGCGCGGCGGAGTCCTCATCGCCGGCACCGCTCTGGAGGTGCGCCGATGACCTCGCCTGCGGTGCGGGAGAGCATCCGGGTGTGCGGGCTCGACGACCTCGAGGTGGAGCGCGGACGCGCCGCCCTGGTCGACGACCTCCAGGTCGCGCTCTTCCGGCTGCGGGATGGATCGGTGCGCGCCGTCGACAACCTCGACCCGTTCACCGGCGCCCAGGTGATCGCGAGAGGGATCGTGGGCACTCGGGGGGACGCGGACACCGTCGCCTCCCCGCTGCACAAGCAGGTGTTCGATCTCGCCACGGGTGAGTGCCTCGACGCCCAGGGGAGAGAGGTCGTCCAGGACGGGGCGCAGTCCGGTCTGCGGGTCTGGCCGGTGCGGGTCATCGAGGGCGACGTCTTCGTCGAGGTGCCCCGGTGAAGCGGCGGCGTGTGGGACGGGTCGATCTGGTCGGAGGCGGCCCCGGCCCCGCGTACCTGATGACGCTCCGCGGGTACCGGCTGCTCCAGGAGGCCGACGTGATCGTCGCCGACCGCCTGGGACCGTTCGACGAGCTGCGTGCCGAGATCGACCCTGATGTCACGGTGATCGACGTCGGCAAGCGACCGGGGCACCATCCGGTGCCGCAGGAGGAGATCAACGCGCTGCTCGTGGCGCATGCGAAGGCGGGGAGCAGGGTCGTGCGCCTCAAGGGCGGTGACCCCTTCGTTTTCGGACGCGGCGGCGAGGAGGTCATCGCGTGTCAGGTGGCAGGCGTCCCCGTGAGCGTCACTCCGGGAGTGAGCAGCGTGATCTCCGTCCCACAGGCCGCGGGCATCCCGGTCACCCATCGCGGCGTCGCCTCGGCGCTCCACGTGGTGAACGGTCAGGGCGAGATCACGCACAGCACGCTTACGTCGATGGCCGATCCCGCAGTCACGACCGTGGTGCTCATGGGCGTGTCGGCACTTCCGCGCATCGTCTCGACCGCCCTCGACTTCGGGGTCGATGCGGCGACGCCCGTCGCCGTCGTCGAGAACGGGCTCACGGATCGTCAGCGGACGATCCGGTGCACACTGGGAGACGTGGTGAGACAGGCCGAGGACGCACGTGTGACCAACCCCGCGGTGATCGTGTTCGGTCAGGTCGCGCGGGCGGACCTCCTGCTCCCCGCCGATCTGATCTCCACAGGTACAGCGTGAGTCCGACGCGTCCGCTCGAACACGCACTCGCCGGCTGCACGATCGTCGTCGCCGCCGATCGACGCTCCGCGGACCTGGCGTCCGCCCTCGAGCGCCGCGGCGCCGCCGTGCACCGGGCGCCCGCGCTCAGCATCGTGCCCAACGCCGACGACGAGGAGCTGCTGCTCCGCACGGAGCGGCTCGTCGCCGCACCTCCGGACATCGTGGTCGTGACGACCGGTGTCGGCTTCCGAGGCTGGATGGACGCCGCCCACGAGCACGGCGTCGATGAGCGACTGGACGCCGCGCTCGACGGCGCGCACTTCGTCGCGCGGGGGCCCAAGGCGCACGGCGCGATCCAGCAGGCGGGATTCTCCGCGGACTGGGTCGCTGAGTCCGAGACGTCAGCGGAGGTGGGGGAGTACCTGCTTGCGTCGGGCGTGTCGGGCAAGCGCATCGTCGTGCAGCACCACGGTGCGGGTGCGGACGGTCTCGACGAGCTCCTGGAGGGCGCGGGCGCCGAAGTCATCAGCATCACGGTGTACCGCTGGGGCCCGCCGCCGAACCCCGAGGTCGTGCGCCGCTCCACGCTGCAGGCAGCCTCCGGTGAGGCGGATGCCGTGCTCTTCACATCCGCCCCCGGAACGGCCTCATGGCTCGCCGTCGCTGCCGAGGCAGGGGCGCTCGACCGGATCCGTCGACGCGCGGAGGCCGGGCGGCTGCTGCTGGCTGCGGTGGGGCCGGTGACCGCGATCCCCTTGAAGGAAGCGGGCCTTCCGCTCACGATCGCCGAACGGGGTCGACTCGGCTCCCTCGCGCGGACCGTGATCTCTCACTTCGGGGGCGGTCGGGCGCCGTCGCTCGTCACGGACGTCGGCCGCGTGGAGGTGCGCAGCAGCGGTGCGCTCATCGACGGGCGCTTCATCGCGCTGTCGCGCACGGGATCGGCGCTCCTGGAGGCACTGGCCGATGCCGGTGGCCGGGTGCTCACCAGGGCGGACCTCGGGAACGCACTGCCCGGAGGCGAGCGCAATCCCCACGCCGTGGAAGTCGCGATCGCGCGACTCCGTGAAGCAGTGGGCGGGACGGATCTCATCCAGACGGTCGTCAAGCGCGGCTATCGCCTCGCCGTCAGCGACCGCTGAACACGACGACGATGGCCCGGAGCTGCATGCTCCGGGCCATCGTCGTTGAGGCGCTCAGATCGCTCCGACGACCTCGGGTGCGCGCTCCGGTGCGGTGCGCGGCGCGCGGCGCTCGCGTTCGGCGCGCTGGGCGCGGATCGGTCGGGCTGCGGCCGTCCTCCCGTAGGTGAGGTAGAGCGGGAGGCCCGCGAGGAGGAGCCCTCCGACGAGGTTGCCCACGACGGTCGGGATCTCGTTCCACACGAGATAGTCCATGATCGTGAAGTCGGCGCCGAGGAGCAACCCGGAGGGGAACAGGAACATGTTCACGATGGAGTGCTCGAATCCCATGTAGAAGAACAGGGTGATCGGAAGCCACATCGCGACGATCTTGCCGAGCACGGTCTTGGAGACCATCGACATGATCACCGCCGTCGACACCATCCAGTTGCACAGGACTCCTCGGATGAAGAGGGTCAGCATGCCGGCGGCGCCGTGCTCCGCGTAGCCGACCGTTCGACCGTGTCCGATCTCGCCGATCGCGAGGCCGACCGGGCTCGGATCGGCCGAGAAGCCGTAGGTGAAGTAGATCGCCATGAGCAGCGCGACCAGGAGCGCGCCGGCGAAGTTGCCGAGGAAGACCAGTCCCCAGTTGCGCAGGACGGCGGTGACCGTCGCTCCGGGGCGACGGTCGAGGACGGCGAGCGGGGCCAGAGTGAACACCCCCGTGAGCAGGTCGTAGCCGAGGAGGTAGAGAAGCACGAAGCCGATGGGGAACAGGAGAGCGCCGAGGAGCGGCTGCCCGGTCTGCGTCGAGACGGTGACGGCGAAGGCGGCGCCGAGGGTGAGCACGGCCGCACCCATGAAGGCGCGGATGAGGGTGTCGCGGGTGGAAAGACGGAGCTTGTAGGCGCCGGCATCCACCATCAGGGTGACGAGCTCTGCGGGCGTGGCGTATGACATGGGCGGACCTCCACGAGGATCGAGGCGAGCGGATCACTCGCTGTGCCCACACTCGTACATACGCGTTTCGGACAGACGCCCGAGGCGTTACATCCGTGGTGCGATCCGCTCACACCGCGCGGCGGCGGGTGTGAGGTCGTCGGTCACTCCGCCGGGGTCTCCGCGGGCGTGGGCTCCTGCGAGGGCTGCACGGTCGGTGCATCCGTGGGGGAGACCGTCGACGTCGGGGTGGGGGTCGGCTCGGGGGCGGTCACCTGCGCGTGCACGAACTGGCTGGCGATGGCCGCGGCGACGACGAGTCCTCCGACGACGCCGGCGATCGTGTTGTCGCGCACCCGACGGCGGATCTGGCCGTCGTGCCAGGCGCCGCGCGCCGCATGCAACCGGGCGCGCTCCGCCTGGGCGCGTGTCTGTGCGCTCTTCGAACCGCGTGCCACCATGCCGTGCTCCCTTACTGGACGTGAATCGACGACGTCGCCTGAGAGCCTATCGCCGCGAGTGTCCCTCTCCCGCATTAGCCTGGAGAGCATGACATCCGCTGCCGCACTGCTCTCAGGGCAGACGCCCCTCGCCGTGCGCATGCGACCCGTCTCGCTCGCCGAGGTCGCCGGTCAGAAGCACCTGCTCAGAGCGGGGTCGCCGATCGTCGCCCTCGCCGATCCCGCGGCGACCTCGCCCGGAGCCGTGTCGATCATCCTGTGGGGGCCGCCGGGCACCGGCAAGACGACCCTGGCGCAGGCGATCGCGCGCTCGTCCGGTCGCCGGTTCGTCGAGCTCTCGGCGATCACGGCCGGCGTGAAGGACGTGCGGGAGGTCATGCAGGAGGCGATCACCCAGCGCGACCTCTACGGCCAGACGACGATCCTCTTCCTCGATGAGATCCACCGGTTCACCAAGGCCCAGCAGGACGCCCTCCTGCCCGGCGTCGAGAACGGGTGGGTCATCCTCATCGCCGCGACGACCGAGAACCCGTCGTTCTCGGTCATCTCGCCACTGCTCTCCCGATCCCTGCTGCTGACGCTGCAGCCGCTCACCGACGACGACATCGGCGTGCTCGTCGACAGGGCGGTCGCCGACGCGCGCGGACTGAACGGCGGCGTCTCCCTCTCCGACGAGGCGCGCTCGGCGCTGGTGCGGCTCGCATCCGGCGACGCCAGGCGTGCTCTCACCGGGCTGGAGGCCGCGGCAGCGGTGGCGCTGTCCCACGGCGAGAGCGACGGCGACGCCGACGGCGTTCCCGTGGTCACCGCCGACGACGTGGCGCAGGCCGTCGACAAGGCGCTGCTCCGCTACGACCGGCAGGGCGATGAGCACTACGACGTGATCAGCGCGTTCATCAAGTCGATCAGAGGATCGGATCCGGATGCCGCGCTCCACTACCTCGCACGGATGATCGAGGCGGGGGAGGACCCGCGCTTCATCGCCAGGCGGCTCGTGATCTCGGCGTCGGAAGACGTCGGCCTCGCCGACCCGCAGGCCCTGGTGATCGCCGTCGCGGCCGCAGACGCCGTCGCCTTCATCGGCATGCCGGAGGGGCGCATCCCGCTCGCGGAGGCGACCGTCTACCTCGCGACGACGGCGAAGTCCAACGCCGCGTACGTCGGCATCGACGCGGCGATCGCCGACATCCGTTCAGGCGGCTTCGGCCGGGTGCCGCTGCATCTCAGAGACGCGCACTACCCCGGGGCGAAGCGTCTCGGGCACGGCAAGGGCTACGTGTATCCGCACGACAGCGAGTACGGCATCCTCCCGCAGCAGTACCTGCCGGACGAGCTCGACGGGCGACGGTACTACGAGCCCAAGAACCTCGGCGCGGAGCGCGACATCTCCGCGCGTCTGGAGCGGATCCGCAAGATCCTCGGGGATCGCTGAGCGGAGCTGCATCCGCGGTCCCGCGCCGCCTTCCCTCTACAGTGGGCTCGTGCCAGGCAGACTCACCCGCATCCCTCCCGATCGCGATCTCTCGATCGACTTCGTCCGCGCGATCTGCCTGCCCGTCGTCGTGCTGCTGCATGCGCTGCAGATGGGCATCGACGGGGATCCTCTCCGCGCCTTCAACGCGCTGGCGGAATGGACCCCCCTGGCCGGGCTGACCTGGGTGGGCATGATCATGCCCCCCTTCTTCATCGCCGGCGGGTTCGCCGGCATCACCACGTGGCGTCGGCTGCGTCATCGCGGGGAGACAGCGGGGGAGTACATCCGCGTGCGCGCGCTGCGTCTCGCCCGGCCCGTGCTGCTGGCGATGCTCGGGGTGCTGGTCGTGATCGGCGTGATGGCGGCGAGCGGGGTGGATCCGGAGTTCCTGCGCACCTTCGCGTTCCGCCTGGCCGAGCCGCTGTGGTTCATCGCGGTCTATGCGATCTGCACCTCTTTCGTGCCGCTGATGGCGTGGTTCCATCGCCATGCCGCCTGGGCGACCTATCTCTCGCTCGCGGCTCTCGTCGTGGCGGTGGACCTCGCCGGACGGTATCTGGGGCTGCCTATCGGCGCGCTGAACTGGCTCTTCCTCTGGCTGTTCGTGCAGCAGCTGGGCTTCGGGGTGCGGGACCAGTGGTACTCCCGCCGTCCGCGGTGGCTGCTCCTCCTGCTGGCGGCAGTCGCCTACGGGCTCATGTGCATCGCGGTCTTCGGCATGGGGTACGACCCGGACATGATCGCCAACCTGAATCCGCCGACCGTGCTCCTCCTTCTGCTCGGGCTCGCCCAGGTCTATCTGTTCACCCTGCTGCAACCGGCGATCCGCGCCCTCATGCGCAGACGGTCCGTCCTCGTCGTCATCGGCGCGCTGGGGCTGTACGGCATGGTGATCTATCTCTGGCACGCCGTCGCGATGGCCGTGGTCGTGGGCGGGCAGCTCGCGTTCGGTCTGCCGTTCCCGACCGTGCTGACGCCGGAGTGGTGGCTCACCCGCATCCCCTGGCTCATCGCGATCATCGTCGTGATCGGGGTGTTCTGCGTCGTCGTCCCGCCCATCGAGAAGCGGTGGCCGACGGAGAAGGCGCGCGTCATGCCGCTGTGGGCGGCGGCCGTGTGCACCCTGCTGCTCGTCGTCGCCGTCGGCTGGGTGCTCACGCAGGGGTATCTGGCTCCTGGCGCCGCGGGCGCGCTGCTCGCCCTCGTGGCTGCGATCGTCTGGCTCACCGTGGGCGGTCCCGGTCCTCGGCGGAGCGTCGAGCCGATGGAGGATGCGGGGAACCCCGGTGTTCCGCGGGAGTGATCGGCGATCTGTTAGACTTGATCGGCTCGAAACCGAGTTTTCGGGCATCTCCTCGTTCACACCCCACCTTGCTGGCGCCCCGGCGTGCGCTCCAAGGCAGAACGCGGGCGATACGTCCGCGAGTCGCGAAAGTCGCGACCGCGTCATCGGAAGGACAGCTTCGTGACCACGAAGTCCCAGGACCGCCGCAAGGTCCGTCTCAGCCGCGCCCTCGGCGTGGCCCTCACCCCGAAGGCCGCCCGCTACCTCGAGAAGCGTCCCTACGCTCCGGGTGAGCACGGCCGCACGAAGCGCAAGGCCGACAGCGACTACGCCGTCCGTCTGCGTGAGAAGCAGCGTCTGCGCGAGCAGTACGGCATCCGCGAGAAGCAGATGCGCAACACCTTCAACGAGGCTCGCCGCCAGGAGGGTCTGACCGGTGAGAACCTGGTCGAGCTCCTCGAGATGCGTCTCGACGCCCTCGTGCTGCGTTCGGGCTTCGCCCGCACCACCGCGCAGGCTCGTCAGCTCGTCGTGCACCGTCACATCCTCGTCGACGGCCAGCTCGTCGACCGCCCGTCGTTCCGCGTGAAGCCGGGTCAGCTCATCCACGTCAAGGCCAAGAGCGAGGGCACCGAGCCCTTCCAGGTCGCAGCAGCCGGCGGTCACGCCGAGGTCCTGCCTCCCGTTCCCGGCTACCTCGAGGTCGAGCTCGACAAGCTCCAGTCGCGCCTGGTCCGTCGCCCGAAGCGCGCCGAGGTCCCCGTGACCTGTGAAGTGCAGCTCGTCGTCGAGTACTACGCGGCTCGCTGATACAGCGTTTCTCACACAGGAGGCGTCGGGGTCACCCGACGCCTCCTGTCGTTTGCGCATACGATGGGATGACCGCGCCTTCGCGGGTCTAATGGCAAGGATGACGACATGAAGAACGTGCTGTGGTTCCTGATCGGCGTGATCGGCGGCTTCGTCGCGGCCCACTTCATGAACAAGGACCCGCGCGGCCACGACATCCTCGCCGAGGTCGACGCCCGGATCAACGAGTTCACGGCGATCATCGGCGACGCGTACCGCGAGCAGGAGGCACGGCTCACCGAGCCGGCCGACGACTGAGACCCGCGCTCCACCACGCGGCACCCTTCCCCTCCCTTCACACGCAAGGACACCCGGCACAGCTATGAAAACTGCGGAGATCGCGCAGCGCTATCTCGATTTCTTCGAGAAGAACGACCACCTCATCGTCCCGTCGGCTTCGCTGGTCAGCGACGACCCGTCTCTGCTCTTCACCGTCGCCGGCATGGTGCCGATGATCCCGTATCTCACGGGCGTCGTCCCCGCGCCGCATCCCCGCATCGCGGATCTGCAGAAGTGCATCCGCACCAACGACATCGAAGAGGTCGGCCGCACGGCACGCCACGGCACGTTCTTCCAGATGCTCGGCAACTGGTCGTTCGGCGACTACTTCAAAGAGGGCGCGATCCGCTACGCGTGGGAGCTGCTGACCTCGTCTGAGGCCGACGGCGGCCTCGGTTTCGACGAGAAGGACCTCTGGGTCACCGTCTACGAGACCGATGACGAGGCGGAGGCGATCTGGCGCGACATCATCGGCCTGAAGCCCGAGCGTATCCAGCGTCTGGGCCGCGCGGACAACTACTGGAACACCGGTCAGCCCGGCCCCGGCGGACCCGACAGCGAGATCTTCTTCGATCGCGGCCCCGCCTACGGCAAGGACGGCGGACCGGCGGCCGACGACTCGAGGTTCCTGGAGATCTGGAACCTCGTGTTCATGCAGGACTTCATCGAGAACATCCGCGGCAAGACCGAGTTCGACATCGTGGGGGAGCTCCCCATGAAGAACATCGACACCGGCATGGGCCTCGAGCGCGTCGCGTTCCTCAAGCAGGGCGTCGAGAACATGTACGAGACCGATCAGGTGCGCCCGGTGCTCGACCGCGCGGTCGAGCTCTCCGGCCGCACGTACGGCTCCGTGCACGAGGACGACGTCCGCTTCCGTGTCGTCGCTGATCACGTGCGCTCCTCGCTCATGCTGCTCTCCGACGGCGTTCGTCCGTCGAACGAGGGCCGCGGGTACATCCTGCGTCGGCTGATGCGCCGCACGGTGCGATCGATGCGGCTGCTCGGCGTCGATGAGCCGGTCTTCCCTGAGCTCTTCGCGACCTCTCGCGACGCCATGAAGTCCGCGTACCCTGTGCTGGAGCAGGACTGGTCGACGCTGTCGGCATCCGCGTTCGCGGAGGAGGAGACGTTCCGCCGCACGCTCGCCCAGGGCTCGACGATCCTGGACCTGGCGCTCGACGAGACGAAGAAGGGCGGCGGCACGACCCTCAGCGGCACCGAGGCGTTCCTGCTGCACGACACCTACGGCTTCCCGATCGACCTCACCCTCGAGGTCGCCGAGGAGGCGGGGCTCGATGTGGACCGCACCGCGTTCGACGGGCTCATGCAGGAGCAGCGCCAGCGTGCGAAGGCCGATGCCCGCAACCGCAAGCGCCAGCTGGCGGACGTCTCGGTGTACCGCGAGCTCCGCTCGCTCGGCGAGACCGGTTTCGACGGCTACACCGCGCTCGAGGTGGAGTCCCGCATCCTGGGCATCCTCGTCGACGGGCAGCCGGTGAAGAGCGCCGCGGAGGGCCAGATCGCCGAGGTCGTGCTGTCGGAGACCACGCTGTACGCCGAGTCGGGCGGCCAGGTCGCCGACAAGGGGACGATCGTCGGACCGGGGTACGAGCTCGAGGTCCTCGACGTCCAGCGTCCGGTTCCCGGGCTCATCAGCCACACGGTCGAGGTGAGCCGCGGCTCCGTGGCGGTGGACGATGCGGCGACGACCGTGGTGGACGCCGCGAACCGTCGCGCGGCACGCCAGGCGCACTCCGCCACGCACCTCGTGCACGCCGCTCTGCGTGACACCCTCGGCAAGACCGCGACCCAGGCGGGCTCCCTGAACCGTGCCGGCTACATGCGCTTCGACTTCGCGTGGTCGCAGGCGCTCTCCGCGGAGACCCGCACCGAGATCGAGGAGATCACGAATCGCGCGGTGCAGGACGCGCTCGAGGTCACCACCCGCATCGTCTCGCTGGATGAGGCCAAGGAGGCCGGCGCCATGGCGCTGTTCGGCGAGAAGTACGGCGACGTCGTGCGCATGGTCGACATCGGCGGCCCGTGGTCGCGTGAGCTGTGCGCCGGCACGCACGTGAGCTCCAGCGCCGAGATCGGGCTGGTCAGCATCGTCGGGGAGTCGTCGGTCGGCGCCTCCAACCGCCGCATCGAGGCTCTCGTCGGTCAGGACGCGTTCCGCGAGCTCGCAGCAGAGCGCGCTCTCGTGTCGCAGCTGAGCGCCTCGCTGAAGACGCCGCGTGAGCAGCTGCCGGAGCGCATCGCCGACCTGTCGGCGAGCCTGAAGGCCGCAGAGAAGCGCATCGCCCAGTTCGAGGCGAAGGAGCGCGCCGGTCAGGTTCCGGCGATCGCCGATGCCGCCGCCCGCGTGGGCGATTTCCTGCTCGCATCGCAGTCGCTCGGGGAGCTGGCCTCTGCCGACGATCTGCGCGATCTCGTGCTCGGGGTCCGCGATCGCCTGGGGTCGGATGCTGCCGTCGTCGCGCTCGGCGCGGTCGTGAACGGCCGCCCCGTCGTGGTCGTCGCCACCAACGACGCGGCTCGCGTGTCCGGAGCCAAGGCCGGGGTGCTCGCGAAGCGCGCCGCCGGGGTGCTCGGAGGCGGAGGCGGCGGTCGCGATGACGTCGCCCAGGGCGGTGGAACGGATGCCGCGGCTCTGCCCGCGGCTCTCGACGCCGTCTCCCAGGAGCTGCACGCAGCGTGAGCGGGTTCCGCCGCGGAGTGCGGATCGGCATCGACGTCGGCAAGGCGCGCGTCGGGGTCGCCAGGTGCGATCCCGACGGCATGCTCGCCGTCCCCGTCGAGACCGTGCCGCGCTCGGAGACGTCGATCGACAGGATCGCCGAGATCGCCGCCGAGTACGAGCCGCTCGAGTTCGTGGTCGGTCTGCCCGTGAACATGCAGGGCGCAGACACCGCATCGACGACGGATGCGAGGGAGTTCGCCGAGGCGCTGCAGAGGCGGACGGGCACCACGGTGCGTCTCGTCGACGAGCGTCTGAGCACCGTGTCCGCACACGCCGCGCTCCGTTCTTCGGGGAGAAATCAGAAGAACTCTCGTAGCATTGTGGATCAGGTCGCCGCCGTGGTGCTTCTGCAGCAGGCGATCGACACGGAGAAGAGCACGGGGAAAGCGCCCGGTGCCGCGATTCCGTTCGACGAGGAGTCCCACTGATCATGCCCGAACGTGAGAGTGCCGCCCCCCAGCACGATCCGGAAGCGCGCCTCGGCGAGCTGTTCGAGAATCTCCCCGCGCCGACGCACCAGATCCCGACGGTGGACAACACCCCTCCCGCCCCCGGATCCCGTCGTGCCGCCCGCGAAGCCGCATCCTCCGGTGCACCCACCGCGTCGAACGGCCCGGCAGGGGAGCAGCCTGCGGCCCCCGGCCCCGCGCCTGCGGCCGAAGCGCTCCTCGCATCGACCGGGTCAGCTCCGAGCGGCCCGCCTGTGGCATCGGCTGATGCCACGCCGGCGGCAGTGGCCCAGGAGTCCGCTGCGGCGCGATCCGCGGCGCAGGAGCCGCTCGCCCCGACCCCGGTGTCTCCCGTCGTTCCCGCATCGGCCCCCGACAAGCCCGCGGGCGGCGGACTCGAAGACCTCTTCCACCACGTCGACGAGGACGATCACCGGGCAGCGCCCAAGAAGAAGCGCCGCACCGGATGCCTGGTCGCGCTCATCATCGTCCTGGCGCTCATCGGCGGCGTCGTCGCCGGGGGAGTCTGGGCGATGAACACCTACGGCGACAAGATCAACGAGATCATGGGCTGGGGCGACCCCAAGGACTGGGAGCCCGGGCTCGCCTCGGGCGAGGCCATGGTCACCATCCATGACGGAGACACCGGGAAGCCGGTCTCGGCCGCGCTCTTCGAAGCCGGGGTCACCCGCACGAAGGACGTGTTCTACGACTACCTCGTCGACGAGAACATCGCCGTCACCTTCTACCCGGGCATCTACCGTCTGCAGGAGAAGATGACGGCCGCCGACGCCCTGGAGGCGCTGAAGAACCCGGAGAACAAGCTCGAGAACACCGTCGGGGTGAACGAGGGCGGGACGATCGCCTCGATCCTGCCGGGGATCTCGGAGTCGCTGGGCTTCCCTCTGGCCGATCTGCAGGCCGCGGTCGCCGATCCATCGGCGTACGGCGTCAGCGCCCAGAGCCTCGAAGGCTGGCTCTTCCCCGCCGTGTACACCTTCGATCCGGGTGTGACGCCGGTCCAGGTCATCCAGCGCATGGTCGACCGCACCCGCGAGTCCCTGACGAAGGCTGGCGTGCCGGATGCGGATGCCGAACGCATCCTCACCATCGCTTCGATCATCCAGCGCGAGGGCCGCACGGACGACTTCGCCAAGGTGTCGCGGGTCATCCAGAACCGCCTCGACATCGACATGAAGCTGCAGATGGACTCGACGGCGCAGTACGGATACGGCTCCCTGCACGAGGGAGTGGTGTCGAGCTCGGCCGAGGCGCTCAAGGACCCGAACCCGTGGAACACGTACGTCAACACGGGGCTTCCCGTGACGCCGATCGCGAGTTCGAGCGACGCCGCGATCGACGCCGCCATGCACCCCGCTGACGGGCCGTGGCTCTACTTCGTGACGATCAACCTCGCGACGGGGGAGACGGTGTTCTCCACGACGTACGAGGAGCACCAGGCGGCGATCGAGAAGTGGGACGCCTGGTGCAAGGCGAACCCCGACGGCGGCTGCAGCTAGTGAGCCGAACCCGTCTGGCGGTGTGGGGTGACCCCATCGCCCATTCGAAGTCCCCTCAGCTGCACGCTGCGGCGTACGGCGTCCTCGGGCTCGACTGGTCGTACGACCGTCGCCGGGTGACGGAGGGCGAGTTCGCGGGTGCGGTCCGCTCCCTCGACGACTCCTGGCGGGGACTGTCGCTGACGATGCCGTTGAAGGACGAGGCGTATCGGATCGCCGACGTCCGCGACGCGCACGCCGAGCTCACGGGAGTCGCGAACACGCTGACGCTGGGCGACATGGTCCACGCGTTCAACACCGACGTCGGTGGCATCATCGACGCGCTCGGCGAGAGCGGGATCACGACCGTCGAGCGCGTTCGGCTGCTCGGCGCCGGGGCGACGGCGGCATCCGCACTCGTCGCCGTCGCGGACATGGGCGCGCGATCGGCGGACGTGCGGGCCCGTCGGCCCGAGAGCGCGTCGAGCCTTCGCGAGCTGGGTGCGCGGTTGGGCGTGGAGGTGACGGTGCTCCCGTTCACGGAGACGGCGGATGCCGTCGAGTTGACGGTGTCGTCGTTGCCGGGCGGCACCGCGCTGCCCGGGGACGTCGTGGCGCCGCTCGCCGCGGCCGGCGGTGCGCTGTTCGATGTGGCGTACGCGCCGTGGCCGTCGGCTCTCGCGACGAACTGGGGCGAGGCGCCGGCCATTCCCGGTCTGGGCATGCTGCTGCATCAGGCCGTGCGGCAGATCCGCGTCTTCGTGCACGGCGATCCCGGTGTCCCGCTGCCGGATGAGCAGGACGTCGTCGCCGCGATGCGCGCCGCGCTCTAGCCTCTCGGCGACATGCGGCGCGGAGCGGGTCGAAACGCGTGGGAGACTAGAGCAATGCTCCGCGTGCTCACGGCCGGCGAATCGCACGGCCCAGAACTCATTGCCGTCATGGAGGGTCTGCCCTCCGGCGTCCCGGTGTCGTCCGAGGCCATCCAGGCCGACCTCGCCCGTCGCAAGCTCGGCTACGGCCGCGGCTCGCGCATGAAGTTCGAGCAGGACGAGCTGACGATCTCCGGCGGAGTGCGGCACGGCAAGACCCTCGGCAGCCCGATCGCGCTGCGCATCGGCAACACGGAGTGGCCGAAGTGGATCGAGGTCATGAACCCCGAGCCCGTCGAGCTCACCGACAAGTCCCGCGGCCGCAGCGCCCCGCTCACGCGTCCGCGACCCGGGCACGCCGACCTCGTCGGCATGCAGAAGTACGACTTCGACGAGGCGCGTCCGATCCTCGAGCGCGCCAGCGCCAGGGAGACCGCCGCCCGCGTCGCGCTGGGGGCCATCGCCCGGTCCTTTCTCGGCGAGCTCGGCATCCGCCTGGTCAGCCACACGCTCTCGATCGGCCCTGTGCAGGTGCCCTCGGGCTCGCCGCTGCCGACGCCCGACGACGTCCAGGCGCTCGATGCCGATCCGCTGCGCTGCTTCGACCCCGCGACCTCTGCGCTGATGGTCGCCGAGGTCGACGACGCCAAGAAGGACGGCGACACCCTCGGCGGCATCGTCGAGGTGCTCGCCTACGGCCTCCCGCCGGGGCTCGGCTCGCACGTGCACTGGGACCGTCGCCTCGACGCGCGACTCGCCCAGGCGCTGATGAGCATCCAGGCGATCAAGGGCGTGGAGGTCGGCGACGGCTTCGAGACCACCCGCCGCCGCGGATCCGCGGCTCACGACGAGCTGTTCGCGACCGCGGACGGCATCTCCCGAGGCTCCGACCGGGCCGGCGGCACCGAGGGTGGGATGTCGACCGGCACCGTCCTCCGCGTCCGCGCGGGCATGAAGCCGATCGCGACCGTCCCGCACGCGCTGCGCACGATCGACGTCGCCACGGGCGAGGACGCCACCGCCCACCACCAGCGTTCCGACGTCTGCGCGGTTCCCGCGGCCGGCGTGGTCGCGGAGGCGATGGTGGCGGTCGAGCTCGCGAACGCCGTGCTCGAGAAGTTCGGCGGCGACAGCATCCGCGAGACCCGGCGCAACCTCGACTCGTACCTGGAGAGCATCCCGGCCGAGCTGCGGACGACTCCCGCATCCGAGGCGGCGCTCATCGCGCATGACGAGCGCGGCTGATCCTCTGACGCTGGTGCTGGTCGGCCCGATGGGGGCCGGCAAGACCAGCGTCGGTCGACGGGTCGCGCGCGCGCTGGGGGTCGCGTTCATCGACACCGACAAGCGCATCGCAGCCGTGCACGGACCGATCCCGGCGATCTTCTCCGAGCACGGGGAGGCGCATTTCCGGGCTCTCGAACGTGAGGCGGTCGCGACGGCGCTCGACGAGGGCGGCGTCGTCTCCCTCGGCGGCGGTGCGGTGACGGACGCGGCCACGCGGGAGCTCCTGCGCACGCATCAGGTGGTCTACCTGACCGTGAGTGCGGAGGCGGTCGCAGACCGGATCACCGGCGGGGGGCGGCCCCTGCTGGCCGGAGACGACCCCGTGCAGCGGTGGAGACAGATCTTCGAGCAGCGCCGGGGTCTGTATGAAGAAGTGGCATCGGCGACCTTCGACACGTCGCGTCGTCCGATGCAGAGGATCGCGGACGATATCGCCGCATGGAGGAGAGAACAGCGATGAGCACGACGACCATCAGCGTCACGGGCGACGACCCCTACGACATCCTCATCGGACGGGGCATCCTCGACAGCGTCTCGGCGGCGCTCGACCCGGCCGTGCGGAAGGTCCTCGTGGTGCATCCGCCCACGCTCGCCGCGCGGGCCGCAGAGCTGCGCGATCGCCTGCTCGCCGACACGGCGAACGGGCCGCGCGAGGTGCTGCTCGCCGAGGTCCCCGACGCCGAGCAGGGCAAGCGCATCGAGGTGGCGGCCTTCTGCTGGCAGGTCATGGGGCAGGCTGACTTCACCCGCACGGACGCGGTGATCGGCTACGGCGGGGGAGCGGTCACCGACCTCGCGGGCTTCGTGGCCGCGACCTGGCTGCGCGGCGTGCAGGTCGTGCAGGTGCCGACGACCGTTCTGGGCCTGGTCGATGCCTCGGTCGGCGGGAAGACCGGGATCAACACCGCCGAGGGCAAGAACCTCGTCGGCGCGTTCTGGGCGCCGAGCACGGTGATCGGCGACCTCGACGAGCTCGGCAGTCTGAGTGCGAACGAGGCGACCGCCGGCTACGCCGAGGTCGTGAAGGCCGGGTTCATCTGGGCGCCGGAGATCCTTGACATCATCGAGGCCGATCCGTCGCGCGCCGTCGACACCACGACCCCGGAGTTCCGCAGGGCGGTCGAGCTCGCGATCGACATGAAGGCCAGGGTCGTCTCCGACGACTTCCGCGAGGCGGGTCAGCGCGAGATCCTCAATTACGGGCACACCCTCGGGCACGCGATCGAGCACGCGGAGCGCTACAAGTGGCGTCATGGCGCCGCGATCTCCGTGGGCATGATGTACGCGGCCGAGCTGTCGCGGCTCGCCGGACGGCTGTCAGACGACTCCGCCGAGCGCCATCGCACCGTGCTGGAGTCGCTGGGGCTCCCGACGACCTACCGTTCGGGGGCATGGAAGCAGCTGCTCGCCACCATGCAGCGCGACAAGAAGACCCGAGGGGGGATGCTGCGCTTCATCGTCCTCGACGAGATCGGCAAGCCGACCGTGCTGCAGGCGCCCGACGAGTCGCTGCTGTTCGCCGCGTACCAGGAGGTCGGGGCGTGAGCGCACCGCGCCGTCTGCTCCTGGTCAACGGGCCGAACCTCAACCTCCTCGGCACCCGTGAGCCGGGCATCTACGGTTCGGCCACCCTCGCCGACGTCGAGCGGCTCTCGGCAGAGGCCGCCGCCGAGGTCGGCTTCGACCTGCGCGCGCTCCAGAGCAACCACGAGGGCGTGCTCATCGACGCCATCCACGCCGCGCGCGAGGACTGCGCCGGCATCGTGATCAATCCCGGCGGCCTCACGCACACGTCCGTCTCGCTCCGCGACGCCCTCACCGGCGTCGGTCTGCCGTTCGCCGAGGTGCACATCTCCGATGTGTACGCCCGCGAGGAGTTCCGGCACCACTCCTACCTCGACGACGTCGCCGCGGTGCGGGTGGTCGGCCGAGGCGTGGACGGCTACGCCGACGCCGTGCGGGAGCTCGCAGCGCTCATCCCGTAGAATCGACTGTCGGCTCGCGCTTCGACCAAGCCCGGCCACCCGCGAACTTCACACCACGAACGGAACTCTCAGCGCATGGCATCTACCGCAGACATCAAGAACGGCATCGTCCTCAACCTGGAGGGCCAGCTCTGGAGCGTCGTCGAGTTCCAGCACGTCAAGCCCGGCAAGGGCGGCGCGTTCGTGCGCACCAAGCTCAAGAACGTCCTCACGGGCAAGGTCGTCGACAAGACGTTCAACGCCGGTTCCAAGGTCGAGATCGAGAACGTCGACCGCCGCGACTACACGTACCTGTACACGGACGGCGACGGGTACGTCTTCATGGACCAGACCGACTTCGATCAGATCACGGTCGGATCGGCCACCGTCGGCGACGCGAAGAACTTCCTGCTCGAGAACCAGCAGGTCACGATCGCGCTGAACAACGGCAACCCGCTGTACCTCGACCTCCCGGCATCCGTCATCCTCGAGGTGACCTACACCGAGCCCGGCCTGCAGGGCGACCGCTCCTCCGCCGGCACCAAGCCCGCGACGCTGGAGACCGGCTACGAGATCCAGGTGCCGCTGTTCCTCGAGACCGGAACCAAGGTCAAGGTCGACACCCGCACGGGTGACTACCTCGGTCGCGAGAAGTAAGGCGTGAGCGCTCGGACGAAGGCGCGCAAGCGCGCACTCGACATCATGTTCTCCGCCGACGTGCGCGGAGACGAGGTCTCCGTGGCCCTGGCCGCCGAGGCCAAGCGCGCGGCGAGCGAGCCGGCCCGTGAGGCGTCGTGGCTGTACGCCCGCGAGATCGTCGACGGGATCATCGATCACCGCGACGAGATCGACGAGCACATCACCACGCACAGCCGGGACTGGAAGCTCGAGCGGATGCCGGCCGTCGATCGCGCTCTGCTGCGCATCGGCGTGTGGGAGATCCTCTACAACGACCAGGTGCCCACGGCCGTCGCGATCGACGAGGCCGTCGAGCTCGCCAAGGAGTTCTCGACCGACGACTCCGGCGCGTTCGTGCACGGAGTCCTCGCCAGGGTGGCTCGCGCCGCCTGAGTCGCCGCCCGAGTCGCTGCGTCCGCATTGTCCGACGCAGCGGGAAGGATGCTGGCATGCCCGCACCTCACGTCGATCTCCGAGACCTCATGCAGATCACGGATGCGGGAGGCTATACGCGCGGACTGGCGTACTTCCGTGAGGGCAACGTCCTCGATCTGATCTGGCACGAGGATCGCCAGGAGCTCGAGGCGTATGTGAAGGGGAGCGCAGGAGCGCAGTACCTGTGCGAGGTCACCTTCATCTCGTCCGGTGGCAAGAGACGAGTCCGCTCCACGCGTTGCTCGTGCCCGGTCCGCACGGCGTGCAAGCACGTCGTGGCCGCGCTGCTCGCGTCGAACGTGCACGAGTACGCCCAGCAGGCGGGGGCGAGGGCCGTCGATCCGGTCGCAGAGCCCGCTGCGGAGGCTCCCGCGGCTCCCGCAGCCTCGTGGCGATCGCTCATCGGTCCAGCGGTCGCCGCGCACACCCAGTCGCTCGCCCTCGGCGTCGAGCTGCGCCACCGCGAGTCGCGCGGCGACAACCACTGGGCCCCGAGGGCGGTGCGCCCCGCGACGCCTCGAGATCTCGCCAAGCCGTCGGGAGAGCTTCTGCTCGCGATCCGTCCGCTGATGCGCAGCCACCAGACCGGCTCGTGGATCCAGGGGCACGCGGGCTGGGATGTGGTGCGTAGGGACGTGTCGCAGTTCGGCAGGGTCCAGAACCGCTGGTTCGGCGACCTGCTCAGCATCTCCCGCGACTCGCTGCTCTCGGGGAACGCCGGCGAGTGGCTGGTCGTCGACCAGATCGAGTCGACGCTGCTGTGGGGCCATCTGCGTGCCGGGGCGGCGCTGGGCATCCCGTTGGTGCCGAGTCAGAAGAGCGCGACGGTGCGCCTCGCCGAGCGGGCTGAGGTGGCTGCGTCCATCACCCGCCCCGACGGCGGTGATCTGCGCGTCGCCGCGGAGGTGACGATCGACGGCCGCGCCGTCCCCTCAGCCGAGGTGCATCCGATCGGACGCACGGGCGTGTACTCCGCCACCCTCATCGGCAGTCGGATGGAGATCGTCCTCGCCGAGGCGCCGCTCAGCGAGCAGATGCACGCATTGCTGAGCGCGCGGCTGCCCATCGAGGTGCCTGCCGAAGAGGAGTCCGCGTTCGTCGAGAACGCCTACCCGCTGCTGGCCAGACGAGTGCCCGTCCGCACGGCCGGCGCGGTGTCGCTGCCGGAGATCCCGGCGCCGGAGGTGGTGCTGAATCTCGCCTTCGAGCGGGGCGATGTCGTGAGCTACTCCTTCGAGTGGTCGTACGGCGGGTTCGGCAGGGTCCCCTTCGAGGCGGGGAGTGCAGCGGTGCGCGATCCGGCGGCCGAGTCGGAGAAGCGCGCCCTGCTCGAATCCGTCTGGCAGGAGCACTCGACCACGCGCT
This sequence comes from Microbacterium sp. NPDC012755, assembly GCF_042901325.1. Lineage (NCBI taxonomy): Bacteria > Bacillati > Actinomycetota > Actinomycetes > Micrococcales > Microbacteriaceae > Microbacterium > Microbacterium sp. NPDC012755. The sequence continues at coordinate 3,137,858 of NZ_JBIBCT010000001.1, read as the reverse complement.
TCGCGCCGACCGGTTCCTTCCACGACATCGACGCTGCGGCCTTCGTCGCGCAGGTGGTCCCCGCGTTCGAGGCCGTCGGCGTCATCGTCGCGACCACGGGGACGCGCAAGGAGTACCGGGAGCTGACGGGAGACCCCGAGGTCAAGGTGACGACGCTCGAGACCACCGACTCCGACTGGTTCGACCTCGGGATCCTCGTCACGATCGACGGCAGGAGCATTCCCTTCGGGCCGCTCTTCACCGCGCTCAGCAAGGGCAAGAAGAAGCTGCTGCTCTCCGACGGCGGGTACTTCTCGCTCGCGCATCCGGCGCTCGACAGGCTCAGGGAGCTGATCGACGAGGCCGGCGAGCTCGACGAGTGGGAGACCGGTCCGCGGATCAGCCGCTATCAGACCGACCTCTGGGAGGAGTTCGAGGACCTGGCCGACGAGGCCCAGCCGGCGGTGAGCTGGCGCTCGACGGCGGAGGGACTCCGCCAGGCGACCGGTGTGCCACCGACGCCGGTGCCGTCCGGCCTGCACGCCGAGCTCAGGCCGTACCAGAAGACGGGCTTCGACTGGCTGGCGTTCCTCTGGAGGCACCGGCTCGGCGGCATCCTCGCCGATGACATGGGACTCGGGAAGACGCTGCAGCTGCTGACCTTCGTGCAGCACACCAAGGAGAAGGGGGAGAAGCGGGCGTTCCTCGTGCTCGCCCCCACCTCGGTCCTCAGCACCTGGAAGTCCGAGGCTGCGCGCTTCACTCCCGGGCTGCGGGTTGCAATCGTCGACAGCACGAGCGGGCGTCGCACAGGCCGGCTGGCGGATGCCGCGGCATCCGCCGACATCGTCGTGAGCTCGTACACGGTCGCTCGGCTCGATGAGAGGGAGTTCGGCTCGGTCGACTGGGCGGGGCTGATCCTCGACGAGGCGCAGTTCGTGAAGAACCCGAAGACCAAGCTGCACAGAGCCATCTCGGCCTTCCGCGCCGATGTCACCTACGCGGTCACCGGCACCCCGATGGAGAACAGCCTCTCCGAGCTCTGGTCGCTCCTGAAGCTCTCCGCACCCGGGCTCTTCCCGTCGGCGCGGAAGTTCCGCGATCGCTACATCCAGCCGATCGAGAAGGGCAAGGTTCCCGAGAACGAGGAGGGCGGGGAATACCGCCAGCGCCGGCTCGCCCAGCTGCGCCGTCGCATCCGCCCGCTCATGCTCCGCCGCACGAAGGAGCTCGTCGCGTCGGATCTGCCCCCGAAGCAGGAGCAGGTGCTCGAGGTCGAGATGAGCCCCGCGCATCGCGCGCTCTACGACGTCGTGCTGCAGCGGGAACGCCAGAAGGTCCTCGGTCTGCTGGACGACCTCGATCGCAACCGGTTCATCGTGTTCCGCTCGCTGACGCTCATGCGGATGCTGAGCCTCGCGCCGGAGCTCATCGATGAGAACGATGCGCACATCGGATCGAGCAAGCTCGACACCCTGATCGAACGCGTCGTCGAGCTGCAGGCCGAGGGGCACCGTGCCCTGGTCTTCAGCCAGTTCACGTCGTTCCTCGACCTCGCCGCGGCGCGTCTCGATGCGGCCGGCATCCCGTACGCGCACCTCGACGGCTCCACGCGCCGTCGCCAGGATGTCATCGACGGATTCAAGTCGGGGCAGCAGCCCGTGTTCCTGATCAGCCTGAAGGCCGGCGGATTCGGACTGACGCTCACCGAGGCCGACTACGTGTTCCTGCTGGACCCGTGGTGGAATCCCGCCGCCGAGGAACAGGCGATCGACCGCACGCACCGCATCGGCCAGACCAGCCAGGTCTTCGTCTATCGGATGATCTCGTCGGGCACTATCGAGGAGAAGGTGCTGGAGCTCCAGCAGCGCAAGGCGCGTCTGTTCACCGCGGTGATGGACGACGACGAGCTCTTCGCGCAGTCGCTCACCGCCGACGACATCCGCGGTCTCTTCGACGAATAGACCCTCCGGCTCAGTACTCCCGGAACGCGGAGGCCTGTGCACGCTGGGTCGCAGTGGCCTGGGGGTTCAGGCCTGCGCACCAGCTCGGATAGACCCGGAAACCGCGCTTTCCCGACGTGCGCCCTGCCGTGATGCCGAGTCGGGAGAGGTCCGCCGCAGCGAAGCGGAAGACTCCGCGACGGTCGTCCTGCTCCACGAACACGAGCAGGCCCGCCGCAGGGTCCTGCTCGTCGAACGGTGCGGTCTTCCCCGCGGCGTCGCGCCGCCAGAAGGCGAGGAATGCTCCCGGTTTCGTAGGGGTGACGCGGGCGGTGCGGAGGTGCCAGAGCTCGCCGTCGATCCGCACGGCGCCCGACTCGTAGTCGCCGTTCTGCTCCTGTGGGGTCACCGCCACGTCCATCCCCAGGATGGACGCATAGGTGTGGAACGCACGGAACTCCATCCGGCCAAGCTATCGCGCGTTCCGGTGACGGGCCGCAGAGGTCCGCCGCCGAGAGGGTCAGTGCGGAGCGGGCATGTCATCCATGACCGCGAACAGCTCGGCGTCCGGCGCCGGGCGCGGCGGTTGCGGCCTGGCGGCCTGACGGCGCCGGCTGCGGATGACCAGCAAGATGACGACGGCGGCGATCGCAGCGAGCAGGACGAGCCAGGGGAGTGCCACGCCGATGCCGATCAGCATCGCGCCCCAGAAGGCGACGAATCCGTCCCAGCCGATCGTGAGCGCGTCGCCGAAGTCCTTCGGGGCGGTCTCGACCGGCACGTACTCAGACATGAGGCTCAGCGTGATGGTCGACATGGCCACCTGGTCCTCCAGGGAACGGGACTGGGCCTCCAGCCCCTCCAGCTCGCTCTGGCGCTCGGCGATCGCCGACTCCAGCTCGATCAGGTCCGAGGTCTCGGATGCCGTGCCGAGCCAGTCCGTGTAGCGGGCGATGGAGGCGCGAAGAGTGGTGATCCTGGCATCGAGGTCGCGCTGCGTCGCGCCCACCTCGGTCGACTCGAGCGCGGTCTCCTTCACGGCGCCCAGCGCGGCGAGGTCGGTGCGGACCTCTTCGATGGCGTCGGCCGGGATCCGCAGCGTGAGCTCGGCGCTGGCCTGTCCGCCCTCCTCGGCGGCGCGTTCGGTCCTTCCGCTGACGCGGCCCCCCGCATCCGACACGATCGACGTGGCATCCGCCGCCGCGGCGATGGGATCGTCGGCGACGATGGAGATCCGTCCGGTGATCACGACCGCGGTGTCCGGTTCATCGGCCTCGTTCGATGACGCCGCCTCCTGCACCGGGGCCCGACCTCCGCCGGCCGATTCCGCGCCCCCCGACCCACCGGCGGCGCAGCCGGCGAGGCCCAACCCCGCCAGCGAAGCGAGGACGAGTGCTGTCAGCAGTCTCCGTGTCGTGTTCATAGGGGCAGGGTAGTGAGCGGAGACCGGCGTGCAGCAGGGAGTTCGATCACGATCCGGTCAGGGTTGGGTAACGAGTCCGCAACGCGCGCCGGGGCCGGTGGCGGTGCGTATTCACGGCCGGTCTCCGAGGTCGTCCAGGCGGTCGCCGGTAGACTCTACGGGTCCACTTCGAGAGGAATGCAATGCGGATCACGGGACTCGGCCACGCGGGAATGTTCATCGAGACGGTCGGCGGCAACATCATCTGCGACCCCGTGCTGGGCCCCTCGTTCTTCGGATCCTGGTTCCCGTTCCCCGACAACCGCGCCCTGGACTGGGAGCGCTTCGGACGGGAGGCGGACTTCCTCTACATCTCGCACAGGCACCGCGACCACTTCGATCCGAAGCTGCTGGAGCGGTACATCCGCAAGGACATCGAGGTGCTCCTGCCCGAGTACCCGATCGACGATCTCGAACAGGACATCCGCGCTCTCGGCTACACGAACATCACCTACGCGCCCGCGGGGGAGATCATCGAGCGCGGGGAGCTCAAGATCATGATCACTCCGCTCCGCGCCCCCAGCGACGGTCCGATCGGCGACTCCTCCCTCAGCGTCGACGACGGCACGGGATCGATGCTGAACCAGAACGACTCGCATCCCCTCGACCTCGAGAAGCTGCTCCACTTCGGAACCCCTGACGCGTACTTCACGCAGGTCTCCGGCGCCATCTGGTGGCCGATGGTCTACGACCTTCCGCTCGACGCCAAGCAGAACTTCGCGAAGCTCAAGCGCGACGCGCAGAACAAGCGCGCCATGTACTACATCGAGAAGGTCGACGCCCCGCACGTCTTCCCCATGGCGGGTCCTCCCATGTTCCTGCGCGACGACCTGTTCGACTTCAACGGGCTCGGCAAGAACGGCGAGTCGATCTTCACCGATCAGATGCAGTTCCTCGCCCACATGAAGGAGCTCGCGCCGCAGTACGACGGCCAGCTGTTCATTCCCGGGACGGTCGTCACCGTCGAGGGCGGCGAGGTCACGACCGCGCAGACGCTGTACTCGGATGCCGAGATCGCCCACATCTTCGATGAGAAGTGGGACTACCTCGAGGAGCAGCGGGCGAGCAGGCAGCAGGAGATCCGCGACGAGGAGGCGTCCCGCGCGGAGATCATCCCGCCCGCGGAGATGCTCGAGGCGATCAAGACCTGGTGGGAGCCGCTGCTCAAGAAGTCGCGCACCATCCGGCTCGGCGTCGGCGGCTGCGTGCGGTTCCGCATCGGCGATCTCGACATGGTGGTCGACTTCCCTCGGGCGAAGGTCCGCGAGTACGCGGGGGAGGAGTGCATCTACTGGTACACGATCCCCGCAGACCTCGTCTCCACGAACATCGTCGACCACGAGATCGACTGGTCGAACTCGATCTTCCTGTCGATGCAGTTCTCCGTCGGCCGCAGCGGGAAGTTCAACGAGTTCCTCACGACCTTCCTCAAGTGCCTCTCGGTCGATCGGATCGAGTACGTCGAGAACTGGTACCAGGAGCAGACCGACCAGACCGAGGACGCCGAGGTCGGCGGGTGGGTCGTGCAGCGGCGCTGCCCGCACCTGCGTGCCGATCTCACCCGCACGGGCACGGTGGACGAGGACGGCATCCTCACCTGCAGCATGCACGACTGGAAGTGGGACCTGAAGTCCGGGCGCTGCCTGTCGACCAGCGGCCACCCGATCCGCGCGAAGCGCATCGACGAGTCCGCCGACGAGGAGCTGCTCCCCACGAGCTGACGTCCAGGGGCTCCGGCTCCGATAGACTGGATCTGCAAACAACCTTTAAGACCGTCCTGTGAGGCGGAGAAGGGAGTGGCTGATGAGTGCACGCACTGTGCTGCACCATGCCGACATCTCGCGGGCTCTGACCCGCATCGCCCACGAGATCCTCGAGTCCAATCGAGGCGCCGAGGACCTCGTCCTCCTGGGCATCCCGACCCGCGGAGTCACCCTCGCCCGTCGCCTCGCGCTCGTGATCAGCGAGATCGCCCAGACGCCGGTGCCCTCCGGTGCGCTCGACGTCACGCTGTTCCGCGATGACCTCTCGAAGCATCCGACGCGGTCTCCGCATCCCACCGAGATCCCGGCGGGCGGCATCGACGGCAAGACCGTGGTGCTCGTGGACGACGTGCTCTTCTCCGGACGCAGCATCCGCGCGGCCCTCGACGCCCTGCAGTCGATAGGGCGGCCGTCGATCGTCCGTCTCGCGATCCTCATCGATCGTGGGCACCGTGAGCTGCCCATCCGCCCCGACTTCATCGGCAAGAACATCCCGTCCTCCCGTCAGGAGCGCGTCAACGTGCGTCTGATCGAGAACGACGGCGCCGAGGAGGTGACGATCGAGGCATGAGGCACCTGCTCGACACCAAGAACCTCGACAGGGCGACCGCCCTGCGCATCCTCGACGTCGCCGAGGACATGGCCGACACCCAGTCGCGCGAGGTCAAGAAGCTGCCGACCCTGCGTGGCAAGACCGTCGTGAACCTCTTCTTCGAGGACTCCACGCGCACCCGCATCTCGTTCGAGGCCGCAGCCAAGCGCCTCTCCGCCGACGTCATCAACTTCGCCGCGAAGGGGTCGAGCGTGTCCAAGGGCGAGAGCCTGAAGGACACCGCGCAGACCCTCGAGGCCATCGGAGCGGATGCCGTCGTCGTGCGGCACCCCTCGTCGGGCGCGCCGCAGACGCTCGCCACCAGCGGGTGGATCTCCGCAGGTGTCGTGAATGCCGGCGACGGCACGCACGAGCACCCCACGCAGGCTCTCCTGGACGCGTACACGATCCGCAAGCGCCGGTTCGGCGCCGACAGCCGCGGGCGCGATCTCAGCGGCATCCGCGTGGTCATCGTCGGCGACGTGCTGCACTCGCGGGTCGCTCGCTCCAACGTCTGGCTGCTCAGCACCCTGGGTGCGGAGGTCACTCTGGTCTCGCCGCCGACCCTCGTTCCGCAGAACGTCTCCCTCTGGCCGGCGAAGGTCGTCTACGACCTCGATCAGGCGCTGGCCGATGGGCCGGACGCCGTGATGATGCTGCGCATCCAGCTGGAACGCATGAACGCCGCGTATTTCCCGACTGAGCGGGAGTATTCCAGGCGCTGGGGCCTCGACGCACTGCGCGTGGCCGGTCTCCCGGACGGTAGCATTGTGATGCACCCCGGGCCCATGAACCGCGGGTTGGAGATCTCCTCTGAAGCCGCCGACTCCGCGCGTTCCACCGTGCTGGAGCAGGTGGCGAACGGAGTGTCCATCCGGATGGCTGTGCTGTACCTGCTGCTGGCAGGGGAACGAGACGACGAACGAGGGGGAGACCTGTGAGCGAGACCCTCGTCATCACCGGCGCGCAGCTTCTCGGTGCCGAGAGCGCCGACATCATCGTGGAGAACGGGGTGATCTCCGAGATCGGCTCCGGCCTCACCCGCGCGGGTGCTCGCGTGATCGACGCCGCAGGGCTGGTGGCACTGCCCGGTCTCGTCGATCTGCACACCCACCTCCGCGAACCCGGCTACGAGGCTTCCGAGACGATCCTCACCGGTACCCGCGCTGCGGCTGCCGGCGGATTCACGGCGGTCTTCGCCATGCCGAACACCTCGCCCGTCGCCGACACCGCCGGCGTCGTCGAGCAGGAGCTCGCCCTCGGCGAGGCCGCCGGCTATGCGACCGTCCAGCCGATCGGCGCGGTCACCGTCGGCCAGAAGGGCGAACGCCTCGCCGAACTCGGCGCCATGGCGACGTCCAGGGCGCAGGTGCGGGTCTTCAGCGACGACGGCTTCTGCGTCTTCGATCCGCTGATCATGCGCAGGGCGCTGGAGTACGTGAAGTCGTTCGACGGCGTCATCGCCCAGCACGCACAGGATCCTCGCCTCACCGAGGGTGCGCAGATGAACGAGGGCTCGGTCTCCGCCGAGCTCGGACTCGCCGGCTGGCCCGCGGTCGCCGAGGAGTCGATCATCGCGCGCGACGTGCTGCTCGCCGAGCACGTCGGCTCCCGGCTGCACGTCTGCCATCTCTCGACCGCCGGATCAGTGGACATCATCCGCTGGGCGAAGAAGCGGGGCATCAACGTCACCGCCGAGGTCACCCCGCATCACCTGCTCCTCACGGACGAACTGGTGCGCGGCTACGACGCGCGGTACAAGGTCAACCCGCCGCTGCGTCGTCAGGAGGACGTGCTGGCCGTGCGCGAGGGCCTCGCCGACGGCACGATCGACATCGTCGCCACGGACCACGCCCCGCACCCCAGCGAGCACAAGGCGTGCGAGTGGCAGGCCGCGGCCAACGGCATGGTGGGTCTGGAGAGCGCACTGCGGGTCGTGCACCAGTCGATGGTGCAGACCGGCCTCATCGGCTGGGCGGACGTCGCCAGGGTCATGAGCGCCGCGCCGGCGAGGATCGGCCGTCTGTCGGGCCACGGCACGCCGCTGGAGGTCGGGCAGCCCGCGCAGCTCGCGCTCTACGACGCCTCGATCGCCGGGGTGTTCACGGAGTCCGACCTGCACGGCCGCAGCGTGAACTCGCCCTACCTGGGCCGCGACCTGCCGGGGCGCGTGCAGTTCACCGTGCACGGCGGCGTCGTGACGGTCGCCGACGGCGCAGTGGTCGCGGAGCTCGGCGCGTGACCCGCGAGGTGGCGATCGCCCTCACGATCGTCCTGGCGCTGCTGGTGCTGGGCGCGATGACGTTCGCATGGCGTCGACGTCTTCGTCGGGACTCGGGGCTCTCCGCTCCGCTCGGGGTCCCCGAGCACGCAGAGGTCACCCATCGCCGCGAGGTGCTCTACGTCTCGACCACGAAGCACGATCAGCCTCTCGAACGGCTGACCATCTCCCCACTGGCGTACCGGGCCCGAGGCGAGGCGGCCGTCACCGACCGCGGACTCGCACTCTGCCTCGACGGGGCTCCGACGGTCTTCGTCGCGGCATCCCGACTCGTCTCGGTCGACCGCGCGACGGTCACGATCGACCGCGTCGTCGAGCCGGGCGGTCTGGTCCGAGTCGCCTGGAACGCCGACGACGACACGATCGTCGACTCCTATCTGCGCGTCGCCGACGGCGACCCCACCACCTTCATCACCGAACTGCAGCGGATCGTCCCCGCCGCCCCCGATTCAGGAGCCACATCATGACCTCCCTGCCAGAACCCGCCGTCCTCGTCCTCGAAGACGGCACCCGCCACACCGGCCGCGCGTACGGAGCCATCGGCACGACGCTCGGAGAGGTCGTGTTCGCGACCGGCATGTCCGGATACCAGGAGACGCTCACCGACCCGTCCTATGCGGGCCAGATCGTGCTGCAGACGGCACCGCACATCGGCAACACCGGCATGAACGACGAGGACCCCGAGTCCCGACGGATCTGGGTGGCCGGGTACATCGTGCGCGACCCTTCGCGCGTCGTCTCGAACTGGCGTGCAAACGCCTCGCTCGATGAGACGCTCGTCGAGGACGGCGTGGTCGGCATCAGCGGCATCGACACCCGTTCCATCACCCGTCACATCCGGTCGGCCGGCTCCATGCGCGGCGGCATCTTCTCGGGAGAGGCCGCCGGTCTCGACGCGGAGGAGCAGGTGCGCATCGTCCGCGAGGCGCCGCAGATGGCTGGGCAGAACCTGTCCGCTCAGGTGTCGGTCGACGTCGCCACGGTGACCTCGGCGATGGGACAGCGCATCGGCAATCTCGCCGTGCTCGACCTCGGCGTCAAGCAGGCCACGATCGACAACCTCGCGGCCCGCGGCTTCGAGGTGCACGTGCTGCCGCAGAACTCGACGATCGACGACATCCGCGCGGTCGACCCCGTCGCGGTCTTCTACTCGAACGGACCCGGTGACCCCGCCGCCTCCGACGCGCACGTCGGGCTGCTCCGCAGCGTGCTCGACGACGGACTGCCGTTCTTCGGCATCTGCTTCGGCAACCAGCTGCTGGGGCGCGCGCTCGGTCTGGGCACGTACAAGCTCCCGTTCGGGCACCGCGGCATCAACCAGCCCGTCCTCGACAAGTCCACAGGGCGCGTCGAGATCACCGCTCACAACCACGGCTTCGCCGTCGAGGCGCCCCTGGACGGCGCGTTCGACAGCCCCAACGGCTACGGCAAGGTCGAGGTCAGCCACATCGGCCTCAACGACAACGTTGTGGAGGGCCTGCGCGCCCTCGACATCCCCGCGTTCTCCGTGCAGTACCACCCGGAGGCCGCGGCCGGACCGCACGACGCCAACTACCTCTTCGACCGATTCGCGGCGATGGTCCGCGAGAACAAGGACGCCAAGTAATGCCCAAGCGCGACGACATCACCTCCGTCCTCGTCATCGGATCCGGCCCGATCGTCATCGGTCAGGCCTGCGAGTTCGACTACTCCGGCACCCAGGCGTGCCGCGTACTCCGCGAGGAGGGCGTCCGCGTCATCCTCGTCAACTCGAACCCGGCGACGATCATGACCGACCCCGACTTCGCGGACGCGACGTACATCGAGCCGATCACCCCCGAGGTCATCGAGACGATCATCGCGAAGGAGCGGCCCGACGCCATCCTCCCGACCCTCGGCGGACAGACCGCCCTCAACGCCGCGATGGAGCTGGACGCCCGCGGCATCCTCGCCAAGTACGACGTCGAGCTGATCGGCGCCAAGGTCGATGCCATCAAGAAGGGCGAGGACCGCCAGATCTTCAAGCAGCTCGTCCTCGACGCCGGTGCCGACGTCGCACGCAGCGTCATCGCGCACACGATGGACGACCTGCTCGCGGGCGCCGCCGAGCTCGGGTACCCGCTGGTGGTCCGGCCTTCGTTCACGATGGGCGGCCTCGGCTCCGGCTTCGCATACGACGAAGAGGACCTCCGTCGCATCGGCGGCGCGGGTCTGCGGGACTCGCCGACCACCGAGGTGCTCCTGGAGGAGTCCATCCTCGGCTGGAAGGAGTACGAGCTCGAGCTCATGCGCGACACGGCCGACAACACGGTCGTGGTCTGCTCCATCGAGAACGTCGACCCCGTCGGCGTGCACACGGGCGACTCCATCACGGTGGCCCCCGCCCTCACGCTCACCGACCGCGAGTACCAGAAGCTCCGCGACATCGGCATCGACATCATCCGCGCCGTGGGCGTCGACACGGGCGGCTGCAACATCCAGTTCGCCGTCGACCCCTCCAACGGACGCATCATCGTCATCGAGATGAACCCGCGCGTCTCGCGGTCGAGCGCGCTCGCCTCGAAGGCGACGGGCTTCCCCATCGCGAAGCTCGCGGCCAAGCTCGCTCTGGGATACCGCCTCGACGAGATCCCGAACGACATCACCGGGGTCACCCCGGCGAGCTTCGAGCCCACGCTCGACTACGTCGTGGTGAAGGTCCCGCGCTTCGCCTTCGAGAAGTTCCCCGCGGCCGACGCCACGCTCACCACGACCATGAAGTCGGTCGGCGAGGCGATGGCCATCGGCCGCAACTACGCGACGGCGCTGCAGAAGGCGCTGCGCTCGCTCGAGAAGCGCGGATCGAGCTTCCACTGGGGCGCGGAGGACCGCACGGTCGACGAGCTCCTGGAGATCTCGAAGATTCCGACCGACGGTCGCATCGTCACGCTGCAGCAGGCGCTGCGCAAGGGCGCCACCGTCGAGCAGGCCTTCGAGGCCACGGCCATCGATCCGTGGTTCCTCGACCAGATCGTCCTGATCAACGAGGTCGCCGAGCTCGTCCGCACCGCGGACGAGCTGGATGCCGCCACCCTCCGCTACGCGAAGGAGCACGGCTTCTCCGACGCCCAGCTGGCGCAGCTCCGCGGCGCGACGGAGGCCGAGGTCCGCGGCGTGCGCCACGGACTGGGCATCCGCCCCGTGTACAAGACGGTCGACACCTGCGCAGGCGAGTTCCCCGCGCTCACGCCGTACCACTACTCGAGCTACGACTTCGAGTCGGAGGTGGCGCCGTCCGAGCGGACCAAGATCGTCATCATCGGGTCCGGTCCGAACCGCATCGGTCAGGGCGTCGAGTTCGACTACTCCTGCGTCCACGCGTCCTTCGCGCTGTCGGACGCCGGGTTCGAGACCGTCATGGTCAACTGCAACCCGGAGACCGTGTCCACCGACTACGACACCTCCGACCGCCTCTACTTCGAGCCGCTGACGCTCGAGGACGTGCTCGAGGTGCTCGACGCCGAGGCTGCGAGCGGCACGATCCTCGGTGTCGTCTGCCAGCTCGGCGGCCAGACGCCCCTCGGCCTCGCCAAGGGCATCGAGGCGGCCGGGTACACCGTGCTCGGGACCAGCCCCGCCGCGATCGACATCGCCGAGGAGCGCGAGCTGTTCTCGCAGCTCCTCGACAAGGCGGGCCTCCTGGCGCCGCGCCACGGCACCGCGATCGACGCGGACGGAGCCGTGGCCGTGGCCGAGGAGATCGGCTATCCCGTGCTCGTGCGCCCGAGCTTCGTGCTCGGCGGACGCGGCATGGAGATCGTCTACGGCACCGATGCACTGCGCGACTACTTCGTCCGCACCGCGGGGGAGGTCGTGATCGAGGAGGGCAAGCCGCTCCTGGTCGACCGCTTCCTCGACGACGCGATCGAGCTGGACGTCGACGCGTTGTACGACGGCGTCGAGCTGTACATCGGCGGCGTGATGGAGCACCTGGAGGAGGCCGGCATCCACTCCGGCGACTCCAGCTGCACCCTGCCCCCCGTGTCGCTCGGCCGCGCCGACGTCGACCGTGTCCGTGAGGCGACGCTGGCCATCGCCGAGGGCGTGGGGGTGCGCGGTCTGCTCAACGTGCAGTTCGCGATCAGCGCCGGCGTGCTCTACGTGATCGAGGCGAACCCGCGCGCGAGCCGCACGGTGCCGTTCGTCTCCAAGGCGCTCGGGATCCCGCTCGCGAAGGCCGCCAGCCGCATCATGGCGGGCTCCACGATCGCGGAACTGAAGGGCGAGGGGATGCTCCCCGCGCAGGACGGATCGCGCGTGCCGCTCGGCTCCCCGGTCGCCGTCAAGGAGGCCGTGCTGCCGTTCAAGCGGTTCCGCACGGCCGACGGCAAGACCGTCGACTCGATCCTCGGCCCGGAGATGCGCTCGACCGGCGAGGTCATGGGCATTGACCGCGACTTCCCGACGGCGTTCGCGAAGAGCCAGGCAGCCGCATACGGCGGCATGCCGACCTCGGGCACGGTGTTCATCTCGGTGGCCGACTCCGACAAGCGCGCGGTGATCCTTCCGGCGCACCGTCTGCAGCAGCTCGGGTTCACGATCGTCGCGACCGAGGGCACCGCAGAGATCCTGTCCCGCAACGGCATCGCGGTGACCGTGGTGGAGAAGTACAGCGAGACCCAGGAGTCCGGAGCGCGGAACATCGTCGACCTCATCAACGAGGGCGAGATCGACATCGTCGTGAACACGCCCTCCGGTGGGGCCGCGCGCGCCGACGGCTACGAGATCCGCGCGGCGGCTGTCGCCGCGGACAAGGCGCTTTTCACGACCATGGCGGTGCTGGGCGCAGCCGTGAGCGGAATGGACGCCGCGCACGAGGGGTTCGAGGTCCGCAGCCTGCAGGAGTACGCCATCGACCGGAAGGCGACGGTGTGAGCGAACGCTTCGGCGAGCGGGTCCGTGCGGCGCTGACCGCACGGGGCCCGCTCTGCGTGGGCATCGACCCGCATGCGGCACTGCTCGACGCGTGGGGTCTGCCCCAGGATGCGGACGGCGTGCGAGAGTTCGGTCTGCGGACGGTGGATGCCGCAGCCGATCGTGTGGGCATCGTGAAGCCGCAGGTGTCGTTCTTCGAGCGGTTCGGCTCGCAGGGGATCGCCGCTCTGGAAGACGTGCTCGCCGCGGCGAGAGCGGCGGACCTGATCGTGATCGCGGACGCCAAGCGCGGCGACATCGGCACGACGATGGATGCCTACGCGGCCGCCTGGCTCACTCCGGGCTCCCCGCTGGAAGTAGATGCGCTCACCGTGAACCCCTTCCTCGGCGTCGGGGCACTGGACGGCGCGTTCGACCTCGCGGCCGGGGGTGGCAAGGGGCTCTTCGTCCTCGCCTCCACGAGCAACACGGAGGCCGAGCTGCTGCAGCGGTCGGTGTCGGCGACAGGCAGAACCGTATCCGCCGACATCATCGCCGACGTGTCGGCCCGCAACCGGGAGACCGTGCAGGCAGGGGAGTGGGGCGACGTCGGATTCGTCGTCGGCGCCACCGTCGACTGGGCGGATGCCGGGATCTCCGCGTTCTCCCCGGTCGCACCCCTCCTCGCACCCGGCTTCGGCGCACAGGGGGCGACGCCTGCCGATCTCGTCGCCCGGTTCGGACCGATGAGCGACGCCGTCATCGCGAGCGAGAGCCGCAGCATCCTCTCGGCAGGCCCCGACGGCCTGTCCGCCGCCATCGACGCTCGCGTCGCAGAGTACTCGGAGTCGACACGTGGCTGAGAACCGTTCCGTACCCGAGGTCGATCGGGCAGCCGCAGCGCGCCGGGCCGTCGAGCGCCGCCGCGCGCGCGCCTCGCTCAAGCGCGACCTCACCATGCGCGTGATCACGCCGCAGAAGGTCCTGGAGCGCGCGATCGCCGACGCCGACTCGGTCGAGGGATCCATGCGGATCACCGACTTCCTGCTGGCGCTGCCCGCTATCGGCGCCGGCAAGCGCGACCGCATTCTGGACGAGCTGCAGATCTCGCCGGTGAAGCGCCTGGGGGGTCTCGGCGTGCGGCAGCGCGTCGTGCTGGCCGAGTGGCTCGACGGGCGCTTCCCCGTGCTAGAGCCGCGAGGGGGACGCAGCCGTCTGCTCGTGCTGGCCGGCCCCACCGCGGTCGGCAAGGGCACGGTCGCGGCGCACATCCGTGAGAACAACCCCGAGATCCACCTGTCGGTGTCCGCGACGACCCGCGCCCCGCGCCCCGGTGAGATCGACGGCGTGCACTACTACTTCGTCGACGATGCGGAGTTCGACCGTCTCATCGCCGAGGGCGAGCTCCTCGAGTACGCGGTCGTGCACAACCGGTCCCGTTACGGCACCCCGCGTGCACCGATCGACGCCGCGCTGGCCGATGGCAGGACCGTCCTCCTCGAGATCGATCTGCAGGGAGCGCGCCAGGTGCGCAAGGCCGAGCCGGCCGCGACGCTGATCTTCCTGCTGCCGCCGACCTGGGACGAACTCGTCCACCGCCTCGTCGGCCGCGGCACCGAGAACGCCGAGGAGAGGGCCCGCCGCCTGCGCACCGCGAAGGTGGAACTCGCCGCCCAGAACGAGTTCGATCACCTCATCGTGAACGAGGACGTCGCCACCGCGGCCGCGGAGGTCGTAGAATTGTCCTCAGGCTCTGCGCGCTGACCAGAGGCATCAGCTGTTCGATGGTCCCTGAGCTTGTCGAAGGGTCGCGCGCCCATTGCACCGTCTTCGCGACGAACCCGTCGCCTTATCAGGAGGTCCCATCATGGCCGGACACCACAACAAGGGCATCATCGATCCCCCCATCGACAACCTGCTCGACCGTGTCGACTCCAAGTACGAGCTCGTCATCTACGCGGCGAAGCGCGCGCGTCAGATCAACGACTACTACTCCGACCTGCACGAGGGCAACCTCTTCGACAACGTGGGGCCGCTCGTCGACTCGTCCGTCGAGGACAAGCCGCTGACCATCGCGCTGCACGAGATCAACGAGGACAAGCTCCGCCTGCGTCACGCAGAGTGATATTCGGAGCCGCGCCGCCGCATTGTCGGCGGCGCGGTTCAGAATGGGTTCACACCCTCACACCCTTCGATCCCGTTCTGGAGTCCTGATGAGCGCGCTGCGTCTGTTCACGTCCGAGTCCGTCACCGAAGGGCACCCGGACAAGATCTGCGACCAGATCTCCGACAGCATCCTCGACGCGCTTCTCGCCAAGGATCCGGGCTCCCGCGTCGCCGTGGAGACGCTGGTCACGACCGGCCTCGTCCACGTCGCCGGCGAGATCCGCACCGAGGCGTACGTCGACATCCCCACGATCGTCCGCGATGTCGTGAACGGCATCGGCTACACCTCGAGCGACACGGGCTTCGACGGCTCCTCGTGCGGCGTGAGCGTCTCGGTGGGCGAGCAGTCGGGCGACATCGCGAGCGGCGTCGACAACGCACAGGAGCACCGCGATGGCACGTCGACCGACCCGCTGGACGGTCTCGGCGCAGGAGACCAGGGCATCATGTTCGGCTTCGCGACGAACGAGACGCCGCAGCTCATGCCGATGGCCGCGTGGACGGCGCACCGCCTCGCGGAGCGCCTGACCGAGGTCCGCCGAACCGGGCTGCTGCCGTTCCTGCGCCCCGACGGCAAGACCCAGGTCACGCTGGGCTACGACGGCTTCACGCCGAAGACCGTCGACGCCGTCGTGCTGTCCACGCAGCACAATCCCGACATCTCCCAGGACGACCTCAAGGCGCAGGTCCGCGAGCACGTCATCGATCCTGTGCTGGCGACGACGGGCCTCGACCTCGACGACGTCACCTTCTACATCAACCCCGCCGGTCCGTTCGTGACCGGAGGACCGAAGGGCGATGCCGGTCTGACCGGACGCAAGATCATCATCGACACCTACGGCGGCGCCGCGAGGCACGGCGGCGGTGCCTTCAGCGGCAAGGACCCGTCCAAGGTCGACCGCTCCGGCGCGTACGCGACCCGCTGGGTCGCGAAGAACGCCGTGGCGGCGGGTCTCGCAGAGCGGCTCGAAGTGCAGGTCGCCTACGCGATCGGCGTCGCGCGCCCCGTCGGCCTGTACGTCGAGACGTTCGGCACCGGTGCGGTGTCGGACGACGCCATCATCGCCGCGATCACGAAGGTCTTCGATCTGCGCCCGCAGGCGATCATCGAGGAGCTCGACCTCCTGCGTCCGATCTACGCGCAGACCGCCGCCTACGGGCACTTCGGCCGCGAGCTGCCCGATTTCACGTGGGAGCGCACCGACCGCGCCGAAGAGCTTCGTCGCGCCGCCGGGCTCTGACGGCGAGTCGCCTCTGATGACGACGCAGAGCCGACGCATCGCGCGCGTGCTCCTGGACTCGCCGCTGCCGCAGCTCGATCGGCTCTTCGACTACTCGCTGCCCGACGCGCTCGGCGACGTGCCGCTCGGGGTGCGCGTCCGGGTGCCGCTGCGCACCGCAGGACGCGTGATCGACGGGTACGTCGTCGAGATCGACACGGAGGACGACGCGGATCGCCCGCTGTCCGAGGTGGACAGCATCGTGTCGACGGTCGCCGTCCTCCCCGAGCGTCTGCACAGCCTCGCCCGCCGGGTCGCCGACCGTGCGGCGGGCTCGGCATCCGACGTCCTCCGGCTCGTGATCCCGAAGCGTCAGGTCCGCGTTGAGAAGGCCTGGACGGCGGATGCGCCCGCCGTCATCCCCTCCGCCGACGCGCAGGCCAGCGCCGACGACGTGGTCTCCGCCTACGACGGCCTCGCCGACGTGCTCGATGACGGCGGTCGCGCAGCCGTCGAGGCCATTCCCCAGCTGCAGGCGGACACGCCGGGGTGGGCTCTGCTGCTGGCTTCGGCGGCGACGAGGATGCTGGCGTCCGGCCGTTCGAGCATCCTCGTGGTCCCCGACCACCGGGACCTGGATCGGCTCCTCGCCGCTCTCGAACGACTCGTGCCGGCGGAGGCTGTCGCGCGTTACGACTCACGGCAGACGAACCCCGACCGCTACCGCTCGTTCCTCCGCTCTCTCGAGGACGCGCCGTGCATCGTCGTCGGCAACCGTTCCGCGGTCTATGCGCCGACGAGGGCCGGTCTCGTCGCCATCTGGGACGACGGAGACCCGCTGCTCGGCGAGCCGCTCGCCCCCTATGCGAACGCTCGAGATGTGGCTCTCCTCCGCCAGGGAGAAGAGGGATCCGCGCTCATCTTCGCGGGCCACACCCGGACGACCGACGTCGAGCGGCTCGTCGCGCACGGGTGGCTGCAGGACGTGAGGGCCGCCCGCCGCGTCATGCCGCGCGTGATCCTCGCCACCCCGCAGGAGATGGAGCAGCAGTCGCCGCAGCGGATGCCGTCCTCGGCTTTCCTCTCGGCGCGTACCGCGGCATCCGAGGGTCCTGTCCTCGTGCAGGTGTCCCGACCAGGGTTCGCCCCCTCGCTCGTGTGCGCCGAGTGCCGAGCCCCTGCGCGATGCGCCCACTGCGGCGGACCCCTCGGAGCGGCGCACCGAGGAGCGGTGCCGGTGTGCGGCTGGTGCGGCAGGGGAGCGCGGGCGTGGGCCTGCCCCTCCTGCTCGTCGACGCAGCTGCGTCTCGCCTCCTCCGGCAGCGAACGGACCGCCGACGAGCTCGGCCGTGCGTTCCCCGGCATCCGCGTGATCGTCGCCGACAGCGCGCACCCGGTAGAGCGCGTGGCCGACAAGCCCGCACTGGTCGTCGCGACCAGGGGAGCGGAGCCGCTGGCAGACGGCGGCTACCGCGCCGTCGTGCTGCTGGACGGTCCTCGTATGCTGCAGGCCCCCGATCTCCGCATCGGAGAGGCCTGCCTTCGCTGGTGGTCCAATGCCGCAGCCCTCGCCGCGCCAGGGGCGCCCGTCCATCTCGTGGGCGTCGACGGTGGGGTCGCCCGCGCCCTCGCGACCTGGAATCAGGCGGGCTATGCGCGCGCCGAACTCGCCGAGCGCGCCCCCCTGCACATGCCGCCGTCGGCCAGGGTCGCCCTGGTCGAGGGCACCCAAGCGGCCGTCGCACGGGCGCTCGAATCGCTGGCCGAACTCGCCCTGCCCCGGGATGCCGTGCTGGGACCCGTGCCCATCGAGTCCGATGACGTCCCGCAGCGGGTGCGTGCTCTCGTGCGGTTCGACTACGGCGCTGGCAGCCGTGTCGCGGCGACCCTGCGGGCGTCGGTCGTCGCCGAAGCCGTCAGCACCCGTCGCCGCAAGGGACGCACGAACCGCAGCACGCTCTCGGTCCGCCTCGATATCCTCGATCCAGAGCTCTAACCCTTCCGGAGAACCTTTCATGCGCCTCGTCTTCGCCGGCACGCCGTCGGCTGCCGTACCCACCCTCCGCCGCCTCGCGGCGGATCACGACATCGCCGCGGTCGTCACCCGGCCCGATGCGCCGCTCGGACGCAAGCGGATCCTGACGCCGTCGCCGGTGGCCCAGGCCGCCGACGAGCTCGGCCTCCCGATCATCAAGACGCCGCGCCTCGACGACGCCGCCACCACCGCCATCACCGCCCTCGGCGCGGAACTCGGCGTGATCGTGGCGTACGGAGGCCTCGTCCGCGAGCCGCTGCTGTCCGCGCCGGTGCACGGATGGATCAACCTGCATTTCTCCCTCCTCCCCGCCTGGCGCGGCGCCGCGCCGGTGCAGCGGGCGCTGATCGCCGGAGACGCCGAGCTCGGGGCGAGCGTGTTCCAGCTGGTTCCCGCCCTCGACGCCGGTGACGTCTTCGCGATGCGCACGGTGGACGTCCCCGCTGATGCGACGGCGGATGCCGCGCTCGACGCACTGGCGATCGACGGCGCGGCGCTCACCGCAGACGTCGTCGCGGGCATCGCCGACGGCACCGCTCGGGCGGTTCCGCAGACCGGGCAGGAGTCCTTCGCTCCCAAGCTGTCCCTGGAAGACGGCCTCCTCGACTGGACCCAGCCGCTGGAGAAGGTGTTCTCCAGGTTCCGCGGCGTGACTCCCGAACCGGGAGCCCACACGACCGTGGAGGGCGTCAGGGTGAAGATCCTCGACGCGGCGCCATCCGCGGAGAACCCGCTGGAGCCAGGGGAGATCGTCTCGACCAAGAGCGCCCTGCTCATCGGCACCGGATCGGCGCCACTTGCGGTCACCCGGGTGCAACCGGCGGGCAAGGGAGCGATGAACGCCGTCGACTGGTGGCGCGGCCAGCGCTCCGAAGGTCTGCGAGCAGGGCTGTGAGCGGCGAGCGACAGCGTGACGGACGGTCTTCCCCGCGACGTCCCTCTCCGCAGAACAGATCCCAGTCCCCGCGTGGACCCGTGCGGACCGTGCAGCCCGCTCGACGCGTCGCCTACGACGTGCTGCGCGCCGTGTCGGATGCCGATGCCTACGCCAACCTGATGCTGCCGTCCGTGATCGCCGACGCGCAGCTGAACCCGCAGGACGCCGCGCTCGCGACCGAGCTCACCTACGGAACGCTCCGCCGTCGCGGCACCTACGACGCCATCATCGCGGCCGCCGCTGATCGACCGGCATCCGACATCGATCCGGCCGTCCTCGACGCGCTGCGGCTGGCGACGCATCAGCTGCTCGCGACGAGGGTCGCCTCGCACGCCGCGGTGAACGAGTCGGTCAACCTGGTCGCCTCCCTGCAGGGGCGCGGAGCGGCGAGCTTCGCCAATGCGGTGCTGCGCCGCATCTCCAGGGAGACGCCGGGGGAGTGGCAGGACCGCATCGAGGCCGATGCCCGCTCCGACGACGAGCGACTCGCACTGCGCAGCGCGCACCCGGTCTGGATCATCCGAGCCCTGCGTCGCGCACTCGCGGCGGAGGGGCGCGCCGAGGAGCTCGAGGCCCTTCTCGAGGCCGACAACCTGTCGCCCGAGGTCACTCTGGTCGCTCTGCCGGGGCTCGCGCCCACGGGGGAGCCGCGACGTCCCTACGCTCCGACGGCGTTCGGATCGCCGGGCGGCGACCCGCACCGGATCGTCTCGGCATCCGGCGGCGCCGTCCGTGTGCAGGACGAGGGCTCGCAGCTGGTCGCCCTCGCCCTGGCCGACGCGGCCCCGATCAGAGACGGTGAGCGCTGGCTCGACCTCTGCGCGGGCCCCGGGGGCAAGACGGCACTGTTGGCGGCGATCGCCCATGAGCACGGCGCCGTTCTCGAGGCCAACGAAGTGGTCCCGGCGCGCGCAGGTCTCGTCCGCAACGCCCTCGAGCCCGTCCCCGGCGAGGTGATCGTGCACGAGGAGGACGGTCGTGCCTTCACGGCCGCGCACCCCGGCCGATTCGACCGCATCCTCGTGGACGCGCCCTGCACCGGTCTCGGGGCGCTGCGGCGCCGACCGGAGGCGCGATGGCGCAAGTCGCCCGCCGACGTGGCCGAGCTCGTGCCCCTGCAGACCGAGCTGCTCTCGGGAGCGATCGACGCGCTCGTCCCCGGTGGGATCGTCGCGTACGTCACCTGCTCACCGCACCTCGCCGAGACGACGGGTGTCGTACAGGAGGTGCTGCGCACGCGCACGGATGCCGAGGAGATCGACGCCCGCGCGATCCTCGCCGACGTGTCGGACTCGCCCATCGATCTCGGCGACGACGGGTCAGGACGCGTGCAGCTCTGGCCCCACCGCCACGGAACCGACGCGATGTTCCTCGCGCTGATCCGGAAGCGGTCCTGACAGCGGCGCTGCTCCGCGGGCTTCGCCTGGCGACGCCGTTCTGACGCCGACGGGGCCTTCGTAGCCCGATCGACGTCCGCCGCCGCAGGGAAGGGCTCGTCCGTACCAGGGATAATGGGCGCATGGCCGACCTTCCCGCAGCCCCCCGCATCAACCCCAGCATCCTCGCCGCGGATTTCGTGAACATGCAGCGCGACCTCGCGAAGATCGCGTCAGCCGACTTCGCCCACGTCGACGTCATGGACAACCACTTCGTGCCGAACCTCACCTTCGGGCCGCAGATGGTCGAGCGCATCCAGGCGACGAGCCCGATCCCGCTCGACGTCCACCTGATGATCACGGATCCCGACCGCTGGGCGCCGGGGTACGCCGAGCTGGGGGCGGCCAGCGTCACCTTCCACCTCGAGGCGGCGTCGGATCCGGTCGCACTCGCCCGGCGACTCCGCAGCATCGGCGCACGCGCGGGAGTGGCGGTCAAGCCCGGCACGCCCGCCGAAGGGCTCTACGAGATCCTCGACGAGTTCGACCAGATCCTCGTGATGACGGTCGAGCCTGGATTCGGGGGACAGGGATTCATGGGCGAGACCATGCCCAAGCTGCGCGGGCTCGCCGATGAGGCGAAGCGCCGCGGATCCTCGGTCTGGCTCCAGGTCGACGGCGGCATCGCGGACAGCACGATCGAGATCGCCGCGGCCGCCGGCGCCGACACGTTCGTCGCCGGGTCGGCGGTCTACGGCGCCGATGACGTCGAGGCGGCCGTCACCCGGCTGAGAGAGCTCGCGAGAGCCGCTAGCCTGGAACCGTGAAGACTTTCGACGAACTGTTCGCGGAGCTCAGCCTGAAGGCGGAGACTCGCCCCGAGGGATCGGGTACGGTCGCCGAGCTCGACGGCGGGGTCCACACGATCGGCAAGAAGATCGTGGAGGAGGCCGCCGAGGTGTGGATGGCGTCCGAGTACGAATCCGACGAGGCCGCTGCCGAGGAGATCTCGCAGCTGCTGTACCACCTGCAGGTGATGATGATCGCGAAGGGACTCTCCCTCGCGGACGTCTACCGACATCTGTGATGCGCTCCGATACTTCCGATCCGATCTGAAAGCCGATCATGCTGCGCATTGCTGTTCCCAACAAGGGCTCTCTCTCCGAGACCGCCGCCGAGATGCTCGCGGAGGCCGGCTATGCCGGTCGTCGCGACCCGAAGACCCTGCACGTCATCGACGCCGAGAACGACGTCGAGTTCTTCTTCCTCCGTCCCCGTGACATCGCGACCTACGTCTCCTCCGGAGCCCTCGACGTGGGCATCACCGGCCGCGACCTGCTGCTCGACGTGCAGCGGTCTGCGCGTGAGATCGAGCAGCTCGGCTTCGGCGGGTCGACGTTCCGCTTCGCGGGCCCTCCCGGTCGCTTCACGTCCGTGGAGGACCTCAACGGCGTGCGCGTCGCCTCCGCATACCCGGGACTCGTCGGCGCGTTCCTCCGCGAGCGCGGTGTCGACGCCGAGCTCGTCCAGCTCGACGGCGCGGTCGAGTCGGCTGTGCGGCTCGGTGTGGCGGATGCCGTCGCCGACGTCGTCTCCACCGGCACGACGCTGCGTCAGGCCGGCCTCGAGATCTTCGGTCCGGTCATCCTCGAGTCCGAGGCTGTACTGATCAGCCGCCCAGGCGAGGCCGAGGGCACCGACACGCTGCTGCGCCGTCTGCGCGGCGTCATGGTCGCGCGGCGGTTCGTGCTGCTCGACTACGACCTCCCCGCAGGCCTCGTCGACCAGGCCGTGGCCATCGCCTCCGGCCGCGAGTCCCCGACCATCTCGCCGCTGCGTGACCCCTCCTGGGTCGCCGTGCGCGTGATGGTGCCTAGTCGTGGCGTCAATCAGGTGATGGACGACCTCTACGCGCTCGGGGCGCGGGCGATCCTGGTCACCGCCATCCACGCCGCGAGGCTCTGATGACGCTCGCCAGTCGCGTCATCCCGTGCCTCGATGTGGCCGATGGCCGCGTCGTCAAGGGCGTCAACTTCGAGAATCTCCGTGACATGGGCGACCCGGTGGAGCTCGCGCGGCACTATGCGGCGCAGGGGGCTGACGAGATCACCTTCCTCGACGTCACCGCGACCGTCGACGCCAGGGCCACGACGTACGACGTGGTGCAGCGCACCGCGGAGCAGGTGTTCGTCCCCCTCACCGTCGGCGGGGGAGTCCGCAGCGTCGACGATGTGGCGCGGCTCCTGGCCGTCGGCGCCGACAAGGTCGGCGTGAACTCGGCGGCGATCGCCCGTCCCGAGCTCATCGGCGAGATCGCCGACCGCTTCGGGGCGCAGGTGCTCGTGCTGTCCCTCGACGTCAAGCGCGCCGACACCACGCCGTCCGGATTCGTCGTGACGACCCACGGCGGCCGCCAGCAGACCACGCTGGATGCGCTGGAGTGGGCCCGTGAGGCCGCGGAGCGGGGAGCGGGGGAGCTGCTCGTGAACTCGATCGACGCCGACGGCACCAGAGACGGGTTCGATCTCGAACTCGTCCGCCTCATGCGCGAGACCGCATCCGTGCCGGTGATCGCGTCAGGCGGAGCGGGCGCCGCGTCGCACTTCGCTCCCGCGATCAAGGCGGGTGCGGATGCCGTTCTCGCCGCGAGCGTGTTCCACACCGGAGCGCTCACGGTCGGCGACGTCAAGGACGCGCTGCGCGCGGAAGGGGTTCTCGTCCGATGAGCGACATCGAGGAGCGCATCGCACAGGTCGCGTTCAACGCCGACGGTCTCGCCCCCGTCATCGTGCAGCAGTGGGACACGCGCGAGGTCCTCATGCTCGCCTGGGTGGATGCCGAGGCGCTGCGTCGCACGCTCACATCGGGTCGCGCCGTCTACTGGTCGCGCTCGCGTCAGGAGTACTGGCGCAAGGGCGACACCTCCGGCCACATCCAGGTCGTGCGGGAGGCGCGCCTCGACTGCGACGGCGACGCGATCCTGCTCCTCGTCGAGCAGACCGGCCCCGCGTGCCACACCGGGACCCGCACCTGCTTCGACACGACCGACCTGGACGCGGTCGTCGGGACGGGCTCCTGATGGACCTGGTGCGCAGAGGGCGCTCGCTCTCCGTCTCCGGGTTCCTCCTGGGCGGGGCGATCGGCATCATCTCGTCGACGCAGACCTGGCTGACGGTGCAGCGGGCGGATGCCGGGGCGGACATCCTCGTCCCCGGTGCATCCGCGGTCCCGCTTCTCGCGCCCCTGAGCCTCGCCGTGCTCGCTCTCGGAGCGGCCCTGTCGATCACCGGGCGCGCGCTGCGCCTCGTGTTCGGGGTTCTGGCCGGGGCGACCGCGCTGCTGCTCGGGTGGACCACGCTCCAGCTCCTGCTGACCGCTCCGGTGAGCGCCGTCCGCTCGACCGTGACCGAGACGACGGGACTCGCCGGCGGTGACGCCCTGTCCGACGTGGTGAAGGCCATCGTGCCCACCGCGTGGCCGGTGATCGCGCTGGTCGGATGGGTCGTCCTGCTCGCAGCATCCGTGGTGGTCCTGCTCACAGGACGGGCCTGGAAGAAGGGCGGACGCCGCTATGCGACCGATGCCGCGCCCTCGACGCCGACGGCCGGTCCGGTCGACGCCGTCGATTCCTGGGACGAGCTGTCGCGCGGAACCGATCCCACTCGTTGACACCGATAGACTGAAACCGATCCTGCACGTCGTCCCCCGGAGGAGACCATGACCAACCCGATCGCTGACCCCGGCCACGGACACTCGCCTGCGGCCTGGACGGCCGTGATCATCATGCTCCTGGGCTTCACGCTGGCCACCGTCGCGTTCTGCTTCGAGCAGCCGGCGCTCGTGTGGGCTTCCGTCGTGATCATCCCGATCGGCGCCCTCGTGGGCTGGATCATGGCCAAGGCCGGCTACGGCGTGAAGGGCCCCAAGTACCAGCCGAAGGGCCACTAGTGGTCCTCGCCGACCTGACGGCCGGCGCAGTCGCAGACGCAGAGCGTCGTGCCCTCACGAGGCCTCTCTCCGAGGTCGAGCGCGCTGCTCTCGCACGCCCGGCTGCCAAGGACGCACTGGCCTTCCTCGCTCCCGCCGAGCGCGTCAAGATCATCGCCGAGGTCAAGCGCGCGAGCCCGTCGCGCGGCGCGCTCGCGGAGATCCCCGATCCCGCTCATCAGGCGTCGCTGTACGAGACGGGCGGCGCATCCGCGATCAGCGTCCTCACCGAGGAGCGCCGCTTCGGCGGCAGTCTGGCCGACCTCGAGGCCGTGACGGCCCGGGTGTCCCTGCCCGTGCTGCGCAAGGACTTCATCGCGACGCGCTACCAGGTGCTCGAGGCGCGCGCCGCCGGCGCCGACCTCGTCCTGCTCATCGTCGCGGGCCTCGAGCCCGCGGTGCTGCGCGACCTGTTCGGCTTCATCACCGATCTGGGCATGACCCCGCTCGTCGAGACCCATTCGGCAGACGAGCTCGAGGCGGCGATCGATCTCGGCTCGCCGCTCATCGGGGTCAATGCACGCGATCTGAAGACCCTCGAGCTCGACCGCGACCTCTTCGGCCGCCTGGTCGATCGCATCCCGGACTCCGCGGTCAAGATCGCCGAGTCCGCGGTGCTCACTCCCGCAGATGTCACGCACTACCGTTCGGCCGGTGCAGACGTCGTCCTGATCGGAGAGGCGCTCGTCACGGGCGATCCGGTCGCCACGCTCAAGACCTTCCTGGAGGTGTGATGAGTCTCCGTGACCAGCACGGACCGCTCTTCGGCGACTACGGCGGGCGCTACATGCCCGAGTCGCTGATCGCCGCGATCGACGAGCTCACCGAGGCCTACGCCGACGCGATCGCCGACCCGGCGTTCCGCGCCGAGCTCGCCGCTCTCCTGAGCTCCTACGCGGGCCGACCGTCTCCGCTCACCGAGGTGGAGCGCTTCGCCGAGCACGCCGGCGGCGCGAGGATCTTCCTCAAGCGCGAGGACCTCAACCACACCGGGTCGCACAAGATCAACAACGTCCTCGGGCAGGCCTTGCTGACCAAGCGACTGGGCAAGACCCGCGTGATCGCCGAGACCGGGGCAGGACAGCACGGCGTCGCCACGGCCACCGCTGCGGCGCTGTTCGGCCTGGACTGCACGATCTACATGGGCGAGGTCGACACCGAGCGCCAGGCCCTGAACGTCGCCCGGATGCGCCTCCTCGGGGCAGAGGTGGTCGCGGTCACCTCGGGATCCCGCACCCTCAAGGACGCGATCAACGACGCCTACCGCGACTGGGTCGCCTCGGTCGAGACGACCAATTACATCTTCGGCACGGCGGCGGGCCCGCATCCGTTCCCGGCGATGGTGCGCGACTTCCAGAAGATCATCGGCGAAGAGGCACGCCAGCAGCTCCTCGACGAGGCGGGCAGGCTCCCGGATGCCGTCATCGCGTGCGTCGGCGGCGGCTCGAACGCGATCGGCATGTTCGACGCGTTCCTCGACGACGAGGACGTCAAGCTCTACGGGGTCGAGGCGGCCGGCGACGGCGTCGACACCGACAGGCACGCCGCCTCCATCGAGCGCGGACGCCCCGGCATCCTGCACGGCTCGAAGACCTACGTCCTGCAGGACGAGGACGGGCAGACGATCGAGTCACACTCGATCTCCGCTGGTCTCGACTATCCCGGAGTCGGACCGGAGCACTCCTGGCTCGCCGACATCGGGCGCGCCGAGTACATCCCGGCCACCGACGACGAGGCGATGCAGGCGCTGCGCCTTCTCAGCCGTACGGAGGGCATCATCCCCGCCATCGAATCGGCGCACGCCCTCGCCGGCGCGCTGCGGCTCGGCCGCGAGCTCGGGCCCGAGGCGATCCTCGCGGTGTGCCTCTCCGGGCGCGGAGACAAGGACATGGACACAGCGGCCAGGTACTTCCACCTGTACGACGAGGGAGCAGTCGGATGAGCCGCGTCGAAGAGGCGATCCAGAAGGCCGAGGCCGCCGGTCGCAGCGTGTTCGTCGGCTACCTCCCGGTCGGCTTCCCCGACCTCGAGACCAGCATCCAGGCCGCCATCACCCTCGCAGAGAACGGTGTCGACATCATCGAGCTGGGTCCGCCGTACAGTGACCCGGTGATGGACGGCGCCGTGATCCAGGAGGCGACCACGGCGGCGCTCGCCAACGGCTTCACCATGAAGGATCTGTTCACGGCGGTCCGCGCGATCACGGCGGCAACGGACGTGCCCGTCCTCGTCATGACGTACTGGAACCCCGTGTTCCAGTACGGGGTCGACCGCTATGCGGACGACCTCCTCGCCGCCGGCGGCGCCGGGCTCATCACCCCGGACATCACGCCGGATGTCGCAGGGGAGTGGATCGCGGCCAGCGAGCGCACCGGCCTGGACCGCGTGTTCCTCGCCGCGCCGACGTCGACGGACGCACGCCTCGACCTCATCGTCTCGGCGTCCACCGGCTTCATCTACACCGTCTCCACCATGGGCATCACGGGGGAGCGCGCCGAACTCGACCGCGCGGCCCGCACCCTGGTCGGACGCCTGCGCGCCCACGGCGCGACCCGCACCTGCGTCGGCATCGGCATCTCCACCGCCGAGCAGATCGCCGGCGTCTCGGAGTACGCGGACGGCGCGATCGTCGGCACCGCACTCGTCCGAGCCCTGCGCGACGGCGGCCTCCCCGCCCTCGCCGAAGTCACCCGAAACCTGGCCGTCGGCACGTCGTCGGCACGCCCCGTACACGAGAACTAGAATCGCACTCATGTCCCTCGCGCTCCACAGCACCGTCACCGGCGTGCTCGCCAGCATCCCGAGTCCTCCGGTCGCCTACTTCGACCTCGGACCCATCCGGATCCACTTCTACGCCCTCTGCATCATCGCCGGCATCATCGCCGCGGTCTTCCTGACGAACCACCGCCTCACGCGGCGCGGCGCGGAGCCGTGGGTCGTGATCGACATCTCGATCCTGGCCGTGCCGCTCGCGATCATCGGCGCGCGCATCTTCCACGTGCTCACGCACCCGAACTTCTACTTCGGCGAGGGCAAGAACACCTGGAACCCCTTCGAGCCCGGCTCGGTGTGGGCGATCTGGGAGGGCGGCATCGCGATCTTCGGCGCCCTCATCGGCGGCGCGGTGGGCGCCTACCTCGGCTGCAGGTGGACCGGCATCCGCTTCTGGACCTTCGCCGACGCCCTCGCGCCCGGCCTTCTGCTCGCGCAGGCGATGGGACGCTTCGGCAACTGGTTCAACCACGAGCTTTTCGGTCTGCCCACCGACCTCCCCTGGGGACTCGAGATCGAGTCCACGAACTCGGCATTCCCTCCCGGCCTCGCCGAGGGCACTCTGTTCCACCCGACGTTCCTTTACGAGGTCATCTGGAACGGCCTCGGCGTCATCGTGCTGCTCTGGCTGAGCCGCAAGGCCACGTCCCTCCAGTGGGGCCGCCTGTTCGCGATCTACCTGATCTGGTACAGCGCCGGCCGTGTGGTCTGGGAGTCGATCCGCATCGACCCGAGCGAGATCATCCTCGGCCTGCGCAGCAACGTGTGGGCTGCGATCATCGGCATCGTCGTCGGTCTCGCCATCCTCGTCGTCCAGCGTCGTCACCTCGGCCTGGAGCCCTCGCCCTACCAGCCGGGTCGAGGTCGGAAGGATCTCGACGCTGTTGTAGACTCGCAGAACAATCCCTCCGATTTCGTAGACCTGAGTGAGCCTCCGGTCGAAGAAGTCCCCGCAGGAGCCAGGGCCACAAGCACCGCTCCCACGGACGCGGAAGGCTCTCGATAGCCGCCGGTCCGTGAGGACCACACTGCATTCGCCCGGCCAATGACGTCCCCGGGTCACTCGAAGATCTGAGGACGGTACAGGTGTATTTTCAGCCTCCGTACGGCGCTTCCGGCGCTTACCCCCCGAAGCAGGGCATGTACAACCCGGCGTTCGAGAAGGACGCCTGCGGCCTTGCCATGGTCGCGACACTGCGCGGCGAGGCGGGCCACGACATCATCGCGCTGGCGCTCGAAGCGCTGCGCAACCTCGAGCACCGCGGTGCGATCGGCTCGGATGCCGGCACCGGAGACGGTGCGGGCATCCTGACGCAGATGCCCGACGCGTTCCTGCGTGCGGTCACGGATTTCGAACTGCCACCGGTCGGCGAGTACGCCGCGGGTCTGGCGTTCCTCCCGCGTGACTCCAGCGAACGCCGCCAGCAGAAGGCCGGCATCGAGAAGATCGCCCGCGCCGAGGGCCTGCGCGTCCTTGGATGGCGCGAGGTGCCCACGGTCAACGAGAACCTGGGCAAGCTCGCCGATGAGGCTCGCCCCGCGTTCGAGCAGCTCTTCGTGAGCGCCGGGGGAGCGACCCACTCGCAGGCGCCGCTCACCGGCATCGCCCTCGACCGCATCGCCTATCGTCTCCGCAAGCGCGCAGGTCATGAGCTCGGCGCCTACTTCGTCTCGCTGTCCGCCCGCACGCTCGGCTACAAGGGCATGGTCACGACGCTGCAACTCGAGCCGTTCTACCCCGACCTGCAGGACGAGCGGTTCATGTCCGAGCTCGCCGTCGTGCACTCGCGCTACTCGACCAACACCTTCCCGTCGTGGCCGCTCGCGCAGCCGCTGCGGATGCTCGCCCACAACGGCGAGATCAACACGGTCGGCGGCAACCGCAACTGGATGCGCGCCCGGCAGTCTCAGCTGGAGTCGGAGCTGCTCGGCGACGTCGAGCCTCTCCTGCCGATCTGCACCGACGGGGCCAGCGATTCGGCCTCCTTCGACGAGGTGCTCGAGCTGCTGACCCTCACCGGCCGCAGCCTGCCTCACGCCATCATGATGATGGTGCCGGAGGCGTACGAGAAGCAGTCCGACATCTCCCCGGAGCTGCGTTCTTTCTACGAGTACCACTCGAACCAGATGGAGCCGTGGGACGGCCCCGCCGCGCTCATCTTCACCGACGGCACCCTCGTCGGCGCCACGCTCGACCGCAACGGTCTGCGTCCTGGTCGCTGGACGGAGACCACCGATGGGCTCATCGTCATCGGCTCCGAGACCGGCGTGCTCACGTTCGAGCCCGAGCGCATCAAGCGCCGCGGCCGTCTCCAGCCGGGAAAGATGTTCCTGGTCGACACGGCGCAGCGCCGGATCATCGAAGACGAGGAGATCAAGCGCGATCTCGCGACGCTGCACCCGTGGCAGGAGTGGCTGGATGCCGGCGCGGTCCGGCTCGCCGATCTCCCCGAGCGCGAGCACATCGTGCATCCGCCCGCGTCGATCACCCGCCGTCAGCGGACCTTCGGGTACACCGAGGAGGAAGTGCGCATCCTGCTGACCCCGATGGGGCAGACCGGTGTGGAACCGCTCGGCGCCATGGGTTCGGACACGCCGATCGCGGTGCTCAGCAAGCGCCCGCGCCTGCTCTTCGACTACTTCACGCAGCAGTTCGCCCAGGTGACGAACCCGCCGCTGGACTCGATCCGCGAAGAGGTCGTCACCAGCCTCAAGCTCGGACTCGGCCCTGAGGCGAACCTCCTGAGCTGGGGGCCGGAGCACACCCGCACGGTGTCGCTGGACTTCCCGGTGATCGACAACGACGAGCTCGCGAAGATCCGCCACATCGACAAGGCCCTCCCCGGCCGCTCCAGCGTGACCATCAAGGGGCTCTACCACTTCGACGCCGGACCCCAGTCGCTCGAAGATCGGCTGACGGAGATGTGCGCCGAAGCCGACGAGGCCATCGAGCAGGGGGCGGAGTTCCTCATCCTCTCCGACCGCGACTCCAACAAGGACCTCACGCCGATCCCGTCGCTGCTCATGCTCTCCGCGGTGCATCACCACCTGATCCGCCGTGAGAACCGGATGAAGGTCGGTCTGATCGTCGAGGCCGGAGACGTGCGGGAGGTGCACCACGTCGCGACGCTCATCGGCTACGGAGCATCCGCGATCAACCCGTATCTCGCGATGGAGACCGTCGAGCATCTCGTGCGCACCGGCTACATCACCGGCATCTCGCCGGAGAAGGCCGTCCGCAACCTGATCTACGCCCTGGGCAAGGGCGTGCTGAAGATCATGTCCAAGATGGGCATCTCGACGGTGTCGTCCTACGCGGGAGCGCAGGTGTTCGAGGCCGTGGGCCTCAGCCAGGAGCTCATCGACGCGTACTTCACGCGCACCGAGTCCAAGCTCGGCGGCATCGGCATCGAGGACATCTTCGCGGAGAACCAGGCGAGGCACGACTACGCCTACCCCGAGGATGCAGCGGCCAGGGCGCACGAGCGCCTGTGGACCGGTGGAGAGTACCAGTGGCGCCGCGACGGCTCCCCGCACCTGTTCAGCCCGGAGACGGTCTTCAAGCTGCAGCACTCGACCCGCGAGCGCCGCTACGACATCTTCCGCGAGTACACGCGGCTCGTCGACGACCAGGCTGCGGAGCTCAAGACCCTGCGTGGCCTGTTCCGTCTGCGCACCGGCACCCGCAAGCCCGTCCCGCTGGACGAGGTGGAGCCGGTCTCGGAGATCGTCAAGCGCTTCTCGACGGGTGCGATGAGCTACGGCTCGATCTCCAAGGAGGCGCACGAGACCCTCGCGATCGCCATGAACCGGATCGGCGGCAAGTCGAACACCGGCGAGGGCGGAGAGGACGCCGACCGCCTTCTCGACCCCGAGCGCCGCAGCGCGATCAAGCAGGTCGCGTCGGGTCGCTTCGGCGTCACGAGCCTGTACCTCACCGAGGCGGACGACATCCAGATCAAGCTCGCCCAGGGCGCCAAGCCGGGCGAGGGCGGTCAGCTGCCCCCGCAGAAGGTGTACCCGTGGGTCGCCCGCACACGCGGCGGCACACCGGGGGTGGGCCTCATCTCGCCGCCGCCGCACCACGACATCTACTCGATCGAAGACCTCAAGCAGCTCATCTTCGATCTGAAGCGCGCGAACCCCGAGGCGCGGATCCACACCAAGCTGGTGAGCCAGTCGGGCATCGGCGCCGTCGCGGCGGGCGTCGCCAAGGCGCTCAGCGACGTGGTCCTCGTGTCCGGTCACGACGGCGGCACGGGCGCGAGCCCGCTGAACTCCCTCAAGCACGCCGGGACGCCGTGGGAGCTCGGCCTCGCCGAGACCCAGCAGACGCTCATGCTCAACGGCATGCGCGACCGCGTCGTCGTGCAGGTCGACGGCCAGCTCAAGACCGGTCGCGACGTGATCATCGGCGCCCTCCTCGGCGCCGAGGAGTTCGGCTTCGCCACGGCGCCGCTGGTCGTCAGCGGCTGCATCATGATGCGCGTGTGCCACCTCGACACCTGCCCGGTGGGCGTCGCGACGCAGAATCCGCTGCTGCGCGAGCGCTTCAGCGGCAAGCCCGAGTTCGTGGTGAACTTCATGGAGTTCATCGCGGAGGAGGTCCGCGAGCTGCTCGCCGAGCTGGGCTTCCGCTCGCTCGACGAGATCGTCGGCCGTGCCGAGCTCATCGAGGTGAACGCGGCCGTCGACCACTGGAAGGCGGAGGGCCTCGACCTCAGCCCGATCCTCGACGGCCCCGCCTTCCCGGCGGGAGAGCCCCGTCGCAGTGGCCGCGAGCAGGATCACGAGCTCGAGAAGCACTTCGACGTGCAGCTGATCGACATCGCGAAGGGCGCGCTCCTGAACGGCGAGCACGTCGTCATCGAGCTCCCGATCGCGAACACCGAACGAGCGGTCGGCACGATGCTGGGCCATCAGGTCACCGCCCGATACGGCGCCGCCGGGCTCCCGCGCGAGACGATCGACGTGACGCTGCACGGCACGGCCGGGCAGTCTCTCGGCGCGTTCATGCCATCGGGCATCGTGCTGCGGCTCGAAGGCGACGCCAACGACTACGTCGGCAAGGGCCTGTCCGGTGGCGACATCACGATCAGGCCGCCTCGCGGCTCCTCGATCGAACCGCATCGCAACGTGATCGCGGGCAACGTGATCGGCTACGGCGCGACCTCCGGCTCGATGTTCCTCTCCGGCGTGGTCGGAGAGAGGTTCCTCGTGCGCAACTCTGGCGCCACCGCCGTGGTCGAGGGCGTGGGCGACCACGCGCTCGAGTACATGACCGGAGGCGTCGCGGTGATCCTCGGCTCGACCGGACGCAACTTCGGCGCCGGAATGTCCGGGGGAGTGGCGTACGTCCGCTCCCTCGACACCGCGAAGGTCAACGCGCAGTCCCTCGGCAGCGGCGAACTCCTGCTGATGCCCTTGGACCGCGCAGATCTCGAAGTGCTGAGAGGCCTGATCTCCGAGCACGTGGAGCGCACCGCGTCCCCGCTCGGATCGGAGATCCTGTCGCGGTTCGAAGAGACCGCCGCAGAGTTCGTGAAGGTCCTCCCGCGTGACTTCGCCGCCGTGCGGAGCATGAGAGAGGAAGCAGTGGCCGAGGGGATCGACCCCGACGGCGACGTCGTCTGGAACCGCATCCTGGAGGTGACCGGTGGCTGATCCCAAAGGTTTTCTGAAGGTCACGGAGCGCGAGCTCCCCGCCCGGCGCCCCGTGCCGGTCCGGATCATGGACTGGAAAGAGGTGTACGAGCCCGGCGACCAGGCCGTGCTCCGCCGCCAGGCGAGCCGCTGCATGGACTGCGGCGTGCCGTTCTGCCACCAGGGATGCCCCCTGGGCAACCTGATCCCGGAGTGGAACGATCTCACGTGGCGCGGCGAGGGCCGCGCGGCGATCGACCGACTGCACGCGACGAACAACTTCCCCGAGTTCACGGGACGTCTGTGCCCCGCTCCCTGCGAGAGCGCCTGCGTGCTGGGGATCAATCAGCCCGCCGTCACGATCAAGCAGATCGAGGTCTCGATCATCGACGAGGCCTTCAGCAAGGGCTGGGTCGAGGCGCAGCCGCCGGCGCGTCTCACGGGCAAAACGGTCGCCGTCGTCGGGTCGGGCCCCGCCGGGCTCGCGGCCGCGCAGCAGCTCACCCGCGCCGGCCACACCGTGGCCGTGTTCGAACGCGACGACCGCATCGGCGGCCTGCTCCGTTACGGGATCCCGGACTTCAAGATGGAGAAGTCGCAGCTCGAGTCCCGCCTCCGCCAGATGCAGGAGGAGGGCACCCGGTTCCGCGCCGGAGTCGAGATCGGCAAGGACATCACCTGGGCGGACCTCCGTGCGCGCTACGACGCGGTCGTCATCGCGACCGGTTCCACCGTTCCTCGCGATCTCGCGATCCCCGGTCGAGACCTCGACGGCGTCCACTTCGCGATGGAGTACCTCGTGGAGTCGAACCACGCGGTCGCCGGCGACAAGGTCACGGACCAGATCACCGCCGAAGGCAAGCACGTCATCGTCATCGGCGGCGGTGACACCGGTGCCGACTGCATCGGAACCGCCCACCGCCAGGGCGCGCTCAGCGTCACGAACCTGGCGATCGGCCAGCAGCCGGGTGCGGAGCGTCCGGGCCACCAGCCCTGGCCGATGATGCCGACCGTCTTCGAGGTGTCCTCCGCGCACGAGGAGGGCGGTGAGAGGGTGTTCCTCGCCTCCACCGTCGAGTTCCTCTCCAACGAGGTCGGTGAGGTCCGCGCGCTGCGCGTTGCCGAGACCGAGTACGTCGACGGACGTCGCGTGCCCAAGAGCGGTACCGAGCGGGAGATCCCGGCCGATCTCGTCCTGATCGCCATGGGATTCACCGGTCCCGAGCAGGACGGGTTCACCGAGGACACGCGTCCGCAGGTGACCGACCGCGGCAACTTCCAGCGCGACGCATCCTACGAATCCACTGTGTCCGGCGTGTTCGTCGCCGGGGACGCAGGCCGCGGACAGTCGCTCATCGTGTGGGCGATCGCCGAGGGCCGCGCGGCGGCCGCCAACGTCGATCGCTTCCTCATGGGCGAGACGGTCCTCCCTGAGCCGGTGCGGCCCACGGATGTCGCGATCGGACTCCAGCCCGCGTAGGCTGAGCGCGGCACCGTCGCCTGATTTCTAATCCCCCCCTCTACCCTGGAGAATCTGTTGAGACGCGCGAAAATCGTCGCCACCCTGGGCCCAGCCACCTCTACGTATGACACCGTGCGAGCGATCATCGAGGCTGGTGTGGACGTCGCCCGACTGAACCTCAGCCACGGCGACTACTCCGTGCACGAGGCGAACTACGCCAACGTCCGCCGCGCTGCGGATGACGCAGGCAAGGCGGTCGCGGTCCTCGTCGACCTGCAGGGGCCGAAGATCCGCCTCGGCAAGTTCGAGGCCGGACCCTACGAGCTCGCGGTCGGGGACATCTTCAAGATCACGACCGAGGACATCATCGGCAACAGGGAGATCTGCGGTACGACCTTCAAGGGTCTGCCCCAGGACGTCAAGGCGGGGGACTTCCTGCTGATCGACGACGGCAAGGTGCGCGTCGAGGTCGTCGACACCGACGGCGTCACGGTCACCACTCGCGTGATCGTCGCGGGGGCGGTGTCGAACAACAAGGGCATCAACCTGCCCGGTGTCGCCGTGAACGTCCCCGCGCTGAGCGAGAAGGACGAGGACGACCTGCGTTGGGGTCTGCGCACAGGCGCCGACCTCATCGCGCTGTCGTTCGTGCGCAACGCCGCCGACGTCGACCGGGTCCACGAGATCATGGCCGAAGAGGGCGTGAAGGTCCCCGTCATCGCCAAGATCGAGAAGCCGCAGGCGGTGGATGCTCTCGAGGAGATCGTCGACGCGTTCGACGGCATCATGGTCGCCCGAGGCGACCTCGGCGTCGAGCTCCCGCTCGAGGCCGTGCCGATCGTTCAGAAGCGCGCCGTCGAACTCGCTCGCCGCATGGCGAAGCCCGTCATCGTCGCGACGCAGATGCTGGAGTCGATGATCAGCAGCCCGGTTCCGACGCGCGCAGAGACGTCCGATGTCGCGAACGCCGTGCTGGACGGCGCGGATGCGGTCATGCTCTCCGGAGAGACCAGCGTCGGCGAGTATCCGGTCGTGGTCGTGGAGACCATGGCCCGTATCGTCGAGTCGACCGAGGAGCACGGCCTGGAGCGCGTCGCCCCGCTCACGACCAAGCCGCGCACGCAGGGTGGCGCGATCACCCTCGCGGCTCTGGAGGTCGCGGAGTTCGTCGAGGCGAAGTTCCTCTGCGTCTTCACCCAGTCCGGTGACTCCGCTCGCCGACTGTCGCGGCTGCGCTCGCGCATCCCGATGCTCGCGTTCACGCCAGAGCCCGGCATCCGCCGCCGTATGGCGCTGACCTGGGGCATCCACTCGACCCTCGTCGAGATGGTGCAGCACACCGACCTCATGTACCACCAGGTCGACGAGTACCTCCTCGGCAACAAGCTCGCAGAGGAAGGGGACAGGGTCGTCGTGATCTCCGGTTCCCCTCCCGGGATCATCGGGTCGACGAACGACCTCCGCGTCCACAAGGTCGGCGACGCGATCCGCGGTGCGGCGCCGATTTACAAGGCCGGCGTCTGACGTTTTCGTACACTGCGCGCCGCACCCCCTCATCGGGGTGCGGCGCGCAGTCGTCTATCGGGCGTGCGATAGGGTCTACGGTGGGCCGGCGTGGCGGAATGGCAGACGCGGAGCACTCAAAATGCTTTGTCCGAAAGGGCGTGTGGGTTCGAGTCCCACCGCCGGCACCCAGAATCGCGAGCGGTCCGAACGTCGCTCGCGACAAGCGCTCGACACGGCGGATCGCGGCACGGCATCGCCCCGCGGCCAGCGCCGGAGCCTGGTTCGATAGGATAGACCTGTGACTGAGCAAGAGCAGGCTGAGCAGCCCACGGCATCCGCACCCCGACGCGTCGTCGTCGCCGAGGACGAATCGCTGATCCGCCTCGACATCGTCGAGATCCTCCGCGACAACGGCTTCGACGTCGTCGGAGAGGCGGGCGACGGCGAGACGGCCGTCGCACTCGCCACGGAGCTTCGCCCCGACCTCGTCATCATGGACGTCAAGATGCCGCAGCTCGACGGCATCAGCGCCGCCGAGAAGCTGCACAAGGGCAACATCGCCCCCGTCGTGCTGCTGACCGCATTCAGCCAGAAGGAGCTCGTCGAGCGCGCGAGCGAGGCCGGCGCCCTGGCCTATGTCGTGAAGCCGTTCACGCCGAACGACCTGCTTCCCGCGATCGAGATCGCTCTGGCTCGTCACGAGCAGATCATCACGCTCGAGGCCGAGGTCGCCGACATGGTCGAGCGCTTCGAGACCC
This sequence comes from Microbacterium sp. NPDC012755, assembly GCF_042901325.1. Lineage (NCBI taxonomy): Bacteria > Bacillati > Actinomycetota > Actinomycetes > Micrococcales > Microbacteriaceae > Microbacterium > Microbacterium sp. NPDC012755. The sequence continues at coordinate 3,101,104 of NZ_JBIBCT010000001.1, read as the reverse complement.
GCAAGCTCGTCGACCGTGCCAAGGGACTCCTCAACGAGAAGATGGGGCTGTCCGAGCCGGAGGCGTTCCGCTGGATCCAGAAGGCGTCCATGGACCGTCGTCTGACCATGCAGGATGTCGCCAAGGCCATCATCGAGCAGCTCGCGCCGAAGAAGTAGCAGTGCGTCCGCTTGACGCGGAGCACACTCTGCGGGCGGTGCGGATCGGTGATGGCGCCGCGCTGGCTCGCGCCTACACCTCCAATCGGAGCCATCTGGCTCCGTGGGATCCGTTGCGGCCTGCGGAGTTCTTCACGGAGGCCTGGCAGGAGAACCACTCCCGGCTGAGCGTCGAGGAGGCCGCTGCCGGACGGAGTGCGCGTTTCGTGATCGTGTCCGGCGACGGCGAGATCCGCGGACGCATGAATCTCAACAACATCGTCCGGGGAGCATTCTGGAGCGCCGATCTCGGCTATTGGATCGACGCGACCCGGCTGCGACGAGGACTCGCATCGAAAGCGGTCGCGCAGGTCATGGCGTACGCGGCCGAAGAACTCCATCTGCACCGCGTGCAGGCCGCCACACTGGTGCACAACACCGGCTCGCAGCGCGTGCTGCTCGGGAACGGGTTCGCTCAGATCGGGATGGCCCCTCGATACCTCCGCATCGCGGGGGAGTGGCAGGATCATCTGCTGTTCCAGCGAGTCCTCGGCGAAGCCTGACTCTCCCTCCCCAACACGTCATTGTGGGGGATCCCTCCACTGGTGCCGGTCACCGGGCGCGGTGGCCTGCGCGGGCGGCGTATCTTCGACGCATGGCGATGACACCCACGCAGGCAGACCTCCGGATGGAGCAGAACACCAACGACATCTCCGCGATCTACGAACTGCTCGAGGAGATGAATGCACGGCTCGCCGGGCATGATCTGCAGCTGGGCAGCATCGGCGTCCGCTTGGACGGGATCGATGGTCGTCTGGACGGGCTCGACGGTCGTCTGGACGGGATCGACGGTCGCCTGGACGGGATCGATGGTCGCCTCGACGGGCTGTCGTCTCAGATGACCGAGGTGCTCAGTCTCTTGAAGAGCCGTCCCTGATCAGGCGGGGAGATCCTTGATCATGTTCGTGATGCGAATCGTGGAGCACCGACGACCCTGATCATCGGAGATGACGATCTCGTGCACGGTGATGCTACGGCCGAGGTGGATCGGCGTGCATACGCCGGTCACCGTGCCCGAGGTCGCGGAGCGGGTGTGCGTCGCGTTGATATCGACGCCGACGGCGAGTCGTCCCGGTCCGGCATGGAGGTTCGCCGCCATCGATCCGAGCGACTCGCCGAGGACCACGTACGCACCTCCGTGGACGAGCCCAACCGGCTGGGTGTTGCCCTCGACAGGCATCGTGCCGACGGAGCGCTCGACGGAGAACTCGGTGAACTCGATGCCCATCTTCTCGGCCAATGCGCCCATGCCGCGGGCGGTCGCCCACTCGAGTCCTTCGCTCGTCGTGACGTCGCTCATGAATCCTCCTCAGCGGGTGTCTGTCGTCCTCGTTAGGCTGACAGGGTGACGGACTCCGCAAAGCCTACCCTCATGGTCGTCGACGGCCATTCGCTCGCCTATCGTGCCTTCTTCGCCCTTCCGGTCGAGAACTTCACGACCAAGGACAACCAGCACACGAATGCCATCTACGGCTTCCTGTCGATGCTGGTCAACCTCATCAAGGCCGAGCAGCCCACCCACATGGCCATCGCGTTCGACACGTCGCGGCACTCGTTCCGCACCGACGAGTACCCCGAGTACAAGGCCACGCGGTCCGAGACGCCTCAGGAGTTCCGAGGCCAGATCCCGCTGCTGCAGGACTGCCTCGCCGCGATGTCGATCCCAGTGCTGACCAAAGAGGGCATCGAGGCCGACGACATCCTGGCCACCCTCGCATCGCAGGGCGCCGCCCAGGGCTACGACGTGCTGGTCGTCTCCGGAGATCGCGACACGATCCAGCTCGTCACCGATGACGTCACCCTCCTGTATCCGTCGGTGCAGGGCGTCTCCCAGCTCAAGCGTTACGACCCGACGACGGTGCAGGAGCGCTACGGCGTCCGCCCCGAGCAGTACCCCGACATCGCGGCGCTGGTCGGCGAGACGAGCGACAATCTGCCGGGAGTGCCGAAGGTGGGTGAGAAGACCGCCGTGAAATGGCTCACGCAGTTCGGGTCTCTGGACGATCTCCTCGAGCGCTCCGGGGAGATCAAGGGCGTCGTCGGCGGCAACCTGCGAGATCACATCGAGGATGTTCGACGCAACCGCAAGCTGAACAGGCTGCTCACCGACGTCGAGCTGCCCGTGGCACCTGACGACCTGGCGGTCACGCCGATCGATGCGCAGGCCGTGCGCGACATCTTCGCCCGACTCGAGTTCCGCACGCTCCTTCCGCGCGTGTTCGAGGCCGTCGGCGCAGGAGAGGTGGCAGACGACCCGGCATCCGTCGTCGTGCTCCCCGAACCGGTCGAGGTCGATCCGGCGGCCTTCGTCGCATGGGCGACGGGCGTGCAGGGCGACATCGCGCTCACCCTCACCACGCAGTCGGGCGCTCCGTCACGCCTGGGTGCCGCGACGGAGACCGAGCTCCGGGAGCTCGACTGGAGCGCCGAAGCCGAGGAGGCTCTTCGCGGCTGGCTCGAGTCCGACGCTCCGAAGATCATCCACGACGCGAAGCCGCAGGTGAAGGCTCTTCTCCGTCGCGACGTCCGCCTCGGCGGGCTCGTGTACGACACCAGCCTCGCAGGATGGCTCCTGCGGCCGAGCTTCCCCGACAAGTCCCTCAGCGACCTCGTGGAGCGGTACCTGGGAGAGAAGCTGCCCGAGGCGGATCCCTCGCAGCTCGTCCCCGAGACCGAGGGCGCGACGCCCTCGCAGGAGGCATGGTTCGCCCTCCGCGTCGCGGCGGCACTGCGGGAGGACATCCCGGACTCGGTCGCGGCCGTCCTCACGGACATCGAGCTGCCGACCCTGCTCACGCTCGCCGACATGGAGGTCGCCGGCGTCGCCGTCTCTCACGACGTCCTGTCCACGTTCTCGGGCGAACTGGGAATCCGGGCCGAGGGCATCGCGCAGGAGGCGTTCGCTCTCGTCGGACGCGAGTTCAACCTCGGTTCGCCGAAGCAGCTCCAGGAGGTGCTGTTCGACGATCTGCAGCTGCCCAAGACGCGCAAGACCAAGACCGGATACTCGACGGATGCCGCGGTGCTCGCCGATCTCCAGGAGTCGAACCCGCATCCGTTCCTGGGACTGCTGCTGCAGCACCGCGAGGCGACCAAACTCCGCCAGATCATCGAGTCCCTCGACACGGCGATCGGCGACGATCACCGGATCCACACCACGTACGTGCAGACGGGGAGCCAGACGGGCCGTCTGTCGAGCACAGACCCGAATCTGCAGAACATCCCCGTGCGCACCGAGGAGTCTCGACGCATCCGCAGCGCCTTCCAGGTCGGAGAGGGATACGAGTCGCTGCTCACCGCCGACTACTCGCAGATCGAGATGCGCATCATGGCGCACCTGTCGGGAGACGAGGGGCTCATCGAGGCCTTCAACAGCGGCGAGGACCTGCACCGCTTCGTCGGCGCCCGGGTCTTCGGGGTCGAGCCGAGCGATGTCACCTCTGCCATGCGCACGAAGGTGAAGGCCATGTCCTACGGGCTCGTCTACGGCCTCTCGGCGTTCGGTCTCTCGAAGCAGCTGCGCATCGAGCAGTCCGAGGCGAAGCAGTTGATGGTGGAGTACTTCGCCCGTTTCGGCGCCGTCCGCGACTACCTGCGGGCTTCTGTGCTCAAGGCCAAGGAGGTCGGCTACACCGAGACGATCTTCGGACGGCGTCGGCCGTTCCCCGACCTCGCGAGCCCGAACCGCGTGCTCCGCGAGAACGCCGAACGTGCTGCCCTCAACGCACCGATCCAGGGGAGCGCAGCCGACATCATGAAGATCGCGCTGTTCCACATCCACGACGATCTCCGCACAGAGGGGCTCGGGTCGCGGGTACTGCTGCAGATCCACGACGAACTCGTGCTCGAAGTCGCCCCGGGGGAGTGGGATGCCGCAGAGCGCATCGTCCGCGCCCGTATGGGTGACGCTGCAGCGCTGACTGTTCCGCTCGATGTGCAGGTCGGTCGGGGCCAGGACTGGAACGAGGCTGCCCACTGATCTCGGCGGCGACCCGGTTCCCGATATGTTGCGACGGGGTGCCGCGGGCTACGCTGGAGGGATGACTTCCGCACCCCGCACCCCGTCAGCCATCGACAAGGTCGCCGACGAGTGGGTCGACACGATCGCCGTCCTCGCTCCGACCCTCGGCACCTACATCGGCCGTTCCGAGGTGAACGATCGCTTCGGCGATCTGAGCCCGCAGGGTCACGAGGAGGTCGCCGCAGCGACGAGGGCGACGCTCGCGAAGCTGGCCGCCCTCGAGCCGGTCGATGCCATCGATGAGGTGACCAAGACCGATCTCAGCGCCGAGCTGAGCCTCGATCTCGAGCTCCACGAGGCGAACTGGCACCTGCGCGATCTCAACGTGATCGCGTCTGCCGCACAGGATGTCCGTGCCGCGTTCGACCTGATGCCGACCGCGACGAGCGACGACTGGTCGGTGATCGCCACGCGACTCGCTGCCGTCCCCGATGCGCTCCGCGGCTACACCGAGACGCTCCGCGCCGGTATCGCGGCGGGCGTCACACCCGCACGCCGTCAGGTCACCGAGGTCGCCACGCAGATCGATCGCTACACGGCCGATGACGGCTTCTTCGCCGAGTTCGTCGCGAACGGCGGCCCCGAGGAAGGCAACCTCCCGGCATCCCTCGCCCGTACCCTCGCCGACAACTCCGCAGCGGCCCGCGTCGCCTACCACGAGCTGCGTCGTTTCCTCGCTGAGGAACTCGCGCCGGTGGCGAGCGAGGTCGATGCCGTGGGCCGGGAGCTCTACGCGCTGAACTCGCGTCGCTTCCTCGGCGCCACGATCGATCTCGATGAGACGTACGAGTGGGGGCGCGAGGAACTCGCGCGCATGGTCGCGGAGCAGACGGCGATCGCGAATGAGATCCTCCCCGGAGCCTCGGTCGAGGAAGCCGTCGCGCACCTGGAGTCCGACCCGTCGCGAAAGCTCGTGGGCACCGACGCGCTCCAGCGCTGGATGCAGGAGACGAGCGATCGTGCCGTCGCCGAGCTCGGTGCGACCCACTTCGACATCCCCGAAGCGATCCGCACCCTCGAGTGCATGATCGCGCCGACGCAGGAGGGCGGGATCTACTACACCGGCCCGACCGATGACTTCTCGCGCCCCGGTCGCATGTGGTGGTCCGTCCCCGAGGGCGTCACCGAGTTCGACACCTGGCGTGAGCTGACCACCGTGTACCACGAGGGCGTCCCTGGTCATCACCTGCAGATCGCGCAGGCGGTGTACAACCGCGCGGAGCTGAACTCCTGGCGGCGCCTGCTCGCGGGCACCTCCGGCCACGCCGAGGGATGGGCTCTGTACGCCGAGCGCCTGATGCAGCAGCTCGGCTATCTCGACGATCCCGCCGACCGTCTCGGCATGCTCGACGGCCAGCGCATGCGTGCGGCGCGTGTGGTCCTCGACATCGGCGTGCACCTGGGCAAGCCGCGGCTCGAGGGCGATGGGGTCTGGGATGCGGACTACGCTCTCGCCTTCATGCGCAAGAACGTGAACATGTCGGATCAGTTCGTCCAGTTCGAGGTCAACCGCTATCTCGGCTGGCCGGGGCAGGCGCCGTCCTACAAAGTCGGGCAGCGCATCTGGGAGCAGGTTCGTGAGGCGTACCAGGCCGAGCGCGGTGCAGACTTCGACGTCAAGGAGTTCCACAAGAGGGCGCTCGACATGGGTGGAGTCGGTCTCGACACGCTGCGCACCGCATTGCTCGAGAAGTAGCGGGAATGGTCCGGCCCGCACCGGTGTTCATGCATCTGAATGGAAAGGGATGACATGAGCATCGAGTTCGGGCTGGACACCTTCGGCGACATCACCAGAGACGCGGGCGGCGACCTCCTCAGCGGCGCGCAGACGATCAGGAACGTCGTGGCGCAGGCCGAGCTGGCAGACGCCGTCGGCGTCGATTTCTTCGGCGTGGGGGAGCACCACCGTCCGGAGTTCGCCGTGTCCGCACCCGAGATGGTTCTCGCGGCGATCGCCGGGAAGACCGAGAACATCCGCTTGGGCACCGCCGTCACCGTGCTGTCATCGGACGATCCTGTCCGTGTCTTCGAGCGCTTCGCCACGCTGGATGCCGTCTCGAACGGCCGCGCGGAGGTCGTTCTCGGTCGCGGCTCGTTCATCGAGTCCTTCCCCCTCTTCGGGTATGACCTGCGCGACTACGAGGCTCTCTTCGAGGAGAAGCTCGACCTGTTCGTCCAGCTCCTGAAGGAGGAGCCCGTCACCTGGTCGGGCACGATGCGCGCGTCGCTGGAGAACGCGGATGTCTTCCCGAAGACGGAGAAGGGCCTGCGCACATGGGTCGGCGTCGGCGGCAGCCCTGAGTCGGTCGTGCGCGTGGCTCGGCACGGACTCGGGCTTATGCTGGCGATCATCGGCGGGCCCGCTGTGCGGTTCAAGCCGTTCGTCGATCTGTACCACCGCTCCGTCGCATCTTTCGGGACGACGTCGCACCCCGTCTCCGTGCACTCGCCCGGCCACATCGCGGACACCGACGACGAGGCATGGGATGCCGCATACTCCGGCTTCGAGGCGATGAACAACACGATCGGACGCGAGCGCGGGTGGCCTCCGTACAGCCGGGCGCGCTTCCAGAACGACGTCGGCCCCGAGGGCGCGCTGTACGTCGGCTCGCCCGACCGCGTGGCGACGAAGATCGCCGACACCGTCAAGACTCTCGGCCTGGGTCGCTTCGACCTGAAGTACGCCACGGGGACCCTCTCGCACGAGGCGATGATGCGCAGCATCGAGCTCTACGGCACCGAGGTCATGCCGCGCGTGCGCAGACTCCTCGCCGACTGACGGGGGAGGGGCGGCGCCGGCCCTACGATGAAGGACATGGCCAACACCTCTCTGCCGAGTCGTGCGTCTCTCGCCCAGCGCCTGGATGAGGTGCCGTTCACCAGGAGGCATCTGCGGCTCCTCACCGGTTCGGGTCTGGGCTGGGCACTCGACGCGATGGATGTCGGACTCATCTCGTTCATCATCGCGGCGCTCACGCAGCAGTGGGAGCTGACGAAGCCCGAAGCCGGGTGGGTCGCCTCGGTGGGCTTCATCGGAATGGCCGTCGGCGCGACGCTCGGAGGGCTGCTGGCGGACCGCCTGGGGCGCCGCCAGGTGTTCGCCATGACCCTGCTGATATACGGGCTTGCGACAGGGGCGAGCGCGCTCGTCGGCGGCCTGGCGATGCTCCTGGTGCTGCGCTTCTTCGTGGGACTCGGGCTGGGTGCTGAGCTGCCCGTGGCGTCGACCTACGTGAGCGAGTTCGCTCCGGTGAAGATCCGCGGGCGCCTGATCGTGATCCTCGAAGCGTTCTGGGCGGTCGGGTGGACGGCCGCGGCGCTGATCGGTTTCTTCGTGATCCCGGCATCCGACGACGGCTGGCGCTGGGCTTTCGCGCTGGGGGCGATCCCCGCGGCGTACGCGCTGTTCGTGCGGTGGGGCATGCCGGAGTCGCCGCGGTGGCTCGCCATGCGCGGCCGCATCGCGGAGGCCGAGCGGATCGTCGTGTCTTTCGAGCTCGATGCGGGAATCGTGGCGGGTCCGGCGATCAGGAGGGAACCGCCGTCCAGGGCGATCACCGCGACCACGAGGTCACGCGTCACGACGCTGTGGCATCCGGAGTTCCGACTCCGTACGGTCTGCCTGTGGGTGGTGTGGCTGGGAGTCAATTTCGCCTACTACGGCGCTTTCATCTGGATACCGAGCATCCTCGTCGACGCGGGTTTCGATCTGGTCCGGTCGTTCGGGTTCACGCTGATCATCACACTCGCCCAGCTTCCGGGGTACGCCGTGGCCGCCTGGCTGATCGAGGTATGGGGGCGGCGCAGCACGCTCTCGGTGTTCCTCGTCGGGGCTGCGATCTCCGCGGTGTTCTTCGGCACGGCGAGCACGGCCGGCACGATCATCGCCGCGGGGATGGCGCTGTCCTTCTTCACTCTCGGTGCATGGGGTGCGCTCTACGCCGTGACTCCGGAGGTCTACCCCACGTCTCTGAGGGCGACGGGCGCAGGATGGGCGGCCGGCATCGGGCGGGTGGCGTCGATCATCGCGCCGCTCGCGGTTCCGGCACTGCTGCTCATGGGAGGCGCGCCCCTCGTCTTCGTGATCTTCGGCATCTGCTTCCTCGTCGCCGCGCTGGCGGCCTGGGGTCTCAGCGACCGGAAGGGGCAGTCGCTGGACGACCGCTGAGCGCCGATGTCGCCACCCGGCCATAGGCTGAGGGGGTGGCAGATGTACGTTTCGTGGCGATCGGCGACTCCTTCACGGAGGGTGTCGGCGACGTCCTCCCCGACGGGCGGGAGCGCGGCTGGGCAGACCTGACCGCGCAGGGCTGGGCGGATGCCGCGGGGCACCCGATCCAGTACGCGAATCTCGCGATCCGGGGCAAGCTCGCCTGGCCGATCGTCCAGCAGCAGCTCGAGGCTGCGCTGGCCCTGCGTCCGACGCACCTCTCGTTCAACGGCGGAGGCAACGACGTGCTCCGGCCTCGAGCCGATGTCGAGCACATCGCCGACGCCTTCAGCCGCGTGCTGCGACGTTGCGACGAAGAGGGCGTGACCCTCATCCTGCTCTCCGGAGCGAACCCGAGCGGGCAGCTGCCGATGGGCAAGGTGTTCCAGAAGCGCGGAGATCTCCTGTCGGATGCCGTGCTGCGGCGGGTCGCCGAGCGTCCGGACGTCGTCACGGCGCTGAACTGGGGCGATCACGAGCTCTACCGACCGCAGTACTGGTCGGAGGATCGTCTTCACATGAACGCGGCCGGGCATCATCGCGTGGCCGCTCGCGTTCTGCACGCGCTCGGATTCGAGCCGCCGGAGAGCTGGTGGGCGCCGCGGGAGGAGCGGGCAATGGGCCCGGGTGGACTCGCCTACTATCGCGAATTCGTCGGGCCGTGGGTCAAACGGCGCGTGACAGGGACGTCGTCGGGGGATGGGCGCACCGCGAAGTACCCCGACTGGGTCGAGCGGACGCCACGGACGCCGTGACCGACATCGAGATGCGGCGGATCGCCGGCGGCGCCGTCACCCTGCATGACGCGCGACGCAAGGTCGAGCGTCTCGTCGAGGTGGAACCCTTCGAGATCGGTGTCTTCCCGATCACCGAGGAGCAGTTCGCCGAGGTGCTGCCGGTGCCGTCACGGCATCCGCGTCGTCCGGCGTCCGACCTGAGCTGGCTGAGAGCGGTGCACTTCTGCAACGCCGCATCGGAGTGGGAAGGACTCGACCCCGTCTACCGGTTCGACGGAGAGGACGTCAGCTGGGATGTGACCGCAGAGGGATACCGGCTGCCCACCGAGGCGGAGTGGGAGTTCGCCTGCCGCGCGGGCTCGACGGGCCCCCACTACGCGCCTCTCGCCGATGCGGCGTGGACCGGTGCGGACGGGGTCGCCTCTCCTCAGGATGTCGGCGGGAAGCTCCCGAACCTCAATGGCCTGTTCGACACCCTCGGCAACGTCTGGGAGTGGTGCTGGGATCTGCTGGACCCTGCGCGCTACGACGACTACCGCGTGTTCCGCGGGGGCGGCTTCGCGGATGATGCATGGAGCGTGCGCGCATCGGTCCGACGCGGGGGAGCGCCCCGCATGCATCATGAGGACGTCGGTCTCCGGGTCGCGAGAGGCGCTTTCGACACCCCTGGCGAAGCACAGGGGTGGTCAGCGAGGGCGGACGAGGAGAGAGCGGTCGTCGACGGCCCTGTGCCGTTCGGGTGGACGCCGCTCAGACGCCCCACCCGGTGACCTTCGTCCGGCCTCAGAGTCGCCGTTCGAGGCCGTCAACGACGCCGGTCGGGATCCAGGCCGACGCGGATGCGAGTGCGCTTGCGCTCGATGAGGATGAACACGGTGCCGAGGATCCACAACGGGATCGGCATGAGGAATGCGACGCGGAACGCATCGAGCGTGTAGGTGGCGGGTGTTCCCGCGCCCTGCAGATCGAGCGCGAGTCCGATCAGGAAGATCGCGATGAGCGCCGCGATGAAGCCACCCGCGTTCGTCACGCCCGTCGCGGTGCTCAGCCGGTGGGACGGGTTGTGCGTGCGGGCGTGGTCGAAGGCGATCATGGAGGCGGGGCCTCCGGTCGCGAGCGCGACGGCGAGCACGTACAGCATCCACTCGGGCGCTCGTGTGGGGAGCGCGATCACCGCGACCCAGGCGACCAGCTGGATGCCGACGGCGGGCAGGACGAGCCCGAAAGAGCGCTGGTTGGGCATGCGCCGAGACAGGTCGCCGATCACCGGGCCGAGTGCCATGCCCGCGACGACATACACCGAGATGATCGCCGCGGCATGCGCCGTGTCCAGTCCCTGTGCGGCGGTGAGGAACGGCATTCCCCAGAGCAGGACGAACGCGGTGCCGGCGAACGGCGTGGTGAAGTGGGACCAGAACGCGAGGCGGGTGCCCGGGTGCGCCCATGCGGCTCGGATGCCGACACCGGTGTCGATGGCGGAGGTGACGACGCGGATGACCCCCGTGTCCGTGTCGACGGTGACGTCCGCACCGCGCTCGGGCGGATGGTTGCGGATGACGAGGAAGACGAGGATCGCGAACAGCACTCCGAGTCCCGCGATGCTTCCGAAGGTGATCGTCCAGCTGGTGGCGTGCAGGAACGCGGCGAGCGGAACGAGCGCGACCAATTGCCCCGCCTGCCCGAGGATGCCGGTGAACTGCACCATCAGCGGCCCCCGCTGCGCCGGGAACCAGGTCGCCACGAGACGGAGCACCGCAGGGAAGATCGCGGCATCGCCTGCCCCGAGCAGGATGCGGGCGAGGATCGCGATGCCGATGCTGGGGGAGACCGCCATGGTCAGCTGCCCCGCCGCCATCAGGATCATGCCGATGGTCATGATCGGGCGCGATCCGTACTTGTCGAGAAGGACGCCGACCGGAATCTGCATCCCGCCGTAGACCGCCAGCTGCACGACGGCGAAGAGCGCGAGCGTCGAGGCGTCGGCTTGGAACCGGTCTGCAGCATCGACGCCGACGGCGCCCAGAGAGGTGCGATTCGTGATGGCCAGGACATAGGCGGCGACGCCGACGGACCAGATGAGCCAGGCCCGCCATCCCTGTGTCGCTGCGGGGGAGACGTGTACCTGCTTCACGGTTCAACGCTACTCCTGCTCGGCGGTTCGGATCGCGCCACCCGACGTCGCGGAACGACGAGTCGGCGTCCGCGGAGGAGGTCAGACGGAGCCGCTCAAACTCCGACGACCGGTCAGATGGACGGTGACGGCGTCTCCATCGGTCTTGCCGATCCTCTTCCTGATCGCGGACGCGACGGGCAGCTTGTGGGTTCCGTCACCGAGAGCCATGAAAGCGCCCCGGAACGGCACGTCATCGATGGTCCCCTCGACCTTGACCAGGCCCCGAGTGGCGAAGATCTCCGCCGAGTCCGGCAGCTGCACACAGGTCCACGTGTCTCCGGCGCGAACCTTTCCCAGTGTCGCGGTGAAGGTGATGTCCAAGGGGGTCGTGCTGGTCATGAGGTTCTCCGATCGGGACTCGTGTCAGAGGAAGAGGCCGATGATGACCCCGATGAGCGTGAGCTTGATGATCCAGTCGAGCAGATGCACGCCGGCTGCCGACAGGGCGGTGTTCTCATGCACCACGCCGCCCATGAGGAGGATGAGGGGGAGTGCGGAAAGGGTGAGGCCGAGCGCTGCGCCCGTCGCGGGGCCGTGCCAGTCGGCAGCCAGCATCAGCCCGGCGATCAACACGGAGGCGAGGATGCTCCGCAGCAGCACGCTGAGCATCTGGACGACGACGGGGAGACCGGGTCTCGGCGTCGCCGTTCGCGCGATGAGCGCAGAGACGGCGGGTATCGCATAGAGGGCGGCGCTGGCGAGGAATGAGGCTACCGACGCGACAAGGATTCCGATGACGATCATGACGCTCCTTTAGTACCGATTAGTACTGAATGCTATTCCGCCAACTTTAGAACTGTCAAGTACTAAAGTAGTGACCATGACAGACAGCGTTCGCGGCCCCGGCCGACCTGCGGGGAGTTCCGGTGCCGACTTGGTCGCGGTCGCTCGAGGGGTGTTTCTGGAGCGTGGATACGCCGGGACCTCGATGGATGAGGTCGCCAAGCGCGCGAAGATCTCGAAGGCGTCCCTGTACCGGGAGCACTCGTCGAAGCCGGCCCTCTTCGCCGCGGTCGTGCGCGATTGGGCGCACGCAGGGAGGGATGCGATGCGGCCGGCGTTGGCACGCCTGGGGGAGAGCGGTGACGTGAGGGCAGGGCTCGTGGAACTGGGGGAGACGATGCGAGCGGGCATCCTCAGCGCCCCCGTGCTGGAGATGCGTCGGCTGGTGACGGCTGAGGCCACGGCACACCCGGATGTGGCGGAGCGGTACCTCGAGGAGAGTTGGAACGCGAACATCGAGAACCTCGCCGCAGCGCTGCAGGGGATCAGCGAGCAGGGGCGGCTTCAGATCGAGGATTCTCACGCGGCTGCGGAGCAGTTCACCTGGCTCGTGATCGGCGCCCCACTGAACGCGCAGTTGCTCGGAGGCGCTCCCGCCGGTGTCGACGTCTCACGAGCGGTCGCACTGTTCCTCGCAGGTTACGGGGTCGACGGCTCTCACTGAGCGTCCATGCACCGACACGTCCGCTCAGGGGAGTGCAGACAGGACGATCTCGTGGTCCCACTCATCCGTGAGTACCGATCGCAGCCGGTCGTCGCGACTCCCGACGCAGTACGGGGTGTGATCCGGATCGAGTACGGCGAGTCGCACAGGCGTGCCCAGAAGGCCCCACGGCTCGATGGCGTTGGCCACCAACCCGTCGACGACCAGGTCGGCGTACTGCGCCGACCACCACGCGTCAAAGACGCGGCGAAGCTCGCGGGGATCGATGGCGATCCAGATGCCATACGTGACCGTGTGTCCTGCGGTCAGGTGCACCGGCAGCAGGGCGCGTACGAACGCCCCGACGTTGTTCACCTGCATCATGACCGATGCATTGGCATCGGCGTCCGTCATCCAGATATCGGATGTGGGGATCTCTCCAGCATCCACGACGGGATCGGGTTTGACGAACCGCACGTGACGATCATGAAGATCCACGGAGTGACCGCATCGCTCGCATCTATCGGCGTTGGTCATGCTGAGAGCCTAGACGAGCGACTCCCACGCGACCGGGACGCAGCGGGACCGTCTCGTCAGCGAGAGGCGCATCGCACGGGGATGTGAACCACTGAGCCGCCGACGGATACCCTTCAGGGGTGGACAACGAGGATCCGTGGAAGCTCTCCATCAGCGAGCTGCCCGAGCCGACACTGGATGAGGGCACGCTCACCAATCACCGGCTGCCGGACGGCGCAGGATTTCCGCCGTCGTACGTTTCTTTCGTCCGCTCGTTCGGCTGGGGGCGGCTGTTCGGTCTCTGGCTCATCTACACACCGGCCCCCACGGGATTCGGTGACGGCGTGGTGGGTCGAGGCCAACACCTGACTGATCGATTGCATGAGGACTTCGATGAGGGCCAGACAGAGGGCTACGACTGGAAGGTCGAGCCCCACGGCTCGTGGGAGATCGCGCAGCGACTTGTGGTCTTCGCCATGAGCGAGAACGGCGACTATCTCGCCTGGGACACCGGCGCCCGCGATGACGATGATGAGCTGACGATATATCACACGACCCGATTCGACTCGCTGACGAACATCGGCCGAGACCTGCACGAGGCGATCGAATGGCTTCGAGCACGCCACCGTGACTCAAGTGTCGACTTCACGCCGTTGACTCACACTGCGCTGTGAGCGTGACTTCAGTTGGTGCAGCCGACGGCGCCGTCAGGGGAGGATGTGCCGGTCAGTCCCGGGGGCGCCTCTCACGTGAACTGACATAATGTGCATTATCGGCATTACCTCACGAGGTCGCTGGGCAGGTCGCGTATCCATTCGTTCGCGGCCGCGGGATACAGCGGAACCGTGAGCTGAGCGTCATCGAACGGACGCCACACGACAGGGACCGTCGAGCCGTCGGATTCCGTGAGCGCGCCGCCTTCGCTGGGCGGCATGGATGCCAGACGTCCGGTGTACAGCGCGACGATCTCATGACCGAGCTCACCGTTGAACCGGAAGATGTTCTCGACGACGCCCACATGCACCAGATCCAGGATCGCGGAGTCGAGTTCCTCCCGAACCTCGCGGATGATCGCCTCACGATGGGTTTCTCCGAGCTCGACACTGCCGCCGACGAGACGGTCATATCCGTCCGGGTTCTCCGTGGTCGGAGCGTTTCTGCTGACGAGGTGCCGGGATCCATCGGGATGCGGTGCGATGAGCATTGCCTTGACGCGGATATACGAGCGATCTACGGACATCCGTCCATTGTCCTGCTGCACCGACGGCCCGGCGTGCAGCACGGCGGATAGGCTCGCATCGTGAACGAGACCAACGCGGAGATCGGGTGGGAGGAAGCCCGGGCGACGAACCGGGAGAACTGGGAGGATCGCGTACCGCTGCACGAAGTGGCGTACGGATTGGATGCGTACGACGATCCCGCGCACCTGAGCGATGTGGTCCGTACAGATCTCGCCGCCCTGGCGCCGTTCCTTCCTTCGGAGAGCCTCGCCGGGCTCGACCTGTGCCACCTGCAGTGTCATATCGGCACCGACACCGTCTCGTTGGCGCGCGCTGGCGCGATCGTCACGGGTGTGGACTTCTCCCCCTCTGCGCTCCACGCGGCGTCGAAGCTCGCGGAGCGCGCAGGTGTCGACGCGACCTGGGTCGAGACCGACGTCCTCGACGCCCGACGTGTCGTGACCGGAGACTTCGATGTCGTCTACACGAGCATCGGGACCATCACGTGGCTCGACGACCTGGACCGATGGGCGGCGCAGATCGTCGCGCTCCTTCGGCCCGGCGGGACGTTCTTCATCCGAGACGGTCATCCTCAGCTCTATGCGCTTGATGAGGACTCACCAACGCTGACCCTCCGCTACCCGTACTTCGGCGACGGCACCGCGCAGCAGTGGGACGACGAGTACACGTACGTCGGCGACGGCACGCTCGCGCATCCGCGAACCTACGAGTGGCCGCATCCGCTCTCCGAGATCCTCGGCTCCCTGCTCAGGGCAGGCCTGAGGCTCCTCCACTTCGACGAGGGGAAGACACTCCCCTGGCGGTTCAGTCAGCGGATGATCGAGGTGCCGGGCGGCTTCGCCTGGCCGGAGGCGGAGCAGAACCTCGTCCCGTGCACCTATACGATCATCGCGCGCCGCGACTGACCCTTCACGCCCCGACGTACTCGGCGAGGTGCTCCCCCGTCACCGTCGCCCTGCCGGCGACGAGATCGGCCGGAGTGCCCTCGAACACGACCCGGCCGCCGTCGTGACCTGCGCCGGGACCGATGTCGATGATCCAGTCGGCGTGAGCCATGACAGCCTGGTGGTGCTCGATGACGATGACCGTCTTGCCCGATTCCACCAGTCGATCCAGGAGCCCGAGGATGTTCTGCACATCGGCGAGGTGGAGTCCGGTGGTGGGTTCGTCGAGGACGTAGATGTCGCCCTTCTCCCCCATCTGGATCGCGAGCTTGATCCGCTGACGCTCGCCGCCCGACAGCGTCGACAGCGGCTGTCCGAGCGAGAGGTAGCCGAGTCCGACGTCTTGGAGCCGTCCGAGGATCGCCGCGGCCGCCGGCAGCTTGGCCTCACCCTCGGAGAAGAACACGCGCGCCTCGGCGACCGGCAGGTCGAGCACCTCGGTGATGTCCTTGCCCGCGAGCTTGTACTCCAGCACGCTGGCCTGGAAGCGCTTCCCGCCGCAGTCCTCGCACGGCGTCTCGATGGTGTCCATGAAGCCGAGCTCGGTGATGATCACGCCCGCTCCCTTGCAGGTGGGGCACGCTCCCTCGGAGTTGGCGCTGAACAGCGCAGGCTTCACGCCGTTCGCCTTCGCGAAGGCCTTGCGGATCGGCTCGAGCAGGCCCGTGTAGGTGGCGGGGTTGCTGCGACGGGAGCCCTTGATGGCCCCCTGGTCGATGGCGACGACGCCGTCGCGCTTCGAGACGGAGCCGTGGATGAGGGAGCTCTTGCCGGAGCCGGCGACGCCGGTCACGACCGTGAGCACGCCCTTGGGGATGTCGACGTCCACGTCCTGCAGATTGTTCGCTGTCGCTCCCCTCACCTCGATGGCGCCGTCGCCCGTGCGCACGGAGTCCTTGAGAGCCGCCCGATCGTCGAGATGCGCCCCGGTCTTGGTCCCGCTCGCCTTGAGCCCTTCGACGGTGCCCTCGAAGCAGATCTCGCCGCCGGCGCTGCCTGCGCCTGGTCCGAGGTCGACGACGTGGTCGCCGATGGCGATCGTCTCGGGCTTGTGCTCGACGACCAGCACCGTGTTGCCCTTGTCGCGCAGGCGCAGCAGCAGGGAGTTCATGCGCTGGATGTCGTGCGGGTGCAGGCCGATGGTCGGCTCGTCGAACACATAGGTCACGTCCGTGAGGGATGAGCCGAGGTGACGGAGCATCTTGATGCGCTGCGCCTCTCCCCCCGACAGCGTGCCCGACGGGCGCTCCAGCGACAGGTAGCCGAGACCCAGAGTGACGAAGGCGTCGAGATTCGCGCTCAAGGCCTCGAGCAGCGGCCCTGCACCGGGCAGATCCAGCCCGCGCACCCAGGCCGCGAGGTCGGTCACCTGCATCCGGCATGCGTCGGCGATGCTGACGCCGTCGATCTTCGACGAGCGGGCGCCCTCCGTCAGACGGGTGCCGTCGCATTCGGGGCAGACCGCGAACGTGGCGACGCGCTCGACGAACGCGCGGATGTGCGGCTGCAGCGCGTCGAGGTCCTTGGAGAGCATCGACTTCGTGATCTTGGGGATGAGACCCTCGTAGGTCATGTTGATCCCGGAGATCTTGACCTTCGTGACCTCGCCGTAGAGGAAGAGGTGCCGCTGCTTCTCGCTGAACGCGGCGATCGGCTTGTCAGCCGGGTAGAACCCCGATTGCGAGAAGCCCTTCACCATCCATCCGTCTGCGGTGTAGCCGGGCACCATGATCGCGCCCTCGTCGAGGGACTTCGACTCGTCGACGATCTGGGCGAGGTCGAGATCGGAGACCGCTCCCCTCCCCTCGCACCGCGGGCACATGCCGCCGAGGTAGATCGCGTCCTTGACGATCTTCTTCTCCCCGCCGGGGCCCGTCATCACACCGCTGGCCTTCTGGGTGGGGATGTTGAAGGAGAACGCGGTCGGGCCGCCGATGTACGGCTGCCCCAGCTTGGAGAAGAGGATGCGCAGCATCGCGTTCGCGTCGGTGACCGTGCCGACCGTCGAGCGCGGGTTCGCTCCGAGGCGCTCCTGGTCGACGATGATGGCGGTGGTGAGCCCCTCGAGCACGTCGACGTCGGGACGAGGCACGGACGGCATGAATCCCTGCACGAAGGCGCTGTAGGTCTCATCGATCATCCGACGCGACTCCGCGGCGATGGTGTCGAACACCAGGGAGCTCTTCCCCGATCCGGACACCCCGGTGAAGACGGTGAGGCGTCGCTTCGGGATCTCCACGCTCACGTCTTTGAGGTTGTTCTCACGCGCGCCCTGCACGCGGATCAGGTCATGGGTGTCGGCGGCGTGCTGCTGCATCCTCTTGCTCTTCTCTCGATCAGGCGGTCTGCTGCAGACGCACCATGTTTCCGGCCGGATCGCGGAATGCGCAATCGCGGATGCCGTAGGGCTGGTCGATCGGCTCCTGGACGACGTCGGCGCCCCTCGCTTCGATCTCAGCGTACGCGGCGTCGACATCCGACGTCGCCAGGACGATCCCGCCGTAGCTGCCCTTCGCCATGAGCTCGAGGATCGTGGCGCGCTCCCCTTCGCTGATGCCGGGATCGACCGCGGGCGGCGTGAGGACGATGGCGGTGTCGGGCTGGCCGACCGGACCGACGGTGACCCACCGCATCTGCTCGTAGCCGACATCCTTGCGGACCTCGAATCCGAGCACGTCACGGTAGAAGGCGACGGATGCCTCGGCGTCCGTGTGCGGGAGGAAGCTGGCGTTGATGGTGATGTTCATGCCCACGACGCTACCGATCCCCTCGCTCCGACACTTCTCGATTCCTGATCGGTCTCGTCGCCTGCTTCTCCACCCACGAGGGGATGCCGGGTCCGGGCTCGGGATGACGGCGATACTCGCGCGGCGACCGGCCGACGAGCTCGGAGAAGCGCGTGCTGAAGGTGCCCAGGGATTGGAACCCCACCTCGAAGCACACCTCGGTCACGCTGAGGTCGCCCCGTCGGAGCAGAGCCATCGCGCGCTCGATCCGACGCGTCATCAGGTAGGCGTACGGTGACTCCCCGTAGGTCTCGCGAAACTTGCGGCTGAGGTGCCCCGCCGACATATGCACGCCGGCCGCGAGGGCCGGGACGTCGAGCGGCCTGGCGTACTCGCGATCGATCCGGTCGCGCACGCGCCGCATGGCCGAGAGCTCGCGCAGCCGGGCATCGTCCACAGGGGTCACCTTCCGATACTGCCATGTCGTCGGATCACGGCCTATGACCGTGTGCAACGCCCCGCCGCCGCGCGTCCCCGCGCGGGGAACGGGCAGCGCTAAAGTGTTGGGCATCCCTCACAGGATCTTCCCAGAAAGGATCCACATCATGTCCGAATCTCTCGTCGCAGACGCCAAATCCGCCTTCAAGGCCATCCGCGTCTCCCTGGCCGTCTCCGGTGTGCTGTCGCTCATCGCCGGCATCGTGCTCCTGGTCTGGCCCGTCAAGTCGGCCGTCATCGTCACCGGCATCTTCGCCACCTACCTGATCATCGCGGGCGTCGTCTACGTCGGCCTCGGGATCTTCTCGAAGGCGAAGGGCGGCTGGGCCCGCGTCGGCCACATCCTGCTCGGTCTCCTCTACGTCGTCGCCGGCGTCATCGCGTTCGCGAACCTCAAGGAGGCGGCGCTCACGCTCGCCCTCATCACCGTCATCTTCATCGGCGTCAGCTGGCTGTTTGACGGCATCGTGTCCCTGACGCTGCTCGGCAGCGACGGATCACGCGTCTGGACCCTGCTGTACGCGATCCTCAGCATCGTCGCCGGCATCTACGTCCTCTTCAACGTGCTCGCTGCCGGTCTCGTGCTGTGGGTGTTCCTCGGCGTCTCGCTCGTCGTGCTCGGCCTGGTGCAGATCATCCGTGCCTTCACCCTCGGTCGCGATGCGAAGATCGTCACGCAGGCGGTCGCGGGCGAGTAGTCACGCCGCTCACGCAGAAGCGGCCCCGTCCTTCGAGGACGGGGCCGCTTCTTTGCGTGAGCAGACGGTTACTCGGCGGCGAATCCGCTGGTGTCGCCGACCAGACGGGTGTTGTCCGCCGGGACGGGATCGATCGCGGCCTGGGCCACCTCCGCGGCGAACTCCGAGACGTTGTAGAGCTTGCCCGCCGACTCGCGGCGCTCGGAGATGGCACCGGGGTTCGCACGCTCGAGGAGCGTGGCGGTGATGGTGCCCTCGATCATGTCGCCCGAGACGACGGTGAAGCCGATGCCCTTCTCGGCGAGCACGGGGATGAGCTCACGGAGCGCGTCCTCTCCTGCGCGCTTCGAGAGCGCGACCGGGAGGTACTCCGGCATCGTGGGAGTGGTGCGGATGAAGTGCGCCTGGTGGCTGGTCACGAACACGACGCGCGCGCCGTCGCCCAGGAGGGGCGTCGCGGCGTTCAGGACGTTGAGCTGCGCATCGCGGTTGAGGGTGAGCGCGTAGTCCTCGGCCATGCCGGACTCCATGCCGCCGGAGGCGTTGAGCACGAGGACGTCGAGGCGTCCGAACTCGGACCGCACCTGGTCGAACATCGTGGAGACGGACGCCGGGTCGGTCAGGTCGGCGCCGACCACGAGCACCCGACGACCGAGCGCGCGCAGCTCGTTCGCGAGCTTCTCCGCACGCGGCGCCTTGTTGCGGAAGTTGATGACGACGTCGGCTCCGGCCTCGGCGAAGTAGCGCACGGTGTCGGCGCCGATGCCCCGCGATGAGCCGGTGACAAGGGCGACCTTGCCATCGAGGGAACCTGCGGGAAGAACGTCGGTCACGGTGACTCCTCATGATGCGTGAACGCCGCGATGACGCGGCTCTCTCACATTACCAACTGCCCTCCGTCGCGCCGTGCCGCGGCGTCGGCCGCGTGATAGGTTGACCGAAAAGGAGGCCGCATGAACGAATTCTCCGTCTTCATCGACCTGATCGAGAACTGGGCGTGGGTCGGCTGGATCATCCTGATCGCCGTGTTCCTCGTCATCGAGATGCTCTCACTCGACTTCACCTTCCTCATGCTCAGCCTGGGCAGCGCCGTCGGCCTGGTGAGTGATCTCTTCGGCATCCCCGCCTGGGCGCAGGTGATCATCGCGATCGCTGCGACAGCGATCTTCATCCTCTTCCTCCGGCCGCCGCTCTTGAAGCGTCTTCATCGAGGTGAAGACCCCACGAAGTCGAACGTCGATGCCCTCATCGATCTGCGGGGTCTCGCTCTGCAGGAGGTGACGCAGATCTCGGGCCAGGTCAAGCTCAGCAATGGTGACACCTGGACCGCCCGCACGTTCGCGCCGATCGCCATCCCGGAGGGCGCGAGGATCGCGGTCACCGAGATCAACGGCGCCACCGCCATCGTCCGTCCCGTCAACGACTAGGAGCCTCCGTGGATGACACATCGTTCATTCCGACCGCGATCCTCTGGATCGTGTTCATCGCACTGATCATCTTCCTGATCGTCACCCTCGCTCGATCCATCCGCATCATCCCGCAAGCCACGGCCGGGGTCGTGGAGCGGCTGGGCAAGTATCACAAGACCCTCATGCCCGGCCTCAACCTCCTGGTTCCTTTCATCGACCGGCTCCGTCCGCTCATCGACATGCGCGAGCAGGTCGTCTCGTTCCCTCCGCAGCCGGTGATCACCGAGGACAACCTGGTCGTCTCGATCGACACGGTCGTGTACTTCCAGGTGACGGATGCCCGGGCCGCGACCTATGAGATCGCGAACTACCTCGGCGCGGTCGAGCAGCTCACGACCACGACGCTCCGCAACGTGGTCGGTGGCCTGAACCTCGAGGAGGCGCTGACCAGCCGTGACAACATCAACGGCCAGCTCCGCGTCGTCCTCGACGAAGCCACCGGCAAGTGGGGCATCCGCGTCGGTCGCGTCGAGCTGAAGGCGATCGACCCGCCCCTCTCCATCCAGGACTCGATGGAGAAGCAGATGCGCGCGGAGCGTGACCGACGCGCCGCGATCCTGACCGCCGAGGGTTCCAAGCAGTCGCAGATCCTCGAGGCCGAGGGGCAGCGGCAGGCCGCGATCCTCCAGGCCGAGGGTGACAAGCAGGCCGCCGTGCTCCGTGCACAGGGTGAGGCCGAGGCGATCCAGAACGTGTTCACGGCCATTCACCAGGGGCAGCCGGACGACAAGCTCCTCGCCTACCAGTACCTGCAGATGCTCCCGAAGATCAGCGAGGGCCAGTCGAACAAGCTCTGGATCATCCCGAGCGAGCTCACCGAGGCCCTGAAGGGCATCGGCAGCGCGTTCACGCCCAAACCCGGCCAGCCGCCGACGAACTTCCCGGGCGCGTGACCCACCCGTACTTCGAGAAGGCACGGCATCCCCGAGTCCTCGCCCACCGCGGCCTCATCACCGCGGCGGGCGAGGACTCCGGTGTCTGGGAGAACACCGCTGCCGCCTTCGCCGCCGCCCACGCCGCCGGGGCGGAGTACATCGAGACGGACTGCCACGTCACTGCGTCCGGTGACGTGGTGCTGTTCCACGACCCGACCCTGACGCGCCTCACCGGTGACGATCGTGCGATATCCACCGTGACCACCCGCGAGTTGCGCCGGCTCTTCGCCGACCACGGCGGTCTCCTGACCGTGGAAGAGGCGCTGAGCACGTTCCCGGGCATCCGCTTCAACATCGACGTGAAGACGGATGCCGCCGCCGACCCGCTCGGACCGATCCTCGCGCCGCACGCCGATCGCGTGCTCGTCACGAGCTTCTCGGATGCCCGTCGGCGCAGGGCCGTCGCGGCCGTCCTCAGGTCCGGCTCGAGCATCCGACCGGCGACGTCGGCCGGCAGCGGGACGATCGCGTCGCTCCTCGCCCTGTCGACTCTCCGCCTCTCCCCTGCGAAGGTCCTCCAGGAGATCGATGCCGTGCAGATCCCGGAGAAGCAGGCCGGTCTGAGGGTGTTGAGCCCGGCGCTGATCAGGGCGGCGCATCGCCACGGCGTGGAGGTGCACGTCTGGACGATCAACGAACCCGATGACATGACCCGCATCGTCGCCCTCGGCGCCGACGGCGTCGTCTCGGACCGCGCCGACGTGGCTCTTCGGGTTCTCGCGCCTGAATAGCCTTCTGCGCTGGGATTCGGCTGTGAATCCTGAGCAGAAGGCGTCCGCTCGGATGAAGCGCACAGGCTGGAGCGTTATACCTGACAGCGACGAGAGGACCACACAATGGCAGATCGCAGCCTACGCGGCATCCGACTCGGCGCCCAGAGCCTACAGAGCGAAGAGGGCGTCGTTTTCATGGAGCGCCGTGAGACCACCTACACCTGTGACACCTGCGGCCACGTGACGAACCTGATGTTCGCGGCCGATGCAGAGCCGCCGCAGACCTGGGAATGCCGCTCCTGCGGCGCGGAGGCCCGCCTGAACGTCGACGGCCAGGCCGTCACGCTCGAGGCCACCGATGAGAAGGCCGCACGCACGCACTGGGACATGCTCCTGGAGCGACGGACACGGGCAGAGCTCGAGGAGCTCCTCGAGGAGCGTCTCGCGTACATCCGCGGCCGCCGCGGCGCCGGCGAAGACCCGACGCGTCAGAAGATCGGCGCCTGAGAGCGCCGGGCGCGCCACCACCCGACCACGAGCGCGCCCAGTCCGCCCCAGAGCAGCAGCTGTTGCAGCCAGGGGCCCACGACCACTCCCCCGGTGAGGCCGGTGCGGAGCTCGACATCCTCGAGCATCGCACCGGCCTCATCCGCGTCCAGGCTCGTGACCGTCGACCCGTCGGCCCTGATGATCTGACTCGTTCCGACGGTCGAGACGTTGACCACGCTGCGGCCCGTCTCGATCGCCCTCATGCGTGCGAAGGCGAGCTGCTGCAGGTTCTCGTCGGTGCCCCGGAAGTCGGCGTTGTTCGTCTGGAACACGAGCACCTGCGCGCCGTCCTGCACGCCCTCGTGGATCAGGTCGTCGTAGATGACGTCGAAGCAGATCGCCAATCCCACCTTGACGCCGTCGATGTCGACGATCGGCGGATTCGTGCCCGGCGTGTATTCGCGACCGATCAGTCCGATCAGGTCGGGGACGATCGCGTTGTAGAACGCGCGGTCGGGGACGTACTCCCCGAACGGCACGGGATGGCGCTTGTCGTGGATCTGATCCGCGCTCCCCTCCGACGTCCAGAGCATGGAGGTGTTGTAGAACAGATCGCCGCGCCCCGTAGCGGCGTTCGCGAGAAGAGGTGCGCCGATGCGGGCGCTCACGTACGACATCCTCCGCGCGAGGGCGTCGTACTCGAACGGATCGGCGTCGAGAGACCCCTCGGGCCAGACGAGCAGGTCGACGTCCTCGCCGTACAGCGGCTCGGTGGCGGCTGTCTGCGCGTCGATCACCGCAAAGGGCTCCCGGTCGTCGAAGTACCCGGTGGGCCCGTTTCCCTGCACTGCGGCGATCCGCATCGAGCCGCTGGGGGCCGTCGGGAAGAGCGGAGTGAACAGGAGCACGAACACGAGCGCCGCGGGGACGACGAAACGGAGCGGCCTGTTCCAGAGCCGGAGCCTCACAGCCTCGATGAGCATCGCGACGAGCAACACCATCAGGAAGCTGAGGCCGCTGACTCCCACCCACGAGCTCACGGGGGCCAGCGGGCTCTCGGCCTGACTCATGCCGAGACGCGCCCAGGGGAAACCCCCGTACGGCCAGTTCCCGAGGAAGAGCTCACGCCCCACCCAGAGCGCCGCGACGACGGAGGGCAGCAGGACCAGGCGCCCGGTGGGCCCGGAGAACGCCTGGGGAAGCCACCGGTAGGCCAGGGCGAGCGGAACGATCGCGAGGGCCGTGAGGCCGCCCTCGACGACGCTGAGAGCACCCCAGGGGATCGGTCCGAGGTAGCGCGAGGTCCAGGACACGAGAAGCGCGAAGAACAGGATGCCGTACACGAGACCGACAAGGAGGGCTCCCCCCGCGCGTCGACCGATCACGCTGAGCAGCAGCAGTGCCGTGGCGGGAAAGGCGAGTATCCACATCGCGGCCCCGGGATACGAGAGGTGCATGAGCACCGCGGCACCGGCCGCCGAGAGGACGGCAGCCCAGAGCGGGAGCAGAGGGCGCGGCCGCGCCGGAGAATCGGACATCAGGTCCTATTCTCACATCGACGAATATGCGACGATGCCGCGGCGCACGCCGTCGAGGGCTGCGCGGGCGTTGCGCGCGAGCGCGGCATCCTCTGCGACGATCGACAGCTGATCGAGCAGGTCGATCGTCTGCTTCGCCCATCGCACGAAGTCACCGGCGGCCATGTCGGCGTCGATCAGCACGCGATCGAGCATCCCTCCGCGCGCCCAGGAGTGCATCGCTCCGGCGAGTCCCGGCGCCAGCGGCTCGGAGCCGGGAAGGTGGTGGTCCTTCTCCAGGTCGTCGAGCTCGGCCCACAGCGTGGTCGTCTTCTCGTAGGCGACCCGGAAGGCGCCCCGAGGGAGGTCGCGCTCCCCCGAGTTCGCCTCGTCGCGACGGGGTTCGTAGACGAGGCAGCACGCCATGGCGGCGAGTGAGGGGGCGTCGAGTCCCGACCACAGTCCCTGGCGGAGCGACTCGGCGACGAGGAGATCGCGCTCACCGTAGATGCGGCGCATCGTCCGACCGGCATCCGTCAGCGTCGTCTCCCCCGCGGCGTCGACCGTCAGGTAGTCGAGCGTCTCGAGAACCTCGACGACCCTGTCGAACACGCGCGCGACGGTGCCCGTGCGGGTCTCGATCTGGCGGCGGATGCGGTCGGTCTGGCGCTTGAGCTTCCAGTAGCGCTCCGCCCAGCGCGCGTGCGCCTCCCGATCAGGACACCTGTGACATCCGTGCCGCTGCATCTGCCCGCGGAGGGACTGGATGCGCTTCATCCGCTTCTCCCGTGCGCCTCGCGGGGCGTGGGAGTCCTGACGGTTCTTCTTCTCGAGGTCGCTGAGTTCGCGGCGGATCGCGGCGTATTCGGTGAAGTCCCCGTGATCGCAGGCCATCGACTTCTGGTATCCGGCCAGCGACTCCTCGGCCTCGCGCACCTGTCTCGCCAGCCCGACCACCGAGCGATCCGCCTGGAACTGCGCGAACGACGACTCCAGGATCTGGCGCGCGCGGGTCTTCCCGAACAGATCGATCAGGTTGACGGCCATGTTGTACGTCGGGCGGAAGCTGGAGTTGAGCGGATAGGTCCGTCGCGAGGCGAGAGCGGCGACAGCCTGCGGATCCATGCCCTCGGTCCACTGCACCACCGCATGACCCTCGACGTCGATCCCCCGTCGGCCGGCGCGACCGGTGAGCTGGGTGTACTCGCCCGACGTGATGGCGACACGGGCCTCGCCGTTGAACTTCTCCATCTTCTCGAGCACGACCGTGCGCGCCGGCATGTTGATGCCGAGCGCCAGCGTCTCCGTCGCGAACACGACCCTGACGAGCTTGCGCTGGAAGAGCTCCTCGACGACCTCCTTGAACGCGGGCAGCAGGCCGGCGTGGTGAGCGGCGACACCGCGTTCGAGGTTGTCCAGCCACTCCCAGTAGCCGAGCACGCCGAGATCCTCGTCCTGCAGGGTCCGCGTGCGCTCCTCGACGATAGCCCTGATCTCCGCGCGCTCCTCCGTGGTCGTCAGCCGCACGCCGGAGCGGCGGACCTGCTGCACGGCGGCATCGCATCCGACGCGACTGAAGATGAAGAAGATCGCCGGAAGGAGGTTCGCTCGATCCAAGAGGTGCACGACCTCGGGCCGGTCCATGCGCTCGATGCGCCGCGCGTTGGGTCGGCTCCCGCCGCGTTGCGGGCGCTGGGCGTTCCGCCCGGCGTGCCGGTTGCTGTTGTATGCCTGCGCGCGGCGGTTGTTCTCGTAGTTGGAGCCGGTGAAGGAGCGGATGCGCATGAGCTCCTGGTTCACCGTGGTCGTGGCGAGGCCGGCCCGCTCATCGAACAGCGGCAGCAGGTCGTCGCGCACGAGGACGTGCTGCTCGAGAGGGACCGGACGGATCTCCGACACGATGACCTCGGTGTCGCCGCGCACGGTGTCGAGCCAGTCGCCGAACTCCTCGGCGTTCGACACGGTCGCGCTGAGGGAGACGAGGCGGACGTGCTGAGGGAGGTGGATGATCACCTCTTCCCACACTGCACCGCGGAATCGGTCGGCGAGGTAGTGCACCTCGTCCATGATCACGTAGCGCAGGTCGCGCAGCGCGGGTGAGTCTGCGTAGATCATGTTGCGCAGCACCTCGGTCGTCATGACGACGATGCGCGCGTTGCCGTTGATGTTCGTGTCGCCGGTGAGGAGGCCGACCTGATCCGCACCGTACACATCGACGAGCTCGCGGAACTTCTGGTTCGACAGCGCCTTCATCGGCGTCGTGTAGAACGCCTTGTCTCCGGGGGTCTGCATCGCCAGGTGGATGGCGAACTCCCCCACGATGGTCTTCCCCGCCCCGGTCGGCGCGGCGACGAGCACGCTGCGGCCCTGCTCCAAGGCATGGCATCCGGCAACCTGGAACGGATCGAGATCGAATCGCTGCTTCGCTGCGAACGCACGGGTCTCCGGATGCTCCGATGCGTCGCGTGCCGCGGCGTAGCGGTCGGAAGGAGACGTCATGCGGCGTCGGGCAGCAGACCGGCCGCCTTGTCGCGCTTGCGCTTGCGGCGGTCGAACAGGAGGGAGACGAATGCCGCCGCAAAATACAGGAGCACGAGGATCCCCGCCAGCATGAGCATGCTCACGATGTCGGCCGCCGGCGTCGCGAGGGCGCCGAAGACCGCGGCCACCAGGACTGCGATGCGCCAGCCTTTGAGGATGTCCCGACCGGTCATCACGCCGGCGAGATTCAACGCCACGAGGAACACCGGCAGAACGAACGAGACGCCGACGACGATCATCAGCTTGAACACGAAGTCGTAGAACGTCGACGCCTCGTAGAGGTTGTTTCCGCCCTCAGGGGTGAACCCGGCCATCAACTCGATCACGTGCGGGACGACGAGCGTGCCGACGTAGCAGCCGGCGAAGAAGAGCGGAATCGCCGCGCCGACGAATCCGACCGTATAGCGGATCTCTTTCTTCGTGAGCCCAGGCATGATGAACGCCCAGATCTGCCAGAGCCAGACGGGAGCAGAGAAGAAGAGCCCGATCGAGAACGCGATCCGCATGCGGAGATCGAACGGGCTGGTCACCGAGGAGAACGTCAGCGCCACGATCTGGTCGCCGCGCTCTTCGGCGATCTTGCGTACAGGCTCGGTGATGAAATGGATGATGGGGTCGGTCACAAGGAACGCGACCACCATGCCGAGGACCAGCGCGATGGCAGCGATGATCAACCGCTTGCGCAGCTCAACGAGATGCGCGCCGAGCGACATGCGGCGTTCGGCGCGCCCGTCGCTCTCAGCCTGCGCGGCCGATTCGATGGCGGCCACGAAGGTCAGCTGACGCGATCGGGCCCGGCTACAGTGCCGCTGTCGGATGCCGTCGAGCCGCTGTTCTTCGGCGCTTCAGTGGAATCCGCCTGCCCCGCGGGCGCGTCTTCCTCGCGCATTGCCTTCATCTCGCCCTTGAAGACGCGGGCAGACTGCCCCATGCTCTTCGCGAGTGCCGGGAGCTTTGCAGCCCCGAACAACAGCAGCACGATGACGACAAGTGCCAACAGGTGCCAACCGGTCAAGCCAGCCATGGGGAACTCCTTAAGTCGGGGTTAACTGAGTCTAACGGGCAAAGCCGTCGGCAGGTTGGTGATAGAGCGCGAGTCCTGCGGCGGCCCACTCTCGGGTCGCACAGCGCGCGACCCCCGGATCGATCACTTCAAGCGCTCCCCCGAACCGCGCGGCGAGTCTCTTGATGCTGCGCGGGTCTGCGAGATGCAGCTGCGCGGTGACGAGTCCAGCGTCCGCGGCGACGTTGTCGGCCGACAGGAACGCGCCCAGCAGCGGGGCGACACGCTCGGGCACGCGTACGGTCACCTCTCCCTCGTCCGCCACCGTAGAGAAGGCCTCGGGAAGGTGATCTCCCCCGTGCGTGATCGGGATGTCCGTCAGGTGCGGGTCGCTCACCCTGTCGAGGTGGAACGTGCGCATCGCCTGACGCAGATGGCACCAGCCCTGCAGGTACCACTGCGCGTTGGTGATCAGGATCTGCACGGGGTCGACAGTGCGCGTCGTGGGGGTGGCATCCGGCGCCTGGTAGGTGAACGAGACGGCCACGCCGTCCTGCACGCCGCGGGCGACGACTTCGCGCACCTCGTCGACCGCGCTCGGCGCCACGACGACCTCGGCCGGAGCATCCGCCGCACCGCGCGAGAGCTTGGAGATGAGCCCCTTCACCAGCCCGGTGTCGGAGACCGCGGGCACGGCGGCGACCATCTGCAGGCCCGCCAGCAGCGCTGCGGCCTCGCGGGCGGTGAATCTCGGCACGCGACGGAGTGCGACGTCGTTGGTGATCTCGATGACGTCCTCGTCGTCGAGGAGATCCCAGTTGATGTCGAACATCTCCTGCGGCTGCTGCCAGTACCCGGAGTCCCCGGGCAGGCCGATCACCGTGAGCTTCTCGACCATCGCGCGCATCTCGTCGCGGCCCACGCCGAACTCGGCTGCCGCCTCATCGAGCGACACCTGACCGTGCTCCAGCAGGTAGGGGACGAGTGTGAGGTAGAGACGCACGCGCTCCGCAGCGAGGAGGGGCTTCGGCTGGGCGTTCATGCGCTCTTCTCCGAGTTGGCGTCGACGACCGCCTGCAGTCGTGCGATGACGGCGTCGCGGAGCGCGGCCGGCTCGACCACGCGCACCTCGGGGCCGTAGGACGCGAGCTCATCGGCGAGGATGTGCAGATCGACGAACGGCACGCGGATGCCCTGGGTCGCCGGACGAGCGCGGCGTCCCAGTCGCAGGGAGGCCTCCGTACCGGGGGTCACCTCGAGCAGAGCAGAGTTCCTCGCGGCGACCTCTTCGAGACCGGCCAGAGCCCGCTCCCCCGCACCCTCCCGCAGCTCGGAGGCGAAGGACGTGTTCGTGATCTTGACGGCGCCGACGATCCGGCTGAGCAGGAACATCCGATCGGCGTCCGCGTCGATGTCGATGCCGAAAACGTGCCACCTGGCCTCGTAGTCGACGAGCGCGAGGGGACGGATGCTGCGGCGTCGGGGCGCGTCCTCCCCGGGCTTGAGGTAGTCGAACGAGACGACCCTGCTCTTCTCGATCGCGTCCTGCAGCGGCGTGAACGCGGCGTCACGGGCCGTGATCCGCGGGGCGAACCCGATGATCGGCTCGTCGCCGTCGATGCCGAGCGCCCGGATCTTGCGGACGCCGGCCTGGGCATCGCCCGACACCGACTCCGCGCTCCACACGCTCCCGGCGAGCTGCAGGACAGCGAGCTCGGCGGGAGTGAACTCGATGTCGCTCGGGAGGTCGTACTCCGCCTGCGGGATGCGATAGCGGGCCTCGCGCAGATCGTTCGGGTCAGCGGCTTCGCCGATCGTCTCCACCGGTACGCCGAGCGTGCGCAGCTCGTCCTTGTCGCGCTCGAACATCTTCTCGAGGGCATCGGACCGCGCACCGGCATCCGCGCGCTGACGGTATCCGGAGACGTTGTCGAGGATCTGCTGCTTGGTGAGCCCGATGTCCGTCGCCATCAGGGCGACGACGAGGTTCGTCAGTCGCTCCTCTGCCGGGATGCGGGCGGCCATCACTTCCCCGCGGTCGTCACAGCGCCCAGGATGTCGACGACGTACGCCACGGCGCCTCCGCCGTTCGCAGCGGGGGTGACGACGAGGATCTGGGATCCGACCGGCTTGCCCACCAGGGCCTCCGCGACGGCCGGCGCCGAGGACGCGAGGTCGAGCATCGGGTTGGCGCCCCACGTGGTGTTGAGGACGGACTTGTCGTCCCAGTTGACCGCCGTGACGTTGACGACGGGCGTCTGCGTCTTCTCGAGCGGGTCGCCGTCGCCCTCGATGAGGGTCTGCACGACCTGCGAGGTGGGAGCCGCGGCGTCCGGGATGATCACGCCGGGGCGGCCGTCGGGGGCGCGCACGACGGTCGGGACGCCCCGGGCGTCGTTGAACTGGAGGGCGCCCTCTGCCCTGGAGCGGAACGTGTCGACGACGTCGATCACGAAGACGGGGTGGTCGTCGGCCTTGAGGCCGAAGTTCGACAGCTGCTCGGCGCCGAAGTCCTTCGGGGTGAGCGAGGCGATCACACGGGAGCCGCCGGTGACGCACTCCAGCACCTTGGCGAGCCCGGGCACCTGACCGGACCACGTGTCGATGTTGGACAGGTTGCCCGTGCTCTTGTCGTACGACGTCGCATAGACGAGGTCGCCGGTGTTGCCGCTGAAGATCGACAGCTCGGCCGTCATCACCTGCTGGCCGTTGACGAGCGGCAGCCCCTTGCCGGTGATGGTGTCGGCGTACGTCGTCTTCGTGCCCTTGACCGGTGTGTAGACGGTGACCTTGGGCTCGGTTCCGAGGTCGCCCTTCACGGTGACGGCGTCCTCGATGCCGGAGGAGTGCGTCGTCCGGTCGCACGAGGCGCCGTTGAACGTCGGCGCCGACGAGCAACCGGTCAGGGCGAGGACGGCAAGGCTGAGAGTGGCCACAACGGCGGACGTTTTACGCACGCGCTCAAGTCTATTCCGTCGGCGCGTCCGATTCGCGCGATGTCGCGGCGAGGCGCGCGCCGTCCGCGGCTTTCGCGGCCTCACGCGCGCGCTTGCGGAGGTTCTTGTCGTTGATCTCCCTGTCGCCGACCGCGCCGGGCGTCCAGAGCTCGACGTCCTCGTCGCCGTAGCTGCTCTTCGATGCTCTGCGCTTCACCGACGGCGCCACAGCACCGGGTGCGAGGCGGCGAGCGGTTAGCAGGAAGCCGGTGTGGGCGACCATACGGTGATCGGGGCGCACGGCGAGGCCCTCGACGTGCCAGCCGCGCACCATCGTCTCCGAGGCGTCGGGATCGGTGAA
Source organism: Microbacterium sp. NPDC012755 (assembly GCF_042901325.1). Classification (NCBI taxonomy): domain Bacteria; kingdom Bacillati; phylum Actinomycetota; class Actinomycetes; order Micrococcales; family Microbacteriaceae; genus Microbacterium; species Microbacterium sp. NPDC012755. Next base: position 3,069,753 of record NZ_JBIBCT010000001.1, on the reverse strand, counting down.
CAGCCCGGTCCCGCGGATGTACTCGGCGACGCGGGACAGCTGCGTCGCGGTGGCCACGTAGCAGAGCACCACGCCGCCGGGGGTCAGTGCGTCGGCCACGACATCCATGCACTCCCACGGGGCGAGCATGTCGAGCACGACGCGGTCGACGCTCCCCGCGGGGAACTGGACGGGGAGCTCCTCGGCCAGGTCGCCCACCACGACGTCCCAGGTCTGCGGGGTCTCGCCGAAGAAGGTCGTGACGTTGCCGCGTGCGACGTCGGCGAAGTCGTCGCGACGCTCGAAGGACACGAGCCTTCCGGCCGGGCCGATCGCCCGCAGAAGGGAGAGCGACAGGGCGCCGGAGCCGACCCCTGCCTCGACCACGACGGCACCGGGAAAGATGTCGGCCTGCATGACGATCTGCGCCGCATCCTTCGGGTACACGATCGCCGCGCCGCGCGGCATCGACATCGCGAAGTCGCGCAGAAGGGGGCGGAGCGCGAGGTAGTCGTGCCCGGAGCTGTTCGCCACGACCGAGCCGTCTGGCAGGCCGATCAGATCCCGGTGACGGAGGACGCCCTGATGCGTGTGCAGCTCGCCGTCCTCTTTGAGGGTCACCGTGTGCAGGCGCCCCTTCGGCCCCGTCAGCTGCACGCGGTCGCCTTCGCGGAAAGGGCCGCTGGGGCGCTGTGCGCTGGAGGGGGTCATCGGGTGGCTCCTGTCAGGGACGTGATGCGGGTGAAGAGCTCGGAGAGGTCGGTCGCGCCGCGGTCGGCCAGCGTGGGCCAGAGCTCGTGTGCGCCGACCCCGTCGAGCGGGACGATGTGCGGCACCCCGAGGGCGACCGCTCCGGAGGCGATTCCGGCGCGCAGACCGGTCGGGGAATCCTCGATCACGACCGCATCGGCGATGTCGACGCCCAGGAGCGCCGCCGCCTGCAGATAGGGCTCGGGGTGCGGCTTGGCGTTGTCCACGTCGTCACCGGCGACGACGATGTCGAAGGCCTCGAAGTCGATGAGCTCGACGACGCTCAGAGCCATCCGCCGGAGCGACATGGTGACGAGGGCCGTCGGGATGCCGGCGTCGCGGAGGTCCTGGAGCAGCTCACGCGCTCCCGGGCGGAAGGGGACTCCCTGCGTGCGCAGAGACTCCTGCACGGCATCCGTGAGATGCGAGACGATCGCCTCCGCATCCATCTCGACCCCCGCGTTCTGAATGATGATCGCGCTGTCGATGAGGCCGCTGCCGACGAGCTGCAGAGCGTCCTCATGGGTCCAGGTGCCGCCGAACGACTCGATCAACGCCGTCTCTGCCGCCATCCAATACGGCTCGGTGTCGACGAGTGTTCCATCCATGTCCCAGAGGACTGCGCCCGGCTGTCTGCTCACCGGTCCATGTTAGCCGTGGCTCCGCCCGGGACCCGCCGCCTCGGACTAGCCTTGAGGGATACCCATCCACCGTCACGAAGGGAGCTCACGATGGATGTTCTCGGCTCGCGCATCATCATCGCCGCCTTCGACGGCTGGAACGACGCCGGCGAAGCAGCGAGCGGCGCCATCGCCGCACTCCGCGACATGACCGAGTACGACCTCGTGCACTCGATCAATCCCGAGCTGTACTTCGACTATCAGTACACGCGCCCCGCGACGAAGATGGATGCCGAGGGCCGACGACAGCTCACGTGGCCCGAGGCAGGACTCTGGCGCCCGCGTGATCCGGGCCCCGGACCGGAGTTCTGGCTCCTCACGGGTGTCGAGCCCGCTCGCACCTGGCAGGCCTTCGCCTCCGAGTTCATCGACGTCGCCCTGCGCGACGACGTCTCGGGTCTCGTCACGCTCGGGGCCATGCTCTCCGACGTCCCGCACACGCGGCCGATCTCGATCTTCGCGTCGAGTCAGAACGACGAGGTCCGCGAGGCGCACGGGCTCGAGCGCTCGCTGTACGAGGGGCCGGTCGGCATCCTCAGCGTGTTCGAGCACTTCGCCGAGAACGCCGGGATCCCCACCGCGAGCCTCTGGGCGAGCGTTCCGCACTACGTGGCGACGGCGACGCCCTCCCCCAAGGTCACGCTCGCGCTCCTGGATCGACTCGAAGAGCTCACCGGAGTCGACGTTCCCCGCGACCACCTGCGCACCGAGGCCGCCGCGTGGGAGGCGTCGATCGACGCGGCCGCGGCCGACGACGAGGACATGACGGAGTACATCCGCCAGCTGGAGCGAACCCGCGACACCTGGGACTCCCCCGACGCCTCCGGCGACGCGATCGCGCAGGCCTTCGAGCGCTACCTGCGTCGCCGTGGCGACGGGCCGGGCGACCTCAAGCGCTGATCACGCCCGTTCCGAGCAGGATGAGCAGCGCGGTGCCGAGAAGGATCCGGTAGACCACGAACGGCATGAAGCTGCGCTTGGAGATCCAGTTCATGAAGAACGCGATCACACCGAGGGCGACGACGAACGCGATGCCGGTCGCCGCGAGCGTCTCCCCGAACGAGAAGTGCTGGTTCGGCTCGTCCCACTTGTCGAAGAGCTGGTAGAAGCCACTGCCGAACACCGCAGGGATCGCGAGCAGGAACGCGTAACGAGCCGCCGCGGCGCGCTCATACCCCAGGAACAGCCCCATCGTGATGGTGCCGCCCGAGCGCGAGACTCCGGGGACGAGAGCGAGCGCCTGAGCGAAACCGTAGGCGATGCCGTGGGGGTAGGTCAGGTCGTTCAGGGTGCGCCGCTTGGCTCCGACGTAGTCGGCGATGCCGAGCAGGACGCCGAACACGATAAGCATCACGGCCACGATCCACAGGGACCGGAACACTGTCTCGATCTGATCCTTGAACACGATGCCGAGGACGACGATCGGGATGCTGCCGATGATGATCAGCCAGCCCATGCGCGCATCCGGATCGTTCCGCGGCACCTTGCCCGCGAGGGACTGGAACCATCGCGAAATGATCCGGACGATGTCCCGCCAGAAGAACACGACCACGGCCGCTTCCGTGCCGATCTGCGTGATGGCGGTGAACGCGGCGCCCGGGTCCTCCCCAGAGGGCAGGAAGCTGCCGACGATGCGCAGGTGCGCGCTGGACGAGATCGGCAGGAACTCGGTGAGTCCCTGCACGATGCCGAGGATGAGTGCTTCGAGCAGGTGCATGAAGGGCCTTCAGATCATGGATGCGCCGTACGGCGTCGGCTCAGTACGAGCGCAGCAGATCGGCCAGCACGCGCTGACCGAAGACAAGCGATTCTACGGGCACGCGCTCATCGACTCCGTGGAACATGCCTGTGAAGTCGAGATCGGCCGGGAGCTTGAGCGGGGCGAACCCGTACCCGGTGATGCCCAGATACGCGAGCGCCTTGTTGTCGGTCCCTGCACCCAGAAGGTACGGGATGACAGGGACACCGGGGTCGTGCGCGCCGATGCTCGCCACCATCGCGTCGACGAGGTCGCCCTCGAAGCCCGTCTCCATGCCGATGTCCTGCACCACGATCTCGATGGCGATCTCGTCGCCGACGATCTGCTGGAGCTGGGCGAGCACGTCGTCTTCGGTGCCGGGGATGACACGGACGTCGATCAGCGCCTCGGCCCGCTCCGGGATGACGTTGTGCTTGTACCCCGCCGTCAGCACGGTGGGATTGGTCGTGGTGCGGAAGGTCGAGCGGAGGAACGCCTCAGCAGGACCTGCGGCCGCTGCGAGGGCGTCCGGATCCTCCACGGAGCGTCCGGTGAGCTCGCTGAGCCCCGCCAGGAGCGCCTCCGTCGTCGGGGTGAGCCTGATCGGCCAGCGGGTCCGCCCGATCGCCGACACAGCCTCCGCGAGCCTGATGATCGCGTTGTCCTCATGCAGACGGCTGCCGTGCCCCGCGCGCCCCTTGGCGACGAGGCGGATCCAGATCAGCGCCTTCTCGCCGACCTGCAGCAGGTACGCCCGGTGGTCGTCGACCGTGATCGAGTAGCCGCCGACCTCGCTGATGGCCTCGGTCGCCCCAGCGAACCACTCCGGTCTGTTCTGCACGACGAGGGCGGAGCCCTCGACGCCGCCGTTCTCCTCGTCGGCGAAGAACGCGAGCACGAGGTCGCGCTCCGGCTGCTCTCCCGCGCGGAGGATGTCGGCGACGGCGGTGAGGATCATGGCGTTCATGTTCTTCATGTCCACGGCGCCACGGCCCCACAGCATGCCGTCCTTCACCACGCCGGCGAAGGGGTCGACGCTCCAGTCCTCGGCCATCGCGGGGACCACGTCGAGATGCCCGTGCACGACGAGCGCGGGCTTGCGGGAGTCACGGCCGGGAACGCGGGCCATGACGTTGGTGCGCCTGTCGATCGGCTCGTAGTACTCGACATGGAGTCCGAGACCCTCCAGGTAGCGCCCGACGTATTCGGCCGCCTCACGCTCCCCCTTGGCGTTGCCGCCGCCGAAGTTCGAGGTGTCGAAGCGGATCAGATCGCTGGCGATGCGGACGACCTCGGGGAGCGACGGATCTGTCATGCGTTCAAGGCTATCGAACGGCTGAGGCGCGCCCGGGCGTCGCCGCCGGTTTCTGAGTCCCCCTCCGCTCGTGCTAATGTAAATCTTCGTTCGGCAACGAACATCCAACACCTGCGCGGGTGGCGGAATGGTAGACGCGCTACGTTGAGGTCGTAGTGCCCGTAAGGGCGTGGGGGTTCAAGTCCCCCTCCGCGCACAGAACGAAGAAGAGCCCCGATCCGGTTGGATCGGGGCTCTTCTTCTTTTCGTCGCGCGTGCGGATTCGTCGCGCGACGAAGTGCACGAGAACGATGCGGCCGGGGCCGGCGCGGTCTCAGACCGCGCCGACTCCGAACACCAGTCCGAGCACATAGGTGATGGCGGCGGCGCCGAAGCCGATCGCCAGCTGGCGCAGGGCGCGCCGCAGCGGCGGACCGCCCGACAGGATGCCGACCATCGCGCCCGTGGAGAGCAGCGCCACGCCCACCAGGACCAGGGCCACGACGACGGCCGTCGTCCCCTGCAGGCCGAAGATCCACGGCAGCACGGGAATGATCGCTCCTGATGCGAACAACAGGAAGCTCGAGATGGCGGCCGTCCAGTCGCTTCCCACGATCTCGTGGTCGTCTCCCTGGGTGCGCACCGGTCCGGTCGTCGTCCGCAGAACGCCCGCGCGGGCGGCGGCCACGATCCGATGTGCGCGCCGCAGGGCCTCCTCCTGCTCCATGCCCCGGGCGCGGTACACGAGGGCGAGCTCGTTCTCGTCGATGTCGAGATCGCCGGCGGAAGCCGCGGCATCCTCGTTCGCCTCCGTGGCGGCCAGCAGCTCGCGCTGCGAGCGCACCGACACGAACTCCCCCGCGCCCATCGACAGGGCGCCGGCGAGCAGTCCCGCGATGCCGCTGAACAGCACGAAGCCGGAGCTGACTCCGGTCGCCCCGATGCCGAGCACGAGGGCGAGGTTGCTGACGAGACCGTCATTCGCTCCGAACACCGCAGCGCGGAAGGAACCGGAGAGCCGTCGGCGGCCGCGTGCGGCGAGCCCTCTGACGACCTCGAAGTGCACCTTCTCGTCGGCGCGCATCGCCGGCGTCGCCCACTTCTCGGTGTCGTAGGGTGATCGGGCCTCTGCGCTCTGGGCGAGGGCGAGCACGAAGATCGAGCCGAACCGCCCGGCCATCCAGCCGAGGGTGCGGGAGCGCAGACCGGCCTTGGGCAGGCGTGCGGGTTCCGCACCGAGCAGGTCGAGCCAGTGCTGCTCGTGGCGACGCTCGGCATCCGCGAGGCTGAGCAGGATCTCGCGCTCCTCGCCCGTGCGCCTGGCGGCCAGCTTCTGGTACACGAGGCCCTCGGCGCGCTCCTCCACGAGGTAGCGCGCCCAGCGGCGGCGATCGGCAGTGGTGGGCTCTGCGGCAGCGGGGGCTGTCATGCTTCCTCCTGGTCGGGGACAACCGTTCCACGCTATCCGGGAGGGTGGCGGCGGCTCCCACTCAGGCGAGGATTGCCAGGATTTCGGGTTTCCGAAGGTCAGGAGCGCACCCGCTTGCGCAGCACCTCGATACGCGACTGGAGCTGCGTCACCGTGGCCTGAGCGACCGCGGGGCCGCCGCAGATGCGACGGAGTTCGGCGTGCACCGATCCGTGGGGCTCGCCTGTCTGGCGCGCGTAGAGGCCGACGAGGCTGTTCAGCAGCTGCCGCTGCTCTTTGAGAGTGCGATGCAGGGGCGCGGGGAGCGTCGTGGTCTCGAGCGGATCCGCCGTCGCCTCGCGCGTCTCCCGCAGACGGGACTGGCGCGCCTGGCGCTGCATCAGGAGCTCGTGCACGTGCTCCGGTTCGAGAAGCCCGGGGAATCCGATGAACTCCTCCTCCTCCGGTGTGCCGGGCTCGGCGAGCTGGCCGAACTCCTTGCCGTCGAAGACCACCCTGTCGAAGTGGGCGACTGAGGAGATCGCCTGGTAGCTGAACTCCTGCGTCAGCGCGTCGGAGGCGTCGTCCTCACGGTTCGCGCTCTCCAGCAGCGAGTCGTCGAGGCCGTCGGCATCCTTGTCCTGACGGTCCAAGGCGTGATCGCGCTGCTTCTCCAGCTCGTTGGCGAGCCCCATGAGCACAGGGACGTTGGGCAGGAAGACGCTCGCGGCCTCACCCCGCCTGCGGGCGCGCACGAAGCGACCGATCGCCTGCGCGAAGAACAGCGGCGTGGAGGATGACGTGGCGTACACGCCGACCGCGAGGCGAGGCACGTCCACGCCCTCCGACACCATGCGGACGGCGACCATCCAGCGCTCGTCGGTGGCGGAGAACTTCTCGATCCGCTCGGACGCGGAGGCGTCGTCCGACAGCACGATCGTGGGCTGCCGACCCGTGATGCTGTGCAGGATCTTCGCGTAAGCGCGTGCGACGGTCTGATCCGTCGCGAGCACGAGACCGCCCGCGTCGGGGATGTGGTGCCTGATCTCGGTGAGACGACGATCCGCGGCCGACAGCACGGCGGGCATCCACGAGCCCTCCGGATCGAGAGCGGTGCGCCAGGCCTGGGAATTGACGTCCTTGGTGTTGTCCTGCCCGAGGTGCGCCTCGAGCTCATCCCCCGCGCTCGTGCGCCAGCGCATCTTGCCCGCGTACATGTGGAACAGCACCGGCCGCACGACGCCGTCGGCCAGCGCGCGCCCGTACCCGTAGCTGTAGTCGGTGCTCGAGATGCGGGCTCCGGACTCGTCGGGCAGGTACTCGACGAACGGGATCGGAGCGGTGTCGCTGCGGAACGGAGTACCCGACAGCAGCAGACGGCGCTTCGCAGGTCCGTAGGCGTCGCGGATCGCGTCGCCCCAGCTCAGCGCGTCGCCGCCGTGGTGCACCTCGTCGAGGATCACCAGGGTCTTCGCATCCTCGGTCAGATGCCGGTGCACGGAGGACTTCGCGGCCACTTGCGCGTAGGTCACCACGACGCCGTGATAGTGCCGCGCCGGCGCCCAGTGGCTGTTCTTGAAGTGCGGATCGAGCCGGATGTGCACGCGCGCCGCGGCGTCGGCCCACTGGGTCTTGAGATGCTCCGTGGGCGCCACGACGATGATCCGGTTGACCTCGCCGATGCGCATGAGCTCGACCGCGAGGGTGAGGGCGAACGTCGTCTTGCCTGCGCCCGGCGTCGCGGCGACGAGGAAGTCCCGCTGATCCGCCTGGAAGTACTGCTCCAGCGCCTCCTGCTGCCAGGCCCGCAGCTTGTTCGCGGTACCCCACGGGGCGCGCTGAGGAAAGGAGGGGGAAAGCATCCCTTCAACGATAACGCCGCCTCCGACACTCGACGCGCGCCCGCCGTGGCGAGCGATTGCCGGGTAGGCTCGGACACTGCGCCGCCGCGATCAATGGACGGCGCTCGTTCGCGAAGGAGAGCTGGATGACAGACCAGGATTCGACTCGGACCCCCTACGTGGCCAACGAGACCTCGCATCCGTGGCGGCGCTTCGTCGCCGTGGGCGACTCGTTCACCGAAGGCATCGGCGATCCTGATCCCTCGGTGCCCGGGGGCCACCGGGGCTGGGCGGATCGCGTGGCCGCTGTGCTCTCCGAGCAGGTCGACGACTTCGCGTACGCGAACCTCGCCGTGCGCGGGAAGCTCATCGCGCAGATCGCCGAGGACCAGATCGAACCCGCCGTCGCGCTGCGGCCCGACCTCATCTCGATCTGCGCGGGCGGCAACGATGTGATCCGCCCCGGCACCGATCCCGACGCGATCGCGGTGCAGCTGGAGGACGCCGTCACGCGTCTGGCGTCGACGGGCGCGGCGATCGTCCTGTTCACGGGCATCGACACCGGCTTCACCCCCGTGTTCCGCCCGTTCCGCGGCAAGGTCGCCATCTACAACGAGAACGTCCGCGCGATCGCCGACCGCCACGACTGCATCGTCGCCGATCAGTGGGCGCTCAAGGTCGTCCAGGACATGCGCTTCTTCGACGACGACCGACTGCACTACAACGCACTGGGTCATCATGAGGTGGCCCGGATGGTGCTCAGGGCGCTGAACGTGCCCAACGACCTCGAGGCCATGCAGCCGGAGCCGCTTCCGGTGCGTACCTGGCGCGAGGCCAGGGCCGAAGATCTCGGGTGGGCGCGCGAGCACCTGGTGCCCTGGGTGCTCCGTCGCCTGCGTCACCAGTCGTCGGGCGACCACGTCGAGGCGAAGCGGCCGGAGCCTGCGCCTTTCCTCCGCCGCGAGGACTAGGGCTTCATCGCCCACAGTGCGACGGCGGCCGCGGCGGCGACGTTGAGCGAATCCACGCCGCCCGTCATCGGGATGGTCACGATCGCGTCGGCGTTCGCGAGCGCGTCGGCGGAGAGTCCCTCCCCCTCCGAGCCCATCATGAGCGCCACCCTCTCCGGGCGGTTCTTTGCGTAGGCGTCGAGAGACACGGCGTCGTCCCGCAGCGCGAGCGCGGCCAGGCGGATATCCGCTGCCCGCAGGTCGGCGACCGCGGCGTCCCAGTCCGTGATGCGGGTCCACGGCACCTGGAAGACCGTCCCCATACTGACGCGCACGCTCCGTCGGTAGAGCGGGTCCGCGCAGCGCGGCGACACGAGCACGGCATCCGCACCGAGCCCCGCCGCCGCACGGAACGCCGCGCCGATGTTGAGAAGGGTCGCAATTCCCTTTACCTCAGATTTGAGGCAAGTCGGTCCGGGGTCGGGACGTTGGGAGGTTCCTCATCGGCGGTGATTACCCAGGTCAGTCGGTCATTTCGCGTGGCAGTGCTCAGGATGCCTGGCGAGCCATGTTCAATAAGGGCATGACCTCCCCGCCTTCCTCATCCCGTTTCCTATGGTGAGGTTCGTCGGCCTGGTTCGAGTGACAAAGGTCGCGGAGGAGGTCGAGCATCAGCGGGCGACGCTGAAGGCGGTTTGCTCGCAGGTCTTCGAGGAAGAAGCGAGCCGGCGGTTGCTGATCCGATCGCGCCCTGCGCTTCAAGCTGCTGTGGGGGCGCTCGGGACGGACGACGTGCTCGTGATCGTGCGCGTCAAGCACCTCACGCAGAACTTCGTCGATGGGTGGCGTGTCCTGCTCGACCTGCTTCGACAAGATACGCCGGTTCGAGTGCTGGAAGGAAGCGACGCAGGCAGCTACCGGGCGGAATCTGAGTTCAACGCAAATGTACGAGAGATCACGCGGATGGAGGCGAAGATGCGAAGCGACGACATCAAGAGGGGTATGGAGGCCGCTCGACAGCGCGGCTCCGTGATCGGCCGTCCGCGAGTCGTGGACGAGGAGGTCCGGCTGGCGATCATGCACCAGCGACACGACGGCGCAGCGCTGCGCGCGATCGCGCGGAACGTCGGCGTCTCCGTGGGCACCGTTCACGCCGTCGTAGCCAATGCCTAGCGACGAGCACGTCAGGGCATGTCTTCACATCAGAGCCAGCCCACCTGCTGAACGGTCGCATCCCGACCTGCCGCGATCCGGAACGGTCGCAGCCGAGCGAGCAACCACGCGCCGCGACGACGTTCCCGGCGCAGAGTCCACACGCGGAGCGTCGCACGGGTCTCGCGACGGGACGCGACGAGCGCGACATGGATGGGTCCGAGGCTCACACGGGTGCTCGTCATGCCTTCATCCTCCCAGGGTGGACAAGCCGTCGATTTCAGCATCGGCCAACTCACGCAGGTGCAGCACGCGGCCGGTCGTCCACGACTCCCGGATCCCAATGTCCGAGGACGGCAGAATAGCCGAGCACGGCTCGGCGCGACTCAGGATTGGCCGACCGCTAGCGTTCCCTAGGATCGAATCGTGAACCGACGAGCCGCATGGACAGTGATCGCTGCCATTGTTGCCTTTGCTCTCTTCTGCATGAGCGTGCTGCTATGGGGATCCTGGTGGCGATTTCCAGGAATGCCAACCGCCGAAGAATGGTCGGCGCTCTTCGGCGCGACCGCGCTGATCGCTCTCGGGTTCGCTTGGTACCAGATCCGCCAGGTCGATCAATCCAACAAGGCGCTGATCGCCTCCAACGAACATTCCCAGCACGTGAACGCAGAAGCAGTCAGACCGCGCGTTCAGGTTGCGCTTCGCGCTGACCGGACCGTCTTGAAAGAGCGAGGCGGTCCCGTCACGGGGACTCTGTATATCGCCGTACGCAACATCGGCGTGAGCCCCGCGATTAACGTAAAGCTGCGCGTGTCGCCTCCGTTCACGTCCTTGGAGACCTTCTTCAAGCCCGGAATGATGGGCCAGCACTTCGAGGAAGTGAACCGGGTGTTCAACGGCGAAACTGCCTTTCCGACGCTGAACCCGGGGAACTCTTACATCTGGTTCCTGGGACGCGCACCCGAGCTCTTCGAAGAATCTGCGCACATTCCCCGTCGCTGGACCGTCGAGGCGGAGTACATCGGCACGATATCGGACAAACCTTTCCACGACACGTTCATCTTGGATCTGGACGTCGAGAAGCGCATAGAGCTCCCGGTGGACCCGCTGATTCGCATCGGGAAAGACATTCAGGTCGTGGGCGAGAAGCTGGAGCGCATCAGGAACGCGACGCCCCGAACCTTCAACTTGGGCGAAGAGACGTTGGCAACGCTCCGCGGACCTCAATCAGCCTTCAGACCGCGCCTTCGCATGCGTCAACGTCAATTCAGGGGACGCATCGATCCGTAGATGAAGTTCAGGAGTCGCTCGCCCGCGAGGCGACCCACGTCAGTAGCTGCCTGCAGTCCAGTAGGCGTACAGCTCGCCGGCATCCGTAATGCCCCTTCGATAGCCGATAGCCGACATCCACCCGACGGCGATCTCGCAGAGCTCGCCGGTCGTGGACGCAAGCTGATCCAACGTCATGGGTTGATCGGCTGGACTCAACCGATGAAAGGCCGCGCTCCATTTCGCCCAATGATCCGCCAGGTATCGGTCCCACTTCTCAGGAACCGGTCGAGGAACCACCGGAGCGCCGGCGTCATCCAGCCCGACTTCCGCAGACAGGTACGCGATGACCCGTATGAACGCGCTGGCGGCATGATCGCTCGCCTCCGCGTGTTTGGCAATGTCTGCACGCCAACCTCTGCTTGCGGCCGCCAGCGCGGATGACAGGTGATCGAGTGCGCCTGGCAGACCTTCAACATGAGAGTACGGCGAGAGGATGTTCTGACGCACATGTCGCTCAATGCGAAAATCATCGATGTCGCGAGCCACGATGTGCGACCACCCCGCCGCTGAGGGGTCGAGGTCAGCGAGCTCACGATACACCTCGGCGTTCTCGCCTCGAGTCATGAGAAGCGCGTGACCAGCTTCATGTCGCCCGAGATGCCTTGCGGTGGCAAGGGCATGTTCGACCACCTCTTCAAGTGAGTCCGACTCGATGGGCGGGAAGGCCAGGTTGCTCGCGTCGAGGATGAAAAGGAAGGTTCCATCTCCCTGAGGCAATGTGAGGCCGCCGACGTAGCCCGCGCCGCGAGTCGTCGTGTACCCAAACTGCTGAGATCGATGATCCAGTGCGTTTACAGTGGCGCTCAGATCGCCGGTCAGAATCAGTCGCCAGCGGCTGGGATCGGGCATCAACGCAAGAATCTGGGTCGCGATCTCGCCGAGAAGGTTGTACCTGTCAATCAGAAGACCCAATGCCAAGTTGAGCACATGGCTTTCTCCGACATGTTCAAGCGTCACTGTGAACTCCCGTGCCGCGTCGCCCTTCTCGTCCATACTTCCGTCTTAGCCGGTGCCTCCGACGTTCAATGTCCGAACCGCTCCCTAGAGTGTCTGTGTGACCCAACTCGCAACTGTCGTGAACGTGATGATCGCCTCTCCATCGGACATCCCCGCCGCACGAGACGCCGTCGATCGGGCGCTACGGAGTTGGAACAGCACCAACACGCCTGGCCGCGGGTTCGTTCTGCACCCACTTCGCTGGGAGACCGACTCCGTGCCGATGCTCGGGCACCACCCGCAAGCCATCCTCAATGAGCAGCTCCTCGCCAAGGCCGATATCGTCATCGCGCTTTTCGGGAGTCGCGTCGGGAGCGAGACGCCGAACAGCATCTCCGGCACCGTCGAAGAGATCGAAGGCGCTGTCGCGAACGGGAAGCCAGTGCACCTCTACTTCTCCGAAGCACCCCATCCCGCCGATGTCGACCTCGCCCAGCTCCAGGCGCTGAGGGACTTCCGCGCTGCGCTGCAGGAGAGGGGCCTGTACGGGAGTTTCGAGAACGAGGACGAACTCCTGACGAAGGTCTGGAGCGCGGTCGAGATGGACCTTCGAGACATCATCCAGCCGCTCCACACGACCCCCTCACGGCCCGCTCCGCCAAGTGAGCGGTTCCTCATCCAGGGCCAGAGGGAACGTGAGCCCAAGGTGGATGGCAAGGGCCGCGTCCGGTATGAAACCCGCCGCTGGGTCGAAATCACAAACCGAGGGTCCGATGATGTGACCGACGTCGTGATGGAAGCGGCGAGCGACGGGATGCTGCTTCCGGGATGGGAGCAGCCAAGAACGGTGCACGCCGGGCAGAAGCAGACCGCAGCGTACTGGCTCCACATGGGCGGCGGAGTGCCACGCGTCCGTCTGAAATGGATGGAGAACGGTGAACCACAGAGCAAGGAATACGACATCTAACATACGGATGACGTTCTCTCAGAGCAGCGACGAGAAGCGGAACCTCGATGCGTCGAAGACCACGTAACTCGACGTTGCAGCCGTGGCAGTTTGTCGCCTAGGGGTTTCAGCGTTGGCGCATGTTCTCGGCCCCGTCGGCCTTGCCGACGTAGTGACGTCCGTCGCGCGTGCCGGTGATGAGTAGGTACCGACGACTGACGACAGCGCCGTTCGCCACGCGGCATGGCAGTGATGGCGCATGATCCGCAGGCCTTGTCGCGTAGCCTGTCGGTAAGGTCGCTGGCTGCTTTCATTCAGACAGCCGACGTATCCGGCAATAAGTCTGTGAGTGCCAATACGCTGATGACATGAAGACGCTGAAGGTTGAGCTGACCAACTGCCACGGGATCCGATCGCTCGACGCGAAGCTGGACTTTGGCGGCAAGAACGCGGTTGCGATTTACGCACCCAACGGCACGATGAAGACGTCGTTCGCCCGTACTTTCAAGGACTTTGCCAAGGGCGAGGAAACCGTCGACCATGTGTTCCCTGACCGCGCATCCTCACGCTCCATCACCGATGAGTACGGTCAGTCGCCCGACCCGGATGACGTTGCTGTCGTTCTCTCCTATGACGAGGAACTGGGGCCGACGGAATCCACGTCGACGCTGCTCGTCAATTCGGCGCTGCGCAAGGAGTACGAGGCGCTCCAGGTGTCTCTGCTCGACGCCAGGGACGCTCTGGTAGTTGCACTGGCCACCCAGGCGGGGACGAAGCAGGACGTCATCGCGACTGTCTCCCGCGTCTTCACGCAGAACGAGGAAAAATTCTTCGACGCACTCATTCGCGTCGAGTACGAGATCGAACAGCTCGATGACGCGCGGTTCGCCGATCTGCCGCACGACCTCCTCTTCAACGACAAGGTGGCCACGGCGCTCAAGGGTGCCGGTGTTCAGGCGCAACTCGCGGACTACGTGACCAGGCTCAATCAGCTATTGGACGAGTCGACATTCTTCAACCGCACTTCATTCTCGTACTACAACGCGACCAACGTGACCAAGAGCCTCGGAGCCAACGGCTTCTTCCAAGCGCAGCACTCGTTGCTGCTGCACGGCGAGGACGAGCCGCGCCGGATCACAAGTGATGCCGACCTGCAGGCGCTCATCACGGAAGAAAAGGCTCGGATCAGTGACGACGCCGCACTGCGCAAGAAGCTGGACGGCGTCGAGCGCGCCGTCCAGCGCAACGAGGACACGAGGAAGTTCTTCGAGTTCATCGCCAATCGGGAAGATCTCCTTCCGGAGTTCGCCAACGTCGAGAACTTCCACCAGGACGTGTGGAAGTCGTACCTCAAGGCACACGAAGAGGCCTTCAAGCGAGTCGTGGAGTGTTACAAGGAGACAGAGGTGCGCCGCAAGGAGATCGAGCGGCAGGCGGCGACCGAGAGCACCCAGTGGGACAACGTCATTCGGATCTTCAACGAGCGATTCTTCGTGCCCTTCACCCTCCGGGCGGAGAACAAGCACCGTGTCGCGCTCGGACAGGAGACCATGCTCAAGCTGGTCTTCGAGTTCAACGACGGCAACGAATCCGCAGGCGTCGAACGGGACGAACTGCTATCAGTGCTGAGCAACGGGGAGAAGAAGGCGCTCTACATCCTCAACGTTCTCTTCGAGATGGAGGCGCGCAAGGCGTCGGGGCGAGAGACAATCTTCGTCATCGACGACCTCGCCGACTCTTTCGACTACAAGAACAAGTACGCCATCATCCAGTACTTGAAGGAGATGTCTGATTACGCCAACTTCAAGCTGATTCTTCTGACGCACAACTTCGACTTCTTCCGCACTCTGCTCAGCCGCGGCGTTGTCGGTTACAACAAGTGTTTCATGGCGCAGAAGGGCGAAGGTAAGGTCACGCTCGCCCAGGCCAGCCACGTTAGGAACCCGTTTATCAACGGCTTCAAGCAGAATTTCTTCGACGACGGCATGCAGCGCATCGCCTCGATCCCTTTCGTTCGCAACATCCTCGAGTACACGAGGGGCGAGGACGACCCCGACTACCTGACGCTGACCTCGCTGCTGCATTGGAAGGCAGATTCCGCGTCCATCGACAACGCCGAGCTCGACCGGATCTTCAACGAGACGTTCCAGGTGAGCGAGAAGAAGTCGTGGAATACCGGTGACAGACCGGTGATCGACCTTCTGCTCGAGCAGGCCGAAGCGGCGCTCGTCGCTGCGGAGGGCATCAACTTCGAAAACAAGATCGTGCTCTCGATCGCCACACGCATGGTTGCGGAGAAGCACATGGTGGAGGAGCTGGCGGACCTCGCCTTCACCGATGGAATCACGGGGAACCAGACCCACGCCTTGTTCCAGGCTTTCAAGAGCCGTGAGCACGGCACCGCGGACTCTCTCCGCGCTCTCGACGACGTGGTGCTCATGACCCCAGAGAACATCCACGTGAACTCGTTCATGTACGAACCGATCATCGACCTCTCGGACACAGCCCTTCGGGAGCTCTACAGGCGGGTCAAGGAGCTCGCGGAATGAGAAGCGTCGACAACAATGCACTTCCTCCAGGTCCTGCGAGAAGCACATTCTGAGAGCGTCGCATACGACGCCACGTCCCAATGCCGGGTCAGGGCATCGATCAGGACTGACTCGTGGACGTGTCGGGATCACCTGGTCGCATAGAACGTGACTGCCGAAGCAGCTGCGACGTTCAGCGAGTCGACGCCGCCCATCATCGGAATCGTCACTCGGCGATCGAGCAGCGCATCAGTTCGAGCCGTGATCCCGAATCCCTCGGAACCGAAGACAAGCGCGAGCTTCTCATGGTCCTCGGCAACGAGCTCATCCAACGTGATCGCCCCCTCTCCCAACGTCATCCCGGCGACCACGTAGCCGGCGTCCTTGAGCACGTCCATGCCTGATGGCCACTCAGGGATGCGCGTCCACGGGACCTGGAATACGGTGCCCATCGACACCCGCACGGAGCGGCGATAGAGCGGGTCGGCACAGTCCGGCGTGACGAGAACAGCACCCACGCCCAGCGCAGCGGCCGATCTGAACAGAGCCCCGACGTTCGTATGATCGGTCACGCCTTCCAAGATCGCGATGCGAGATCGATTCTTGGCTGGTGGTGTTTTGGAACACCACACGTTGGTGTGGTCGCCGATCCCCTCGAGGATCAGAACCAGCGAGGCGCCCGCCACGACGTCGGCGACAGAGTGCAGTGGCGGCCTGTGCATGGAGGCCAGAGCTCCACGGTGCACCGCGAATCCCGTCACCGCCTCGGCCACCTCATCCGGGACGACGTAGACCGGGACGTCGTGCTCCGAGAGGAGGGAGCGGATGCCGTCGACCCATCGCCTCTGCACCATCACGGAGCGCGGGCGGTGGCCGGCACGCACCGCACGCTCGATGACCTTCGCGGACTCGGCGATGTACAGGCCGCCCGCCGGCTCGGACACCGCCCGCAGCGCCGTGTCCGTGAGGGCGCGGAAGTCGTCCAGTCGGGGGTCCGCTGCGGAGGTGACGTCGAAGAGTTCCATAGGCCTCCACTGTGGCACGTGCGACGCCGTCGCCTCCGCCGAGCGTCGTAGACTCGCACAGGGAGGTGCCGTGACCGCGATGACCGATACCGAGCTGCATGCCCGGATCACTCAGGCAGCCGATCTCCTCCGGGGTCGGAAGGTCGCGCTCCTCACCGGAGCGGGCATCTCCACGGACTCGGGCATCCCCGCGTACCGTGGCGAGGGCGCCCGCACCCGCGCCGATCCCATGACCATCCAGCGCTATCTCGGCGACGAAGCCGCACGCAGACGCTACTGGGTGGGCGGTCATCTCGGCTGGCGGGCCTTCGCGCAGGCCGAGCCGAACGCGGGCCATATCGCCCTCGCCGAACTGGAATCCGGCGGCGTCGTGAGCGGCATCATCACGCAGAACGTCGACGGCCTGCATCTGCGCGCCGGCAGCTCGCACGTGATCGAGGTCCACGGGACGATGCGCCGGGTGACGTGCCTGCACTGCGGCCAGGTCTTCGACCGCCGCGACATCGCCGTGCAGATCGAGGAGAGCAATCCCTGGATCGCCGTGCCGGAGAACGTCCTGCTCGCTCCCGACGGCGACGTCCTCCCGGAGACCACGGAAGGATTCGTGGTGCCGGTGTGCACGGTGTGCGGTGGGATGCTCAAGCCCGACGTCGTCTTCTTCGGAGAGTTCGTCCCGCAGGACAGGTTCAAGGCGGCCGAATCGCTGCTGCGCGCCAGCTCCGCGATGATCGTCGCCGGCTCCTCCCTCGTCGTGAACTCCGGCGTCCGCCTGGTGGAGCGCGCGCGTCGCCGCGGGATCCCTCTCGTCATCGTCAACCACGAGCCCACCCGTGCCGATTCGTGGGCGGACATCACGCTCGCGGCGGGCACGAGCGTCGTGCTCCCCGCCATCCAGGAGCTTCTGCTGTGACCCTCATCACCCTCGTCCGCCACGGTCAGACCGACTGGAACCTGGAGAAGCGCATCCAGGGATCCACCGACATCCCGCTCAACGAGAGCGGACGCGGGGATGCCCGGTGGGCGGCGTCGCAGCTCGGCGCGACCACGCATCACGCGATCTACGCCAGCCCGTTGCTGCGCGCCCGTGAGACCGCGGAGATCATCGCCGCCGAGCTCGCCCTCCCCGCTCCCGCCCTCGTGCCCGATCTCCGCGAGAGGGAGTTCGGCGAGGGAGAGGGGATGCTGGTGCCCGACTACATCGCCTCCTACGGAGACTGGCACGCCGAGGTGCCAGGGGCCGAGACCCTCGACGAGGTCGGGGTCCGCGCGCTGGCGGCGCTGCATCGGATCGCGCGCGAAGCCCGTCGTCGTTCCGCCCCGGTGGCGGAGTCCCTCATCGTGGTCTCGCACGGCGGCGTGATCCGCTCGCTGATCGACCACGTCTCCGGCGGCACCCTGCCCCGGGAGGGAGAGGTGCTCGCGAACGGCTCTATCCACCGCTTCGAGGCGTCACCCGGGTCGCTGCGCCTGCTCGAGCAGGCCTACGTCCTCTGAGTCATGGACGTCGACGAGACGACGGAATGGCTCAGCCGCAGCCGGGTCGCCTTCGACGCGGTCGATCCGGACGACATACCGGACGAGCAGCTGGAACCGCTTCAGTCCTTCGTCGGCGACGCACACGTCGTCGCTGTCGGCGAATCGATGCACCGCACGCACGAGTTCCTCGCCTGGCGGAACAGGCTGCTGCGATTCCTCGTCGAGCGGGCGGGGTTCACGGCGATCGTTCTGGAGAGCGGCGTCGTCGAGGGGCTCACGGTCGACGACTGGGTGCGCTCCGGCGAAGGGCGCCTGCGCGACGTCCTGAACGACGGGGTCACCTACCACTTCGGCAAGTGCCAGGAGACGCTGGACCTCGTCGTGTGGCTGCGCGAGAAGACGGTCGCCGGTGCACCGGTGCGCTTCTACGGGATGGACGTGCCCGACTCGGCATCCTCATCGCTCCCGGCTCTGCAGCACGTGGTCACGTTCCTGGACTCCGCGGATCCGCACTACGCCCGGCACGTGCGCGACATCCTGCTGCCCGAGTTCGAGTACCTGCCCGCCGACCGCGCCGGCCTCGCGAGAGCGGCCACCGCCCTGCACGCCTACCTGGGTCTCGCCGAGGAACGGCGCCGCGCGATGACCTCGACGATCTCGGGCATGACGGAGCGGGTCAGAGCTCGGAGGACCGACTACGTGCAGGCGGGAGCCGACGCCGACGTGGTCGACGTCGCCGTGCGGGCCGCGGAACTCGCACGGAGCACCGATGGCTTCCTCGCGGCGATGGCGGAGGGAGCGTCACGCACCTGGGCGCCGGCGAACATCCGCGATTCGGCGATGGCCGACGCGGTCGAGTGGGTCCTGCAGCGGGAGGAGCGCGTGGTCCTGTTCGCGGCGAACGGGCACGTCCGCACGACGCCCTACCTCGCGCCGCCGTTCGTGACCGAACCTCTCGCGACCGTGGGCACGCATCTCCGCGGACGCCTTGGCGACGACCTGCGCGTCATCGGCACGACGTTCGGCGGTGGTGCCGCGTGGCTGCACCGCCCCGCTCCGACAGACGCCCCCGGGCATTCCACGCCCTTCGTGCAGCAGCTGGATCGGCCGCGCGCGGAGACGCTCGACGCACTGCTGAGCACGCGCGCGGAAGGGTCGTTCTTCGTCGACCTCGCCGGGGCTCCCGCCTCCGTCGACCTCGTGACGGGCACACACAACGGACCCGAGGTCGAGCTCGCAGACGTCCGCGCGTCCTACGACGGGATCCTGCACGTCGACCGCATCAGCCCGTGGCACACCTGGATCGACGAGCGTGGACTCTGGCGGTGATCAACCGGCCCGGTCGATCACCGAGCGGGCGTGCCGGAGCACCGGCTCATCGATCATGCGGCCCTGGAAGCGGAACACGCCCCGCTCGCTCTCGGCCGCGGCGATCACCGCATGCGCCCAGTCGACCGTCGCGGCATCGGGACGGTACGCGTCCCTGATGGTGGCGACCTGCGAGGGGTGGATGCACGCGGTGGCGCGGAACCCGGATGCTGCGGCATCCGCTGCCTCTCGAGCGAGGGCCGGCAGGTCGTCGATCGCGATGTGCACGGCGTCGACGGCGGCCTTGCCCTGCGCTCCCGCCTCCAGCAGCACGCGGGAGCGGGCATAGCGGGCGATGTCGCGGTAGCCGCCATCGGGCGTCCTGCTGGACGTGCCGCCGAGGGAGGCGACCAGGTCCTCCGCGCCCCACATCATCGCGACCACTCGCGGATGCGCGGCGATGCGATCCGCCGCATGAATCCCCCGGGCGGTCTCGCACAGGGCGATGAGGGAGTAGCGCTCGTCGAAGGCGTGGAGGCGCTCGGGATCCTCCGTCTTGGCGACCATCACGGTGCGGAAGTCCGTCTGAGCGAGGGTGGCGAGGTCGCAGACGAACGCCTCGGTGTCCGGAGCGTTCACCCTGACGATGACGCGGTCGGGGTCGAGGTCGGCATCGATCAGGTTGCCCCGTGCCGTCGCCTTCGCCTCGGGGAGGACCGCGTCCTCCAGATCGAGGATGACGGCGTCCGCCTTCTCCAGTGCACCGCGGAACCGTTCAGGGCGATCGGCGGGGCAGAACAGCAGCGCGGGTCCGAGATCGAAGGTCATCGGTTCTCCTCCTCGGGGCGGCAGCGGACGAGGACCGTCCTGCTCGCGGTCGCGACGACGATGCCGTCCTGGTTGCGCCCGGTGTGGGAGATCGTGACGATCCCCTGACCGGGGCGGGACGACGACGGTCGCTTCGCGACGATCGTGCTCTCGATGTACAGCGTGTCCCCCGCGAACAGCGGATGCGGGAACGCGATGTCGCCGAGACCGAGCTGGGCCACCAGGGTCCCCTGAGTGAGCTGGGCGACGGATGCTCCCACCATGGTCGACAGGGTCCACATGGAGTTCATCAGCCGCTGGCCGAACTCCTGGGTCTGCGCGAACGCGGCATCCAGATGCAGCGCCTGCGTGTTCATGGTGAGGGTCGTGAAGAGCACGTTGTCGGCTTCGGTCGCCGTGCGCCCCGGCCGATGCAGATAGCGGGCGTCGACCTCGAACTCCTCGAAGTAGAGACCTCGCTGGATGATGTCCCGTGCGGTCACGTCGCCGCCCTCCCGTCGGTCAGTGCGTCTGGCATGCTGACACGCTACCCGGCGAGACCCAGAGCCCTGGCGATGACGAGCAGCTGCACCTCGGTCGTCCCCTCGCCGATCTCGAGGATCTTCGAGTCGCGGTAGTGCCGTGCCACGGGGAACTCGTTCATGAAGCCGTTGCCGCCGAAGATCTGCGTCGCGTCGCGCGCGTTGTCCATCGCGGCTTCTCCCGCGACGAGCTTGGCGATCGCCGCCTGTTCGGCGAAGGGCTTCCCCGCATCGCGCAGTCGGGCCGCGTGGTGCCACGCGAGACGGGC
This sequence comes from Microbacterium sp. NPDC012755, assembly GCF_042901325.1. NCBI lineage: Bacteria > Bacillati > Actinomycetota > Actinomycetes > Micrococcales > Microbacteriaceae > Microbacterium > Microbacterium sp. NPDC012755. The sequence continues at coordinate 3,048,789 of NZ_JBIBCT010000001.1, read as the reverse complement.
GGTGTGCACACGTGCGCGCATGCGTGCGAGCGTGAACTGCGCGTTCTGCCGGGTGCTCAGGGCGCTGCCGAAGATCGTGCGGCTCTTCGCGTAGTCGACGGCCGCTTCGAGACACCCCTCCGCGGCGCCGGTCGAGAGGGCCGCGATGGCGATGCGTCCCTCATCGAGGATGCTGAGGAAGTTGCGGAACCCGCTCCCCCGCTCGCCGAGCAGGTTGCCCGCGGGCACGCGCACCCCGGAGAAGGTGAGCGGGTGGGTGTCTGAGGCGTTCCAGCCGACCTTGTCGTAGGGCGCTTCGACGGTGAACCCCGGCGTCCCGTTGGGCACGATGATCGTGGAGATCTCCTTGCGCCCGCCCTCGTTCCCGGTGACGGCGGTGACGGTGACGAATCGTGTGATGGGCGTGCCGGAGTTCGTGATGAACTGCTTGGTGCCGTCGATCACCCACTCATCGCCGTCGAGGCGGGCGGTGGTGCGCGTGGCGCCCGCGTCGCTCCCCGCCTCCGGCTCGGTCAGACCGAACCCGGCGAGGGCGCGGCCGGCCAGCAGATCGGGCAGCAGATCGCGCTTCTGCTCCTCGGTGCCGAACCGGAACACCGGCATCGCTCCGAGGCTGACGCCGGCTTCCAGGGTGATGGCGATGGACTGATCGACCCGCCCGAGCGCCTCGATCGCGATGCCCAGAGCGAAGTAATCTCCGCCCTGACCGCCATGCTCCTCCGGGAAGGGCAGGCCGAACAACCCCAGCTCGCCCATCTGCGCCACCACGTCCATCGGAAGCGTGTGCGTGCGGTCCGCCTCGTAGGACTGCGGCGCGACGACGGTCTCGGCGAACTCCCGGACCATGGCGGCGAGCTCGCGCTCGTCCTCGTTCAGATCTTCACTCATCGGATCTCCTCTGCGGCCCCGTCGTGGGGACTCGTCGTCACGCGGGCGACCGGTTGGTCGCGCCGCACCTGATCGCCCACGGCGACCAGAAGATGCACCGTGCCGTCGTGCGGCGCGAGCACCGGGTGCTCCATCTTCATCGCCTCGATCGACAGCAGCGGCGTGCCTGCGGCGACGCGCTCGCCGTCGGCGACGTGCACCGCCACGACGCTGCCCGGCATGGGGGCGCGGCCTTCGGGCTCTGTGGCGACGGCGGCCCGCTGCGCTGTCGCGAGGCGTCGCCGCATCCGTGCCCGACGATCGAGGGGACGAAGACGCATCGTGCGGCCGCCCTCGGCGACCCAGACCGCGCCGTCGGCATCGAGCGCCGTCGGCAGCTGCGACGGCGTCCCCGATTCGGACTCGACCAGCGCGTCGTCATCCGTGAGGAACGCCACGTCTGCGGCATCCCTCTCCGTGAGGGCGGTCCAGACGGCGCCCGCGTCGGAGACGGTCGGCGCGCTCTCCTGCACGCGGGCTCTCGCACTGGCGAGCATGCGCGCAGAGGGAGAGGGCACAGGCAGCGGCAGGAGGGTCTCGATGAGCCCGGTGTCGAGATCGCCGGCGATGACCCTCTCGTTTCGGCACAGCGTCCGGAGGAAGTCGATGTTGGTGTCGACGCCGAGCACGACCGTCCGGCTCAGCGCCTCATCCAGTCGGCGCAGCGCCGTGACCCTGTCGGCGGCGAGGGCGATGACCTTCGCGATCATCGGATCGTAGAATCCGGTGACCTCGCTTCCGGTCTCGATCGCGGCGTCGACCCGCACACCCTGCGGCGGATCGAAGAGCAGCACCCGTCCGGTGGACGGCAGGAAGCCTCGCTCCGGAGACTCCGCATAGATGCGGGCCTCGACCGCGTGTCCGTGGACTCGAGGCGCGGGATCGAGTCGTCCCCCGGCAGCGACACGGAGCTGCAGCGCGACGAGATCGAGCCCGGTGACCTCCTCGGTCACGGGGTGCTCGACCTGGAGACGCGTGTTCATCTCGATGAAGAAGATCTCATCGGGCTCATCCGCGTCGATGAGGAACTCGACCGTTCCGGCGCCGACGTAGGAGACGCTCTCGGCGGCCCGCACTGCCGCGGCGAGCAGCCTCTCGCGGGTCTCGGCGGGCATGCCTGCGGACGGCGCCTCCTCGATCACCTTCTGATGCCGGCGCTGCAGCGTGCACTCCCGCTCGCCGAGCGCCAGCACGGTGCCGTGCTCGTCGCCGAACACCTGCACCTCGATGTGCCGAGGGCGGCGGATCAAGCGTTCGAGGACGAGCGAGTCGTCTCCGAACGCGGACGCGGCGACCCTGCGCGCGGACGCGAGGGCCGCGGTGAGCGCGGAGGCGTCGGCGACGACTTCCATGCCCTTCCCTCCCCCGCCCGCGCTGGGCTTGACGAGGAGCGGGAATCCGATCCGCTCCGCCTCCTCGGCGATCTCGATGTCGGAGAGACCCGTGGCGTCGAAGCCGGGGACGACGGGCACGCCGTATCGCGTCACGTGCTCACGCGCCCTGGCCTTGTCTCCCATGATCTGCAGCGCCTCGACCGAGGGGCCGATGAAGGTGATGCCGCTCTCTGCGCAGGCCTCGGCGAGACCGACGCTCTCGGAGAGGAATCCGTAACCAGGGTGTATCGCCTGGGCTCCCGCCGTCCGTGCGGCCGCGATGACGGCGTCGATGTCGAGGTACGACTCCGCTGCGGGCGCAGGGCCGACCCGCACGGCCGCGTCGGCCTCGCGGACGTGCGGCGACTGCTCGTCCGCATCGCTGTAGACCGCGACGCTGCGGATGCCGAGCTCGCGCAGGGTGCGGATGACCCGGCGTGCGATCTCGCCGCGGTTGGCGACGAGGACGGTGTCGAAGAGGTGGTCGCTCATGAGTCTCACATCCGGAAGACGCCGAAGTGCGGTTCGGGCAGCGGGCTGCGTGACACGACGTCCAGGGCGAGGCCGAGGAGGTCGCGGGTGTTCTCGGGATCGATGATGCCGTCGTCCCACAGGCGGGCCGTGGCGTAGTACGGCTCGCCCTGCTGTTCGTACTGGTCGCGGATCGGCGCCTCGAACCCGGAGCGCTCCTCCTGGCTCCACGACTCCCCCCGAGCGGTCAGCTGATCCTCCTTGACGGTCGCGAGCACGGACGCGGCCTGTGCTCCGCCCATCACGGAGATCCGGCTCGCCGGCCACGTCCACAGGAAACGCGGCGAGTAGGCACGCCCGCACATCGAGTAGTTGCCCGCCCCGAAGGAGCCGCCGATGATGACGGTGAGCTTCGGCACCCGGGTGCTCGCGACGGCGGTGACCATCTTGGCCCCGTCCTTGGCGATGCCCCCGGCTTCGGCATCCGACCCCACCATGAAGCCCGAGATGTTCTGCAGGAAGAGCAGAGGGATGCCGCGCTGGTCGCACAGCTCGATGAAGTGCGCGCCCTTGAGGGCGGACTCGCTGAAGAGCACGCCGTTGTTCGCGACGATGCCGACGGGATGACCGTGCAGTCGGGCGAACCCGGTGACGAGAGTGGTTCCGTACTCGGACTTGAACTCCCGGAACGTGTCCGCGTCGATGAGGCGGTCGATCACCGCGTGCACGTCGTAGGCGGCGTTCACGTCGACGGGGACGACCTCGTACAGGGAGGACGTCTCCGCCGGATCACGACTCGGCACGATCTCCCAGGCCGGGGCGTGCGGCGCCGGCAGCGTGGAGACGATGTCGCGGAGGATCTCCAGCGCATGCTCGTCGTCTTCGGCGAGGTGGTCGACGACGCCGCTGCGCCGAGCGTGCAGCTCTCCCCCACCCAGCTCCTCGGCGCTGACGATCTCGCCGATCGCGGCCTTCACCAGCGGCGGGCCGCCGAGGAAGATCGTGCCCTGTCCGCGGACGATCACCGTCTCGTCGCTCATCGCGGGGACATAGGCTCCGCCCGCCGTGCACGAACCGAGCACGGCCGCCAGCTGCGGGATCCCGGCGGCCGACATGCGCGCCTGATTGAAGAAGATGCGGCCGAAGTGGTCGCGGTCGGGGAACACCTCGTCCTGCTTGGGGAGGAATGCGCCTCCGGAGTCGACGAGGTAGAGACAGGGCAGCCTGTTCTCCAGAGCGATCTCCTGCGCGCGCAGATGCTTCTTCACGGTCAGCGGGTAATAGGTGCCGCCCTTGACGGTGGCATCGTTGCAGACGACCATCACGTGACGCCCGTGCACGAGTCCGATGCCGGCGATCACCCCGGCTCCCGGCGCCTCTCCCCCATAGAGACCGTCTGCCGCGAGGGGCGCGACCTCGATGAACGGGCTCCCCTCGTCGAGCAGCCGCGCGACACGGTCTCGCGGCAGGAGCTTTCCGCGCGAGAGATGACGCGCACGCGACGCCTCCGGGCCGCCGAGCGCCGCGGCGGCGAGCCGCTCGCGCAGCTCCTCGGCCAGGGACTCCTGGGTCATCTGCATCGTGACGTCCTCCTCGACCCACGCGAGCATGCGACACACGGTGGCGCGCCGCACGCATTCTCGGTTAGTGTTCACTAACCCGATGATTCAGGTTAGCGAGGATTAACTGAGATGACAAGCCCGCTCACCGCCCGAGACCGTGCCAAGGCCGAGCGCTCCGACGCCATCCTCCGCGAGGCGGCGCAGCTGTTCGCCGCACGCGGCTACAACGGCGTGAGCCTCGAGGACATCGGGGCGGCCGTCGGCGTGTCAGGACCCGCTGTCTACCGACACTTCGCCGGAAAGCAGGCGCTGCTCGGAGCCGTCCTCGTGAAGGTCAGCCAGGACCTCGTCTCCGGCGGCACCCGGGTCTCCGAGGAGGTCGACGACAGCGAGGCACGGATGCGCGCGCTGATCGGCTTCCACGTCGAGTTCGCGTTGGGGAACGCCGAGGTCATCCGCGTGCAGGATCGAGACGTCGCTCATCTCGCCGAGTCCGACCACGCCGACGTGCGTCGACTGCAGCGCTCGTACATCGAACTGTGGATGGAGGCGCTGCGTCCCCTCGTCGACACGTCGTCCGATGAGCTCCGCCTGCGCGTGCAGGCGTGCTTCGGACTGATCAACTCGACGCCGCACTCCACCCGCTCTGCGGCGAGAAGCCACTCCGCCACCGCGTCCGTCCTGGCCGCGATGGCGGAGGCCGCTCTCCGCGCGACTACCTGAGCAGCATCGCCCGCCCCGGTTCCTCGAGGATGTCGGCGACGTCCTTGAGGAACCGCGCTCCCTCCGCGCCGTCGACGAGGCGGTGATCGAACGACAGGCTCAGCGTCATCATCTGGCGCAGCACGATCTCGCCGCGGTACTCCCACGGCTGACGGCGCACGGCGCCGACGGCGAGGATGCCCGACTGACCGGGGGGAAGGATCGGCGTCCCGGCATCCACTCCGAACACGCCGATGTTCGAGATCGAGAAGGTCCCGCCGGCGAGCTCGGCGGGGGACGTCTTCCCCGAACGGGCGGTCTCCGCGAGGGCCTTCAGCGCGTCGGCGAGCTCGGTCAGCGTCAGGCGCTCCGCGTCCCTGATGTTCGGGACGATGAGGCCCCGCTCGGTCGCGGCGGCTATGCCGAGATCGACGTAGTTGCGCTGCACGATTTCGCCCGCGGCCTCGTCCCACCGGGCGTTGAGCCCTCGGTTCCGCCCGAGCGCCAGGCACACGGCCTTCGCGATCACGGCCAGAGGGCCGATCCTGTGCGCGGCCAGGGAACGGTCCTCCCGCAGCGACGCGAGAAGATCCATCGTCGCAGTGACGTCGACGGTGTGGAACACCGTGACGTGCGGAGCCGTGAACGCGCTCTCGACCATCGCAGCCGCCGTGTGCTTGCGCACGCCGCGGATGGGGATCCGGAGTTCGCGGTCATCGTCAGCCAGGGCCGCAGCGGTGAGCGGAGCCGACACGGTCGTCTCCGCCTCCTCCGCGCGGATGCCGGCGCGCCGCGCGAACTCGTCGATGTCATCACGGGTGATGACGCGGTCGCCCACGACGGCGGACACCAGGACGAGGTCGACGCCGAGCCTCTTGGCATAGGCGCGCACGGGTGGCGTCGACCGAGGACGCTCGATCACGGTCTCGACGCTCGCGCTGGGCCGCGCATCGTGCGGTGCGGCCTCAAGAACGGCGGTGTCCGCGGTCATCGACGGGCTTCCGACCCGACGTGCACGCCGAGCGGGACGTCCTGAGCGGGCCGGTGCTGCGCCGTAGCCGACGAGGTTCGGCTGCGCCTTCTCCTCGGCATCCGATGCCCCCGCGGGAGGTGTCTCCTCCGTGCCCGCGACATCGAAGGCGATCAGCGGTGCGCCGACGGCGACGGTCTCCCCCGCCTCAGCGTGCAGAGTCGAGACGACGCCCTCGTACGGCGACGGCAGTTCGACGATGGCCTTGGCGGTCTCGACCTCGGCGAGGTTCTGATTCAACGCCACGCTGTCGCCAGGCGCGACGAGCCACTGGACCACCTCTGCCTCGGTGAGCCCCTCTCCCAGGTCGGGCAGGCGAAACTCGGCGATCATGCGTCGGCCCCCGTCAGGCTGTGCGGGCGATCGAGCACGCGGTCGACCGCGTCGAGAAGTCGATCGAGGTCGGGCAGGTGGTACTTCTCCAGCTTCGCGGGCGGATAGGGCACATCGTGACCCGTCACGCGCAACGGGGCGGATTCGAGGTACTCGAAGCAGCGCTCCGTGATGCTCGCGATGACCTCGGCGGCGACCCCCGCCTCGCGAGAGGCCTCGTGCGCGACGACGACGCGACCCGTCTTGCGGACGGATGCCGCGACCGAGTCGTAGTCGACGGGCGACAGGGAGCGCAGATCGATGACCTCCAGGGAGATCCCTTCGTCCTCCGCGGCCTCCGCCGCCTGCAGCGCCGTCGTCACCATGGCGCCGTAGGTGATGAGCGTGGCATCGGTCCCCTCGCGCACGACGCGGGCGAGCCCCATCGGCGGCGCATCGGCGAGCGGCGCCTCGAGATCGACCTCGCCCTTGTGGTGGTAGAGCCGCTTGGGCTCGAAGAAGATCACGGGATCGTCGCTGGCGATCGCCTGTCGAAGGCTGCGGTAGGCGTCCTCGGGGTTCGAGACGGCGACCACGCGGAGGCCCGCTGTGTGCACGAAGTACGCCTCGGGCGACTCCGAGTGGTGTTCGGCCGCTCCGATGCCGCCGGCCCAGGGGATGCGGATCGTGATCGGCATCTTGACCCTGCCCTGCGTGCGGTAGTGCAGCTTCGCGACCTGAGCCACAATCTGGTCGAACGCCGGGTACACGAAGCCGTCGAACTGGATCTCGACGACCGGTCGATAGCCGCGGAACGCGAGGCCGACCGCCGCACCGACGATCCCCGACTCCGCGAGAGGCGTGTCGATGACCCTCTTCGCCCCGAACTCGTCGAGGAGTCCGTCCGTGATGCGGAAGACGCCGCCCAGCTTGCCGATGTCTTCTCCGAGGAGGACGACGCGATCGTCGTCGCGCATCGCCTGCCGGAGACCCGCGCCGAGGGCCTTGCCCAGAGTCAGCTCGGTCATGATCACACCTCGCCGTCGAACGACGCGAGGTACGCGGCGTACTCGTCGCGCTGGCGATCGAGTCCCGTGTGCGGCTCGGCGTACACGCCGTCGAACACCGCGAGCGGAGGACGCGTGACCATGCCGAGGCACGCGGCGCGCATCTCCTTGGCCACGGCATCCGCCGCAGCCTGGGTCTCTGCGACATGCACGTCGCTCAGCTCTCCGCGCGCTCGCAGATGGGCCTCGAGACGGGAGATCGGGTCACGGCGGCGCCACGATTCAAGCTCGGCCTCGTCGCGGTAGCGCGTCGGGTCGTCGGCCGTGGTGTGCGGGCCCATCCGATACGTGACCGCCTCGATGTAGGCCGGCCCCTTGCCCGAGCGCGCGTGCTCCAGCGCCCAGCGCATGGCGGCCATGCAGGCGAGGACGTCGTTGCCGTCGACGCGGAGGCTCGGGATGCCGAAGCCCGGTGCGCGACCGGCGATCGGGAACTGCGACTGCACGGCGACGGGCTCCGAGATGGCCCAGTGGTTGTTCTGGCAGACGAAGACCACGGGAGCGCGGTACGAGGCGGCGAAGATCATCGCCTCGTTCACATCCCCCTGGCTGGTCGCACCGTCGCCGAAGTAGGTCACGGCGACCTCGTCCGTCTCGTCGTGCTGGATCCCGAGCGCATAGCCGACGGCGTGCAGGGTCTGCGCGCCGATGATGATCTGCAGCGGCGCCACGCGCAGCGCCGCCGGGTCGTGACCGGCTCCCTCTTCGCCGCGCCACATGCGGACGTAGTCTCCCGGCTGGGCTCCTCGCGCGTAGATCACGCCGGTCTCGCGGTAGCTCGGGAACACGTAGTCCTGCGGCGCGAGCACACGAGCCGTGCCGATCTGCGTCGCCTCCTGCCCGTTGCAGGGCGCCCAGAGACCAAGCTGGCCCTGGCGCTGGAGCGCGACGCCCTCGGCGTCGATGCGACGGAGGACGACCATGTCGCGGTGCAGGGCGCGCAGCTGCTCGGCATCCACATCGGCCACATAGGGGTCGAGCTGGGCGTTCGCGATGCGCGTGCCGTCGGGGCCGAGGATGCGCTCGGAGAGCTCGAGATCCTGCGCTGCGTCCGCGATGGGCGTGAGTTGCGGTGACATCATCGTCCTCCTCTGTCGTGGCTGCCCTCGTGGGGCTCTGCACGTCGGTCATCGGCAGCTCCGCCGATGACCTGAGCGTACGTCTGTTCAACACGACGCTCAAGCAATTGCGAGGCTGTTGAGCATGTTGCTAAATCCGGGTCGATACGAGACTGCTACTCTTTGGCACTATGCCTGGACTTGACCGCATCGATCTGGAACTCCTCGCCGCCCTCGCCGACGACCCGCGCATCACGATCGTCGCGCTCGCCGAGAATCTCGGCCTCTCACGCAACACCATCCAGGCGCGCATGGCGCGGCTGGAGCAGACCGGGGTGTTCCTCTCGTACGAGCGGTCCTTCTCCCCCGATGTCCTCGGATTCCCCCTGCAGGCGTTCGTGAGCATCGGCGTCAGGCAGACCGAGCTGCCGCGCATCATCAACGAGCTCGCACGCATCCCCGAGGTCGTCCAGGCCCACGGCCTGAGCGGCTCGATCGATCTGCTGGCCAGGGTGGCCTGCCGCGACGCGCGTCACCTGTTCGACACGGACGCGCGCATCCTCTCGATCGACGGCGTCGAGCGGACGGAGACGTCACTCGCCATGGGCGAGGTCATCCCCTTCCGGGTGGCGGGGCTCATCGGCCTCGCGCGACGGGAATCCTGAGGAAGCGACGGATCGCGCCGGCGGCCTCGGCCGGCGTCTCGTAGTGGATGAGGTGCCCGACATGGGCGATCTCGACCAGTTCCGCATCGTCGAACAGCGTCGCGAGCACCCGCTCCGCCTCGATCGGCGTGATGTCGTCGCGGTCGGCCGCGATCAGCAGCGTCGGCACGTGGATCTTCGGGGCGAACTCCCGCACGTCATGGGAGACGCTCGCGACGAACGCGTCGCGCAGCACGTCACGATCCGCGAACCGTGAGAAGTACGTGTCGTGCTGGTCGTGGATGAACCTGCGGAGCTCCGGATCCTGCGTCTTCGCCATCGTGACGCTCATGATGCGGACGATCGCCCGGTTCCGCAGCAGAGCCGTGCCCAGCGTCTCCGGCAGGCGCGCCCCCATCGCGTAATAGAAGACGGCGAGTCGGGTCATCAGCCCCTTGGGCCCCTCGAGGGCGGGGGCGCCGATCGGATTGATCAGGATCAGCCGGGGTGTCTCCAGGCCGGACGCGATCGCGGCCGACACGACGATCGATCCGAACGAGTGCCCGAGGATGACAGCACCAGGAGCGACCAGGGCGGCGAACTCGATGAGCCAGGACGCGTACTCGTCGAGGTCGTACGTGCGCCCTGGCACCGGTGTGCTCTCGCCGAAGCCGGGGAGGTCGGGGGCGATGATCCGCGCCTCCGGGAGGAAGGCGAGCACCGGCTCCAGGCCGTGGTGATCTCCGCGGAAGCCGTGCACGGCGATGACGGTCGTCTCGGCGTCGGCCGCCCCGTACTCCCAGTACGCGGTGACGCCGTCGCGGACCTCGACCTCGTGACGCTCCACCGGAAGGCGGCGGAGTCGTTCGGCGTAGGGCGAGGATGCGGTCATGATCCGAGTCTACGGAGTCGCCGTGCGCCTTCCTGGCAATGTCCGAGGCCGCGCCTACCGTGAGGGCATGCCCGCAGATCCCGCACTCCCGACGTGGCTCACCCGCGTCGGAGTGTTCGATCTCGAGACCACGGGCGTCGACGTGGAGAGCGACCGCGTCGTGACCGCGCACGTCGGCGTCCTCGACGCGAACGGGCGCGAGATCGCCGCGCGGGACTGGCTCGCGGACCCCGGGATCCCCATCCCCGACGGAGCCACCGCCGTGCACGGGATCACCACGGAGCAGGCCCGTCGCGCCGGCAGACCGGTGCGCGAGGTGGTCGCCGAGGTCACCGCGGCCCTGCGCTCGCTGCTCGACCAGGGCGTCCCGATCGTCGCCTACAACGCCTCCTACGACTTCTCGCTGCTCGCCCACGAGTGCGTGCGCCACGGCATCCCTCCGCTCGTCTCTCCGTCGCCCATCATCGACCCGCTCGTCATCGATAAGGCGTACGACAGGTACCGCCGCGGCAAGCGCACACTGGAGGTCGTCGCCGCGCACTATGCGGTGCCCCTGGAGGGCGCGCACGACGCCTCGGCGGATGCGGTGGCCGCAGGCCGCGTCGCTCAGGCGCTTGCGCGACAGTTCCGCCTCCCCGAAACCCTGAGCGAGCTGCACACGCGACAGATCGGATGGGCGCGCTCTCAGGCCGAGAGCCTGACGGAGTACTTCATCAGCGTCGGACGACTCGATCCTGAGGATGCGCTCGACGGCACCTGGCCGGTGCGCAACAGCTGACGGCGCCCGCGCTCTCCTCGCGCCCAGCACCTTCCCTCCCCTCGGGAGGGCGCACACCACTCTCTTCGGCGCGACTCGTCTTCGCGCGTCAGTGCATCGACGGAGCAGGCATCCCCCTGGACAGGGAAAGGACCCGGGGAGAGTGCAGATGCACCTTCTCCGGGCCCTTCCCTTCACGCGCCGACTAGATTCAGGCGGTGCGCTTCCGGGTCACGAGCAGGACTCCCGCACCGACGAGCAGGAGGACTCCTGCGGTGACACCGTAACCCCACGGAATGTCACCACCCGTGGCTGCGAGATTCCCGGCGACCGGGGCGGGAGGCGGCGTGGTCGCCGGCTGAGGAACGACGGTCGTCAGGTCAGCGGTGGCGCCGGCATCGACCGTGACGCCTCCAGGCGATACGCCCGTGGCAGAGGCGACGTTCGTGAGGGGCTTCCCGGTGAGGTCGCCGGCACCGGCGACGTAGGTCGCGGTGCAGGTAAGGCTCTCGTCGACGGCGAGCTCGGTGACCTCACCGCAGTCGATGTCGCCGAAGGTCCCGGTGCCGCCGAGGGGGCCCGGGTCGGACACCTCGACGTCGTGCAGGGGCAGCTCACCGTCGTTGAGGACGACGAACGTGTACACGACCTCCTGGCCGGCCTTGGTGACCTGTGCCGGGTTCACGGACTTCGTGAGCGACAGCGAGGGGACGAGAGCGCGGATGGACGCCGACGGCTCCCCGTTCAGGCCCGAGGCGCCGTCGATGACGTTGGTGTAGTCGCCGCCCGCGCCGAGGACGACGTTCACGGCGATCTCGCAGCTCGTCTGGCCGGTAGCGAGCGATCCGGCGTCCACGACGACCTCGGAGCCGGCAGCGGGAGCGTCGATCTCCGCAGAGCAGCTGGAGTCGACGTTGGGCTCGTCGGCGATCGTCATGCCCTCGGGGAGCACGTCGGTGAAGGACCAGCCGGTCTTCTCCGACAGCTCGCTGGTGTTCACGATCGTCAGATACATCGTGACGGGCTGCCCCACCTCGACGGTCTCCTGATCGAACGCTTTGTAGATGCTCGGCGTCGCGTCGAAAAGGCGCAGGTTGTCGTAAGCGAAGTCGTTGCCGCCACCGCTCGTCGCGCGGTTGCGGACGAGGAGCTCCGCCGAGCTCGACTCCTCGGCGCGGAAGCCGCCGCTGTAGAACTGCCCGCTGCGGATGGCGAACCCGTTGACCGTCTGCACGTTCGGCGAAGAACACGCCCTGGCGGGGTTGCCGGCGATCATGATCTCGCCGTTGGGCAGAGAAAGACCGAAGTCGAGGGTCGACTGCACAGCGCCGATGCCGCAGTTGACCTCGGCCGTGTCGATGCTCGCGACGTAGAAGCGGCCTTCGGTCAGTTCGATGCCGCTGTCGATCGACTGGGCGAGCAGCGTGTCTGCGGCGCCCCCGTTGGCCTCGGTGTATGCCGCGACGGCGCGGTTGTCGGCGTTCCCGCCGCCGAGGACCGTGGCGAGGTTGACGAGTCGATTGGAGGCGTTGACGTTGCAGGCCGCGCCATCGCCTGCGAACGGGATGGGGGTGTTCCCCTGCAGGACGAAGCCGTTGCACGCTGCAGCGTTCAGCCAGAACGGCGAGGCGGTGTACGTGGCTCCGTCCACGCCGGTGTAGTTGACGAGTCCGACGACGTCGGCGCCGGTGACGTTCTCGAAGGTCTCCTCGAACACGAGCGAGGGGTCGGCGGGGGCGGCCGGCGTGGGTGGTGCGGCTTGAGCGGCTGTCGGCACGAGTGCCGCACCGGCGAGTGCGAGGAAGGCGACGGCTGCTGCTGCAGACGTTCGCACGGCTTCTTGGGGATCACGGTTCGCAGTCTCCTTCGTATCTGGGGTTGACGGACAACGACCGGTCGCCACGTTAGGGAACTCCTCGCGTCAGATGGGCGATCGCGACATATTGGTGTATCGATGACCCCCGGCGGAGGTCACGTGCGCGACCGAACGTCAGAATCCGGCTCATCTCGACACTCGTGCCACGGCCGGAGAGGCTTTCATCACCCGCGAGCCGCCTCTCGGCCCACGATCGCATCGCACGAACACATCGTCGAAGTCGAGCGAGCCCCCTGCGGACTGGGGAGATGACGCAGGGGGCTCGACCCCATCGATGCTCGGAGAGGAGAGGGAGCATCTGCGGTGGAGGTTCGCTGTTCCGCGATCACCGCGAGGTCATCGTGGCACCAGACCTTCGACTCCACCAGACCTTGACCCCGAACGGGGTCAGTCCAGGAGCGAGACGCACGAGGCTGCGCTCTCGGCGCGTACCTGGCTCACTGGGTACGTCCGAACAGCGCACACCGGGAGTATGCCGGACAGGAGTAGGGCGGGCGGGACTTGAACCCGCGAATCGTTGGGTTATGAGCCCACTGCCTTAACCAGCTTGGCCACCGCCCCGTACGCACCCAGCCTAGCGGGCGCGTCGGCTCAGACGGAGGTCGCGGACGAGTGCGTCAGCAGGTGGCCGAGGTAGGTGTCCGCGTTCGCGATCAGGCCGGCGCGCTCGTCATCGCTCAGCGCTCGGCGGACCTTCGCAGGGACACCGGCGACGAGCGATCCCTCGGGGACCTCCGTGCCGCCCAGCACCACGGCTCCCCCGGCGATCAGGCAGCCTGCTCCGATCACCGCGCCACTGAGGATCACCGAACCCATCCCGATGAGCGAACCATCGCCGATCGTGCAGCCGTGCACGACCGCGTTGTGGCCGATCGACACCTTCGAACCGATGACGACGGGGTGCCCGGCATCCACGTGCACCGAGACGTTGTCCTGCACGTTGCTGCCGGGGCCGATCACGATCGGCGCCGAATCGGCTCGTAGCACCGCGTTGTACCAGACGCTCGATCCGGCCGCCAGAGAGACCGCTCCGACGATGCGCGCGCCCTCCGCCACGAAGGCGCCGTCGGCGATCGACGGCACGCGATCCTGGAGGGCGAGGACGGATGCTCCCTGCGCGATGCTCATAAGGCGAGACTACCCTCATTACCGCGTGTTTCCGCGGATTTCTGCCCCACTAAGCCCAGCCTTCGCTTGCTTGCGGAATGTTTCAGGATGAGTAGCGTTGACTCCAGCACGACAGAAACAGATGATCTCGGAGGAGCACAAGATGAGCAAGGCACAGACCGTTTCCACCACCGCCAGCGACCCGACGGTCGCCGCAGCGGCCGCACAGTTCCTCTCCCCGCTCGTCCTCGGCCTCGAAGCCCTGACGGTCAACGGCAAGCAGGCCCACTGGCACGTCCGCGGAGCGAACTTCGTCGGCGTCCACGAGCTCCTCGACACGATCGTCGCTCACGCCGGCGACTTCGCCGACACCGCCGCAGAGCGCATCGTCGCCCTCGGCCTTCCGATCGACGCCCGCATCTCCACCGTCGCAGAGAAGGCGGGCGCCACCTCGGTTCCCGCCGGCTTCACGCAGTCGGATGACCTCATCCGCGCGGTCGTGGCCGACATCGACGCGATCCTCGTCGACGTCCAGGCGGCGATCGACGGCCTCGACGAGGTCGACCTGACCAGCCAGGACGTCGCGATCGAGATCAAGCGCGGACTCGACAAGGACCGCTGGTTCCTCGTCTCGCACATCGCAGCCTGACTACTCACACCACACGACGAAGGGCACCGGAATCCGTTCCGGTGCCCTTCGTCGTGTTCAGGAGCGGTGGGTGACGCGTCCGGCGAGTAACGTCGCCTCCACCGGCATCCGTCTCAGTCCGTCGCCGTGCGCGGCTCGCGGATCCTCGCCACACAGAACGAGATCGGCCGGCTCTCCTGGCCGCACTGAGGACCGCACGCTCGCCTCGAGCGCCTCATCGATCGTGAGCCGCTCCTCAGGATGCCACGGCTCCCGCTCATCGTCGGTGCGATCCACGGCTGCTCCGATCCCCTGCCACGGGTCCAGCTCGGCGACGGGCGCGTCCGACCCGAAGCGGAGCTGCACCCCCGCTCGGCGCAGTGCGGCGAGCGGATAGCCGATGGACGTCTGCCCCGCCCAGTGCGTCTCGACCAGGTCGCGATCATCGAGGGCATGCTGCGGCTGCACGCTCGCCACGACGCCCAGGCGAGCGAAGCGTGAGAGATCGGCGTGCCGGACGAGCTGCGCATGCTCGATCGTGCCCACGGCGCCCGACACGGTGAACGCGTCGAGCGCTGCGGTGACCGCGCGGTCGCCGATGGCGTGGACGGCGACGGCGAGGCCTGCCCCCGTCGCGGCGACGAGCAGATCCGTCAGCTCCTCCGGCGGCACCGTGAGCACGCCGTAGTTCGCGGGGTCCCCCGGGTAGTGATGAGAGCAAGCGGCGGTCCTCGTGCCGAGGGATCCGTCGGTGATGATCTTGAGCGCGCCGACCATGATCAGCGGGCTCCCGTGGCTCTCGCCGGTGCGCAGTCCGCTCTCCACCGCGCGGTCGAAGTCGAAGGGGTACACCGAGAACTCCACCCGATGCGCGGAGAATCCGGCGGCCACGCGCCGAGGCCAGGCATCGGCGTTCCAGGCCATGTCGAAATCCACGAGGCCGATGACGCCCCTCGACGCCGCGCGCTCCCCCGCCCGCAGTACGGCGTCATCAGCTCTGGCGGGGTCGACCGCATTCAGACGTCGCGAGATCTCGAAGGCGTCCTCTTCGCGGAGGACTCCGTCCGGCGCACTGAACCCTTCGCGACGCAGGGCCGCGGAGTTGAGCCACGTGCTGTGGACGTCGGCATTGATGAGATAGGTCGGCACCTCCCCCGTCGCGTCATCGAGCAGCGCGAGCGACGGCTGATCCGACCACAGCGCGTCTCGGAAGCCCGCCCCGACCCGTCGCCCGTCGGGGAGCGGCTCCGCGTCCGTCATGAGCCGCGCGGCCTCGGCGGCCGATCCCACCGCGAGCAGCGGCACGCGTTCCGCAGCCAGCGCCCACTGCACCGTGTGGACATGGTTGTCCCAGAGCCCAGGGACGACCCACGCGCCACCGGCATCCAGGACCTCCCCTGCGGGCCGCAGGGCACCGGTGGGGGCGATGTCGGCGATCGCTCCGCCGTCGATCACGATGTCGACGGGCTCGTCGTCGATGAGGAACTCGCGACCGGGACCGGCGATGCGAACCCCCTTCACCATGCTGACATCGGTGCCGATCATCGCCGTCCTTCCGCGAGAGCCTCATGGGCTCTCCTCATCTCGCGGGCGAGGTCGGGCTGCGCATACGGGCCCGAGCCCTCCAGTTCCGCGATCACGGTCTCCACGGTGTCCGCGGCCTTGTTCTGGCTGAGCTTGCGCTTCGCGACCACGCGCGTGGGCGTGAGCCGGAACCCCACCGTCCCCGCGGCGAGACGCTGCACGAAGCTCTCATCGTTGGGACGCTCCCACATGCGCCGCGGCTCCGGCATCCGCCCCTCGAAACGGTCGACGAGACGGTCGAGCACCTCGAGGTTCTCCTCCGGGCTCAGGATCTCGGGGATCCCCGAGAGATGCACGGCGACGTAGTTCCATGTCGGCACCGCCTGCACGTCTCCGTACCAGCCCGGGGAGATGTATCCGTGCGGCCCCTGGAAGACGACGAGGAGCTCGCGGTCGCCGAGACCGTGGATCAGATCGTCCGGGCGTCCCACATGCGCGACGATCGTGAGGTCGTCGCGCGACTCGTCGAGGAGCACGGCATAGTGCGATGCGACCAGGCCTTCGGGGCCGGCGCTCATGATGGTCGCCCACGGGCTGGCGTCGAGCACCCGACGCATCTCGGTCACATCCGCAAGGGTGAAGCTCGGGTTCTGACGCATGAATCGAGCCTAGACCGGAAGGTCGGAGCGACGGCGGCGAGAGGACCGCGTCAGGCCTGGCACCGCGGGCACCAGTAGAGCTTGCGCGCGCCGATCTCCTCCAGGGCGATCTCCGTGCCGCAGATCCGGCACGGAAGCCCGGCGCGGTGGTACACCCAGTGACGATCGTCGCGACTCGCCATCGCGGCACGATACTGCTCGGGAGACAGGTCGTCCATCGTCATCATCTGCCCGGTCTCGACGCCGACCGCGAGCAGCCGAACCCAGTCGCGCCACAGCTCGCGCACGATCTCCTCGGGGATGTCACGCCCTGGCGTGTGCGGATTCAACCGGTGTCGGAAGAGCATCTCTGCGCGATAGACGTTGCCGATTCCGCTGACCACGGCCTGGTCCATCAGGAGCAGCGCGATGACGGTCTGCTTCTTGCGCACCGCACGGACGAAGCGCTCCTCGTTCTCCGCGGGGTCGCCGACGAGGGGATCCGGACCGAGCTTCGCAACGGTGGCGAGCATCTCCTCCGGCGTCTGGATCACGCAGGCGGTCGGGCCCCGGAGATCAGCAGCGGTGATGTCCGTCATCAATCGCAGACGCACCTGCCCGACGATCGGTGGCGGCCACTCCCCGTCCTCGTCGGCGAGACCCTTGGTCTGCTCCGACATCCGGACGTGCACTCGCGTGCGCCTCGGCGCGCCGATCGATGCGAGCGAGTTCTCTCCCGCATCGTCGAGGATGGCCTCGCCCAGATCGGTGCCACGCTGGTTGGTCTGCCCCATGCGCCCGTTCGCCGAGGCGATCGTCGGATCGATGAGGATCTCCCCTGCGAAATCCCAGGCGCCGTAGAGCCCGAGATGCACCCTCAGCCAGAGGTCGCCCTCCACCTCGAGGAACATCTGCTTGCCCACGGCCTGCACACTGACGGCCTCACGACCGTCGAGCACCGCGGCGCCCTCTGCGAATCGCCCCTGCGGACTCGACGCCCGCATCGACTTGCCGACGAAGTTGCGATCGAACTGCCGCGCGATGCGATGGACGGAATGCCCCTCGGGCATGTCAGGCCCGGGGGTCCGGCAGCAGCGAGCCGTCGCGCTCGAAGTCGGCGATCTGGCCGATGCGGCGCACGTGCCGCTCCTCGTTCGAGAAGGGCGTGGAGATGAACGTGTCGATGAAGGTGGTGACCTCGTCGAACGTGTGCTGACGGGCGCCGATGGAGATCACGTTCGCGTCGTTGTGCTCGCGGGCCAGCTCGGCCGTCGAGACGTTCCACACCAGCGCGGCGCGGATGCCCTGCACCTTGTTCGCCGCGATCTGCTCGCCGTTGCCCGATCCGCCGAAGACGATGCCGAGAGCCTCGACACCGGCCGTCTGATCGGCGACGACGGCCTGCGCTGCCCTGATGCAGAACGCGGGGTAGTCGTCCACCGCGTCGTACTCGATCGGCCCGTGATCGACCACTTCATGGCCCGCGGCACGCAGATGCTCCTGCAGCTGCGTGGAGAAGTCGAGGCCGGCGTGATCGGTGGCGATGTGGATGCGCATGGCTCCCATCCTATTCAGAGCAGCCGACGTCGAATCCGTCTCACGGCGCGATGCCGGCGGCGGCGGGCTTGAAGCCGGCGCGGATGTTCTCGCAGCAGCCGGGGCGGCAGACGTCGAACCCGCCGGGCAGCGACGTGACGTGCGGGCGCTCCTCGTTGGGACGCCCCTCGAGACGCTCCTCGATCAGATCGACGATGCCGGCGACGAACGTCGGAGACACACCCGGCGTCGGCGTCCTGGTGAAGGCGAGCCCTGCGTCCTCCGCGGCCTCCGCGGCCTCCGTGTCGAGATCCCAGAGGACCTCCATGTGATCGCTCATGAACCCGACGGGCACGACGGCGACGGCCTTGCGCCCCCGTTCGGGCAGCTCTCCGATCACATCGCACACGTCTGGCTCGAGCCACGGCTGCGACGCAGGTCCGGAGCGCGACTGGTACACCAGCTCCCAGGAGACGTCGGCGGCCGCGGGGATGCTCTCCCGCACCCGGTCCATGACCCAGGCCGCGACCGCGAGGTGCTGCGCCGCGTACGCTCCGCCCTCGCCCCACTCGATGTCGCGCGCGCCCGAGCGCTCCGCGTCTGCGGTGGGGATGCTGTGCGTCGAGAAGAGGATCTGGATGTCGGCGGCGGCGATGCCGTCGGCGAGGAAGGCCTCGACCGCGTCGCGGACGCCGGTCTCGAATGCCTCGACGAAGCCGGGGTGGTCGTAGAACGGGCGGATCTTGTCGATCGTCACGGTCTCGCCGAGTCCGGTGTCCTCGAGGATCCGCGCGAAGTCCTCGCGATACTGGCGGCAGCTGGAGAACGAGCTGTACGCGCTGGTGGCGAAGGCGAGAAGCGTGTTGTGCCCCTTCGCGGAGGCCTCGGTCACGACCTCCTCGAGATAGGGGCTCCAGTTGCGGTTGCCCCAATAGACGGGGAGGTCGATGCCGCGTCTCTGCAGCTCGGCGTCGAGCGCCTCCTTGAGCACGCGGTTCTGCCCGTTGATCGGGCTCACGCCGCCGAAGTGGCGATAGTGGTGCGCGACCTCCTCCAGACGCTCGTCGGGGATGCCGCGCCCTCTGGTGACGTTGCGGAGGAACGGGATCACGTCGTCCTGCCCCTCGGGTCCGCCGAATCCCGCGAGCAGGATCCCGTCGTAGGCGACCGGCGTCGTCACGTAGGGGGCGCCGCCTGCAGCGGCCGGAGAGGCAAAGGGAACGATGGGGGGCTCGGTCGCAGTCACCCCTCCATCCTTCCATCTCCTCGCGGGTGCGTCGCCCTGGCGGCATCCCTCGACGACTGGCGTAGGCTGTCATGGTTGCCGTGGGCGCCAACTGCGCCTGGACCGCGGCAGCATCCCCTCACCCCTGGGAGTACAGCTGTGCCTGGAGAGAACCTCACCCGCATCGAAGCGCAGGAGCGCCGCGACGTCATCGACACGCAGTCGTATGAGGTCGCCCTCGATCTGACGAAGGGCGCCGAGGTCTTCGGCTCTCGCAGCGTCGTGCGCTTCACCGCGACCCCCGAGAGCTTCACCTTCATCGACCTCATCGCCCGCGAAGTGCGCGAGATCTCGCTCAACGGAGAGCAGCTCGACCCCAGCGAGGTCTTCGCCGACTCGCGCATCGCGCTGACCGGCCTGCAGGCCGAGAACGTCCTCGTCGTCGACGCCGACTGCCTGTACACCAACACCGGCGAGGGACTGCACCGCTTCGTCGACCCCGTTGACGGCGAGGTCTACCTCTACTCGCAGTTCGAGGTCCCCGACTCGCGCCGTGTGTTCGCGGTCTTCGAGCAGCCCGACCTCAAGGCGACCTTCCAGTTCACGGTCACCGCGCCCTCCGCGTGGAAGGTCGTGTCCAACTCCCCCACGCCCGAGCCCATCGTGCACGACGACAGCGCCGTGTCCACCTGGGGCTTCGAGCCGACCCCGCGCATCTCCTCGTACATCACGGCGCTCGTCGCCGGCCCCTACGAGTCAACCTTCTCCGAGCTCACCAGCTCCTCCGGCGATGTCATCCCGCTCGGCGTCTACGGCCGCAAGAGCCTCTGGCAGCACCTCGACGCCGACTACATCTTCGACAAGACCCGCGAGGGCTTCGCATACTTCGAGTCGAAGTTCGGCGTCCCCTACCCGTTCGCCAAGTACGACCAGCTCTTCGTCCCGGAGTTCAACGCCGGTGCGATGGAGAACGCGGGCGCCGTGACGTTCACCGAGACGTACGTCTTCCGCAGCAAGGTGACGGATGCCGTCAAGGAGCGCCGCGTCGTCACGATCCTGCACGAGCTGGCGCACATGTGGTTCGGCGACCTCGTCACCATGAAGTGGTGGAACGACCTGTGGCTGAACGAGTCGTTCGCCGAGTGGGCATCGACGATCGCCACGGCCGAAGCCACCGAGTGGACCGAGGCGTGGACGACGTTCAACGCGATGGAGAAGACCTGGGCGTACCGCCAGGACCAGCTCCCCTCGACGCACCCGATCGTCGCCGAGATCAACGACCTCGAAGACGTCCAGGTCAACTTCGACGGCATCACCTACGCCAAGGGCGGGTCCGTCCTCAAGCAGCTCGCCGCATGGGTCGGGATCGAGGCGTTCTTCGCCGGCGTCTCGCAGTACTTCCAGAAGCACTCCTGGGGCAACACCGAGCTCAGCGACCTGCTCACCGAGCTGGAGGCGACGAGCGGCCGCGACCTCAGCACCTGGTCGAAGAAGTGGCTGGAGACCGCCGGCGTCAACACGCTCGAGCCGGTCATCGCCGAAGACTCCGACGGCACCATCTCCCGCTTCGCGGTGACGCAGACCGCGCCGGCCGACTATCCGACCATCCGTCCGCACCGCCTCGGCATCGGCTTCTACACGCTGCGCGACGGGGCGCTCGTGCGCACCCACTACGCCGAGGTCGACATCGACGGCGACCGCACCGAGGTCCCCGAGCTCAAGGGCATCGCCCGTCCCGACCTCGTCCTGCTGAACGACGAGGACCTGGCCTACGCGAAGATCCGTCTCGACGACCGTTCGCTCGCCACCGCGATCGCGCACCTCGCCGACATCAGCGATCCGCTGGCCCGCTCGCTCGTCTGGGGCGCGGCCTGGGATCAGACGCGCGACGCGGAGAGCGCGGCATCCGACTACATCGATCTCGTACTGGGCAACATCGGTCGCGAGACCGAGTCGACGACCGTCCGCACCACTCTGGCGCAGCTGCGCACGGCGGCGACGCTCTACGTGACGCCGGCCGAGCGCCTGGCCGCCCGTCAGAAGATCGCCGACGGCCTGTGGGCTCTCGCCGAGGGCGCGGAGGCCGGCAGCGACAGCCAGCTCCAGTTCGTCACGGCCTTCGCCGGCGCCCTCGTCACCCCTGAGCACGCCGGCGTCATCGGCCGCCTCCGCTCGGGCGAGGAGACGCTGCCCGGGCTGGAGATCGACGCCGACCTGAACTGGCAGCTGCTGGTCGGACTGGCGACGATCGGCGCGACCGACGCCGCGACGATCGACGCCGCCCTCGCAGCGGACAACACCGCCAAGGGCGGCGAGTTCGCGGCGCAGGCGCGTGCCGCCCTTCCCGACCTCGCCTCCAAGAAGGCCGCGTGGGCCTCCCTCATCGAGCGCGACGACGCACCGAACACGATCGTGCGCTCCGCTGCTCTGGGCTTCGTGCACCCCGCGGGCGTCGAGGCCCTCGCCGAGTTCGTCCCGGCGTACTTCGACATGCTGCTGCCGATCTGGGAGTCCCGCAGCTACCAGATCGCCCAGTACCTCGTCGTCGGACTGTTCCCGACCGCGCTGGCGAACGCCGAGCTGCGGGACGCGACGCGCGCCTGGCTGTCCGCACACCAGGACGCCGCCCCTGCCCTGCGCCGCCTGGTGCTGGAGAACCTCGCCGACGTCGAGCGCGCCCTCGCGGCGCAGGCGCGCGACGCCGACGACTGAATCCGAGCGTTCCCCCTCTCGATCAGGCCTCTGCGCGGTGCATCCAGCCCGCGCAGAGGCCTGATCGCTAGGATCTGGAAGTGATGATGATCCCCTTCCAAGTCAGCCCTCCCCCCGCCGAGACGCCGCTTCCCGAGTGGCTGCAGACGCTGCCCGAGTGGCTGCGGAGCGTCCTGACGGTCCTGCTCCCCGTCGGCGGGGTCATCCTGTCGATCGCCATCATCATCGTGAGCTGCGTGCTCATCGCCCTCGTGCTGCGCGTCCTCATCCGCCGCGTGGTGCACCGCATCGTCGACAGCGCGAAGAGCAAGGCCGCGGTCGACGACACACAAGCCCTCGAACGCTCTCCGCTGGCGGACATGCGTCTCGTGCAGCGGACGCGGACTCTCGGCAGCATCCTGCAGAACATCGTGAACGTGATGCTCGTCATCATCGCGATCGTGCTGATCGTCAATGCGGTCGACAGCAGCCTCCTGGGCTCCCTGACGCTCCTCACCGCTGCGGTGGGCGCCGGTCTCGGCTTCGGCGCCCAGAACATCGTCAAGGACGTCCTGAACGGCATGTTCATCGTCGCCGAGGATCAGATCGGCATCGGCGACGTCGTCGACCTCGGCCTCGCCAGCGGCGTGGTCGAGTACGTCAGCGTGCGCATCACCCAGGTTCGCGACGTCAACGGCACGCTCTGGTACGTCCGCAACGGCGAGGTCACCCGCATCGGCAACATGTCCCAGGGGTGGGCCCGCGTCATCATCGATCTCGGCGTCGCAGCCGACTCGGATCTGGAAGCGGTCGAGCACACCATGCTCGAGACCGCTCAGGGTCTCGCGAAGGATCCGAAGTGGCGCACCCGCATCGTCGAGAAGCCGGAGCTGTGGGGACTGGAGTCCATCGGGGGCGACGCTCTCGTCGTTCGCATCGTCATCAAGGCGCGCGCCAACGCGAAGGACGACGTCTCGCAGGAGCTGCGCAAGCGCCTGCGAGCGGCGCTCCTCGAGAAGGACGTCACGATCCCCAGCATGGTCGGCGTGATCCCGACAGGGCTGGAAGGCGCACAGCGCGTGCGCGGCGCGAACCCGCCGAAGACCCGACCGAACGCCGTCACCGGCGTCCCCGCTGTTCCCGAGCGCGGGATCTGGCGGCGCAAGAAGTCAGACGATGACAAGAAGACCGGCGACGAAGGGACCCCGCAGCGATGACGTTCTACGACGAGGTCGGCGGCTACGAGACCTTCGAGAGGATCGTCGGGGTGTTCTACCGCGAGGTCGCCCTCGATCCGGTCCTCAAGCCCATGTACCCCGAGGAGGATCTCGGTCCGGCCGCAGAACGGCTCACGCTCTTCCTCGTCCAGTACTGGGGCGGCCCCGCCACCTACGGCGAGACCCGCGGACACCCGCGACTCCGCATGCGCCACATGCCCTTCCACGTCGACCCCGATGCGCGCGATCGTTGGCTGGCTCACATGCGCACCGGCGTCGCAGAGGCTCAGTTGTCGCCTCTGCACGAAGCGACGCTCTGGGACTACCTCGAACGCGCCGCCTATGCCATGGTGAACACGTTCGAACCGTCCGGAATCGGCCCCGCCGCCTCGGGCAGGCCGACGCTCGAGACCAGCTCACGTCAGGAATCAACGGAGAACTCATGACGAACACGCCCCTGTCCGCAGATGTCCTGGTGATCGGGTGGGGGCTCGCCGGTCTCGTCGCGGCCTCCGAGGCTCTGGATGCCGGCAAGCAGGTGATCCTGATCGATCAGGAGCCCCGCACCAACCTCGGCGGTCAGGCCTGGTGGTCGTTCGGTGGACTGTTCTTCATCGACTCCCCCGAGCAGCGCCGTATGGGGATCAAGGACTCGCTGGAGCTCGCCACGCAGGACTGGCTCGGCACCGCCGGATTCGACCGTCCAGAGGACGAGTGGCCGCGGCGCTGGGCCGAGGCCTATCTCCAGTTCGCCGCCGGGGAGAAGCGCTCCTGGCTGCGAGAGCGCGGCGTCGGGTTCTTCCCCGTGGTGGGGTGGGCGGAGCGCGGCGGTTACGGCGCTCTCGGTCCGGGCAACTCGGTGCCGAGGTTCCACATCACGTGGGGAACCGGTCCGGGGATCGTTGCGCCGTTCGCTGCCCGCGTGGAGCAGGGAGAGCGGGAGGGCCGCATCACGATCCTCCCGCGGCATCGCGTCACCGATCTCGTCATGACCGACGGCGCCGTCACCGGCGCACGTGGCGCGATACTCGTCAGCAGCGGTTCGGAGCGAGGAGAGGTCTCGTCTCGGGAGGAGATCGGCGACTTCGAGATCAGCGCGTCGGCGACGATCGTGTGCTCGGGCGGCATCGGCGGAAACCACGACATGGTGCGCGCCGCCTGGCCCGAACGGCTCGGCACGCCCCCTGCGCACATGCTCACCGGCGTTCCTGCGTACGTCGACGGCTCGATGCACCCGGTCGCAGAGGCCGCCGGCGCGCGGCTCGTCAACGGCGACCGGATGTGGCACTACGTCGAGGGCATCACGAACTGGGATCCGATCTGGCCGTCGCACGGGATCCGCATCCTCCCCGGTCCGTCGTCGCTGTGGCTCGACGCGACCGGCGCCCGGCTCCCCGTTCCGCTGTTCCCCGGCTTCGACACCCTGGGTACGCTCGCCCACCTGCGCACGACGGGCCACGATCACTCCTGGTTCGTCACCTCGCGGCAGATCGTCGAGAAGGAGTTCGCCCTGTCTGGGAGCGAGCAGAACCCCGACCTCACGGGCAAGGACGTGGGCCTGCTGCTGAAATCGCGCCTCGCCAAGGGCCCCACCGGTCCCGTGCAGGCGTTCCTCGACGAGGGCGAGGATTTCATCGTGGAGAACGACCTGGAGTCGCTGCTCGAGCAGATGAGCAACCATTCGGGTGGCGAGTCTCTCGACATCGATCGGGTCCGCCGCGAGGTGATCGCCCGCGATCTCGAGATGGAGAACGAGTTCACGAAGGACTCCCAGATCGGGATGCTGCGATCCATGCGGGGCTACCGCGGTGACAGGCTGATCCGGACTGCAGCTCCCCACCGCTTGCAGGACCCGGCTGCCGGCCCTCTGGTGGCTGTCAAGCTGCACGTGCTCACGAGAAAGTCTCTCGGCGGCATCAACACCGATCTCGACGGCCGTGCGCTGCGGGCGGACGGCTCGCCGATCGACGGTCTGTTCGCCGCGGGAGAGGCGAGCGGATTCGGCGGGGGCGGCGTGCACGGCTACCGCGCGCTCGAGGGGACCTTCCTGGGCGGCTGCCTGTTCTCGGGCCGCCAGGCGGGACGTGCGGCGGCCGGCTGAGTCCGGGGTTGCGGCGGAACAGCCGTCGTGCGCGGCATCCGTCCATTCGCCCCTCGACATGGCGCCCCCAAGCGGTCCCGGTGAGGGCGCTGGTCTGTTCGGTGGGTCGCGGCCTCAGTCCGCGGCGCCGGTGCCCCGGACTGCGGTGAGGCCCATGGCCACCGGCCCCCTCAGCAGCACGTGACCTCGGCGGAACGCGAGTCTCGTCCAGCGGCCCGAGGTCATCACCTTGACCTGCTCTTCGCCCGAGATGAAACCGAAGGCGTCGGCGGCGAAGGCGGCCCCCCGGGGGATGCCGCCGAGGTCCTCGTCGGGCTCGCCCCAGATCGCGGCGCGCAGGGCCCGTACGGCCTCCTCCCCTGCTCCCGGTGTCGCTCCGTGCGCCACCGCGCTGATCCCCCACTGCGCGCGCTGAGCGATCAGCGATGCCGGCAGCTCCGCACTCGGCTGCCACGCGCCACGGGGCGGAGCGATGCCCGCCCATGCCGGGGAGAGTCCCGTGTCGGGGAGGTCCAGCACGCGTGCATCTTCCGTGTTCTGGGTGAGCGAGTCTACGACGATGTCGCATTCGAGCTCGGGGTCGGCGTGCACGATGCGCATCGCGAGAATCGTGGGCGTCTGATCGAAGAGCCCGTGGGGTGAGAGCGCCGCCGCGGTGAGGGCGAGAACACCGTTCGACGCCTGCAGCCGAACGCCTTCGTCGGAGATCCTGGCGGAGCGTCCGGCGAAGGTCAGGACGTCCTTGGACGTTTCGGCATCGGCGAGGAGAAGGGGATGCGGCACGCCCTCTAAACTAGCAACGCCAGCGGCCGCCCCGGCGCGGGAAGGAACACATGACCGTCGACACGCACGCGATCCGCACCGTCGAGCAGCTTCTCGCGGTTCTCGATCTGGACGAGACCAGGGCGCGGACCACGGAGGACATCTTCACGGGCTCCTCGCATCCGATGCCGAGCGGGCGCATTTACGGAGGTCAGGTCCTCGCGCAGAGCCTGATCGCCGCGGAGCGGACCATGCCGGAGGACCGCGCGGTGCACTCGATGCACGGCTACTTCCTCCGACCGGGCGACGCGAGCCAGGGCATCACGATCGCCGTGGATCGCATCCATGACGGCAGGTCCTTCTCCACCCGCCGATCGCAGGCGTATCAGAACGGCGTGCCGATCTTCTCGATGATCGCGTCGTTCCAGGATCAGGATCCGGGGCTCGATCACGCGGTCCCGATGCCCGCGGACGTGCCCGATCCGGAGTCGCTGCTCCCGGACGAGGCGCGCGTCGACGGCCTCCCCGCGGGTACGGCTCGGATGCTGAGCGATCGTGCAGCAGACGTCCGTCACGTGGAGTCCCCGCTCTTCCTGCCGAGCGACGATGCGAATCGTCCGCGTCAAGCGGTGTGGATGCGGCTGCGCGCCCCGCTCCCCGACGACCAGCGCCTGCACCGGGCGGCTCTCGCCTACCTCAGCGACATGACGATCCAGGAGTCCATCCTGCGCGCCCACGGAGTGTTCTGGGGCCTGCCGGGACTCAAGGTCGCGAGCCTCGATCACGCGATGTGGTGGCACCGACCGGCGCGCGTGGACGAGTGGCTGCTGTACGTCCAGGAGTCCCCGAATGCGCGAGGAGGTCGCGGTCTCGCGCAGGGACGCATCTACACGCGCGCGGGCGAGCTGGTGGCGAGCGTCGCGCAGGAGATCATGATCCGCGTACCCGAGGGGCAGCGCTGAGTCCAGGCAGCGCGGTGACTTGAGGTGCCTCGGTGAGTCGAGGCGCCGCGTTGAGTCGAGAAGCCGAGGTGGCTCGAGGCGCCTCGGTGAGTCGAGACGCCACGTTGAGTCGAGAGGCCGCCTTGAGTCCAGGTGCCGCGTTGAGACGGGAAGCCACGTCGAGTCGAGGCGCCGCGTTGAGTCGGGGCCGTCGTATCCGGGGTGTGCTCCGCGCTCAGTGACGCGTCCGCTCGCTCAGTGGTGCGAATCCTCGATCAGCGATGCGTGTGCTGGCTCAGCGGTCCAGGAACGTGATCCGCGATGCACGAGCGTGATCAGCGGTACACAAGCGTGATCAGCGGTGCGCGTACTCGATCGACGGTCCGAGGTACGGCTCCCAGGCGTCGCGCATCTCCTGAGTGAGTCGCGTCGGTCGCCCGGACGCGGCGTCCACGAGAACGATCACGGCGGTCGAACGCGCGTAGATCGTCCGAGGTTCGGCCGTGGGGTCGTTGTGCACCTCGTAGCAGACCTCGACGCTGGAACCGCCCAGCTTCCCGAACCACATCTGGACCTCGAGCGGCCGACGCTGATACGGGACCGGTGCCAGGTACTCGATCTCCTGCCGGGCGATGAGGGTCAGGATGCCCTCGTCCAGACCGGAGTCGAGCACCGCCGTCGACGGCGCCTGTTCGCCGGGATCCGCACGCCAGAACGCGCGCACACGAGCCTCCTCGAGCAGTTTCAGCATCGAGGTGTTGTTGACGTGGTTGAACGCATCCAGATCGCCCCAGCGGAGCTGGATCGGTATGTGCAGGCGGGGTCCCGGCGTCGGCGCGGTCATCGTGTTCTCAGTCGCGCGTGAGCTTGCGGTGCGTCGAACGGTGCGGCTTCGCGGCGTCGGCCCCGAGACGCTGGATCTTGTTCTGCTCGTACGCATCGAAGTTGCCCTCGAACCAGTACCACTGGTCGGGGTTCTCGTCGGTGCCCTCATACGCGAGGATGTGCGTCGCGATGCGGTCGAGGAACCACCGGTCGTGGGTGATGACCACGGCGCAGCCGGGGAACTCGAGCAGCGCGTTCTCCAGCGAGCTCAGGGTCTCGACGTCGAGGTCGTTGGTCGGCTCGTCGAGGAGCAGCAGGTTGCCACCCTCCTTGAGCGTCAGCGCCAGGTTCAGACGGTTGCGCTCACCGCCGGAGAGGACGCCAGCCTTCTTCTGCTGGTCGGGTCCCTTGAACCCGAACTTCGACACGTACGCGCGAGAGGGGATCTCCGTCTTGCCGACCGTGATGAAATCGAGCCCGTCGGACACGACCTCCCACAGGGTCTTGTTCGGGTCGATGTTGGAGCGCGACTGGTCGACGTAGCTGATCTTGACGGTCTCGCCGATCTTCAGGTCGCCGCCGTCGAGGGGCTCGAGGCCGACGATCGTCTTGAAGAGCGTCGTCTTTCCCACGCCGTTCGGGCCGATCACGCCGACGATGCCGTTCGGCGGAAGGCTGAAGCTGAGGCCGTCGATGAGCGAACGCCCGTCGAATCCCTTCTTGAGCTTCTTCGCGTCGATCACGATGCTGCCGAGGCGCGGACCTGCGGGGATCTGGATCTCCTCGAAGTCCAGCTTCCTCGTCCGCTCGGCCTCGGTCGCCATCTCCTCGTACCGGGCGAGACGTGCCTTGGACTTGGTCTGACGGCCCTTGGCGCTCGATCGCACCCACTCCAGCTCCTCCTTGAGGCGCTTGGCGAGCTTCGCGTCCTTCTTGCCCTGGATCTCGAGGCGCTCACCCTTCTTCTCCAGGTAGGTCGAGTAGTTGCCCTCGTAGCCGATCAGGCGCCCGCGGTCGACCTCGGCGATCCACTCGGCGACGTGGTCGAGGAAGTACCGGTCGTGGGTGATCGCGATCACCGCGCCCTTGTACGCCTGCAGGTGCTGCTCGAGCCAGAGCACGCTCTCGGCGTCGAGGTGGTTGGTGGGCTCGTCGAGGAGCAGGAGGTCGGGCTTCTGGAGCAGGAGCTTCGCCAGCGCCACACGGCGCTTCTCACCACCGGACAAAGGGGCGATCGCCGCGTCTCCCGGCGGCGTGCGCAGAGCATCCATGGCCTGGTCGAGCTGGGAGTCGAGATCCCAGCCGTCCGCCGCGTCGATCTCCTCCTGGAGCGAGCCCATCTCTGCGAGGAGCGCGTCGAAGTCGGCATCGGGGTCCGCCATGAGCGCGGAGATCTCGTTGAAGCGGTCGAGCTTCGCCTTGATGGCGATTCCGTCCTGGATGTTCTCGAGCACCGTCTTGGACTCGTCGAGCTCCGGCTCCTGCATCAGGATGCCGACGGAGAAGCCGGGCGACAGCTTCGCCTCGCCGTTCGACGGAGTGTCGAGCCCCGCCATGATCTTGAGGATCGTCGACTTTCCGGCGCCGTTGGGACCGACCATGCCGATCTTCGCGCCCGGGAGGAACGCCATCGTGACGTCGTCGAGGATGAGCTTCTCACCCACCGCCTTGCGCGCACGGACCATCGAGTAGATGTACTCAGCCATACCGTTTAAACACCTTTGCTGATCAGAACCGAACCTGCAGTCGCACCGCGGAAGCCGCGGGGAAATCTCACTAAAGACTACCTCCGGGGCGGCGGTCCGACGATTCCTAAGCGCTGGGACTGCGCTTCACTGCCTGTCGGCTCCCACGGGCGTCCAAGATCATCGACGAGTTCGGTCTCGAATGGCTGGAGCTGCAGCAGACCACTGATCACCGCGTCGACCTCGGCCGGCGCATCCTCAGGTCGCACGCACTCCGTGGAGAACGCGCCTTCGGGCGCATCGATGACAGCAACCCAGCGACGCGTCTCAACTGGAAACACTTCAACGCGCAGCCGCATATCCTCAGCTTCCCACGTCGGTGCGCAGCCGACCGATCACCAATCGATCGGGCGAGTGTTCCCGATCAGGCAGCGCCCTTCGGCGAGCTGCGGCATCACCGCGGTCACGGGTGCACCCGTGGACGGCCCGACCTGCCCGATCAGGCACTCGGCATCACCCCAGCGTACGGAGAACTGCAGGCTCTCCGCGGCGTTCCCCACTGTGGATTGGTCCTGGGTCACCTGCATCGCGGCGCGGTCGAATCCGGCGGCGATCAGGGCGTCGATGTATGCGCGACCCGAACCCCGCTGATCCGTCGCCCAGATCTGCTCCGTGATCGCGGTGAACACGGGGAGGTTGTCCTCTGCGGTGCCGTCGGGCACGTAGGCCGGCCCCTCAGCAGTGGCCGACGGCGTCGGCGACGGGCCGGCATCCGAAGCAGAAGGAGACGGCGAGGCTGTCGGGCCGCAAGCGGTGAGCAGGAGGATCAGAGCCGCGGCGAGACCCGCGACCGCCGCCCTAGGAACGGATGAGGCCGGTCGTCGTAGCACGACTCCGAGTCTACGGGCCGACCTCACCGATCTTGAGCATCCGCCGAGAGATCCGTCGCGCTCCGCTCAGAACGGCACCGACGCCCCGACAGTCATCGTGTCAGCCCCGTCCTGAGCTTCCCACTCCCCGTCATCGGTGACGGAGTCGCCGTCCGGCGCCGACTCCGTCGGCGGTGCGAGCGCGCCGCGCGTTGCTGCGCCGGCGGGGAGATCGCGTGCGCGCTCAGCCGAGGCTGCCCGTGACGCGGAGAGGAAGGCACTCGTCCCCCACCGCAGATCGTGACCGATCGACTCCGCGTCGATGTCGACGCTCGTTCCCTGCTTGCCGTTGGCCTCCCAGGCGCGGATCTTCAACCTGCCCGTCACGATCACGCTGTCCCCGGTCCTCAGCGAGGCTTTGACGTGCTCGCCCAGCTGGCGGAACGCCGCGATGGAGTACCAGTTGGTACCGGCATCCACCCAGGTCTGCGTCGCCTGGTCGAATCTCCTGTGCGTGGTCGCGAGGCGGAAATTCGTCACGGGGATCCCCGTCGTGGTCCGGCTGTGAGTCGGGTCTGTCGCGACCTTCCCCATGACGGTCAGCGTGTCGGTCATCGTCGTCTCCTCTGTACGCCGGGTCGAATCGCCCGGATCGCTCCAGAGTGCGCTCTCCTCCGCCCTGACGGACACCGGAAACCCAGTAACCGTGGAGAACCCGAGCAGCGCACATTCATGTGCAGGAGAACTCGACTCGTGCGCGGGCCGCACAGACCGGTGCCGCCGGACCGAATGTCCGAGGTCGGTCATATGTTCGATTCAGAAAGGAGTCGACGATGTCGCACAGCCTGATCACATCATTGCCCGAGGTGCCGTTCGCCACCCCGGCACTCGCGTCCCCCAGGGAGCACCTCGTGCGAGCCTCCGCGCATCTGTGGCGTGTGCAGGATCGCGCGGGGCGCGTGCTCGGCCACCTGAGGGTCATGCCCGACCCTCTCGGCATGCGCTATCGCGCCGAGCGGCTGCACCTCGCGACCGGATCGTTTCGACTCGTCGGCGACTTCTGGCGTGCCGACGATGCGGTCGCCGCTCTCCGGAACGGATGAGGATCGTTGCGCCCCCGGCAGGATTCGAACCTGCGACCAAGAGATTAGAAGGCTCCTGCTCTATCCCCTGAGCTACGGAGGCGTATGCACCTACCGTACCGCGCCGGACGGGCGATGTCGGTGCCGTCGATAGGATGACGTCATGGTATCTGCTTCCGAGAACGACCGACTCGTCTGGATCGATTGCGAGATGACGGGACTCGATCTCTCGGTGGACGAACTCGTCGAGATCGCCGTCGTCATCACGGATTTCGAGCTTCAGCCGGTGGACCCCGGCTTCCAGATCGTCATCCGGCCGAGCGAAGCAGCACTCGCGAACATGAACGATTTCGTCACGAAGATGCATGAGACCTCGGGTCTGATCGACGAGATCCCTCTGGGCGTTCCCCTCGCCGAGGCCGAGGCGCAGACGCTCGCGTACATCCGCCGGTTCGTCCCGCAGGAGCGGAAGGCGCCGCTCGCCGGCAACACCATCGGGACCGACCGGATGTTCCTCGCGAAGTACATGCCGCAGATCGACCAGTGGCTGCACTACCGCAACGTCGACGTCTCGAGCATCAAAGAGCTCTCCCGCCGTTGGTACCCGCGGGTGTTCTTCCACGCTCCGTCCAAGGACGGCGGGCACCGGGCCCTGGCCGACATCCTCGAGTCGATTCGCGAGCTCCAGTACTACCGCGAAGCGGTGTTCATCGACGAACCAGGACCCACCAGCGACGAGGCGCGCGACATCGCGAGCGACGTCGTGTCAAAGTTCGCTCCCAACATGTAATACACTCGAGTGGTTGCCTGCTACGGCGGGCACATGGTGGGTATAGCTCAGCTGGTAGAGCGCTGGCTTGTGGTGCCGGATGTCGCGGGTTCGAGTCCCGTTACTCACCCCACTTGCGAAGGCCCCGGTTCATAGAGCCGGGGCCTTCGCCATTCCCGCTCCCTGTTCGACGCTCAGTTGATGATCTCGGCCTGGTCGTCGGCGCGGATGGCCGCCAGACGCTCGCGCCACATCTGCAGCGCATCCGGGGTCAGTCGCGTCCACTCGGTCACCTCACGCACGACACGCAACGGAGATGTGCTGCGGAAAGAGCGCGTCGGGTTGCCCGGGAACTTCTTGTCGGTGACGTTCGGGTCGTTCTCGAACTCCCCCGTCGGCTCGACCTCGTACACCCGCGGTTTGCCGTCGCCCAGTTCCCCCGCGATCTCCGCAGCAAGTCCTGCTCCGTCGCGCAGGGCCGTGAAGTAGATGTGGTTCATCACGATCTCCGGTCGATAGTTCGACCGGAAGCCTGCGGTGAGCAGGTCTCCGACCCGCAGATCCGCGGTCGTGCCATGGAAGAAGGGCCCGTCGTCCAGGTTCACGCTCATCGGGTCAGCCTACCGATTCCTTCTGTTCCGGAATACCCACCTGGGGTATTCCGGTTGAAGTAAGCATGAACAGTCACGAGCATGTCGCGCAGGGACATACGCATCACTCGGCTCCGCAGTCCCCGGACGATCACGGTTCCCCCACACATCGCCACGAGCAGAGCCACACGCCCGACGACGACCAGCACGCTCACGCCGACCAGCAGGCACACGGCGACCAGCACGCTCACGGAGGCCACGACTCCCACGCCGGTCACGCCGGTCACACGGAGCGCTTCCGGCGCCTGTTCTGGGTGATGCTCGTCGTCGCGGCGCCGGTCGTCGCAACCTCCCCCATGTTCGGAATGATCCTCGGCTACGAGATCGACGGCTGGGCACGCTGGATCGCCCCACTCCTCGGCACGGTGATGTTCGTATGGGGCGGCGCCCCCTTCCTCAGCGGCGCAGTCTCCGAACTGAAGGCGCGGAAGCCCGGCATGATGCTGCTCATCGCGCTCGCGATCACCGTCGCCTTCCTCGCGTCCTGGGGTGCGAGCCTCGGTCTCCTGCACCACGAACTCGAGTTCTGGTGGGAGCTCGCACTTCTGATCGTCATCATGCTGCTCGGCCACTGGCTCGAGATGCGGTCTCTCGCTCAGACGACGTCGGCGCTCGACTCGCTCGCGGCTCTCCTCCCCGACGAAGCGGAGCGTGCCGACGGCGACCACATCGTGAAGGTCTCGCCCGCAGAGCTGCGCCTCGACGACATCGTGGTCGTCCGTCCTGGCAGACGCCTCCCGGCCGACGGAATCATCGTGCAGGGTTCGGCCAGCATCGATGAGTCGATGATCACGGGAGAGTCCAAGCCCGTGCGCCGTGAGACGGGCGACCGTGTCGTGGCGGGCACCGTCGCGACGGACTCCGGGCTGCGGGTGCGAATCGACGCCGTGGGCGATGACACCGCCCTCGCCGGCATCCGCAGGCTCGTCGCCGATGCGCAAGCGTCGTCGTCGCGTGCGCAGCGCATCGCCGATCGCGCCGCGGCCTGGCTGTTCTGGTTCGCGCTCGGAGCCGCGCTGATCACCGCGGTGGTCTGGACAGCCGTCGGCATGCCCGACGAGGCCGTCGTGCGAACCATCACCGTCCTCGTGATCGCCTGCCCCCACGCTCTGGGACTCGCCATCCCCCTCGTGGTGTCGATCGCCACGGAGCGGGCGGCGAAGGCGGGGGTCCTCGTGAAGGACCGGCTGGCACTCGAGACGATGCGCACGATCGACACGGTCCTGTTCGACAAGACCGGAACCCTCACGAAGGGCACTCCTGCCGTGACCGCAGTCGCGCCGTCTGGCGGCCTGTCCTCCGAGGAGGTGCTGGCTCTCGCAGCGGCCGCTGAGCGCGACTCGGAGCATCCCCTCGCCAAGGCCCTGGTCCGTGCCGCTGAGGATCGTGAGCTGGCTGTGCCCGCATCCACCGACTTCTCCTCGTCTCCCGCGATCGGCGTGAGCGCCAGAGTCGACGGACGCGTGGTCCAGGTGGGCGGTCCCCACCTGCTGGAGGAGCACGGCCTGTCAGAGCTTCCGGTCGCCGACGAGTGGCGCACGGAAGGAGCGATCATCCTCCACGTTCTCGTCGACCACCGGGTCGTCGGCGCGCTGCGTCTCGCCGACGAGGTCCGCCCCGAGTCCCACCAGGCCGTGGACGACCTGCACGCTCGCGGTGTGCAGGTCGTGATGATCACGGGCGATGCGCAGGCGGTCGCCGACCACGTCGCGGCCGAGCTCGGCATCGACCGTGTCTATGCGGGCGTCCGTCCCGAGGACAAGGCGAAGATCGTTCGGGAACTGCAGCAGGAAGGGCGGCGCGTGGCGATGGTCGGCGACGGCGTGAACGATGCTCCCGCACTCACCCAGGCCGACGTCGGTCTGGCCATCGGCGCAGGCACCGACGTCGCCATCGCCTCGGCGGGAGTGATCCTGGCGGGCAGCGACCCGCGCACCGTGAAGTCCGTCATCGACCTGTCCGCGGCGAGCTTCCGCAAGATGACGCAGAACCTGTGGTGGGCCGCCGGATACAACCTGATCTCGGTGCCCTTGGCCGCGGGCGCCCTCGCCCCGGTGGGATTCGTCCTGCCGATGTCGGTGGGCGCGGTGCTGATGTCGCTCTCGACCATCGTGGTCGCTCTGAACGCCCAGCTCCTCCGGCGCATAGACCTGCAGCCGTCGCGGTGAGCGGAGCGCGGTGGGCGGCGAGCCCTAGAATGACGACGTGTCTGTCGCGCTCTGGATCTCGCTGCTCACCGCGTGCATCGTGATCAGCTTCACCCCCGGCGCCGGTGCCATCAACACGATGTCGAACTCGCTCAGTCAGGGCTGGCGGCGATCGATCTGGGGCATCATCGGGCAGCAGATCGCCCTCATCATCCATGTGGTGATCGTCGCAGCGGGCGTCGGCCTCATCGTCTCCCGCTCGGAGATCCTCTTCAACGTCATCCGCTACGCGGGCGCCGCCTACCTCGTGTATCTCGGCATCCGGCTCATCCTGACGAAGCCGACGATCGCCTCCGAGGACGAGGCCGCGCTCGCCGAGGTCCCCCGCGAAGGCCGCTGGTCGATGATCCGTCGCGGCCTCTGGGTCAATCTGCTGAATCCGAAGGCCATCGTCTTCTTCCTCGCCTTCATCCCGCAGTTCGTCCGTCTCGACCAGCCCCAGCTCCCCCAGTACCTGACGATCATCACGACATCGATCGTCGTCGACGTGATCGTCATGTGGGGCTTCTTCGCCGCGGCGGCCCGTCCGTTCCGGCGGCTCACGCGGTCCGCGAGAGGTCAGCGCGTGCTCAACACCGTCTTCGGCGTGCTCTTCATCGCGGTCGCTGCGCTTCTGGTGCTGTTGCACTGAGGTCGCTGACATAGACTCGCGCTGTGTCTACCCGGGTGCTCGTCGTCGATGACGAACCTCTGCTGGCCGGCCTCGTGGCACGGCATCTCCAGCGTGAAGGGTACGAGACGGAGACGGCCGCCGACGGCATCGCCGCCCTCTCCGCGGCCTCGACCCGGGGTTTCGATCTCGCAATCGTCGACGTGAACATGCCGGGAATGACCGGATTCGAGTTGTGCCGACGTCTGAAGCAGCATGACGAGCAGATCAAGGTCCTCATGCTGACAGCGCGCAACGCGATCGACGACCGCGTGCACGGCCTCGATTCCGGCGCCGACGACTACCTGATCAAGCCGTTCGACTTCGCCGAGCTGTTCGCGAGACTCCGCGTGCTGACCCGCCGCGACGCCTCCCTCCGGCTCCGCCTCACGGCCGGCGATCTCACGCTCGCCGTCGACCGGGGGACGGTCGCCGTGGGTGGCGAGGAGGTGCTCCTGAGCAGGCGCGAGTTCGACCTGCTGAAGACGCTGGTCCAGCGGCTCGGGTCGACGGTGGCTCGATCGGAGCTGCTCGCGGAGGTCTGGGGCTCAGAGCACTTCCAATCGAACGTGGTCGATCAGTACGTGGGCTACGTGCGCCGGAAGCTGGAGGCCGCGGGGTCCGCTGCGCAGATCGTGACCGAGCGCGGAGTCGGTTTCCGTCTGCTCGCAGAGGACGATCGATGAGACGTCGACTCTCCCTGCGCGCCAGGGTCACGATCGGCTCCACCGTGGCCGCCGTGCTCGTGCTCGCCATCGCCTCGGCCATCGTGTTCGCGCAGTTGACGGGCATCGTCGAGCAGAAGGAGAAGGCGGTCCTCCACGGCATCACCGAGGTCTACCGCGGGGTGATCCAGGACAATCCGGATGCGCGTTTCGAGAAGCCCGGTGCGAACCAGCACGTCGCGATCGTCGCTCCGGATGGCGTCGAGCGGATGAACACGCTCCCCGAGGGCGTCGCGGACCGCGTCGCCGAGTTCATCGCCGACGGTCCCCGCCTGCACAGCGTCAGCACGCCGCAGGAGGGCTTCTACGTCTACGTAGACCCCGTGGAGACGGCAGACGGCACCTGGTACGTGCTCGCGACGAGGGACGCGGACATCGCCGACGACGTGCTCTCCGAGGTCATCCTCCTGCTGACCGGCATCCTGCTCGTCGGAGCGCTCGTGTTCGCTCTCGGCTCGTGGTTCGTCACGGGCGCCGCGCTCCGCCCGGTGGAGAGGATGCGGCGCAGTGCGGAGTCCCTCGTCGTGTCGCGTCGCGGCGAGCTGCTTCCAGTCGGAGCATCGCGCGACGAGCTCGCCGATCTCGCCCGCACTCTGAACGACCTCCTCGAACGCATGCGTGCGGCCAGCGACCGGGAGCGCCAGATGGTGTCCGACGCGAGCCATGAGCTCCGCAACCCGCTCGCCGTCCTGCAGGCGCAGCTCCAGCTCGTCGACGGGTTCGATGCCGCCGCCGACGCCGCCGTCCTCGACGACGCCCGCGCGACTCTCACTCGTCTGACGAGAACCGCCGATGCGCTTCTGCAGCTGTCACGGATCGACTCCGTCGACGGCACCGGTGCGGCCACCGTGTCTCAGCTCGCCTCGACCCTGACCGACAGCATCGACCGACTGCGTCTGCGCTCCTCGGAGCTCGGCCCTGAGCATGAGCTCGATCTCGACTTCCACGTCGTGGTCGATGCGGAGTCCGCCGTCGTCCCGATCTCTGCGGACGACTTCGGGAGGATCGTGGAGAACCTCGTCGACAACTCGATCGGCGCGGCGGACGGCCCGGTGAGCGTCACCGTCACCCTCACGCAGTCTCTCGCCGCGATCGAGCTCTCCGTGAGCGACGACGCGGGAGGATTCGACCCGGAGGTCGCACAGCGCGCCTTCGAGCGATTCGTGCGCGGAAGCGCACCTACCTACCCCGGAAGCGGCCTGGGCCTCGCGATCGTCGCCCGACTCGCCCAGAAGGCGGGAGGGGTAGCTCGCATCGAGAACCGTCAGGGCGTCGGCGCGACCGTCGTCGTGACCTTCACGGCCTCCCGGGTCTGATCTCCGCGCTCCGCGAAGACCCACCAACGATACGCCGCGAAGCGGACGGCCGAGCCGGCGAGCAGGCCGATCACGTTCGTGGACACGTTGTCATCGACCGTCGTCGTGAGGTTCAGGAGGTAGTGCGACACACCGAGGCACAGCAGCGAGACCCCGCTTCCGATGAGGCTGGCGATCAGGAACTCGACCGCTTCGCGCGCGGCATCCGCTCTGCGGCGATCCCGGAAGGTCCAGAGCCTGTTGCCGACCCAGTTCACGACGATCGCGAGGGCCGTGGACACGACCTTCGCGACCATCGGCCAGGCCGCGACCGGCATCGGATGCAGCAGGAGCAGGTTGAACACGGCGACGTCGACGATCAGTCCGACACCGCCGACGGCGGCGAACTTCACGATCTGCGCGGCCAGTCCCCCGAGACGTGGCCGACGGCCCTCAGACACGGGCCACCTCCGCATGCGTCGTGTCGAGGCGGTCACCCTTGCCGAACCTCCTCTCGATGCCCCAGCGGGTGACCTGGCGCAGCGCTTCGAACACGATGCGACCCGACATCTTCGACTCGCCGTGCAGGCGGTCGTCGAAGGTGATGGGAACCTCGGCGATGCGGCATCCGGTGCGCACGGCACGGTCGAGCATCTCGATCTGGAAGCAGTAGCCCCGGCTCGTCACCTGTTCCGGTGCGATGCGGCGGAGAGCCTCGGTGCGGAATGCGCGATAGCCGCCCGTGATGTCCTTGTTCGGAATGCGGAGGAGGAGGCCGGCGTAGAGGCTCCCTGCTCGAGAGAGGAGATACCGTCCTGCGGACCAGCGCTTTACCGCGCCGCCGGCGGCCCAGCGCGATCCGATGACGACATCCGCCGAGTCCAGCGCGGAGAGCATCGCAGGGAGGTCCTCCGGGCGATGGGAGCCGTCCGCATCCGACTGGACGATCACCTCGTACCCGAGCGCGGCCGCCTCGGCGAAACCGGCGATGTATGCCGGGCCGAGGCCCTGCTTCTCCGCTCGATGCAGCACCCTCACCTGCGGCATGCGAGACGCGAGCAGGTCGGCCAGTTCCCCGGTGCCGTCGGGAGAGGCGTCATCGACGATGAGCACGTCGACGTCGGGCGCTTCCGCACGCAGCCGCCCGACGACCTCGGGAAGGGATTCGATCTCGTTGTACGTGGGCAGGACGACCACGATGCGCTCGTTCATGATGGTGTTCCCTTCTGGAACTCGTAGACGACGGTGCGATTGATGTCCGTACGCGAGACCTCGGTGAATCCCGCCCGCTGGAGAGCTGCGACGTCCGCGTCAGCGGACCCGGTCGATCCGGTCTCCAGGAGCCACACGGTCCCGGCGGAGAGGTCAGGAGCGACGGACTCGACGGTGGCCAGGCGATCCCAGAGCCCGTCGGTGTCATCTGCGGCGGTGATCAGCTGCGGATCGCTCATGCCCTGGAACGCCTCCGGGTACAGGCGGTAGACGAGCCGCGGGGCACGCGAGGGCCTGGTGCCCGTGCCGAACAGAACCGTGTCACCCGGTCGCCCGATCGACGCGACCTGCGCGGCGGCGGCCCTGCCGTCGGCGCCGCCGTCCTTCGCATACACGCCGCGCTCGTGCACGAACTCAGGCGCGAGCAGGAGCGCTCCGAGGATGATCAACACTGCGGACGAGCCCAGGAGGCCCCGTCTGCCTGCCGCCCCACGCGCCAGATCGAGGATCGCCCAGACCCCTGAGGCGAGGAGCATCGCGACGGCTCCGAGGCTGAAGGAGAGATAGCGGGGGTTGTAGGTCGGCGAGATCAGGACGTCGATGAGCACCAGCACGATGCCGGGGGCGAGAAGCCAGACGATGACGGGGGCGGCGCCCTCCCTCCGCGGCCTCCGCAGCACGACGGCGATGATGCCGATCAGGAGCACGGGGATCAGCAGCGCCGCCGCTTCGACGTGGCCGAACCACGGCGTCACGAACCAGCCCGTCGGCGTCATGTACCCACGGCGGGCGAGGAACTCCACCTGGCCCTTCTGCTGCTGGGCGCTCATCATGATCGGCAGCGCGAGGACGGCGGCGAGCACCATCGACACCAGCCAGCGGCGGAGGACCCGAGGATGGCGCGTCCACGCGCGGTCGACGAGGAGGACGGTGAAGTGCACCAGGGGCATGAGAAGCAGATAAAGGAAGAACGTGGCGCTCACGGCCACGGCGACGCCGTAGAGGATCCAGCCGCGCCGTCGTCCGTCTCGATCCACGAGCCGGACGAAGAGGATCGTGACCCACACGGCGGCGGCCGCGGCGATCGCGTACCCTCGCGTCTCGATGGCGAGAACCCCCGCCCGGGGGATCACCGCGATCAGGATGCCCGCGAGCACGCCGGTGCGGCGATCGAACCAGCGCTCGCCCAGGACGACGACTCCGGCCGCGAGGACACCGATGCCGAGCGCGCTGAGCGCCCGCGTCGACCATTCGGTGCTGCCGAACACGCCGATCCACAGGTGGAGCAGCGAGTAGTAGAGACCGTGCACGGCATCCACCGTGCTCAGCTCGGCGAAGAGGCTCGGCCATGAGCGCTCGGCCGACAGCACGCTGGCGGCCTCGTCTCCCCAGTAGGACGGCACCCCGGCGCCCAGATACGTGACGAGCGTGACGCCGACGCCGATCGCGATCGGCGCGCGCCACCGCGCACGGGGACCGCGGACGGCATCACGGATCCGCGGGACCTCATCTGCTGCGCGCTCCAGAACGACCATGCACCGAGCTTCCGCCCCGCGCTTCTCCATCCGCTCCGAAAAGAGGCCGCCGTTCGTGAGAGAACTCACATCCGCCTCTAGCCGAATAGGCTGGACGAGATGGAGATGGATGCGGACGCCTTCGAGGAGCTCGTGATCGACGAGCTCGATCGCCTGCCCGACGACATGGTCGACGGGCTCGACAACGTCGTGTTCGTCGTCGAGGACCGCCCCGAGGACGGCACCCTCGACCTTCTCGGGTTGTACGACGGACTCGCGATCACCGAGCGCGGCCAGTACGGCATGGGAGAGCTGCCGGATCGCATCGTCGTGTACCGCGAGCCGCATCTCGCCGAGTGCGACGACCTGGATGAGCTCCGCGACGAGGTGCACACGACCCTCGTCCACGAGATCGCGCACTTCTACGGCATCGATGACGAGCAGCTGCACGAGCTGGGGTGGGCATGAGCACTCCTGCCGCCTCCCCCGAACTCGATGAACAGCTCGATCTGTCCGCGGCTCCGATGGAGCCCTGGCAGGTCGTCGTCTGGAACGACCCCGTGAACCTGATGAGCTACGTCGTGCGCGTCTTCCGCACGTACTTCGGCTACTCCCTCGACCGCGCCACCCAGCTCATGCTCGCCGTCCACCACGACGGGCACGCGATCGTCGCCACCGGGCCTCGCGAGACCATGGAGGTGCACGCGCAGGCGTTGCACGACTTCGGGCTCTGGGCCACGGTCCGGAAGGCGCCCACATGAGCGCGGCGACGGTGCGGATCAGCATGGCGCCGATCGAGGCGGTCCAGCTCGCGGAGATCCTGGGCGAGTTCGCCGATCTGGTCGGCGGGCAGCGCGACCTCAGCGACCCCGCCGTCGTGCGGTTGACACCGAACGCGTACCCCGACGACGCGGATGCCGCTGACGAGTTCGCGGCGGCCACACGAGACGACCTGCTCGACCGGCGCTCGGCGGACACCGCGACCGTCCGCGCCGCGCTGGAGCCGCTGCGCTCCGAGTTCGCCGATCTCACGGAGGAACAGGCGTTCGCCGAACACGATCTCGCCATCGAGGCGAGCGACGTCGACGCGTGGCTGCGGACGCTCACGGCGGTGAGGCTCGTCGTCGCCACCCGACTCGGCATCGTGGACGATGAGCATCACGATCCGGAGGACCGACGGTTCCACGTCTACGACTGGCTGGGCTACCGACTCGAGCTGCTCATCGAGGCCGCAGACGAGTCTCTCGACTGACCGACTAGGGAACGTCGATGATCCGCGTGGCCAGCTCGCGTGGAGCATCCCGCTCGATGTGCCGCGACTCCTGAGCGGCCCACCTCTCCCAGTGCGGACGGTAGGTCTCTCCATCACGCGCGAGCGCCCTGGCCTTGCGACCGGTCTCGGCGGACTCCACCCACACGCGCACATCGGCGATCGCCGCGCTCGCCGCGGTGAGGATGCCGCTTCCCTCGATGATCAGCCCGAGTGCCGGGTTGACCGCGTAGCTCTCGGCCTCTGCGCCCTGTTCCCAGTCCCAGCGGTTCCAGGTGCTGTGGTATCCCCGCCCGTGCGGCCGCAGGATCCGTTCGAGCGCGCGTTCCGCGCCCGCGTCGAGGCCATCCCACCCCGGGTAGATCGAGTCCAGCGCGATCAGCTGCACCGGCCCCGCGACGGGCCAGCGCGACGCGACACGACGCGCAAGCGAGGTCTTGCCCGCGCCGCTGCGGCCGTCGATCAGGACGACGGGGTTCGCTGCCGCGAGGGCGCGGATGTCGGCCTCGATGAGCCCGGCCGCACGGTCGAGCGCAGCGGCTACCGGATCGTCACTTCTTGAGAGCACGGATGATGCGGGTGATCGCACGACCGGCGATCCAGACGAACGGACCGGCGACGACGAGGAGGGTGATGATGTTCGGCTCGAACCGGAGGCCCTCTTCGCGGCGGATGTAGACGCCGACGGGCACCGCGATGCCGCCGCCCGTTCCGCCCTCTCCCGCGTCGGCGCTGCCGCCGGCGAACCCGGTGATGGCCAGGGCGACGGGCGTGATGCTCGCGCCGTCGACATCCTGGGGCTCGCCGTACGCGCTCTTCACGCCGAACGAGGCGGCCTGCTTACCGAGTTCCAGTGCAATGTGGGGCATGTGTCCACGCTAGCCGACCCATCGGACGGATGGGCCTCAATCCAGGCCGTGATCCTTCGGATGCCGCGCGGCTCCTCGCCCCTCTCCCCGTCCGATGTGGCGCGCGCGGGTGATGGTCGCCGTGCCGAACCTCGCGACGGCGTCGTCCATGGCGCCCTCGACCCTGCGCCAATCCTCATCGTCATCCCACAGGCCGATGCCTCCGCCGCCCGCGGGGCGCAGCTTCTCGGCGCGGACCCCCACGAGACGGACCGGATCCCGGCTCTCGATCTGCTCGAACAGCGTCTGCGCCGCCTCGCCGATGCGCTGACCGACCGCTGTCGGCTCCGCGAGGGTCTGCGATCTGCTCAGGGTGCGGAAGTCGTCGAAGCGCACCTTGATCGCCACCGTCCCGGTCTCCCACTCCGCGCGTCGCAGGCGAGCGGCGACACGGTCGGCGAGTCGGAGCAGCTCCGCGCGCAGGAACACGCGATCGGTCACGTCCGTCTCGAAGGTCTCCTCATGCCCGATGCTCTTCTCGATGCGCTCTGTCTCGACCATGCGCGCGTCTTCGCCCCGAGCGAGCTGCGCGAGACGGATGCCGAGCGCCGGCCCCACGGCACGGTCCAGCATGTCCTGAGAGCTCTCGCGGATGTCGCGGATGGTCCGGATGCCGCGCCCCTCCAGTGCCTCGGCTGCTTTCGGCCCCACACCCCACATCGCCCGGACCGGCCGCGGCGCGAGGAAGTCGAGGGTGTCGGCCGCGGCGACCACGAGCAGTCCGTCGGGCTTCGCCATCGTCGACGCCATCTTCGCGACGTGCTTGGTCGCGGCGACCCCGACGCTGCAGGTGATCCCCACCTCGTCCTGCACGCGTTCGCGCACGAGCTGCGCGATGCGAGCGGGACTCCCCCAGAGCCTTCTGACGCCGTGCACGTCGAGGAAGGCCTCGT
Source organism: Microbacterium sp. NPDC012755 (assembly GCF_042901325.1). Lineage (NCBI taxonomy): Bacteria > Bacillati > Actinomycetota > Actinomycetes > Micrococcales > Microbacteriaceae > Microbacterium > Microbacterium sp. NPDC012755. The sequence goes on along the minus strand of NZ_JBIBCT010000001.1, from coordinate 3,005,195 downwards.
CCACAGACAGCGGTTCGACCAGCGGTGTGAACGATTCGAAGATCGCCATCACCTGCTTCGACACCTCCTGATACCGGTGGAAGTGCGGCAGGACGATGCGTGCGGACGGGCAGAGCCTGATCGCCTGCGACACGGGCATCGCGGCGCGGACGCCGTACCTGCGGGCTTCGTAGGAGGCGCTGGAGACGACCGAACGTCCGTCCGGCGCCCCGATGATCAGCGGCAGACCGCGAAGACTCGGGTCGTCGAGAACCTCGACGCCGGCGTAGAACGCGTCCATGTCGACGTGGAGGATCCGCGTGCCCGTATCGTCGGCGCCGTCGGGCGAGACGATGCGCCCTCTGCCGTCGCCGTGTCCCATGAGTCCATTGTCTCCCGGGCCTCTGACATCGGGCCCGGGAGACGATGACGACTACTGCGCCGCGCGCTCCAGGACCAGTTCGCGCACGCGGGCGGCGTCGGCCTGGCCCTTCATGGCCTTCATGACCGCGCCGATCACGGCCCCGGCGGCCTGGACCTTGCCGTCCTTGATCTTGGCGAGGACGTCGGGCTGTGCGGCCAGTGCCTCGTCGATCGCGGCGATCAGCGCGCCGTCGTCCGACACCACGGCGAGTCCGCGTCCGTCCACGACCTCCTGCGGGGTGCCTTCGCCGGCGATGACGCCCTCGAGCACCTGCCGGGCCAGCTTGTCGGTGAGCGTGCCCGCGTCGACCAGCTTCTGGAGCGCAGCGACGTTCTCCGGGCTGATCAGGTCGGACGCATCCTTCTCCTGCGCGTTCGCGAGGCGGGTGATCTCGCCTGTCCACCACTTGCGCGCGGTGGCGGGCGTCGCACCCGCGGCGATCGTCGCCTCGACGACCTCGAGCAGGCCGCCGTTGCGGACGTCCTGGAACTCCAGGTCCGTGAAGCCCCACTCCGCCATCAGCCGACGACGACGTGCCACCGGCTGCTCGGGGAGCGCGGCGCGCAGCTCCTCGATCAGTTCGGCGGCGGGCTCGACGGGCAGCAGATCGGGCTCCGGGAAGTAGCGGTAGTCGTCGGCGTCCGACTTGGGGCGGCCCGGCGAGGTCGTGCCGGTGTCCTCGTGCCAGTGACGGGTCTCCTGCGTGATCCTCCCGCCGTCGGCGAGGATCTGCGCCTGGCGCTGGATCTCGTAGCGGACCGCGCGCTCGACCGAGCGCATCGAGTTGACGTTCTTGGTCTCGGTGCGGGTGCCGAGCTTCTCCTGACCGCGGGGGCGCAGCGAGACGTTCGCGTCGCAGCGGAGGTTGCCGCGCTCGAGCCGAGCCTCCGAGATGCCGAGGCTGCGGACGATGTCGCGGATGGTCTGGACGTACGCCTTGGCGACCTCCGGTGCACGGTGCTCGGCGCCGAAGATCGTCTTGGTGACGATCTCGACCAGCGGCACGCCCGCACGGTTGTAGTCGACGAGCGAGTACTCCGCACCCTGGATGCGCCCGGTCGCGCCGCCCATGTGGGTCAGCTTGCCGGCGTCCTCCTCCATGTGCGCGCGCTCGATCGGGATCTGCACGATCGTCCCGTCCTCGAGCTCCACCTCGACGGACCCCTCGTACGCGATCGGCTCGTCGTACTGCGAGATCTGGTAGTTCTTGCCGAGGTCGGGGTAGAAGTAGTTCTTCCGCGCGAACCGGCTGGACTCGGCGATCGAGCAGCCGAGCGCGAGACCGAGGCTGATCGACGAGCGGATGGCCGTCTCGTTCACCACCGGGAGGGACCCGGGCAGGCCGAGGTCCACCGGCGCGATGAGCGTGTTCGGCTCGGCCGCGTGATAGGCCTCGTTCGCCGGGTTCGGCGCGTCCGAGAACATCTTCGTGTTGGTGTTGAGCTCGACGTGCACCTCGAATCCGAGCACGGGCTCGAACAGTTCCAGCGCCTTGTCGAAGTCCATGAGCTTGGCGGTGGCCATCAGCGGGTCCCTCCCACGAGCTGCGGTGCACGGCTGAGCAGCGGGGCACCCCACGAGTCGAGCAGCACGGCCTCGAGAGCCGCGCCGACCTTGTACAGACGGGCGTCCTCACGCGCCGGAGCGATGAACTGGATGCCGACGGGCAGGCCGTCCTCGGCGGCGAGGCCGCTGGGGATCGAGATCCCGGGGACCCCGGCGAGGTTCACCGGGATCGTCGTGATGTCGTTGAGGTACATCTGCAGCGGGTCGTCGATCTTCTCGCCGAGCTTGAACGCCGTGGTCGGCGCCGACGGCGTGGCGATCACGTCGACCTCCGCGAAGGCGTTCGCGAAGTCCTGCTGGATGAGGGTGCGGACCTTCTGCGCGCTGCCGTAGTAGGCGTCGTAGTAGCCCGCCGACAGCGCGTAGGTGCCGAGGATGATGCGGCGCTTGACCTCGTCGCCGAAACCGGCGTCACGGGTCGCGGACATCACGTCCTCGACCGTCGGGTTGCCCTCGGGGGTGACCCGCAGACCGAAGCGCACCGAGTCGAACTTCGCGAGGTTGCTCGACGCCTCCGCGGGAAGGATCAGGTAGTACGCGGCGACGCCGTACTCGAAGTGCGGGGCTCCGATCTCGACGATCTCGGCTCCCTGCGCCTCCATGAGCGCCAGCGACGCACGGAAGGACTCGGCGACACCCGTCTGGAAGCCGCTGTCCGGCAGCTCGCGGATGACACCCACCTTGAGGCCCTTGAGCACGTCGCCCCTGGCTCCCTCACGAGCGGCTGCCGCGAAGGACGGCCACTGGTCACGCAGCGAGGTGGAGTCCTTGGGGTCGTGTCCGCCGATCGCATCGTGGAGCAGACCGGAGTCGAGCACCGTGCGGGACACGGGTCCGACCTGGTCGAGGCTCGACGCGAGTGCGATCGCACCGTAGCGGCTCACGCCGCCGTAGGTGGGCTTCACTCCCACCGTGCCGGTGACGTGCGCCGGCTGCCGGATCGAGCCGCCGGTGTCCGAACCCAGCGCCAGCGGAGCCTCGAAGGCGGCCACTGCAGCGGCGGAGCCTCCGCCGGAGCCGCCGGGGATGCGGTCGAGATCCCACGGGTTGCGCGTCGGACCGTACGCCGAGTGCTCGGTCGACGAGCCCATGGCGAACTCGTCCATGTTCGTCTTGCCGAGCGGGATGAGGCCCGCTGCGCGAGAACGCGCGACGACGGTCGCGTCGTACGGGGACCGGTAGCCCTCGAGGATGCGCGAGCCGCTCGTGGTCGGCTGGTCGGTGGTGACCAGCACGTCCTTGATCGCGAGCGGCACTCCGGCGAGGGGGCCGAGGTCCTCCCCCGCGGCGCGGCGGGCGTCGAGCTCGGCGGCGGCGGCGAGAGCGCCCTCGTTCACATGCAGGAACGCGTGCACGTCGCCGTCCACGGCCGCGATGCGGTCCAGGTGCGCCTGCGTCGCCTCGACGCTGGACACCTCGCGGGCGGCGAGCTTGTCGGCGAGCTCCGCCGCGGTAAGGCGGATGATGTCGCTCACTGCTCTTCTCCCAGGATCGCGGTCACGCGGAAACGGCCGTCGGCCTCGTCGGGTGCGTTCTGGAGCACCTGCTCGTGCGTGAGCGTCTGCCCGACGACGTCGGGGCGGAAGACGTTGCTCAGCGGGATCGGGTGGCTCGTCGCCGCGACGTCGGCGGTGGCGACCTCCGACACCTTCGCGATGTTGTCGACGATGGCGTCGAGCTGGCCCGTGAGCCGCGTCACCTCGTCGTCGTTCAGCTGGATGCGCGCGAGCACGCCGAGATGGCGCACAAGATCAGGGGTGATTTCAGACACGCCTCAAGTCTAGTCAGCGCACTCACCGCTCCCGCGCCCCTCTGCGGACCCGGCATATGCTGAGCACGTGAGCACGTTCCAGCCTCCTCGCCCGTGGGTCGCCAGCTACGCAGCCGGCGTCCCTGAAGACCTCGCTCCCGTCGAGGGTTCGCTGATCGACATCGTCGCGGCATCCGCGAGGGACTACCCGGATGCCCCGGCGCTGCAGTTCTTCGGCAGGGAGACGAGCTATGCGCAGCTGCAGGATGCGATCGACCGCGCCGCCGCGGGGCTGCGCGATCTCGGCGTCAAGGCCGGCGACCCCGTGGCGATCGTGCTTCCCAACTGCCCCCAGCACATCGTGGCGTTCTACGCCGTGCTCCGGCTGGGCGCGGTGGTCGTCGAGCACAACCCGCTGTACACGCCGCGGGAACTGCGCAAGCAGTTCGAGGACCACGGCGCGAAGCACGCCATCGTCTGGAACAAGGTCGTCTCGACCGTGCAGGAGTTCCCGGCCGATCTGGCCGTAGCCAACCTGATCTCCGTCGACGTCACGCGGGCCATGCCGTTCCTCACGCGCGTCGCCCTGCGTCTGCCCGTCGCGAAGGCGCGCGAGTCCCGCGCGGCCCTCACGGAGAGCGTGCGCGGCACGATCACGTGGGACACACTGGTCGGCTCATCCCCGATCCCGGCGTCACACGCGAAGCCGCAGACCGACGACCTCGCGATCATCCAGTACACGTCCGGCACCACGGGAACCCCGAAGGGGGCCGCACTCACGCACCGGAACCTGCTGTCGAACGCGGCACAGGCCCAGGCCTGGGTGCCGTCGATCCAGCGCGGCAAGGGCTGCGTCGTCTACGCCGTGCTCCCGATGTTCCACGCCTACGGTCTTACGCTGTGCCTCACCTTCGCGATGTCGATGGGTGCGCGCCTCGTGCTGTTCCCGAAGTTCGACCCCGACCTCGTGCTCGACGTCATGAAGAAGCATCCGGCGACGTTCCTCCCGCTCGTCCCGCCGATCGCGGACCGGCTGCTCTCTGCCGCGAACGCTCAGGGCGTCTCCCTGGAGGGCATCGAGGTCGCGATCTCCGGCGCGATGGCGCTGCCGCACGAGCTCGTCGTTCCTTTCGAGAAGGCCACGCACGGGTATCTGGTGGAAGGCTACGGACTGAGCGAGTGCTCCCCCGTGCTGATGGCGAACCCGGTCGCCGAGAACCGGGTCCCGGGAACCGTCGGACTGCCGCTCCCCGGCACGGAATGCCGCGTCGTCGATCCCGAGAACCCGACGCAGGACGTGCCGGAGGGCTCGCCCGGCGAGCTGATCGTGCGCGGACCGCAGGTGTTCTCCGGCTACTACGGCAAGCCGGAGGAGACCGACGCCGTGTTCGTCGACGGCTGGTTCCGCACCGGCGACATCGTCACCGTGGACGACGCCGGCTTCATCCGCATCGTCGACCGCATCAAGGAGCTCATCATCACCGGCGGCTTCAACGTCGCGCCGACCGAGGTCGAGAACGCCCTGCGGCAGCATCCCGATGTGTCGGATGCCGCCGTCGTCGGCCTTCCGAGCGATCACTCCGGCGAGGAGGTTGTCGCCGCGATCGTCGTCGACGGAGCGAAGGACGTGGATGTCGAGGCCATCCGCGAGTTCGCCCGCGGCATCCTGACCCCGTACAAGGTGCCGCGCCGCATCTTCGTCGTCGACGAGCTGCCGAAATCGCTGATCGGCAAGGTCCTCCGCCGCCAGGTCAAGGAGAAGCTGCTGGCGCTGACCAGCGGTTCCTGACTGCGCGCCCAGGCGCGATGGGGTCGGAGACGCTACCCTTGGTCAGTGACTGAAGAAGACGCTGTGCCCACCGACGCCCCCTCGACCCCCGGATTCGAGGAGCTCGGCATCACCGGGCCCGTCCTCAAAGCCATCAAGGACCTCGGCTACGAGACCCCCTCACCCATCCAGGCGGCGACGATCCCCACCCTGCTGGCCGGCCGCGACGTCGTCGGCATGGCGCAGACCGGAACCGGCAAGACCGCTGCGTTCGCCCTGCCCGTGCTGGAGCGCCTCGACATCTCGCAGAAGACCCCGCAGGCGCTCGTGCTCGCTCCGACCCGCGAGCTCGCGCTCCAGGTGTGCGAGGCGTTCGAGTCCTACGCGTCGAAGATGAAGGGCGTGCACGTGCTGCCCGTCTACGGCGGTCAGGGCTACGGCGTCCAGCTGTCGGCGCTGCGTCGCGGCGTGCACGTGGTCGTCGGCACCCCCGGTCGCATCATGGACCACCTCGCCAAGGGCACGCTCGACCTGTCGGAGCTGCAGTACCTCGTGCTCGACGAGGCCGATGAGATGCTCAAGATGGGCTTCGCGGAGGACGTCGAGCAGATCCTCGCGCAGACGCCGGAGGAGAAGCAGGTCGCCCTGTTCTCCGCGACGATGCCTCCGCAGATCCGCCGGCTCGCGCAGCAGTACCTGCGCGACCCCGAAGAGATCAGCATCAAGTCGAAGACCGCGACGGGCACGAACATCACCCAGCGCTACCTCGTGGTCTCGTACGCGCAGAAGGTCGATGCACTCACCCGCATCCTCGAGGTCGAGAACTTCGACGGAATGATCGTCTTCGTCCGCACGAAGAACGAGACCGAGACCCTCGCCGAGAAGCTCCGCGCCCGCGGCTACTCCGCCGCCGCCATCAACGGCGACGTGGCGCAGGTGCAGCGCGAGCGCAGCGTCAACCAGCTCAAGGACGGCAAGCTCGACATCCTCGTCGCCACCGACGTCGCGGCGCGCGGTCTCGACGTCGAGCGCATCAGCCACGTCGTCAACTTCGACATCCCCACCGACACCGAGTCGTACGTGCACCGCATCGGCCGCACCGGACGCGCCGGGCGCAAGGGCGACGCGATCAGCTTCATCACGCCTCGTGAGCGCTACCTGCTCAAGTCGATCGAGCGCGCGACGCGCCAGGAGCCGACGCAGATGCAGCTGCCGAGCACCGATGACGTGAACACCACGCGTCTCGCACGCTTCGACGACGCCATCACCGCGGCGCTGAGCGAGACGGCACGCATCGAGAAGTTCCGCGACATCATCGCCCACTACGTGCGCAACAACGACGTGCCGGAGTCCGATGTCGCCGCCGCTCTCGCGATCGTCGCACAGGGCGAGACGCCGCTGCTGCTCGACCCGTCGAACGACCCGCTCTCCAAGGCCGTCGAGGCCGACAACCGTCCTCCCCGCGAGCGCGGAGCGCGTGACGCGCGCGAGCCCCGCACAGAGCGTCGAGGACGCGGCGACTACGCCGCCTACCGCATCGAGGTGGGCCGCCGTCACCGCGTCGAGCCGCGCCAGATCGTGGGCGCGCTGGCCAACGAGGGCGGTCTCGGCCGCGACGACTTCGGTGTCATCAACATCCGTCCCGACTTCTCGATCGTCGAGCTTCCGGCGAACATGGACGCCTCCGTGCTGGAGAAGCTCCGCGACACGCGCATCTCCGGCCGTCTCATCGAGATCAAGCCCGACCGCGGTCCGCGCGGCGGTGCACGCCGAGACGGCGACCGCCCGTCCTACGGCGACCGCGGTCCGCGACAGGACCGCGGAGAGCGCTCGTTCCGTGACGATCGCCCGGCCCGCGAGGACAAGCCGTTCCGCAAGCCGCGCCACAAGGCCTGATCGGCGCCGACCGGGCGCTCAGGGAGTCCTGAGCGCCCGGTCGCGCTACATCAGCCTCGTGCGAGCCGGGCGGCGAGATTCACCAGAGCCTTCGAGCGATCAGTGGACCGTAGCGCTTCACTCGAGTGCCGACGGGCCCTCGGTCACCAGCAGGTGGAACTGCGCCGCGTCCAGGATGCGGATGCCGAGCTCCTCCGCCTTCGCGAGCTTGGATCCGGCGCCGGGGCCTGCGGCGACGAAGTCGGTCTTCTTCGAGACGCTCGAAGCGGCCTTGCCTCCCGCCTTGAGGATCGCCTCCTGCGCGCCGTCACGCGTGTACCCGTCGAGAGAGCCGGTGGCGACGACCGTGAGACCGTCGAGCACACCTCCTTCGACGACTGCGGCTCCAGGACCCGGATGGCCCGGAGTCGACCATTGCACGCCCGCGTCCGCCCAGCTCCGGACGATGTCCTGATGCCAATCGACCTCGAACCAGGCGAGGAGCGAGTCGGCGATGATGCCCCCCACGCCCTCGACAGCCGCCAGGTCTTCACGCGAAGCCGCACGGATCGCATCCAGGGACCCGAACCACTGCGCCAGGGCGCGTGCCGCGACCGGTCCGACGTGGCGGATGTTGAGCGAGACGAGGAGACGCCAGAGCTCCTTCGTCTTCGCCTTCTCGAGCTCGGCGAGGAGTTTCGTGGCGGCCTCTGACGGCAGCACCTCGCGATAGTCCTTCCTGACTCCGAGGCGGCGGCGCTCCGCGGCATCCATCGCCTCCGTGCCCGGCGGGTACTGCGCAGGGCCGAGCTTCTGGAACGGCGCCCGACGCACGAGCTCACCGGTCTCCTCGTCGACCTTGGGCTCGCCCGTCTCGGAGTCGCGCACGACCACCGAGATCGGCACCAGATCGCCGAGCGCGAGGGAGAACAGCCCCGCCTCCGTGTCGAGAGGTGCGACCGCCGGCGGCTCCGCCTGCGTGAGAGCGGCGGCGGTGACCTCACCGAGCACCTCGACGTCGAGCGCGCCGCGAGAGCCGATGTGCTCGACGCGACCGCGGACCTGTGCGGGACAGGAGCGCGCGTTCGGGCAGCGGAGGTCGATGTCGCCCTCCTTCATCGGACGCAGCGGGGTCCCGCACTCCGGGCAGTCCGCCGGCATGACGAACTCCCGTTCGGTGCCGTCGCGCTTCTCCACCACGGGTCCGAGCACCTCGGGGATCACGTCCCCCGCCTTGCGCAGGACGACCGTGTCGCCGATCAGCACGCCCTTGGCCTTCACGACGTCCTTGTTGTGGAGGGTCGCCTGACGAACCACGGAACCGGCGACGTGCGCAGGGGCCATCACGGCGAACGGCGTCGCCCGGCCGGTGCGTCCGACGGACACCACGATGTCGAGGAGCGTCGTCTGGACCTCCTCCGGCGGGTACTTGTACGCGATCGCCCAGCGCGGGGCGCGACTGGTCATGCCGAGCTCGTCGTGCAGCGCGAGTTCGTCCACCTTCACGACGATGCCGTCGAGCTCGTGCTCGATGTCATGACGGTGCTCGCCGAAGTGCTCGACGAACCCGATGACCTCGTCGATGCTCGTGCAGACCTTCGCATGAGGGCTCGTCGGCAGGCCCCAGCCCGCGAGGAGCTCATAGACCTCGCTCTGCGCGGAGACCGGAGGGTTCTCCCACGCGCCGATGCCGTGCACGTACATCGCGAGCGACTCGATCCGCAGCAGACCGGCCTCGAGTTCGAGCCCGTCCTTCTTGTCGATCTGCTGGCGGAGACCTCCGCTCGCGGCGTTGCGGGGATTGGCGAATGCCGGGAAGCGACGAGCGGCCGCCGCACTCGCCTTCTCCTCGTCGAAGGGCTTCTTCGCTCCGCTGCGGGACTCCCAGCGCGCGAGGGCATCGGCGTAGGCGCGCTCGCGGAAGGACGCCTGCGCGGCGTTGAGGCGCTCGAAGGCCGCCACGGGGATGAACACCTCGCCGCGTACCTCCACGATCGACGGATGCCCCGTGCCGCTCAGCCGTTCGGGGATCTCGGGCAGGCGCAGGGCGTTCTCGGTGACGATCTCGCCGACACGGCCGTCTCCGCGTGTCGCCGCGGACGTGAGCACGCCGTCCTCGTATCGCAGGTTGATCGCGAGTCCGTCGATCTTGAGCTCCGTGAGCCAGTTCACATCGCGCCCCGCGGCGGCCCGCGTCTTCGCTGCCCATTCGCGGAGCTCCTCGATGGAGAAGACGTTGTCGAGGCTCAGCATCCGCTCGGCGTGCTCGATCGTGTCGAGCCCCGTCGACTCGGCGGCGCCGACCATCTGCGTGGGCGAGTCCTGCCCCTGCAGCTCCGGATGCAGCCGCTCCAGCTCTTCGAGGCGGTGCATCCAGCCGTCGTAGGTGAAGTCGTCGACCACCGAGGTGTCGCGTCCGTAGTACGCGTCTTTCGCCTCGAGTATGAGCGTGGTCAGCTGTTCGGCCTCGGTACGGGCGTCTTCCAGCGAGATGTTCTCCGGCACCCCGTCAGTCTACGATCGGGGGCCGACATCGCACGGCTCTAGACCCCGGCGGGCACCGCCGACACGGTGCGGTCGATCGTGAACTGCCCGAGGACCCTGGTTCCGACGTACAGCACGGCCGTCTGCCCCGGCGCGACGCCGTCGAGCGGCACCTCAGGCACCACCCGCAGTCCGTCCGGCTCCACGAAGGCCTGCGCGGGCGCCGGCTCGGCGTGGGCGCGGATCTGCACCTCGCAGGCGAAGGATCGCTCATCGGGCCCCGCACCGGCCCAGCTGAAGCGGCGACCCGAGATCTCCGCCGTCGCGAGAGCCTCCTTGGGGCCGACGACAACGGTGTTCGAGACGGGCCGCACCTCCAGGACGAATCGCGGCTTGCCGTCGGCCGCCGGCACCCCGAGCTTGAGCCCCCGACGCTGGCCGACCGTGTACGCGTGCGCGCCCTCGTGCGAGCCGACGACGGCGCCCGCGCGATCGACGATGTCACCGGTGGCCGTGCCGACCTTCTCGGCGAGCCAGCCGCGCGTGTCCCCATCGGGGATGAAGCAGATGTCGTGGCTGTCGGGCTTCTGCGCCACGCTCAGGCCCCGCTCCTCCGCCTCGGCGCGGACGAGCGCCTTCGACGGCGTCTCTCCGAGCGGGAAGTACGTGTGGGCGAGCTGCTCTGCGGTGAGCACGCCGAGCACGTAGGACTGATCCTTCGCGTCATCGGCGGCACGATGCAGCTCGAGCCCCGAGTCGGTGGGGACGAGGTTGGCGTAGTGCCCGGTGCAGACCGCGTCGAAGCCCAGCTCCAGCGCTCTTTCGAGAAGAGCGGCGAACTTGATCTTCTCGTTGCAGCGCATGCACGGGTTGGGCGTGCGACCAGCCTGGTACTCGGCGATGAAGTCGTCGATCACGTCGTCGCGGAAGCGCTCGGAGAAGTCCCACACGTAGAACGGGATTCCGAGCAGGTCCGCTGCTCTGCGAGCGTCGAGGGCGTCCTCGATCGTGCAGCAGCCGCGACTGCCTGTCCGCAGCGTGCCGCCGGCGCGGGACAGCGCCAGGTGGACGCCGACGACCTCGTGCCCGGCGTCGACAGCGCGCGCCGCAGCGACCGCGGAGTCCACTCCCCCGCTCATCGCCGCAAGAATTCGCATCCGTCCAGTCTACGAGGGCACGGCTGGACGGGCTCCGAGTGCGTTCAACGCGCCGCAGACGCCCTCGCGTACGCATCCGCGATCGCGGAGAGCACCGCGTCGACGTCGGCGTCGGACGAGGTGCGCCCGAGCGAGAACCTCAGAACGCTGCGCGCGTCCTGCTCGCTGCGCCCCATCGCCATGACGACGTGCGACGGTTCGGCGACGCCCGCCTGGCAGGCCGACCCCGTGGATGCCGCGACCCCTGCCATGTCCAGGAGGAACAGCAGGCTCTCACCGACGGCTCCGGGGAACAGCAGGTGCGCGTTGCCCGGCAGGCGGTCCACCGGGTCGCCCAGCAGCACTGCCGCGGGGACGAGCGAACGGATGCCGTCGACCAGCCGGTCGCGGAGCAGGATCAGCCGCTCCGTCTCCGCGTCGAGCTCGGTGGAAGCCAGTTCGAGGGCGGCGGCGAACGCGGCGGCGCCCGGCACGTCCTGCGTACCCGCCCGAAGACCGCGCTGCTGCGCTCCGCCATGCAGGAGAGCGGCGATCCGCGCCGTGCGGGCGACGACGAGCGCCCCCACTCCGACGGGGGCCCCGATCTTGTGCCCGGCGACGCTCAGGGCGACGAGACCGCTCCCGCCTGACGCATCGCCGCGGAGAGCACGGAACGAGAGCGGGAGATGACCGAGGGCGGACACGGCGTCGAGGTGCAGCGGCACACCGGCATCTGCAGCGGCCGCGCTCAGTGCACGCGCGTCGTTGACGGTTCCGACCTCGTTGTTCGCGACCAGCGCGGTCGCGAGCGCAGCACCGGGCAGCGCCCGGGCGAAGCCGAAGACGGGGATGCGCGCCTCCGCAGTGACCGCGACAGGACGCAGCACGGCGCCCCCGGCGACCAACGAGGCGACGGTGTCCATCGTCGCGTGGTGCTCTGCATCCGGCATCACGATCGCGTCGGCGCCCTCCGCCCTCGCGCTCCACAGCCCCTGCAGGGCGAGGTTGATCGACTCCGTCCCGCCGGAGGTGAACACGACTTCGATGGGCTCGCATCCGAGCACCGCGGCCGCACGCTCGCGCGATTCCTCGAGCAGACGGCGGGCGTCCTGCCCCGCTCCGTGCGTGGACGACGCGTTTCCCACCACGTCGGTCGCCGTCAACCAGGCCTCGCGCGCCTCCGCACGGAGGGGCGTGGTCGCTGCATGGTCGAGGTAGTGGCGCATCCCTACAACTCTCCCCTATTTCCGGCACCGTGGCACACGGAACTGAGTACGCCCTGTCGTGAGACCCGAGCCCCGCCCCCTAATGTGTACCTATGCCCGCGAACCGAGACTTCACCGTGCCCGGCGGTCCAGCACTCGACAACCTCGGCGTCCGTCTGCACGACGGCGTCGGCACCCTGCGCGTCTGGTCTCAGAACGCCTCCTCCGTCGAGCTCGTCGTCTTCGACGCCACCGACCTGGACTGGGTGACCGACCAGGCCGACCTCGAGCGTCTCCCCGGAGGCGTCTGGGAGGTCACGACCCCGCTCCTCCAGCCCGGAGTCCGCTACGCCCTGCGCGTCGGTGGACCGCACGGCCCGGGCAACACGTTCAACCCGGAGACCCTTCTCCTCGACCCCTACGCCCGCGGACTCGCCCAGGGCGACGGCTACGAGGAATGGCGCTCCGTCGTGATCGTCGACGGCTTCGACTGGGGCCAGTCGCAGAAGCCCCGAGTGCCGCTCGACCGCACCGTGATCTACGAAGGACACCTGAAGGGGCTCACCAAGCGCCAGCCCGATGTTCCTCCGGCGCTCCACGGCACCTACGCGGGCCTCGCCCACCCCGCGATGATCGAGTACTTCCACTCTCTGGGCATCACGTCCATCGAGCTGCTGCCCGTGCACGCGTTCGTACCGGAGCCGCGGCTGCTCGAACGCGGACTGACGAACTACTGGGGCTACAACACCCTGAACTTCTTCACTCCGCACACCGCCTACGCGACGGAGGAGTCCCGCAAGGGCGGCCCCGAAGCCGTCCTCGCCGAGTTCAAGGGCATGGTCCGGCTCCTCCACGAGGCAGGTCTCGAGGTCATCCTCGACGTCGTCTACAACCACACCGCCGAGGAAGGTCTCGGCGGTCCCCGGTGGAGCATGCGCGGCATCGACAATGCCAGCTACTACCGACAGGACGCGAACGGCGCGTACATCGACACGACCGGATGCGGCAACACCGTCAACACCTCGACGGATGCCGGCGCCCGACTCGTCCTCGATTCGCTGCGCTATTGGGCCGAGGAGATGCAGATCGACGGGTTCCGCTTCGATCTCGCGACGGCTATCGCCCGGGACGCCGCGCACACCTACACCCCGGAGCACCCGTTGCTCACCGCGATCTCGAACGACCCGGTCCTCAAGGACACGAAGCTCATCGCCGAGCCCTGGGACGTGGGCCTCGGCGGCTGGCAGACCGGGAACTTCCCGGCGGGCTGGCACGAGTGGAACGACCGCTACCGCGATCGCGTCCGCAACTTCTGGCTCAGCGACATCGACTACGCACGACGCGCATCGGCCCCCGTGGGCATCGGCGGTTTCGCGACCAGGCTCGCCGGATCGTCCAACACCTTCGCCGATGAGCGCGGCCCCCTGGCCAGCATCAACTTCGTCACCGCGCACGACGGCTTCACCCTGCACGATCTCGTCTCCTACGACGTGAAGCACAACGAGGCCAACGGCGAGCAGAACCGCGACGGCGCCGACATGAACCGCTCGTTCAACCACGGCATCGAGGGCCCCACAGACGACCCGGCCATCCTCGCTGCACGGCGCAAGGCGATGCGCAACCTGCTGGGCACTCTGCTGCTCTCGGCCGGCATCCCCATGCTCACCGCCGGCGACGAGGTGGGACGCACGCAGCGCGGCAACAACAACGCCTACGCGCAGGACTCGGCGATGACGTGGCTCGGCTGGGATGAGGAGCCGTGGCAGGAGGACCTCCGCGCGCACGTGGCTCGTCTCATCTCGCTCCGCTCCGAGAACCCCGCCCTGCGCCCGAGCAAGTACGCGCGGCTCGGCGAGCACATCCCCAACGCGAGCGTCATGGACTGGTTCGATCAGAACGGCGAGACGATGGAGAGCGAGCAGTGGACGGACCCGGGGAACCGGACGATCCAGTACGTCGCCGCCTCGACCCCCGACACGGAGGCCGCCAACAGGATCCTCCTGATCGTGCACGGCACCGAGGCGCCGATCGACGTGCGGCTGCCCGAAGAGATCGAGGGAGCGACGCGCTTCGTCGAGCTCTGGTCGAGCGCCGATGAGCGTCCGTCGGATGCCGCGGAGGTGTTCGCACCCGGCGACGTGCTGCCCATTCCGGGCACGTCGATGCGCCTCTTCCGGGTCGAGTGAATCGTAGCGCGACCCGCCCTGTCACCTCGCTACCCGCGTTGCTCGGGTAGCGGTACATTCAGGGTGTGGCAGCACGCGCGAGTACCCGGACCACGGCTCTTCGGAGCCCCTCTCAGATCCCCCTGCGCCCCCTCGGCGCCCATTCGGACGGCGAGGATCTGCGCACGACGCGCATCCCGCTGCTGAACGGCGCCCCCCGGGTGCCCGGAGGGTTCGCCCCCAAGGCCTTCGTCGGAGAAGTGGTGCCGTTCAGCGTCGTCGCGTTCCGAGAGGGGCACGACATCATCGGCGTCCAGCTGCGGCTGGTTTCCCCCGAGGGCGAGGAGTCACTCCACCGTCTCCGCCCTCGGAAGGACGGCACCGACACCTGGGCCGCCGAGCTCGCCGTCGACGTCCAGGGGGCATGGACCTTCGTGTTCGAGGCCTTCTCCGACGACTTCGCGACCTGGGCGCACGCCGCGGAGCTGAAGATCGCAGCCGGAGTCGACGTGCCGGTGATGGCCGCGCTCGGCGCAGAGCTCCTCCTCCGCGCCGCGGCGGAGAAGGACCGCCCCGCTCCGCAGCGCAAGCACCTCGCCTCGGTCGCCGCATCCCTCGCCGACGGGGATGCCGACCTCGCCCTCGCCGCGTCGACGGATGCCGAGCTGGCGCAGATCTTCCACGATCGCCCGCTGACCACCCTTCGCTCGGCGACCGCACCGCAGACGCTCCTCGTGGAGCGCCCGGCCGCGGGCGTCGGCGCCTGGTACGAGTTCTTCCCGCGGTCGGAGGGCGCGAAGCGACTGAAGGACGGCACCATCAAGAGCGGCACGTTCCGCACGGCCGCCAAGCGGCTCCCCGCGGTCGCCGCCATGGGGTTCGACGTGATCTACTTGGTGCCGATCCACCCGATCGGCACCACCAACCGCAAGGGCCGCAACAACACCCTCACGACCGAGCCGGGAGACCCTGGCTCCCCCTATGCCATCGGAGCGGCAGAGGGCGGTCATGATGCGATCCACCCCGACCTCGGCAAGCCCGCCGACTTCCGAGCGTTCGTGCGGGCGGCGCAGGCCGAAGGGCTCGAGGTCGCCCTCGACCTGGCGCTCCAGGCATCCCCCGACCACCCCTGGGTGGTCGAGCACCCCGAGTGGTTCACGACCCTCCCCGACGGCACGATCGCGTACGCGGAGAACCCTCCGAAGAAGTACCAGGACATCTATCCCCTGAACTTCGACAACGATCCTGAGGGCATCTACCAGGAGATGCTGCGCATCGTGCAGCACTGGGTCTCGCAGGGCGTGAAGATCTTCCGCGTCGACAACCCCCACACCAAGCCTCTGCAGTTCTGGGAGTGGCTGATCTCCACCGTGAACGCGGCCGACCCCGACGTGATCTTCCTCGCCGAGGCGTTCACCCGCCCTGCGGTGATGCGGGCACTCGCCGCTGTCGGATTCCAGCAGAGCTACAGCTACTTCACCTGGCGCAACACCAAGGCGGAGCTCGAGGAGTTCCTGACCTCCGTCTCCCACGAGACGAGCGACTACATGCGTCCGAACCTGTTCGTGAACACGCATGACATCCTCACCGAGTACCTGCAGTTCGGTGGACGCGCCGCGTACCGGATCCGCGCGTGCATCGCGGCGACCGCGGCCCCCGTCTACGGCGTGTACGCGGGCTACGAGCTGTTCGAGAACGTCGCCCGCCCCGGGTCGGAAGAGAACATCGACAACGAGAAGTACGAGTTCAAGCTGCGGGACTGGGAGGGAGCCGAGGCCGCCGGGGAATCACTGGCCCCGCTCCTCCGCCGTCTCAACGGCATCCGTCGCGAGCACCCTGCACTCCGTCAGCTCCGCAACCTGTCGGTCCACTGGAGCGACGATGACGCGGTGCTCGTCTACAGCAAGCACCTCGACGCCGAGTTCACCGGCACGGGGGCGTCAGACACGATCATCGTCGTCGCCAATGTCGACCCGCACTCGGTGCGAGAGACCACGGTGCACCTCGACACGACCGTGTGGGGTGTGCCGCTCGGTGAGAGCTTCGAGGTCGAAGACCTCGTCACGGGGGCTGTCTGGACCTGGGCAGACCACAACTACGTGCGCCTCGACTCGTTCAGCGAGCCGGTGCACATCCTGAAGGTGAGGGAACGAGCATGAGCTACGTCGAAGACGTGACGGCATCCGCAGACTGGGCCACCGTCGCTGGAGCGTCTCATCACGATCCGCACTCCGTGCTCGGCGCTCATCCGTTCAAGGATGCGGCGGATCGCACGATGACGCTCATCCGCGTCCGTCGACCGCTCGCCTCATCGGTCGCGGCCGTCTTCTCCGACGGCACCCGCCTCGACCTCACCCACATCGCCCACGGGATCTGGGAGGGTCAGCACGACGGCGCTCCGGTGGCCTATCGCGTCGCGACCGCGTACAACGACGATCCGGAGACCATCGTGGGCGACCCCTACCGCCACGTTCCCACACTCGGCGACATCGACCTGCACCTCATCGCCGAAGGGCGTCACGAGAGGCTCTGGAAGGTGCTCGGAGCCCATCCCCGCACCCTCGACGGCGACACCGGCGTCTCATTCGCGGTGTGGGCCCCCAACGCCACCGCCGTGCGGGTGGTCGGCGACCACAACGGCTGGAACGGCGAGGCGCATGCGATGCGCTCGATGGGCGTCAGCGGTGTCTGGGAGCTCTTCATCCCCGACCTCGATCTCGGTGCCAGGTACAAGTACGAGATTCGCACGCGGTCGGGCGACTGGATCCTCAAGGCGGATCCGATGGCCCAGGCCGCGCAGGTGCCCCCGGAGACGGCGTCCGTCGTCACGGAGTCCTCGCACACCTGGTCCGACGGCGCCTGGATGACGCGCAGAGCCGCCACGCACGCCGTGGCGCAGCCGCTCTCCGTGTACGAGGTGCACCTCGGGTCGTGGCGCGGCGGCCTCGGCTACCGAGATGCGGCGGAGCCGCTCATCGAGCACGTCACGAACGCCGGCTTCACGCACGTCGAGTTCATGCCGCTCGCCGAGCATCCGTTCGGCGGCTCCTGGGGCTATCAGGTCTCCGGCTACTACGCGGCGACCAGCCGTTTCGGGACGCCGGACGACCTGCGGTATCTGATCGACCGCCTCCACCAGGCCGGCATCGGCGTGATCATGGACTGGGTGCCCGGGCACTTCCCGAAGGACGCCTTCGCTCTCGCGAAGTTCGACGGCCAGGCGCTCTACGAGCATCCGGACCCTCGTCGTGGCGAGCACCAGGACTGGGGCACCCTGATCTTCGACTACGGTCGCCCGGAGGTCCGCGGCTTCCTCGTGGCGAACGCCCTGTTCTGGCTGAGCGAGTTCCACGTCGACGGACTGCGGGTGGATGCCGTGGCCTCGATGCTGTACCTCGACTACTCGCGCAAGGACGGCGAGTGGGAACCGAATGTCCACGGCGGGCGGGAGAACCTCGAGGCCATCCGCTTCCTCCAGGAGGTCAACGCGACCGCGTACCGTCTGCACCCCGGCATCCTGATGATCGCCGAGGAGTCGACGGCCTTCCCCGGCGTGACCGCGCCCACCGACCACGCCGGCCTCGGGTTCGGATTCAAGTGGAACATGGGCTGGATGAACGATTCGCTCCAGTACATCGAGCGCGATCCCATGTACCGCGCCCACCACGAGGGCGAGATGACGTTCTCCTTCGTCTACGCCTTCGGGGAGAACTATCTGCTGCCCATCAGCCACGACGAGGTCGTCCACGGCAAGGGCAGCCTGCTGGCGAAGATGCCCGGCGACCACTGGCACAAGCTCGCGAACATGCGCGCCTACCTCGCCTACATGTGGGGGCACCCCGGAAAGAAGCTGCTCTTCATGGGGCAGGAGTTCGGTCAGCTGGCCGAGTGGTCCGAGTCGCGTGAACTCGACTGGTGGCTGCTCGAACAGCCGTCGCACGCGCAGCTGCAGGACTTCGTCGGCACGATGAACCGCACCTATCGCGCACAGGCTCCGCTCTGGGAGCGCGACAACGACGGATCGTCCTTCTCACGCCTCGGCGCGCCGAGCTGGGACCCGACGGTGATCGCCTTCGAGCGACGCGACGGACACGGCGGACGCCTGGTCGTGGTGAGCAACTTCGCCGGCATCGAGCGCACCGGATACCGGCTGGCCCTTCCGCGGGAGGGCGTCTGGAACGAGATCCTCAACACGGATGCGGCGGAGTACGGCGGCCGTGGTTCGGGGAACCTCGGCGTCGTCGTCGCGAGATCCGACGGGGCGGAGGCGCCGACGGCGACGATCACCCTTCCCGCCCTGTCGACGATTTGGCTGCGCTATCAGGGCGAGCCGCACGTGCCGACCATCAACCACGGCTGATCGCGACCGTGGGCCCGTGACGGGCCCACGGCGCATCGATCAGAACAGCAGCGAGGTCAGCCGGTTGCGTGCAGCGCCGACGCGGGGGTCAGCGGCCCCGATGAGACCGAAGAGCTCGACGAGGCGCTCCCTCACGGCGGTGCGCTCGTCGGACGGCAGCTTCTCGAAGAGATCGAGCAGTCGCCCGAACGCGTCGTCGATGTGTCCGCCTGCGAGATCGAGATCGGCGACATCGAACTGCGCCTGCACGTCGAGCGGACCTGCGGCCGCCGCCGCACGAGCAGCCTGGAGGTCGAGAGACTGCACGCGATCGAGAAGACGCACCTGGCCGAGACCGGCGATCGCCTCCTCATCGCGAGGGTTCTCCGCGAGCGCCTTCTCGTAGGCCACGATCGCGGCGGCGTAGTCGCCCGCCTCGATCGCGGCGTAGGCCTCGGCATGCAGCGGGGGCAGCGGCAGCTCTTCGGGCTCGGCAGCGGGCTCCGCGCCCTCTCCCACCGTGAGCGTGCCGGTGACGCCGTTCTGCGCGGCGAGCTGCAGCAGCTGGGCGAACACGTCCCGCACCTGCTGCTCCGGCACCGCACCGGTGAACATCGGCACGGGCTGACCGGCGATGACCGCCACGACCATGGGGATCGACTGCGCGCGGAACCCCTGCGCAAGCTGGGGGTTCGCGTCGACATCGACCTTGGCGAGCAGCACGCGGCCGTTCAGCTCGCGGGTCACCTTCTCGATGATCGGGCTGAGCTGCTTGCAGGGACCGCACCACTCCGCCCAGAGGTCAACGACGACGGGGACGGTGCGAGAGATCTCGAGGATCTCGCCGAAGGACTCGTCGGTGGCGTCGACGACGACGTCGGTCACGCCGGGCGCGGGGGCTCCCTGCGCGGGGGCAGCGGGGCGGTTGCGGAGCGTCGAGAGGTCGACGGCGCCGCGAAGGGCTGCGGGCGAGATCTCGCTCACTTGATCACCTCGACGGAGAGAAGGTCCTGCCGCACGGCGAGGAGACGGATCTGCTCCGTCGACCCCTGCGCCGGAACGGCGAAGAACAGCTGGAACTCGTACTTCGTGGCCACGCCCTTGGCGGACTCGGTGACTCCGGTCAGGGCCTTCGCCTCGGGGTTCTTCTCGAACCGGATCACGGCCTCCGCCGACGTCGGAGTGACCGTCTGCGTGTCGATCAGGGAGACCGCGACGATCGCTCCGCTGTCGAGGGTCGTCATCGAGACCGGGGGCGAATCGGACGGGACGATGTCGAAGGCGGTCTGCGAGGTCTCGGCGGCGTTGTTGGCGGCGAGGTTGTCCACCACGGCCTGCCGGCTGTCGCGGATGGAGGTCGCGTACTTGAGCGCCAGTTCATCGAATGCGCCGTAGGACGCGCTCTGCTCGTTCGCATCGACCACGTCGGCGAACGCCGCGGCGAGCTTACCCGGAGCCAGGCTGAGGAACGCGGAATCGTCCGGGACGAGCGAGGTGCCGAGCCACGGGGCGACGACCTCAGGGAACACCGAGTCCGCCGACATCTCCGCGATGTTGGTGACCTTGTAGTTCGACCACGGGTCCTGCTGCGTCATGGTGAGGATGACGGGCGGCACGGTCTCGTCGCCCTTGCTCTTCGACAGCAGGAGCACGGTGCGCGGCCAGCGATCGGTCGCCTCGGGAAGCACGACCTCGACGTCATCGGTGGGGATGACCGCCGGGACGGGAGTCTCGGGGATCGCGGCGCGCAGTGCGTAGTCCGTCGCGCGCGTCGCCAGCGCGGCGCCGTCGAGACGGGTCTTCGCGAGCTCGATGTCCATCGCGGAGTCGGCATCAGCCACGGTCGACGAGATGCTCTCGAGGATCCGCTTCGCCTGCGCCTCCGTGACAGCCGGTGGCTTCTGGTTCTCCGGGGCGATCACGGTCGGCGTCGGAGTAGGGGTGGGCGTGGATGCCCCGAGCTGCGGCCACGAGTCGGCGGTGCACCCGGTCGCCAGGACAGCTGTGACCGCGAGAGCGGGAAGGGCGAGCGCCCAGCGGCGGCGAGCCGGTCGCGCGCTCCGCATCTCGGTCTTCGGCGGCGCGGACTCCGGATCGTCCTCCTTCGGCGCCTCCGGCGTCTCTGCGGCGTCTGCGGCGGCGGGGGTGGACGAGGATTCGATCACTGCACGCTCGGCAGCGGGCAGCGCGGCCACGTCGATGGGCTCGGTCACCGGGAGCGGGCCGGGACCCTTGCGGCGCGGACCACGTCCGCGGCGCTGGTGACGGATCGCGAGGATGTAGAGGACGAGGCCGACGAGCAGGACGAGCACACCGGCGGCGACGAGGGGGCCCGCGAGCGGCGTGGAGGTGTCCAGCGGCCAGGAGACCTTGATGTCGTCGGGTGCGTTCTTCGTGCCGTCGTAGGCGATCAGCATGCTGACACCGTCGGGCAGCTGCATCTTGTCGGCGATCAGGGTGTCGGCGTTGGTGAAGGAGTCGAGCCAGAGGTCGGATCCGGCGGGGTTGTGCCCGCCGGTCGTCGCATCGGTCGATCCGTCATCGGCGGCCGGCGTCTCGGTGGGTGCCGGCGTCGAGCCGTCGCCGGTTCCGGGATCCGCAGCATCCGACGTCTCCGCCTCGACGAGCTTCACGTTCAACGCGCCGCTCTTGCCGACGGTGACGTGGTTGTACGAGGTGTCGGCGAGCCAGGCCTTCATGTCTGCCGTGCGACCGTACGCGGCGAAGATGTCTCCGCCTCCCTGCACGATCAGCGTCTGCATACCTGGGTGCTGGCGCAGCACGTCACCATCCAGCATCACGAACGGAGCGGGCTCCTCGACCTTGACCGTCGTCTGCTGCGAGTCCGGACCCAGGAAGATGGTTCGCTGTGCGATGCCCGCACCGATCAGAACCGTGGCCAGCACGAAGGCCACGACGGCCCATACGAAACGCACGAATAGTCTCCTCACGCGCCTCGGACATCCGTCCGAATCGCAACACTCGACGTTCCAGACTAGCGAAAGCTCCTGTGTGTTGCCCACGAGGGCGTCGACGGGCCGGCTCCACGGCACGTCGGGAGCGTCTGGAAGGGCTCTGCTCGATAGCCTTGCTTCAGCCGATTCGCCCGAGGAGCTCCGATGAAGATCCACAACCCGTTCCGCACCGCCCTCGTGGCGACGCTCGGCGTGGGTCTGGGCGTGATGCTCATCGGCAGCCTGCAGAATCTGTCGACGATCCTGCTCTACGTCGGCACCGCACTGTTCCTCAGCCTCGGCCTCGACCCGCTCGTGTCCTTCCTCGAGCGGCGCCGTCTCCCCCGCTGGCTCGCCGTCCTCGTGACGATCCTGGCCGTGCTCGGCGTCTTCGCCGGTATCGTCCTGATCGTCCTGCCGGTGCTGGTCGATCAGATCTCCGAGCTCGTCGCGCAGATCACGGCCATCGTGCAGCGCAGCAACCTGATCGACGACACGCGGGACTGGATCGTCGCCACCTTCCCGAATCTGGATGTGGACAAGGTCTTCAGCTACCTGGAGGACTGGCTCAACACGAACCTCACGGAGATCGGTCAGGGCGTGATCGCCGCGAGCGGGGCGATCCTCAGCGGCCTCTTCGGCGCCTTCATCGTGCTGATCCTGACCATCTACCTCACCGCGTCGACCCCGTCGCTCAAGCGGGCGGTCTACCAGCTCGCCCCCGCGTCGAAGCGCGAGCGCTTCATCGACCTCGCCGAGCAGATCACGGACTCCGTGGGGTACTACGTCATGGGTCAGGTCGCGCAGGGCGCGATCAACGGCGTGCTCAGCATGATCTTCCTCTCGATCATCCAGGCGCCGTTCACCGCGGTCCTCGCCGTCGTCGCCTTCTTCTTCTCTCTCATCCCGCTCGTCGGCACGCTGACGGGATCGACGATCATCGTGCTGGCGTGCCTGATCCCCGGCCTCGGCTCCCCCGCGACCGCGATCGCCGCAGCCATCTACTACCTCATCTACATGCAGATCGAGGCGTACATCATCTCGCCGCGCATCATGAGTCGGGCGGTATCGGTCCCCGGTGCGGTGGTGGTCGTCGCCGCTCTCGCCGGTGGAAGCCTCCTGGGCCTGCTCGGCGCTCTCATCGCTATCCCTGTGGCCGCGAGCGTCCTGATCATCTACCGGCAGGTACTGATCCCCCGGATGAACGAACGCTGATCCGTCGTCAGTCCGTCGGCCAGTGCGTGGCCAGCGGAAGCGCGGAAGGATTGACGGCCGCGACGATCTCGGTGAGGACCCGTCTCGTCTGGCTCTCCCCCACCCAGAGGTGCTTGCCGCCTTCGACGGCGATCAGCCGGGCATGAGGGATCGACGCGAATCGATCCGCTGCCTCTTTCGGGCGCAGATAGTCGTCGAGTTCCGGAACGAGGATGACCACCTCGTGATCGGTCTCCGCCCATGCGGCCACCTCCGCCTCGGTGGCGCGGTGCAGCGGCGGGGACAGCAGGACGATGCCTTCGATATCGTGCTCTCGGCCGTACTTGAGGGCGAGCTCGGTGCCGAATGACCAGCCGACCAGCCAGGGCCGGGGAAGAGCGCGCTCGCGGACGAAGTCCATCGCGGCCGCGACGTCGAACTGCTCGGCCGCTCCGCCGTCGAACGCGCCGTCGCTCGTTCCCCTGGGCGACGTCGTCCCGCGCGTGTTGAAACGCAGCACCCCGAGGTCCGCGAGCGCAGGGAGGCGGGCGGCCGCCTTCCGGAGGATGTGGGAGTCCATGAAACCGCCGGCCGTCGGGAGCGGATGCAGCGTCACCAGCGTCGCGACAGGCGCATGCGCCTCGGGAAGAGCCAGCTCGCCGACGAGAGTGAGACCGTCCGCCGTCTGCAGGACGATGTCCTCACGCGCCGCCGGAAGCTCCAGGGGGCCACGGATCTCGATGGTCATGCAATCCTCCAGCAGTGCGAATGCCAATGACGGCGCGCAGCGAGGTCGGCGGCATCGCCGAGCACCCCGTCCGCGCGCCAGGCCACGAGATGAGCCGTCCCCGCCTCGACGGAGCGACCGCATCCGGGGCAGATGTAGTCCTTCAGAGCCTGGGCGCCCGAGACCGGCTGCACGGTCCACTCGACGCCACGGCGCACCTCGGTGCGCTTCCAGGAGGAGAGCAGACGATCCAGGGAGTCCTCGGTGTCAGGGCGCGCCGGACGGCGTTTCCGTGAGCGGGCCATGACCCGAGCTCACCACCAGTGGTTCTTCGACCAGAACGCCTGCGCGCCGGCCCAGCTGCCGTAGCGGCCGGTCGCGTAACCGGTCGCCCAGCGCAGGTTGTCCACCGGGTCGTAGCCGTTGCCCGGGACCTTGCTGCACGGGAGAGCCTGGACGAGTCCGCAGGCACCCGAGCTCCTGTTGGTCGCGTTGGGATTCCATCCGCTCTCGCGGGAGACGATGTAGTCGACGTATCCCCAGTCGCCTTCAGAGATCCCTGCGGCCGACATCCACTCGGCGGGAGCCCCGCCGCCCGTGTAGAAGAGCGGTCCGCCGCCCCCTCCGCCACCCGTCGAGGCCGGCTTCGCCGTCGCCGTCGGGGTCGGCTTCGGGGTCACATAGACCGAGAAGGTGCCGCGCTCGATCGGAGCGATCGTCGCACCCTCGACCGTGACGGTGAGGTTCTGCGTGTCGACCAGAGCCGCCGAGAACGCCGATTCGGTCGCAGCCTCTGCGGGCGGATCGGCCAGCGCAATACCGGTCGGCGCGACCATGGCGCCCGCGAATCCGACGACCGCGAGAGCGGCGACGATACCTGCCGCCCGACGTCCGCGGGTTCCCGTGCGCGACGACAACGCCGTGGATGCCGGAGCAACCTTCACGTCGTTTCGTTCGGAGATCATGTCTTTTCGGGAGTTCACGATGCGTCGAAGTCTACCGGTCATCTCTGAGACGGGCCTCTGAACTCTCAGCGAACGGCCAGGATGACGTCGACCGTCGCATCGATGAGCGCATCCACCTGCTCTTCGCGGTACCCGCCGCGCTGCATGCGGAAGGCGGCAGAGCGCAGCTGCTCGGCCGTGAGCGCCTCACCGTCGCGAAGGTAGCGGACGATGCGTGCGGCGACGTGGTCCACCTCGTCGATCCGGTAGCCGAACGTGAGCACACCGGTTCGAGCGAAGCGATGACGCTTGCGCCGCGCCAGATGATCCAGGATCACCTGGGCCTCCTCGCGGGCCTGCTCGACCCAGACGCCCGCTCCCTGAGAGCGCACGACCCTGTCGCGCTCGCGTCCGGCGAGGGCGTCCTCGACACGACCGAGAGCCGCGTCGACCTCCGCCACCACGTAGCCGTTCTTCACCAGGGGGAAGGACGCGATGCGGACATCCGCCGCGGTCAGGTCACCGCCGCCCTCGAACGCCGTGCGAGCCGCAGACAGGAACGTGTCGACGGCAGCGCGGTGGTACCCGCGGGTCCGTCCACTGACGAGAGAGAACGCCGGCGGAGCCTCGGTCTTGTCGAGAGCGAGAGAATCTTCTGAAGCCATCACAGCACCACCCAGGGAGAGAGAAGGAAGTAGAGGCACAGGGCGGGGATCGTCGACGGCAGGATGCTGTCGAGGCGATCGAGCAGCCCCCCGTGCCCAGGCAGCCAGGAGCTCATGTCCTTGATGCCGATGTCACGCTTGAGCATGCTCTCGGCGAGATCGCCGAGAGTGGCCGACAGCAGGATCGCGACTCCGAAGATCGCTCCGGCCCACCACGGCAGCTCGAGGAGGAACAGCGCGAGGAGCACGCCGGCAGTGATCGACGCGACGACGGCCCCGGCGAATCCCTCCCAGGTCTTCTTGGGGCTGATCCTGGGGGCCATCGGGTGCTTACCGAAGGCCAGGCCGGCAGCGTACGCTCCCGTGTCGGCCGCGACGGCGATCGCGATGAAGCTCAGCACCCACCACTGTCCACCCTCCTGACGGAGCAGGATCAGCGCCACTGCAGCGAGGAAGGGCACATAGATCTGGACGAATCCGCCGATGACGGCATCCGAGAGGACATCCCCGTAGGTGCGCCCGTCCTTCTCGACCATCTGCGCGACAAGTCGCCACACGATCACGAAGGCCACGGCGAGGAAGAGCATCACCCAGACGAGCCAGATCTCGACGAAGTACGCAGGACCGACCAGCAGAGCCGCAGCGATGAGCTGCGGTGCCAGATCGATCCGTCGACCGGCACCACGCAGCGCGAGCGTGACCTCGTACACCCCGAGAAGGGCGGCGGCCAGCGCCAGCGGCACGAAGTAGACCTTGTCGAACAGAAGGGAGGCGAGCAGGGCTGCGCCGAACGCGAGGCCGATCCCGATCGCGAGGATCAGGTCCCGACCGGTGCGCTGCTTGATCCGCTCATTGCGCTGCTTGATCCGCTCGTTCGCCTGATCGAGCTGGTCACGAGCATGGGAGACGTGGCTGCCCAGCTCATCGCGAGCCGCTCTCCACTGCTCCCGGATCGCGTTGTGCTCCCCCGTGCTCAGAAGAGCATCGGACTGGGCGGGAGCGGGCAGCGAGGGTCGCGGCGGGATGCTCGATGCGTCGAAGGCCGGAAAGGCCTCATCGGCCAGCGGAACGCCGCCCGACGGGGTCGCCGAACCGCGCGCCTCTCGGCGCCCCGGCGGCGTGCCGTCGACGGCCTCGCGCGAATCGTCGGACATGTCCGATCACACCTCGAGGAGCTCAGCCTCTTTGCGCTTGAGAGCGTCGTCGATCAGATCGACGTGCTGGCGCGTGAGTGCGTCGAGTTCCTTCTCGCCTCGAGCGATCTCATCCTCGCCGAGCTCGCTCTTCAGGGCGTCCAGCTCGTCCTTGGCCTTGCGACGGATGCCGCGGACGTGGACCTTCGCGTCCTCGCCCTTGGCCTTCACGAGCTTGACGTACTCCTTGCGACGGTCAGCCGTCAGCTCGGGCATCGTCACGCGCACGATGTTGCCGTCGTTGGTCGGGTTGGCGCCGAGGTTCGGCATGTCCCTGATCGCCTGCTCGATGGCCTTCAGCGCGGACTTGTCGTACGGCGTGATGATGAGCGAACGCGCCTCGGGGTTCGCGAGCGAGGCGAGCTGAGCGAGCGGGGTCGGCGTGCCGTAGTAGTCCACCAGCACCTTCTGGAACATCTGAGGGTTCGCACGTCCCGTACGGACCGTGGCGAAGTCCTCCTTGGCGGCATCGACGGCGCGCGTCATGCGAGAGGTGGTTTCAGCGAGGACATCCGCGATCACGGTGACTCCTATCGTCGGGGTGTTCTGAAAATTCTATCGGTCGCGGGCTCTGAGCCCGCTGAGGCGCTCAGGCGGTGACGAGAGTGCCGATGGGCTCGCCGAGCAGCGCACGAGTCACGTTGCCCGCGGGCTCCATGCCGAAGACGCGCATGTCCATGTTGTTGTCCATGCACAGGCTGAACGCCGTGGAGTCGACGACCTTCAGGCCGCGCTGCAGCGCGTCGCGGTAGGTGACCCGCTCGATGCGCTCGGCATCGGCATGCTTGTTCGGGTCGGCGGTGTAGATCGCGTCGACGCCGTTCTTGGCGACGAGGACCTCCTGGGCGCCGATCTCGAGCGCGCGCTGAGCGGCGACCGTGTCGGTCGAGAAGTAGGGCAGGCCTGCCCCCGCGCCGAAGATCACGACGCGGCCCTTCTCCATGTGGCGCTCCGCGCGCAACGGGATGTACGGCTCAGCGACCTGGGTCATCGAGATCGCGGACTGGACGCGGGTGGGTGCGCCTGCCTGCTCGAGGAAGTCCTGCAGGGCGAGGGCGTTCATGACGGTGCCGAGCATGCCCATGTAGTCCGCACGACCACGGTCCATACCGCGCTGGCTGAGTTCGGCGCCGCGGAAGAAGTTGCCTCCACCGACGACGATCGCGATCTCGACACGATCGACGGCGGCCGCGATGTCACGGGCGATCTGGCTGACGACGTCGGGGTTGACGCCCAGCTGACCGGCGCCGAAGGCCTCACCGGAGAGTTTCAGAAGGACGCGGCGGCGTCCGGTGCGTTCGGTCATGGGTGTTGTCCTCTCGTCCCGATTCAAGATAGTGCCTCTTGGGCATGAAGAAGGGGTTCGGATCGAGACGATCCGAACCCCTTCGACGGTGCTACGCGCCGACCTTGAAGCGCGCGAAGTCCGTCACGGTGATACCGGCGTCCTTCGCCACCTGGGCGACAGAGAGCTTGTTATCCTTCGCGTAGTCCTGCTCGAGCAGGGCGACCTGCTTGATGAACGCGGACACACGGCCTTCGACGATCTTCGGCAGAGCCGCCTCGGGCTTGCCCTCGTTGCGGGAGATCTCGGTGACGATCTCACGCTCCTTCTCGACGGCGTCGGCCGGGACGTCCTCGCGGGAGAGGTACGACGGGTTGGCGAACGAGATGTGCTGCGCGATGCTGCGAGCGGTCTCCGCGTCGTCACCCGAGTAGGCGACGACGACGCCGATCTGCGGCGGCAGGTCCTTGCTCGTGCGGTGCAGGTAGACCTCGACCTTGTCGCCCGAGATGGTGCGGACGCGACGGAGCTCGACCTTCTCGCCGATGATCGCAGCCTCTTCCGAGATGATCGTCTCGACGTTCTTCTCGCCGGCCTGAGCGGCCAGAGCCGCCTCGACCGAGTCCGCCTTGACAGCGGCAGCAGCGTCGGCGACCTTGTCGGCGAGGGCGATGAAACGCTCGTTCTTCGCGACGAAGTCGGTCTCGCAGGCGAGCTCGATGAGCGTCACAGCGCCATCCTGCTCGCGGGCGACGATGAGGCCCTCGCTGGTGGAGCGGTCGGCGCGCTTCGCGTTGCCCTTGGCACCCTTCAGGCGCAGGATCTCGGTGGCCTTCTCGACGTCTCCGTCAGCCTCCTCGAGCGCCTTCTTGGTGTCGACCATTCCCGTTCCGAGCTGCTCACGCAGCGCCTTGAGGTCGGCGATGGTGAAGTTGGCCATGTGTGGTGGCTCCTTGCTTCGTAGGTGTGTGTGCGTGGTGTTCGCGTGGATTACTTGGAGTCTGCTGCCTCGGCGGCGGCGACCTCTGCGGTCTCCTCGCCGGACTCGACCGCGACGGCCTCGTCGTGCGCCTCGGCGCCGGCCTCGTCGGCTGCAGCGACCGCGGGGGCCTCGACGAGCTCGGCGGCGTCAGCCGGAGTCTCCTCGGCCGGGGTCTCGAGAAGCTCGCGCTCCCAGTCCGCGAGCGGCTCGGCGTCACCGGTCTCCGGGTTGTGCTTCTGCTGGAGGCCCTCGGCAGCTGCATCCGCGATGATGCGGGTGAGCAGCGAGACGGAGCGGATCGCGTCGTCGTTACCGGGGATCGGGTACTGGAAGTCGTCCGGGTCCGCGTTGGTGTCGAGGATGCCGATCACCGGGATGCCGAGCTTCTTGGCCTCGTCGATGGCGAGGTGCTCGCGCTTGGCGTCGACGACCCAGAGCGCGGACGGCGTCTTGGTGAGGTTGCGGATACCGCCGAGCGACTTGTGCAGCTTGTCGAGCTCGCGCTTCTTGAGGAGGAGCTCCTTCTTCGTGAAGCCCGAAGCGGCCGGGTTCTCGTAGTCAAGCTCCTCGAGCTCCTTCATGCGAGCGAGACGCTTCGCGATGGTGGAGAAGTTGGTGAGGAGTCCACCGAGCCAGCGCTGGTTGACGTAGGGCTGGCCGACGCGGGTGGCCTGCTCTGCGAGGATCTCCTGCGCCTGCTTCTTGGTGCCGACGAAGAGGATGGTGCCGCCGTGAGCGACGGTCTCCTTGACGAAGTCGTACGCCTTGTCGATGTAGCCCAGCGACTGCTGCAGGTCGATGATGTGGATGCCGCTGCGCTCGGTGAGGATGAAGCGCTTCACCTTCGGGTTCCACCGGCGGGTCTGGTGTCCGAAGTGCACGCCGCTGTCGAGCAGCTGGCGGATGGTGACCACAGCCATGGTCGTCTCCTTGTTCTGGCGCGGTTCTGCGCCGTTGAGGTTATCGCCGATCGGATGATCGGACTGCCTGGTGCCCGACACACGCCCGCCACCTCTTGCGAGATGGACCTGTGGGAGTGGATGCCACGACCTCCGCAGAAATGCAGTGGTCGCTCAGGGCACGCGTAGTCACCTCGATTTCGAGGTGCCCCTTCAGCATACAGGATGCCGTCGCCTCCATTCCTCCTTCACAACGGCAGACCCGAAGCCACTTCTCCCCCGCTTCCGTCCGGTACGCGATCTGCATCGCAGCGTCTCTGTCCGTGCGGGGCAGTATGACGCTCATGCGCACACTGGAACGTCTCGGCACCGGCATTCTCCTCATCGCTCTCCTCCTGCTCTCGCACATGCCTGCGGACGGCGCGCTCGCGTCAGCGGACCGAGCGTTCACGCCTGCGCGAGCCGTCTTCACGCCGGTCAACGGGTCCCTCCTGTCTGCCAATGGAACGGTCTCGCCCGGAAGCGGGATCTTCACGACAGGGATCCTCACGCCTACAGTCCAAGTCGTCGCGTCTGTGAACGGGATCCTCACACCTGCGAGCCAAGCCGACGTGTCTGCGAGCGGGACCCTCACACCTGCAAGCCAAGCCGTCGCGTCAGCGAGCGGCACCCTCACACCTGCAAGCCAAGCCGTCGCGTCAGCGAGCGGGGCCTTCGTTTCA
This sequence comes from Microbacterium sp. NPDC012755, assembly GCF_042901325.1. Classification (NCBI taxonomy): domain Bacteria; kingdom Bacillati; phylum Actinomycetota; class Actinomycetes; order Micrococcales; family Microbacteriaceae; genus Microbacterium; species Microbacterium sp. NPDC012755. Next base: position 2,974,939 of record NZ_JBIBCT010000001.1, on the reverse strand, counting down.
GCAGGGGATCCGGACGGCGACTATCCGCGGTGGGCGTGGCCGCTCGACGGGGCGCACGAGGTGACCGCTCCCTATCGCGCCCCCGCGCATGAGTACGGTCCTGGCCACCGGGGTATCGATCTGGCCTCCGCACCCGGCTCTGTCGTTCACGCACCGGCAGACGGCGTCGTGGCGTTCCGCGGGATCGTCGTCGACCGCGCCCTGCTCACGATCGAGCATCCCGGCGGCTACGTGTCGACCTTCGAGCCGCTGACGTCAGACCTGTCTCCCGGAGACGTCGTGTCGGCAGGCCAGCCGATCGGGACCGTCGCGATCGGCGGGCACGCGTTCGCAGGCACACTGCACCTCGGAGTTCGGCTCGGCGGCGCCTACATCAATCCGATGCTTCTCTTCGGAGACGTGCCCAGGGCGGTGCTGCTTCCGTGCTGCGCCCCACTCTAGGCCGGGGCGGCCCGCCGCACACGGTCGAGATTGCGTCGGAGAAAGGCAGCCGCTCACGCGCTGGCATGCTCATGCACGGGGATGCGCCAGACGATACGTCGCCGTCAGACGTTCGGCCGACACGTGGGTGTATATCTGGGTCGTGCCGAGACTGGCGTGCCCGAGGATCTCCTGCACCGCGCGGAGGTCCGCTCCCCCGTCGAGCAGGTGAGTGGCGGCCGTGTGCCTGAGTGCATGTGGCCCCACGGTCTCCGCCCCGACGAACGGGGCGAGCGCGTCGGCGACCAGCGAGTACACGGCTCGGGCACCGACGCGAGCCCCACGAGCCCCGAGGAACACCGCGGGCGTTGCGGTCTCGGCTCGTGCACGGAGCGACGGACGCGCTCGGGTGAGGTAGCCGGCGACCGCGATGCGCGCCGGCACCCCGAACGGAACCACCCTCTCCTTCGCACCCTTTCCGAGAACACGGGCGGTGCCGCGGTCGAGATCGAGATCATCGATGTCGAGTCCGCACAATTCTGAGACGCGGATTCCTGCTCCGTACAGGAGCTCCAGGATCGCGTGGTCTCGCAGCGCGATCGGATCTCCGTCAACCGCCGCGGCCCGTTTCGTTTCGAGAAGTTCGCGCATCGCGTCCTGGGAGGCCACTGTCGGCAGCGTTCGCCCACGCTTGGGCGCGACGAGGCGAAGGCTCGGATCGCGATCGATCAGCTCCTGCTCGAGCGCCCACGTGAAAAACGAACGGGCTGCCGCCGTACGCCGTGCGAGCGTCGATCGCGCATCACCTCTCTGCGTGGCCTTCCAGAGCCAGTCGCGCAGCACCTCGAGATCGACCGCCGCGAGATCGGCGCCGTCGAACGAACCACCGAGGTCACGCAGGTCCGACCGATAGGCGCGCACCGTCGCCGGCGACAGCCGCCGCACCTGCTGCAGATGCTCGGTGAACGCCTCCGCCGCCGCCGCGAACTCCATGGCTACAGCTTGCCCCGCCCTACATCCATCACCGCTCAGCCTCGCCGCTTCGGCGTCATGCTCACCACGGCTCACCCCGCCGCTTGAGCCTCCTGCTCACCCCGCCGCTTCGGCCTGATGCTCACCACGGCTCACCCTCGCCGCTTCGGTGTGATGCTGAAAGATGTGCCGTCCACGCCGTCAGAGATGAGGCGCTCTCAAGATCACGCCGCGCGCATCGCTGCGATCGGAGGCCTCTTATCCCCGGTCGCGTGTCGATATGCGCCGCCATCCGTCGTCTCTGCGGTCGACCACGGACTCGACTTCGAGAAGGCCGAGCAGGGCCGTGACCTTGTCGGGCGCCAGACCGCTCCGTCGCGCGAGCTCCTGCGTCGAGGCGCGCGAGCGCGTCGGCAGGGCGTCGAGCAGCCTCGTCAGTTCAGGGTCGGTGACATTCGCACTCTGGTCGCGAACGGGCTCACCCCACAGTTCTCGGATCTCCGCTGTCGTCGTGACGCAGCGCGCGTCGTACTCGCGAAGCAGACGATGGCAGCCCGCTGACGCCGCGGAGGTGACCGGCCCGGGGACCGCACCGAGCGGACGCCCGAGGGACGCCGCGTGCCCGGCCGTGTTGAGCGAGCCACTTCTCCACCCCGCCTCGATGACCACCGTGGCCTGGCCGAGCGCCGCGATCAGCCTGTTCCTGCTCAGGAACCTCCACTTGGACGGCGCCGTACCGCAGGGAACCTCGCTGACCACCGCGCCACTCCTGGCGATCGCCCCCAACAACTCCTGATGTCCCTGCGGATAGGCCCGATCCACACCGCCTGCCAGCAGCGCAACGGTCGCCCCGCCGACACCGAGCGCTGCCCGATGAGCCGCTCCGTCAATTCCGTACGCGCCGCCCGAGACGATCACGACTCCGCTCGCTGCGAGATCCCCTGCGAACTCCGACGCGAGCAACTCTCCATAGGTGCTCGATGCCCTGGCGCCGACGATCGACGCACGAGGCGACGCAGTGAGGACGGCAGCATCCCCGCGCACCCACAGCATCGTCGGTGCATGGTGCCCGAGGTCATCGAGGGACTCAGGCCAGAGGCCGTCGCCGGGGAGGAGCAGGGTCGCCGCGACGTGCTCCGCGTCAGTCACGGCGCTGCGGACGGCATCTACAGAGGCACGAGGACGCCATCTGCCGAGTGCGTCTCTGAGCGCGCGCGACCGTCTCTGATAGGCGAGGGAGCCCCCGTCGTCGGCGAAGGCGAATCGGAGCGCCTCCTCTGCACCCAGTTCCGCGATCAGAGCTCCGGCGACGGCATCGCCCGGTTCGACGAGCACATTCCACGCGACACGGGCCGCGACTTCCGCGATGTCATCGTCGGGGCGCGCCCGCCGAAGGGCCTTCACGAGCGCCTCGTCCTGACGCAGAGCATCCATCACGACGCGCCGCCTCTCTTGAGCACCAGCGCTCGCCCGACCTCGTCGAGCCCTGGTCGCTCGCGGCCTTCGAGGTCTGCCATGGTCCAGGCGAGCCGCAGCACGCGGTCGTACCCTCGAAGTGTCAGGGCGCCGCGTTCCAGGGCGCGCTCCAACGGCACCCGTGCAGCCTGATCGATCCGCTGCGATGTCTGGCGGAGCCAGGTTCCGGGAACATCGCCGTTCAGACGCCATGGCGTGCCCTTCAGCCGAGCGGCCGCCCGCTCCCTTCCTTCGATGACACGCTGCTGCGCCTCCGCCGACGACAGTGCGGATCGCCCAGCGGACATCGCCCGCGAGGTTGCGACGCGCGCCACGGGCAGATCGATGTCGATCCTGTCCCGGAGGGGACCGGAGAGTCGCGTCGCATACCGTCGAATGGCCATGGACGGGCATACGCACTCCGCCCCTCGCACACCGTAGTTGCCGCAGGGGCAGGGATTCATCGCGAGGAGCAGTTGGAACCGCGCGGGGAAGTGAGCGGTGAAGCCGGCGCGGTGCACGTCGATCTTCCCTGACTCCAGCGGCTGTCTCAACGCATCCAACGCGACCCTGGAGAACTCCGCCGCTTCGTCGAGGAACAACACCCCGCGGTGCGCACGGACGATCGCCCCCGGGCGCACGGCACGGGACCCTCCGCCCACGAGCGCGGTGACCGATGCGCTGTGGTGCGGTGCCTCCAGCGGAGCTCTGTGGTCGAGCACTGCGACGGAGCCGCCGGTCAGAGACCTGATCGATGCGACCTCCAATGCCTCGCCCTCCGTCAACCTCGGGAGTATCCCCGGCAGTCTTCGGGCGAGCATCGTCTTTCCCGCGCCGGGAGGACCGCTCAACAGCATGTGGTGGCCTCCAGTGGCCGCGACGATGAGCGCCGTCACCGCTTCGTCCTGGCCCACCACGTCCGCCAGATCACCGTGAGCCTCGGGTTCGACGGAAGGAGCCGCGGCGGGCACGGGATCGACCTCCGGAACCACCACATCGGCTCCGTGCCAGACGGCGACCTCCGCCAGCGAGCGAGCGGCACGCACATCGGTGCCCGGCACGAGACGAGCTTCGTCGGCATTCGCATGAGGGACGATCACCTGGTCGAAGCCGGCGCGTGCCGCCGCGAACACGGCGGGCAGCACCCCTGGCACCGGTCTCACCCGACCATCCAGGCCGAGTTCGCCGATGTGCACCGTGCGGGAGATCGACCTCTGCTGCACCGCTCCCCCTGCAGCCAGCGCCGATACGGCGATCGCCAGGTCGAATCCCGATCCGTGCTTGGGAAGACTCGCGGGTGACAGGTTCACGGTGAGTCGTCGGCGCGGAAGGTCGAGCTCCGCGTTCTTGCACGCATTGTGGACGCGCTGGACCGCCTCACCCAGGGCCTTGTCGGGGAGGCCGATGATCTTGAACTCCGGCGTCTGATTCGAGAGGTCTGCCTCGACCTCGACCAGGTGCCCGTCGACCCCCGACAACGCGACCGCCCAGGTCCGCGCCGTCGTCATGACAGATCCTTCAGGTGTTCGAGCACTCCGGCATCCGGGTCTGGCCCGATCACCCCGATCGCGTCGAGCCGGACCGTCCTTCCCCGAACCTGATCGGAGTGCCGCTCCATCCAGGCATGTGCGAGCTGCCACAGCCTGCGTCGTTTTCGTGCGTCTATCGCCTCGAACGGATGGCCGAACGCCGTCGACCGACGGGTCTTGACCTCGACGATCGCGAGCACCTGGCCCTTCGCGGCGACGATGTCGATCTCGCCCTGCGGACATCGCCAGTTCCGGTCGAGTATCTCGTACCCGTGGTCGATCAGATAGCGGGTCGCCCGCTCTTCCCCCGCTGCGCCGAGGTCGTCTTTCGCTGCCATGTCGACAGCCTGCCGATCCGCCTCACGAGGAGTGCGGGCGCGCTCTCACCATTCCGCGAATCGGTGGACAACTCGCCGAGGATCGCCTCCTGGGGACGGCTACTCGCCGTCGAGGGAGAGCTCCTGCGGAAGTTCGAACTCCCGACGCTGCAGCTCTTCGACGTTGACGTCCTTGAACGTGAGGACGCGCACGGCCTTCACGAAGCGATCAGCGCGGTAGATGTCCCACACCCAGACATCGCTCATCGAGATCTCGAAGTAGAAGTCGTGCTCGGTGTCACGACGGACGACGTTCACCTCGTTCGCCAGGTAGAACCGTCGCTCCGTCTCGACGACGTACTGGAACTGGGAGACGACGTCCCGGTACTCGCGGAACAGCGCCAGCTCGAGTTCGCGGTCGTAGTCGTCGAATGCTTCCTCATCCATGATGTGTCCATCCTAGAGTCGTGCGCACCACCGCGCGGCACGGAGCCGCTCAGAACGCGGATCAGAACAGCGTGGGAGCGTCCGTGATCGCCCACGATGCACGGTGATGAGGAGACAGTCCCCGTGCGCGAATGGCGTCGCGATGCTCGGGGCTGGCATAGCCCTTGTTCCTGTCCCATTGGTAGTCGGGATGCGAGAGATGCAGCTCGGCCATGTGCGTGTCTCTCGCGACCTTCGCGATCACCGATGCCGCCGACACCGATGCGCAGTCGCGGTCGGCCTTCACCTGGGAGCGCACGCGGAGCGGCACCGGGTGCACCCGAGAGACGTAGTCATGGTTCCCGTCGAGCAGAACGAGAGCGCTCTCGATGGCGACGCCCTGATCCACCACGCTCTGCACGGCTCGTGACGCCGCGAGCCCCAGCGCCCTCATGATCCCGACCTCGTCGATCTCCGCCGCACTGGCCCAGCCGACACCGGATGCACGCACCCAGGCCGCGGCGCGCGCTGCGACGTCCGGACGACGCTTCTCGGTGACGAGCTTCGAATCACGCAGGCCTTCGGGAACGCGGCGACGTGCACCAGCCGCATCCATCACGGCCGCTCCGACGGCGACCGGTCCCGCGAGTGCGCCCCTGCCCACCTCGTCGAGCGAGATGATCAGCTCGCACTCGCTCAGGAGCTTCCGTTCGAGGGTGAGCTTGGGTGCGACGACGGTCATTCCGGATCCGGCACGCCGTTGAAGGTGTCGTGGTGGCCGTCGATCGTCCCGAAGCGGTTCAGGGGCCAGGTCGTGAGGAACGCCTTGCCCACGACGTTCGCGAGAGGCACGAAGCCTCCGCTCGGGAGATCCTGATGCTCACGGGAATCGCGCGAGCGATCGCGGTTGTCTCCCAGCAGCCAGAGGGAATCCTTCGGAACCACCACGTCGAAGGGCGCGTTGGAGGCGGCCGTGTCCCCCTGCGGGAGGTTCAGATAGGACAGCTCGTCGATGGGGGTGCCGTTGATGGTGATCTGGCCGAGCGCGTTGCAGCACACGACGTGATCGCCGGGGAGCCCGATGATCCTCTTGACCAGATGATCCTGCGAGTCGGTCGCGGAAATGCCGACGAGGTTGAGAACCCAGTCCACCGCCTGCACGAGCGGCGGCGCCGCCGGGGTCTGCGGCTGCGGGTCGAGCCAGCCGCCCGGGTCCTTGAACACCACGACGTCACCGCGGTCGTATCCCGTCCAGTGCGGGGTGAGCTCGTCGACCAGGATGCGGTCGTTGACCATGAGCGTCTGCTCCATGGACGCCGACGGGATGTAGAAGGAGCGCACGACGAAGGTCTTCACGACGAAGGACACCAGCGCGGCGATCAGCACGATCACCAGAACGTCGCGCAGGAAGATGAGGAACCCGCGGCGCCGCTTGACGGGTGGCGTGGACGCGGTGGCGGGCTCAGTCGTCATCAAGGTTCCTTCACAGTCTCGCACCGCTCTGAGACGGCACTACCAAGGGTCGCACATCCGGCGCAAAACACAGCACCCCGGAACATCGTGTCCCGGGGTGCTGTGGAGAACCTGCGCGTCAGTTGTCGCGCTTCTCCTTGATCTTCGCCTTCTTGCCGCGCAGCTGGCGGAGGTAGTAGAGCTTCGCGCGACGCACGTCACCGCGGGTGACGACCTCGATGTGGTCGATCACCGGGGAGTGCACCGGGAAGGTGCGCTCGACGCCCACCTGGAAGCTGATCTTGCGGACCGTGAAGGTCTCGCGCACGCCGTCGCCCTGGCGGCCGATGACGACGCCCTTGAAGACCTGGACGCGAGAGCGGGTGCCCTCGGTGATGTTCACGTGGACGTTGACAGTGTCGCCGGGGTTGAAGACCGGGATGTCGGAACGGAGCGAAGCCGCATCGACGGCGTCGAGGATCTGCATGATCGTCTCTTTCTGCACTCGCCTCAGGTCGGTTGCATGTTTTCAAAGGAACAAGAACGGATGTGCATCGTACGGCGCTTGCGCGTCCGCGGGTTCCCCTGAGGCAGAACCGGTCACGGCACAAACATCCATTCTGCCATGGATGCGTGCCGCGGCCAAAACGAGGATCAGTCGCGGGGGTCGGTCTCCCGCACGACGATGACCTCGTGCACGGTGGTCTGCGGCGCGGGCTCGTCCGGCGCGGGAACCGTCGACCACGAGATGGTCTCCCGGAGACGGGCGCCGCTGCCCTTCGCCTCGCTCCAGAGCTGCCACAGCTGGAGCCAGACGAGCGCGATGCCCACGATGATGGCGCCGGCCAGCAACCAACCGAATGCGCCCTCGATGAAGCAGCCGACCGCGATGGTGAGCGCATGCCAGAGCGTGAAACCGGCGACGTCCCACCAGGACACCGCCCGTTCGATGCGGACCGACGGGCGAGAGCGCGTGAGCAGCGTGAGGAGAAGCTGCCCGACGAAGACCGAGGGCACCGCGATGAACAGCACCCAGAGCATCCCCCACCCCGCGTGGAAGACGATCCCCCCGATGACCAGCCAGAGCGGGAGCAGGAAGGCAGCCGGAAGCAGCCACCGGAAGAACGCCTGACGCAACCACATGCTCAGATCGTACGACGCGCGGCCCACCCTCACCCCGGTGTTCGCTGTGAGCGCGCGGATCTCCGCGGCCGCCGCATCAGGGAGAATGGAGTGGACGAGAGGACACCCCATGATCGAACTGCGCACCCCTGCCGAGATCGACGAGATGCGCGCAGCCGGGCGATTCGTCGCCGAGACCCTGGCGACCCTGCGCGACGAGACGAAGGTCGGCACGAACCTCCTCTCGATCGACCGTCGCGCACACGACATGATCCGCAAGGCCGGCGCCGAGTCCTGCTACATCGACTACCACCCCTCGTTCGGAGCGAGTCCGTTCGGCAAGGTCATCTGCACCTCGGTGAACGACGCGGTCCTGCACGGACTCCCCCACGACTACACGATTCGCGACGGGGACCTCGTGTCGCTCGACTTCGCCGTGTCCGTGGACGGCTGGGTCGCCGATTCGGCGGTGTCGTTCGTCGTCGGCACACCGCGCGACGAGGACCTCCGCCTCATCGAGACCACGGAGCGCGCGCTGGACGCGGCGATCCAGGCCGCTGTCGTCGGCAACCGCATCGGCGACATCTCTGCGGCCATCGCCGCCGTGTCACACGGCGAGGGCTACTCGATCAACACCGATTTCGGCGGCCACGGGGTCGGACGCATCATGCACGGCGACCCGCATGTGCCCAACGACGGGCGAGCCGGTCGTGGCTTCCCGCTGCGCGCGGGACTCGTGTTCGCCCTGGAGCCGTGGCTGCTCGCCACCACGGACGAGCTGATCACGGACCCCGACGGCTGGACGCTGCGCAGCGTGGACGGCTCTCGGGGTTCGCACTCGGAGCACACCGTCGCGGTCACCGAGGACGGTCCGATCATCCTCACCGACCGCTCCTTCCTCGGCGTCGACTGACTCAGCCGCCGAGTCGCGTCGGCTTCCACGACGCGACGGGCCCCCACACGCCGTCGTTCGGGCGAAGAGGACGGTCCCTCAGGCGCGACGGTACAGGTACACGTCCGTGAGATGCGGCAGATCGAGTTCCGCGCGCCCTGCGGTGTCGACATGTTCATCGAGCACACGATGGACGTCGGCCAGCATCTCCGCGCGTCGCGGCTCATCGGCGACGAGGAAACTGCTCACCGTGGTCCATCGACCGATGTAGTCGTCCCGTGAGATGACCTCCCGCCAGGTGAGCTCCTCGTGGCGGAAGAAGCGGAATCCGGGAAGCTCCTCCGCGGCGGCGCGCGTGGTGTCGTCTGACGCACCGACGGCCGGGTGCACGATTCGATGGCACGAACGGTCCCAGGCGCATGCAGGATCGGCGCGGTTCCAGATCAGCGCCATCGCGCCTCCGGGAGCGAGTACCCGGGTGATCTCGGCGCAAGCCGGCTCGCGATCGAACCAGTGGAACGCCTGAGCGACGGAGACGGCGTCTGCGGCCCCATCCTCCAGCGGAATCCGCTCCGCGGTGCCGCTCAGGGCGGTCACCTCGGGCAGCTTGGCATGCAGCACGTCGAGCATGGCGGTCGACGGCTCGACGGCGACCACACGATCGGCGCGCCCGATCAGCAGTTCGGTGAACTTGCCGGTGCCCGCACCGAGGTCGAGTATCGTTCCCACCCTGTCGGGGGCGAGGAGCTCGACCGCCCCGGCTGGGAACCCTGGTCGGTACCTCTCGTACTCCGACCCGATCCCCTCGAAGGAGCGCGCCAGGGTTTCATCGACCATGACTCGACGCTATCAGCGCAGGGCGCGCCCGGATCGACACGGCTGTGCCATATTGAGTGCATGATTCCCCAGGATCGTCACGTGCCCGACCGCGTGTACCTGGTGCGCCACGGGCAGACGATCTGGAATCTCGAGCACCGCCTCCAAGGGCAGCTCGACTCCCCTCTCACCGTCGACGGCGTGCGTCAGGCCGCGTCCACGGCCCTGCGGGTCAGCGCTGTCGGCATCACGACGATCTGCAGCAGTCCTCTCGGCAGAGCCGTGCACACGGCGGGCATCATCGCCGAAGTCCTCGGAGCGCGCGTCGTGGAGATCGACGAACTCGCGGAGCTGCACCACGGCGAGATGGCGGGGATGACGTGGGACGAGATAGACCTCGCATTCCCGACCGCCCGTGAGGAGCGCGCCGAGAACCGCTACGGCTGGGCGTTCCCCGGCGGCGAGAGCTACGCACAGGTCCGTGCGCGGGCGCGTCGAGCTCTCTCGGCATGCGGGTGGGCTGCTGAGGGTGCACCGCTGATCGTGAGTCACGAGATGATCGGACGGATGCTGCGTGCGGAGCTGCGCGGGCTGGATTCCTCGACGGCCCTGGGCCTCCGGCATCCGCCCGGCGTGGTCTTCGAGATCGACCACGGTGCGGAGAGGATGCTCTAGTCGTCCTGCTCCGACAGGAGGTCGGGTCGGCGTCGAGCGGTGCGCTCGAGCTGCTGCTCACGGCGCCAGGTCGCGATCGCCGCATGGTTGCCGCTGAGCAGCACGTCCGGCACAGCGCGATCGCGCCACATGGACGGCTTCGTATAGGAGGGGTACTCGAGCAGCCCGTCCTCGTGGGACTCCTCGACGAGGCTCTCGGGGTTGCCGACCACTCCGGGGATCAGTCGACCGATCGCCTCGATCATCGCCATCGTGGCGACCTCTCCGCCGTTGAGGACGTAGTCCCCGAGGCTGATGAGGCGCACCTCGCCGACGGTGTCCGCGTACTCGAAGACGCGCTCGTCGATGCCCTCGTAGCGTCCGCACCCGAAGATCAGGTGCTCGCGCGTCGCGAGTTCCCTCGCTGTCGCCTGGGTGAAGACCTCGCCCGCCGGCGACGGGAAGATGATCGTCGGCCGTTCGGATGCCGTGGCGAGCTCGTCGAGTGCGATGCCCCAGGGCTCGGGCTTCATCACCATCCCGGCGCCGCCGCCGTACGGTGTGTCATCGACGGTGCGATGACGGTCGTACGTCCAGTCGCGGAGGTCTCGGACGTTCAGATCGAGGATCCCGGCGTCCTGCGCCTTGCCGAGCAGCGACAGTGTGAGCCCGTCGAAGTACGACGGGAAGATGGAGAGGACGTCGATGCGCACGGCGGCCGCGATCACTCGGCCGCGTCTGCGGCGGCGTCCTCTTCCGAACCTGCGGCATCCGGCAGCTCCTCGAAGAGGCCTGCAGGAGGGGTCACGATGACCTTGCCCGCCGCCACATCGACGGTCGGCACGATGGCCTCGACGAACGGCACCATGATCTCCTGGTCGCCGGCCTTGACGATCAGCAGGTCCTGCGCGGGGAAGTGCTCGATGCGAGCGACCTTTCCGACGACGACGTCATCGCGGACGACATCGAGGCCCACGAGCTGCTGGTCGAACCAGGCGTTCTCCTCGACCTCGGACGTGTCCTGGTCGATCCAGAGGATCGCACGGACGAGTCCTTCGGCGGCGGACCGGTCCTCGACATCGTCGAGGAACACGACGGGGTTGCCGTTCATCACGCGGTACTCGCGGACGGTGACGGTCTTGCCGTGCCACGGAGATGCCTCTGGCACCTGCAACGTGAACTCGGCTCCCGTGACGAATCGACGCTCGGGATTGTCGGTGTACAGCTCCAGCTTGAGCGCGCCCTTCAGGCCGTGGGCCTTGACGAGGCGGCCGACGCGAAGCTGGTTCTTGCCCTGATTGCGGTCCTTCTGCACCACGTCAGTCGTCCGCGACATCGACACGGACACGACGCCCGTCCGCCAGAGCGGAGATGAGGGTGCGAAGTGCCTTCGCGGTGCGGCCGCCGCGCCCGATCACGCGTCCACGGTCGTCGGGATGCACACGCACCTCGAGCAGATCGCCTCGCGGCGAGGTGGATGCGGTGATGTGCACATCTTCGGGGTGATCGACGATCCCCTTGACGATGTGTTCGAGCGCGGCGGCGAGCACGACGATTACTCTGCGTCGGCGGCGGGGGCCTCAGCGGCCTCCGCGTCGGCCTCGACGGCGGCGGGAGCCTCCGCAGCGGGAGCCTCCTTCTTCTCCGCCTTCGGCTTCACGACGGACTTCTTGGACGCGTCGATCTCGAACGCGGCCTTGGGCTCGGCGACCCGAAGGGTGGACTTCGCGTCCTTGTCGCCCTTGAACTTGCCCCAGTCGCCCGTGATCTTGAGGAGGGCGGTGACCTGCTCGGTCGGCTGAGCGCCGACGGAGAGCCAGTACTGGGCACGCTCGGAGTCGACCTCGATGAACGAGGGCTCCTCGGTGGGGTGGTACTTGCCGATCTCCTCGATCACACGACCGTCGCGCTTGGTGCGCGAGTCGGCGACGACAATGCGGTAGTAGGGCGCACGGATCTTGCCCAGGCGCTTGAGACGAATCTTGACAGCCACGATTCTCCTGAATTGTGTGGAAGGAAACGAACCGATCGCCTGGAGAGTGGGGTGCACACCCGGCGGAAGCTCTGAAAGGGTGGATGAGTGCTGGATAGAGGGTCGAGCACGTCGTCCAAACCTCTATTCTGCCAGATGCGGGCTCCTGGCGCGAAACGTGGCGACATGGGGGTTGCCGTGTCGCGAGAGCTGCGTGCGAGACTGTGCTCGTGAAGCTCGAATTCGCTCCATCCGCCAGGTCCACCGTCGGCCTGGAATGGGAGATCATGCTCGCCGATCCGGTGAGCGGCGACCTCGTCGGCCGCGCCCCCGAGCTGCTCGCCGCGCTGGAAGCGGAGAGCGCCGATGAGCGCCACACCGTCACCGGCGAGCTGCTCACCAACACGATCGAGGTGACCAGCGGCGTCGGCACGTCGGTCGCGCACGCGGTGGACGACATCGCGAAGGCGATCGCCGCGGTCCGCGCGGCGACGGACCCGGCGGGCATCGAACTGCTCTCGGCGGGGAGCCATCCGTTCGCGCAGTGGTACGAGCAGCAGGTCACCGACAAGACCCGCTATCACAAGCTCATCGAGCGCACCCAGTGGTGGGGCCGCAACATGATGATCTGGGGCATCCATGTGCACGTGGGCGTCGAAGATCACCGCAAGGTCTTCCCCATCATCAACGCTCTCGCCGGCTTCCTCCCGCATCTCCAGGCTCTGGCCGCGTCCAGCCCGTTCTGGGCGGGCGAGAGCACGGGGTACGCCTCCAACCGCGCTCTCGTCTTCCAGCAGCTCCCCACCGCGGGTCTCCCCTGGCCTCTGCACGACTGGTCGCAGTTCGAGGGGTACCTCGACGACATGATCCGCACCGGCGTGATGGCCGACGCCTCCGAAGTGCGCTGGGACATCAGGCCCGCGCCGCGCTGGGGCACCATCGAAGTGCGCGCATGCGACGGAATGTCGACCCTTCCCGAGCTCGCCGCCGTGGCGTCTCTGGTTCAAGTCCTCGTCGAGCACTTCTCGCGCGAGCTCGACGAAGGACGCACTCTGCCCGAGCTCCCCGCCTGGTATCACCGTGAGAACAAGTGGCGAGCGGCTCGGTACGGGCTCGATGCGCGCGTGATCGTCGACGCCGACGGCATCCAGCGTCCCGTCAGGGACCACCTCGCCGAGACGCTCGAGCAGCTCGCACCGGTGGCGCACGATCTGGGGTGCGCGAAGGAGTACGCGAGCATCGGCACGATCCTGGCCGACGGCGCCAGCCACGCGCGGCAGCTGGCGGTCGCGAATGCCGCGGGTGGCGATCTGTCGGCGGTCGTGCAGCACCTGATCCGCGAGTTCCGCTCAGGGCCGGAGACGTCGACCCACGACTGACCTCAGTCCTCGACGAGCTGGCGGGCGAGCCCCTCGTCGAGGACGACATCGGTGACGAGGTCGGCCGCGATCGCCGATCTCAGGCTGACCAGCTTCGGGATGCCTGAGACGACGCAGACCCGTCGGGGAACGCGACGGAGCCGATCGAGTCCGGGGCCCGTGGCCCTCGCGTTGACCCGGATGTCGCGCCATGACCCGTCCGCACGGAAGAAGACCGTCGCGACGTCGCCGATCGCGTGATCCTCCCGAAGACTCCGGTAGTCGTCCCGGCTCAGATACCCGCCGACGTAGACCCGGCTGGGCACCTCCGCGGCCGGGGAGCCGAGGCTGAAGACCGCGATGTCCATCTTCGCCTGCAGATCGAGCACGCGCCGGGTGCTCATCTCCCTCCACATCGCCTCCCGCGTGGACGGATCGTCGAAGAAGGCGGGAACGGGGAACTGCTGGACCTGCGCGCCGAATGCGCTCCCGAACCTCTGCAGGATGTCGCTCGAGTACTCGACGCCGCTGGTTTGGGTGTTGCCCGCGCCGTTGAGCTGCACGAACGTGGTGTTGTGCGTCTCCTTCTGCGTCAGTCCACGACTCACCGCGCTGATGGTCGACCCCCAGGCGACGCCGATGATCATGTTCGAGTCCACGAACTGCGAGAGCAGCCGCCCCGCGGTGAGGGCCACGCGCTCCAGCCGCTCCACCTCGCTGACGATCTCGGGCATCGGGACCACGTGCGCCGCGACGTGATGGCGGTCGCGGATGCGCTGCTCCAGCATGCCCAGGCGTTCGAGCGGGGAGTTGATGCGGATGTCGACCAGTCCGCTCTCCCTCGCGAAGCTCAGCAGCCGTGACACGGACGACCTGGAGGTGCCCAGCTCCTGGGCGATGACCTCCATCGTCTTGTCCTGCATGTAGTAGAGCTGCGCCGCGGTGAGCGCGGCGATCAGCTTCGAATCGCGTGAATGCGCGTCTGCCTGTGCCATCACGACCTCCCGTACCCCGATCCTTGCACATATGTGCAGCGGACTTGCGCGCGCCGGTCCACCGGGTCGAAGCTGGGGGCAAGCAGAGAAGAGAGGTCGAGGATGATCGAGTCGACACACTCATCGGCGGAGCGCGCCGAGGTCATAGCAGTCCGCGAAGCCGGACGCACCAGCGTCCTGGTCATCGGCGGAGGCATCAACGGCATCTCGACGTTCCGCGATCTGGCGCTCCAGGGCGTCGACGTGGTCCTGGTCGAGCGCGGGGACTTCGCGTCCGGCGCATCGTCGGCGTCGAGCCACATGATCCACGGCGGGATCCGCTACCTCGAGAACGGCGAGTTCCGTCTCGTTCGTGAATCCGTGGAGGAGCGCAACGGCCTGCTGAAGATCGCGCCGCACTACGTGAAGCCGCTGCAGACGACGATCCCGATCTACTCCACGTTCTCCGGCATCCTGTCCGCTCCCCTGCGCTTCCTGACGCACAAGAGCGGGAAGCCCCAGGAGCGCGGCGCGTTCCTGATCAAGGTCGGCCTCACCATCTACGACACGTTCTCGCGTGACGGCGGCATGGTGCCGCGCCACCGCTTCCTCGGTCGCAAGAAGTCCCTCGCGGAGCTGCCCGCGCTCGACCCGCACATCAAGTACACGGCGACCTACTACGACGCCTCGATGCACGACCCCGAGCGTCTGGCCCTCGACGTCCTCCAGGACGGCCGCGCTGCGCACCCTGGAGCGATCGCGCTCAACTACGTCGAGGCCATCGGCCGTGACGGCGACAAGGTCCTGCTGCGCGACCGCGAGAGCGGCACCGAGTTCAGCATCGCCTCCGACGTGGTGGTGAACACCTCCGGCCCGTGGACCGACCTCACGAACGATGCGCTCGGCGACATCACGCGCTTCATGGGCGGCACCAAGGGCTCGCACATCGTGCTCGACCACCCGGAGCTGCTCGAGGCGACCCGCGGTCGCGAGATCTTCTTCGAGCACTCCGACGGCCGCATCGTGCTCATCTACCCGCTCAAGGGCCGCGTGCTCGTCGGCACCACCGACATCGACGCCGACCCTCGCGAGGTCCCGGTGTGCACGGACGAGGAGGTCACGTACTTCTTCGACCTCATCCATCACGTGTTCCCGCAGATCGACGTCTCCCGCGACCAGATCGTCTACAACTTCTCCGGCATCCGTCCGCTGCCCCGCCACGAGGACACCGCGCCCGGTTTCGTGTCCCGCGACTACCGCATCGAGGTGGACGAGAAGGGCGCCACTCCCCTGGTCAGCCTCGTCGGGGGCAAGTGGACCACGTTCCGCGCCCTGGGAGAGTCGCTCTCCGATGTGGTGCTCGGCCTGGTGGGTCGCACCCGCACCGTGTCGACCGCCGGTCGCGCCATCGGCGGCGGTCGTGACTTCCCCCGCACCGAGAAGGCGCGCCGCATCTGGATCCAGGAGAACCTCCCCGGCGCCGGCGCCCGTGCCGATCACCTCCTCGCCCGCTACGGAACGCGAGCGGCTCAGGTCTGGGACTACATCGAGCAGGGAGAAGACGCCCCCCTCGCCGGCGGCGACCTCTCCACGCGCGAGCTCGAGTGGATGGTGAAGAACGAGCTCGTCGCTCGACTGCAGGATGTGATCCTGCGGCGCACGAGCATCGCCTTCACCGGACATGCGAGCGCAGAGGTTCTCGACGAGATCGGCGACGCGCTCGCTCCCCTGCTGGACTGGGATCGCGACCGCCACGATGCCGAAATCGAGCAGACCCGACTCCTCCTCAACGAACGACACGGCCTGAACATCTCGTCCCGCGCACGCGGCTGACGAGATTCCCACCGTCGCCCTCCTCTGCGACGTGAAATCCCTCATAACGCGGCAGGACTGAGGGGTCCTGCCGCACAAGAAAGGTCAATGAAGACATGACTGATGTGAATCTCGGTCTCTACTTCCTGTCTGAGCTCGTCGGCACGGCGATGCTCATCATTCTGGGTTGTGGAGTCGTCGCGAACGTCGCGCTCGCCAAGAACAAGGGCAACGGCGGCGGCTTCCTCATGGTCAACTGGGGGTGGGGCCTCGCGGTGTTCGCGGGTGTGCTCGTCTCCGCATACTCCGGCGCGATCCTGAACCCCGCCGTCGGCATCGGCCTCCTGGTCGCCAAGAAGATCGACTTCGCCATGTTCGCCACCGCCACCGGTGCAGAACTGCTCGGCGCGATCATCGGTGCCATCATCGTCTGGCTCGGCTACAAGCAGCACTTCGACGAGGAGCCCGAAGCCGCCAACAAGCTCGGCGTGTTCTCGACCGGTCCCGCGATCCGCTCGTACGGCTGGAACCTCGTCACGGAGATCATCGGCACGTTCGTGCTCGTGTTCGTCATCTTCGCGTTCGCGGACTACGGCGACATCGAGGTCGGAACCCCCGGAGGCCTCGGCCCGCTCACGGCACTGCCGGTCGCCCTCCTCGTCGTCGGCATCGGCGCGTCCCTCGGTGGCCCCACGGGCTACGCCATCAACCCCGCCCGTGACCTCGGTCCGCGTATCGCTCACGCGATCCTGCCCATCAAGGGCAAGGGCTCCAGCGACTGGTCCTACTCGTGGGTCCCGGTCGTCGGTCCGCTCATCGGCGGTGTGATCGCCGCTCTCGTGGCGCCGGCACTGCTCCACCTCGCCTGACCCCTGAATTCAAAGGAGAACACACCATGGCTGACTACATCATCGCCATCGACCAGGGAACCACCTCCAGCCGCGCGATCATCTTCGACAAGAAGGGCAGCATCATCGCGACGGGCCAGAAGGAGCACGAGCAGATCCTGCCGCAGGCCGGCTGGGTCGAGCACGACGCGGCCGAGATCTGGCGCAACGTGCAGGAGGTCATCGGCCTGGCCCTGAGCCGCGCCGACCTGACCCGCCACGACATCGCCGCAGTCGGCATCACCAACCAGCGCGAGACCGCGGTCGTCTGGGACAAGACCACGGGTCAGCCGGTGTACAACGCGATCGTCTGGCAGGACACGCGCACGCAGGCCATCGTCGACCGTCTCGCGGCGGAGGGCGGCGTCGAGCGCTTCAAGCCCGTCGTCGGCCTGCCCCTGGCGACCTACTTCTCCGGCACGAAGATCGCGTGGATCCTCGAGAACGTCGAGGGCGCTCGCGAGAAGGCCGAGGCGGGCGACCTCCTCTTCGGCACCACCGACTGCTGGGTTCTCTGGAACCTCACCGGCGGCGTCGACGGTGGCGTGCACGCCACCGACGTCACGAACGCGTCTCGCACCATGTTCATGGACCTCGAGACGCTGGAGTGGCGCGACGACATCCTCGAGGCGTTCGGCGTGCCGCGCTCGATGATGCCCGAGATCCGCTCCTCTTCCGAGGTCTACGGCGCCGCAGAGGACTCCTCGCTGCTTCGCGAGACGCCGATCGCCGGCATCCTGGGCGACCAGCAGGCCGCGACCTTCGGACAGGCCGCGTTCAACGCCGGCGAGAGCAAGAACACCTACGGCACGGGCTGCTTCCTCATCTTCAACACGGGCGAGGAGATCGTCCACTCGAAGAACGGGCTGCTCACCACCGTCGGCTACAAGCTCGGCGACGGACCGACCCACTACGCTCTCGAAGGTTCGATCGCCGTCACGGGATCGCTGATCCAGTGGCTGCGCGACCAGCTCGGCATCATCGACTCCGCCCCCGAGGTGGAGGAGCTGGCGAAGCAGGTCGACGACAACGGCGGCGTGTACATCGTCCCCGCGTTCTCCGGTCTGTTCGCGCCCTACTGGCGTCCTGACGCCCGCGGTGCGATCGTCGGCCTCACCCGCTACGCGAACAAGAACCACATCGCTCGCGCAGCGCTCGAGGCCGTCGCCTTCCAGACGCGTGATGTGCTGGATGCCGTGAACGCAGACGCCGGTGTCGACCTGACTGAGCTGAAGGTCGACGGCGGCATGGTCGCCAACGACGCGCTCATGCAGTTCCAGGCGGATGTGCTCGGCGTCCCGGTCGTCCGTCCGGTCGTGGCCGAGACCACCGCGCTCGGCGCCGCCTATGCCGCAGGTCTGGCCGTTGGATTCTGGAACGGCCTCGACGACCTGTCCGCGAACTGGCAGGAGGACAAGCGCTGGGAGCCGTCCATGGAGGTCGCTGAGCGCGACCGCCAGCTGCGCCTGTGGCGCAAGGCCGTCACCAAGTCGATGGACTGGGTCGACGACGACGTGAAGTGATCTCGCTTCGCTGAACGACAGGGCGGGTCCGGAGTCCTCTCCGGGCCCGCCCTGCTGCGGTCAGCCGAGATCTGCGGTCTCCAACTCGACGAGAAA
Organism: Microbacterium sp. NPDC012755; assembly: GCF_042901325.1. NCBI lineage: Bacteria > Bacillati > Actinomycetota > Actinomycetes > Micrococcales > Microbacteriaceae > Microbacterium > Microbacterium sp. NPDC012755. The sequence continues at coordinate 2,956,262 of NZ_JBIBCT010000001.1, read as the reverse complement.
GGCCCTGGCGACTGTCCTCGGCGCCTGCTCATCCCACGCCGCGTACTCGACCCGGATCGGACCGTCGTCGACCGGCACCGACTCGACCGCGGCCTGCGACCGGGCGACGACACCCGGAGCGAGCAGGGTCATCGCTAGCCCTGCCGATACGAGGCCGAGGATCAGCTCTGCCGAGTCGGCCTCGAACGCCACATCTCTGACCACACCGGCGCCCGCGAATGCGGAATCGCTCTGCGCGCGCCCTGACGTGCCCGCGGGGAAGTCGGCGAACACCTCGCCGGCGAGATCGGCGAGTCGGATGCTCTTCCGGCGGGCGAGTCGATGATGCGGCGGCATCGCGGCGACGAGCCGCTCCCTGGACAGCGTGCGCAGGGCGACACCGCTCGGGATGCTCTCCTCTCGAAGCCCGAGGAGGGCGACGTCGAGATCGCCGTGTCGGACGGATGAGATCAGGGTGTCGCTGTTGCCCACGGTGAGCTCGACGCGAACGGACGGATGCGCCGCGCGGAACCGCGCGATGAGGGCGGGGACGTCCACCGCGGCGACGGTCGGGATCACACCGAGGCGCAGAGTCCCGATGACCCGTCCCACGGCAGCCGCGGCATCCTCCCTCGCACCCTCCGCGGCGGCGAGGGCGACTCGTGCCCTCCGCACGAAGGCCTCACCGGCCTCGGTCACCCGGACGCTCCGACTCGTGCGGGTGAACAACCGCTGACCGAGTTCGCTCTCCAGCGCGGCGATCCGATGACTCAATGCGGACTGCGTGACGAAGCAGCGTTCGGCTGCGCGGGTGAAGCTCGATGCGTCCGCGATCTCGACCGCATATCGCAGTTGCTGAAGGTCCATTCATTCATGATCTCTATTCATGCATGAGTTGACAACTATGCGTTGGACTCATTCCTCTGCAGCCATCACGCTGGAATCATGAATCGACTGACCACGGTGCTCCTCACCGCTCTGGCTCCGATGGCCTGGGGCACGACCTACCTCGTCACCACCGAGCTGCTGCCCGCCGGGCATCCGCTGCTCGCCGGTCTTCTCCGCTCGCTTCCTGCCGGACTGGTCGCCATCGCAATCGGACGGTCCCTCCCCCGCGGCTCCTGGTGGCTCAAGTCGCTCGCCCTCGGCGTCCTGAACATCGGGGCATTCTTCCCCCTGCTGTTCCTCGCGGCCGAGCGTCTTCCCGGTGGAGTGGCGGCGGCCGTCGCCGGCGTGCAGCCGCTGATCATCCTCGCACTCGGTTCTCTCGTGCTGCACGAGAGGATCCGTCCGCTCACCGCGGCGGCTGCGACCGTCGGCGCCGGCGGCGTCGCACTCGTCGTCCTCGGGCCCGCAGCTCAGCTGGACGCCATCGGCATCCTGGCGGCCCTGGGCGGCGTCACGGCGACCGCGGTCGGAATGATCCTCACGAAGCGCTGGGGGCGTCCGGAGGGCGTCGGCCCCATAGCCTACGCAGGATGGCAGCTCACCGCCGGAGGACTTCTGCTGCTGCCGCTCACGTTCCTGATCGAGGGCGCGCCGCCGCAGATCGACGGCGGGGCCGCGCTCGGCTACCTGTGGCTGGGCACTGTGGGCGGCCTCTTCGCCTACACGCTGTGGTTCCGCGGCATCCAGCGACTCCCGGTCATCGCCCCGGGGCTGCTCGCACTGCTCTCGCCCGTCGTCGCGACGATCCTCGGAGCGACCGTCGCCGGAGAGAGCTTCACGCCCCTGCAGGCGATCGGAATGACGCTCGTGCTGGCCGCGCTCGTCTCAGGCCAGCTCGTCACCCGACCGAAGCCCGTGCCGGCCGTTCCCGGCGCAGCCGAGAGCGCGCTCGTCCGACGCTGAGGGGATCAGCCCTTGCCGAAGAGCTTCTGGATCTCGGCGAGGTCGGCCTCGCTCGGTGCCGCCTTCGCCCCGCCGAGGCCGAAGCCCGACCCGGTGGGAGTGGTCGGGGCGGTGAGACCGGCGTTCTCCGCGGCGCGCTTGGCCGGGTTGCCCGACCTCGAACCGCCGGAGGACTTGCCCTTCTTGCCGCGCTTCGACGACGCTCCAGGGCGTCCCATCCCGGGGACGGGTCCCATGCCCGGGATGTTCGGCGTCCCCCCACGGGCGACCGTCTTCATCATCTTCGCGGCCTGGTCGAAGCGCTGCACGAGCTGATTCACATCCGTCACCGTCATGCCGGAACCGCGCGCGATGCGCAGTCGTCGGGAGCCGTTGAGGATCTTGGGGTTGCGGCGCTCGACCGGAGTCATGGAGCGGATGATCGCCTCGGTGCGGTCGATCTCGCGCTCGTCGAAGTCCTCGAGCTGCTGCTTCATCTGGCCCATGCCCGGCAGCATGCCGAGCATCTTCTTCATCGAGCCCATCTTCTTCATCTGCTGAAGCTGGCCGAGGAAGTCCTCGAGCGTGAACTGCTCGGTCGCGAGCTTCTCGGCCATCTTCATGGCCTCTTCCTCATCGAAGGCCTGCTGGGCCTGCTCGATGAGGGTGAGGATGTCGCCGAGGTCGAGGATGCGGCTCGCCATGCGATCGGGGTGGAAAGGCTCGAGGTCTTCGAGGCGCTCGCCCGTCGAGGCGAAGATGATGGGGCGTCCGGTCACGGAGGCGACGGACAGAGCCGCACCGCCTCGAGCATCGCCGTCGAGCTTGGAGAGCACGACGCCGGTGAAGTCGACGCCGTCCTGGAAGGCCTTGGCCGTGTTGACGGCGTCCTGACCGATCATCGCGTCGATGACGAAGAGCACCTCGTCGGGGTCGACGGCCTTGCGGATGTCGGCGGCCTGCTTCATGAGCTCCGCATCGACGCCGAGACGTCCGGCGGTGTCGATGATGACGACGTCGTGCTGGTGGCGACGGGCGTGCTCGACGCCGTCGCGCGAGACCTTGACCGGGTCGCCGATGCCGTTGCCCGGCTCGGGGGCGTAGACGGTCGCGCCGGCCTGCTCCGCGACGACCTGGAGCTGATTCACGGCGTTCGGACGCTGCAGGTCAGCGGCGACGAGGAGCGGGGTGTGCCCCTCTCCTTCGAGCTGCTTCGCGAGCTTTCCGGCGAAGGTCGTCTTTCCCGAGCCCTGAAGGCCGGCGAGCATGATGACCGTCGGCGCCGTCTTCGCGAACTGGAGGCGACGCTGTTCGCCGCCGAGGATCTGGATGAGCTCCTCGTTGACGATCTGCACGACCTGCTGGGCCGGGTTGAGGGCCTTGTTCACCTCATCGCCGAGCGCGCGCTCGCGCACCTTCGCGGTGAACTCCTTCACGACGGACAGCGCGACGTCGGCGTCGAGGAGTGCGCGACGGATCTCGCGCACGGTGCCGTCGACGTCGGCGGCGGTGAGCTTTCCCTTCGTGCGCAGGTTGCGGAAGGTCTCGGTGAGCCGATCGGAGAGCGTGCCAAACGTAGCCATGGTGCTTCGATTCTACGCGAGCGGAACCTCGATGCTCAGCGCGGCACGGAGTTCCTCCTTCGCACGCTGATAGCGTCCTCTGGCCGTCGATGCAGGGATGCCGAGAAGCTCGGCCGCCTCCGTGAGCGAGAAGCCGTCCCAGTGCACGAGGCGCACGATCTCGGCGCGATCCGGATCGAGACGTGTGATCGCATCGCGCACCTCCGCACCTGCATCCGCCGCCGGGCCGCTCCTGCCCTCCGCCGCATCGCCGCGGATCCGATCGACCAGAGCCCAGCGTCGGCGCTGGCCGCGCGCGTGGTTGAGCAGTGTGCCTCGTGCGATGCCGAAGAGCCACATCCGCGCTCGTTCCGCGTCGACGGGGAGTTCGCCTACTCGGCGCCAGGCGACGACCATGGTCTCCCCGAGCAGGTCGGGGGCGTCGTCCGGACCGACGCGACGCGAGACATAGGAGAGGAGGTCGGATGCGTTGGCCTCGACCGCCGTGGTGAGACGGACGGAATCGGGACTCACTCGGCCTCGCATCTGACTCCGCCATCCGCGCTGAACATCCACGTGTCCTCCGGGAACCCGGCGCCGACGAGATGATCGATCATCGCCTCGTGCACCGCACGGTTCACCGCGAACGCTCGAGCGTCATCGGCATCGGGACGCCCCGGTGCGATCGCGGCGTCGGCGAGCCAACCATCCGCGCCGATCAGCACGGTCATCCCGTACCTGTCCGCCTGTTCCGCGAGGATTCGCGCGGCCTCGTCGTCCGCCGCTTCCAGGTCGAGCTCACGCTCCAGCGCGCCATCGCGCAGCCAGGTCGCGACGGAGTCCTGCACGTCACGTGTCGACACGTCGTCCTGACCGGCATCGGTCGTCGAGGCCGTGCGATCCTCGACGAGCAACCGGACCTCACAGGCTCTGCCGCTGGGAAGCGCGAACCCGTAGGAGCCGTCCGGATGTTCGAGCGAGCCGGGCCACGTGACGAGACCGGCGGCGACGGCGACTCCACCGCCTCCGACGATCAGGGCGAGCGCAGCACCGGCTGTCAGAGCCGTCCTCACGCGCCGTCGGGGTCGCTTCGGCCCCTCAACCACCCGGGCCTCCGCCATCATCGCCCGCACGTCGCGGGGGTCGAGTGACCAGGCGACGGGTGCGGAGGAGTCGAGCAGATCGTCCAACTGTCCTGTGTCCATGAGTGCGTCCCTTCTGGATGGGTTCACTCCGTACGTGTCCGGCATCGCGCCGGATGTCCGCGGACTACTTCCAGCGCAGGTCGTCGAGGCTGTGCAGCGCCTCGTCGAGGACGGCCTCCGGGGTCCGCGACCCCGCACCGTGCTCCGCCCAGACGCGCAGCGACGACATCAGCGCCGCCGCAAAGGCGGCCCCCAGGATGTCGGAACGGATCTCTCCGACCCCGCCGGCTCGCGCCGCATCGGATATGGCGGACGACAGCCGCGCGTGACGCATGCCGGTCTCGCGGACCAGTTCCTCGTCGAGGCCCATGGCCGCACGGTTGCGGAGCGCGAGGGCGAGCGGGTCGGGCGCGAAGTCCTGCACGACCGCGTGCAGCACGCCGCGGACCTGCGCCGCCTCGGCGCCGGTCGAGAGCGCGCCGAGAGCCGCAGCCGCCTCCGCGAGCCGTGCGTCGAACTCCGCCCAGATCACGTCGCTCTTCGAGGCGAAGTAGTTGAAGAAGCTGGAGCGGCTCACGCCCGCGCGCTGGGTGATGTCCGCGATCGACGTGGACTCGTAGCCGCGCTCGAGGAACAGCTCGCAGGCCGCTTCGGCGAGAGTCTCCCTCGACGACGCCTTCGGGCGTCCTGCTCGGCTGATGGTCATGGTCACACGCTACCGCGCGGCGCGCGGAGGCGCGAAAGCCTCCACCTCGGAGTATTGTTAGACCGCATCCAACTAATAGAGCGAAGGTGGCACGAGCATGCTCGACGTCCTCACCGCGGGTCTCGCCCCGGATTTCGTCCCCTACACCGACGGCTGGGATCTGCAGCGCCGCATCCATGCGGATGTCGTCGCGGGAGTCCGCTCCGACACGCTGATCCTCCTCGAGCACGAGGCCGTGTACACCGCGGGGAAGCGCACCGAGGCGCACGAGCGCCCGCAGGACGGCACGCCCGTCGTCGACGTCGATCGCGGCGGCAAGATCACCTGGCACGGGCCGGGGCAGCTGGTCGGCTATCCGATCGTTCGCCTCCCCGAGCCCCTGGACGTCGTGGCGCACGTCCGTCGACTGGAGCGCATCCTGATCGAGGTGCTCCGCCCGCTCGGCGTCGACGGCTACCAGGTCGATGGACGCAGCGGCGTCTGGGTGCGCCGCCCCCTCTCCGAGGACAAGGTCGCGGCGATCGGCGTCCGCGTCCAGCAGGGCGTGACCATGCACGGCTTCGCCGTCAACTGCGACAACACCCTCTCCGGATTCCGCGGCATCATCCCCTGCGGGATCACGGATGCCGGTGTCACCACCGTCAGCGAGGTCGTCGGCGCCGACATCTCGCCGTCCGACATCCTCGGCGGCGTGATCGCCGCCTTCACCGACGAGTACGCATCCGCCGAGTACGCAGGAGCACCCGCATGACCGCCGCCCCGGAAGGCCGCAAACTCCTCCGCCTGGAGATCCGCAACGCCGAGACCCCCATCGAGCGCAAGCCCGCCTGGATCAAGACCAAGGCGAAGATGGGACCGGAGTACACCGCCCTGCACTCGCTCGTGAAGAGCGAGGACCTGCACACGGTGTGCCAGGAGGCCGGGTGTCCCAACATCTACGAATGCTGGGAGGACCGCGAGGCGACGTTCCTGATCGGGGGGTCGCAGTGCACGCGCCGCTGCGACTTCTGCCAGATCGACACGGGCAAGCCCGCCGACTACGACACCGACGAACCGCGTCGCGTCGCCGAGAGCATCGTCCGGATGAACCTCCGCTACGCCACCGTCACCTGCGTCGCCCGTGACGACCTGCCCGACGGCGGGGCATGGCTCAACGCCGAGACCATTCGGCAGATCCACGCGATGAACCCGAACACCGGCGTCGAGCTCCTCGCCACGGACTTCAACGGCGACCCTGCGCTGCTCGGCGAGGTCTTCGAGGCCCGCCCCGAGGTCTTCGCGCACAATGTCGAGACCGTCCCGCGCATCTTCAAGCGCATCCGCCCCGCTTTCCGCTATGAGCGCTCGCTCGACGTGATCACGCAGGCTCGGGATGCCGGTCTCATCACGAAGTCCAACCTCATCCTCGGCATGGGCGAGGAGCCGGAGGAGGTCGTGCAGGCGCTGAACGATCTGCACGACGCCGGGTGCGACATCATCACGATCACGCAGTACCTCCGGCCCTCACCCCGCCACCTCCCCGTGGCCCGCTGGGTCAAGCCAGACGAGTTCGTCGCGTTCAAGGAGGAAGCGGAGCGGATCGGCTTCCTCGGCGTCCTCGCCGGTCCCCTCGTGCGCTCGTCCTACCGGGCCGGGCGGCTGTGGGCGCAGTCGATGGTGTCGAAGGGGCGCGAGATCCCTCCGCACCTGGCCCACATCGCAGAGAGCGCCGACCTGGGATTCGCTCAGGCCGTCTGACCGGCCTCGTCTCGCGTCGCCTCGCTCCGGCGGGGCGGCGCGGGACTGCGTGTTCAACCTCAGTCGGCGCTCATGACCGACTGCACGCTGCCGTCGGAACCGAGGTTCACGAGCAGCACGTCATCGGTGGAATCGGCGTCGAGAGCGTACTCGAGGACGGCGAAGGGCTCGGAGCCCCCGTGCTCGTCGGCGAGGATCGTCATGCTCATGAGGCGCAGGGAGCGGATGATGTCGACCGCGGCATCGCCGCTCACGTCGACGAGGACCTCCTCGAGTTCCTCTCCATAGGCCTCCTGCTGCTGCAGGATGTACTCGGTCACCTCGCTGGTGCGATCGTCCACCTCCGACAGCATCCCTCGCCGTGCGGTGGCGTCGACGTTCTCCAGTCCGGAGATGAGGGATGCGGCGATGTCGAGCGCGTCGGCGGAGACGTCGTCCTGGTCGGGCGCCGTCAGATCCACGGTGACGCTCTGGTCACCGAGCTCCACCGTCTCCGACCAGAAGATCGAGCCGTCGGGACCGGAGGAGAGCAGTCCGAAGTAGTCGTGTTCGATCGCCATACCGCTATGAAACCAGCCTCGTGCTCGCGGCGGTAGTCCCGCTCTCAACCGACAAGGGACTGCACGAACACGTGGGGGGTGAAACCGGTGAGATCGTCGATCCCCTCGCCCTGTCCGAGAAGCTTGACCGGGATGCCGGTGCGCTCCTGAACGGCGAGGACGAAGCCGCCCTTGGCCGAGCCGTCGAGCTTGGTGAGCACGAGTCCGGTGACCCCGGCGTGCTCGAGGAAGGCCTCGGCCTGCATCACGCCGTTCTGGCCGGTGGTCGCGTCGAGAACGAGGAGAACCTCGCTGATGGGAGCCTGCTTCTCGATCACGCGGCGGATCTTGGACAGCTCGTCCATCAGCCCGCCCTTGGTGTGCAGTCGACCCGCGGTGTCGATGATCGCGATCTCGATGCCTTCGCGCTGCGCGAACTCGATCGTCTGGAAGGCGACGGATGCCGGATCCTGCCCCTCCTGCTGCGGGCGGACGATCGCCGCTCCCCCGCGCTGCGCCCAGGTCGCGAGCTGGTCGACCGCGGCCGCGCGGAACGTGTCGGCTGCGCCCACGACGACGCTGCGCTGATATCCGCGGAGGAACTTCGTGAACTTGCCGATGGTGGTGGTCTTGCCGACGCCGTTGACGCCGACGACGAGCACCACCGCGGGGCGTTCCGTGAGCTTGAGGGTGGTGTCGAACTTCGCGAAGTGCTCTTCGAGGGTCTCGCGGAGCATCCGCTGGAGATCCTTGGGATCGGTGGTCCGGTAGCGCTCCACCTTCTCGCGCAGCTCTTCGACGACGCGCTCACTGATGTCGGGGCCGAAGTCAGCCGTGATCAGAGCCGTCTCGAGGTCCTCCCACGTCGTCTCGTCGATCGTGGGCTTGACGAACATGCCGCGCAGTGCGCGACCGAGGGACCAGGACTTCTCCGCCATGCCTCCAGCCTACGGGTAGCATGCGGGAATGATCCGCGAGCATCCGCTCCGGTCGAGGCCTCGCTGCCACGCTGACGTCGGGAAATCCAGGACGAGACGGATGCCGGGCGACGTGTCGCGCCTCGACACGCCGAGTCGACACGGAACGGTCAGGGTTCTCCGACCGGCGACGGCGGTGTCAGCTCACTGCGGCCGCCCGGTCGCCCACGCGCTGTCCGACGACGGCCGAGACGCCGTCCTGGCGCATCGAGACGCCGTAGAGGGCGTCGGCGATCTCCATCGTGCGCTTCTGATGGGTGATCACCAAGAGCTGGGAACTCTCGCGCAGCTGCTCGAACACGGTCAGAAGCCGGCCGAGGTTGGCGTCATCGAGCGCAGCCTCAACCTCGTCGAGGATGTAGAAGGGGCTGGGCCGCGCCTTGAAGATCGCGACCAGCAGCGCCACCGCCGCGAGCGAGCGCTCCCCACCGGACAGCAGGGACAGGCGTTCGATCTTCTTCCCCACGGGGCGCACAGAGACCTCGATCCCGGTCGTGAGCATGTTGTCGGGATCGGTGAGCGAGATGCTCCCCGTTCCACCGGGGAACAGCAGCGGGAAGACCTCGCCGAAAGCCGTCTTCGTGTCGTCGAATGCGCTCGCGAAGATCGTCTGCATGCGCTCGTCGAGGTCGGCGATGATCGTCAGCAGATCCTGCCGGGTCTGCGTGAGATCGGCGAGCTGCTCGGTGAGGAACGCATGCCTCTGCTCCAGCGCGGCGAACTCCTCCAGAGCGAGCGGATTGACTCGTCCGAGCTGCGCGAGCTTGCGCTCGGCATCCGCCAGTCGACGCTGCTGGATACGGCGATCGAAGGGGATCGCGGTGTCGTCTGCGCCGTCGCCCTCGGGTGGCTCGACGCCAGGATCACGCGGAACGAGCTGATCAGGTCCATATTCCGCAATGAGAATATCTTCGTCGAGTGCGAGTTCTGAGGAGACGCGCTCGAGCAGGCTGTTCAGATGCAGCTTCTTCTCGTGGATCTGCAGCTCGAGCCCGTGGACGCTCTCGGTGAGGCCGGCGAGACGCTCGCGGAGCGAGTTCTCCTGAGTGCGCAGCGCGGTGAGCTCCTCGTTCTGCGCGGAGCGAGCGGCCTCCGCCTCGGCCAGGGCGACACGGGCTTCCGTCACCGAGCGGTCGAGGGAGTCGAGGATGCGCGGAAGCTCCTGCGCGACCCCGGATGCCGACTCGCGCTGAGCGCGGCGCACGACCGCCCTACGAGCAGCTTCGGCCGCGGCATCGCGCTCCTGTTCCCGCTGCCGTTCCAGAGACGCGACGCGGGCTTGGCCCGCTCGCACGCGCTCCCGCAGGGTCTCGATGTCGAGGCGTGCCCGCACCTCCCCCTCACGGGCGAGCTCGAGCGCCTCGAGAAGGCCGTCTCTGGCAGAGGCGTCGAGGACCGGGCGAGGTGCGTCGACGGCCTTCTCCAGCTCCGCTTTCGCGGCGTCGGCCTTCGCCTCGGCCTCGGCGACGGCGGCCTGCGCCTGGTCGAGTCCTGACTTCAGCCGCTCGCACTCCGCGACCGCGGACTCGTGTCGCACCGTGATCCGGTTGACCTGCTCCGCGTGGCTCGCCAGTGCGGCGTCGTGCTCCCGCAGCGCGCGCAGCGCGTCCTTCGCCTGACGGCGGGTCGTCTCCATGAGGTCGTTCGCATCCTCGCGGGCCTCGCGGAGCGAGTCGACGATCACCTGCACCTCGGCGAGCCGCTCCGTGGCGGCGTCGCGCTCGGCGGCGAGTTCGATGCGCGAACGCTCCCCGCCCGAACCGGTGCGCAGGGTCTGGGCGGTGACGACGTCTCCACCCAGCGTGACGATCGTGGTCGTGGTGTCGCCCGTCGCATCCAGGGCCGACCGAGCCGCGCGTGCGGCATCGAGGTCGTCGGCGATCAGGACGTGCGAGAGGATGCCGAGGACTCCCTCTGGCGCGGTGACGGTGTCGATCGCGGGGGTCACCCCGGGCATCGACGGCAACGACGCCGACGGACGCGGCGCCTCGGCGACGACGAAGTCCACGACTCCCCTGCGCTGCTCGGCCGCCTCCGCCGCAAGCGTGAACGCATCGACGGGCGTGTCCACGAGCACGCCCTCCACGAGGGGACCGAGTACGGCGGCGACGGCCGCCTCGAAACCCGAGCGGACCTGCACCGAGTCGCCCACGAGTCCGCGGATGCCCGCGCCCCCTGTCCTGACGATCTCCGCGGCCCCGCCGGACAGGGACAGCGCGCTGCCGAGGGCCGCGGCCTTGGCCGTCAGCGAATCCACCTCGCGCTCGGCCGCGTGCAGCCGTTCACGCAGGGTCTCCCGTTCGGCCTCGGCGGCCGTCGCCGCCTTCTGCGCCGCTTCGTATGCCGCGGCGTGCTCGGCGGCCGTGCCATCAGGCGCCTCGGCGTCATCGATCGACTCCAGAGCCTCCGCCGCTTCCCGGCGACGCGCCTCGGCCGCCTCCAGCGCGTTCTCCTGACGGAGCACAGCGCCGCGGACGGCGGCGAGAGTGGATGCGGCGGCCTCTGCGGCTCCTCGAAGCGCGGTCAGACGCATGTCGTACTCGGAGACGAGCGCGCTCTGCTCGGCGATGTCGACGTCCAGGGTGTCCAGCTCTGCGCGAGCGTGCACGACCTCTCTGCTCGCGACCGTGGCCGCATCCTGCGCGTCGCCCAGACCGGCGGAGATCTCGGTGATCTCGTCCTTCACCTCGTCGATGGTCGCCTGTGTGACGGTCACCGCGGTCACCGCGGCGTCGTCCTCCTCCGATCCGAGGAGCGCGAGGCGCTGATTCGCGAGCGTGTAGAGCCCGCGCATCCGCTCCTGCACCTGCTCCAGGCCGAAGGCGATCCCGCGCGCCCTGTCGACCACGACGGAGTTCTGATCCTGCTCGAGGCGGGTGATCCCCGCGCGCACCGCCTCCGCCTGGTCGGAGAGCACCAGGCGCTCGGTGTGGCGCTCGTGCTCGGTGCGCGTGTGATCCGCGAGAGCCGCGCGGAGCGCGACGACGTCGTCGGCGAAGATGCGGGCCTTCGCATCGCGCACGACGGCGGCGATCGTCTGCGCCTCGCGGGCGATCTCGGCCTGGCGTCCCAGAGGCTTGAGCTGTCTGCGGATCTCGCCGGCCAGGTCGCTGAGGCGCGTGAGATTCGCCTCCATCGCGTCGAGCTTGCGCAGGGTCTTCTCCTTGCGCCGTCGATGCTTCAGGATGCCGGCGGCCTCCTCGATGAAGCCACGACGGTCTTCGGGCGAAGCCTGGAGAACGGTGTCGAGGCGCCCCTGACCGACGATGACGTGCATCTCACGGCCGAGACCGGAGTCGCTGAGCAGCTCCTGCACATCGAGAAGCCGGCAGTTCTCCCCGTTGATCGCGTACTCGCTGGATCCGTTGCGGAACAGCGTGCGACTGATCGTCACCTCGGCGTAGTCGATCGGGAGGGCTCCGTCGGCGTTGTCGATCGTGAGCTGGACCTCGGCGCGCCCCAGGGGTCCTCGCGTCGAAGTCCCGGCGAAGATGACGTCCTCCATCTTGCCGCCGCGGAGCGTCTTGGCCCCCTGTTCGCCCATGACCCAGGCGAGCGCGTCCACGACGTTCGACTTGCCGGATCCGTTCGGCCCCACGATGCAGGTGACCCCGGGTTCGAAGACGAAGCTCGTCGGCTGCGCGAACGATTTGAACCCCTTGAGCGTCAGGCTCTTCAGATGCATGCGGAGGCCACTCGGTCAGGGAGAATCACGCCCATACGCTACCGGAATCACGGGCGTCGGCGGGGATACCGCGCGGAACGCGACCGAACCCGATCGCCTCGCGACACGCCGTGCGACACGCCCGGTGCTTGACTCCCGATCCGAACGTTCGCTACGGTAACCACCGGATCGCAACACGAAAAGGAGGTTACCGATGATGATTCAGCTCAACGCACAGGCCACTGGCCTCGCCGCGCGTGTATTTGCCGCGCCGCGTTCTGCGTTCTCGGTGACCGCTTTCGGCGACCGTCGCAGCGCGCTCTCGTAGAACCGCACTCTGAGTTTCGCCCGCCGCAGGTGGGTTCTCTCTTCGTGGTCTCTCCGCGCCCCGTCCTCTGATCTCCTCGCAGATCACGGCCACCGCCGTTCCGGCTCCCGCTCTTCTCAGCGGCATCCGTCGGCGGACCTCCACCGCACCCACCGCTCCCGCCGAACGGCTCCGGTCGTCGTCGGTGGCGTCTCCGCACCCCATCACCATCATTCATCGAAGGAATCACCGTGAATACCACGCTGTACGCCAGCACCACCCACCCGCCGGATACCGAGGACCAGCTGGTCCTGCAGATCCCCGCACCCCGCGATCAGCGGCGCCTGGCGCTCGCCGATCGGCTGTCCCTGAGGATCGGTCTGTGGCTGCTCCAACGGGCGCAGCGGCCTCGTCGGGCACCGCGCGCACTCGCGCTCGCTCCCGACGACGGCTTCTTCATCGAGCGGCGGGAACGTTCTGCCGCCGAGACTCACGCCCTGCTCATGTACGAGCTGCAACGGCAGATGCGCTGACCAACGCGCAGTGAAAGCTGCGCCGACAGGAGAACACACATGAGCATCCCGCTCACCGACACCGCCACGCTGCATCCGCTCGTGCTCCCCGCACGGGCGGATGCGGCGGACGCGGCCGACCTCATCGAGTACGCGCGAGTGCGGAACGCCTCGCTGACCGAGACCACGGGCAGAGACGACGATCACCTCGCGCCGGCTGCCCTGCTGGCGCTCCTCCGGTCGGACGCCGACCTGGAGCGCCGGCAGTGGCTGATCCGCATCGGCGAGGAGGCCGTCGGCGTCGCCGTCCTGAACATCATCGCGGACGACGGCGGCCGCGCGGCCTTCTTCACGATCAACCTGCTCCGCTCCGTATGGAGCAGGGGCATCGGCACTGCGGCGCTGCGCTTCATCGAGCAGCAGGCCGCGATCGCAGGAGTCGCGCGGTTGCTGGTCTGGATCGAGCACACCGACGCCGACGAGTCCCGGCTGGACTCGCCCACCGGCTTCGGAAGCATCCCGAAGGACCACGGCGCTCGTTTCCTGCTCCGCCACGGATTCGCGCTGGAGCAGGTCGAACGCGTCAGCGCCTTCGAGCTGAGTGGCGACGCCGACCGGCTCCGCACTCTGCACGCGGAGGCAGCTGCGCACGCGCCGGGATACCGCATCGTGAGCTGGCAGCTGCCCACTCCCGCCGAGTTCGTCGACGGGTACGCCCGCCTGAAGCAGGCCATGTCGACGGACGCCCCTGACGCCGACCTCGACATGCCGGAAGAGGAGTGGGACTCCGAGCGTGTCGCTCGTCACGACGACCGCTACCTCCAGCGCGGGGAGACGGTGCTCGTCACCGCCGCCCAGCACGCGGAGACGGGTGAGCTCTGCGCCTTCAACGAGCTGTCGATCGGCGGGGAGCTGGGTCTCACGACCCACCAGGCCGACACCCTGGTGCGTTCTGCGCACCGCGGGCATCGACTCGGGATGCTCGTCAAGACGGCGGGGCTGCTCGACTGGAGGGATCTCCGACCCGACAGTCCCCGCGTGATCACCTGGAACGCCGAGGAGAACCGGCCGATGCTCTCCATCAACGAAGCCCTCGGCTTCACCCCGATCGCCTACGAAGGCGCCTGGAGGAAGGACCTCTCATGACCACCCCGACCATCACGATCTCTCCGCTCGTGGTGCCACGAACCCTGAGCGATGACGACGCCGGCGACTTCCTCGCGTTCGCCGCCCTGAACCGCCGCATCTGCGATGAGGCCGTCGGACTGCCCGATCTCTCCCCCTCCGCCGAGGAGCTGCTGCCCTCATGGCTGGACGACACGGACACCCAGGAGGTGGGTTTCGTGGCTCGTGTCGACGGAGAGATCCTCGGCATGGTTTCCGTCGCGTTCGCGCAGGAGGACGGTGCGCAGACGGCCGAGATCGACCTGCTCGTCGCGGAGGAGCACTGGGGCCGCGGCGTCGAGGAGGCGCTCCTCGCAGGCGCCGAGGAGGAGTCCCGGTCGCGCGGACGCAGCATCCTGCAGCCGTGGACCCTGCACCGTCCGATCGACGCGGAGCGCATGCTGACGCCCGGCACGGGGTGGGGCCGCATCCCGGCCACTCCCCTGGCCGATCTCTTCGCCGGCGCGGGGTACGGCCTCGAGCAGGTGGAGCGCAACAGCGAGCTCGATCTGCATGCCGACGACACCGGCATCCGGCAGGCGCTGGCGGACGCCGAGGCCTTCGCGGGGGCCGACTACCGCGTCATCTCCTGGAACCTGCCCACCCCTGCCGAACTGCGAGAGGGGTACGCCTCCATCCTCGCCCGGCTGTCGACGGATGCTCCGAGCGGTGACATGGAGTTCGTCGCCGAGCACTGGGACGCCGAGCGCGTGATCCGCCGAGAGTCGCGGCTGCTCGACGGGGGTCAACTGGTCTCCGTCGCCGCGGTGCAGCATGCGCCGACCGGCGCGCTCGTGGCCTACAACGAGCTGGTCATCGCGAAGGAGCGCGCAGGGGTCACCCATCAGTTCGGCACCCTCGTCGCGAAGGAGCACCGCGGGCACAGGCTCGGAACGATCGTGAAGTGCGCCAACCTTCTGCGGTGGCGCGACCTCGTCCCCGCGGCGACGGTGGTCTCCACCTTCAACGCCGAGGAGAACCGGCCGATGCTCGACATCAACGAGGCCATCGGTTTCGTCCCGGTCTCGTACGCCGGCGCGTGGCAGAAGAGGATCTGAGACATCATCCGTCCGATGTAGCCGGATCACTCCTCTGGCCGATGACGGCGGTGAGGGCGTGACGAGAGGCTGGGAAGCATGAACTCCTCCGTCCTCGAAGCTCACGCCCTCACCAAGACCTACGGCACGACCCGTGCCCTCGCCGGGATGGACCTGGCGATCAACCGCGGCGAGTCCGTCGCGATCATGGGCGCGTCGGGGTCGGGCAAGACGACCCTCCTGCACGTGCTCGCGGGGATCGTCACCCCCGACAGCGGCTCGGTGACCTTCCGACCCGCTGCCGGCGACCCCATCCTTCTCACCGGACTCGGCGAGTCCGCGCGCTCGCGCCTGCGGAGAGAGCGTCTCGGCTTCGTCTTCCAGCAGGGTCTCCTCATCCCCGAACTCACCGCCGTCGAGAACGTCGCACTCGCCTCCATGATCAACGGGACCAAGCGAGCGGATGCCGTGCAGCATGCGGCATCCTGGCTGTCTGCGCTCGGACTCGCAGGCATGGAAGACCGGCGCATCGGCGAGCTGTCCGGAGGTCAGGCGCAGCGCGTGGCCATCGCGCGCGCCCAGGCGACCGGCGCCGAACTCGTGTTCGCCGACGAACCGACGGGCGCCCTCGATTCGCGCACCTCGCACGAGGTCATGGACGCGCTGCTGTGGTCGACCACCGGTCAGGGCCGCACGCTCGTCGTCGTCACCCACGATGCGGAGGTCGCCTCCCGCTGCTCACGGACGATCGCGGTCCGCGACGGCCTGATCGTCTCGTCGGCGGTGTCGGCATGAACCCCCGCGTCCTCGCGCTGCTGCTGCGCCCATCCCCCGGGCAGGCGGGAGTGCTGATGCTCCCCGTCGTCGCGTTCGGCGTGGTGACGGCGCTCGTGCTCACGGTCGTCGGCGGCGCTCAGTCGTTCTGGTCCTGGACCGACGAGTTCGCGCCCCTCTACCAAGCGCTCGCGGCGATCGCCCTCGCGCTCCTCATCGTCCCCCTCATGAGTCTGGGCGGCGCCGCCGCGCGGCTGTCGGCTCGACGCCGCGACGAGCGCCTGTCGACTCTGCGTCTGCTGGGCGTCACCCCGCTCGGCGTCGGGGTCGCCACGGTGTTCGAGTCCGTGCTCCTGGCCGGTACCGGTGCACTCGTCGGGGTGCTCGGTCATCTCGCCATCAGTCCGCTCATCGCCCTGATCCCGTTCCGGGGTCAGGCGCTCGGGCTCGGCGCGGTCCTGCTCCCGCCCCTGCACGTCCTCGCCGTCATCGCCGGGGTGCTGCTCGTCGCGGCCGCCAGCGCTGCGATCGGCCTGCGTCGAGTCGTGATCTCGCCGCTGGGAGTGCGGATGCGGGCCACGGCATCCGGTGTGCACTGGATCCGCTTCGTGCTCGGCGCCTCCGTGATCGCGATCGCCTTCCTCCTCATCAAGCTCGTTCCGCAGATCGCCGGTCTCGTGACGACCATCGTCGTGCTCGCCGCTCTCTTCGGCGCCGCTCTCGCGGTCCTCAACCTCGTCGGACCGTGGGTGCTCAAGGTGTCGGCGTCCCGTCAGCTGCGCCGAGCCGAGGTGCCCGAGAGACTGCTCGCCGCACGGATCGTGCTCGACTCCCCCAAGTCCGCATGGCGCCAGGTGAGCGGCATCGCGATGGCGAGCTTCATGGCCGTGTTCGCCGGAACCGGAGTCTCGCTCATGAACGTGATGAGTTCCGCGGGCGCCGAGAGCGGAGACATCGCGATCGCGCGCGACATGCGCACCGGACTGATCATCACGCTCGTCGCCTCGTTCCTCATGGTCGCGGCATCCGTCGGAGTGAACCAGGCCTCGTCGATCCTCGACGAGCGCGAGCTGCACCGCAGCCTGCACTATCTCGGTGTGCCCATGGCGACGGTCGACCGAGCCCGTCGGCGGGCGATCATGTCGCCGCTGCTCATCACGTCCATCGGTTCCGCGCTCTGCGCCGGGCTCCTCGTGTTCCCGCTTCTGGGGATCGCCATGATCATCGCCCCGGAGTCGCTCCTCACCATCGCGCTCGTCGTCGCGGTCGGCATCGGGGTGGTCTGGGCGGGTGCACTGGCCACGCGACCGCTCCTCGCCCGCTCGTTCCAGGCGGCCTGAGTCGCCTGCTAGTCTGCTCGCTGACCGTGAGGAGACGAGAGTGTCGGAACGCCGTGTGCCCATTGCCCCGCAGCAGGTCGATGCGCCGCTGACGAGGACGGCGATCTTCCTGGTGGTCACCCTCGCGGACACCGGGACGGATGCCGCGCGGGAGGTCGTCTCCGGCATCGAGGACCTCGTGAAGACCGTCGGCTTCCGAGACCTCGGCGCGCGACTCTCCTGCACCGTCGGGATCGGCGCGCGGGTGTGGGAACGGCTCACCTCGCACCCGCTGCCGTCGGAACTGCACGCGTTCCCCGAAGTGCAGGGGCAGGTGCATACGGCGGTTTCCACTCCGGGGGATCTGCTGTTCCACATCCGTTCCGAGAGGCAGGATCTCTGCTTCGAACTCGAACGGCTGATCCTGGAGCAGCTCGGCGACGCCGCACACGTCGAAGACGAGACGTGGGGGTTCCGCTACTTCGACGCGCGCGATCTGCTCGGCTTCGTCGACGGGACGGCCAATCCGGTCGGTCCCGATCTGCCCGAGGCCACCCTGGTCGGGGCGGAGGACTCGGCGTTCGCCGGCGGCAGCTACGTCGTGGTGCAGAAGTACCTGCACGACCTCGGTGCGTGGCAGAGTCTGTCGACTGAGCAGCAGGAGGCGATCATCGGGCGACGCAAGGCCGACAACGTCGAACTCGACGATGCGGCGTCGGGCACCCAGCAGGCGCACAAGTCGCTCGCCACGATCGTCGATGAGACGGGCGAGCACGACATCCTCCGCGACAACATGCCGTTCGGGCGGCCAGGCGCCGGTGAGTTCGGCACCTACTTCATCGGCTACTCACGACGTCTCTGGGTCACGGAGAAGATGATCGAGCGCATGTTCATCGGTGACCCGCCGCGCCTGCACGACCGCATCCTCGACTTCTCGACCGCGCGCACGGGGACGACGTTCTTCGCGCCCTCTGCGACGTTCCTGGCCTCGCTCGGCTGACTCCGCCATCGTCGCCCGGCCTGAGCCGCGACCAACGACGCTGATCGAATCTCAGGTGTCGTACTCGCCCGAATCCCAGGGGGCGTAGAACGCCATGTAGTCCCCCGGCTCGACCGTGACGTTCCAGTACCATTCCTCGTCCGGATCGTCGGCGTCGGGGCCGTTCAAGACCATCCCGAACACGTGTCCGTGCGCCACGATGCTGAACGGGGCGATCGTGATGTCGTCGAAGGTCACGGGACCGAGCTGCGCCAGGAGGGCGGCAAGGGCATCGGACTCCTCCGTGGAGTCCGCAGGATTGCCCGGGAGCGCCGAGTCCTCCGGCCGGGGTCCGAGTGCCACGATCTGCGCGTCCATGAGATCGCCCTCGCCGTCGAACAGGTACCGCGCGACGAACTCGGCGCTCGCTCCGGACGTCACGGCACTCGTGAAGGGCGTGGTGATGAAGAACTGCTGACCGTCCGCGGTCCTGCCGACGTACCGTGCGTGATAGTCGTCATGTGCGATCAGGAACACGTCGGGCGCCGGCGCGTCATCGTGATCGAGGAGGGCTCGGTCGAGAGGGGCGGGCATGCCATCAAGCTACACCGGACGCCGGACCGCTCATTACGCAGTCAGCCTGCCGCTCAGCGTCGTCGCTGACACCTCGGGCAGAAGTGCGATCCTCGGTTCATGAAGCTCTCGCGCACGATGGGTGTCCCGCATCGATGGCACGGCGTGCCCTGCTGCCCATAGGCGTTGAGCGAGTGCGCGAAGTACCCGGCCTGTCCGTTGACGTTCACGTACTGTGCATCGAAGCTGGTGCCGCCCTCTGCCAGCGCCTTCGCGAGCACCGAGCGCACCTCGGCGAGGAGTCGCCGAACGGCCTGCGTCGACAGCGCGTTCGCCGGTGTCTCGGGGTGGATGCGCGACGCCCACAGCGACTCGTCCGCGTAGATGTTGCCGACGCCGCTGATCACGCCCTGATCGAGCAGCACGCGTTTGACGGCGCTGCCGCGGGTGCGGAGCGCCGCGCGGAACGCACCGTCATCGAACTCGGGATCGATCGGATCGCGAGCGATGTGGACGACCTGGGACGGGATCGACGTCCGTCCGTCGATGACGAGCGGATCGACCGCGAGCGAGCCGAACGTGCGCTGATCGGAGAAGACGACGGCCAGCTCGCCGTGCGTCGGATGCTCCAGATGGATGCGGATGCGCTCATGGCGCTCAGCCGGAGCCTCCGGCGCCCGGAGCAGCATCTGTCCGCTCATGCCGAGGTGCGCGATGAGAGCATCGCTGCCGGTGTCGAGCGGGAGCCAGAGGAACTTGCCACGCCGCTCGGCTCCGGTGAAGGTACGTCCTTCGAGGCGTCCGACGAAGTCCGCTGCTCCGGCGGGATGCCGGGTCAGTGCGCGCTCGTCGAAGACGCTGATCGCGGTGATCTGCGAGCCGATGGCGGCGGGAGCGAGACCCGCTCGCACCACCTCGACCTCTGGCAGCTCAGGCACGCTCGTCGAGCACGCGCCAGGCGTTGAGCGCCGCCGCCATCTCCGCGGTCTTCTTGCTGGTGCCGTTGCCCGTCATGCTGACGTCCCCGACGACGACGGTCGCGGTGAACCGACGGTCGTGATCAGGCCCGCTGGCCTCGATCGAGTACTGCGGCGGCGTTGCGCCGACGCGCGCGGCGAGCTCCTGCAGGCTCGTCTTCGGGTCCATCGCCGCGCCGTACCGTTCGGGGTCGGCGAGGAGAGGCTTGGTCAGCCGGAGCACCAGTTCCGTGGCGGCATCGGGACCAGCCGACAGATAGGTGGCACCGATGACGGCTTCCATCGTGTCGGCGAGGATCGAGTCCTTGTCGCGTCCACCGGTCTGCTCCTCGCCGCGGCCCAGCAGGAGATGATCGCCGAGGCGGATGCCCCGGGCGACCTCTGCCAGTGCCACGGTCGAGACGACACTCGCCCTGCGCTTCGCCAGCTCGCCCTCATCGAGGTCGGGATTCGTGGTGAAGAGCATGACGGTCACCGCCTGCCCGAGGACCGAGTCGCCGAGGAACTCCAGGCGCTCGTTGTGAGGGATCCCGCCGTGCTCGTACGCGTACGAACGGTGGGTCAGGGCCAACTCCAGAAGCTCCGCGTCGATATCGACGCGGAGCTTATCCGGAAGAGGCCGTGCCCCGTCGGGCGCCTCTGTCAGCGACGTGATGAGCGTCTCAGACGTCGGCGACCTTGCGGCCCTTGTACTCGAGGAAGAGCTCGGTGCCCTGCGAGTCGGTGACGACCTTCGCCTGGTGGGGGCGGCTGTAGACGACCTTGCCGTTCTCGATCGTCTTGACGAGGGCAGGAGCCTCCGCCTTCCACTGCGCACGGCGCGAGCGGGTGTTCGAACGGGAAACCTTGCGCTTCGGGGGGTTACCAGCCATGACTAGCTCTCTTCTTTCTCGGCGGCGCGGCTCTCTGCCGTTCCGTCTTGGTCTGTGATCTGCTGGAGCGCACTCCATCGAGGATCGATGGGAGCGGCCTGCTCCGTTCCGGTGCTCACGGTCAGCCTCTCGCCCGTTCTCGGGTCGAGACCCAGGCAATCCGGCTGACACACCGGCTGAAAAGGAAGCGACAACACGGCCGCATCCCTGACCAGAGTTTCAAGATCCACGTGGTCGTCTTGAACCTCGAAGTCAGTTTCTTCCTGACCAGGATACGCGAAAAGCTCCTGGAACTCGACTTCGACAGGCTGTGCGATGTCGATCAGGCATCGGCCGCACACTCCGGAGTACTCGCCTTCGGCCGTTCCGGACACCAGAATGCCCTCGTGGACGGACTCGAGACGCACATCGAGGTCGAGTTCAGAGCCCTCGGCATAGGTGACGATCCCCTCGCCCCACTGCTCGTCGAGACGGACGGTGAAGGCGTGCTCGCGCATCTCTCCCGGGTGGCGGACGATGTCGCGGACAGGGAGGATGAAGGGGCCATTCAGACGGGGACGCACCCCGCCATGTTACCGGCTCTCACCTGGGTGATCGCCGACTCAGATCCCGCGTGCGCCGGTGTCGAGGAAGGCCGCGACGGCCGGAGGCACGAAGGGCGTGACATCTCCGCCGAGGCCCGCCACCTGACGGACCAGCGAGCTGGACACCATCGCGTGCGAGGGGTCGGGCAGCAGGAACACGGTCTCGATGTCGGCCAGGTGCCTGTTCACGATCGCCATGGGTGATTCGTAGGCGACGTCGATCTGCGATCGGATGCCCTTGACGAGCACCCCCGCGTTCACGTCGCGCGCGTAGTCGACGAGCAGGCCCATGCTCCACGAGCCGATGACGATGTTGCCGCCCATGCCGTCTTCGGCGATGGACTGCTCCAGCAGCGCGAGGCGCTGGGCGATGGGCAGCATGGCCTCTTTGCCGGGATTGTGCACGACGAGCACGTGCAGCTCGTCGTACAGCTTCGCCGCACGACGGATCACATCGAGGTGACCCAGGGTCGGCGGATCGAAGGAACCCGGGACGACGGCGATCCGGCTGCTCACTTCGACTCCTTCGATCGCTCAGTGCACCGCATGCCACCAGCCTAAGGCACGTCAGTTCTTCGCCAGCGCCGCACGGTCTTCGTCAGTCACACGTCGCTCGATCGCCGCTCTCAGGCCGGGGTGCGCGTCGAGGGAGGGATCGGATTCGAGGATCGCCTCCGCGAGTTCCCGCGCGCGCACGATGAGGCCGGAGTCCTTCACCACGCGCAGCAGCTTCAGCGAGGAGCGGACGCCGGCCTGAGCCGCTCCGAGCACATCGCCCTCCCCCCTGAGCTCGAGGTCGACCTCCGCCAGCGCGAAGCCGTCGAGGGTGGCGGCGACGGCATCCACCCTCTCGCGTGCGACAGAGCCGGATTCCGCCTCCGTCACCAGCAGGCACAGCCCGGGGACGCCGCCACGCCCGACGCGACCCCGGAGCTGGTGCAGCTGCGAGACGCCGAACCGATCGGCGTCCAGCACGATCATCGTCGAGGCGTTGGGCACGTCGACGCCGACCTCGATGACCGTGGTCGCGAGGAGCAGGTCGATCTCACCTCTCGCGAAGGACTGCATCACGGCGTCCTTCTCATCGGAGGGCATCTTCCCGTGCAGCACCGCACGTCGCAGGCCGCCCAGCGTCGGATGCGTGGCGAGGGCCTCATCGAGCTGCACGACGCCCCAACGGGGCCCGTTCGCGCCCTCGGCCGCGGGAAGCGCTCCGGCCTCGGCGGTCTTCTTGGTCGTGTCGATGGCCGCGCACACGGCGAACACCTGCCGCCCCTGGGCGATCTCCTCGGACGCGCGCTCCCACACGCGGTTGAACCACCCCGGATGCTCTGCGAGGGGCGCCACGAACGATTGGATGCCCGCTCGTCCGGCCGGCATCGTCCGGATGACGGATGTGTCGAGATCGCCGAAGACCGTCATGGCGACGGTCCGCGGGATCGGCGTTGCCGTCAGCACGAGGGCGTGCGGACTCGATCCCTTCGCTCGCAGAACCTCGCGCTGCTCGACTCCGAAGCGATGCTGCTCGTCGACGACGACGAGGCCGAGATCGGCGAATGTCGTCTTCTCACCGAGCAGCGCATGGGTTCCCACGACGATGAGCGCCTGACCCGATGCCACGCGAAGCGCCGCCTTGCGCCGGTCGGCGGCCGGCATCTGACCGGTGAGGAGCGTCGGCATCACGAGCGGCGCGAGTTCGGGGCCGAGCATCTTCGCGATCGACCGCAGATGCTGGCCTGCAAGAACCTCCGTCGGAGCGATCAGCGCCGCCTGGCCTCCGGACTCCGCCACCTGCAGCATCGCCCTGAGCGCGACCAGCGTCTTGCCCGAGCCGACCTCGCCCTGCACGAGGCGGTTCATGGGCCACGCGCCGACGAGGTCTTCCGCGACCTGCTCGCCGACCGTCTGCTGGTCCGGGGTGAGGGTGTACGGGAGCGCCGCGTCGAATCGTTCGAGAAGCCCACCGGGCCGTGCGGGGCGCGTCGTCGCCGCGAGCGCGCGCACCGCATCGCGCTGCTGCAGCAGTGCCGTCTGAAGGGTCAGCGCCTCGTGCATGCGCAGCGTCCGCACCGCAGGATCGATGTCGTTCCGGGTCTTCGGGCGATGGATCTGGTCGAGAGCCTCTCTCGCGGTGAGCAGCTCCTCTCGACGGCGGACGGCGTCGGGCAGCGGCTCCGGGACATCGCCGAGATCGTCGAGGACTCTGACCACGAACTTCGCGATCTGCCAGGTCTGCAGGCTCGCGGTCGCGGGATAGATCGGGATGAGGACGGCGGCTCGCGCGTCGGCGCGTCGACGCGCCGCATCCTCGTCGTCGAACAGCTCGTACTCCGGATGGGCGAACTGCGTGACGCCGTTGAACTCCCCCACCTTGCCGGAGAAGACCCCGCGTCTCCCGACCGCGAGCTCCTCGGAACGCCACTTCGCCGCACCGAGGTTCTTCGCGAAGAAGGTCAGGGACATCTTGCCGATGCCGTCGCCGATCACCACATCGACCATGGCGCCCTTGCGGTTGCGCATGGCCCGCGCGCTGGACGAGAGGACCTCGGCGACGATCGTGACGGTCTCCCCGAGCGGCAGCTCGCGGATGGGCGTGAGCTCGCCTGGGTCGGCGTAGCGACGTGGGTAGTGCGACAGCAGGTCGCCGACGCTCTGCATCCCGAAGGCGCGGTTCAGCGTCTTCGCGGGCGTCGGCCCGAGCGCCTCGTCCAGCGACGAGTCGAGAGTGAGCGGCATGACAACGACTCTATCGACGCCGACGGACACCGAAACCGGTGACCGGCCCTGGCCATCCCTCCGTCACCTCTGTCGTATCGTGAACAGGTGACGAGGATCATCGCCGGCAAGGCCAGAGGAGCGCGCCTCGACGTGCCGAGCTCGGGCACCCGCCCGACCAGCGACCGGGTGCGGGAGTCGCTCTTCGGTGCGCTCGAATCCGCGGAGGCGATCGCGGGTGCGCGTGTCCTCGATCTGTACGCCGGCTCCGGTGCGCTGGGCCTCGAGGCGCTGAGTCGAGGGGCCCTGAGCGTCGACCTGGTCGAGCGGGGGCGCCCGGCCGCCGCGATCGTGCGACGCAACGCCGCGACCACGGCGAAGGCCGGAGGTCTCGAGAAGGCCCGCGTGCACGAGAGCGCGGTGCATCAGTTCCTCCTGCGCGCCACAGGACCCTACGACCTGGTCTTCTCCGACCCGCCCTACGACATCGAGGACGCGGCGATGAACGCAGACCTCCTCGCGCTCGCCCCGCTCCTCTCCCCCGACGCGCTGGTCATCGTCGAACGCGCGAAGCGGTCGGCCGCACCCGACTTCGACGGCGCCGGACTCTCCCTGTTCCGGGAGAAGAACTACGGCGACACGACGCTCTGGTGGGCCGAGCCCGCCGACGATCAGCCCGCCGCGGAGTCCCAGTCCCGATAGGGATCCCAGCCGCTGATGTCGACGAGTGCCTCATCGCAGAGGAGCGACTCGGCGCCGGCCGTGCGCACGACGCCGATCGTGCGGAAACCGGCCGGAACGGAATCGGCGGGGAAGGTCGCGAGCAGGGCGTGGTCCTCGCCGCCCGCCAGCGCCCTCGTCGGGTCCGCCCCGAGGCGGGCGCCGTCCAGGGCGATCGTCACACCGGATGCCGCCGCCAGGCGCCGCGCGTCCAGCGCGAGGCCGTCGGAGATGTCCATCATCGCCGTCGCCCCGGCGACGGCGGCGAACGGACCGAGTCCGATCGGCGGAGACGGGCGCAGCTGGGCGTCGAGCGCCGCACGCTCCCCCTCGGCGAGCCGCGTGGGGTCGACCGGGACAGGCGTCTCGCCGTCTCGGAAGCGGCCGAACAGCACGGCGAGTCCGCGGGCCGCTGCTCCCAGCTCTCCCGCAACCGCCACGACGTCACCGGGCCGAGCCCCTGCCCGCGTCACGGCAGCTCGACCCTCGAGGTCTCCGAGTGCCGTCACCGCGACCGTGAGCACGTCGGACACGGTCAGGTCGCCGCCCACGACCGAGCACCCTGGAGCGAGGGCTGCGCAAGCGTCTCGGAAGCCGTCGGCCAGACTCTCCACGAAGGACAGCCGGAGGTCGCGGGGCACGGCGAGAGCCACCAGCAGCGCGGTCGGGCGCGCCCCCATGGCCGCGACGTCGGCGAGGTTGACAGCGGCCGACTTCCAGCCGAGGTCGTAGCCGCTCGACCAGGCGAGACGGAAGTCCGGACCGTGCACGAGCGTGTCCGTCGTCGCGACGACGGTTCCCGACGGCGCAGCGATCACGGCGGCGTCGTCGCCGGGCCCGATGATCGTGTGCGAGGCGGGAGCGGTCCTGGCGAGGATGGCCCGCAGGATCTCTCCCTCGGACAGCTCTCCGAGGTGCGGATCGTCGGCATCGGGTCGGGAGGGCATGAAGTCAAAGGTAGCCTGGAAGCATGCGCCTCTCTCGCCGTCTCGCCGTCGCCGCGGGTGCAGTGACTCTGCTCGCCGCACTCTCCGGATGCTCGACGACGATCCACCTCGAAGCGGCCAAGGACGCGAACAATCCCGCCTGCGCCGATGTGTCGGTTCTCCTGCCGTCGGCGCTCGGAGAGCTCGACAGGGTGTGGACGGATGCCCAGGCCACCGGAGCCTGGGGAGACGACCCGACGGTGGTGCTCCGCTGCGGCGTCGCCGTGCCTGCTCCCTCTGCGCTGGTCTGCCAGACCTTCAGCGGCGTCGACTGGCTCGTGCTCGACCAGGAGGAGGACCGCCAGCGACTCGTCACGTTCGGCCGCGACCCCGCGATCGAACTGAGCATCCGCCGGGGCACCGAGGTGGACTTCCGCACGATCGTGGACAAGCTCTCCACGAGCATCCAGGCCGGTCTCCAGCCCGCGACGGCGAAGTGCACGGCTCGGGAGGGCTGATGAATCCCCTGATCCCCACGGAGTACGACGTCGCCATGAGCGTGCTGGCCGTCGCGGCGATGCTGTTCACGCTGTGCGCGTTCGTCTCGATGGTGCGCGATCGGAACGCGACCGGGGTGACGTTCCTGGTCTGGCTCCTGATCGTCGTGCTGGCGCCCGTGCTGGGGCCTGCCGCATGGTTCTGCTACGGACGCACGGCCGTCGCCGCACGCCCGTAGCGGGGGACGCTCAGCGGCGCAGGCCGGCCTCGATCAGCTCGGAGATCAGATCGCCGTAGCTCAGCCCTGAGGCGACCCAGCACTTCGGGAACATCGAGATCGGCGTGAAGCCGGGCATCGTGTTCAGCTCGTTGACGACCAGCTCGCCCGCGGGCGTCAGGAACATGTCGACGCGAGCCAGACCACGACCGTCGACGGCCTCGAACGCGCGGACACCGGCCTCCTGGATCGCCGAGACCTCGGCATCCGTGAGCTCCGCCGGGCACACCACGTCGACGCCGTCTCCGCCGAGGTACTTGCCCTCGAAGTCGTAGAAGCCGCGCGAGGTCAGGACGATCTCCCCCGGCAGCGACGCCCGGACGCCCTCCGCGCCCTCGAGAACGGCGACCTCGATCTCGCGGCCGGACACTCCGGTCTCGATGAGCACCTTGTCATCCTCAGCGAACGCGATGGCCAGAGCCGCATCCAGCTCGGCGAGGTCGTCGACCTTGGACACGCCGACGCTGGACCCCGCACGGGCGGGCTTGACGAAGAGCGGCAGCCCCAGCACCTCAGCCGAGGTGCGCACGCCTGCGGCATCCGTGGCCCATTCGCGGGCGCGCACCGTGACCCAGGGCGCCACGGCGATGCCTGCGGCCTGCAGCGCGATCTTCATGAAGTGCTTGTCCATGCACAGCGCGGAATCGAGCACGCCGCCACCGGCATACGGGACCTCGAGCGTGTCGAAGTAACCCTGGATGGTGCCGTCCTCGCCGTGCGGTCCGTGGAGGATGGGCAGGACGACGTCGATCTCGCCGAGCCCGTCGATCGAGCCGTCGGGCTGCACGACGCGCAGGGTGCGGTCTCCGCCGGGCTCCGGCCACAGCACCCGGGTGCCGTTGTCCACGACCTCGGGAAGGTGCGCGGCATCCAGCGGGAACTTCGCCGGGTCGTCCTCCTCGAGCACGAACGCCCCCTCGCGGGTGATCCCCACGGGGATCACGGCGTAGCGGTCGCGATCAATCGCGCCCAGAACCCCGCCCGCCGTTGCGGAACTGATCGAATGCTCGCTGGAGCGCCCTCCGAAGAGCACCACCACCGTCTGCTTGTCCAAGATTGGTCCTCTCCCCCTGCGGGGTGTCGTCGTCCGTCGTCAGGTGCGGTGCGATGTCACGGGGATCCATCTTCCCGTCCAGCACCATCTTCACCTGTTCGACGATGGGCATGTCGACCTCCGACTCGCGTGCCAGCTGCAGCACCGGAGCGACGGACGCGAGTCCCTCGGCGGTCTGCTGCATCTGCTTCACGACGTCCTGGAAGCTGTACCCCTGGCCGAGCAGGCGCCCGGCCGTGTTGTTGCGGCTCAGCGGAGACTGACACGTGGCGATCAGATCGCCCAGGCCTGCGAGGCCCTGCAGAGTCTCCGGGTGCGCGCCGTTGGCGACCGCGAAGTCGGTCATCTCCACGAGTCCGCGGGTGATGATCGACGCCTTGGTGTTCTCACCGTACCCGACGCCGTCGACGATGCCGATCGCGACGGCGATGAGGTTCTTCAGCACGCCGCCGAACTCGGTGCCGATGACATCCGTGTTCACGAAGGTGCGGAAGTAGCTGTTGCGCGCCGCCCTGGCGATCGTCTCCGCCGTCTCCAGGCTCCGCGAGGAGATCACGGCCGCGGTGGGCTGCTCACGCGCGATCTCGAGCGCGAGGTTGGGCCCCGAGGCCACCGCGATCCGCTCCGGGTCGCAGCGGAGCTCCTGCTCGATGACCTGGCTCATGCGCAGACCCGTCGAGCGCTCCACGCCCTTCATCAGGCTGACGATCTTCACGTCGCTGTCGGCGAGAAGAGGGCGCAGCGCCTTGAGGTTCTCGCGGAGTGACTGGCTGGGCACCGACAGGTACACCTGCTCGACGTCGCGCATCGCGATCGCGAGCTCATGCGTCGCCGCCATCGTGCGGGGCAGGTTGATGCCCGGAAGGTAGCGGGAGTTCCGCTTCGCCTCGTCGATCTCGTGGGCCAGCTCGGCGCGACGCGCCCACATCGTCACCTGGGCTCCGCCGTCGGCGAGGATCTTGCCGAAGGTCGTCCCCCAGCTTCCGGCGCCGACGACGGCGACCTTCGGCCCCGCCTGCGGGGTTCTCTTAGGAGTCAAGGCGACCCGTCTCCTTCTGACCGTGCGACGCCGGGTTCCAGCGCTCCGCGGGAGCCTTCTCGTCGCGGAGGTCTTCCAACAGCGCAGTGATGGCGTTCATCAGACGGTTGGTGGCCTCGGTGAGCGCGGACTGCTCCCCCGCACGCCCGCGGAGGTCCGAGAGGTCCACGGGGTCGCCGATGACGATGTTCACCGGCTTGCGCAGAGGCCACAGGCTCAGCCCCTTCTGGTAGCGGCCCATGATCGCCTGCGTGCCCCACTGCGCCATCGGGATGAGCGGGATGTCGTCGGCGAGTGCCAGACGCACCGCGCCGGACTTCCCCCGCATCGGCCACAGGTCGGGGTCGCGGGTCAGCGTGCCCTCCGGATAGACGATGACGCCCCGCCCGTGCTCGACGAGCTCCTCGGACTGCTTCATGGTCTGCTTCGCGGCCGTCGCCGACGAGGAGCGTGCGACCGGGATCATCCCGGTGCGGCGGAGCAGCCACCCCAGGACCGGGATCTTGAACAGGCTGTCCTTCGCCATGAACCGCGGAGCACGTCCCAGCCGCCACACGGCGACGGCGACGATCAGCGGATCGAACTCCGAATAGTGGTTGGGCGCGAGCACGAAGGCGCCCTGAGCGGGCAGCTTCTCCTTGCCCGTGACCCGGATCTTCGCGAGCAGCGAGATCAGCGGGACCACGATCACCGCGAGCGGCCAGAACAGGCTCGGTCGCCGGGTCTCCGACCTGGCACCCATTCCGGTCACCGGATGACGTCGAAGTCGGCCCCGAGGGCGTCGAGCTTCGCCAGGAACTTCTCGTAGCCGCGGCTGAGGATGTCGACGCCGGAGACCTTCGACTCGCCGGTCGCCGTGAGCGCGGCGATCACGTGGCTGTAGCCGCCGCGAAGGTCGGGAACCACGATGTCGGCGCCGTGCAGCGGCGTGGGCCCGGTGATCACCGCAGCCTGCTCGAGGTCGCGACGGGGCACCCGACGCGGACCGTCCTGGAGGCCACGCGGATGCACGACGATGTCGGCGCCCATCTTGACGAGCGCGTCAGTGAAGCCCATGCGGTTCTCGTAGACCGTCTCGTGCACGACAGAGCGTCCGTGGGCCTGCGTGAGCGCCACGACCAGCGGCTGCTGCCAGTCGGTCATGAAGCCGGGGTGCACGTCGGTCTCCACGACGACGGGCTTGAGCTCGCCGTCGCGGCGGAAGAGGATGCCGTCCTCCTGGATGTCGAACCAGCCACCCGCCTTGCGGAACACGTTGAGGAAGGTGAGCATCTCCTGCTGCTTGGCGCCTCCGACGAAGATCTCCCCGTCGGTGGCGAGGGCGGCGGAAGCCCAGGATGCGGCCTCGTTGCGGTCGAAGATGGAACGGTGGTCGTAGCCGCGCAGCGTCTCCACGCCCTCGATCACGATGACGCGGTTGGGCTCGTAGGAGATGATCGCGCCCATCTTCTGCAAGACGGCGATGAGATCCATGATCTCCGGCTCGATGGCCGCGTTGCGCAGCTCCGTCGTGCCCTCGGCGCGGACGGCGGTGAGCAGGACCTGCTCGGTCGCCCCGACGCTCGGGTACGGGAGGTGGATGTTGGCCCCGTGCAGTCGGGCGCCGCCGGTGGACAGTCGGATGCCGCTGGGCAGCTTCTCGACGATGGCGCCGAACTTGCGCAGCGCGTCCAGGTGGAAGTCGATCGGACGGTCGCCGATGCGGCAGCCGCCGAGATCGGGGATGAACGCCTGCCCGAGGCGGTGCAGAAGCGGGCCGCAGAACAGGATCGGAATGCGCGACGCACCGGCGTGGGCGTCGATCTCCTCCATGTGCGCGGACTCGACACCGACCGGGTCGAAGACCAGGGAGCCCGGCTCGTCGCCCGGCTTGACCTGGACGCCGTGCACCTCGAGCAGCGAGCGCACCACGGCGACGTCGCTCAGATCAGGCACATCCCGGAGCGTGCTCGCTGTCTCGCCGAGGAGGGTCGCGACCATCGCCTTGGTGGCGAGGTTCTTCGCCCCCTTGACGTCGACGCGGCCGCGCAGCGGGCGCCCTCCGCGAATGGCGAGGACGTCTCCGGTGAGAGCGGGAACTCCGTCCGGAAGAGCATCGCGCACGGGTGTCGTCATTCGGAGCCTCACTTCAATCCACTGTTTCGGGGGCGGGTTTGCCCCTGGCTCGCCCGCCCCTTCCGTGTCACTGAACGGGGAGGGTTCGAGGCCGCCACGACTCGCGTCGGGCCTCGAACTGCGCGATCTTGTCTTCGTTGCGCAGCGTGAGCCCGATGTCATCGAGCCCTTCGAGGAGCCGCCATCTAGTGTAATCGTCGATCCCGATGTCGGCCTGGATCCCGCCGATCGACGCGGTGCGCTCCTCGAGGTTCACGGTGATCCGCGCCCCGGGATTCCGGTCGATCTCGGCCCAGATGCTCTCCAGATCCTCTTCGGAGATCGTGGCTGCGAGCAGGCCCTGCTTGCCCGAGTTCCCCCGGAAGATGTCGGCGAATCGCGGGCTGAGCACGACCGAGAAGCCGAAGTCGCGCAGCGCCCAGACGGCGTGCTCGCGGCTGGACCCGGTGCCGAAGTCGGGCCCGGCGACGAGCACGGATGCGCCCTGGAACGGCTCCTGGTTCAACACGAAGTCGGGGTCCTGACGCCAGGCGTGGAAGAGGGCGTCGTCGAAGCCGGTCTTGGTGACGCGCTTCAGGAACACCGCGGGGATGATCTGGTCGGTGTCGACGTTCGAGCGCTTCAGCGGCGCCGCGATGCCGGTGTGGGTGGTGAACTTCTCCATGATCAGACCTCCGCCGTCTCGTTCAGATCGCTCGGGCTGGACAGGGTTCCGCGGATGGCGGTCGCCGCGGCGACCAGCGGCGAGACCAGATGAGTGCGCCCGCCCTTGCCCTGACGGCCCTCGAAGTTGCGGTTGGACGTCGAGGCGCAGCGCTCCCCCGGAGCGAGCTGATCGGGGTTCATGCCGAGGCACATCGAGCAGCCGGCGAAACGCCACTCCGCACCGAAGTCCGTGATGATCCGGTCCAGGCCCTCGGCCTCGGCTTCGAGGCGCACGCGCGCAGACCCGGGGACCACCATCACGCGGACCCCGTCTGCCTTCTTCTTGCCCTCGATGATGGACGCGAAGGCCCGCAGATCCTCGATGCGGCTGTTGGTGCACGAGCCCATGAACACGGCATCCACGGGCACCTCCTTGAGCGGGGTGCCCGGAGTCAGGTCCATGTACTCGAGCGCGCGCTCGGCGGCGGCGCGCTCGTTCGGGTCGGCGATGTCGGCCGGGTTCGGGACGGATGCCGACAGGGAGCTGCCCTGACCGGGGTTGGTGCCCCACGTGACGAACGGCTCCAGCGCGTCGGCGTCGATGAACACCTCAGCGTCGAAGACCGCACCCTCATCGGTGGGAAGCGTGCGCCAGTAGGCGACGGCGTCCTCCCAGTCCTGACCCTTCGGAGCGTGCGGCTTGTCCTTCACGTACGCGAAGGTCGTCTCGTCGGGGGCGACCATGCCCGCGCGGGCTCCCGCCTCGATCGACATGTTGCAGATCGTCATGCGGCCCTCCATCGAGAGCGCGCGGATGGCGCTTCCGCGGAACTCGAGGACGTACCCCTGACCTCCGCCGGTGCCGATCTTCGCGATGACCGCGAGGATGATGTCCTTGGCCGTGACGCCGGGTCGCAGAGTGCCCTCGACGTTGATCGCCATGGTCTTGAAGGGCTTGAGCGGGAGCGTCTGCGTCGCCATGACGTGCTCGACCTCGCTCGTGCCGATGCCGAACGCCATCGCGCCGAACGCGCCGTGGGTGGAGGTGTGCGAGTCGCCGCAGACGACCGTGATGCCCGGCATGGTCAGTCCCAGCTGGGGGCCGACGACGTGGACGATGCCCTGCTCAGCGTCGCCGAGAGAGTGCAGGCGGACACCGAACTCCGCGGCGTTGCGGCGGAGGGTGTCGATCTGGGTGCGGCTGGTGAGGTCGGCGATCGGCTTGTCGATCTCCCACGTTGGCGTGTTGTGGTCCTCCGTGGCGATCGTGAGGTCGAGCCGCCGCAGCGGGCGCCCCTCGCTGCGGAGACCGTCGAAGGCCTGCGGGCTCGTCACCTCGTGGACGAGGTGCAGATCGATGTAGATGAGGTCCGGTTCGCCGTTCTCGCCCTTGACGACGAGGTGATCGTCCCAGACCTTCTCGGCCAGGGTGCGTGCGGAAGCGGATGCTGCTGCGGGGGTGTTCATCGAATGTCTCCTGAAGCTGGCGGTTCGGCCCACAGTGGACTCCGCGACGAGGAGGGGCTCAGAACGAGGTCTCGTCGCGGCCGCTAAGAAGGAGCACGATCCGCATGACGTCAGATTACCACCGGTTCCGCGTGCTCCGGCACGGCGTGACACGCTGAGGAATCCGCACCACCGAGAGGCACCGCATGACCGTCGACACCGCCAGCTTCTTCACCCGAGCGCTGCACGCGGGGCGCGTTCGGGAGACGGCTTCATCGCGCGCGACGCCGATCTACCTCACGGCGGGCTTCGAGTTCGACGACTTCGACCACGCGGCCCATCACTTCGGCACCGGAGACGGATTCGGGTACACGCGCACCGGCAACCCGACGGTCCGCGCCGTCGAACGCCAGCTCGCGGCTCTCGAGTCTGGCGCGGACGCCGTCCTCGTGGCCAGCGGCCAGGCGGCCGTCGCCGTCGCCCTGCTCACGGTCGCAGGGGCCGGCGACCACATCGTCTCGTCCGCACACATCTACGAGGGGACCCGCGGGCTGCTCGTCGACAACCTCGCCCGTCTCGGCATCGAGACGACCTTCATCGACGACATCGGCGACCCCGATGCCTGGCGTGCCGCGATCCGCCCCACCACACGCGCGCTGTTCGCGGAGTCGATCGCGAACGCGCGCAACGACATCCTCGACATCGCCGCCATCGCCGCGATCGGCGACGAGCACGCCGTCCCGCTCATCGTCGACAACACCCTCGGCACGCCGTATCTGGTGCGGCCGCTCGAGCACGGGGCATCCATCGTGGTCCACTCCGCGTCGAAGTTCCTCGCCGGCCACGGCTCGGTGCTGGGCGGCGTGGTCGTCGACGACGGACGCTTCGACGCCGATCGCGCGGGTCACAACGCCCCGCACCTGGTGCTCCCCGGGCGCGGCGGACTGCCGAGCGTCGCCGCGCGACACGGCGGCCTCGCCCGCATCGCGTACGCGCGGGAGTCCGTGGCTCCGCGCTTCGGCGCATCGCCGTCGCCGCTCAACGCGTTCCTCATCGGGCAGGGAGCGGAGACGCTGGGGCTGCGCGTCGAGCGCCAGTCCAGGAACGCGCTCGACGTCGCCCGTTGGCTGGAGGCGCACGACGCGGTGGAGCGCGTGGACTACGCGGGGCTGGAGAGCCACCCCGACCATGCGCTCGCGCAACGGTACCTCGGCGGAGGCCACGGCTCGATCTTCACGTTCACTCTCCGCGGCGGTCTGGAAGCGGCGCGTGATGTCGTCGAGAGCGTGAGCGTGTTCACGCACATGACCCACATCGGCGACGTCCGCTCGCTCGTGCTGCATCCCGCGACCACGAGCCACGCGTACCGGACCCAGGAGGAACGCGACGCGCTCGGCATCCGACCGGGCACCCTCCGTGTGTCCATCGGCATCGAGGACGTCGACGATCTCATCGCCGATCTCTCGCGGGCACTCGCCACCGTCTGGGAGAAGGTCGCATGACGCGCCAACAGCACTTCGGCTGGTTCCTCGCCCGCGGCTTCGGCCCGCAGGGATGGGGATACCCGTCGCTCGACTGGGACTACGACTGGACCCGCCCCGACGTCTATCAGGAGGCCGCTCGCACCCTCGAGCAGGCCGGATTCGACCTGGTGATCATCGAGGACGCCCCGTCGCTCGGCTCCGCCGAGACGATCGACCTCCGTGTACGCCACGCCTTCGGCGGCCCCAAGCACGATCCGCTGCTCCTCGCGCCCTACATCTTCCAGGCGACCCGCCACCTCGGCGTCGTGCCGACGGTGAACCCGGCGGCCTATCTCCCCTACACGGCGGCGCGGCAGTTCGCGACCCTCCAACACCTCAGCGGTCACCGGCTGGGCCTCAACGTCGTCACCGACACCGGGAGCGCTCGGCACTTCTCCGCCGCACCGCAGCTCGGACACGACGAAGCCTACGACCGCGCCGAGGAGTGGCTCGACGGCATCCGCTCGCTCTGGCGCAGCTGGGACGACGGCGCTCTCCTCGCCGATCGCGCGAGCGACGTGTACGCCGACGGTTCCCGGCTGCGCGCCGTGCAACACCGTGGCGAGCACTTCGCCTTCGACGGACCGCTCAACGCGATCCCGTTCCCACACGGCGAGCCCGCGATCGTGTCGCCGGGCGGCTCAGGGCGAGGCCTCGGGTTCGCGGGCGCGAACTCCGATGTGCAGCTCGCGCTGGCGCCTCTGCATGAGGCTTCTGTGCGCGCCTACCGTGCGAAGATCCACGACGCCGCGATCGCCGCCGGCCGGACGCCCGAGGACATCAAGATCCTGTTCGCGATCCAGCCCGTGATCACCACGTCCGCCGAAGAGGCCGACCGCATCGTGGCGGCCTCAGCTCGACCGGACGACGCGGCACTCGTGCAGATCGCGCGCAAGCAGTCCAGCGATCTCGAGACCGACCTCACGGCGCTCGACCTCGACCGCCCTCTGGACGTCTCGATCTTCGGGGCGCATGTGTCGCGGGGCAGCATCCAGCGCCTGATCGGCGACCGCGGAGAGGACGCCCCGCTGCGCGCGCACCTGACCGCCCTGGCCAAGGCCGGTCGCATCTCCGACCGCACGGGATTCGTCGGCACCGCGGAGGAGTTCGCCGATCTCATCGAGGAGCTCGGCGAGTGGGGCAACGACGGCGTGCTGCTGTGGGGCGACTTCCACCCCGTGACGTTGCACCGCACACTCGATGAGCTGGTCCCTGTGCTGCGTCGCCGCGGCATCCTCCGCCGGGAGTACGTCGACGGCGGGCTGCAGGCGAACCTGCGCGCCTTCTGAGCGCGCAGGTCCGCGTCAGGACTACTCGCTGATCGAGGCCTTCTCCGCACGCTTCTCGCGCGCCGAGGCGATGAGGCTGGCGACGGTCGCACCGACCATCGAGACCAGGATCACCGTCAGCGACAGCCAGATGGGGATGTCGGGGGCCCACTCGATGTGCTGCCCGCCGTTGATGAACGGCAGCTCGTTCACGTGCATGGCGTGCAGCACGAGCTTGATGCCGATGAACCCGAGGATCACGGCGATGCCGTAGTGCAGGTAGCGCAGGCGGTCGAGCAGGTCGCCCAGCAGGAAGTAGAGCTGGCGCAATCCCATGAGAGCGAAGATGTTCGCCGTGAACACCAGGAAGCTGTTGTGCGTGATGCTGAAGATCGCGGGGATCGAGTCGATCGCGAACATGAGGTCGGTGACGCCGATCGCCACGAAGACGATGAGCATGGGCGTCCAGACCCGCTTGCCGTCGACGACGGTGCGGAGCTTGTTGCCGTCGTACTCGTCGCTGATGTCGACTCGACGACGCAGCAGACGCACGATGAAGTTCTCGCGCTGCACCTCTCCGTCGTGGTCGCCCTCGGGCATCGCCTGCCTGATCGCCGTCCAGATGAGGAACGCGCCGAAGATGTAGAACACCGGCGAGAAGTTCTCGATGATCGCGACGCCGAGGAGGATGAAGATGCCGCGCAGGACGAGCGCGATGATGATGCCGACCATCAGCACCATCTGCTGCAGTCGCCGTGGAACCGCGAACTGCGCCATGATCAGCACGAACACGAAGAGGTTGTCGATGGAAAGGCTGTACTCCAGCGCCCACCCGGTGAGGAACTCGCCAGCGTACTGACCGCCGGCGAACAGATAGAGCAGACCGGCGAAGATCAACGCCAGCGCGACGTAGAAGACCACCCAGAGCGTGGATTCCTTGGTCGACGGGATGTGCGGTCGGAATTTGGCGAGCAGCAGATCGCCGATGAGGATGAGCACGAGGACGACGAGGGCGCCTACCTCGAACCAGACGGGGATGTTCACGGGTGCGCAGCACCTTTCGGGGAGGGTCGGAAAAGAACCGAAAGTCTCTCCCCCGCACAGTGTGCGTCGCGCGCCCGGAGCAGCTCAGTCGATGCTCGTGATGACGTTACGCGCGGAATCGGGATACTCCCTCTCGCTTCTGCAATGCTAGCGGAGTTTTCTGAGACGATCGGAGCTCAGCCGACACTTTCCGGGTGAGAGACACCGAACGGAAGAACGATGCCCGTACAGACGAGTGATCAGAAGTGGGCGGCGAAGGCCGCTGGAGGCGACGAGAGCGCCTTCCGCGAGCTCTACCGCGCCTACATCCGCCCGGTCTACTGGATCGCCCACGGCATCCTCGGCTCCGCACCGGATGCAGAGGACGTGGCCCAGGAGACCTTCGTCGCCGCGTGGCGGAAGCTCCCCGGCTTCGAGCTGCAGGGACAGTCGATCCTGCCCTGGCTCGCGACGATCTGCCGCTTCCAGGCCGCGAACAGGCTGCGCCAGAAGCGACGGGACCAGGCCTACACCGCGGAGGCGATGGACGAGAACCTGCCTGCGACGGTCAGCGTCGAGGACCAGGTGATCACCTCGGCGCTCGCGGAGCGGATCGCGCAGGAGGTGGGCTCGCTGAGCGAGCTCGATCGCGAGATCTTCCGCCTGTGCGCCGCCGAGGGGTACGCCTACCAGGCCGCCGCAAAGGAGCTGGGCGTCAGTCACGCCGTGGTTCGGAACCGTCTCTCGCGAGTGCGCACCCGACTGCGCGGTGCCGTCAAGGAAGCGAGCGAGGCATGACCGACAACACCACCACCCCAGACCTCCCCGAGCTGTCGGATGCCGCGATCGCACGCATCGAGTCGGCCGTGTTCGACGAGATCGAGAGCGAGCGCGCCCCCAGGAGGACGCCCGCGGAGCGCTCCCGTGCGCGCCGTCGCGGCTGGCTCACCGGCGCCGGGGTCGCCGCGGCCTTCGCCGTCGGCGTCCTCGTGACACCGCCGATCCTCTCCGCCGTCGGCGGGTCGGCATCGAGCACGGCGGACGGCGCGATCTACTCCAACGGAGTGGCGTCGGACACCTCCGGCGGCTCGCAGGACAAGAGCACCGAGCTCGCCCCAGGGACCGCCCCTGACGGCGCCCTGCAGAGCGCCGATACCGGAACCGGTCGAGAGATCATCGCGACCGCCGACGCGACCGTTCAGGTGAAGGACATCGCGAAGGCCGCCGAGGGCATCGCCGCGCTCGCGGAGAAGCACGGCGGGTTCGTGGAGAGCACCCAGATCGGCAAGGGCGGAGGCGTCGTGTACGACACGACTCAGCCGGCCGCACCCGACGACGGCGGATACGGCTGGATCAGCATCCGCGTCCCCTCGGCCGACCTCACCGCGGTCATCGACGCCCTGTCGGAGTCGGGAGAGGTGCTGTCGACGTCGATCTCGAAGCAGGACGTCACGTCGACGGCCATCGACCTCCGCGCTCGCGTCGATGCGACCAAGACCTCCGTGCAGCGGCTCACCGAGCTGATGGCGCAGTCAGGGTCCGTGTCCGAGCTCATCGAGGCCGAGGTCGCTCTGACAGATCGTCAGGCGCAGCTCGAGTCCTACGAGCAGCAGCTCGCATCCCTCGAGGATCAGATCGCGATGTCGACGCTGCAGGTGCAGCTCACCCGCGCCTCCGCTCCGACGACGGCGGACCCCGCAGGGTTCGGCGACGGCCTCCTCGCCGGCTGGAACGGCCTCGTGGTCTCCCTGAACGCCCTCGTCATCGCGATCGGGTTCATCCTCCCCTGGCTCGGGATCGCCGCGATCGTCGTGCTGCTCGTGTGGCTGATCCGGCGTGTGCGCCGCTCGCGCCGAACGGCAGCATCGGACGCCACCGCCGACGAAGGCTGAGAAGCAGCATCCGAAGAAGCCGTTCCCGCACGGGCGGGAGCGGCTTCTTCGTTGTCTTTCCGGGGTATACAAGAAGTCTTGTGCGTCTGTGCATCCGCCTCTAGCGTTGCATCCCGTGGAAGACATCTCCGTGATCACCGCTGTGCATCACCCGCTGCGCCGGCGCATCTACGACTATCTACTGCTCTACGGGGCGTCTCAGGTCACGACGCTGGCCCGCACGCTCCACAGCCAGGTGGGCAGCATCAGCCACCACCTCCGGATGCTCGAGCGCGCAGGAGTCGTGGAACGCGCGGACGACCCGACCGGCGACAGGCGGACCAGCTGGTGGAAACTCGCGCGCAGAGGGTTGACGTGGTCGGCGGATGACTTCGCCGACTCCCCCGCCGACGCCCTCCTCGCTCGCGAAGCGCAGCGCCAGGGCATCCGCATGCAGATCGAACGCCTGCAGCGCTGGCACCGCAGGCACGGCGATCCCGCGGTGGCCGCCTACGACGGCTCGAACACCGAGACGACGGCGTGGGCCTCACCTGACGAGCTGCGCGATCTGAGCGCCAGGCTGCTCACGACGCTGCGGGAGTGGCAGGAGTCGATCGACCTCGACGACGGCCAGGAGCGCACGCCGATCTTCTTCTTCGCCCACGCGTTCCCCACGGAGCCCTGATGACCACGGCAGAGCCTCGCCAACTCGTCGAACCTCCCGAGTTCCGGCGCGACGCCCGTGTTCACGCCTGGATCGGCGTCAAAGCCCTCTCCGACGCCGGAGACGCGCTGTGGAGCATCGCCCTCGCGTGGACGGCCGTGCAGATCGCCTCTCCCGCCGTCGCGGGGCTCGTCGTCGCCGCGGGCACGGTGCCGCGCGCGCTCGTCCTGCTCTTCGGCGGCGTGCTCGCAGACAGGGCGAACGCGCGGAGAGTGATGATGCTGTTCAACGCGCTGCGCGTCGTCGTGCTGATCGCGGTCGCCCTGTGGGTCCTGGCGGAACCTCCCTCCATCGCCGTGCTGCTGTTCGCCGCCATCGCGTTCGGGGTGTGCGACGCCTTCTACGAGCCGTCGGCTGGCACCATCGCGCGGCAGCTCGTGCGGCCATCGGATCTGCCTGCGTACGGAGCCGTGGCGCAGACCGCCTCCCGCCTCGGCACGATGGCGGGCGCCGCGGCGGGCGGCGTGCTGGTGGCGTACGCCGGGCTCGGCGGGAGCGCGACGGCGAACGCGCTCACCTTCACACTCGTCGTCGCGTTCATCGCGATCTGGCTGCGGCCGCGCTTCGCCCTCGCTCGAGCGCCCAGGGAGTCGGCGCTGCGCGGCATCGCTCAGGGCTTCGCCCACCTGGGGCAGAACGCGACGACCCGCACCCTGGTGCTGGCGCTCTCCGGTCTGAATCTGGCCGTCGGCCCCGCCGTCGGCATCGGACTCGCTCTGCGCGCCCACGAGCAGCACTGGGGTGCGCAGGCGGTGGGACTCTTCGAGGCGCTCCTCGGACTCGGCGCCGCGCTCGGCGCGATCTCGGTGGCACGCTGGCGACCGCGCAGAGAGGCGCGGGGCGGGTTCTGGGCGCTCGTCGTGCAGGGCGCGGCGATCGTCGCCCTGGGCCTCGGTCCGCTGTGGTCGGTCGCCGCGGCCGCATTCGTGATCGGATGCACGGCGGGGTACGCCTCCGTCCTGCTCAGCGCGACGTTCTCGGCGACCGTCGACACGGCCTATCTCGGCCGCATGAGCTCGCTGACCCGGCTCGGCGACGACTGCCTGATGCCGCTCGCCATGGCCGTCTTCGGGCTGATCGCGTCGTCGTCGGCCCTGTGGCTGCCGTTCGCCCTGTTCGGCGGAGGGATGATGGCGCTGATGATCCTGCCGCTGCGCAATCCGCTGTTCCGTGCCCTGTCGCTCCGCCCCGCGGCGGCGTGAAGCGCCACGGCATCCCCGTCTCGCGACGACGCCCACCCGGACGGAGAAGGGACCGACGCAGGAGCACTCCCCCCCGGAGACGACGAAAGCCCTCGGAGAACCGAGGGCTTTCGTGTGTTGTGTGACCCCAGCGGGATTCGAACCCGCGTTACCGCCGTGAGAGGGCGGCGTACTAGGCCGCTATACGATGGGGCCGTCTTGCGGAGCGTTTCCGTCCCGCGACAACTGTTCAAGTATGCCACGACGATTCTCGCGTCGCCAAATCGGGGCCGCGCCGACCAGAATCCCGGGCGTGGCGCACGCTCGCGGATCCGGTTTGCCACCGACGCGGAACAGGAGTTGACTCATCCCATGCGCGTCACGAAGTACGAACATGCCACCCTCCGCATAGACGAGAACGGCGAGACCCTCCTGGTCGATCCGGGCTCGTTCACCGCTCCCCTCGACGACCTCGGCGATCTCGTCGCCGTGGTGCTCACCCACGAGCATCCAGACCATTGGACGCCCGAGCACCTCGATCGCATCCTGCGCGCCGCACCGGGAACGCCGATCTTCGCTCCCTCCGGCGTCGCACGAGCAGCGGACGGCTACGAGATCACCGAGGTGGCTCCAGGCGACACCGTCCAGGCAGGACAGTTCACGCTCAGGTTCTTCGGCGGACGGCACGAGGTGATCCACTCCTCCCTCCCCCTCGTCGAGAACGTCGGAGTCCTCGTGAACGACGACTTCTACTACCCCGGCGACTCCTACGCCGTCCCGGAGGGCGTCGAAGTGGGCACTCTGGCCGCGCCGCTGGGCGCGCCCTGGCTCAAGATCGGCGAGGCCATGGACTACGTCCTGGCCGTGAAGCCCCGTCGCGCGTTCGGCACCCACGACATGACCCTCTCGGTCGCGGGGAAGACCATGCACCGGCAGCGCCTGCAGTGGGCGACCGAGCAGAACGGCGGCGAGTTCTTCATGCTCGAGCCGGGCGAGTCCCTCGACCTGTGAGCGTCAGACGGCTTCTGCCGGCTCCGACGGCGCGGCTGCGATTCCGGGAGATGGCGCTCGACGATCTCGACGACATGGCGGCCTTGCTCGGAGACCCTGACGTCATGTCGTTCTACCCGGCGCCGAAGAGCCGTTCCGAGTCCCTCGACTGGATCGAGCGGATGCAGCTCGGGTACGCGGAGCACGGGCATGCGCTCTGGATCATCGAAACGCACGACGGCGCGTTCATCGGCGACTGCGGGATCACCTGGCAGTCATACAACTCGGTACCCGTCCGCGAGGTGGGCTATCACGTCCGCAGGGATCAGCAGCGAAAGGGATACGCGACGGAAGCCGCTCTCGCGTGCGTCGAGCTGTTCCGTCAGGAGTTCGCGCCAGGGGTGCTGACCGCGATCATCCATCCTGACAACGACGCGTCCCGCGGGGTCGCGGAGAACCTCGGCATGACGCACATCGCTGACGATCACGCCCACCCCTGGATCGTTCGCACGGTCATGGGGATGGACGTGTCGCCCGTCTAGCTCTGCGCCGCCCGTACCCGCAGGTCGCGGGCGAGGTGGTCCCTCTGCTCCACGACGATCCGGGTCAGCGCCGCCGGCGCGTCCTCGTTCTGTGCGAGCCAGGCGTCGACGAGGTCGAGGGACTCCGTCGCGGGGAACAGTCCGACCACGAGCCGCTGGGCGAGCTCGATGCTGCGGGTGCGCCATGCGTCGGCGATGCGGGAGAAGTACTCCTCGTCGAACTCCGCGATGAGGTCGCGGCGCCCACCGGCACGGAAACCGCCGATCGACGCATCGAGATGATCGTTGCTGAGAGTCAGATCGTTCCAGGCCGCATCCCAGGCGGCTGCGCGCACCGAGGCGCTCGGACGCGATGCCAGCGCACGTCGCGCCGCCGTACGGCCGCTCCCCGTGTCGTCGCGCTGCTCTTCGGCGGCGATGTCGGCGGCGGTGGCGTGACCCGTGGCCGCCAGTGCCGTGAGCAGCTGCCAGCGCAGGTCGGGATCGATCGTCAGGCCCTCCGGGGACTCGCCGTCCAGCATCGCGCGCACCTCGACGTGACGAGCGTCGTCCAGCACGGATGCCGTCGCGAGCGCTCGTGCCCATGAGAGCTGCGCGTCGCTTCCCACGTCGGCCGCGCTCATCGTGCTCCACGTGCACTCGGTCCATGCGCGCTGCTCCTCATCGCGACGCGCATCCGAGACGAAATGGCGGAGGGCGAACGCCGCGTTGGCGAGGATCCCGGCAAGGAGTCCGACGTTGGGCTCACCGGGGGCATGATCACGCACGATCGCCAGGTAGCGGGCGGCATCCAGTTCGCCGTCTCGCGTCGCATTCCACAGCGACGACCAGAGGAGCGCCCTCGCGAGGGGATCCTCCACGGAGGACAGCGAGGACGCGACGGTCGCGAGCGACTTCTCGTCGAGCCGTACCTTCGCATAGGTCAGGTCGTCGTCGTTCACGATGACGAGCTCCGCATCCGGCAGCTCGAAGGGCGTGCGCTCCTC
The DNA here is from genome assembly GCF_042901325.1 of Microbacterium sp. NPDC012755. Classification (NCBI taxonomy): domain Bacteria; kingdom Bacillati; phylum Actinomycetota; class Actinomycetes; order Micrococcales; family Microbacteriaceae; genus Microbacterium; species Microbacterium sp. NPDC012755. Next base: position 2,913,482 of record NZ_JBIBCT010000001.1, on the reverse strand, counting down.
GGCGATGTCGAGCGCCGTCTGCCCGATGCGCACCAGTCGGCCGTCGCTCCAGCCGTACGCCCCGACACGAAGGCGATGCGGGCGCGCATCGCTCTGCACGAGCACCCTGCGTCCGTCGGCGTCGCTCTCGAGGTGGAGCGTCGACACGCCGGACGTCTCCAGCCACGCGCGAGACCATCCCCTCATGTCACGCCCTGACACATCGCTCAGCTGCACGAGGAAGTCGTCGAGCGTCGTATTGCCGAAGGCGTTCGCGGCGAAGTACCTGCGCGCACCCTCGAAGAACGCGTCGTCACCGACGAAGGCGACCAGCTGCTTGAGCACCGCAGCGCCCTTGGCGTAGGTGATGCCGTCGAAGTTCAGCTTCGCCGCTTCCAGATCGGTGATGTCGGCCACGATCGGATGCGTGGTCGGCAGCTGGTCCTGCTGGTACGCCCACGCCTTGCGATTGGCGGCGAACTTCACCCAGGCGTCGCGGAACCGGGTGGCGGCGGCCGAGGCATGGGAGCCCATGTAATCGGCGAAGGACTCCTTGAGCCACAGGTCGTCCCACCACTTCATGGTGACGAGATCGCCGAACCACATGTGCGCCATCTCGTGGAGGATCGTGTTGGCGCGAGCCGCGCGCTGCGCATCCGTCGCGGCCCCGCGGGAGAGATACGACTCGGTGAAGGTGACGAGGCCGGGGTTCTCCATCGCGCCGAGGTTGTACTCGGGCACGAAGATCTGGTCGTACTTGCCCCAGGGGTACGGGTACGCGAACGCGTCGGTGAAGAAGTCGAGCCCCTGCCGCGTGATCTCGAGGATCTCGTCCGATTCGAGGTGCTGTGCGAGCGAGCGGCGCGCGAAGACCCCCAGCTCGATGCGCTGATCGTCGCGAGCCCATTCGCCGTCGACGCGCGCGTAAGGACCGGCGGCCACGGACGTGATGTAGCTGGAGATCGGAGGGGTCGGAGCGAACTCGACGCGCTGGACGCCGACGCCGACGTCGACCTTCGCCGGGGACTGATTCGACAGCACCTCCCACCCCGCTGGAGCGTCCACCACGAACGTGTAGGACGCCTTCATGTCGGGCTGCTCGAAGCACGCCATGACACGACGGGAATCGGCCGGCTCGTACTGCGTGTAGAGGTAGGTGTGCTGGTCGACGGGGTCGTGGAAACGATGCATCCCCTCCCCGGAGCGGCTGTAGGCGCCGACGGCGTCGACGATCACGACGTTCGTCGAGGAGAGACCACGCAGTCGGATGCGCGCGCCGTCGAAGTCGACGTCCGCCTCGCTGCCGTTGAGCTCGACACGATCGACGGACTCCCCGATGAAGTCCAGCCAGGTCTCCCCCGTCGTCGCCTCGAACTCGACGACCGTCCTCGTCGGGAATCCGGTGCGGGCGCGCTCCGGCGCTCCCGTGAGGTCGAGTTCGACGCGGATGCTGCGCACGGTGACCGCTGCGGATCGCGCTGCGGTCTCCTCGCGGGTGAGGTTGGCTGTGTCCATGCCTCCATCCTGTCATCTGACGCCGGAGGCTATTCCTCCCGCGATCGCGACGGCGGCGATGATGCCGACGATGATCCAGCCGGCGACCGCGAGGTAGCCCAGCACCAGTCCGGTGATCGCGAGACCGGCGCCGGCATCCCCGCGCTCGCGGATCTGACGGAGGGCGATGTGCCCGAGGATCACCGGGAGGATCGCGAATCCGCAGATGCCGAGGACGAGGGTCGCGATGGCGAGACCGTTGGTCGGTCGGGGCGCCGGGACGGCGGGGTGCAGGGGGGCGGCGGGCGGTACCGGCGCAGCAGGTGTGGTCATGCCTCCAGCGTACGAACGAGAGCACCGCTCGTGGTCGCGCCGCTGTCGCAGTCCTGTCGCGGTCCTGCGACAATCCCTCAGTTGCGGAATGCAACATACGAGCGTAGCGTTGCATAAGACAACAGGAGGTCGATATGGACAGCAGGAAGAACGACAGTGCGACGGTCCTGCGCAGCCTCGTCGCGATCTCCCGCCGCGGTCTGGTCGATGCGAGCTTCGGCGACGCCCCGCTCTCGATCACCGATCAGTCGATCGTGATGGCCATCGCCGAGCGCCCCGGCATCCGCTCGATCGACATCGCCAGGATGTTCCGTTTGAACCGCTCGACGGTGTCACGGCAGCTGGCCGGACTCATCGCGCTCGGTATCGTGCGCGACACCGCTCCTCCGTCCGGCCGAGGGCGCCCGCTCGAACTCACACCCGAGGGGATGGATGCGTATCGCGGCACCCTCGGAGCCCTCCAGCAGATCATCGACCAGCACCTCGCCCGCTGGACGGATGCCGAGGTGTCCCGCTTCGCGCACGACCTCGAGCGATTCGATCGAGGCGACGCCTGAACTCCGGCCGACACGGCCGCCCCAGAGACCCACGAGGTCGCAACAGAAGGAAGAGAAATGAAGAACATCACCGTTCTCGGCACCGGCGTGCTCGGATCGCAGATCGCGTTCCAGACCGCCTTCCACGGATTCGACGTCGTCGCCTACGACATCGATCAGCCTGCGCTCGACCGTGCGGCCGACCGGTTCCGCGGCCTCGCCGCCCGCTACACCGCCGACGGCGTCGCGGGAGCGGCCGACGGCGGCGCCGACGCGGCGATCAGCCGCATCCGGCTCTCCTCGGATCTCGCCGACGCGGCGCGTGACGCGGACCTGATCATCGAGGCCGTTCCCGAGAACCTGGAGCTCAAGCAGGGCATCTACCGCACCCTCGCCGAGACGGCCCCCGCGAAGACGATCTTCGCGACCAACTCCTCGACGCTGCTGCCCAGCGACATCGTGGACTCGACAGGACGCCCCGACCGGTTCCTCGCCCTCCACTTCGCCAATGAGATCTGGGCCCACAACACGGCGGAGGTCATGGGGACCCCCGCGACCGACCCCGCCGTGTACGCCGAGGTCGTCGAGTTCGCCGCGCAGATCGGCATGGTCCCGATCGAAATCAAGAAGGAGAAGGCGGGCTACCTGCTGAACTCGCTCCTGGTGCCGTTCCTGCAGGCGGGCGCGGAGCTGCTCGTCGACGGGATCGCCGAGCCCGCCGCGATCGACGCCACCTGGCGCATCGGGACAGGGGCTCCGAAGGGGCCGTTCGAGATCTACGACATCGTGGGCCTCACGACCGCGTACAACATCTCCCGAATGGGCGGAGAGAAGCAGCAGCGCTTCGCAGACCTGCTCAAGGAGCAGTACATCGACAAGGGCAAGCTGGGCATCGCCACCGGCGAGGGCTTCTACACGTACCCTCGCGAGAGCTGAATCGCGGCATCCATTCCCTCGGGCCGGTCGTCGCTTATCGTGCGACGACCGGCCCGACGCGCATCAGCCGAGGAGCCGGCGTATCGCCGTCTCGGGTGCCACCGACAGGTCGAGCGTCCTGCCGCGCGCGTACTCTCGGAACACCCTCGGGTCGATGTAGCTCCCCCGCGCCACCGCGACGGTGTTCCCGAGCGCTCCGGCCGTCGCCTGCACGGCGAGCCTCTCGGCCCGTCGTCGCTCCTGACGCGCGTCGAGCACCCCTATCCTCGCGAGAGCGTCCGCGGCGAGGATCGTGCCGTGGAGCGTGCGGAAGTCCTTCGCCGAGTACGCGGCGCCGGCGATCTCCCTCAGGTATCTGTTGATCTCGCCTGACGTGATCCTGACGCGTCGACGCCCCTTGCGATAGGCGAGCAGCGCCGAGCGAGGCGATCCGGCGGAGAACTCCGCGATCGCGTCCGCGAGGTCGGCGTCGTCGACCTCGATCGCCGCGATCCGACCGCTCTTCGCGGGGAAGCGGAGAGACACCCTCGCGCCGTCCACCCGCACGTCCTGCCGCTGCAGGGTGCTGAGCCCTCGGCTTCCGTGCGTTCTCAGATAGCGCTCCGACCCGATGCGCAGCGCTGCGTCGTCGAGCAGGCGGAACGCGACGGCAAGCGCACGCTCGCGAGTGAGACCCTCGGCCCGCAGAGCCCCGGTCGCGCGCCGTCTCGCGAGCGGCAGCGCCTCGGCCAGCATCAGCGCGCGGGAGAACTTGCGACGATCACGGCGGGTGCGCCACAGCGGGTGGTAGAGATACTGCCGCCGTCCCGCATCGTCGACGCCCACCGCCTGGATGTGGGCGTGCGCATCGGCGGCGATCCAGACGTCCGTCCAGGCCGGCGGGATCACGAGCTCGCGGATGCGTGTGCGATCCTCATCCCCCGCTGCCTCGCCCTGCGCGTCGAGATAGCGGAACCCGCGCCCCGCGCGCACTCTGCGGAACCCGGGGTCCTCTCCGGGCACGACCCGCACCAGCGTGACCATGCGCACTCCCTCCGCCCGAGCTCCTCCGCCGACCTTGCCCCGTCTTCCCGGGCGCCGAGAAGGGCGTGGCGCACACGGAGAGGTTGTGCTAAGTGCCGCGCTTCTCGGGTGCGGCGAAGACCGCGCGCATGTGATCGCTCGTGAGGAAGTCGGCGATGCCGATCATGATCAGACTGAACACGATCTGCTCGGTCACCATCCACAGCGGGTACAGGCCGGGGATCGCCGCCAGCACCAGGGTGATCACGGGGAAGATCTGGGCGAACAGCCTCAGGCGCTGGTACGCCCAACGCCATCCGAGCGACGCCCGCCATGCGAAGTAGAACAGGGTCGCCGTCATCGCGAGCACGACCAGCGTGCGCATCCACACCGAGAACGGCACGGGCTCGCCCTGCGTCGCGAGGATCAGTGCCACGACCACGGCCCCCACCCCGAGTACCAGCTCGACGACGAGCAGCCAGATGATCCAGGTGAACGCGCGTCGCGTCCGAGGGTGCGTCCGGTCCCCCTCGTCGATCGCGTAGCCGGCCTGACGCCCGCCCGCGATGCGGTCCAGGCGGAGGAAGAGGGATTCGAGAGGCATACGCGAAGCCTATTCCGGGCCGACCTCTCCCTCATCGTCCGAACGATGGAGATCAGCGGATGCCGGAGCACGGCACCTCGTTCAGACGGTTCATCGGACCTCCCCTGGGCCGCCATCGGCTGCGGTGCTAGTTTGTGCGGATGACCGACGTCGCCCTCATCACCGGAACCTCCTCAGGCATGGGCCTGTTCACCGCCGTCGAACTCGCGAAACGAGGGCTGCAGGTCGTCGCGACCCTGCGCGACACCGGACGATCGGATCGTCTTCGCGCCGCTGCAGCCGCCGCGGGTGTCGACCTCGACATCCGCGCACTCGACGTCGTCGACCATGCCGCCGCCGCAGAGCTCGTCGACGCCGTGACGCGCGACCACGGGCACATCGACCTGCTCATCAACAACGCAGGCCAGGGCAACGTCGGCACCGCGGAGCTGTTGCCCATGTCGCAGATCCGCTCCCAGCTCGAGGTCAACTACCTGGCGCCGGTCAACCTCACCAAGCTGGTGCTCCCCGGCATGCGCGAGCGAGGTCGAGGGAGGATCCTCACGGTGACGAGCGTCGGGGGCGCCGTAGGGCAGCCGTTCGCCGACGCCTACTGCGGCGCGAAGTTCGCGGTCGAGGGCTTCATGCAGTCTCTCGCGGTGGTCGCCGAGCGGTTCGGCGTGCAGGTCGGGGTCATCGAGCCGGCGGCGGTCGCGAGCGAGTTCGTCACGAATGTGGAACGGCCTTCGGATGCGGGCCCGTACACTCCGCTGCTCGCCGCGTACATCGCGCGCTCCACGGGTGCGTTCGCCAACGCGCAGTCCGCGGAGAGCGCCGCGGTCGCGATCGCCGACGCGGCGACCGCGCAGGACTTCCGGTTCCGCACCCAGACCTCACCCGGTGCGACCGCCTTCGTGAGCACCTCGCTGGCGGATGCCGACGGCGAACGCGTCCTCGGTTTCACTCGACCCTGGATCGTCTGATCACCGTTACGCGTCGACGGTCACGCCGTTCGCCGCCTGCGGAACGACCCGCTCGAGCGCGAGCGCGAGGAGGCAGACGATCAACGCGCCGGCGACCATCACGCCGATGAACCAGCCGCCCAGCCCCTCCCCGAGCATGACCCCGGCGACGAGAGGCCCCGTGATCGCGCCGCCCTGGAACGCCGCCGCGTTGATCGCGTTGTAACGTCCGCGCGTCCTGTCACTGGCGAGGTCGTTGTAGATCGCGGGGACGGTCGGCTGCAGCATGGTCTCGCCGAACGCGAAGACCCCCATGTACGCGATCACGCCGATCGCCGCCGCGAGCGTACCGGGGAGGAAGCCCGTTGCGCCGAGGATGATCCAGGACGCCGCCCAGATCAGCGCCATCACCTGCATCACGCGGGTGCGTCGCCTGCCGTTGATGAGCTTGAGCACCGCGAACTGCAGCAGCACGATCACCGCCGTGTTGACGGCGAACGCGAAGCCCACGACCTGCGTGGAGACACCGGAGACCTGCCGCGCGAAGGCCGGGAATCCCGCCTCCATCTGGCCGTAGCCGATGAACACGGAGATGAACGTCAGAAGCGTCAGCCAGAGCACGGCCGGACGCCGCAGTATCTCGCGATACCCGCCGGACTTCGCCTCGCCGTCGGACTCCTCCGAGTGGGTGCGGACGTTGCGCAGCGGGCCCAGCAGCAGGCCGAGCGGGATGAGGCATGACAGCGCGTCGACGAGGAAGATCGCGGTGAACGTGCCCGGGTCGTCGACGTTCACGAAGAAACCGCCGATCACGCCGCCGACCCCGATCCCGAGGTTGACGAGGGCGAAGTTGACGCCGAAGTACTGCTGGCGCACCTCCCCGTCGACGACGGCTGCGATGAGGGCGTTGAATCCGGGCCACGAGACGCCGAAGTTCACACCGATCAGCATGACCGCGATCGTCGCGACCGCAGGGTGGGTGGCGAAGGCGAGCAGCACGCAGCCGGCGATCATGGCGAGAAGCCCGACGATCAGGACGCGTTTCGCCCCGATGCGGTCGATCAGCGTGCCTCCCGGCCCCGTCACGACGAGACCGGTGATGGCGATGAGACTCATCAGCGCGCCGGAGAAGCCGAGGTCGAACCCGCGCACCTCGTGCAGATAGATGATCGTGAACGGCAGCGTGAGCCCACGTCCGAGCGTCTGGATCGCGACGGTGGACAGCAGCCACCGCCCCTCGATGGGCAGGGCGTTCCAGAAGCTTCTCATTCCGACCACCCGTGCATTCTTCCGGATGCCGGGGACATTCTCGGACCACGCCGGATTGTCCACGCCGTCCCCTGTCTGAGATCATCCTGAGTATGGCCATGTCTTTCGAGGATTTCCGCGCATCACTCCTGAACGCCGATCAGCGGGCAGCGCTGGGGATCCAGCTGTCGGACGCCGACGCCCAGCTCGTCGTCGCCGATCCGGCATCCGCGCAGAACTGGTACGGATACTGGCTCTCCACGCTCCCGCAGACCCCGCCCCCGCCTGTCGCGCCCGCGCCGGCTCCGCAGCCGACGCCCGCCCCGGAGACGACGCAGCAGCCTGCGCCGTCGCCCGAGCCGCAGCATGCCGCCACGTTGCCGTACGAGGCGACCCCTGCGCCCTTCCCCGGCGACGTCCAGCAGACTCTCCCGATCCACGACACCGCGGTCCACGATCCGCAGCAGCCGACCGCCTACGCCGCGGCGTCTCCGTACCCCGGCTACGCTGCATCGCCCGCGGAAGCCCCTGCGAAGAAGTCGCGCGTCGGGCTCTGGGTCACGCTCTCGATCCTGTTCGCACTGATCCTGATCGCCGTGGTCGTGGTGGTCTTCGCGCTCGTGACCGCGCGGCACTGGGTCAAGACCGACGTGGCGGCGCAGCCCGAGACGTTCCACAGCGAGGAGTACAAGACCGGAAGCTACGACGTCACGATGGACACGGTGGACCCCTGCTGGGTCGACCAGGACTGGACCGACTGCATCAACGCGATGGCGGCGCAGTACGACGCCAACTGCGCGGGCGTCACCCTGACCGACACCGCGACCTCTCTCTGCAGTGACTACCTCGCCGAGATCGATCGCATGAGGGCCGAGGACACGGGAGACTTCATCGTGGCGACGCTCGGCGGCTGGGGCAGCCTCCACCGTACCGAGGAGGTCTCGACCAGGCAGGTGTCGAACAACGACGACAAGCCGGCCGTGACGCACAAGGCCGTCTGCTACCTGGGCTTCCTCGGAGAGTGCAAGTAGCGCCTACACGCGTGCGATGTCCGCTGCGCCGCGTATCGACTGCGCGGCGACCTGATCGAACGCGTCGATGGAGTGCTCCGCACGCGCCATCGCCACAGCGCCCTCCGTGGAGGCCAGCAGCTGAGCGGCGAACGCGTTCGCCGCTCCCGCTTCGGCCCCGCCGTCGACGAGGAGACGCGCGAGCACGGCCCGCCACTCCCTGAAGAGGTCTCCGGTCTTCGACCTCAGCGCGCCCTGACCGGCGGATGTGGCGACCGCGAGAAGGGAGCACCCGACCGCGAAGTCCGTGAGCAGGAGCCCCTGCCTCCATCCGTCCACGAAGCTCCTCACGACTTCCTCCGGAGGCTGTCCCGACAGCGCCTCCAGCCGGTCGAACGTGCGCGCGATCTGGACGTCGAGGGCAGCTGCGACGAGTTCATCCTTGCCGCCGGGGAAGTGATGATAGATCGAACCTCTGGGCGCACCCGACCGTGCCAGCACCTCGCTGAACGACGTGGAGCGGTAGCCGTCTTCGGCGAGCAGCCGAATCGCGGCATCGATCATCGCCTCTCTCGCATCGGACGCCACGGGTCACGCTCCCCCGAGCTTCGCGATCTCCGCACGCGCCGCACCCACCAGTTCGTCATTCGTGTGCGCGTGGCCCCAGAGGCCCCAGCCGCCCTCGGCAGCTTCCGTGAGCAGGACCCACGTCCTGTCGACGAGGGTCGGATCTCCCGCCGCCTTCGCGACCGCCTCGGTCAACTGCTCCACGACGACGATCTGCTTGGCTCGATCGAGCGCTCCGGCGTTCGTGAGCACCTGGATGCGGACGTGGTCGTGATCTCCGTCGACGTTGCGGATCGCCCCTGACGGGAGTTCGTGCACGAACGCGGCGGTGTTCTTGCGGAACATCGGAATGTCCGGCACCTGCTCCACACCCATGACGATCTCGGCGAGCCGACGCGCCACGACCTGCGGCTCGGCGAGAAGACCCTCGGTCACGTACAGATCGATCATCGGCATGTCGTCCTCCTGAAGAATATGATGCCCGTCATACTATGACGTACGTCATAAACGCGTCAAGCACTGCGCCTCGGCACCGTACCGACATAGTGTGGAGTCGCTGACTGCGACGGAGACGAGGACCGATGACGGAACTGCAGAACACCCTGGATGGCCACATCGCACGCGGCACGGCTCCGGGAATCGTCGTCGCCGACGGCGACCGCTCCGGGTCGATCGCGATCACCTCGTCGGGCGACCTCTCCCCCGACGCCATCGTGCGGATCCAGTCGATGACGAAGCCCGTCGTCGCCGTCGCCGCTCTTCGCCTCGTGCAGGACGGACGTCTCGACCTGGATGCCGCCGTGCACGACTGGCTCCCTGAGCTGCGCGACCGGCGCGTGCTCCGCACCCCGGGGTCGCCCCTGGATGACGTCGTCGCGGCGGAGGGTCCGATCACCGTCAGGCATCTGCTGACCAACACCTCCGGGTACGGGATGACGACCACTCCATGTCCTCTGCACGACGCGATGGTCGCGAACCGCACGGAGGCCGGGCAGGAGGCCGTCGAGCTCGGTGCGCAGGACTGGCTCGATGCTCTCGCGACCCTTCCGTTGATGTGCGAGCCGGGACACGGGTGGCGCTACCACCACTCGTTCGGCATCCTCGGCATCCTCCTGTCCCGCCTCGTGGGTCGACCGCTGGAGGAGCACCTCGCGGTCGATGTCTTCGAGCCGCTGGGGATGATCGACACGGGGTTCACCGTCCCGGCCGAGAAGGCCCATCGACTCCCTGCCGCCTACCGCCACGATGACGAGCAGGGCCTGATCGAGATCGAGCCGGCCGGCGCGGGCTTCTACGTGGCACCCGCCCCCTTCGATCTCAGTCACGCCGAACTCGTCTCGACGGCCGCCGACTACTCGGCGTTCGCGACGATGCTCGCGAACAGCGGGCGAGTCGGAGACGACACGTTCCTGAGCGACGACATGGCCGCGCTGCTGCGCAGCGATCAGGTGCCCGCGTCGGTCAAGACCCCGGACAGCTTCTTCCCGGGGTTCTGGGACGGCATGGGGTGGGGATTCGGCGTCATCGTGCACACCGAAGGCCCGCGCCGCGGACGCTACGGGTGGTCGGGCGGACTCGGCACCGACTTCTACGTCGACGCGAACGGTTCCTTCCGCGTCGTGTTGACGCAGGTCGAGATGGGCGCGCAGGTGATGGGTCTCTTCGCAGACCTCAGCTGACCTCGCCGCGCGACGACCCGCCGCCGTCGATCAGAGCCAGCTGCGTGCCGTCGAGATCGACGAGATAAGCGATGCGCAGCCCCGAGCTCTCCAGCCGGGGTGCGTGCAGGCGCGGAAACCCCGTCTGCGCGATGGGGATGCCCGCCCCCGTCGCCGCGGCCCACAGGTCTTCGAGGTCGGCGGCGCGGATGCTGCAGCGGAACGAACTCGACTGGGGGTCGAGATCGGGGTACGGGAAGAACTCGAGCTCGACCGAGCCCCGTTCGAGGATCAGCCAGCCGTCGTCTCGAAACGTCTCGCGGAAGCCCATCCGCCCGTAGAAGCGACTGGTCGCCGGGAAGTCCCGCGACGGCAGGTTCGGAACCGCGCGGTCCTGGCTCATGACTGGCCCTCGTTCTCGACGAGGAGCCTTTCGAGATCCGCGCGCAACGCTGTCGCCCGTTCCGGAACGCGAGGGAGAGCCACGTCGACGATCCGACGCGCCAGCCCCCGATCCCCCACCAGGAGCGCGACGCGCGCCCAGGTGCGCAGCTGCGCCGGATGGAGGTCCCCGTCCAAGGAGCGGCGAGCCTGCTCATGGAAGCCGGCGGGGAAGTCGCTCAGCGGTCCGAAGAAGGCGACCGACTGCCTCTCCCACTCGGACACCATGAAGGCGACGGACTCGGAGGCCTCGGCATCCGTCCGCCCGTACGCGAACTCGGCGTCGGAAGCGTTGCGGAAGCCGGAGATGATCGAGCCGCGCCACGCGCAGTCGTACTCGCGCATCGACGCGACCGGAACAGCATCCCCACCGGCGACACCCCCGAGCGCCGGCAGGTGGGCGCCGAGGTTGATCTGGAAGACCGCGCTGCGCGGGCGGTGCTGCACCTCCACGACGTGCACGACGGGACCGTCGAGCTCGCGTCGGAGCACGTCGCCCGTGCGGGCGAACCCGGCAGCGGTGAGCAGCGGGAAGAACTGCCTGCGCAGCTCGCTCGTGATGGTCTTGCGATCCATGAAGCACTCCCCGGTTCGTCTGCGGCTCAGCTTAGCGATCAGACCCCGCCCGAGAAACGACAAAACCCCCGGGTGACCGGGGGTTTTCATCGTGCTGGGGTACCTGGACTCGAACCAAGAACAACTGAACCAGAATCAGCCGTGTTGCCAATTACACCATACCCCAAGGGCGAAACCTGAGCCTCGCACCGAGATTCAAGCTTACCCGAGCGGTGGCCGAACGCCAAAACGGCCGCTCCGGCACACCGCCCGGGCGCGTCGTCAGCTCTGGAGCGAGGACGACAGCGCGCGAAGGCGACGCAGCGACTCGTCCTTGCCGAGCAGCTCCATCGACTCGAACAGCGGCGGAGACACGCGGCGGCCCGTGATCGCGACGCGCGGAGGACCGTAGGCGACGCGCGGCTTGAGCTCCAGGTTCTCGACGAGTGCGGTCGCGAGGGCGTCCTGGATCTTCTCGGGCGTGAACTCCTCGACCGGCTCGAGCGCGGCGACGCACGCGTCGAGCACCTCGGCGGCGTTCGCGGGGAGACCCTTGAGCGCATCAGCCTCGTAGGAGATCTCGTCGGTGAAGAGGAAGCCGAGCATGCCCGGCACCTCGCCCAGCAGCTGCACGCGCTCCTGGACGAGCGGCGCGGCGCGGAACGCCAGCACCAGCTGCTCGTGCGTCGGCTCGTCGAACAGACCGGCGGCGGCGAGGTACGGGATCGTCCGCTCGGCGAAGTCCTTCACATCCAGCATCCGGATGTGGTCGCCGTTGATCGACTCCGCCTTCTTCTGATCGAAGCGCGCCGGGTTCGGGTTCACGTTCACGATGTCGAAGGCCGCCGTGAACTCCTCCAGCGAGAAGACGTCGCGGTCGGGGCCGATGGACCAGCCGAGCAGCGCGAGGTAGTTCAGCAGACCCTCGTGGATGAAGCCGCGGTCACGGTGCAGGAACAGGTCGGCCTGCGGGTCGCGCTTGGAGAGCTTCTTGTTGCCGGTCTCCCCCAGCACGAGCGGCATATGCGCGAAGCGCGGCACGAAGGTCGTCACACCCGCGTCGATGAGAGCCGCGTACAGCGCCAGCTGGCGCGCGGTGGACGGCATGAGGTCCTCGCCGCGCAGCACGTGGGTGATGCCCATGAGCGCGTCGTCGACCGGGTTCACGAACGTGTAGAGCGGCACCCCGTTGGGGCGCACGACCACGAAGTCGGGGAAAGAGCCGGCCGGGAAGGTGACCTCGCCGCGGATCAGGTCGACGTAGGTGAGGTCTTCATCGGGGACGCGCAGACGCAGCGCGGGCTGGCGGCCCTCTGCACGGAACGCCTCCTTCTGCTCCTCGGTGAGGTCGCGGTCGAAGTTGTCGTAGCCGAGCTGCTTGGCGCGGCCGTTGGCCTCGTTGCGCGCATCGATCTCGGCGGCGTCGGAGTAGCTCTCGTAGAGGGCGCCGCTCGCGACGAGCTTGTCGATCACGCCGCGGTAGATGTCGTGGCGCTGCGACTGGCGGTACGGCTCGTGCGGGCCGCCGACCTCGACGCCCTCGTCCCAGTCGATCTTGAGCCAGGTGAGCGCGTCGACGAGCTGACGGAAACTCTCCTCGCTGTCGCGGGCCGCATCGGTGTCCTCGATGCGGAACACCATCTTGCCGCCGGTGTGGCGGGCGTACGCCCAGTTGTAGAGCGCGGTGCGCACCATGCCGACGTGCGGCAGGCCGGTCGGAGAGGGGCAGAAGCGGACGCGGACGTCGGCACCGCTGGCGGTCGTGGTGAGGGGGTGAGGATTAGCCATATCCCCTCGATTCTACCGGGAGCGGATGCCGTCTCCCGGTCTGCTCCGTGGGCTCAGCGGGCCGCGCTCACCGCGATCGCCGCGGTGTGCTCCAGTGGCAGCTGGTCATCGATGACGCGTTCGGCCACCACGGCGTCGAACGCGTGGCGGAAGCGCTCCCTGTCGGCGGCACCGAGAGAGGCATAGAGCGCACCGGCGCCCGCCACACCGCCCTCCACCGACGTCCACAGCGCGCCGGGATCGACCTTCCAGATCCAGGTGTGCTCTGCCACATCGAGTGCAGCGAGGCCCGCCTCGCGCAGCATCCGTTCGAAGCCCTCTGGCGTGCGCTCGAACTCCTCCTCCGGGGCCAGGCGCCCTCCGGCCAGAGGCACGACACCGGCCCGCTCCGTGACCTCGGCCCACAGCCAGGAGGGCGACCGCGTCCAGATCGAGGCGATGACGGCGCCTCGACTCACCCTGCGCAGCTCGGCCGCGGCGGAGCGCGGCGAGTCGACGTGGTTGAGCACGAAGTTCGCGACGGCGACGTCGAAGTCCTCGTCATCGAACGGAAGAGACGGCAATCGCCCCGCGAATGTCCGGATGTGCGGATGCCGGCGCAGCGACGCGTTCCGCATGGTCTCCTCCGGCTCGCAGGCCGTGACACTCCAGCCCTGCTCCGCCCACGCGCCCGCCAGGGTGCCGTCACCGGACCCCACATCGACCAGGTCGCGACCGACCGCCGGTCCGAGCATCGCGCTCATGACGGGCAGCGTGCCGGCGCAGAGCGCCGCATACGAGGCGGAGTAGGCCTCCCCGACGCCCGCCCAGTCCTTCATCGCGAACCGGAGCGGCCGAACGGCGACATCACGACGATCGCGAACACGATGACGGATGCCGCGATCCCGAGTCCCGCGTACTGGAAGTTCGACAGGATCACCCCGGCGAGGACCGCCCCCGCCGCGGCGGACAGGCTCATGAGCGAGTCGCTGCGGCCCTGTCGACGCGTGCGCAGCTCGGGGGCGCTCGCCTCCGTGAGCAGCGCCGCACCAGCGACGGTCGCCGCGCTCCATCCGAGGCCGAGGAGGATCAGAGCGACGATGACGCCCCACGCCTGATCGTTCGCGAAGACGGCGAACCCGAGGGCTCCGGCCAGCAGCGCCTGCCCCAGCAGGACGACGCGCAGCCGACCCCAGCGGTCGGCGAGGATGCCGAAGAGAGGCGACAGCGCGTACATGCCTCCCACATGGAGAGCGATCGTGACACCGACGAGCGCGGAGACGTCGGCGGGCGTGGTGTCCATGCCGTGCATCGCGTGCGCCATGTGCGAGAGATGTACGGGCGTCATCGCCATCACCGAGGCCATCACCACGTGAGAACCCGCGACCGCGAAGATCGCGTACCGCGCGACGACGGGGCTGTCCTTCCTGACGACCCCCGCGGCAGCCGCGGCGGCCGCAGTGGCGAGCTTCTGCGCAGCCAGCAGCGGATCGGGGCGCAGCGCCACCAGGTACAGGATCAGCGCGGCGCACTGGGCGACGAAGGAGAAGGCGTACGAGCCCGTCTGCGGCGGCATCCCGAGCGCGTGCCCCACCACCTCGCCCGGCCCCAGCAGCAGCGGCCCAGCCACTCCTCCGATCGTGGTGGACCACACGACGATCGACAGGTCACGGCCGCGATGCTGCGGCGCCGCGAGGTCGGTCGCGGCGAACCGCGACTGGAGGTTGCCCGCGTTGCCTGCCCCGATCGTCAGTGTGCCCAGCAGGAGCAGCGGGAAGATGCGCAGCGCGACGGCCAGCACGACGATCGCGATGCCGATCAGCGCGAACACGTTGCCGAGGGTCAGCGCGCGACGGCGCCCGAACCGTGCCGCCATGCGGGCGAGCGGGATCGAGCACAGCGCGGGCCCGAGCGTCACCGACGCGGTGGCGAGTCCGGAGAGGCCGTCGTTGCCGGAGAGGTCTGCGGCGAGCAGCGCTCCGAGGGAGACCGTGGCGCCGAACGCGATGCCACCCAGCACCTGCCCGAGCGACAGGACGAGGACCGTGCGGCGCTGGACCTCGACCTGTCGTTCGGGAGTGAGGGTGGTCACTGCGCGTCGCGGACGGAGTTGCGCAGGATGCCGAGGCCGGTGATCTCCACCTCGACCGTGTCGCCCGCCCCGAAGGCGCCGACTCCGGCCGGAGTCCCGGTGAGGATCACGTCGCCGGGGAGCAGCGTGAACACCGCGGAGGCGTACTCGATGATCGCGGGGACGGAGTGGATCATGTCGGTCAGCGGCGCATGCTGACGCACCTCGCCGTTCACACGGGTCTCGATGGTGGCGGATGCCGGGTCGAAGTCGGTCTCGATCACGGGGCCCAGAGGGCAGAACGTGTCGAACCCCTTGGCGCGCGACCACTGGCCGTCCTTGCGCTGGAGGTCGCGCGCGGTGACATCGTTGCCGATCGTGTAGCCGAGCACGTGGTTCAGCGCGTCCGCCGCCTTCACGTTCTTCGCGACCCTGCCGATCACGACGGCGAGCTCGCCCTCGTACTCCGTCTGCTGCGACAGCGCGGGCCGGATGATCGCATCACCCGGACCGATCACGGCCGTGTTCGGCTTCAGGAAAAGCAGCGGCTCCTCCGGCGCCACTCCCCCCATCTCGGCGGCGTGGTCGTGGTAGTTCTTGCCGACGCACACCACCTTCGAGCGCGGGATCACGGGAGCCAGCAGCACGGCATCCGCCAGCGGCACGCGGGCGCCTGTCGTCTCGTATCCCGTGAACAGGGGGTCACCGGCGAGCACGACCAGGTCGGACTCGTCGACGATCCCGTACATGATGGCGTCGTCGTGGCTGAATCGTGCGATCTTCACCCGTTCAGCCTAGCCAGCCGCGCTCCTCTTCGAGACCCCGACCGACGTCGAGACCCCCGCCGGCCCAGTGGGGCAGACGGGGGTCTCGGAGATGCGGCGCGCTCGGCGCGCGAGCGGCGTCAGGCGTCCAGACGGAGCAGCCAGCCGTGCCGGTCCTCGCGGCGGCCGTACTGGATGTCGGTGAGCTCCTCGCGCAGGGAGAGCGCCAGCTCGCCCAGGGGCTGCGGCTCGTCGAACCCCTCTCCGACCAGCGCGCCGATCGGCGTGACGACCGCGGCGGTGCCGCAGGCGAAGACCTCGACGATGTCGCCGGAGGCGACACCCTGGCGCCACTCGTCGATCGAGATCGGCCGCTTCTCCACGGTGTAGCCGCGGTCCTCCGCGAGCTGCAGCAGCGAGTCGCGTGTGATGCCCTCCAGGATGCTGTCGGACTCGGGCGTGACCACGCGGCCGTCCTTGAAGACGAACACGACGTTCATGCCGCCGAGCTCCTCGACGTAGCGGTTCTCGTTCAGGAACACGACCTGGTCGCAGCCCTTCGCGCTCGCCTCGCTCT
Organism: Microbacterium sp. NPDC012755; assembly: GCF_042901325.1. NCBI lineage: Bacteria > Bacillati > Actinomycetota > Actinomycetes > Micrococcales > Microbacteriaceae > Microbacterium > Microbacterium sp. NPDC012755. Next base: position 2,896,999 of record NZ_JBIBCT010000001.1, on the reverse strand, counting down.
GCGCGAGCAGGCTCGATGCGTAGTTGCCGCCGGTCTTCGCCTTGCCCGTGCCGCCCTTGCCCGCACGCGCGTAGTCCTCGGACAGCCAGATGCGCACCGGCTTCACGCCACCGGAGAAGTACGCCCCGGCGGGGCTCGCGATCACGTAGTAGGCGACCTTCTGCGCCGCGCGGACACCGAGGAAGGCCTCCTTGGCGAACATGAACGGGCGCAGGTACAGGCTCTGATCGGCGCCGGACGGAACCCAGCGGCCGTCGACGGCGATGATCTCGCGCAGCGACTGGATGAAGTACTCGGTCGGCAGCTCCGGCAGCGCCAGGCGACGGGCGCTCGCCTGCAGGCGCGCTGCGTTGCGATCGGGGCGGAACGTGTGGATCGACCCGTCGGCGTGACGGTAGGCCTTGATGCCCTCGAAGATCTCCTGCGCGTAATGCAGCACGGAGGCTGCGGGGTCGAGCGGGATCGGGCCGTAGGGCTGCACCCGGGGGCGGTGCCAGCCGCCGTTCACCGACCAGCAGATGTCGACCATGTGGTCTGTGAACACCACGCCGAAGCCGGGGTTCTCCAGGACCTCGGCGACCCTCGCCGGCGTCGCCGCGTTCAGGTTCTTCGTGACCGCGAACTCCAGCGGAGCCACGGTCGCCTCGGTGTCGATCGTCGTCATGTCGTCATCCGTTCCTCGTGGGTGGGCGCATCATCGCGCTGCTTCAGCCTACGCCTGTCGTTCAGAGGCGCGCGGCGATCGCGGAGCCGATCTCCGCCGTGCTGCGGGCGCCGGTGCGCGCCGCGATATCGGCCTCGACGGCCGCGCTGACCCTCGCCGACTCCTCCGCCAGGCCGAGGTGGTCGAGCAGGAGCGCGATCGACAGGATCGCCGCGGTCGGGTCGGCCTTCTGCTGGCCCGCGATGTCGGGCGCGGAGCCGTGCACCGGCTCGAACATCGAGGGGAAGGCGCCGTCGGGGTTGATGTTGCCCGACGCGGCGAGACCGATGCCGCCGGTGACCGCGCCGGCGAGGTCGGTGAGGATGTCGCCGAACAGGTTGTCGGTGACGATCACGTCGAACCGCGACGGGTCGGTGACCAGGAAGATCGTCGCGGCGTCGACGTGCAGATAGTCGACCGCCACATCCGGGTGCGAAGCGGCGACCTCGTTCACGATCCGCTGCCAGATGGCACCCGCGTGCACGAGGACGTTGGTCTTGTGGACGAGCGTGACCTTCTTGCGACGGCGCTCGGCGAGCTCGAAGGCGTAGCGGACGACGCGCTCGACGCCGAACGCCGTGTTTACGCTGGTCTCGTTGGCGACCTCGTGCGGAGTGCCCGTGCGGATCGCGCCCCCGTTGCCGACGTACGGCCCCTCGGTGCCCTCTCGCACGACGACGAAGTCGATGTCGCCGGGGTTCGCGAGCGGTCCGGGGGCGCCGGTGAAGAGCTTCGACGGACGCAGGTTGACGTAGTGGTCGAGAGTGAACCGCAGACGCAGCAGCAGCCCCCGCTCGATGTTCGCGTCCTTGAGGCGCGGGTCTCCGGGCTGGCCGCCGACCGCGCCGAGGAGGATCGCGTCGTGTGCGGCGATCGCCGACAGGTCGTCGTCGGTCAGGGTGTCACCGGTCTCCAGGAAGCGCGCGGCTCCCAGCGAGAACCGGGTCTTGTCGAACGTGACATCGCTCGCGGCGGTCACGGCGTCGAGGACCTTCTCCGCCTCGGCGATGACCTCGGGTCCGATGCCGTCACCCGGGATGACGGCCAGCTTCACGACACGCGACATGACACTCCTTGCATGAGGGAACCGGCACCCATCGGAACGGATGCCGGTCCCCCCAGCGTACTGGTCAGTGAGACGGGGTCGTGCGCAGTGTGACGGCGGCGATGGCACCCGCCGCGACGACGAGGCCCGCACCGATCAGCGACGTCACCATGACGCCCGACCCGAAGGCCGTCGCCGCGGCATCCCACAGCGCGCCCCCGAGCTGCTCCGGCAGTTTCGCGGCCGCGGTGTAGGCGCCGGCGAGGGTCTCGCGGGCGGCGACGGCCGCATCCTCCGGCAGTCCGGCCGGGAGCACGAGGGCTCCGCGGTAGAACGCGGTGATGATGCCGCCGAGGATCGCCGTGCCCAGCACGGCACCCAGCTCGTAGGCGGTCTCGGAGACCGCGCTCGCGGCTCCCGCCTTCTCCGCGGGGGCGCTCGACAGGATCAGTTCGTTCGAGATCGTCTCGGCCGCGCCGATGCCGATGCCGAGCACGATGAAGGCGACGACGAGCGGCAGGACGCCGTGATCGGAGGTCGTGAACGCCACCAGCAGGTACCCGGCCACCGAGAACAGCAGCGCGGCGGGGATCAGCACCCGCGGACGCACCCGTCTCGAGATCGGGACGACGAGGAGACCGGCGATGATCATCGCCGCCATGCCGGGGACCAGCGCGAAACCGGCCTCCATCGGAGAGAGACCGAGCACGAGCTGCACGTGCTGGGAGACGAAGTAGAGGAAGCCGACGAGGGCGACGACGCTCAGGAGGTTCACCATGATCGCCCCGGAGAAGGATCCGCGGCGGAACAGACCCATGTCGAGCATCGGGATCTCGGCGCGGTTCTGCCGACGCACGAACAGGTATCCCATGAGGAGGCCGAACGCCGCAAAGGCACCCGCCTTCCACGAGGGGCCGTCCACGGCCAGCGTCTTGATCGCGTAGACGACCGGGATCATCGCGGCCATCGACAGCACGATGCTGACGGGATCGATGCGACCGGGATTCGGGTCACGGCTCTCCGGCACCAGCAGCGGCGCGAGGATCAGCAGAGGGATCAGAACCGGGACCGCGACGAGGAACACGGAACCCCAGGCGAAGTGCTCGAGGAGGAAGCCTCCGACGATAGGTCCGAGTGCGGCGCCCGCCGAGAAACCGGCCGCCCAGACGGCGATGGCCATGCGGCGCTGCTCGCGATTGCGGAAGATGGAGCGCAGCAGCGACAGCGTCGACGGCATCAGCATCGCGCCGAAGAAGCCGAGCAGTGCGCGCGCACCGATCAACAGGCCCGCCGTCGGGACGAAGGCGGCCAGCGCCGAGACGGCCGCGAAGCCGGTCGCGCCGATGAGCAGGAGTTTGCGGCGGCCGAAGCGGTCGCCCATGGTCCCCATCGTGACGAGGAGTCCGGCGAGGACGAGCGGGTAGACGTCGATGATCCACAGCTGCTCGGCGCCCGACGGCGAGAGCGCCATCGAGATCTCGGGCAGCGCGAAGCTCAGCACGGTGTTGTCCACCGACACCAGCAGCACTGGCAGCATGAGCACGACGAGCGCGGCCCAGCCTCGCGCCCCTACACGGGGAGCATCGGTCTCGGCGTTGTCGACGACAGTGGGGATCGACGCTGTGCGCGTCATGAGGCACCTCTCAGGATCTTCTGCGGCTCAGTTACTGAACCGTCCAGATGGTATAGTAACAGATATGCCCCGACCTCCTCTCGCCCGAGAACGCGTCCTGGACGCGTTCGAGTCGATCCTCATCGCCGACGGAGAGCGGGCGGCGACCCTCGATGCGACCGCGAAGGCGGCAGGAGTGTCGAAGGGTGGACTGCTCTACCACTTCGGCTCGAAGGAAGAGCTCGCCGCAGGGCTCCTCGAGCGGCTCGACGCGCTCACGACGGCCGATCTGGAGCGTATGACGGCGGCGGAGGAGGGTCCGGTGGCCTACTACGTCCGTACCTCGGTCATGGAGGACGATGCGCTGGACCGCGCTCTCATCGCCGCCACCCGCCTGGCCCAGGGCGGATCCGCGGCGGCAGCGGACATGCTGCGCCACACCCGTCACCGCTGGGAGGACACGATCCGCCCTCACGTCCGCGACAGGGCGAGCCTCGACCTCGTCATGCTGCTCAGCGACGGGCTCTACTTCAACAACTCCCTCGACGTGCACGGCCCCGAGCGCCTGGTGCCGCGCAGCGAGGAGCTCGCCGAGCTGATCGCGCTCGTGCTGAGCGTCACGTCACGCTAGTCCCCCAGAGACGCGATGCGCCTCTCCAGGTGACGCCGCACCACCGGGTCAGCGATCCGCACACGCGAGAGGCGGGAGAGGCATCGCGCCTCCCCCGCCTCTCGTGGGCCCTGGTCAGACCTCGGTGAGCTCGATCTGACGGAACAGGTCGGCGTCGATCGCCGTGCGGACGTCGTCGAGGAGCTCCTCGGACACGGGCGAATCGAGGGTCAGCACGCTGAGCGCCTGGTCGCCCGCCGCGAGGCGGCCGATCTGCATACCGGCGATGTTGATGCCGGCCTCGCCGAACTTCTGTCCGTAGACCGCGACGATGCCGGGTCGGTCGGTGTAGAGCATCACGACGTGGTGCTTCTCGATCGGGAGCTCGAGCGCGTGGTCGTTGATCCCGACCAGCTTCTCCGTCTGCTTCGGGCCGGTCAGCGTGCCGGAGACCGAGAGCTGCGTGCCATCGGAGAGCGCGCCGCGCAGCGTGATGACGTTGCGGTACTCGTCACTGACGTCATCCTTCAGCAGGCGCACCGCGATGCCGCGCTGGTCGGCGAGCAGCGGAGCGTTCACGTACGACACGGTCTCGCTGACGATGTTGGTGAAGACGCCCTTGAGCGCGGCGAGCTTCAGCACGCTCACGTCGTAGTCGTTCAGCTCGCCGTGCACCTCGACGTCGAGGCTGGTGAGGGGCGAGGTCGCGAGCGCCGAGAAGATCTGGCCGAGCTTCTCGACCAGGGAGATGCCGGGGCGCACATAGGGATCGATCACGCCGCCGGCGACGTTCACGGCGTCGGGGACGAGGTCGCCGCCGAGGGCCAGGCGCACCGAGCGGGCGACCGAGACGCCCGCCTTCTCCTGCGCCTCGTCGGTGCTGGCTCCGAGGTGTGGGGTGACGACGACGTTCGGCAGCGCGGTGAGGGCGCGCGCGGAGCTGCCCTCCGCCGGGGGCTCCGAGGTGAAGACGTCGAGTCCGGCGCCGGCGATCTCGCCGGCGTTGAGCGCCTCGATGAGCGCCGCCTCGTCGATCAGGCCGCCGCGGGCGACGTTGACGACGTAGGCGGTCTTCTTCATGGCCTGGAACTGCTCGGTGCTGAGCATGCCCGTGGTCTCGGGCGTCTTGGGCATGTGGATCGTGATGAAGTCGGACTCGGCGATCAGCTCGTCGAGCGACAGGAGCTGCACGCCCAGCTGCTGGGCGCGCGCCGACGTGACATAGGGGTCGTAGGCGACCACGCGCATGTCGAAGGCCGCGAGACGCGCGGCGACGAGAGCCCCGATGCGCCCGAGGCCGATGATGCCGACCGTCTTCTCGAAGAGCTCTGCGCCGGTGTAGGAGCTGCGCTTCCACTGCCCCGCGGAGAGCGAGGCGTGCGCCGCGGGGATGCGACGGGCGAGGCTGAGGATGTGGCCGATCGTGAGCTCGGCGGCGGAGACGATGTTCGACGTCGGCGCGTTGACGACCATCACGCCAGCGGCCGTCGCCGCCTTGATGTCGACGTTGTCGAGGCCGACGCCCGCGCGGGCGACCACCTTGAGCTGCGGTGCGTGCGACAGCGCCTCCTCGTCGATGCGGGTCGCCGAGCGGATGAGAACGGCGTCCGCCTCCGCGAGCGAGGCGAAAAGTGCCTCGCGGTCGGTGCCGTCGACGCTGCGGACGTCGAAGTCGGGGCCCAGAGCCTCGATCGTGGCGGGAGAGAGTTCTTCGGCGATGAGCACAACAGGCTTCGGCACAGTGGATCCTTCGGGGCAGCGCGACATGCGGGAGAGGGCCGATGCGCCGCACACCATCGGGGGCGCGATCACGTCAACTGTACCGGAGCAGGATCGCTGCCCCGTGCCGTGTGACGGCAGGATCAGGCAGCCACCAGCTGAGACATGTTGAGGATGCTGTAGCCGAGCAGGCTCAGCCAGAACACCGCCACGACGCCCAGACCGGCGAGCAGCACGAGGCTGAGCTCACCCACGCGGCGCCGACGGCCGATCACGAGGGCGAACACGAAGACGAGGGCAGGGAACACGACCCCGAAGAGCAGCGTCGCCCACCCCGTCGCCGTCAGGCCGCTCTGCGCCATGGACACCAGGTGCGCCACGGCGTTCCACACCGCATAGGCGTAGAAGAGGCCGCTGAGACCGATGACCAGCCAGACGATCCACCGCGGAGAACCCGCCGAGATCGAGGGCGTCGTCGTGGATGCGGTCATGATCCGATCACCCCCACGGTGACGAAGGGCCAGGGCACGAGGAGCACCACGCCCAGGAGGAGAACGAGCACGCGGATCCACGCGGCCCTGCCGCGCGTCAGCACCCACGTCGCGAGGAACCACAGGGCGGGGGCCGCGACGGCCAGCACGAACCAGGGCACGTACATGCTGTCGGCGACGATCAGGTTCGCCAGCGGCTTGAGACGGAGCCCGCCGACGACCCAGCCCACGGTGTACAGCAGGTAGACCCCGCCGACCACTCCCAGGGTGAGGAGCATCCCGGTGCCCAGTGCGGCGGGCGCCTCGTCAGCCTCGGTCGGATCGTCGGATGCCGCGGCATCCGACTCCCCACCCTCCTCGACGACCCTGTCGCTGCCCTTGCCGACGGCGTTCCAGCCCGCGGGCAGGGCGGGTTCCTTCGGCGACGTGCCGTCGTCGCCCTCCCATGTCAGGGCGTCATCGGGATCGGTGCTCATGTCCTCCAGCGTAGGACACCGCGTCCACTAGGCTCAGGGGTGCAAATCGGCTGTGCACGCGGGTGCGCAGGGGGAAAGGGTGTTGATCGTGGCAGAGAGCAAGAGCGGCGAGTCCGTCGAACCGGCGGCGAACTGGAAGCCGACGGCCGAAGCCAAGTCCAAGGCGACCACCTTCCGCTGGATCGCCGCCGTGCTCTGGGCCGTCGCCATCGCGAGCGAGGCCGTCGCGATCTTCTGGCTGCTGCGCCAGCGCGACTACGTCGGCGAAGACGGCGTGCTCGTCCGCGATCCCGACACGGGGCTCCTCTCCGACCCTGGCGTGACCGCGCAGTTCCCGCAGTGGGCCTTCATCACCCTCCTCGTGATGCTCGTCGTCATCGCCGCGCTGTCGATCACCGGTTCCCTCCTCTGGAAGAAGGCGAACCGCCTCGACCCCGCGCGCAAGTCGGAGACCCTCCGCTTCTTCGTGCAGAACCAGCTCGGCGCGATCATCGCGATCGTCGCCTTCCTCCCGCTGATCATCCTCATCTTCCTGAACAAGGACATGAACAAGGGCCAGAAGGCCACCGCCGGCATCGTGGGCATCGCGCTCGCTGTCCTGGCGACCGTGATCGGCGTCGACTTCAACCCGCCGTCCGTCGAGCAGTACACGGCCGATCAGTCGGCCGTCATCCAGCTGCTCGGCAAGGACGAGGTCGTGTGGGTCGACGGCGGCTCGGTGTACCACGTGTGCGACCAGGTCTCCGACATCCAGACCGGCAGCGAGAAGCGCACCGGCACCACCGCTCAGGCGATCGAGGCAGGCAAGATCCGCCTCACCCTGAAGTTCGCCTCCGAGCTGAAGACCTGCGGCCTCGCCGTGCCCGACAACGCCGACGCGATCACCGAGGCGCTGCGGTCCATCCAGGCCGGCCAGGTCGACACGCCGCTGCCGGCCCCGGTCTGGGCAGACCCGACCGACGCCCCCATCGAGATCGAGGACGCCGCGCCCGCGAACTGAGCGCTCACCGGGCGCCGAGCGCCTCCACGAGCCGCTGCTCCGCGGCGGAGAGATGGGCGTGGAGCAGCTCGGCGGCCCGCTCGCCGTCTCCCCCGGCGAGGGCGTCGAGAATTCCCGCGTGCTGCTCGGCGATCGCCGAGGCGTCCAGCAGCTGCCTCCCCTGCACCTGCGCCATGCACAGCCGCACCTCGTCGATCACGCTGCGGTACATGCGCGCGGTGCGTTCGCTCTCCAGCGCGTCGATCAACGCCGTGTGGAATCGCAGATCGGGATCGACGGTCGCGGCGTCCGGCCCCGGCGGCATCGCCGCGATCTCCTCGTTCGCGGCGACCGCAGACGCGGGGACCGTCCGGGAGAGAGCGAGCTCCCGAAGGGCGGCGCTCTCCACCCTCGCCCTGGTGCGGTAGACGTCGCGCACGGTCTCCGGGTCGATGCCGACGACCCGGGCGCTGCGATGAGCGGTCCTGGCGAGGAGGCCGGAGGCCACGAGCTGCTCGATCGCCGCCTTCGCGCTCGGACGCGCGACCCCGTAGGCCATCGACACCGCGGCCTCGGTGAGCGGCGCCCCCGAGCGGATGTCTCCGCTGAGGATGCGGGAGCGCAGTCGCGCCGTCACGGCATCCACTACGCCGATCACTCCGAGGTCGGCATCCGTCGTCGTCATGCGGCCATGTTATCGAGACCTGCGCCCATCGGTACACTTGTCAGACAATCCGTCCCGCACTGTCGAGGAGCACCGTGCCCACCACGCTCGCCGAACCCCTGAATCCGGAACTGCTCGGCCCGTCGACGGCGGTGCACCTCCGCTCGATCGACCGCTTCGCCCGCGCGCACGACGCCTCCCACTACCTGCTGGTGCCGGATGCGGTCCTGTCCCCCGTCGATGCCGCCGGGGTCGCTCGCGCCTTCGATGCCGTACGAGCGGCCGGGCGGACGCTCACGTTCCGCTCCGGCGGCACGAGCCTGTCGGGCCAGGGCGTGAGCGGCGACATCCTCGTCGACACGCGCAGCGGCTTCCGCACCATCGCGATCGAGGACGAGGGGCGCTCGGTCCGGGTCGAACCAGGGGCGACCGTGCGTCAGGTCAACACCCGACTGGCACGGTACGGCCGCAAGCTCGGCCCCGACCCCGCGAGCGAGATCGCCTGCACCATCGGCGGAGTCGTCGCGAACAACTCCAGCGGCATGGCCTGCGGCATCGTCGAGAACTCGTACCGGACGATCGAGTCCCTGCTGCTGGTCCTGCCCAGCGGCACGGTCCTCGACACCGCCGCCCCCGATGCCGATGACCGGCTGCGCGCGGCCGAGCCCGAGATCGCCGACGGTCTTCTCGCCCTGCGTCGACGACTCCTCGACTCGCCGGCGAACGTCGAGATCGTGCGTCGGCAGTTCTCCATGAAGAACACGATGGGCTACGGGCTCAACGCGCTGCTCGACTTCGACGACCCCGTGCGAATCCTCGAGCACCTGGTCATCGGCTCGGAGGGCACGCTCGCCTTCGTCGCCGAAGCGCGGTTCCGGACGATCGAGATCAAGCCGGCGATCGCGACGGGACTCCTCGTCTTCGACACGCTCTCCGACGCGATGGCCGCCCTGCCCGGGCTCACCGCGCTCGGCCTCGCCACGATCGAGCTGCTGGATGCCGCGTCCCTCCGCGTCGCACAGGGGCTCAGCGATGTGCCGCCCGCGATCGCGTCGATCGAGGTGCGCGACCACGCCGCCCTCCTCGTCGAGGTGCACGCGCAGGACGCGGAGGCGCTGGCCGTGGACACGACAACAGCCCTCGGACACTTCGCCGCGCTCCCGCTCGCGATCGACGCGACCCTCACCACCGACGCGGCCGAGCGCGCCGCCCTGTGGCACGTGCGCAAGGGCCTCTACACCGCGATCGCCGGGGCGCGACCTTCGGGCACGACCGCCCTGCTCGAAGACATCGTCGTCCCCGTGGAGCGTCTCCTCGTCACCTGCGAGCGGCTCATCGAGCTCTTCTCCGCGCACGGATACGAGGACTCCGTCATCTTCGGACACGCCAAGGACGGCAACGTGCACTTCCTGCTCAACGAGCGCTTCGACGATCCGGAGAGCCTCGCCCGCTACCGCCGCTTCACCGACGATCTCGTCGAGCTGGTGCTGGAGCAGCAGGGCTCCCTGAAGGCGGAGCACGGCACCGGTCGCATCATGGCGCCCTTCGTGCGCCGCCAGTACGGCGACGAGCTCACCGACATCATGTGGGACGTCAAGCGGCTGCTCGACCCCTCCGGCATCCTCAATCCCGGTGTCGTGCTCTCCGACGACCCCGATTCCTACCTGCACGATCTGAAGCGCGTGCCGACGGTGGAGAAGGAGGTCGACCGCTGCGTGGAGTGCGGGTACTGCGAGCCGTCATGCCCGAGCAAGAGCATCACGCTCACCCCGCGGCAGCGCATCGTCCTCCGCCGCGACATGGCCTGGGCGGAGGAGCGCGGCGATGACGCGCTCCTGGCCGAGTTGCGCGCCGACTACGACTACGAGGGCGTGCAGACGTGCGCGGTCGACGGCATGTGCGGCGTCGCCTGCCCCGTCGACATCAACACGGGCGATCTCGTGCGGCGCCTGCGCGCCGAGCAGGCCTCGACGATCGAGGACGGCCTGTGGGACGTCGCCGCGAAGAGCTGGGGCACGGTCACGAAGGTCGGCGGCGTCGCCCTCACGGTGGCCGATGCCCTGCCCGCGCCTCTCGTGACGGCCGCGACACGAGTCGGCCGCGCGGTGCTCGGCGCCGACACCGTGCCGCTGTACGACGCCGGGCTCCCCCGAGGCGGCTCGACGCCTCCGCGTCCGGACTCGCCCGCCGACGCCAGGGCGGTCTTCTTCGGGGCGTGCATCGGCACGATGTTCGGCGCGGAGGGGCACAGGGAAGGATCGAGGGATGCCGTATCGGCGCTGCTCGACCGTGCGGGCATCCCCGTCGTGATCCCCGACGACGCCGGAGGCCTGTGCTGCGGAACGCCGTGGAAGTCGAAGGGACATCTCGCCGGATACGACCGCATGACCGAGCGCGTGCTCGCATCGCTGTGGGCCGCGAGCCGGCAGGGCGCCCTTCCCGTCGTGTGCGACGCCGCCTCCTGCACGGAGGGCCTGCACGTCATGCTCGCGAAGGGCGTGGACGCGCACCCCGAGTACGCCGGACTCGTCATCGAGGACGCGACGACCTTCGTCGCCCGCGAGGTGCTGCCCCGCCTGGACGTGCGGAGGAGGCTCGACCGGATCGCGGTGCATCCGACCTGCTCCACCACCGCGCTCGGTGCGACGGGGGCGCTGACCGCGCTCGCATCCGCCGTCGCCGAGGACGTCTACGTTCCCGACGGCTGGGGATGCTGCGCGTTCGCCGGGGACCGAGGCATGCTCCATCCCGAGCTCACCGCCAGCGCCACGGCGGTCGAGGCCGCAGAGCTGCGCGACGCCGAGAGGGAGCGCGGATTCGACGCCTTCGTGTCGGCGAACCGCACGTGCGAGATCGGGATGACCCGTGCCACCGGCCGCGGGTATCGACACGTGGTCGAGGTGCTCGAGGAGCTCACGCGCCCCTGAGACGCGGCGATCGGCGCCGGCCCCGCCCGTCGCGGGCAGTTCGGCCGGCGCCGACCTCGAGATCAGCGTTCCGCGTGGAGGGCGGCCGCAGCGCGCGCGACGATCCCGCCGTCCGTGATGTCGAAGCCGGTGTCTCCACCGCCGGGTCCGCTGGGCGCGAGGTCTCCGGACGACGTCTTGGCGGAGAGGTGGACCGCGTGCACACCGCACGCGCGCAGGGCGACGATGTCCTCCACGCGCACTCCTCCGCCCGCCATGATCTGCAGGCGTCCGGCGGCCTCGTCGACGAGACCGGCGAGGACTCCGGCGCCGTCGATGCTGCGTGCGGCTCCCCCGCTGGTGAGGATGCGATCCACGCCGCAGTCGACGAGCTCTCCGATCACGGATCTCGGGTCGCTCAGGGTGTCGATCGCCCGATGGAACACGAACTCGGCAGTGCCCGCTGCGCTCTTCCAGAGATCGAGCGCGCGACGGTCCACGCCGCCGTCGCGGGTCAGCGCGCCGACGACCACGGCACCGGCACCCCGGCGCACGACCTCGGCGACATCCGCCGCGACGAGCGCCACGTCCTCGTCGTCGTAGACGAACCCTCCGGTGCGCGGACGGACGAGCACCGCGAGCCGCTCGGGGCGACCGACTGCGGCGAGGACGGCATCCACGGTCGCGGGCGACGGCGTCAGCCCGCCCGTCGCACTCAGCGCCTGGCACAGCTCGACGCGATCGGCGCCCGCCGCCCGCGCGACCCGTGCGCCCGCGGCATCCTGCACGGCGATCTCGAGGGCGGGAACGGACATCATGGCGCCACGGTGACCGTGGCCACCGGGGTCTCGCGCAGGGCGTCGGGGATGCGCACGCTCGTGGAGCCGTCCGCCGCACGGATCACCTCCGCGTGAGACCCGTCGGCCCACCGCGCCTCGCCCGCGGACAGTTCGGACGGGATCGGCAGCTCGCCGGCGCTCGGATCGAGCGCGTGCGCGTGGACGCCCGCATCCGATCGCGTGTACCGGACGGGCGCGCCCGCGGCCTCGCCGAAGCGCACCCACGGACGTGTGCCGTAGATCGCCGAGCCGTTGACCCGGAGCCAGGCGCCGAGCTCCTGCATGGTCTGGCGCTGCAGCTCGGGGATCCGTCCTGCCGCGTCGGGTCCGACGTTGATGAGGAGGTTGCCGTTCTTCGACACCACGTCGACGAGCATCCGGATGAGGTCGGGACCCGACAGCGTGTGGCGCGTGTCCTCCGCACTGTTGTAGCCGAAGGAGTACCCGAGCCCCCTGGTCGACTCCCACGGCCGCGGGATGATCTCGTCGATGCGGGTGTACTCGCGGGTGAGGAAGCCGTGGTACGGGACTCCCCACCGGTCGTTGACGACGCCGTCGGGGACCGCGGCGAAGTACCGCGACAGCGTCTCGGCGACGCCGTAGTTCTCACGGCCCTTGCCGCCGTCCGGCCACTCGATGTCGTTCCACAGGAGGTCGGGCGAGAAGCGCTCGACGAGCTCGTCCAGCTGCGCGGCGGCGTAGCGGGCGAAGTGCTCGTCGTTGCGACGGTACCGGAAGAGATCGGTGTCGGACTCGATGGCCGGGAAGTCGCTCACGTGCCAGTCCAGCGCCCCCGAGTAGTACACGCCGAACTTCGCCCCCGCCCTGCGGGTCGCGTCGTGGAACTCCGCGATCAGGTCGCGGCGGGGCCCGCGTGCGACCGCGTTGAATCCCGTCGTCCCTGTCCCCCAGAGGCAGAACCCCTCGTGGTGCTTGGTGGTCGGGACGACGTACTTCGCCCCCGCGTCGACGAGCTCGCCGACGAACGCATCCGCGTCGAAGGCGGAGGCGTCCCACACATCGGCGAGGTCCTCGTAGGACGTGCCCGGTCCGTAGAGGCGCTGATGCCGCTCCCAGGTCGGGCTGCCCGCGATGCGCACGGTGTTGCCGTACCACTCCGCGTACTGGTGCCAGGCGTAGGCGTCCTCGGTGGGGATGTTCACTCCCTCGCCGTGCTGCACGGCCCACGCGGGCACCGAGTACAGCCCCCAGTGCACGAAGAAGCCGAGCTTCGCGTCGCGATACCAGTCGGGAACGCCGTTGGTCGGGTAGACGGGGGCCTCGGCACCGAAGTCGGGTCCGGTGCGCTTCTCGAAGTTCATCATCAGCGGATCTCCTCGCCGCGTCGCACGACGACGGCGGTCAGGTCGGGGGCTCCCGACGTGTCGAAGGGGTAGACCCCCGGCGCGAGTCGGTGGTGGCCGAGGCGCAGCAGGTCCTGGTCGACGCCACCGGGGGTCAGCGCGAGAGTCCAGTCGGCGGCGAGGTCGTACAGCTCTGGCTCCAGGTAGCCGATCTTCACGACGACAATGTCCGCCGTGGTCGGCTCCAGACCGAGCATCCGGAAGTCGTCGAGGTGATGGAACGGCTTGCGGCGCTCCGTGATGATCGCGTGGAGTCCGCCGACCGCGATCACGACCTGCGTCCCCGCATCGTGGTCGTCCTCGGTGATCGAGAAGACGGAGCCGGTGATCTCGACGGGACCGTGGGGGCCGTCATCCACCCGCGCACCCGCCGAGAGGGTGACGGTGGCGCCGACCCCCGCCGCGACGGCCTGCGCGACCGCGTCCCTGTCGAAGATCGAGGCCACGAGTGTCGTGCGAGAGCCGTCGGTCAGCTCTGCACGGCTGAGCAGTTGCGCGAGCGTCCAGGTCACGTCGCCCGCTCCCCCGGCCGTCGGGTTGTCTCCGGAGTCGGAGATCAGATAGGGATGCCGGGCCTCCGGCGCGAGCGCCTTCGCGAGGGCCTCGTCGAGCGAACCGGTTTCCGCGACGAAGACGAAGTCCTCGCGTGCGTCCCAGAACAACCGTGCGACGCGCTCGGCCTCGCGCGCAATCAGGTCCCGGTCGTCGCCCGTGACCACCACGTAGGCCTGGCAGCGCGGCTCATCAGCCCAGGCGTAGCCGATCCACACCGAGGCGTCCACGACGCCGTCGAGGGCCTCGATGCCGGGCAGCTCCGCATAGATGCCGCGGGCGGGCTCGAGGCGCGTGCTCGTCTTCTCGCCGGGGAGCAGGACCGGCACGGGGACCCAGGCGCTGAACGGGCGACGACGCAGCGGGTCGGCGCCGTGCTCGCCGCGGAGTCGCGCCAGCAGATTCCAGACCGCGCGCTCTTTCGTGTTCAGCCAGTCCTCGTGGGGGGCCATGCGGTAGCAGGTGAGGAGGTCGACCGCATCGCGGAGCGTCTCGGACACGTTCCCGTGGAGATCCATCGAGGTGGACACGAGCGTGTCGGGTCCGAGGGCCTCGCGCACGGCCAGGGCCAGGTCGCCCTCGGCGTCGTCCATACCCACGACGCTCATCGCGCCGTGGATGTCGAAGAAGAAGCCGTCGAACGGTCCCTGCTCGCGGATGCCCGCGACGATCGCCTCCTTCATCCGCCGATACGTCGCCGGATCGACCGCGCCTCCTGGCAGTGAGCGTCCGTGGGTGAGGGGGATCCACTCCGCTACCTCCGCGAGCTCGCGCCCTGCATCGAGGAACGGGTAGTACGCGCGCAGATCCTCGCCCGTGCGGATCGTGAACGCCTCGTCGCCGGAGATGTGCGGGGAGAAGGTGCTCGATTCGATCGAGATCCCGCCGATGCCGATGCGCGGCGTCGCGAGACCTCCGTCGGCGACGGGCGGGAGGGCGCCCATCCAGATGTCGCTGGCTTCGGGGCGTTCGGTCACGTGCTGCTCCTTGGTCTGTGTCGTCGTCTTCAGTGTGCGTCGGCGGGGACGAGGGCGCGACGCACGGCCTCGATCGCACCGAGGGCCACGGCATCCCCGCCCAGTGTCGCGGGGACGATGCGCAGCGGCAGCCCGGACACGGGGGCGTCGGTCCGCAGGGTCTCCTCGATCGTCGGCGCCAGGAGGTCCCAGGCTTCTGCGACTCCCCCGCCGACGATCGCGCACGGGAGGTCGAGAAGGGTCGCCGCGCTCGCGCAGGCGAGGGCGAGGGCGCGGCCCGCCGCCCGGAACACCGCGACGGCGTCGGGATCGCCGCCACGCGCACGGTCGGCGACCTGGCGAGCGTCCAACGGCGTCGCGCCGATCCGCTCGGCGTAGCGCCGCCCGATCGACGTTCCAGACGCGAGGGTCTCGAGATGTCCGATCTGGCCGCACGTGCACACCAGATCGCTGTACCCGGGCGTGTGTCCGATCTCCCCCGCGGCGCCGTGCGGTCCGTGGCGCAGTGCGCCGTCGATGATGACCGCTCCGCCCACGCCGGTGCCGAGCATCACGCCGAGCACATCGCGCTCGCCCGGGGCCGTGCGCGCCGCCTCGCCGAGGAGGAACGCGTTGACGTCGTTCTCGACACGCACCGGCACGGAGAGTCGTGCGGAGAGCTCGTCTCCGAGCGGGAACCCTGCCCAGTCGACGAAGGTCGCGGAGGCGGCGCGCACGACACCGGTCTCGTGATCGATGACTCCCGCCGCGCCCACCCCCACCGCGGTCAGCGGAGAGCCGGAACGGGCGGCGATATCGAGGGCGAGAGAGGCGGCGGCATCCGCCATCGCCGCCCCGCCGACACTCGCCGGCGCAGGCACGCTGCCCCGCGCCAGCACGGAGCCGTCCGCGGCCACGGCGATCCCGGCGATCTTCGTGCCGCCGATGTCGACGCCGATCACGCCATCGACCGACGCGATGGGCAGGGCTGTCCCCTCCACCTGCGCGCCCACGGTCAACGGCCGCCGAGCCCGGCCATGGCGATGCCCTTGACCAGGTGCTTCTGCAGCACGATCACGAGCACGGTCGTCGGGACCATCGAGATGATCGCCGCGGCCATCTGAAGGTCCCACCGTGTGCCGGTGAGTCCAGAGAAGCTCGCGAGCCCGACCGGCAGCGTGCCGTGGGCGTTGTAGTCCACGGTCACGATCAGCGGCCACAGGTAGCTGTTCCAGAACGACAGGAACGTGAACACCGAGAGCACGGCCACGGCGGACTTCGCCAGCGGAAGGATGATCTGCACGAAGGTGCGGACGGGACCCGCACCGTCGACGCGCGCGGCCTCCTCCAGCTCGTAGGGGATGCCGCGGAAGAACTGCCGCATGAGGAAGGTGCCGAACGCGGTGAAGGCGAACGGGAAGATCAGCGCCTGATAGGTGTCGACCCAGTTGAACCACTGCATGACCTGGAACATCGGGATGACGAGAACCTCGGCCGGCACCATGAGGGTGGCGAGGAAGAGCACGAACACGGCATCCCTCCCCTTCCAGCGCAGGCGCCCGAACGCGTACCCGGCCGTCGTCGAGACGAACAGCACCACCAGGGTGCCGGCGATCGCCACGAAGAACGAGTTCCCGATGTAGGTGAGGAACGGTCCGTAGGCGAACACGTCGAGGAAGTTCGTCCACCGCACCTCGGACGCGATCAGCGACGGAGGCATCGTGAACATCTCGGAGTTGGGCTTGAGCGCCGAGAAGAACGCGTACACGATGGGCGACACGAAGATCGCGGCGGCCAGATACACGAGCACGTGCGCGATGACCAGGCGCACGCGCTCCGGCCCGCTCAGCGGTGCCTTGGTGCGTCCGGTGCGCTCGGTCTCGACGTGGTCGTCGTCGAGGACGACGGATGCCGTCGACAGGTCAGTGCTCATAGTGCACCCACTTCTTCTGCGCGCCGAACTGGAGCGCAGTGATCACGATGATGAGGGCGAAGAGGATCCAGGCGCCGGCTGCGGCGAGTCCCAGCTCCTGGAACTTGAAGCCCTGGTTGTAGATGAACTGCACGAGCGGCTGGGTCGCGTTGCCCGGGCCGCCGCCGGTGAGCAGCTGCGGCTGCACGAAGACCTGGAGTGCGGTGATCATGGTCATGATGGTCGCGAAGAAGATCGCCGGGGAGATCATCGGGATGACCACGCTGAGCTGCATGCGCAGTCCGCTCGCTCCGTCGATTCGGGCCGCCTCCATGACGGACTCGGGGAGCTGCTCGAGCGCAGCCGAGAAGATCAGCATGTTGTAGCCGACTCCCTGCCACACGCTCATCACGACGACCATGATCATGGCCCACTGCGGGTCGGCGAGGAAGTTCGGCAGCGTCGTGCCGAACCAGGTCTCGGAGACGCCGTTGAAGAGACCCTGCGGCTGCAGGAGCATCTTCCACACCAGCACGTTCGCGACCATCGGGGTCACGACCGGGATGAAGAAGAGCACCCGGAGGGCCCCGCGTCCGCGGATGCGCGGACCGAGCGCCATCGCGAGGACGAGCGAGAGTGCCACGTTCAGCGGGACGTAGAGGATCGTGAACACCGCGGTGTTCCGCAGCGCCGGCCAGAAGTCCGGGCTGGAGGTGAACAGTCGGATGTAGTTGTCGATACCGATGAAGGTCTTCTCGCCGAACGTCGGCCAGTCGAAGAAGCTCATCACGATGGAGAGCACGACGGGCACGACGGTGAACACGGCGAGGCCCGCCAGGGCCGGGGTTGCGAACCCCAGCGCCTGACGGCCCTCAGCCTTGGCGAGAGACCCCCGACGTCGCGCGTTGGTGGTCATCACTCGTCTTCCTGGATTGCTTACTTGCCGAACTGCTGCTGAGCGGAGTCGAGGACGTTCGCCATCGTCTCCTGCCCGTTGTACACGCTGACCAGCTGCGGCTGGACGTACGTGCCGACCTTCGCCCAGTTGTCGCTGACGTACTGGCCCTGGACGTTCTCGAAGGCGGCCGTGAAGACCTCCTTCACCTGTTCGCGGTACTTCTCGTCGATCGACTCGAAGTAGAGCGGCTGGCTCTCGGCGCGCGCCGGGTAGCTGCGACCGGACGACGCGATGTAGTCCTGGGAGTCCTTGCTCAGCAGCGAGCCGAGCACCTTGATCGCGGCGTCCTTGTTGTCGCAGGTCTTCGAGATGCCGTAGCCCGAGCCGAGGATCAGGCTCAGCGGGGTCCCGTCCTCGGACGGCAGCGGCGCCATGCCCGCCGTGAAACCGGACTCGTTGTTGAGGTAGCTGACCGCGTTCCAGGTGCCGTCGACGGCCATCGCCGCGTTGCCGCTGGAGTACTGGTTCTCACCCCAGCCCCCGTCGGACGCCGAGGCGACCGGGAGGGCGACCTTCTGGTCGGTGACGAGACCGGCGTACCAGGTCGACGCCTCGACGAACTTCTCGTCGGTGAGCTGCAGGGTGCCGTCCTCCGTCACCGGCTGCACGCCGGCCTTGGCGATCGGCAGGGCCTGCCACTGGAAGTCGCCCATCCCCACCGCGAACCCGGACTTGCCTCCGGTGGTCGCCGTCTTGGCGGTCTTCTCGAAGTCCTCGAAGGTCCAGCCGGTGGCGGGGGTCTGTGCGCCGGCAGCGGTCAGCTGATCGGCGTTGTAATAGACGAGCATCGTGGAGACGTCGTACGGCAGGCCGTAGAGCTCGCCCTTGTTCTTCAGGATCTCGGTCGCTCCGGGCGCGAAGTCGCTCTCGGCGAGGCCGGCCGCCTTGAGGTCCGCGTCGGTGAGGGTGGCGAACCCGTCGGTGTAGCTGGAGAGCATCCCGCTGTTCATGCCGGTGATGCACGCCATGTTTCCGGAGGCCATGTTGGTGGTGAGCTTCGTGAAGAAGTCACCCCACGGCGCCGTGCGCAGCTCGATCTTGAGGTCGGGGTTCTGCTCCTGGGCGACCTTGATCTGCGCTTCGAGCGCCTTGGTGTCGTCGGCGGAACCTGCCCACATGTCGACGACGATCGTGTCGTCCGAGCCGGAGCCGGTCGAGCCGGCGCAGCCCGTCATGGCGACGGCGACGCCGGCGATGGCGACGACGGCTCCCATACGCATCTTCTTCATTGAATGACTCCTAGCGGATCGGGAAGGTTGCTTCGCGGGTCGAAGCAACCTAGTAGGATTTCGTATGAAGTTACCGTGTCATACTTCACGGGCCGCCGCAAGCGGAACATCCGATGTTTATAGATCCTTGACCTTCCGCGTCATGACCGACATCACGACCCGACACCGATAGCCTGACGAGATTCGCCGACGAAGGAACGACATGCCCCGTACCGCCGATCGCTCTGCCGAGGATCTCCACTCACGACGCATTCTCGACCTCGTCGCCCGCGGCGAGGCCCGCTCCCGGAGCGAGCTCGCCGCTCGGCTCGGCATCGCCGCCTCCACCATCGGCCTCCGCGTCCAGGCGCTGTTGGATGCCGGGATGCTCGAGGAGGCGGGAGACGGCGTCTCCCGCGGCGGCCGGCGGCCACGTGTGCTCCGCGTGGCCGAAGAGGGCGGGATCGTGCTGTCCGCCGACCTCGGCGGCGGGCACGCGCGCATCGGGCGCCACGGTCTCGACGGCCACCTGCAGGAGGTGCGGACGACACGCATCGACCTGACGGACGGACCGCAGGCGACGCTCGCGACGGTGGCCGCGGTCTTCCGGCAGCTTGCGGACGGCTCGACCCTCCGGGCGATCGGGGTAAGCCTCCCCGGTCCGGTCGACATCGAGTCCGGATCCGTCGAACAGCCGTCCCGGATGCCGGGATGGCCGGGGTTCCGGGTCGGCGAGCATCTGCGGGAAGCCTTCGGCGTGCCGATCGCCGTCGACAACGACGCCAATCTGGCGGCGCTCGGCGAGCATCGCCTGCAGCTCGGCTACACGCAGCACAGCATCACCGTGAAGGCGGGCACCGCGATCGGCAGCGGCGTGATCGTGGAGGGCCACGTGCACCGCGGCGCCACCGGCGCGGCCGGAGACATCACCCACACGCGCATCGACGGGAGCGGGGACATCCCCTGCTCGTGCGGGAACACGGGGTGCCTCGAGACGGTGGCGAGCGGTGCCAGCCTCGTCAGGCAGATGCGAGAGCGCGGACGCACCGAGGTGGCCACGACGGCCGATGTGCTCGCGCTGGCGCGCGACTCCGACCCTGAGGCGACCATGCTGGTGCGGACGGCGGGCACGCACCTCGGGCAGGCTCTGTCCGGCGTCGTCAACTTCTTCAACCCGAACGCGGTGTTCCTCACCGGGAGCATGAGCGCATCGGAGCCGTTCATCGCCGCCGTACGCAGCCGCGTCTACGAGGCCTGCCACCCGCTCGCGACGCAGCGCCTGCGCATCGAGGCAGCCGCGACCGGCGCCGACGCGATCCTGCACGGAGCGGCCAGGCTCGCCCTCGACGATCTCGAGCTGCCGGTCACCTGAGCGGAGCTATTCCCCCGTCAGAACCAACTCGATCACGGGGAGTACCACGTCCGGCCTGCGGACCGGGAGGTGCACGGTGAGCGTTCCCTCCGCCTCCCCCGCCGGAGTCAAGTGCGAGGCGCGCTGGTCGGGATCCGAGACGGACGTGCGCAGCCAGGATCCGTCGCTCAGCAGGCGCGCGTAGGAGACCTTTCCCGCGAGCCCGGGGAGATGCACGAATCCGAGCGGCCACGCGAGCAGATGCAGATACAGGCGGTCCCCTCGCTGCGTGTACACGCCCTCACGGGGCGGGGCGAACGGGGCGTGTCCGGCGCCGACCACGGAGCCGCGGTGCAGGCGCATCCACTCCCCGATCTCCGACAGGGTCGCCGCATCCCGCGGCACGACGGCGCCGCGGCCGTCAGGACCGATGTTGAGGAGCATGTTTCCGTCCATGGACACCGAGTCGACGAGCATCTGCACGAGCAGCTGCGCGGACTTCTGATCGGTGTTGTCGCGGTCATAGCCCCATGAGCCGTTCAGGGTCTGACACGCCTCCCACACCACGGGCCGACCGTCCCTCATGAGGGGCGAGGTGGGCTGGTACTGCTCGGGCGTGACGAAGTCCGCCGGGATGCCGAGCCGGTCGTTCACCAGCATCCCCGGCTGGAGCTCGCGGCACATCGCGAGCAGCGCCTCGGCGTCCCAGTCCTGAGGGCCCTTGCCCAGCCACCCCTGCTTCTCCTCCGGATACGTGAAGTCGAAGAACAGGTAGTCGATGTCGCCGTAGCCGGTGAGCAGCTCGCGGATCTGTCCGTGCAGATGGTCGCGGTACCGCGACATGTCGCGGCCCGCGTTGAGGGCCGCTGCATCGGGGTCATCCCGACGGGGATGGTTCCAGTCGATCGTGAAGTCGGGGTGATGCCAGTCGATCAGCGAGTGGTAGAGCCCGACCTTGAGCCCCTCGCCCCGCACGGCGTCGACGAACTCTCGCACGAGATCGCGCGAGACGGCGGTGGCCGAGGTGAAGTCGGTCAGTGCCGAGTCCCACAGGCAGAATCCGTCGTGGTGCTTGGTGGTCAGAACGACGTACCCCATCCCCGTCTCCTTCGCCCGCCGGGCGATCGCGCGCGCGTCGAAGAGATCGGGGTCGAAGTGGTCGAAGTAGGGCCGGTACTCGGCATCCGTCAGCCGCTCGCGATTCTGCACCCATTCGTGTCGCGCGGCGGCGCTGTAGAGGCCGAAATGCACGAACATCCCGAAGCGGGCGTGGTCGAACCAGTCCTGTCGCATACCCTCATCTTAGCGTCAGACATCGGATGTCTAAGGCTCGGAGCGCGAAAAAGGGCGCCCCCGAAGGGGCGCCCTCTCACGGTGCTCGTCGTCAGCGCGCAGCGCTGCCGTCGACGTAGTCTTCGTCCTGCTGCTTCCAGGCGAAGAGAGCGCGAAGCTCCTTGCCAGTCGCCTCGATGGGGTGCGTCTCCTCCTTGGCGCGAAGCGCCAGGAACTCCTGACCGCCGTTGTCCTGGTCGTCGATGAAGCGCTTCGCGAAGGCACCCGACTGGATGTCCGCGAGCACGGCCTTCATCGACTCCTTGACCTCGGGGGTCACGATGCGCGGGCCGGAGACGTAGTCGCCGTACTCCGCCGTGTCGGACACCGACCAGCGCTGCTTGGCGATGCCGCCCTCCCACATGAGGTCGACGATCAGCTTCAGCTCGTGGAGCACCTCGAAGTAGGCGATCTGCGGCTGGTAGCCCGCCTCGGTGAGGGTCTCGAAGCCGGCCTGCACGAGGTGGCTGACGCCACCGCAAAGCACGGCCTGCTCGCCGAACAGGTCGGTCTCGGTCTCCTCGGTGAAGGTCGTCTTGATGACACCGGCACGGGTGCCTCCAATCGCCTTCGCGTACGAGAGAGCCGTCGCCCACGCCGTTCCGGACGCGTCGCGCTCGACGGCGATGATGTCCGGGATGCCGCGGCCGGCGACGAACTCGCGACGGACCGTGTGACCGGGCGCCTTCGGGGCGACCAGGATCACATCGACGCCCTCGGGCGCCTCGATGTAGCCGAAGCGGATGTTGAAGCCGTGCGCGAAGGCGAGGGTCTTGCCCGCGGCGAGGTTCGGCGCGATCGACTCGCTGTAGATGCCGCGCTGGTGCTGGTCGGGAGCGAGGATCATGATCAGGTCGGCCCACTGGGTCGCCTCAGCAACGGACTTGACCGCGAAGCCGGCCTCCTCAGCCTTGGGCGCGGACTTCGAGCCCTCCTTGAGGGCGATCGCGACCTCGACACCCGAGTCGCGCAGGTTCTGCGCGTGGGCGTGACCCTGCGAGCCGTAGCCGACGATCGCGACCTTCTTGCCCTGGATGATGGACAGGTCGGCGTCTGCGTCGTAGAAGATCTCGGTGCTCACTTGTTTTTTTCTCCTTGATAGTTGCGTTTCGTCTCGCTTCGCTCGCTCAACGAACGGCGAAGGTCTTGTAGGTGCTCAGCCGCGCAGGACGCGCTCGGTGATGCTCTTGCCGCCCCGGCCGATGGCGAGGAGACCGGACTGCGCGATCTCCTTGATGCCGAAGGGCTCGAGCGCCCGCAGCATCGCATCGACCTTGCCCTTGTCGCCCGTGACCTCGATCACCAGCGCATCGGCGGCGTAGTCGACGACCGAGGCGCGGAAGAGGTTCACGACCTCGATCACGTTCGATCGGGTGGTGTTGTCCGTGCGCACCTTCACGAGCATGTGCTCGCGCTGCACGGAGGTGGCGAAATCGAGCTCGACGATCTTGATCACGTTGATCAGCTTGTTGAGCTGCTTGGTGACCTGCTCGAGCGGGAGCTCGTCCACATCGACGACGACCGTGATGCGGGAGATCCCCGGCACCTCGGTCACCCCCACCGCGAGCGAGTCGATGTTGAAGCCGCGTCGGGCGAAGAGCCCCGCGACACGGGTCAGCAGGCCGGGGGTGTTCTCCACCAGCAGGCTCAGCACGTGAGTCGACATGGTCAGATCTCCTCGTCGAAGGAAGGCGCGTGTTCGCGGGCGTACTGGACGTAGCTGTTGCTCACGCCCTGCGGAACCATCGGCCACACCATCGCGTCAGCCGACACCACGAAGTCGATCACCACGGGGCGGTCGTTCGTGTCGAGGGCGAGCTGGATGGCGGCATCCACGTCCTCCTCCTTCTCCACTCGGATGCCGAGGCAGCCGTACGCCTCGGCGAGCTTGACGAAGTCGGGGATGCGGACGGTGCCGTGGCCCGTGTTCAGGTCGGTGTTGGAGTGGCGTCCGTCGTAGAACAGCGTCTGCCACTGACGCACCATGCCGAGCGAGGAGTTGTTGATGATCGCGACCTTGATCGGGATGTTGTTGATCGCGCAGGTGGCGAGCTCCTGGTTCGTCATCTGGAAGCATCCGTCGCCGTCGATCGACCACACCACCCGGTGCGGCTCGGCGACCTTCGCGCCCATCGCGGCGGGCACCGAGTAGCCCATGGTGCCTGCGCCTCCCGAGTTCAGCCAGGAGTTCGGACGCTCGTACTTGATGAACTGCGCCGCCCACATCTGGTGCTGGCCGACGCCGGCCGCGTACACGGCCTCGGGGCCGGTCAGCTCGCCGATCCGCTGGATCACATGCTGCGGCGAGAGGTGTCCGTCGGTCGTCGGCTGGAACCCGAGCGGGAACTCCTTACGGAGGCCGTCGAGGTAGGACCACCACTCCTCGATGTCGGGCGTGGTCTGCGCCGTCGCGCCGCGGAAGGCGGTCTCGAGGTCGACGAGCACGTCGCGCACATCGCCGACGATCGGCACGTCGGCCGTGCGGATCTTCGAGATCTCGGCGGGGTCGATGTCGACGTGCACGACCTTCGCGTTCGGAGCGAAGAGCGCGGCCTTGCCGGTCACGCGGTCGTCGAAGCGTGCGCCGAGCGCGACGATGAGGTCGGACTCCTGCAGCGCGAGCACGGCCGGCACGGTGCCGTGCATGCCGGGCATCCCGAGGTGCTGCGGGTGCGAGTCGGGGAACGCCCCGCGTGCCATCAGCGTGGTCACGACGGGGGCGCCCGTGAGCTCGGCGAGACTCTTCAGCTCCGCCGAGGCGCGGCCGCGGATCACGCCGCCGCCCACGTACAGCACGGGCTTCTTGGACTCGGCCAGCATCGCGGCCGCGGCCTGGATCTGCTTGCCGTGGGCCTTCGTCACCGGACGGTATCCGGGCAGGTCGATCTTCGGCGGCCAGATGAACGGCGCCTTGGCCTGCTGAGCGTCCTTGGTGATGTCGACCAGCACGGGACCGGGGCGACCGGTCGAGGCGATCTCGAACGCGGCGGCGACCGCGCCGGGGATCTCGGCGACGTCCTTCACGAGGATCGAGTGCTTGGTCACCGGCATCGTGATGCCGACGATGTCGGCCTCCTGGAAGGCGTCGGTGCCCATGAGAGTGGAGAACACCTGTCCCGTGATCGCGACGATCGGGATCGAGTCCATGTAGGCGTCGGCGATCGCGGTGACGAGGTTCGTCGCTCCGGGGCCGGAGGTGGCAATCGTGACGCCGACGCGCCCCGACGCAGTCGCGTAGCCCTCGGCGGCGTGCCCGCCACCCTGCTCGTGACGCACGAGGATGTGGCGCAGCTCGGTGGAGTCGAGCAGGGGGTCGTAGACCTCCATGATCGCCCCGCCGGGGATGCCGAACACATCGGTCACGCCGATGAGCTCGAGCGAGCGGACGAGCGCCTGCGCTCCGGTGAGCACGGGCGCCGCGGAGTTCTGGGCCGGAGGCCTCGGCACGGCCGAGACGGAGTCAGTGGTCATGGGACTTCCTTCTGGTGGTCTGTGGGCGACGTCGGATGCCTGGGGCTGCCGACGCGATTCAGCCGGTCGTCGCGCCCTCGGCGGCGGACCGCACGAGACGCGAATACTTGGCAAGTACGCCACGGGTATAGCGCGGGGGAAGCGGCTCCCAGCCAGAGCGGCGGGAGGCGAGCTCCGCCTCGTCGACGAGTAGGTCGAGAGAGCGAGCTGCGATATCGACCCGTATCAGATCACCATCGCGCACGAAGGCGATGGGACCTGCGTCCACCGCTTCGGGTGCTATGTGGCCGATGCACAGGCCGGTTGTGCCGCCTGAGAATCGTCCGTCCGTCAAGAGTAGTACATCTTTTCCGAGCCCCGCGCCCTTGATGGCCGCGGTGATCGCGAGCATCTCGCGCATCCCGGGTCCGCCTTTGGGGCCTTCGTAGCGGATCACGATGACGGTGTTCTTCTCGATCTCGCCGTTCGCCACGGCATCCATCGCCGCCCGCTCGCGTTCGAAGACGCGCGCGGTGCCCTCGAAGACGGCGGCGTCGAAGCCCGCCGTCTTCACGACGGCGCCCTCGGGTGCGAGCGATCCGTGCAGGATCGTCAGGCCGCCGGTCGCGTGGATCGGGTTGTCGAAGGTGTGGATGACCTCGCCGTCGATCGGCATGGGGTCGAGCTCTGCGAGGTTCTCGGCCAGAGTCTTGCCGGTCACGGTGAGCGCGTCGCCGTGCAGCAGCCCCTCGTCGAGCATCGCCTTCATGATCACGGGGATGCCGCCGTGCCGGTCGACGTCGTTCATGACGTACTTGCCGAAGGGCTTCATGTCGGCCACGTGCGGGACGCGGTCGCCGATGCGGTTGAAGTCGTGCAGGCTCAGCTCGACCTCCGCCTCGCGCGCGATGGCGAGCAGGTGCAGCACCACGTTGGTCGAGCCGCCGAGGGCCATCGCCAGCGCGATCGCGTTCTCGAACGCCTCCTTGGTGAGGATGTCGCGGGTCGTGATGCCCTGACGGAGCAGGTTCACGACGGCCTCCCCCGAGCGGTGGGCGAAGTAGTCGCGGCGGCGGTCAGCCGCGGGCGGAGCGGCCGAACCGGGAAGGCTGAGACCGAGGGCCTCGGCGACCGACGCCATCGTGTTCGCGGTGTACATGCCGCCGCACGCGCCCTCACCGGGGGCGATCGCGCACTCGATGCGCTTGAGGTCCTCTTCGCTCATGAGCCCCGCACGGCACGCGCCGACGGCCTCGAACGAGTCGATGATCGTGACGTCCTTCTCGGTGCCGTCCGACAGCTTCACCCAGCCCGGCGCGATGGAGCCGGCGTAGAGGAAGACGCTGGAGAGGTCGAGTCGGGCGCTGGCCATCAGCATGCCGGGGATCGACTTGTCGCAGCCCGCGAGCAGCACGGAGCCGTCGAGGCGCTCCGCCATCATGACGGTCTCGACCGAATCGGCGATGACCTCACGCGACACGAGCGAGAAGTGCATGCCCTCGTGCCCCATCGAGATGCCGTCGGACACCGAGATCGTGCCGAACTGGAGCGGGTAGCCGCCCCCGGAGTGCACGCCCTCCTTGGCGCCCTGCGCCAGGCGGTCGAGGCTCAGGTTGCAGGGGGTGATCTCGTTCCAGCTGGACGCGATGCCGATCTGCGGCTTGTCCCAGTCGGCGTCGCCCATGCCGACGGCACGGAGCATGCCTCGGGAGGTCGTGGCCTCGATGCCGTCGGTGACGACACGGCTGCGGGGTTTGATGTCGATGGGCGCGGGAGACTCGGGATCAAGCGAGGTCATGACGGAAGTCTATTCCCGTCGCGCCGCGCGTTCGTCCGCCAGTGCCTCCAGAAGCTGGGCGATCTCTTGTGGGTTGCGCACACGGAGCCCGGCTGCTGTCTCACCCTCGCCCACTCGCACGCCCAGATCGCCGTCGACGAGCACACGCATGGCGTCCTCGTCGGTGACGTCATCGCCGGCGAAGAGGATGCCGGTGGCGTCGTAGCGCTCGCGCAGAGCCGTCATCGCGGCGTCCTTGCCCTCGAGGCGCGACGAGAACTCGAGCACGTGGTGGCCCTTGCGGCGCCTCCAGTGCGGGAACCGCTCCGCGACGAGCGCGTCGATCTCGGCGAACAGCTCGCGCTCCACCTCGGGCGTCGCGGCCCTGGTGTGCACGCCCATCCCGAAGGTCTTGGGCTCGAGCTCGGCGCCGTCGAACCGGTCGATGATCGGACGCGCGGCCTCCCACAGCTCCTCTTTCGTGCCGTCCTCCTCCGCGGCCGCGGACTCGACACCGGACTCGCCCGAGCCGGGGTACCAGTACTGGGCGCCGTGCGACCCGGCGAGGGCGACCGGGGACTCGTCGGTGTGCTCCGTGATCTCGCGGAGATCGTGCATGCTGCGCCCGGAGACGTACGCCACCACCGTGTCGGGCATCGCGCTCAGACGCTCCATCTGCGCGGCGACCTCCGGAATCGCGCGCGCGGCCATCGGGTCGAGCACGAACGGCGACGCCGTGCCGTCGAAGTCGAGGGCGACCACGAGTCGAGGGGTGGCTGCGATGGCGCTGAGCGCGGCATCCGTCGTTCCTGGCGTCCAGCTGCGGGTCACGAGATCTCCGATCGAGGGGAAGGGTGCCCTTCCAGTATGGCCGCCGGTCTCAGCGCCCATGCACCTCGGCGAGGGCTCGGAGGAAGGACGACGACCACGCGTTCACGTCGTTCTCCAGAACACGGCGACGCAGCGCCCGCATCCGTCTCCCCTGCTCGCGCGGCGTCATCTCCACCGCCTGCATGATCGCGTCCTTCAGCCCCTCGATGTCGTGGGGGTTCACCCGCACCGCCTGGCGAAGCTCGTCGGCAGCGCCGGTGAATTCGCTCAGCACGAGCACGCCCCGGTTGTCGGCCCTCGTCGCGATGTACTCCTTCGCCACGAGGTTCATCCCGTCTCGCAGCGCGGTGACCAGCATGACGTCGGCGGCGAGGTACAGCGCGACCATCTCCTCCCTGGGGTAGCCCTGGTGGAGGTAGCGGATCGCCGTGTGGCCCATCGTGTCGGTGTCGCCGTTGATGCGGCTCACCGCGAGCTCGATCTCATCCCTGAGGTGGACGTAGGCGTCCACGCGCTCGCGGCTGGGGCTCGCGACCTGGACCAGCGTCACGTCCTCGACGTGCAGCCGACCCTCGGCGAGGAGCTCGCCGTACGCCTTGATCCGGTGTCGGATGCCCTTGGTGTAGTCGAGGCGGTCGACCCCGAGGAAGATGCGCGCCGGATTGCCGAGGCTCTCCCTGATCTCGGCGGCCCGCGCCTGCACGTCAGGACGCGCGGCGAGCTCGAGGTAGGGCGTCGTGTCGATCGAGATGGGGAACGCCTTCGCGACCGCTGTGCGCGTCTCCCCCGGCGCACTGGGCACGGCCACGGCGGAGCCCTTGACCTCGTACCGCAGGCGGCGCCGCACGGCGGTGAGGAAGTACGTCGCGTCCTGCGCGCGCTGGAACCCGATCACATCGGCGCCCAGCAGCCCGCGGAGCACCTGGTCCCGCCAGGGCAGCTGCGCGTACAGCCCGTGAGCCGGGAACGGGATGTGATGGAAGTAGCCGATGGTCACATCGGGGCGCAGCTCACGCACGAACTGCGGGACGAGCTGCAGCTGGTAGTCGTGCACCCAGACCGTCCCGTTCTCCGACACGGCGGATGCCGCGGCCTCGGCGAAACGGCGATTCACCGTGACGTAGGCGTCCCACCACTCGCGGTGGTACTGGGGCGGGGCGATCACGTCGTGGTACAGCGGCCAGATCGTGTCGTTCGAGAACCCCTCGTAGTACTCGGCGACCTCTTGGGCGCTGAGCGTGACGGGGATCAGGTCGATGCCGCCGATCTCGAAGGGTGCGAGCTCGAGGTCGGCCTGTCCCGGCCACCCCACCCACGCTCCGTGGGCGCTGCGCATCATCGGCTCCAGAGCGGCGACGAGGCCGCCGGGCGAGGTCCGCCATTCCTCCTCGCCGTCGGGTCCCTCGATCCGGTCGACCGGAAGGCGGTTGGCGACGACGACGAAATCTGCGACGGCCATGATGGGTCTCCTCACACGAGCGGTTCGGTGTCCCCAGGCTATCGAGGTCGACTACGCCGTGGCGGCAGCGGCGGGTCGGATCGCGCTGAGCCGCCAGTTGAGCAGGCCCGCCGCGAACGTGATGAGAGCGGCGATGATCGGCAGCACCAGCGCCGCGGACGTGCCGACGCTCTCCGCGAGCTCCCCGGCGACCGCCGCGCCGATCGACTGTCCGACCACCACGCCGGAGCCGAGCATCGTCATGACGGTGGCCGAACGGCCGAGCGGGCTGCGCGCCGCGCCGAAGCTGTACTGCGTCACGAGCGTGGGGCCGATGCCGACGCCCATGATCGCGAGGGCGACCATCATCGTCGCTGGCGAGTCGACGAACGGCAGCAGCAAGGTCCCCGCCAGCAGGATGCCGGCGAAGACCAGCCACCGCGCGCGCATCGAGAAGCGCGGAGGCAGCCAGGCGACGCCGAGCGCGAGCACGGCGGAGCCGACGCCCATGACGCCGTAGAGCAGACCGGCCTGCTCCGGCGCGTCGCGGTCGGCCATGAACGACGTGAGCGCGGTCAGCATCGTGCCGAAGAAGATGCCGACGCCGAGGATGCCCAGCACGACGATGAGGAGCTGCGGCCGGAAGAGCTCGGACACGGCAGACGGCGCTCTGCCGTCGGCGTCGCGGTGCAGGGAGACCGCGCGTGCGCTCGGATGCAGGGCGAACGCGCCGACGAAGAGCACGGTGAGTCCGGCGGCGACGACCAGAGGCGCCCACGGCGCGATGGCGGAGGCCAGGATGCCGACGAGGAATGGACCGAACACGAACACGGTCTCGTCGGCGGCGGACTCGTACGCCATCGTCCCTGAGATCGTGCGGGAGCGGCCGACCTCCGGCATCCGATCGGTGATCATGGTGACGAGACGCGAGCGGGACAGCGGCGCGACCTGCGGTGCCGTCGCGCCGATGCCGAAGGCGCTCAGGAGCACGAACGGGTCGGCGGCGGCCCCGTAGACGACGACGGTGAACAGCACCAGCATCGCCGCGTTCGCGACCGCGAGCAGCGTGAGCACCGCGCGCTGACCGAATCGGTCGGCCGCGGCACCCAGGAGCGGGCCGAAGCACGCGGTGCCGAGGCCGACGGCCGCGGAGGTGAGGCCTCCGAGCGACAGCGATCCGCGCGCGGAGACGACGACGGTCAGGACGCCGACCACCATCATCGCGAACGGGAGACGCGCGATGAACGCGATGAGGAAGTAGGGAAGACCGGCTATGCGGAGCAGGGTGGGCTCTGCGGAGGAGTGCGTGTGTGTCATGGCTCTCGCGCGCCCAGAGGACGCGGGGTGGGGTGCCGCCGCTGTCCGTCGGAGAGCCGACGGCCGGTAGATACACGGGTGCGACTGCGGCGGACCGCAGCCCCTCCAGAATACCGCGTCATGGAGAATCCGGCAGATCCCGAGGCGCAGTAGGGTGGTCGTCACCCGCGCACCCAGGAGGTCCCATGCCCAGCCCAGAGACGCTCGTCGCGCTGCCCGGCCGCTCCGAGCGTGCCGGATCCGCGAAGACCTCCCCCGTCCGGGATCTGCTCGCCCTCACCGAACGGCCCGAGGTCATCTCGTTCGCCGGGGGGCTGCCCGCGCCGGAGCTCTTCGACCTCGACGGCATCCGCGCGTCCTTCGACGAGGCCCTCGGCGCACCGGCCGTGCTGCAGTACTCGACGTCGGAGGGCAATCCCGCTCTGCGCGAGATCGTCGCCGGGCAGTACACGGCAAACGGCCTCGCGACGGATGCCGGCGACCTGATCATCACGACCGGTTCCCAGCAGGGCCTCGGACTCCTCTCCACGGCTCTGCTCGACCCTGGCGACGTGATCCTCGTCGAGGAGCCCTGCTATCTCGCCGCGCTGCAGACCTTCGCCCTCGCGGGAGCACGCGTGGTCGGCGTCCCCTATCTCGGAGACGAGCTCGACCTCGACGCCCTCGACGCCCTCGCCTCGGCTCATGCCCCGAAGTTCTTCTACACGGTGCCGACGTTCCAGAACCCCACGGGGCGGACGCACGGCCTCGCCGCCAGACAGCGGATCGCGGATGCCGCGATCCGCCACGGATTCCGCATCATCGAGGACGAGCCGTACCGGCAGCTGCGGTACTCCGGAGACCCGCTCCCCTCCCTCGCGACCTTCGCACCCGATCATGTGCTGAGCCTCGGCAGCTTCTCGAAGGTCATCGCACCCGGCCTGCGCATCGGCTGGGTGCGCACGACCGCGGACATCCGCCCCACCGTCACGATCGCGAAGCAGGCCGCTGATCTGCACACGTCGACCATCGATCAGGCCGCCGCGGCGCACTACCTGGCGTCGGGGCGAAGCGATGCCGCCCTCGCGCAGATCCGCGCGGCCTACGCCGATCGACGGGACGCGATGGTCGACGCCCTCGCGACAGCGCTCCCGGCGGGCAGCTCCTGGAACAGCCCCGACGGGGGCATGTTCGTGTGGGCGCGCCTCCCCGAGGGCATGGACGCCACCGCGGCCCTCCCGCATGTCCTCCGTCATGACGTGGCTTTCGTCCCCGGAGCGCCGTTCTACGCCGGCCCGGCCGACGCCCGGGCGATGCGACTGTCGTTCACGACGTATGCTCCCGATCGCATACGCGAGGGCATCGCTCGCCTCGGCATGGGGCTCGCGGGGGTAGCGTAGGGGTATGCGCTACCTGTTCAGCACGGGACTGTTCGCCGCGATCTCCGCGGGGATCTCGCTGCTCCGCGGCACTCGAGAGGCGCCGATCACCTGGCGCGCGGTGCTCGCGTGGGTGAGCTGGGGCATCACCCTGGCCCTGGCCATCGGCGCCGTGATCGACACCAGACGCGACGAGCGCGGCGACATCGTCGCCCCCGACTCGCCGCTGGCGCCGACGCAGGCGAAGCGTGCCAAGAAGGCGGAGAAGGCCGCGGCGAAGGCGCTCAAGCGCTGATCCGCCGGACGGCCCTCGCCGACCGACGAGAAGAGGCCGAAACGTCCCTCACCTCGTCAGGATGAGCGCTTCGCCCTGTCCCCCACCCCCGCACAGCCCGACCGCGGCCGTGCCGTGCCCTCGCCGGGCGAGTTCATGCGCGGCGTGCACGACCAGGCGTGTGCCCGAGGCGCCGATCGGGTGACCGATCGCGATGCCCCCGCCGTGGATGTTCACGATGCCGCTGTCGAGGCCCAGCTCCTGCTGCGACCGGGCGACGACCGCTCCGAAGGCCTCGTTGATCTCCACCAGATCGAGATCCGACGGCGTGATCCCCTGCTTCTCGCAGGCGCGCTCGATCGCGCGCGCCGGCTGCGCCTGCAGCGAGTTGTCCGGCCCTGCGGTCTGACCGCTCGCCCCGACGGTGACCAGCACGGGCCAGCCCTTGGACTCGGCGTTCGCGCGGGTGGTCACCACGACCGCCGACGCGCCGTCGGAGATCTGCGAGGAGTTGCCCGCGGTGATCGAGCCGCCTTCGGCGAAGGCCGGGCGAAGACCCGCGAGGGATTCGACGGTGGTGTCGGGGCGGACGCCCTCATCCGCCGTCACCCGCACGGCAGGGCCACGGCGCTGAGGCACCTCGACGGCGACGATCTCCGCGTCGAACACACCAGCGCCCTGCGCGGCGGCGGCCCTCTGGTGAGACAGCGCGGCCACGGTGTCCTGCGCCTCTCTCGTGAGCTCGTACCTCGCGTTGTGCCGCTCGGTGGAGGCGCCCATGCTCTCCCTGTCGTAGGCATCGGTGAGTCCGTCGAACGCCATGTGATCGAGCACCTCGACGCTGCCGTAGGTCCAGCCGTCACGCGAGCCCATCAGCATGTGCGGGGCGCGGGTCATGGACTCCATCCCGGCGGCGACGACGACCTCCGCGTCACCGGTGCGGATCATCCTCGCGGCGTCGATGATCGCGGTCAGCCCCGAGAGGCAGACCTTGTTCACGGAGTGCGCGGGCACATCCCAGCCGATCCCGGCCCCGATCGCCGCCTGACGGGCAGCGTTCTGCCCTGACCCGGCCGCGAGGACCTGGCCGACGATGACCGCGTCCACCTCGGCCGGGTCGATCCGGGCCTGCTCCAGAGCGCCGCGAATCGCGAACGATCCGAGCTGCGGGGCCGTGAACGACGCGAGCTGGCCTTTCAGGCGCCCCTGGGGCGTACGGGCGGCGGCGACGATGACGATGTCGGTCATGGGTTCACTCCTTCGTGAGGATCAAAACGGGTTCGGTGGCGGCGATGACGTCGGCGGCGGTGACTCCCGGCGCGGTCTCGACCAGGACCAGGCCCGCATCCGTCACGTCGATCACCGCCAGGTCGGTGATGATCCGGTCGACGACGCCGCGGCCGGTGAGCGGCAGAGAGCAGTCGTTCACGATCTTCGCCGAGCCGTCCTTGGCGACGTGCTCCATCAGCACGATCACGCGGGCGGCTCCGTGCACCAGGTCCATCGCGCCGCCCGGGCCCTTCACCATCTTGCCCGGGATCATCCAGTTCGCGAGATCTCCCGACGCCGACACCTGCATGGCGCCGAGGATCGCCGCATCGATCTTGCCACCGCGGATCATCCCGAAGCTCGCGGCCGAGTCGAAGAACGCCGCGCCGGGAAGCGTGGTGACCGTCTCCTTGCCCGCGTTGATCAGGTCGGGGTCGACCTCCTCCTCGCGCGGATACGGCCCCACGCCGAGGATCCCGTTCTCGGACTGCAGGACGACGGTGACGCCCTCGGGGACGAAGTTGGGCACCAGCGTCGGCAGGCCGATGCCGAGGTTCACGTAGGAGCCGTCCTGCAGCTCGGCGGCGGCGCGCGCGGCCATCTGCTCTCTGCTGAGTGCCATGTCAGGCTCCTTCCGCGGCGACCGTGCGTCGCTCGATGCGCTTGGGGATGTCGGTGCCGACCTCGACGACGCGGTGCACGTACACCCCGGGGAGATGGATGCGATCGGGGTCCAGCTCGCCCGGCTCGACCAGTCGCTCGACCTGGGCGATGCACACCCGCCCTGCCATCGCGGCGAGGGGGTTGAAGTTGCGTGCGGCCTTGTTGAAGACCAGGTTGCCGTGACGGTCACCCGCCGCGGCGTGCACCAGCGAGAAGTCGGTTCTGATCGCCTCTTCGAGCACGAACTCGCGGGGCGCGCCGTCGATCTCGAAGGTCCGCACATCCTTGACCGGCGAGGCGACGGCGATCGACCCGTCCGACGCGTAGAGGCGGGGCAGTCCGCCCTCGGCGACCTGGGTGCCGACGCCCGTCTGCGTGTAGAACGCGGCGATGCCCGAACCGCCTGCGCGCAGCTTCTCGGCGAGCGTGCCCTGCGGGGTGAGCTCGAGCTCCAGCTCCCCGGAGAGGAACTGCCGTTCGAACTCCCGGTTCTCCCCGACGTACGAAGAGGTCATCTTGCGGATGCGCCGCGCCGCCAGGAGGACGCCGAGGCCCCAGTCGTCGACGCCGCAGTTGTTGCTCACGACGCTGAGCTCCTTCGTACCCTGCGCGAGCAGCGCCTCGATGAGCGCGATCGGGTTGCCGGAGAGCCCGAAGCCGCCGACCGCGATCGAGGCCCCGTCGGGGATGTCGGCGACGGCCTCGGCGGCTGTGGACCAGTTCTTGTCGATCACGCGTGCTCCTTCGAAGACGTGTACCCCTCCAGCATCCGCCCGCCGACCACGAGGCGACAGCAGGCTCTTGCGATGTGGGCGAACTCGGCGATAGCGTCCACATTATGGAATCCACCCGCAGCGTTCCGGGCGCGCAGGCGATCGCCCGCGCAGCCCGTCTGCTGCGCCTGGTGACAGCGGGCGGGTCCGACGGCGCGACCCTGCAGGATCTCGCCCGGAGCGCGGACCTGTCGCGCTCCACGACCCACCGGCTGCTCAGCGCGCTCAAAGCCGAAGGACTCGTCGATCGTGACGGCGAGAGCACGAGATGGATGCCTGGGCCCGAGCTCTTCCTCATGGGAACCGTGGCGGCTGCGCGCTACGACGTGACCGCGCTCGCCCGCGACATCGTCCGATCCCTGGCCGTGAAGACGGAGGAGAGCGCGTTCTTCTCCGTGCGCAGGGCCGACGAGACCGTGTGCCTGCTGAGAGAGGAGGGGTCGTTCCCGATCCGCTCCTTCGTGCTCAGCGAAGGGGTCAGATTCCCGCTCGGCGTCGCGAGCGCAGGGCTGGCCATCCTGGCCTTCCTTCCTGACCACGATGTGGATGCCTATCTCGACCGGCATCCCGAGCTCGCACAGGAGTGGGGGCGGCAGCATGCTCCCGACCCGCTGCGGGCACGGCTCGCC
Organism: Microbacterium sp. NPDC012755; assembly: GCF_042901325.1. Classification (NCBI taxonomy): domain Bacteria; kingdom Bacillati; phylum Actinomycetota; class Actinomycetes; order Micrococcales; family Microbacteriaceae; genus Microbacterium; species Microbacterium sp. NPDC012755. Next base: position 2,861,543 of record NZ_JBIBCT010000001.1, on the reverse strand, counting down.
GACACGAAGGAGCGCGGCTACGCGGTGAACCCCGGTCTCATCGTGGAGGGCAGCTGGGGGCTCGGCGCCGCGGTCTTCGACCGCAGCGGACGGCCGGAGTGGGCGCTGAGCCTCACGGGGGTCGAGTTCCGCTTCGGTCCTGAGCGCCTCGCAGACCTCGGTCGCACGCTGCTGGCGCACGCCCATCAGCTCTCCGCACGCATCGCGAACGGTCGCCGCTGACATTTACATACCATTGGGTATATACTCATTGGTATGCAACGCGCGGATGTCATCCCCTCCCTCGTCCTCTCCGGGTACGCCCTGGGCAGAATCGCCGCACAGGATGCCGGAAACGACGCCCCGGCGGCGCAGTGGCGCGTGCTCAGCCTCCTCGATCAGAACGGCTCTCGCCGGGTGGGGGAGCTCGCGGCGGCGTCACGCACCACGCAGCCGGGGATGACCCGCCTCATCGGAGGCCTGGAGCGAGAAGGACTCGTGCTCCGCTCCCCCGATCCGGAGGATTCCCGAGCGATCGTCGTCGACATCACCCCTCAAGGCTCCCAGGAGCTGAGCGCCTGGCGCGAGGAGTTCCGCGACACGCTCGCCCCCCGCTTCGCCGACCTCGTCGACGAGGACTGGGCCGCCCTGACCCGCGCCGCGGAGATCCTCGCCGCGCACACCACCACCGAACCGACAGGAGCAGTACGTTGAACACCGCCGCACCATCCGTGTGGAAGCAGCCCGCACAGGTCTGGGCCGTCGCCTTCGCGTGTGTCGTCGCCTTCATGGGCATCGGCCTCGTCGACCCGATCCTCCCCGCCATCGCCGAATCGCTCGAGGCGACCCCGGTGCAGACCGAGCTGCTCTTCACGAGCTACCTCGCGGTCACGGGCATCGCGATGCTGGTCACGAGCTGGATCTCGAGCCGCATCGGCGCGAAGAAGACGCTCCTGATCGGCCTCGCGCTCATCGTGGTGTTCGCACTCTTGTGCGCCCTCAGCGGCAGCGTCGATGCCGTGATCGGCTTCCGCGCCGGCTGGGGCCTCGGCAATGCCCTCTTCATCTCGACCGCGCTCGCGACGATCGTCGGCGCCGCCTCCGGAGGCAGCGGAGCGGCGATCGTGCTGTACGAGGCCGCCCTCGGACTCGGCATCGCCATCGGCCCGCTCCTGGGCGGACTGCTCGGAGAGCAGAGCTGGCGCGCCCCGTTCTTCGGCGTCGTCGTGCTGATGGCCATCGCCTTCGTCGCCATCCTCGCACTGCTGCGCGGTCCGAGCGAGAAGCGCGAACCCGTGCCCTTCTCCGCCCCCTTCACGGCTCTCCGGCAGCCCGCACTCGCCGTCCTCGCCGTCGCGGCCCTCTTCTACAACATCGGCTTCTTCGTGCTCCTGGCGTTCTCGCCGTTCCCCCTCGGGTTCGGCGCCATGGGGATCGGCTTCACGTTCTTCGGGTGGGGCGTCGCACTCGCGGTCACGAGCGTCTGGGTCGCACCGCTTCTGATGCGCCGCATGAAGCGCACGCACATCATCCTCGTTGTGCTGCCGCTGCTGGCTCTGGATCTGGTAGCGGCGGGTCTGCTGGTGTCCTCCGCCACCGCCCTGGTCGTATGCATCATCGTGGGCGGACTGCTGCTCGGCGTGATGAACACCGTGCTCACCGAGGCCGTGATGGAGGCGACCGACCTGCCGCGCTCCGTGGCGTCCTCGGCGTACTCGGCGGTGCGATTCCTCGGTGGAGCCATGGCGCCGCCGATCGCGGCGGCACTGTGGCACGCGTTCAACGCGACGGTCCCGTACCTCTTCGCCGCCGTGTCCGTGCTCGTCGCGGCGCTCACGATCCTCCTCGGTCGAAAGGCTCTCGCGCACATCGACGACGAGTCTGAGGGCGGTGCTGCCGAGGACGCGGAGGCGATCCTCCTCGGGGACGCCGCGTAGCACGTCGCCGCCTGACACACGAGCCTGCCGCGTTCGATACGGTGGGGCGATGACCGCCCTCGACCTCCCTGAACGCAGCAGGCTCGTGCTCCGCCACCTCGAGGATGCCGGTGTCGACACCGTCATCCGTGTACTCCCCGACTCCGCTCGCACGGCCGCAGAAGCCGCGGCGGCGATCGGATGCGACGTCGCCGCGATCGCGAACAGCCTCGTCCTCCTCGCCGACGGCGCGCCGATCCTCGTCATGACGAGCGGTGGTCATCGCGTCGACCCGACAGCCCTCGCTCGGAACGTCGGAGCGCAGGAGGTCGTGATGGCTCCCGCCGCTGTCGTCCGGGAGTCCACCGGGCAGGCCATCGGCGGCGTCGCTCCTGTCGGACACCCCGCGCCCCTGCGCACCTACATCGACGCCGACCTGGAGGATCACGGCGAGATCTGGGCGGCCGCCGGCCACCCGCACACTGTGATGCCCCTCACCTTCGACACGCTGAAGACTCTCACCGGTGGAAAGGTGATCTCCGTCGTCTGAGCGGAATTGCACCGCGACCGGAACCACCGCCACCGGGCCTACCGTGACGAGGTGCACGACGGCCCGTTCCCCGCTCGATCTCGGCGATGGGGAACGGGCCGCGCACCTCAACGACGTCGACGGCGCAGAGTCGCACCCGTCGTCATCGCAAGACCGAGCAGCAGGGCCGCAGCGCCTGCCAGGAGAAGCGGAGTCGGCACGTCCGAACCCGTCGATGCGAGCGAGCCGGTCAGCGGCAGCTCCTTCGGCGGCGCGGGCTTCTCCGGCATCGCCGGGGTGGGCGGGGTCACCGGCGGCGTTGCGGTCGCCGTGTTGGTCAAGGTGATCGACGCCGCAGCGCCCTCCCCGATGGTGAGCTGTGCCTTCCCACCGTCGAGTACGCGCACTCCGGTGCCGCCGAACACGGGCGTGTTCCACATGACACCGTCCACGACAGGAGGAGCCGCCTCCTCGAGCGTCACGACCGTACCGAGGGGAAGCGCGATGCTCTGCACCGGGGTGCCCGGAACGAGCGTGATCGTCTTCGTCACGACGGGGTCGCCGTACGAGTACGTCACCGTGTACGCGGCATCTGCGGGCACCTTTCCGGCGCCGTCTCCGGCCACTGCCTTGACGAGCGTGAAGGCGCCGGTCTCCTTGCCCGTTCCGGCGCCACCACCCGCGGTCGTCCACACCTGGTTGTCGTGCACGGTGATGCCGTTGACCGTGGCGGTGTTCGCGTAGGTCGCGCCCTCCACCGGGTTGGTCGGCTCCGTCGTGTACTTGACCATGTAGTACTTGGTCGCATCGATGGGACCCGGGATCTCGAGATGGAACGCCGTACCCGTGGCGTTCCACTCCCCCGTCCATCCCGGCACGGTGAAGGGCTTGGTGTTCGTCTCGTCCGTGCCCCACACCGTGAGCACGCCGTCGACGTTGTGGTGCTCCGCGGTACCAGCACCCGCCGGGGTGAGCTCGTCGTCGACGGTGATCTTGCCGGCGTCAGCGAAGGCCGAACCGGGAATCGCGACCACCCACGCGATCTTCCCGTCATCGGTCAGCGACGACCACTTCGCCGGAGTCCCCGGCAGCGGCTTGCCCGGGATGATGCCGCCTCCGGGAATGTCGACGGGTGTGATCTTGCCGTCGACAACGAAGTCGACCGTGGTGTCGGTCGTGGCCTTGTCGGCCTTCGCGACGAACCAGAGCGTTCCTTCGATACCGGTGCGCCCGGTGACGTAGTCGGTCAGCGTGCAGGTTACGACGGGCGCCGCGTCGGATGACACGGTGCAGTTCGCGACGGTCTGACTCGGATCATCCTTCGACGGAATGGAGAACGTGCCGTTGAAGCCGGCGAACTCCTCCGGAAGCGTGAACCCGAACGTCTGTCCTGCGGCGGCGCCGTCGGGCACGGACCAGGCCGCGTCGATCCTGATCTGCTCGCCGACGTTGACCCCGCCGGTGCCGTCGACCGTGGTCACCGAGATCGACGCAGGGTCGATCGCCCCCGGATAGTCGTACTCCGCGGCGGACGCGGGCGCGATTCCGAGCCCGATCGTCGCCCCGAGAGCGATGAGAGCGCCGATCGCGGCGCGCACGCCGAAGCGCTTTCTGTTGCTGAGCATGGTGTTGTCCTCCAGTCACCGTTGCTCCCTCGCGTCCCCACGCGAAGGTCCCCATACGTAAGTAGACCGCAGAAGGTGCGATCCGTTACGCGGAATACCAGCATCTGCTTCAGATCAGGCATTTCTGCCGGTGAAGCCCGCCGCTAGCGCCCTTCGGAGACGAGCACCGCAGCGCGTCGCGTGGATACCCCGAACTTCCGGTAGATCGCGCGGATGTGGGACTTCACCGTGGGATAGGCGACTCCGAGGCGCGCCGCGATCTCCTCGGCGGTCATCGTGGTGCGCAGGAACGCCAGCACCTCCCGCTCGCGGTCCGTGAGTATCCCGGCGAGCGCGGCCGCGTGCGCTCCGCGCCTCTCGAACACGGCGAGCAGGAAGGACTGCTCGCTCGATCCCCAATGGGCATGGGCGCTGAGAAGGTCGGCGATCACCGGGTCGTCCGCGAGGAACGGCGCGAAGACGTGCTCGGACGCGGCGGTCTCCAGTGCTCTCTCGAGCTGCTCGTGGGCATGGGAGCCGCGCCCGGCGACGGAGTGGAGTGCGGCGGAGGTCACCAGCGTGCTCACCCTCGCGTACCGGGGCATCCCCGCAGCGGCGGCGAGCCGGAAGGCCTGGGTCGACATCACCGGCTCACCCATCACCCGATACAGCTCGGCGAGAAGAGCGTGGGCGACGGCGGCGCCTGTCCGAGTGAGCACGGGCGCCGAGAGAGCACGGGCGCGTTCGTCCTGCCCCTCTGCGTGCGCGAGCCAGGCCGAGACCACGCGACGGAGAGTGTCCCAGGGGATGCCGTGCTTGTCGGCCTTGCTGATCCCCCTGAGGAGGCCCGCCGCCGTGTGGTAGCGGTCCTCGCGCTTCGTCGCCACGAGGCTCATCACGTAGTACAGGCGCGCCAGCGCCTCGAAGTTGTTGCCGGGGCTCTCCTCGACGATGACCGATTCGAAGAGCACGATCGCCCGTTCGAAGTCGCCCCGCCAGTAGGCGATGCATCCGCGATTCGTTTCGGGGAGACCCCCCTCGAAGCGATCCCAATCAGACGGGTGCTCCGACGGCGGGAGCGCATCGAGCACCCTCTCGGCATCCGAGAAAAGCCCGGCCTGAGTGAGTGCGAACGCCAGGTTGGACTGGGCGAGTCGATGGGTCTCGGGCCGGTTCCGCAGACGAGCCTCGTCGGCGGCGGAGCGCAGGAGCGCGATGGCCCTGGCGAAATCCCTGCGGAGCCTGACCTCGGTCCACCCGAGCAGGAACAGCGCCGACGGATAGTCGTCGTCCGCACCGCATTCGGCGAGCGCGACGTGGGCACGATCGGCGACGGCGGCCTTGGCTGCGGCGTCCGGAGCGAGCAGGAGGTCGGTGAAGCACGCGACGAAGTCGTCCTGAGCGACGCGCAGGCCCTGACCGCGCAGGTACTCCGCCCCGTACGAGTCGCCGGCGAGGTCGCGGCAGCAGGCTCTGATGAGGAGGATGTGCGGGTCGTGCGGGTCCTGGTGATCCACGCACAGCTGCTCGAGCTCTGCGGAGTGGGACTCGATGATCAACCGCAACCAGTTCTTGCGCAGGATGCTCCGAGCCGCCTCGGGGTCCGCGAGCGCCAGCTCCTCGCGAATCGCCTCGATCATGCCTCCACGATAGCGGCGTCCGGAATATCGGAGCCGGCCGGCGTCTCATCCGCTGAGGATGAGACGCCGGCCGCAGCCGCCATCCGCACGCCAGGCTGGCAGCGATGAACCGTCTGCTCCCCGGCCTGAGTCGCCGGAACCTCGGCCGAGAGCTGCTCGCCGGGGTCACCCTGATCGCGATCTCCATCCCGATCAACATCGGCTACGCGCAGATCGCCGGTCTGCCCCCGGTCGCTGGCCTGTACGCGCTCGTGCTTCCGACGATCGTGTGGGCGATCGTCACCTCGTCGCGTCAGCTCGTGGCCTCGCCCGATGCCTCGGCGGCGGCGCTGGTCGCCTCCTCCATCGGCGGACTCGCGGCGGCCGGATCACAGGGCTATGCGACGATGGCGCTCGCGCAGGCGATCATCTGCGGTGTGCTCTTCCTCGCGATGTCCGCGTTCAAGCTCGGCTTTCTCGCGAACTTCCTCTCCACTCCCATCCTCGTCGGATTCATCGCGGGCCTCGCCCTCGACGTGCTCGTCTCCCAGGTCGCGAAGATGCTCGGCATCCACATCGACTCCGGCGCCGAGTTCGCGGAGAAGTGCGGGGCACTCGTCACCGGTCTCCTCGGCGCGAACGTCTGGTCGATCCTGATCTCGGCATCCGCCGTCGTCGTGCTCCTCCTGGGGCGAAAGACCCTCCCTATCGTCCCCTGGGCGCTGGTCGTGCTCGTGGTCGCGACGGCGGTCGTCGCTCTCACGCACGCCGGTGATGCGGGTGTCGCGGTCCTCGGCGCCGTGCCCTCAGGGCCGCCGGTGATCACCTGGCCGGTGCTCGACTGGCATCAGTGGATCGCTCTCGTTCCTTCGGCCCTCGCCCTCACGGCCGTGGCGACGACGGAGGGGCTGCTCGTCTCCCGCTCCTACGGGGAGCGGCACCGCTATCCGACACGACCGAACCGCGACCTCCTGGCGTTCGGGGTGGCGAACATCGCCGCGGGCGCGAGCGGCTCCTTCTCCGTCGGCGCATCCACGAGCCGGACGGCGGCGATGGATCAGGCCGGATCGCGGACCCAGCTCCCCTCTCTCGTCCTGGCCGCCGGCACCGTCCTCCTGCTCCTCTTCGGCACGGCTCTGCTCGCGGAGATCCCCTCGCCCGCGATCGGGGCGATCGTCGGCGTCGCCGTGGTCCCGCTGCTCGGCGTCTCGGAGTTCCGCGGGCTCTGGCGCCTGTCGCGCTTCGAGTTCTGGATCGCGGCCGTGTGCCTCCTGGTCACCGTGCTGGTGGGGGCCATCGCCGGGATCGTGGTCGCCTTCGTGCTGGCCCTGGTGAACCTCGTCCGTCGCGCCGCGAATCCCGCGATCGATGTGCTCGCCGAGAACGACGACCCCGGTGCGTCCCTGCTGGACGAGGCGCCGACCGGTGTCCTCACCGCAGACGGGGTGATCGTCGTGCGGATGTCCGCTCCCCTGTTCTTCGCCAACGGCACGGTCTTCGCACAGGCCGTCGAGAGAGCCGTCGAGGCCGCAGGCTCCGAGCAGGTGCACAGCCTCGTCGTGGACATGGAGGGCATCACCGATGTCGACGTGACGGCGGCACACGCCTTCGACGGGCTCCGCACGTGGTTGCGGGACAGGGAGATCGTTCTCGCGTTCAGTCGCACCCGCGTCGGCGCACGTCCTCGCCTCAGCCGCTTCGGGATCATCGGCGACGACGACCCCGTCTACTCGACGAACCGTGCGGCGGTGAGCGCGCTGACCGGCGTCGACCATGGCCCCACCACCACGGAAAGGTCCTGACCATGCTCGCCACCGTCATCGGGGAGATACTGCCCCTCACTCTCGCCATCGCCATCAGTCCGCTCACGATCGTCGCCGTCATCCTCATGCTGCTCTCGCCGAATGCTCGACGCACGGGGATCGGCTTCCTCCTGGGGTGGGGCATCGGCATCGTGGTGCCCGTGACCGTCTTCGTGCTGGTGGCGGGCGCACTGCCCCCGAAGACCGGTTCCGGTGGACCGGACCCGATACGGGCGATCATCCAGTTCGTGCTCGCAGCGCTTCTGCTCCTCCTCGCCGTCGTGCAGTGGCGCAGGCGGCCGGAGCCCGGCGCAGAGCCCGCGCTGCCGACGTGGATGTCGGCCATCGATTCCTTCACCTTCGCGCGCGCTCTGGGGCTCGGCCTGCTGCTCTCGATCCCCCGTCCGAAGAACCTGCTGATCGCCGCCAGCGCGGGAATGCTCATCGGCGGCGCCGGCCTCTCCTCGGCATCCGCCGCGATCGCGACCGCGGTATTCGTGCTCTGCGCGGTCTCCACGGTGCTCATCCCGGTCGTCGCCTACCTCCTGGCTGCGGAGCGCCTCCGCGCGCCCATGGAGGCGCTCCGCGAGTGGCTCGCGCGGGAGAACGCGGTGATCACGACCGTTCTGCTCGTCGTCATCGGCGTGCTCATGATCGGCAAGGGCCTCGGCTCGCTCTGACTCATCCATCCGTCGGGCCGCGACCTGCGCGCCCGCTCCTCAACGAAAAAGGGAATCACACATGTACTTCTGGGAAATCCTCAGCTGGATGCTCTGGGCCGTCGTCTTCATCAGCTACCTGTTCGCCCTGTTCGCGATCATCACCGACCTGTTCCGGGACCGCGCGCTCAACGGCTGGTGGAAGGCGGTGTGGATCGTCTTCCTGATCTTCCTGCCCTTCCTCACCGCCCTGGTCTACCTCATCGCCCGGGGAGGGGGCATGGCCGAGCGCGGACAGCGGGCGGCAGCGGACGCCGAGGACTCCGCACGAGCCTCACTCCGAGAGCTCGCCGGAAAGAGCCCCAGCGACGAGATCGCCGCCGCTTCGGCGCTCCTACAGGCCGGCACGATCACCCAGGACGAGTTCGCCCTGCTGAAGTCGAAGGCGCTGGCATGAGCGCGGCCTCCGGTCTCGGACCCGGTACGGCGGGCCCCGCGCCCGTAGCGCGCAACACGTCACCCATCGAGGTCAACGTCCTGAACTTCGCCAGGGCGGAGACCGATCTCATGTTCTCGCGGCTGGATGCCGGCTCGGGCCTCGGCGTATGGAACCACACCTACCAGCTGAAGCCGCTCGACGATCAGCCGATCATCCGCCAGAATCGCGACACCCTGTACAGCAGTTCGATCGTGGACGTCCGGGATGGCGTGACGATCACGATCCCGAACACCCGTGGTCGGTACATCTCCGTGTTCGTGATCAATCAGGACCACTACGGCCAGGCCATCCTCCGCGACCCCGGTGAGCACGTGCTGACCCGCGAACTCGTCGGCACGGACTACGCGGGCATCATCGTGCGCATCCTCGTGGACCCTGCGGACGACGAGGATCTCGCCACGGTAAACCGTCTGCAGGACGCCCTCCGCATCGTCGGAGGCGGCACCGGACCGTTCCCGTTGCCGGTCTACGATCAGGAATCGCACACTGCGACGCGCGCCGCGATCCTCGACCTCGCGCGCGGCGTCAGCAAATACGACCATTCCTTCGGCACGGTAGAAGAGGTGGATCCGATCATGCACCTGCTCGGCACGGCATCCGGCTGGGGTGGACTCCCCGAGTACGAGGCCACCTACATCAGCGTCGACGAGAACCTCCCCGTCGACGAGTACCGGCTCCGCCTCGCCGATGTCCCCGTCGATGCGTTCTGGTCGGTGTCCCTCTACAACGCGGCAGGCTTCTTCGAGGAGAACGCCCTCGGAGTCAACAGCATCAACAGCCTCACGGCGATTCCGGATGCCGACGGCGGCGTCACCGTGCGCTTCGGCGTGCGAGTGGACGGCGTAGCGAACGCCCTGCCGATCATGCCCGGCTGGAACTACGTGTTGCGCCTGTATCGTCCGCGGCCGTCCGTCCTCGACGGCTCCTGGGTCGCGCCCCGTCCGGAGGTTCTCTGAGGAAGACGGGTGGGGGGCGGCCACGCCCCCCACCCGTCTTCCTCCTCTTTCTCCCCCATCCCCGTAAGGACTCGAAGAATGGTCCAGCAGACAGCCGAAGAGCTCACAGAGGAGCTCGCGCGACTCACCGCGGCCAACGCCGAACTCACCCGCGCGCTCGATCAGGAGCGCGAGCGGAGCACCACCGATTCGGAGAAGACTGCCGAGGCTGTTCCGCACACCAGACCACCGCGTCGCTGGGGCCGGACGCTCCTGGCGACGACGCTGATCGCGGTCGGCGTGTTGCTGTCCCCCGTCGCCGTGGTCTCGACCTGGGCGCACGGACAGCTCACCGACACCGCCTACTTCGTCGACACGTTCGCACCGCTGGCGAAGGATCCGGCCGTGCAGGACTTCGTCGCCGACCAGGTCATCGCTGCGATCGAGTCCCAGATCGACATCGATCGCATCGCGGACGACCTCTTCGCCGGTCTCCAGGATCTCGACGTCGGGCCGAGGGCCCAGGAAGCGCTGGCGCTTCTGCAGGCTCCTGCCGTGTCCGGCATCCGAACCCTGATGGAGACGACGGTGACGGGCTTCATCACGTCGGACGCCTTCGCGGCGATCTGGGCCGACGCGCTCGAGTTCACCCATCGCCAGCTGGTGAACACGGCCACGGGCAGGGAGGACGCGGCGATCACGATCGGCGCCGGCCAGGTCGAACTGCAGCTCGAGCCGATCATCCAGGCGGTGAAGGACGAGCTCGTCGCCGATGGCTTTCCCCTCGCCGACCGCATTCCGACGATCACTCGGTCGATCGTGATCGCCGAGGGCGATTCCGTCGGCCTCTACCTCGCCGTGTACCACCTCGTCGTCGCGATCGGCGTGTGGGTGCCCTGGCTCATGCTGATCGCCCTCGTCGCGGGCGTGCTGTCGGCTCGCAGCCGGGCGCGCGCGGCGGCCTGGGCATCCGGAGCCGTCCTGGTGATGATGCTGCTGCTGGGGATCGGCGTCGACGCCGGGCGGAACGTGTTCGCGCTGGCCGTCGCCTCCGCCATCCCGCACGACGCGGCGCTGGCCGTCTACAGCGAGGTCCTCGGATTCGTCGCGAGCATGACTCTCGTGCTGGGCACCCTCTCCGCCGCCGTGCTGGTGATCGCGCTCCTCGCAGGCCCGTCGCCCTGGGCTCTCGGTCTCCGACAGCACGCGCGCCGCGCGACCACCGCGATCAGGAGCAGCGCGGAAGCGCACGGCTTCACCACAGGAGTCTTCGGGGAGCGCGTGGAGCGCGGCAAGAGACCGCTTCGGATCCTCATCGGCGCCTCCTGCGCCGCGTTCATCCTGCTCATGCGGCCACTCACGCCCGGGATGATCGTGGGCACCGCTCTCGTCGGCATCGGCGCGCTCGCGGTCCTCGAGCTCCTCTCGCGTCCGGCACCCGTCCCGACGCGACCAGCACCATCCACCAGCGAAGACCTCTCGAAGGAGATAAGAGCATGAATGACACCCACGACCGCACGGTCCCCCTCGCCAGCGCGCCGAACCTGCGCGATCTCGGCGGGATCCCCACCGAGCACGGGACCGTGAAACGCGGTGTCCTGTATCGGTCGGCGACGCTCTCGTCGCTGACCGATATCGACCAGCACTGGTTCGCCACGGCCGACGTGCGCACGGTGTACGACCTGCGCACAGCGGACGAGGCCGCCGCGTCACCGGACAACCTCCCGGCCGGCACGATGGGCCGGAACCTGGACGTGCTCGCCGACAGCCCGACCAGCGTGGCCGCGGGCCTTGCAGAGCTCGCCGCCGATCCGGGAGCCTTCGCGTCGACTCTCGCGAACGGCCGCGGTGAGGCGCTGTTCGAGGAGACCTATCGCGACCTGGTCCGGATGCCTTCGGCCGTGAGCGCCTACCGCTCGTTCTTCCTGAGCCTGATCGACGGCGACCGTCAGGGTGCTGCCCTGTTCCACTGCACCACCGGCAAGGACCGCACCGGGTGGGCGGCGGCGTCAGTGCTCTCGCTTCTCGGCGCCGACATCGACGACGTGTACGACGACTACCTCCAGACCAACACCGACCTCCTGCCCGCCCTGGAACCGCTGCTGCAGCAGGCGGAGGCACACGGTGTGGAGCGTGACGTGCTCCTTCCCGTCCTCGGTGTGCGCGAGAGCTACCTCGCCGCGGCCTTCGCGGAGGTCGATGAGCGCTTCGGCGGCATGCGCACCTATGCGGCGGAGGGGTTGGGGCTGACCGACGAGGAGATTCACGCACTCTCGGTGCTGCTCACCTGAGCCGCGCGCTCCCGCGCGAAAGCCGACACGTGGCTTCTTCGCCACGGATGCAGAAAAGCCCCGGAAACTGGCGAGAGTTTCCGGGGCTTGTCCGTGCACCCCCAGGGACTTGAACCCTGAACCCACTGATTAAGAGTCAGTTGCTCTGCCGATTGAGCTAGAGGTGCGTGGCCCGGTGAATCCCCCGGCCGAGGAATTACATTACCAGCGGATGGGCTCCATGTGAAATCGAGCGCATCCCTTCTCTCCCGCCGCGCGTGTCGCACTGCGTCCAGCGCGCCGGAGGCCGCTCGCTCCGCCGACTATCCTGGACTGGTGACCGCCTCCCCCAGCGCCGACAGCCTCTCCGCCGACCTCGAACTCGCCCTCCGGCTCGCCGACGCCGCCGATGCGCAGGCGCTGCCACGCTTCGACAGCGCCGACCTCGAGATCTCCACCAAGGCGGACAACTCGCACGTCACCGACGCCGACCTCGCGACGGAGCGCGCGATCCGCGCGATCCTCGAGACCGAGCGCCCCGAGGACGGCATCTTCGGCGAGGAGTTCGGCGCCCAGGGCGACACGCACCGGCAGTGGATCGTCGATCCGATCGACGGCACCGCGAACTTCCTCCGCGGAGTGCCCCTCTGGGGCACCATGATCGCGCTCGCCGTCGACGGCGTGCCGCAGGTCGGCGTGGTCAGCATGCCGGCGCTCGGGCGTCGCTGGTGGGCCTCGACGGGAGCCGGAGCCTGGACGGCGACGGATGCCGGCCCGCGCCGCCTCCGCACGTCCGCCGTCGCCTCCCTCGACGATGCGAGCGTCAGCTTCCAGAGCATCGCGCAGTGGTCGCAAGCGGGTCGCCTCGACACGCTGCTGACCCTGGCCGATCGCGTGTGGCGCGACCGCGCCTACGGCGACGTCTTCGCATACATGCTGCTCGCGGAGGGGCGCCTGGACATGGTCGCGGAGTTCGATGTCAAGGAGTACGACATCGCCGCCGCCGTGCCGATCGTGCGCGAGGCCGGCGGACGCATGACGGCCTTCGACGGAGCCGAGACGATCTCGGCTCGCTCGACACTGGCAACCAACGGCATCCTTCACGACGCCTTCCTGGAACTCCTGCACGACTGACACTCGACGAGGCCACGAGATGACCCCACGCATCCCCATCGCCGCCGCCGCAACACTCCTTCTCGCGGCGACGCTGACTGCGTGCTCCGGCGGCCCGGATGCGGGCGCCACCCCCACCCCGAAGGCCACGAAGCCTGCTGCGGAGTCGACGGCCGAGCCCGCGGCGACCCAGGCTCCGGAGACTCCCGTTGCCGACCCCACATGCGAGACGATCGTGACAGAGGGAACGGTCGCAGGCCTCACGGACGCGGGATGGACGTCCGAACGCAAGGACTTCATCATCGGCGACGTGGCGCTCCCCGACGGCATCCTCTGCTTCTGGGCCGACTTCTCGACCGGCACCGATCACGGCCAGCTGTACGGATGGTCGCCGATCTCCTCCGAAGACGCCGATGCAGCGCAGTCCTCCCTGCTCGCGCAGGGGTGGACGCGCGAAGACGGACCCGAGGGCCGCTACTTCACGGAAGACCCCGAGTTCTCCCTGGGCACCGACGAAGAGGGATACGGCATGACCTACCTCTTCGGCGATGGCTGGGTGAAGCTCGCAGACACGAAGCAGAGTCTGATCCTCATCGACTGGGCGGGCTGACGGCTTTCAGCCATCCAGCATCTTGCCCGGATTGAGGATCCTCCTCGGATCCAGAGCATCCTTGATGGCCCTCATCACGCCGATACCCGACGGATGCTCGTCGATCAGGTCCTGCATCTTGCCCACGCCGACTCCGTGCTCGCCCGTGCAGGTGCCGCCGACCGCGAGCGCTCTGCGGATCATCCTCGACGTGAGCGCCGCAGCGCGCTCCCTCTCGTCGTCGTCACCGTTCCTGAGCACGAAGGCGAGATGGAAGTTCCCATCTCCCACGTGACCAGCGATCGGCGCCACGAGGCCGCTCGCGTCGATGTCCGCCTGCGTCTCCGTGATGCAGTCGGCGAGGTGAGAGATCGGCACGCAGACATCGGTCGACCAGGTGTATGAATCCGGTCTCAGCGCCTGCGCGGCTGGAAGTGCATCATGCCGGACCTTCCAGAACCGCTCGGGATCGTCGCCCTCGATCCGTCGACACTCGAGCATGCCCTGCGCGGCCATGATGACCTCGAGCCGCTCCGCTTGATGCGCGATGATCTGCGGATCGCCGCTCAGCTCGACGAAGAGCGTCGGCGCGGCCCGGAAGTCCGTGTGCGAGTACGAGTTCAGCGCCTCGATCTGCACCGTGTCGAGCAGCTCAGCGCGTCCGAGGTCGATCCCCGCATGCAGCGCCCGCTGCACGACGAGGGCGGCGGCTCTCACCGACGGGAAGGAGTACACGGCGAGCTCATGCGCCGCGGGGACGGGCGTGAGGCGCAGAGTCAGCTCGGTGATGATGCCGAGCGTCCCCTCCGATCCGACGAAGAGATGGGTCAGGTCGTAGCCGGCAGCGGACTTCCGCGCCCGGCTGCCGGTACGGATGACCAAGCCGTCCGACATGACGACGGTGAGACCGCGCACGTTGTCGGCCATCGTGCCGTGCTTCACCGCATTCGTCCCGCTCGCACGTGTCGCCGCCATGCCGCCGATGGATGCGTCGACCCCCGGGCCCGCCACGAACTGCAGACCGTGGACGGCGAGTGCCGGGTTGAGCTCGCTCCGCCTCACCCCCGCCTCCACGGTCGCGTCGGCCGAATCCGAATCGACATGCAGGATGCGATTCATCCGCATCAGGTCGACGACGACACTCGCGGATCTCGTCGCGTCGTCGAGATCGCTCATGTCCTCGCTGGCGGAGAGGGCGTTCGCTCCACCCTCCAGACCGGTGCCCGCTCCCCGTGCGATCACTGCTATGCCCGCCGCCCCGCAGATCCGCACGGCGGTGGCGACGTCATCCGTCGACTCCGCCAGGACCACGGCCAGCGCGGGCGCCCAAGAGTGACGGGACCGGTCGTGCGAGTAGGCACGGACGTCGGAGAGATCCCGCAGCACGCGTCCTGGCAGCGCGAGCTCCAGCTCCCTGATCGCCGTGTCGGGATCCTTATCGGCGAGCGCGCCGCCACGGAGTTCGTGCGCGTCCATCGCCGACCCCGTCACCGTGCACCCTGAGAACGCAGGTACGTGCGTGTGAGCGCGAGAAGGCGGTCGTGCGCCTCGGGAAGCCCGATGGATACGCGGACCCCCTCTCCGGCAAAAGGCCGGACGGCGAGCGCCTGAGCGCTGCACAGAGCCGTGAACTGCTCTGACCCTGCCCCCAGGGGCAACCAGACGAAGTTCCCCTGCGCATCGGGGACGCTCAGGCCGAGAGTCAGAAGCTCGTCCCTGACTCGCGTTCTCTCCCGTACCGTCCGCTCGACGCGATCCCGCACCGCCGGCAGTTCGTCGAGTGAGGCGATCGCCGCCATCTGTCCTGCCTGGGACACGGCGA
Source organism: Microbacterium sp. NPDC012755 (assembly GCF_042901325.1). Classification (NCBI taxonomy): domain Bacteria; kingdom Bacillati; phylum Actinomycetota; class Actinomycetes; order Micrococcales; family Microbacteriaceae; genus Microbacterium; species Microbacterium sp. NPDC012755. Next base: position 2,846,207 of record NZ_JBIBCT010000001.1, on the reverse strand, counting down.
AGGGGACGGCGACCGTCGTGAGGTGGCGGGTGATCTCCTCCCGGGCCACGCAGTACCCCACCCTCAGCGCGGCGAGTCCATGCGCCTTGGAGAAGGTGCGCAGGATGAGCGCATTCGGGAACTCCCGCTGCAGCGCGAGAGAATCGAGCCGGTCCGCGGTCCGAACGTACTCGATATAGGCCTCATCGATCACCACGAGCACGTGCGCGGGCACCCGAGACAGGAACTCGCGCACCTCGGCGTGGCCCAACGCCGGTCCCGTCGGATTGTTGGGCGTGCAGAGGATCACGATCTTCGTCCGCTCCGTGATCGCGGCGAGCATCCCCTCCAGGTCGTGCGTCAGATCCGGTCTCAGCGGCACGGGCACGGCCCGAGCTCCCGTCTCTCCGATCGAGATCGGGTACGACTCGAAGGACCGCCAGGCGTAGACGATCTCATCCCTGCTGCCGTCCGGTCGCCGTCCGGCGAACACGCGCAGGATGTCGTTCAGGACCGCGAGGCTTCCCGCCCCCGCGACGATGCAGGACGCCGGCACCTGGAGGACCTCGGAGAGCTTCTCGCGGAGCGGAAGCGCAGTGGGATCCGGATAGACGTTGTGTCGGTCGGCGCGACGAATCGCGTCGACGACCGCGGGCAGCGGCTCGAACGGGTTCTCATTGGACGAGAGCTTGAATCCGGTGAGCCCTACTCTCTGCTGCGCCGGCACACCCGGGCGATAGAGGGGCAACTCCTCGATCTCGGGACGCGGCTGCACCGCTCCCTTCGCGGCTGAGACGGACACGTCAGCTCACCGCGATCTGGCCGGTCTGCGCCGCCGTGTACTCCGGTGGATAGATCATGTCCGCCGGAGGTTTCATCGTCTTCTTCGCCCAGGGATAGTAGACGGCGAACGTGACGACCATCGAGACCGCCCAGGAGATGTCGATTCCGCCGAGGACTCCCGCGAGCGGTCCGTGGAAGTCGCCGAGCATGCTGTAGGTGTCGCTCGTGAGGAAGGGGATCTGCACGAGGATGCCGATGCCGTAGGAGACGATCGCCGTGAGGTTCACGGCGCCGTAGCGGCCGCGACGATCGTAGAGGGCGGGGATGTCGATGCGCTCCTTCGAGATCAGGTAGTAGTCGACGAGGTTGATGATGCTCCACGGGATGAAGACCGCGAGGAGCAGCAGCACGAAGTTCTTGAAGTTGTTGAGGAAGTCGGCGCTGGCGGCGATCGCGATCACCATCGTCAACGCGACGAAGACGATGATGTAGATCGATCGGGCTCGACGCGAGATCCTCGTCTCGGCATTGAAGCTCGTGATCACCGTCACCGTGCTCATGATGCCTCCGTAGGCGTTGAGTGTGTTCGCGGTGAGCTTGCCGACGATGATGACCAGGTAGATCGCGAAGGCCGCGTACGCCGGCCCTGCGAGGTGCCCGACGAAGCCGACGGGCCCCTCCAGCAGCGCGCCACCCGACACGGCGCCGATCAGGATGCCCAGAGTCATCGAGATCTGCGTTCCGGTCACGCTGCCGAGGAAAGTCGACCAGAACGTCGTCGCGACCGACGTGTCGGCCGGGAGGTATCGGGAGTAGTCGGCGACGTACGGCGCATACGTCATCTGCCAGCTCGCCCCGAGTGTGAGGCAGACCATGAAGGTGGCAGGATCCGTGGCCCCGGTGCCGAGCGTCGCGCCGACGTCGTAGTTCGCGAAGAGCTGGATGAACAGGTACGTGAACCCGAGGATGCCCGCTGCCGTGGCGATCCGGCCCAGCACGTGGATGAGCTGATACCCGAAGATCGAGACGATGACCGTCAGCACTCCGAAGATCAGGATGCCGACGATCGGAGCAGATCCTGCGGCGGTCGGGATGCCGAGCAGATGATTGATCGCACTTCCGGAGAGAGCTGCGCCGGTCGAGGCGAACCCGAGGTACATGCAGATCACGAGGACGAGCGGGAGCGTCGCGCCGAGGACGCCGAACTGCGCTCTGCTGGAGATCATCTGCGGCAGCCCCATACGCGGCCCCTGGCCCGAATGCAGTGCCATGGTCACGCCGCCGATGACATTGCCCACGAGGACGGCCAGGATCGCCGTGAGGGGTTCGGCGCGGAAGATCGCGACGGCGATCAAGCCGGTGACGATCGCCGTGATCTGCATGTTCCCGCCGAACCAGAGCGTGAACTGGTTCAGCGGAGTACCGTGCCTCTCGTCCTTCGGCACCATGTCGATGGTCCGGCGCTCGACGGCAAGGGTTCCGGTGCTGGTCGTCTGTTGACTCGTCATCGGGTCAACTCCTTTCGGGTTGGGAGAACGGGCGTCCGTCATTCGCGCGGATCCGGATGCGAATCCGCGCGCCGACGCACGGCGGGTCCTCTCTGTCAGATGTTCAGCTGGTGTCTCGACAGAGCCTGGGCGGCCGAGACGGTCGCGGAGACGGCGGTGCGCATGAGGCGGGCCGCCCGCAGCACCGGTGCCATGGTCGCCACGGCGCCGACCACGCCCCCATCCGCGAACACCGGTGCTGCGACCCCCCAGACCCCCTCGTCGACTTCGCCTGCGCTCATCGCGAACCCCCGCTCGCGCACGTCGGGCAGCAGCGACAGGACGCCGGACGCGGTCGACCCCGCGACTCCATTGCGGGCGAGGATGCCGTCGACCTCTCCCCGCGGCGTGTGCGCGAGGATCGCTTTCGCGCTGGCGCCCGCCACGAGTGGCACGACCTCGCCGACGACGAAGGAGCATCGCAGCACGCTGGACCCGTCCGCCGTGTCGACGCACACCATGTCGTCTCCGCGACGCACGAGGAGTGCCGCGAACTCCATCGTTCGACCGGCGAGCGTGTGCAGGACGCGCGACGTCGCATCCCCACTGAGCACGCTGCGTCGGTAACGCTCAGCAAGAGAGATCGAGACGATGCCCGCGTGGTATCTGCCTCGCGACGGCCCCTCCTCGATGAGGCCGGCCTCGAGCAGAGACGTGATGCAGCGGTAGACCGCGCTGGCCGGCAGACCGGTGTGCTCGCTGATCTGGGCGACGCGCGGAGCGTCCATTCGCGACATGGCCAGAAGCACCTGCGCGACGCGATCGAAGCTGCCGCTGGGCGGCCCCGCGGGCAAAGCGACCTGAGACATACGTCGGATGCTACAAGGGCGTCATACTCCCAGAAAAAGGGGATTTGCGCTCAGCGAGAATTCATCGGACTGCATTTCAGGAGACCGAAAATCATGTATGCACTAACTGCATCCCGCATATCCCCATTAGTGATGGAATTCTCACCGAAATCACTCTTCGACACGATGGTCGACGGGCACCGTGACGCGCGCGCTCGCCCTGGTGATGGGCACGGGCGGCGGATCGAACATCTCCGAAACGGGACGCCACGGCCCGGAAGGACGGCGACGAGATCCGAACCTCTCAACGTATCGAGTGGATCCCATGCTGTCTGTAGGTAGAAGAGGGGACAGCGAGGAACAGATTTCATCAATACGTTGTGAGTATGAGTCCACCAACGGCATCAGAATCGTCCACGTTCGAATTCTCGCGGCGAGGTCTACTCTTCGGGGCAGGAATCGCGGCAGGAGTCGCAACGCTCGGAGTGCACGCACTCTATCCGGAATCAGCGTCTGCGGCGGGCCAGGTTCTCTGGCCCAACGGGACGACCACCCGGCCGGCCATCTCGAGCCCGTTCGGGCCTCGCACGGCGCCCACCGACGGCGCGTCCACGTACCACCTCGGGTGCGACTTCGTCGGGTACAGCAGCGTCAAGTCGATCGCTGACGGTCGGGTCACGGTTGTCGGCATACCCCCTGGCTGGGGTCCGGGCGGGTTGCAGGTGTGGGTGCAGCACGACGGCTTCCTGACGAGATCGCTGCACCTCGCGTCGACCTCCGTCTCCGTCGGACAGCAGGTCGGCCCGGGCACCCCTCTCGGCATCATGGGCAAGTCCGGAAACGTCACCGGCGTCCATCATCACCTCGAAGTGGTTGTCGGCGGCGCGCAGATCGACCCCGTTCCCTTCATCACCAATCGCATCAACAACACTCCGATTCCTAGTCCCGTCCTGGAGGACAACATGATCCGCATCTCTTCGCCCAGCCGTGGAACCGCTCTGCTCGGCCCCGGCTACTTCCGCCAGCTCAACACCCAGGAGGAGATCGACAACAGCGCACCGCTCGCTTCGGCGATCATCGCCGGCAATGACCGCCAGTTCGACCTGTGGCGGTCGATGGCACTTCATGGCGAGCACGTCTGAGCGCTCGCCTGCCGAATCACCCACAGACGCAAAAAGGCCCGCCTCCCCAGTGATTACTGGGGAGGCGGGCCTCTTGGTTTGCGACAGCGACCTGGTGGAGCTGGGGGGAATCGAACCCCCGTCCAACGCTGAGTCTCCACGCCTTCTCCGGGCGCAGTCTGTGAAGACGTTCTACTCGGCTCCGACCTTTGTCACAGACACCTAAGTCGACAAGCCCAGCCTGGGAAGAGTCCCACGTGACGTCCAGACGCCGTCACGCAGCAAGATTCCTAGATGACGCCAGGATCCGTATCGGAATCACATACGGCCTGACGGACTATCGGGCTCGCTTATGCAGCGAGGGCGAAGTCGTTGCGCTTGGTTTCGGCAACTATTTTTTTGCAGAGAGCGTTTACGAGATAACTCTGCATCCTCGGCCCGCTTCTCGTGGATTCACAGGCGCTGTCGAAACCGATCAGCCCCGTGGTCCTTCTCTCGAAGGAGCCGCTGTCGCACTGTTGACTTTTCAGTTCGGGAGCCGCAGCACCCGAGCATCACAGACTACAACCATTTCGCCTCGTCCGCCATTCCGGCCCCTGGCGTAGAGTCGGCGCATGAGCGAAGTCACGATCACCGTCCGCGGCGAGCACGAGGCTCGTGTCGCCCCCGAACGCGCCACCATCCACGTCGCCGTCCGCGCCGAAGGTTCGGAGCGGACGGAGGTCGTCGACCGACTCACCCGTCTCGCCGACCCGGTTCGCGCCACGCTCGCGGAGCGAAAAGCCGCAGGCACGCTCGTCGATTGGTCGAGCACTCGTCTCTCCGTGCGTGCCGAGCGCCCGTGGAACAACGAGGGCAAGCGTCTCGCGCCGGTCTACTACGCGAGCGTCGACCTCTCCGCGATATTCTCCGAGGCATCCGAGCTGTCGATCTGGGTGAGCGACATCTCCCCCTGGGACGGTATCGAGGTCGGTTGGGTCGACTGGCACCTCACGCCTGACACGCGCTCTCGCGTCGAACAGGAGGTCGCCGCATCCGCGGTCGGCGTCGCCGTCACGCGTGCTCAGGCGTACGCGAGCGCACTCGGGCTGAGCGATGTCGTCCCGACCGCGATCGCCGACAACGGGCTGATCTCCGCGGGCCAACCGGTGTCGTCTGCCCCGATGATGATGAAGGCCGCCGCGGCCGACAGCGGCGGCGCAGCACAGTACGAGCCAGAAGAGATCGTCGTGGCGGCCACGGTGGAGGCGCGCTTCGTGGCGCGCTGAGATCGCAACACCGTCCCGAGGGCGCCGCTGCTAGCGTCGGACCATGTCAACGACGGCTACGAGCGGGATGCCGCTGCGCGATTACCGCATCCACCGCTACGTCAACGCGTTCTGCCCCGAGTGCCATGCGGAAGATCCTGACCGCCCCCTCTCCGAAGTGAAGCGCCTGTCGGGTTGGCTGGCCGATCGAGACGGCACGATCTGGCTGGAACGCGGTTGTCGCACCCACGGACTGCAGCGCACACTGTACGACGAGTCCGCGGAGATCCTGCGGTATCTGGAACAGTGGACGGCTCCGACGAAGGTGCACGAGGCCGACCTCACCGGCAACTTCGCCCCTGTGCCCGAGGCCTACCTCTATGGGCTCCCCGAGATGCAGACGCAGCACACCTGCATCCTGCTCGCCGACATCACCGACCACTGCAACCTGCGCTGCCCGACCTGCTTCGCGGAGTCCAGCCCCGCGGCGACGGCGGTCGCTCCGCTCGACGAAGTGCTCGCGTCCGTCGACGCGAAGCTCTCGCGGGAGAACAACCGCATCGACGTGCTGATGCTCTCCGGTGGTGAGCCGACCCTGTACCCGTGGCTCGAACAGCTGCTCGAACAACTCATCGCCCGACCGATCGTCCGCATCCTCATCAACTCGAACGGGCTGCGCATCGCGAACGACGACGAGTTCCTCGCCGCGCTGAAGCGGCACCGCGAGCGCGTGGAGATCTACCTGCAGTACGACGGCGAAGAGCCGGAGACGTCGCGTTTCCACCGCGGCGCCGACATCCGCCAGTTCAAGGAGCGGGCACTCGCCCGACTGTCGGGCGCCGGGATCTTCACGACCCTGACCATGACCGCGGCCCTCGGCGTGAACGACCACGAGATCGGTGCCGTCATCCGCCGAGCCATGGTCACTCCCTACGTCGGAGGCGTGACGATCCAGCCCGTCTTCGGATCAGGACGATCGAGCGGGATCGATGTGATGGAGCGTCTGACCCACACCGGCGTGCTCGCCCGTCTCGGACCGCAGACCGACGGCGAGGTTACCTGGCAGGACCTCACCGCCCTCCCCTGCAGTCACCCGCACTGCTGCTCTGTCGGCTATCTGCTGCGCGACGACTCCGACTCCTGGCGCTCGCTCACCTCGCTCGTCGGTCACGAGCAGCTGAAGCAGTTCCTCGACCTGAACCCCGATCTGATCGCGAACCGGATCGCCGACAGCAACATCAACCAGGCGCTCAAGGACAGCGTGAAGCAGTCGCTTCTCGACCTCCTCAGCGAACAGTCGTCGCTCTCCCATCCGTCGATCGGGTCGCTGTGGAAGGACATCTGCGCCGGCTGCGATCTCGGGATCGGCACGCTCACGAAGCTCGCCACGGCAGCGCTGCCAGGGCAGCACAAGCGTCTGCGGCAGTTCCTCGGCGAGCGGGTGAAGCGCATCACGGTCAAGCCGTTCATGGACATCAACACCATGATCGAGGAGCGCCTGACGCAGTGCTGCGTGCACGTGGCCACGGTCAACGACGAGACCGACGCCCACCAGTGCGCACCGTTCTGCGCCGTGCAGGCGTGGAAGCCGCTGTCCGATCAGAAGCTCTCGACCGCCACAGGTCGCACCTCCCTGCCGCTGATCACGTCTGCCTCGGCGTCATGACCGACTGGCCGCTGAACCAGCGCGACCCGAGCGTCGGAGATCCTCCGAACGCTCGTGATCCGCTGCGGCTGTGCGTCAATGCGACAGTCGCGCTGATCACGTGCGTCCTCGGGCCGATCGCTCTGCTGGGTTTCGCGGGCATGGCCATCGTCGCCTACGCCCAAGCCCGGCGTGCTGGCCTCCTGCGCTCACGCTGCAAGCTCGGCGACACCCGCAACGTGCTCGCCTACCTGATCGTCCTCGCGGTTCTCGCGGCGGTGGCCATCCCGTTCTGGGTGCTCCTGTGGATACGGATGCTGGGCTGACGCGTGTTCCCGACACTGAACGACCTGTTCGGCTTCGGCCCGCCCATCGAGACCCACGGGTTCTTCGAGGGGATCGGGATGCTCGCCGGCGGCGTCGTCTTCTGGATCGAAGCGCGCCGGCGAGGCGCGAAGGATCCGCGGATCCCCTACCTCGTGCTCGGCGCGCTGGTCGGAGCCGCGATCTTCGCGCGGCTGGGCACCTGGGCACAGCATCTGGACCCGTCGAAGAACCTCAGCCTGGGTGAGCAGTTCCTGTCGGGCAACGCCTCGATCCTGTCGGCACTGGTCGGCGCGTGGGCCGGGGTGCATGTGACGAAGCGGATCGTCGGCTACCGCGAACGCAGCGGTGATCTGTTCGCCCCCGCCGTCGCGCTCGCACTCGCCATCGGCCGCTTCGGGTGCCTGTTCACCGAGAAGCCCGGAACGCCCACCGGCGGAGACTGGGGCATCGTCCTGACACCCGAGCAGGCGGCGCGAGTGGGCACGCCGGCCGGGGTGGGGCTGCATCCGAGCTTCGTGTACGAGATCGTGTTCCATGCCGCCGCCTTCGCCGTGCTCTGGTTCTGGCTGCGTCATCTCGGCATCCGCAGCGGAGAGACGCTGACGCTGTACATCGCCGCGTATGCGGTCTTCCGCTTCCTCGTCGAGTTCGTCCGCGGCAACGAGGTCGCCTGGCTCGTCTTCACACGTCCGCAACTGTTCCTGCTCCTGACCCTGCCGCTGCTCGCCATCAGGCTTGTCTGGCTGTGGCGAAAGGGCGCGTTCACCCCTGCCGATCGGAGGATCCAGAATGAGCATCAACCCGCCTGACGGCCTTCCCGAAGACCCCGATCCGATCGTTCCGCCGGGGCCGATCGTGCCACCCGGGCCGGTCGTCCCACCCGAGCCCGTCGTACCGCCGGCACCCCCGTCGGCACCGCCCTATCCCGGCTCCGCGCAACCGTACTCGGGAACACCGGCGCCGTACCCCGGCCCGCCGCCGCACCCCGGCCCTCTGCCGCAGCCGGGAACAGCCGGTCAGCCTGCCCTGCCTCCCTATGATCCGTACGCCTACCCGCACCACCCTCAGCAGGGACGAGGACTGGGAAACGGGGCGAAGGTCGGCATCGGCACCGGGATCGGATGCCTGTCGTACATCGTCGCCTTCGTGCTGTTCCTCAGTGTGATCTCAGCGCTCAGTTTTGCGGGCACCGCCGCGTACTTCGTGATCTTCGGGCTCCCGGTCCTGATCGGAATCGGGCTGCTGTTCTCCCCGAGGTCACGAGGCATCGGGGTCGGGATGCTGATCGTCTCGGCGGCCGCATGGCTCATCGTGATCGGGCCGTGCATCGGCCTGATATCGGGCTAATCCGTTCAGTCCCCGTCGGCGAACGGCGCGAGATCTGCCGCGAGCCGCTCCGACACCCGCGCGCGCACGGCGGTTCCCGCCTCGCGGTGCTCGACGGAGAGCAGCATCCCGGTCTCATGGATCGCAGCGACGAGGTCTCCCCTGTCATACGGGATGACGGCGTGCACCTCGATCGCCGGCTGAGGCAGCGCCTCCTCGATGGCGGTGCGCAGCTCCTCGATGCCCTCACCGGAACGCGATGACACGAAGTGCGCGCGCGGCTCCAGGCCGCGGAGCACGAGGCGGTCGTCCTCGCTGATCAGATCGGCCTTGTTGAAGACGACGATCTCCGGCATGTCCCGCACGCCGACGTCGCCCATCACATCGCGGACGGTCTGCAGCTGTCCTGCCGGGTCGGGGTGCGAACCATCGACCACGTGCAGAACGACATCGGCGTCGCCCACCTCTTCGAGCGTCGAACGGAAGGCCTCGACGAGCTGGTGCGGCAGGTTGCGCACGAAGCCCACGGTGTCGGTGAGCGTGTACACGCGACCGTCCGAGGTCTCCGAGCGTCGCACGGTCGCGTCGAGCGTCGCGAACAGCGCGTTCTCGACGAGCACTCCGGCGCTGGTGAGCGCATTCAGGAGACTGGACTTGCCCGCGTTCGTGTAGCCCGCGATCGCCACGGAGGGGATCGTGTTGCGCTTGCGTTCAGCTCGCTTCGCCTCCCGGGCGGGTCCGAAGTCACGGATCTGACGGCGCAACAGCGCCATCTTCGTGCGGATGCGGCGGCGATCGAGTTCGATCTTCGTCTCACCGGGGCCGCGCGAGCCCATACCCGCGCCGCCGGCGCCGACCTGTCCACCGGCCTGCCGGCTCATGGACTCGCCCCAGCCGCGCAGACGAGGAAGGAGATACTCGAGCTGAGCGAGCTCGACCTGGGCCTTGCCCTCGCGGCTCTTCGCGTGCTGGCTGAAGATGTCGAGGATGACCGTGGTGCGGTCGATGACCTTCACCTTGACGACGTCCTCCAGGGCACGACGCTGGCTCGGTGCGAGCTCGGTGTCCGCGATGACGGTGTCCGCGCCGGTCGCGGCGACGATGCCCTTGAGCTCCTGGGCCTTGCCGCGGCCGATGTACGTGGCGGCATCCGGGTGCGGCCTGCGCTGCAGAACCCCGTCGAGCACGACGGCTCCAGCCGTCTCCGCAAGTGCTGCGAGCTCACGCAGGGAGTTCTCGGCGTCCTCCTGCGCTCCCTGCGGGTACACCCCGACGAGCACGACGTTCTCGAGTCGAAGCTGCCGGTACTCGACCTCGGTGACATCCTCGAGCTCGGTGGAGAGGCCGCCCACACGACGCAGCGCATGACGATCTTCGAGATCCCACTGATCTCCGTCCGAACGGGTGTGCGCGGCGGTCGATTCATCCTGCAGCGCCTGTGCGGCGCCGAACACGCGCACCTCCGTGCGCTTCTCGGCGTTCGCGAGAACGCGGTCGACGGCTTCGTCGTCGGTGGAGGGGTTTGTGGTGTCCGTCATCCGTTCCTGATCTCTGGGTTTTGTTGCGAGTCTTAACCTTAGCCCGCCCTGTCCGGTACGCTCACGGTATGGGGTCCGACCATTACTTCACTGCGGCCCCGGCAAGCCCCGAGAACCTGCGGACGATCAGTGTGTCGCTCGCAGGCCGTGAGGTCGACGTCACCACCGCCGGCGGCGTCTTCAGCCCGGATCGGCTGGATGCCGGAACTGCGGTTCTCCTCGCCAACATGCCCCCGGTGCCGCCGGGAGGCCATCTTCTCGACCTCGGCAGCGGCTGGGGTCCCATCACGCTGTCGATGGCGTTGGCCGCTCCGCACGCGACCGTGTGGGCCGTCGACGTGAACGAACGCGCCCTGGACCTCGTGCGGCGCAATGCCGCAGCGCTCGGGCTCACCAATGTCAACGCATCGCTGCCCGATGATGTTCCCGGAGACGTGACGTTCCGCACGATTCGCTCGAATCCTCCGATCCGCGTCGGCAAGAACGAGCTGCACGGGCTTCTGGAACGATGGATCCCCCGGCTGGACGAGCGCAGCGACGCCTGGCTCGTCGTGCAGCGCAATCTCGGGGCGGACTCGCTGCATCGCTGGATCGCCGCTTCCTTCCATCCCGGGTACAGCGTGTTCCGCACGGCGACCGGCAAGGGCTATCGGATCCTCAAGGTCCGCAAGCACGGGACGCCCCCCACGGAGCCGATCGCACTCACGGGGCTGTGACCCGCGACGGTCACCGCTGAGCGGTCATCCCGAGCAGGCCGGGAAGATCGGCCATGTCCGCGAAGACGGTCGTCCCCTCACCGTCCAGCCAAGAAGGCGGTGTGAGCCCGCCGACGTAGCCGAACGATCGCATTCCGGCCGCACGCGCCGCCGCCACGCCGAAGCGGCTGTCCTCGACGACGACGCACCGGGTCGGCTCGACTCCCATGCGCGACGCCGCGTGCAGGAAGAGGTCCGGCGCGGGTTTTCCCTCATCCACGTCGTCGGCGCTGAAGATCCGCCCGTCGAACGTCGGCAGCAGTCCCGTCAAGCCCAGATTCCGTCGGATCTTGTCGTGCGAACCGCTCGAGGCCACGCACATTGCGCCGTCTATCGCGGCGATCGCCGCTTCGACGCCCTCCACCGCGGTGAGGTCGCTCTCGAAGACCTCCAGATACCACTGCTGGTAGGGCGCCTCCCAGTCGTCCGGCAACGGGCGCCCGAGGTGTGCTTCGACGTCGGCGCGGAAGTGAGCAGCAGAGCGCCCGACGAAGCGATGAACGATCTCCTCGGTGGTCAGTGTCCACCCGAGGTCCGCCAGAACCCGTCGATCGACCTCCACGGACAACCGCTCGCTGTCGACGAGCACGCCGTCGCAGTCGAAGATGACCAGGTCGATCGGCTCCGCCACCGACATCAGACCAGATCGACCTCGCCGTGGAACACGAGCGTCGCGGGACCGGACAGCGCGACGTGCTCGCCATCCTCCGCAGGGAACATCCGCACTCCGAGCGTCCCGCCCGGCACCTCGACACGCCAGTTGTTCGGGGCCTTCTCCCCCGCCCAGTACCGGACGGCGAGAGCTGTGGCAGCCACCCCTGTCCCGCAGCTCAGCGTCTCGCCCACACCGCGCTCGGAGACCCGCATCTTCACATGACCGATGCCGTCGCGGACGAGCGGCTCACCCGGGACGACGAACTCCACGTTCGCTCCGGCCGGCAGCGCGGGGTCGAGTTCGGGAGTGCGGTGCAGCTCGAGCGAGGCCAGCTCGGCATCCGATGCCAGCGCGACGACGACGTGAGGATTGCCGACGTCGATGCCGAGACCGGGGCGGGTCACGGAGAGCCCGCCTGCGGTGACCAGGGGATCGTCTCCGGAGAGCTTCCAGAGTCCGAGATCGACCTGATATCCGCTCTCGCTGCTCGTCACATCCCGTACTCCGGCGCGCGTGCCGATCGGCAGCGTGGATCCCGGTTCGATCGCGGCGAGTCCCGAACGCACCAGATAGTGTGCGAACACGCGGATGCCGTTGCCGCACATCTCCGCGATCGAACCATCGGCGTTGCGGTAGTCCATGAACCACTCTGCGGCGGGCTCCTCCGCCAGCGCCGCAGCACCGTCAGGGATCGCGGAGGACCGTACGACCCGAAGGATGCCGTCTCCGCCGATGCCGAAGTGGCGATCGCACAGAGCAGCGACCTGTTCGCTCGTGAGGTCGAGTTCCCCATCGGGGTCGGCGATGATGACGAAGTCGTTGCCGGTGCCGTGCCCTTTGGTGAATGCGACCATGTCCCCAGTCTAGGGAGGTCGGCTATGCGTCGGCGATGAGCCGCTTGCCCGTGTTCGCGACGGAGAAGCGTTCGTACCCGAGGCTGTCGTAGAACCCCAGGACGCCCTCGTTGCCCTCGCGCACCATGAGCTGCACCTTCGGGCAGCCCATGTCGAGAAGTCGTGCCTCTGCGTCCTGGACGAGGGCACGAGCGACTCCCCGACCGCGATGAGAGACCGCGGTGGCGAGGTAGTACAGCCACCCTCGATGACCGTCGTAACCGGCCATCACGCTGCCGACGGGGACTCCGGGCATCGACGGATCCTCGACGACGAGGAAGAGCTCCGGCTGCACCGAGAGCTTTCGCTCTATGTCGAGCCTGGGGTCGTTCCATGGTCGCGTGAGACCCGCTTCCGCCCAAAGGGCGATGACGCCGTCGGTGTCGTCGCGTCGGAAGGGTCTCACATGCCAGGTCATGTCCTCCACACTATTGCGCGCGCTCACTCGCCCTTCAGCACCCGGTACCGCCCGCAGAGGAAGTTGCGGTTGCGGGCGACGTCGATCAGCTCGAGGTCGAGCGCGCGCGGGAGGAGCGGGGCACCGGAGCCCAGAGTCACCGGCGCATACTGCACCCAGACCTCGTCGAGGAGACCGGCATCCGCGAACTGACCCGCCAGGCCGCCACCGCCGACGATCCACAGGTCCTTCCCGTCGGCAGCCTCGATCATCTGGGCGTGCACGTCCCGCACGTCAGATGATGTGAGGCGCACGTCGCCCGTCTCGGGAAGCGCGAGCTCGCGATGAGTGAACACCCACGTCGGCTGCGCGTAGCCCCACCGGCCTTCTTCGGCGCGCATCACCCACTCGTAGGTCGACGCCCCCATAGCGAGAGCCCCGATCGTCTCGACGAAGCCCGGATAGGCCATCGGCCCGTCCATGTCGATGTCCTGCTTCAGGAGCCATTCCAGCGAATGGTCTGCGGTCGCGATGTAGCCGTCAAGGCTGGACGCCGTGTAGTAGTGGGTGGTCATGCCTCCAGCATGCCGCGGACGTCAGACATCGGCTCGCGCCACTCGATCCCCGGGTACCGCTTGAACCACGACACCTGCCTCCGGGCGTAGCGTCGAGTCAGGGCCTGGGTCTCAGCGATGGCTTCCGCCGGCGTGAGCCGACCGTCGAGCTGTCCGAGCGCCTGTGCGTAGCCGATGGCCCTGCTCGCCGTGACCCCGCTCTCGAGGCCCCGAGCGCGCAGTTCGGCGACCTCGTCGACGAGACCGGCCTCCCACATGCGGTCGACGCGCGCGTCGAGACGCTCGACGAGCGCGGGCCTGTCGATGTGGAGCCCGACGAGCCTGGTCTCGGGATGCCAAAGAACCGGGGCCTCCGGCAGCGCAGCGCCGTGTGTGGTGCCGCCCTGCTCCAGCACTTCGAGGGCACGGACGATACGGCGACCGTTGTGCGGATCGACACGTGCTGCCGTCTCGGGGTCGGCTTCACGCAGCCGTGCCATCAGCGCCGCGCCGCCGAGTGACTCCAGCTCGCTCTCCAGCCGCGCTCTGAGCGCGGGGTCGCGAGGCGGGAATCGGAAGTCGAAGACGACGCTCGACACGTAGAGGCCCGATCCTCCGACGAGGATCGCATCACCGCCACGGGAATGGACCTCTTCGATCGCTGCGCGGGCGAGCGGTTGGTACCACGCGACCGCCGCCTCCTCGGTGACGTCCCTCACATCGAGCAGATGGTGCGCGATGCCGCGGCGCTCCTCCGGGGACAACTTCGCGGTGCCGATGTCCATGCCGCGGTAGAACTGCATCGCGTCGGCGTTCACGATCTCCGCGGGGTTGCCGCGTGCGCGGAGCTCCTCGGCGAGATCGAGAGCGAGGTCGCTCTTCCCGGTGCCGGTCGCGCCGACGACCGCCCAGAGACGCGGTCTCGTCACACGCCCACGCGCAGCGTCGGCAGCCCCAGCGAGACCGCGCGCGGCCCGCCGTCCGCCGCCGGAGCGGGCACCGCGCACGATTCGGCCTGCGAGCGGTCCCAGGCGTCTCCGCCGCGGGTGCGCCGGATGCGCAGCGGCCGTCCAGAAGGATCGTCGGCGAGCAGGTGGAACGGAGCAGCGTGCGTGATGGTCACGGTGACGACGTCGCCCGGACGCGGGAGCTCGGAGCCGGGGGTGACTTCGAAATGCACGAGACGGTTGTCCTCGCCGCGACCGGTGAGCCGATGCGTCTCGGCATCCTTCTTGCCTTCGCCGACGGAGACCAGCACCTCGACCTCTCGGCCGACCTGCTTCTGGTTCTCCTCGAGGGAGATGCGCTCCTGCAGGGCGATCAGCCGTTCGTAGCGCTCCTGGACGACGGCCTTGGGAACCTGGTCTGGCATGGTCGCCGCAGGCGTGCCCTCGCGGATCGAGTACTGGAATGTGAACGCCCCCGAGAACCGGGACTGCTCGACGACCCGCATGGTGTCTTCGAAGTCCTCGTCGGTCTCGCCGGGGAAGCCCACGATGATGTCGGTGGTGATCGCCGCGTGCGGAATGCGCTCCCGCACGCGCTCGATGATGCCGA
Source organism: Microbacterium sp. NPDC012755 (assembly GCF_042901325.1). Lineage (NCBI taxonomy): Bacteria > Bacillati > Actinomycetota > Actinomycetes > Micrococcales > Microbacteriaceae > Microbacterium > Microbacterium sp. NPDC012755. Next base: position 2,831,095 of record NZ_JBIBCT010000001.1, on the reverse strand, counting down.
GGAACCGTTCGCTGCGGTACGAGCGTCGCATCGCCTTGAGGATGCTGTCGCTGCCCGACTGGAGCGGCATGTGCAGCTGCGGCATGACGCTCGGAGTCTCTGCCATGGCGTCGATCACGTCATCGGTGAATGCGGCGGGGTGCGGACTGGTGAAGCGGATGCGCTCGAGCCCCTCGATCTCACCTGCGGCGCGGAGCAGCTTGCCGAACGCCTGCCGGTCGCCGAACTCGACCCCGTAGGAGTTGACGTTCTGACCGAGCAGCGTGACCTCGATCGCGCCGTCCTCGACGAGCAGTCTGATCTCGTTCAGGATGTCGCCGGGGCGGCGGTCCTTCTCCTTGCCGCGCAGATGCGGGACGATGCAGAAGGTGCAGGTGTTGTTGCAGCCGACCGAGATCGACACCCAGCCGCTGTGTGCCGAGTCGCGCTTCGTCGGGAGCGTCGAGGGGAAGACCTCGAGCGACTCGAGGATCTCGAGTTCAGCCTCGCCGTTGTGACGGGCCCGCTCCAGAAGCCCCGGGAGAGAGCCCATGTTGTGCGTACCGAAGACCACGTCGACCCACGGCGCCTTGTCGAGCACGGCCTGCTTGTCCATCTGGGCGAGGCATCCGCCGACGGCGATCTGCATGCCGTCCTTGCGGCGCTTGACAGAAGCGAGCTGGCCGAGGGTTCCGTAGAGCTTGCCTGCCGCGTTGTCGCGGACCGCGCACGTGTTGATGATCACGACGTCGGCCTCTGCGCCATCGACCGCCCGGACGTAGCCGGCGCTCTCCAGCGAGCCCGAGAGCCGCTCGGAGTCGTGCACATTCATCTGGCACCCGAAGGTGCGCACTTCGTACGAGCGCTGCCGCCCGTCGCTGTCGACTGCTGCCGACGAGGCATCGATGATCGTCGGTTCACTGCGCGGGATAGTCATGATGGGTCAATTCTACGTTCGAGTGGCATCCTCTCACGCTCAGGAAAGCCCCGTTCCCTTGACCGCGTCGGAACGTCGGCCTGGAACCCGTTGAGATCATGCTCGAAGAGCACGCGGTCGAACGCGACTACTCGAAGCGCACGCCCGAAGAAGGCCGCCGACCGCCGAACTGCTCGGCGGTGACCGTCCGAACCACGTTCGACACCACTCCTCCCGGATAGCCTCGACGAGCGAGCTGGCCGGTGAGTCGGCGCTTCGCGGTCTCCGGATCGAGTCGCGCCAGCGACCGCATCTTGGTGCGAGCGAATTCGAGCGCTCGCTCGATGTCGTCGTCGGGGAGCTCGTCGAGCGCCGCATCGATCACATCGCGAGGGAGGCCACGCTGGGCGAGAGCCCGTGAGACGGCGACCCTCCCCTGCTTCTTCCGCTCCACTCCGGAGGAGACGAGCTGGGCGGCGAGGACCGCATCGTCGAGGTAGCCGCGACGGCAGAAGTCGTCGATCACGTCGTCGATCTGCGCCGCGTCGAGTCGGTGCCCCTGCACCTCGAACCCCTTCAGCACCATCTGCGCTTCCGAGATGGAAAGCGATCTCGCACGCAGCTTGCGAACGAGAAGCTCCTCCGCCGACTCTCGGATCTCGGCCGGATCGAGCCCGTCGCCGCCTTCCTCCACCGCATCCGGAGACTGCAGGGCACGCAGTCTCGGAGCGGACCTCTCCAGACCGCCCCGTGCCGGATGACGGTCGCTGGGACGGCCTGCGTCGGCGACGCGACTCGTCGCCGTACGATCGCTCGACGCATCCCAGGTCGACCGCCATGCACCGTCACCGGTGCGGTGAGAGAAGACGTCTTCGACGTTCTCCCCCACCGCACCTGGCTCAGGAGCATCCACGGCAGCGGCCTCACCTTCGACCGGAGCACCGAATCTGTCGCTGCTCGCTGCCGCAGGGTCGCCGAACAGCGGGATCACCGGCGCAATCCGCTCAGACTCGTCCATGGGTCACTCCGATCTTTGAGCAGGGCGGCACGCCCCTTCGGGCCGATACCGCAGCACGATCACGCCGGGCGACGCTCGGCGAGCTCGTCGGCCGGGGCCGCCTCGGCCTGCACACCGATGCCGAGCTTCTGCTTGATCTGGGTTTCGATGGCCAGTGCGATGTCGGGGTTCTTGAGGAGGAACGACCGCGCGTTCTCCTTGCCCTGGCCGAGCTGGTCTCCGTCGTAGGTGTACCAGGAACCGGACTTCTTCACGATGCCGTGTTCGACGCCGAAGTCGATCAGGCTGCCCTCGCGGGAGATACCGATGCCGTAGAGGATGTCGAACTCCGCCTGCTTGAACGGCGGAGCCATCTTGTTCTTGACGACCTTGACGCGCGTACGGTTTCCCACGGCGTCCGTGCCGTCCTTCAGCGTCTCGATACGACGGATGTCGAGGCGGACCGACGCATAGAACTTGAGCGCCTTTCCACCGGCGGTGGTCTCCGGAGACCCGAAGAAGACTCCGATCTTCTCACGCAGCTGGTTGATGAAGATCATCGTCGTGTTGGTCTGGTTCAGGCCACCCGTGAGCTTTCGCAGCGCCTGAGACATGAGTCGGGCCTGGAGACCCACGTGCGAGTCACCCATCTCGCCCTCGATCTCCGCGCGAGGCACGAGCGCCGCCACGGAGTCGATGACGATGAGGTCGATGGCACCGGAACGCACGAGCATGTCGGCGATCTCGAGCGCCTGCTCACCCGTATCGGGCTGCGACACGAGAAGAGCGTCGATGTCGACACCGAGCTTCGCCGCGTAGTCGGGGTCGAGCGCATGCTCGGCGTCGATGAACGCTGCGATGCCCCCCGCACGCTGCGCGTTGGCGATCGCGTGGAGGGTCAGGGTCGTCTTACCCGAGGACTCAGGGCCATAGATCTCGACGATGCGGCCACGCGGCAGACCACCGACGCCGAGCGCGACGTCGAGAGCAATGGAACCGGTGGGGATGACGGCGACGGGAGCGCGCTCGTCGCTCCCCAGCCGCATGACCGAACCCTTTCCGAACTGGCGGTCGATCTGAGCGAGTGCTGTCTCGAGGGACTTCTCGCGGTCTGCGGGTGATGGCATGATGTGTTCCTTCTGCTCGCGTGTTGCCGTCTGTAGGCTGTCGCGGCTCTCCCTGGCTGGGCGAACTCTCCGACAAGACGTATGGCTCCGTGGCCATGTCTTCACCGTACGGGGGGCCTCCGACATCGAGTCGGAACACCCACGAACTGTGCAGAACACGGTTCCTGAACCACTTGTGCAGAAGACTACGCGGCCTCGAACAGATATTCGAGCAGGTCGCGCTCTCGGCGTGTCGGAATGCGGAGCACTCGAACACTTGTCATCGGTTCAACGCTTGCGCGGTTCCAGACGTCCGGCGCCATGTCGACGCGCCAACGGGACGTCGGTCTCATCGCACAGCGCGAGCCAGATGTCGCGCGGAGGAACACCGGCATCCAGCGCTTCGAGCGCGGTACGACCCGCGAGCTGGGACAGGACGAGGTCGTTCACCAGGGAAAGGGCTCTGCCCTGGAACTCCGCATCGACCGCACGGAGGAACTCGCTACGGCGCATGGAGATGCGGGAGACCGATCAGCGCAGCGAGAGCTGCGGCTCGATCGACGCGACCAGATCGTCGGGAACGACGTCAGGGAACACCTGTAGACCCTCGAGCACGGAGATGCGATCTCCGACCTCGCGCATGATGATCGAGATGGGAACGTCGAGCGCATCGGCGACCGACGCGAGGATCTCGCTCGAGGCCTCCTTCTGCCCGCGCTCGACCTCACTGAGATAGCCCAGCGCCACAGACGCCTTGCTTGCGACCTGCCGGAGGGTGCGCCCCTTCTGCAGACGGAAGTCCCTCAGCACATCGCCGATTTCCTGCCTGACAAGAATCATCGGAACCTCCTCCCCGTTCGGTCCGCCGGAGTCTCCTCCGACGAGATCGCCAGTCTAATACCACTGGCATGCACAGAATCTACTCTTTCACCCTGTGGTTTGAATGTGAGCACACTCATGTCAACTTTGCCCTGGGGATTTCTATTCCCCGACGAACTCTCGCAGGATCGCAAGAGCAGCGTCGACAGCCTGGGCTCTGATCGCAGCCCTGTCGCCCGTGAACACGAACGCGCGGCTCACCTCCGCGATGGGCGTCGCCACGCCGATGTGCACCGTTCCCACCGGCTGTCCGTCCGGCGAGTCCGGCCCGGCGATGCCCGTCGTCGACACTCCGACATCGGCGGAACGTCCTCCGACGGCCACGGCGCTCCTGACACCCCGCGCCATCTGCGCCGCGACCTCCGGGTGCACAGCCCCGTGCGTGTCGAGCAGGTGTGCGTCAACGCCCAGGAGGGTGTGCTTGACCGGCGTCGCGTAGGCGACGACCCCGCCGAGCAGTACGGCGGACGCGCCGGGGACGCCTACCAGCGCCGAGCAGAGGGCGCCGCCGGTGAGGGACTCCGCGACGCCGAGGGTCCACCCGCGCGCGCCGAGCGCGGCCAGGGCGTCGGAGGCTGAGCTCACGACGCTCGCCGGGCTCCGCGGACCTGGGCGACGATGTAGTCGATGCCGCTGGCGACCGTGAGCACGAGGACGATGACCATGAGGACAGCGGTCACGAGCGTCCACGGCTCTCGTCCGATCAGTACGTGCAGCGGGAGCAGCGCCCACGACAGGGCAACGCCCTGCACAGCTGTCTTGATCTTCCCCATCCAGGCCGCGGCGACCACGTGTTCGTTCACGATCATCAGGCGATGGACGGTGATGCCCCACTCGCGCACGAGAATGATCGCGACCAGCCACCAGTTCACCTCGCCGAGGATCGCGAGTCCGATGAACCCCGCCCCCGTGAGGAGTTTGTCGGCGATCGGGTCCCACAGCTTGCCGAAGTCGCTGACGATGTCGTATCGGCGAGCGAGGTAGCCGTCTACCCAGTCCGTCGAGATCGCGACGATGAACAGCGCTGCAGCGACCCAGCGCAGAACGATGTCGCCATCCCCGTAGGTGCCGCCGAGCAGAAGAAGCACGAAGAAGACGACGGCGAGCGGGATGCGGGCGATCGTGATCGCATTGGGCAGCTGCCGGGGAATGGACATCAGTCGCGCCCCGTCAGGCCCCAGGCGTCTTCATCGCCCTCTGCCTCGACGACCGGCAGTCCTTCGAACTGCGCCTCGATCGGGTCGTAGGAGTGCGCCGGCACCGCAGGCGCCTGCGCGACCGGAGCCGCCGGCGCGGCCGAGGCCGAGGCCGAGGAAGCTGCGGGCGCGTCGACTCCCCTGAGCTTCGCGAGCACCTGCGGAAGCTGCTCTGCAGTGGCCAGCACGTCGCGGGCCTTCGACCCTTCGGACGGGCCGACGATCTCGCGCGACTCGAGAAGATCCATCAGGCGTCCCGCCTTGGCGAAGCCGACGCGGAGCTTGCGCTGGAGCATCGAGGTGGATCCGAACTGAGAGGACACGATGAGCTCCGCAGCGGCGAGCAGCAGTTCGAGATCGTCGCCGATGTCCTCGTCGACGTCCTTCTTCTTCGCCGGATCCATCGCCTCCTGCACGTCGGAGCGGTACTCCGGGCGCGCCTGGCGGGTGACGTGCTTGACGACGGCGTCGATCTCCTTCTCATCGACCCAGGCGCCCTGCAGACGGAACGGCTTCGACGAACCCATCGGCGAGAACAGGGCGTCGCCCTGGCCGATCAGCTTGTCGGCGCCGGGGCTGTCGAGGATGACGCGGCTGTCCGTCACGCTGGTGACGGCGAAGGCGAGCCGCGACGGCACGTTGGCCTTGATCAGACCGGTCACGACGTCGACGCTCGGCCGCTGCGTGGCGAGCACCAGGTGGATGCCGGAGGCGCGGGCGAGCTGCGTGATCCGCACGATCGAGTCCTCGACGTCTCGCGGGGCGACCATCATGAGATCGGCGAGCTCGTCGACGACGACGAGGAGGTACGGGTACGGCTTGAGCACCCGCTCGCTGCCGACGGGCACCTCCACCTCCCCCGCGCGCACGGCCCGGTTGAAGTCGTCGATGTGGCGGAAGCCGAACGACGCGAGGTCGTCGTACCGCATGTCCATCTCCTTCACGACCCACTGCAGCGCCTCGGCTGCCTTCTTGGGGTTCGTGATGATGGGCGTGATGAGATGCGGCACGCCGGCGTAGCTGGTGAGCTCCACGCGCTTCGGGTCGATCAGCACCATGCGCACGTCGGAGGGGCGCGCGCGCATGAGAAGGCTGGTGATCATCGAGTTCACGAAGCTCGACTTACCCGAGCCGGTGGAACCGGCCACGAGGAGGTGGGGCATCTTGGCGAGGTTCGCCGTGACGAAGTTGCCGCCGACGTCCTTTCCGACGCCGATCGTGAGCGGATGGGTGTTCTTCAGCGCCGCCTGCGATCGCAGGACGTCACCGAGCGCCACAGTCTCGCGGTCGGTGTTGGGGATCTCGATGCCGATCGCGCTCTTGCCGGGGATCGGCGAGAGGATGCGCACGTCGTTCGACGCCACGGCGTAGGCGAAGTTGTTGCTCAGCTGGAGGATCTTCTCGACCTTGACGCCGTGGCCGACTTCGACCTCGTACTGCGTGACCGTCGGACCGCGCGAGAAACCGGTGACCTTGGCGTCGACGTTGAACTGCGACAGGACGCTCGTGATCTGCTCGACGATCCGGTCGTTGGCCTCGGAGCGCGCCACAGAGGGCGGGCCCTCGGCGAGCACGCCGGGAGACGGAAGGATGTAGGGAGCGAGCGGCGCCTGCGGGCCGCCCTCCCCCGGGCCTTCGGTGCCGAAGCCGTCGAGGCCGGGGAGCTCGGGCATCTCGCCCGTGTCGGAGTCGTCGAGGAGCGCGGTCGCCTGCTGCTCCGCCAGCGCGTCGGTCACGGAGCGCACATCGGACAGCACCTCGGTGGCGGCGTCGTAGGGGTCGGCGACGGTGATCGCCTGATCGTAGGCGGGTGTCGCATCGGTCGTGGTGAGCAGCGCCGTGATGTCGTCGGAGTCGAGCGAGCCCTCACCGGGATCCTCCTCGCGACCGGTCTTGTTGCGGCGCCACCACGGCAGGACATCGGGATCGTCGACCTTGTCGGCCTCGTCGATCGCCGCGGCATCCTTCGCCGGCTTCTCGGCGCGCTCCGCGTCGAACATCCAGGCGTACAGGTCGCCGAGGCGCTGCCCGATGCGGTTCGGCGGCGTCTTCGTGAGGATGAGGATGCTGAGACCTGCGAGCAGCGCGAGGACGATGTAGGCGGGGATCGTGGTCAGGTAGCTCAGCGGCTGACCGACCATCCAGCCGAACAGACCACCCGCAGCGCTCAGGGAGACCATGCCCTCCTTGGGCTGCGGCATGCCGCCGGCGATGTGGCAGAAACCGGCCATCGTGATGGCGAAGAGGCCGAAGCCGATGCCGATGCGCCCGTTGTCATGCACCGACGAGGGGTGCCGGAAGAGCCAGCCGGCGAGCAGGAGCAGCAGGACGGGCATCACGAACGCGACGCGCCCGACGAGGAGTCCGACCGAGTAGGCGCTGATGTTGCCCGCGACCTCGTTGCCGATGAAGAACCACTCGTTCACGGCTCCGGCGATGGCTAGCAGGACCAGGAGGAACGGGAATCCGTCACGCCGGTCGTCCTTCTCCAGCGTCTCTGGGCCGAAGGCGCGGAACATACCGCCGACGCCGTGTGCGATGCCGCTCCAGGCACGAACGACGACGGGAGGCTTCTCGGCCTCGTCGATGTACTTCTTCGGCGCGGCCTGGGCGCGCGGCGCGGCCTGCCGCTTCGGAGTGGCCTGCCGCTTCGGGCGCGACGGCGCGCTCTCCGATGCGCGCTCGGACTTCGTGGTGCTCCTGGCCATGGGACTCACGTTACGGCCAGCAACCGACAAAGCCGCGTAATGACGCGGCATTCCGGTGATCCGGGCGCTCAGGACAGACGATGCACCATGGTGTCGCGATCGGGCAGAGCGTGCGTGACCACGAAGCCCTCCGACCGGTAGAGAGTGCGCGCGAAGTTGTCGCGCTCGACGCTCAGGCTGAGCCTCCGGTGCCCCTGCTCGCGTGCGCGACTCAGAAGCCGTCGCAGCAGGGCTCGCCCCGCGCCGTGAGCCCGCCAGATCGGCTGCACGCCGATGATCAGCTCGGGGACAGCCGTCTCGACGAAGCCCAGACCCGGATCGCTCGGCGGCAGCATCCGGTACCAGGCCGCCCCGATCGGTCGATCATCGGAGTCGACCGCGACGAAACCGGCATCCGCGGGCCTCATCCACCCGGCGATGTACCGGCGATGCTCGACGGAGGTGAGGATCTCATGCCGAGCACGAGGTGAACGCCCCCGCCAGTTCGCCGCTTCGACGACCATGTCACCGAGAAAGCTGCCGTCGCTCTGGACGGCGGCGCGGATCGTGAAGTCCTCTGGCATGACCAGAGCCTAAGCCGGTCCCGTTACAACCGGATGACGCGCTCCTGTGAGTCGGAGCCCGCCCTCACGCCTCGATGACGAGAGGGACGATCATCGGACGGCGACGGAGCTTCTGGTTGACCCAGCGCCCGATCGTGCGTCGCACGACCTGCGACAACGCGTGCGTGTCGCGCACGCCGTTGCCCGAGGCCTCCTTGAGCGCCGCGACGATCTTCGGCACGACGTCGTCGAACACGGAGTCGTCCTCGGCGATGCCGCGCGCGTGGATCTCGGGGCCCGAGATGATGCGACCGGTTCCGGCATCCACCACCACGATGACCGAGACGAAGCCCTCCTCGCCGAGGATCCGACGGTCCTTCAGGTCGGCGTCCGTGATCTCTCCGACGGTCGAGCCGTCGACGTACACGAATCCGAGGTCGAGCTGTCCGACGGCCTTGGCGTCACCGTCCTTGAGGTCGATCACCGTCCCGTTCGAGGCGATGATCGTGCGCTCCTCGGCGATCCCGGTGTCCTGCGCGAGCTTGGCGTTCGCGATCAGGTGGCGGTACTCGCCGTGCACGGGGAGCACGTTCTTCGGCTTGAGGATGTTGTAGCAGTACAGCAGCTCTCCGGCCGCGGCGTGCCCTGACACGTGCACGCGGGCGTTCGCCTTGTGGACCACGTTCGCGCCGAGCTTGGTGAGCCCGTCGATCACGCGGTACACCGCGTTCTCGTTGCCGGGGATGAGGCTGGAGGCGAGGATGACGGTGTCGCCCTCGCTGACCTCGATCGCGTGGTCCATGTTTGCCATGCGGCTGAGCACGGCCATCGGCTCGCCCTGAGAACCGGTCGACATGTACACGATCTGCTCGTCGGGAAGGTCGCGCGCCTTCTTGAAGTCGATCAGCACGTTGTCGGGCACCTTGAGGTAGCCCAGCTGCTCGGCGATGGTCATGTTGCGCACCATCGAGCGTCCGAGGAACGCGACACGGCGCCCGTGCGCGTGCGCGGCGTCGATGACCTGCTGCACGCGGTGCACGTGGCTGGAGAAGCTCGCGACGATCACCCGACGAGGAGCCTTGCCGATCACCTGATCGAGCACGGGGCCGATCGACCGCTCGGTCGGGGTGAAGCCCGGCACGTCGGCGTTCGTCGAGTCCACGAGGAAGAGGTCGACGCCCTCTTCGCCCAGGCGCGAGAACGCACGGAGATCCGTGATGCGTCCGTCGAGCGGGAGCTGGTCCATCTTGAAGTCGCCGGTCGCGAGCACCATGCCCGCGGGCGTGCGGATCACGACGGCGAGTGCATCGGGGATCGAGTGGTTCACCGCGACGAACTCGAGGTCGAACGGGCCGACCTTCTCCTGCTGCCCCTCCTTCACCGTCAGGGTGAATGCCTTGATCCGGTGCTCCTTGAGCTTCGCCTCGACGAGGGCGAGGGTCAGCCCCGAGCCGATGAGCGGGATGTCGCTCTTCATGCGCAGCAGATAGGGCACGGCGCCGATGTGGTCCTCGTGGCCGTGCGTCAGCACGACGCCGACGATGTCATCGAGGCGGTGTCTGATCGGCTCGAAGTCGGGAAGGATCAGGTCGACGCCCGGCTGGTGCTCCTCGGGGAAGAGCACACCGCAGTCGACGATGAGGATCTTGCCGTCGAACTCGAAGATGGTCATGTTGCGACCGATCTCGCCGAGGCCGCCGAGCGGCGTGACGCGCAGGGTCCCCTCGTCGAGTGCGGCAGGATCTGCGATGGGGATGGACATGCTGTCTCCTCAGTCGGACACTGTGCGCGTCCGTTCGTTCATGGCGACGCGGGTCAGCGCGTCGTGCCGTGCACCTTGGGCAGGGCGCCGCCCGCAGCCGCGTTGCGGTCGGGGCGGAAGTTCGAGAAGTCTGCGCCCGGCACGTCAGTGACGAGAGCGAGCTCGTCCTCGATGAGGGCGGCCTCCCACTCCTCCGGACCGACCAGGGGCAGACGGACGCGCGGGCTCGAGATGCGGCCGAGTCCGTGCAGGATGTACTTCGCCGCCACCGTGCCGGGCACATGCGTCATCGCGGCGCGCACGAGAGGCTCGAGGCGCTTGTGCTCTGCGGTCGCCGTGGCGAGGTCGCCGCGGTTCACCGCGTCGACGATGGTGCGGTACGGGGTGGCGGTGATGTTCGCGGTGACGCCGATGAGGCCCGTCGCGCCGATCGCGAGGTGCGGGAGCACGTTCGCGTCATCGCCCGAGAAGTACATCAGGTCGGTCTGGTTGAGCACCCGGCTGACCTCGGAGAAGTCGCCCTTGGCGTCTTTCACGGCGAGGATGTTGGGGTGCTTCGCGAGGCGCAGGATCGTCTCGTACTTGATGGGCACGCCGGTGCGGCCGGGAATGTCGTAGAGGATCACCGGCAGATCGGTGGCGTCGGCGACGAGCCGGAAGTGCGTGAGGATGCCCGCCTGGGTCGGCTTGTTGTAGTACGGCGTGACGATCATGATGCCGTCGGCACCGGCCTTCTCGCTGGCCTTGTACAGCTCGATCGCGTGCGCGGTCTCGTTGGACCCGCCGCCGGTGATGATCTTCGCGCGTCCCGCCGACACGGACTTGCCGACCTCGACGAGCTTGAGCTTCTCAGGGTCGGTCAGAGTGGAGGTCTCGCCGGTCGTTCCCGTCACGACGATGCCGTCAGCACCCGCGGTGATGACGTCATCCATGTGCTTCTCGACGGCGGGCCAGTCGACTTCGCCGTCGGCCGTCATCGGAGTGACGAGCGCGACGAGAACCTGTCCGAAGGGGTTGCCCGAGTGCGTCATGCCTCCAGCGTATCGGTTCGGATGCCGCTCACGCTGACGAACGAGCCCGGATGACGTCGCCCCGGGCGATGTCGAGCTTCCCTCGGAGCAGAAGCCCTGCCATCGTCCCGACGGTCGCCTCGTTCGCCTTCTTGCGGAACATCTCGATGCCGGTGATCTCCGAGACCGCGACCTCGGACGCGCCGCGGTGCACGGTCACCGCGTCACCGACACGGAGCACGCCTGACGAGACCGTGCCGGTGGCGACCTGTCCGCGGCCGGTGATGGTGAAGACGTCCTCCACCGCGAACTCCGCCGCGGATCCCGCTGCGGAGAACGACGGCCGTGCGGCATCCGCTGACGTGCCGTTCGCCAGCCCGGCCAGACGGGCGGCCTCCGCGTCGTTGTACTGCCGCAGCATCTCGTTCGCGTCCTGGGGATCGCGCTTCCTCCCGAACCAGCCCATGAGTCGATCCTAGGCAGACCGGCACCTAGGCTCGTCCCATGGTCTGGGAGACGCACGAATCGACGACGGTCTACGCGAACAGCTGGATCTCGGTCAGGGAGGACCGGGTCACGGGTCCTGCGGGCAACGGCATCTACGGCGTGGTGACGATGAGGAATCCCGCCGTGTTCGTGGTGGCCGTCGACGACGAGGACCGCATCTGCCTGGTCACGCTCGACCGGTACACCACCGGCACATCGATCGAGGTCCCCGCGGGCGGCAGCGACGGCGAGGATCCGCTGGTCGCCGCACGCCGGGAGCTCCTCGAGGAGACGGGGCTCGAGGCGTCGGAGTGGACCGCGATCGGCACCATGAACGCCCTGAACGGCATCGCGGATGCGCCGGAGCACGTGTTCCTCGCCCGTGGCCTCCGGCGTGCGGCCGAAGACCCGAAGCACAGTCAGGCCGAGGAGGGCATCGCCGCCGTCACACGGGTTCCGTTCACGGAGGTGCTGGCGATGATCGCGGACGGACGCATCACCGATGGCGAGACGGTCGCCGCGATCGCGTACGCCGGGATCCGCCTCGGACGCTTCCGCTGATCCCCGTCCTCAGACCCGTCCTCGGCGCGCGACACCCGAGGTGAGCCCACGCGGGAGGATGCGCGTCAGAGCGACGACGGCCTTGTAGCGCAGGGACGGGATCGAGACCGCCCTGCCGCGCGCCGCGTCGCGCAGACCCGCGCGCACGACATCGGGAGCCTGCAGCCACAGGATGCTCGGCACGCCCTCGTGCCCCTGTTCGAGTCCCATGCGCTCGTGGAAGGTCGTGTGCACGAATCCCGGGCACAGGGCCGTCACGGTCACTCCGTCGCGTGCGTACTCCGCGTTCGCCCAGCGGCTGAAGCCGATCAGCCAGCTCTTGCACGCCGAGTAGGTGGAACGGGAGATGAAGCCGGCGACCGAGGCGACGTTGATGATCCTGCCGCCGCGACCGCGCATCGTCTGCAGAGCGGCGTGCATGAGGCGCATGGAGGCCTCGACGTGCACGCGGAGATGGCGCACCTCGTCGGCGATGTCGTTGTCGGCGAACTGCAGCGGAAGGCCGAAGCCGGCGTTGTTGACGAGCAGATCGACGGGGTCCGCGGTGTCGAGCAGCCGGGCGGCCACCCGCTCGACGTCCCCCTCGACGGCGAGGTCGGCGGGGAGCACCTCGACGGCGACACCGTACGCTCCTCGCAGCTCGGTCGCGAACTCCTCGAGGGCGTCGACCGAACGCGCGACCAGGATCAGGTCGGCGCGGCGACGGGCCAGCTGACGGGCGAACTCGGCGCCCAGGCCGGCGCTGGCTCCGGTGATCAGTGCGGTGGGCATCTCAGCGCTCGTATCCGAGGAAGCGGTAGCGGATGCCGGTGCGGGAGGTCTGCCACTCCCCCTCGTCGACGAGACGCCACCCCGCCTTCGACGGGGCGTAAGCGTCGCCCGCGACGTCGACGTCGAGCTCCGTCACCTCGAGACGGTCGGCATCCGCCGACACCTGACGGAAGATCTCGGCGCCGCCGATGACCCATACCCGCTCCTGCCCGCGGACCGCTTCGGCGACGGTGGCTGCGCGCCGCGCACCCTCCCCCGCCCAGTCCTGCTGTCGCGTGATGACGATGTTCTCGCGCCCGGGAAGCGGACGGAACCGCTCCGGCAGCGAATCCCAGGTCTTGCGACCCATCACGACGGGAGCGCCGAGCGTCACGTCCTTGAAGTGCGCGAGGTCCTCGGGAACATGCCACGGCATCCCCCCCTCGGCGCCGATGACGCCTCCGTGCGCCTCCGCCCAGATCAGGCCCACCCACGTCATACGGCCACCGCCGCGCGGATCGGGGCGTGGTGCTGGTAGCCCTCGACGACGAAGTCCTCGTACCGGTAGTCGAGGATCGACTCGGGCGTCCGCGCGAAGCGGAGCGTCGGATAGGGGTACGCCTCACGCGAGAGCTGCTCGCGCACCTGCTCGACGTGGTTGTCGTAGATGTGGCAGTCGCCACCGGTCCAGACGAAGTCGCCGGGCTCGAGGCCGACCTGCTGCGCGACCATCAGCGTGAGGAGCGCGTAGGAGGCGATGTTGAACGGGACGCCGAGGAAGAGGTCGGCGCTGCGCTGATACAGCTGGCACGACAGCTTGCCGTCGGCGACGTAGAACTGGAACAGGGCGTGGCACGGAGCCAGCGCCATGTCGGGGATGTCGGCGGGGTTCCAGGCCGACACGATGAGCCGACGCGAGTCGGGGGTGGCCCTGATCTGCTCGATCACCTCGGACAACTGGTCGATGCTCTCGCCGTCCGGCGTCGGCCACGAGCGCCACTGCACTCCGTAGACAGGACCGAGGTCGCCCTCGGCATCCGCCCATTCGTCCCAGATGGTGACGCCGTTCTCCTGCAGCCATCGCACGTTCGAGTCGCCGCGCAGGAACCAGAGCAGTTCGTACGCGATGGACTTGAAGTGCACGCGCTTCGTGGTGATGAGCGGGAAGCCCTTCGCGAGGTCGAAGCGGATCTGCCGTCCGAACACGCTCGTGGTGCCGGTTCCGGTGCGATCCGACTTGTGCGTGCCGGTCTCCAGCACGTCGCGGAGCAGGTCTTCGTACGGCGTCAGGACGGCTTCGCTCATGACAGCCAGACTACCGTCCCCACGCGGAACGAGCTCGGGCGTCTTACTCCGAAACATCGACCCCGTCGGGGGCGGGACGGACGTACGCTCTTCGCATGTCGCCACTGCTCGCCCTTGCGATCGCGGGAGTCCTCCTCGTGGTCGCCGTGCTCGTCGGAGTGGTCCTGCGCGTGCTCGACGGTCGCCGGCGAGGGGGCGGACATCTGCGATTCGACCCCGCGGATGCCGCCGCAGAGCTGGGCGCCAAGGCCACGCTCGTGCAGTTCAGCACGGAGATGTGCGCGCGATGCCCGCAGGTCAGGCGGATGCTCAGCACAATCGCCACGCAGGACGACGGGCTCGCTCACATCGAGGTCGACCTGACCCATCGCCCTGACCTGTCCACGCGCTACCGGGTGCTGCAGACGCCGACGACGTTCCTCGTCGACGGCTCGGGAGCCGTCCGCGCACGATTCAACGGCGTACCGCACCGGCACGCCCTCACCGAAGCCCTCGCCGCCGTCTGAGGCACAGTCTGGAGTCCCCCATGTCCACTCCCGCCGGCATCGACCCCCGCGGCCCCCGCTTCGCCGCGACGATCACGACCGTGCTGCTGCTCGTGGCCACGTTCCTCGGACTCATCGGGATCTCCACCGCCCGGGCGACCACCGCGACCTTCGGCTGGTTCGCCTATCAGCCGCTGGCGGACGCGACGTTCCCCTCGGACGGGTGGGCGCTCTCATCGGCGTCTCTCGTGCAGCGCGTGCTCGACCCCGCGTTCCTGCTCACGCTCGTGATCGCCCTGCTCTTCCTGTGGAGCGTCGTGTCTCCGTCGACCGCCCCCTGGGGCGTTCTCTTCCGCAGAGCCGTGCGCCCTCGCCTCGCTCCCCCGACCGAGCTCGAAGACCCGCGCCCTCCGCGATTCGCTCAGGGAGTGGGCCTCTTCGTGGTCACGATCGGACTCGTGCTCCACCTGCTCGGCGTGCCGTGGGCACTCCCCATCGCGACGGCCGCCGCCTTCATCGCCGCTTTCCTGAACGCCGCGTTCGGACTCTGCCTGGGTTGCCAGCTCTACCTGCTGCTCCAGCGCGCCGGACTCGTCGGTAGGGCCGCCTCCCCCGCCTGAGCGCGCTGTTCCGCAGGGTCGCCCCGGTAGGTAGGCTGGCCGGGACGCGACGCTGCCGCTCGGGCAGTGCGAGAACCGGAGGTCACCATGCCCGTCACCAGCGAAGCCACCAGCACCTGGACCGGATCGCTCATGGAAGGCTCGGGCACCGTCGCGTTCTCGTCGTCGAACCTGGGCACCTTCCCGATCGACTGGAAGGCCCGCAGCGAAGGCAGCGACACCACCACCACGCCGGAGGAGCTCATCGCGGCCGCTCATGCGTCCTGCTTCAGCATGGCGCTCTCGCACGCCCTCGCCGAGAACGGCACCCCGCCGGAGCGCGTGAACACGAGCGCATCGGTCACCTTCAAGCCCGGCACCGGCATCACCGGCAGCCACCTCAACGTGAACGCCTCCGTGCCGGGGCTCACCCCCGAGCAGTTCCAGGAGATCGCCGAGGGCGCCAAGGTCGGCTGCCCCGTGTCTCAGGCGCTCGCGGGCATCGAGATCACCCTCGAGGCGACGCTCGCCTGATCAGGCGCGTTCGAGGCGGATCGCCTCGCGGATGCTGGCCCGGGCGTCCTTGCGGCGCCCGGCGGCATCCTGCACCACACCGAGCCGATAGCGTGCACGCCAGTCGTCCGGCGCCTCCTCGGCGGCCGCGGTGTACTTCGCGATCATCGGCTCCACGTCCTCGCGGGGCAGACGTCCGCTCGCGCTGACCTCGCCCTCCGCCTCCGGCATCCCGCCCTCGGCGTCGAGCGCACGACCCAGCCGATCAGCGGCGAACCCGAAGCGCGTCTCGCGATAGAGCGCCCACGCGCCGATCAGCGGCATCACCAGGAGCGCGACGCCGATCGCGATGGCGATGGGCTCGCCCGTCATCAGCATGACGATGGCGCGTTGCCCCACGACGACGAGATACAGCGCCAGGCAGGCGCCCATCACGGCGACGCCGATACGCGACATCATGATCGGATGCCGATGTCGATCATGTTCTCCAGCCCCACGACCACGCCGGTCGCGGTCAACGCATGCGGCACGGCCAGGCGGATGCCGGGGGCGTAGGCGAGAGCGGAGTCGACGGTGTCGTGCGTGAACGTCAGCGACTCTCCCGGTCCGGAGAGGATGACCTCCTGCTTCGCGATGACCCCGGGGCGTCGCAGCGAGTGGATCGGCACACTGCCGACCTGCTGGCCACGGGCGCGCTGGTCGGCGTGCGGGGCGCTCACCGGCCCCTGCTCCGCACGCGCAGCGGCGATCAGCTCCGCCGTGCGCACGGCGGTGCCGCTGGGGGAATCGATCTTCGAGGCGTGGTGAGCCTCGATGATCTCGGCAGAGCCGAAGAACGGGGCGGCTGCCGCTGCGAGAGCCGATCCCAGCACCGACCCCAGCGAGAAGTTCGGGATGAACACGGCGCCCGTCCCCGCGGCCTCGACGAGCGGACGGACGAGAGCGATGCGCTCCGCCGACCAGCCGGAGGTGGCGACGAGCACGTTGATGCCGCGTTCGACCGCTGCGCGCACGACGTCGATGCTGATCTGGGGCGTCGTCGCGTCGATGACGAGATCGACGCCGTCCATCTCCGAGAGGTCGCTCGACGACGTCAGCACGCGGCTCACCTCGATCCCGTCGAGCTCGTCGATCACCGTGTGGATGATCTTCCCGAGCTTTCCGGTTCCGCCGACGAGTGCAACGTGCTGGGTCATGGGTCCAGTCTATTTCGGGTGGAGCAGCGCCCGGTCCGCAGCGGAATCCGCCCGCAGTTCGCGTCTCCTGCTCAGACGGGCATGCCGTCGGGGATGCCCGTGCGGAGCTCCACCGGGAGGTGCCCGGTGTCGTTGTGCGTGAGGAGCGTCCAGGGACGCCCCTGCTTCTGAGCGATCACGGTGAGCCCGCAGTGGGCCTGGTTGAGGGTCATCCAGCGCCACTCGGGCGCGCCCAGCACCTCCCGGACGAACCAGGAGATCACGAAGTTGTGCGTGATGAGCACCTCGTGCACGTCACCGGTCTTGCGCACGAGGAACTCGTTCACCGCGTCGGCCATCTGCGCACCGCCCGCCTCGATCTCCGCCTCGGTGACCGAGCCGAAGAAGGGCTCGAACGCCGCAGGCGTCTCCTCCGTCATGCCGGTGGGAACGCAGTCGAAGAGCAGCGCCGTCGGCTCGGGGTCGACGGACGGGAGGCGCTCGGCGACCGCACGCGCCGTCTCGTTCGCCCGCAGCAGCGGCGAATGCCACACCGCGTCGAGAGGGAGCCCGGAGAGGCGGTCGGCGATCAGCTCCGCCTGACGCTGCCCCCTGGGCGAGAGGGGTCCGTCGGCGAGGCCGTGCTCGGCATCCTGATGTTCACCGTGTCTGACCAGATATATGTAGTGCGTCACAACTCGCTCGCTTCATCGCCAGCATCTGCCGGGCTTCACTCCACCATATGCCAGGTATGTGACGGCCGCGTGACGACGCTCAGTTGCCCGCGCGAGTGAGGTCGGCGACCTGCGCGCGGGACAGCGTGACCCCTGCGCCCTGCATGAGCTCGTCGACGTGATCGGTCGCGAAGGTGTTCACGATCGGCGCCGCGATGGTGCGCTGAGCGAGCAGCCAGGCGATCGAGACGGCGGCGACAGGCACCGACAGCTCGGTCGCGACCTGGTCGAGCGCCCGCAGGATCTTGATGCCCCGACGGTTGAGGTGGCTCCTCAGCTGCTCGCCCCGAACCCCCTGGGATGCGAGCGCCTTGCTGCGGTGGCGACCGGACAGGAAGCCGTGCTCCAGCGCGTGCGACGGCGTGACCGCCAGGTTCTGTGCGCCGGCGACAAGTCGCAGGTCGCCCTCGAAGGGCTGACGGCGGACGAGGTTGTACGGCGCATCGATGACCTCGATGCGCGGATAGCCCGCGGAGGCGAGGATACGCGCTTCGACGAGGCGCTCCGGCGAGAAGCCGAAGGCGCCGACCGAGCCGATCTTCCCGGCCTCGACGAGCCACTCCACCGTGGCGAGCGTGTCTTCGAGGTTGGTCGTGACGTCGAGTGTGGCGTCGAGGTACAGCACGTCGATGCGCTCGACGCCGAGTCGCGTGAGCGAACCCTCCACGGCGCGCACCAGGTTCACCGAACCGAGGCCGGGGTTGTCGGCGTGAGCGCCGATGCGGACGCTCAGCAGGGTGCGGTCGCGGAGCCCGCGAGAACGCAGCCACTGGCCGATGATGTGCTCGCTGCGACCGCCGGAGAATCCGTCGGCGGTGTGGATCGCGTTGCCGCCGAACTCGATGTAGCGGTCGAGGATGCCGTGGCTGGTCTCGAGATCGACGTTCCAGCCGAACTCGGCGGCTCCGAGCATGAGGGGGAACGTCTCGAAGCCCGTCTCGCCGAGCGCGACGCGAATGTTCTCGCCGACGCCTGGGCCGACGATCGGAATGGGCGCGGACGGGTGCTCAGCGGTCTCGTGCTGTGCACGCTCGACCGGCGCTCCTGCGCCTACGCTGAACAACCGCATACTTTCACCCCCGCGTCGATCGGTGCGTTCCGACCTGCGTCACTGCTTGTGTGTGCACCCCCCGGTGCGTACTTCGAGGGTAAGCGACATCTGGGAACGGGCCGTCCATTCCGGCGAACGCCGCGGAAACTTCCCGTAACGTTTTGGTCACATCGAATACGACGGAACCCGGCCCCTCCACGAAGGAGGAGCCGGGTTCCGTGCGAGCATCGATGCTTACTCGGCGGCGGCGTCCTCCGCAGGAGCCGCATCGGCTGCCGGAGCGTCGTCGAGGACGGGCTCGAGCGACAGCTTGCCGCGGTCGTCGATCTTCGTGATCTTCACGAGGATCTTCTGGCCGACGGACAGCACGTCCTCGACGTTCTCGACGCGCTTGCCACCGGCGAGCTTGCGCACCTCGGTGACGTGCAGCAGGCCGTCCTTGCCCGGGAGCAGCGAGATGAAGGCGCCGAAGGTGGCGATCTTCACGACGGTTCCGAGGAACTGCTCGCCGACCTCGGGGTTGGTCGGGTTGGCGATCGCGTTGACCTGGGCGCGGGCGGCCTCGGCCGAGGGGCCGTCGGTCGCGCCGATGTAGACGGTGCCGTCCTCCTCGATGGAGATCTGAGCGCCGGTCTCGTCCTGGATCGCGTTGATCGTCTTGCCCTTCGGGCCGATCAGCTCGCCGATCTTGTCGACCGGGATCTGGACGCTGATGACGCGAGGCGCGGTCGGCGCCATCTCGTCGGGAGCATCGATCGCGGCGTTCAGGACGTTGAGGATCGTCAGACGGGCCTCGCGGGCCTGGGTCAGCGCGCCCGCGAGCACCGACGACGGGATGCCGTCGAGCTTCGTGTCGAGCTGGATCGCCGTGACGAACTCGCTCGTGCCGGCGACCTTGAAGTCCATGTCGCCGAGAGCGTCCTCAGCACCAAGGATGTCGGTCAGCGCCGCGTAGCGGGTCTCGCCGTCGACCTCGTCGGAGACGAGGCCCATCGCGATGCCGGCGACGGGGGCGCGCAGCGGCACACCCGCGTTCAGCAGCGACAGGGTGGACGCGCAGACGGAGCCCATCGAGGTCGAGCCGTTGGAGCTGAGCGCCTCAGAGACCTGACGGATCGCGTAGGGGAACTCCTCGCGGCTCGGCAGCACCGGCACGAGTGCGCGCTCGGCGAGGAAGCCGTGCCCGATCTCGCGACGCTTCGGCGACCCCACGCGGCCGGTCTCACCGGTCGAGTAGGGCGGGAAGTTGTAGTGGTGCATGTAGCGCTTGCTCGTCGTCGGGGACAGCGAGTCGATCTGCTGCTCCATCTTGAGCATGTTCAGCGTGGTGACGCCCAGGATCTGGGTCTCACCGCGCTGGAAGATCGCGGAGCCGTGGACGCGCGGGATGACCTGCACCTCGGCATCGAGCGGACGGATGTCCGCCAGGCCGCGACCGTCGATGCGGACGCTCTCGGTCAGGATGCGACCACGGACGATCTTCTTCGTGACCGACTTGTAGGCGGCGGAGAACTCGCCCAGCGCCGACTCGGGCAGCGTGCCCGCCTCAACCGCTGCGGCGAGCTCGGCCTTGACGCGGTCCTTGATCGCATCGTCGGCGTTCTGGCGCTCGACCTTGTCAGCGATCTGGTAGACGTCGGTGAGCTCGGCGAACGCGCGCTCGGAGACGAAGTCGAGGACCTCGTCGGCGTACGGCGGGAAGACCGGGTACACGCCCGGCTCCTTCGACGCCGTGGCGGCGAGCTCGGCCTGAGCCTTGACGAGCTGCGCGATGAACGGCTTCGAGGCCTCGAGGCCCTGGGCCACGATCTCCTCGCTCGGCTTGGTGGCGCCGGCCTTGATGAGGTTCCAGCTGCCCTCGGTGGCCTCGGCCTCGACCATCATGATGGCGACGTCTTCCGTGCCATCGGACTTGGTGACGACACGACCGGCGACGATCAGGTCGAACACGGCCTCGGACACCTGCTCGGCGGTCGGGAACGCGACCCACTGGTCGGCGTGCTCGCCGTGACCCGGGATGAACGCGAGGCGCACACCGGCGACGGGGCCGGAGAACGGCAGACCCGAGATCTGGGTCGACGCGGAGGCCGCGTTGATCGCCAGAGCGTCGTAGAACTCGCCGGGAGCGATCGACAGGACGGTGATGACGATCTGGACCTCGTTGCGCAGGCCGTCGACGAACGACGGACGCAGCGGGCGGTCGATCAGACGGCAGACCAGGATCGCCTCGGTGGAGGGGCGGCCCTCGCGACGGAAGAACGAGCCGGGGATCTTGCCGGCGGCGTAGGAGCGCTCCTCGACGTCGACCGTCAGCGGGAAGAAGTCGAAGCCCTCGCGCGGGTGCTTGCCTGCGCTGGTGGCCGAGAGGAGCATGGTCTCGCCGTCGAGGTACGCGGCGACTGCGCCCTGAGCCTGCTGCGCGAGGCGGCCGGTCTCGAAGCGGATGGTGCGGGTGCCGAAGCGGCCGTTGTCGAGAACGGCCTCGGTGGCGGTGATTTCAGGACCTTCCAAGAGGTCTCTCCTTCTTTGTTTAGACTCGCGAATCCGTATGACGCGCGAGCGTGTTCATGAAGGAGCGGAAGGGCAGGGTTCGGGCGCGCGGGCACTCCCGCGAATGTCGCCTGCGCTGGCCACCAGTAGAAAGCCACCCGACGATCGCCGAGGAACCCACCACAGGGGACCAGCTTCTCCGCCGATCGCTCCATGAGTCGATATGAAGTTGTGGGGTTGACACACGTCAACTCCCCCACCCTACCAGCGAGGGGCGGATTCCGACGTGGCGCCGGGGGCATCGCGGATCGGACACTCCCCGGTCATCGACCGTTCAGCCGGCGGTCGCCGCGGCGTGGCCGGCATCCGCTGGTCTGTACACATGCGCATGTCAGTGATCGGCTGCGGGTACCTCGGTGCCGTGCACGCCGCGGCGATGGCCTCGATCGGACACGACGTCATCGGCATCGACGTCGACGAGCGGAAGATCTCGTCTCTCTCCGACGGCGTCGCCCCCTTCTTCGAACCACAACTGACCGAGCTGCTGCAGGAGGGACTCGCGTCAGGGCGCCTGCACTTCAGCGCGCGCATGGCGGATGCCGCAGGCTCCGCCGTGCACTTCCTCGCCGTCGGCACCCCGCAGGTCGCGGGTGGGCAGGCCGCCGACCTGCGGTTCGTGGATTCCGCGGTCGACTCGCTCCTCCCGCACCTCCGACCCGGGGACGTGCTCGCCGGCAAATCCACCGTCCCCGTCGGCACCGCGACCCGCCTCGCCGCGAAGGTCGCGGAGACCGGGGCCACCGTGGTGTGGAATCCGGAGTTCCTGCGCGAGGGATGGGCCGTGCACGACACCATCTCGCCCGACCGCATCGTGGCGGGCGTGCCGGACGGCACAGACGGGGAGAGCGCCGCCGATCTACTCCGGGAGGTGTACCGCCCCGCCGTGGATGCCGGGACGCCGTTCCTCGTGACGGATCTCGCCACCGCCGAACTGGTCAAGGGCGCCGCCAACGCGTTCCTCGCCACGAAGATCTCCTTCATCAACGCGATGGCGGAGATCGCGGAGGCCGCCGGCGCGGATGTGGCGCTTCTCGCCGACGCCCTCGGCCACGACACGCGGATCGGGCGACGCTACCTCGGCTCGGGCATCGGGTTCGGCGGCGGCTGCCTGCCCAAGGACATCAGGGCCTTCGCCGCACGCGCGGAGGAGCTGGGCCGCCGCGAGGCCGTGGGCTTCCTGCACGAGGTGGACGCGATCAATCTGCGGCGGCGCGAGCGCGCCGTCCGTCTCGTCGTCGATGCGCTGGGCGGGCTCGTGTTCGGCGCCCGCATCGCCGTGCTCGGAGCGGCCTTCAAGCCGTTCAGCGACGACATCCGCGACTCCCCTGCGCTGGACGTCGCCGTGCGCCTGCGGGGTCTCGGTGCGGACGTGATCGTCACCGACCCCGCCGCGACCGAGAACGCCGCCACCGTGCATCCGCAGCTCTCCTACACGCGAGAGAGGGACGAGGCTCTTCGAGACGCCGATGCGGTCGTCATCGTGACCGAATGGGACGAGTACCGCCGCGATCTCACTCCTGAGCACGCCGGCGCACTGGTCTCGAAGCGCATCGTCATCGACGGTCGCAACTGCCTCGACTCGGCCGCGTGGCGTGCCGCCGGGTGGACGTACCACGGCATGGGCCGCCGCTAGCGAGACCGCTGCCCCGCGAGCACGTGCCGCGGGGCAGTGGTCAGCGCACCTCCACCGCGCTCTGCACGGACGAGCGTCCGAGGTACACGTAGTCGTCGTGCTTCGCCGACCTGCCGTCTCCCGCGGCGCGGCCATGCAGCCGGCGCCAGACCCAGGGCAGCGCGTGGCGGCGCCACCAGACTCCTGCACCGATCGGCTCGTGCTCGTGCAGAGCGGCGTCCAGCGTTCCGAGCGCCTCCGCATGCGGCACGCCGAGCACCTCACCGGCGCGGTACGCGAGGAACCGGTGCCCTCTGCTGCTGAGGTGCACGAGGTCCTCCCCCCAGTTGGGCCGGTCTCGCAGCGACGGATGCAGATCGGTGTCGATGAGGATCGCGCCTGTGCGCGCGGCGACTCCGCTCAGCGCGGTCGCGAAGGCGGCGAACCGTCGCGTGTAGATCGCCGCCGCGCGACGTCCGGGGAGGAAGGGGGTGACGAGCACCACGTCCGCGCCGCACGCTCTGAGGCGCTCCACCGCGTCCTCGACCCGTCGTGCCAGGGCCGGGACGTCGACGTTCGGCTTCACCAGGTCGTTCGCCCCGACGAGGATCGACACGAGGTCTGGGCGGAGCTGCAGCGCTCGCTCGAGCTGGGGGCCGCACACGTCCGACACCCGCTTCGAACGGATCGCGAGGTTCGCGTAGTGCAGTCCTCCGCGGGCCGCGAGCAGCAGTGCGAGGCGATCCGCCCAGCCCCGCAGCGCGCCGTCCGGCGCCGGATCGCACAGCCCCTCGGTCAGGGAGTCGCCGAGGGCGACGTAGCGCCGCCAGCGCGTCTGCGGGGCCGGCGTCGACCGCTCCGGCCTGACCACGCGGCGAGCGCGCAGGCCGCGGTCCACCGCCCCCAGGAGCATCGCGTCGTCGAAGTGCGAGAGCAGCTGATCGCATACGCCGGCCCAGCTGCGCCCCTGCACGGCCTCGTGCCCCGCTTCCCCGAAGGCTCTGCGCTTGCGGACGTCGCCGGCGAGATCGGCCACGCGCATCCGCAGATCGTCGAGGTCGCCGGGTCGGTAGAGCCATCCGTCGATGCCCATGCGCACGAGGTCGAGGGGGCCGCCGCGCCCCGTGGCGACGACGGGGACGCCGCTCGCGTGGGCCTCCTGAAGGGTCTGTCCGAATGTCTCGCTCTCCCCCGGGTGCACGAAGACGTCGAACGAGGCCAGCGCCGCGGCGAGCGCATCGCCGTCGAGATGGCCGAGGAACAGCGCCTCGGGGAGCAGAGTCTCCAGCCGCTGTCTGCTCGGACCGTCGCCGACGATCACCAGTCGGGTGCCGGGGATCCCGCGCAGCGCGACGAGGTCCTCGACCTGCTTCTCCGGGGCGAGCCTGCCCACGTAGCCGATCACGGTCTCCGCACCCCAGGACCCGCGCAGAGCGGAGTCGCGTCGCAGCGGCTGGAAGCGCTCGGCATCCACCCCTCTCCCCCAGCGCCGCACCCTGTCGACGCCGAGCGTCGCGAGCTGATGGGCGGAATCCGCCGATGGCGCGAGCGTGAGCGTGGCCCTGCGGTGCAGCCGCGCGATGTGCGTCTGCGCGATGCCGGTGGTGGCGGCGATCCGGTAGCGCTCCGTGTACGCGGCGACATCGGTCTGATAGGCGGCGACCGATGCGACGCCCAGACGCTCGGCCGCGAGCACCCCGCGCCACCCCAGGGCGAACGGCGAGGCCAGATGCACGACGTCCGGTTGGAACCGGCGCAGGGATGCCGCGACGCGATGCGCCGGGGACGTACCCACTCTGACGTTGCGATAGCCGGGGAGCGGGAGGCTGGGGATCGACTCGACGACCGCTCCGTGCACGGAGTCGGGGATGCCGACGGCGTCCGGTGCGATCACGTGCGCCTCATGGCCCGTGCGCTCGAGGTGCCTCAGGATCTGCAGCACGGATCCGGTGACACCGTTCATGTGCGGAAGGAAGGACTCTGTCACGATCGCGACTCTCACACGCTCAGGATGCCGTCGTCTCGAGGGCCTCGGCGTCCGAAACAGACCTGGGCACCAGATGTTCACCGGATGCTGGAGCGCCCGTCACCGGCTATCCCGCCGTTGGTTGCCGTTCACCTGGGCCGCGCACTCTGGAGCCGTGCCGCTCGATCTGCTCTCCACCCCCTGGGCCCTCGCCGTGATGAGCCTCCTCGTCCTGGGCGACGCCTTCTTCGTGGTGATACCCGGGGAGATCGCCGTCACCGCGCTCGGTGCGATCTCCGCGTCGTCCGGTACCCCTCCCCTCTGGGCGGTGATCGGCTGCGCGGGCATCGCCGCCGCGGCCGGAGACGCCGCCTGCTATCTGATCGGGCGCACGGTCGGCACGGAGCGCTGGCGGTGGATGCGCACCGCCAGGGTGCAGCAGGCTCTCGCGTGGGCTCGGCGCCGGCTCGACACGGGAACGGCCACAGTGCTCTTCACGGCGAGGTTCGTGCCCTTCGCCCGACTCGCGATCAATCTCGTGGCAGGAGCCTCGCGCATCCACCCTCCCCGCTACCTGGCCCTCGTCTTCCTCGCCGCACTGGGGTGGGCCGCCTATCAGGCCTCGGTCGGAGCGATCGTGGCCACACTCATCCCCGGCGGCCCCGTGGTGGCGGTGCTCGTCTCGATCGCCGTCGCGGTCGGGCTCGGCGCGGCGATCGACCTGTCGACCCGCAGACTGCGGAAGTGAACAGCCGACCGGCGGGGGCGTGCCCTAGGCTGGCGGACATGAGCACCGAAGAAGGCGCGTCCTCGACCGAGGACATGAAGCGCAAGTTCAAGGAAGCGCTCGAGAAGAAGAACGCGCACCACCGGCAGGGCGAGGCCCACCTCGACGGCGACTCCGCCGTCCATGGCGCGCCCGCCCCGCAGACGCGGCGCGAGTTCCGACGCAAGAGCGGTTGACCACACGGATGCGGGAACCGGCTTCCACCGGCTCCCGCATCCCTCACCGCCCGCTCACCCCTGGGAGGCGCGTGCTCTCGCCCTCTCCTCCTTCGCCGACATCTCGGCCACGGCGGCATCGTTGAGCTCGGTCAGATCGGCGGCCTGAGGTGCGGGAGCATCTCCGTGAGCGTCCACTCCGTCGAGCACCGACTCATCGAACGGCAGCTCGCCGCCAAGCACCTGCCGCACACGATCGCGATCGATCTGGCGGGTCCAGGTGCCGATGAGGAGCGTCGCGACCGCGTTGCCCGTGAAGTTCGTCAGCGCGCGTCCCTCCGACATGAACCGGTCGATCCCGACGATCACGCCCACGCCGTCGACGAGGTCGGGACGGTAGGCCTGCAGTCCTCCGGCGAGAGTGGCGAGGCCGGCCCCGGTGACGCCCGCAGCACCCTTGCTCGCGATGATCATGAACACCAGCAGGCCGATCTGCTCGCCGATCGACATCGGCTGCCCCATTCCCGTGGCGATGAACAGCGACGCCATCGTCAGGTAGATCGCCGTTCCGTCGAGGTTGAACGAGTAGCCGGTGGGGACGGTGATGCCGACGACCGGCTTGGAGACGCCGACGTGCTCCATCTTGGCGATGAGGCGGGGCAGCGCGGACTCCGAGGACGAGGTGCCGACGATCAGCAGGTACTCCCGAGCCAGGTACTTCATCAGGCTGAAGATGTTGACCCTCGTCACAGTCCACAGCAGAGCACCGAGCACGACGACGATGAACACGATGCATGTGATGTAGAACGCCACCATCAGCACGCCGAGACTCCAGATCGCCGCGATCCCCGTCTTGCCGACGACGGCGGCGATGGCGCCGAACGCGCCGAGCGGGGCGAGCCACAGGATCATCCCGAGGATGCGGAACACCAGCTTCTGCAGCTGCTTGACGGCGTCCATGATGCCGGCACCGCGCTCGCCGAGCCCCTGCAGCGCGAACCCGACCAGGAGAGCGATGAACAGCACCTGGAGCACGCTCTCCCCCGTGAACGCCGCGAAGAAGGTGGGCGGGATGATGCCGAGCACGAACTCCTGAGTGGTCTTCGCCTCGGTCGTGGTGGCGTCATAGGTCGCCCCCGCCATGTTCAGGCCCTCGCCGGGGTGGATGATGTTTCCGACGACGAGGCCGATGGCCAGGGCGAACGTCGACATCACCAGGAAGTAGCCGAGTGCGAGCCCGCCGATCTTCCCGACGGTGGCGGCTTTCGCGATCGAGCCGATGCCGATCACGATCGTGCAGAAGATGATGGGGGCGATCATCATCTTGATCAGCGAGACGAAGCCCTTGCCGATGGGCTCCAGCGCCTGTGCGAACTCCGGCCAGACGAGTCCGACCACCGCGCCGAGAACGACGGCGATGATCACCGACACATACAGCCAGGTGTGCCGGTCCCAGGCCTGCTTTCCGCGTCGCCAGTGGAATCCCGGCAGTGTGAATCCGGTCGTGATGGCCATGTGTCCTCCTCGGTCATGAACGTCGTCGTGTCATGCGTCTCCCCGCGTCGTCGCGGGGCGTGACATCACCGTCGCCGACTTCACAGACGGGCGCCATTTGTGGTCGTATTGGTCACGACCAGGCCGACGAGGACCGGAGGATGCCGATGACGCAGCGCCGCACGCTCAGCGCCGCCACCCGCGTCTTCCTCGTCCTCATCTCGGCCGCGGCGGTGATCGGCATCCTCGTCGCCGGGTTCCTCGTGGCGGAGACGCAGCGCGCCGTGCAGGCGGAGGCCGAGCGCGTGACCGGGGCCACCGCGGCGGCGATCGCCGCATCCGGTGCGGTGTCGAGCGCCCTCCGAGACGACGATGCCGACGCGGCGACCGCCGCCCTCGAGCCGTATGCGCTCTCCGTCATCGATTCCGCCGGGCTGGACTTCGTGACGATCATGACGACCGACGGCATCCGCATCACCCATCCCGACCTGTCGCAGATCGGCGGACGCTATCTCGGCACGATCCCCGAGCAGCCGGCCCCGCTCACCGAGACCTTCACCGGCACGCTCGGCCCTTCGGTCCGGACGATCGTCCCCGTGATCGACGCCGACGGCGTGCTGAGGGGCTGGGTCTCCGCGGGGGTGACGACAGAGACGATCTCCGAGACGCTCGTGCGGCGCCTTCCGCTGTCGCTGGCGATCACCCTTCTGCTCGTGGCGATCGGTGCGCTCGGAGCCTGGGCGGCCCGGCGCTTCACCCGGCGCATCGCCGGTGACCTGCCGCCGGGCACGGTCCGCGACGCCGTGTCATCGTACGAGTCGATCCGCACCCTGGGCGAGGCGCTGCGGGCGCAGACGCACGAACACGGAAACCGGATGCACACCGCTGTCGCACTGCTGGAGCTGGGGCGCACCGGCGAGGCGATCGACATCCTCACCGAGACCTCCCGGCAGAGTCAGTCGCTGGTCGACCAGGTCACGGCACGCCGCCACGGGGACCCGGCGGTGGGCGCACTCCTGCTCGGCAAGGCCTCGCAGGCGAAGGAGCGCGGCATCGACTGGAGGGTGCACATCGAACCGGAGGCCCCGCGGTCGCCCCTGTCGACCGTGGACAGCGTGTCCGTGCTCGGCAACCTCATCGACAACGCGATGGACGCGGCCTCCGCGGCGGAAGACCGATGGGTCGAGGTGTCGCTGAGCACGTCCGACGCCGGTGGGATCCTGCTCGACGTCGCCGACAGCGGCGCAGGAGTGCCGACCGAGATCAGGGAGAGGATCTTCGAGCACGGCTTCTCCACGAAGCCCGCCGACGCCCAGGGGCGCGGCGTCGGACTCGCTCTCGTCCGCTCGGTCGTGACGGATGCCGGGGGCACCGTGGAGATCCTCGACGATCCGACGACCTTCCGCGTCACGCTCCCCGCCGCAGGCAGGAGAAGGTCGTGATCCGTACGCTGATCGTCGACGACGACGCCCTGACGCTCGAACTGCATCGCACCTACGTGGAGCGCCTGGAGGGTTTCGTCGTCGGCGGCGAGTGCACCGGAGCCCGTGCGGCCCTCGCCGCGGTGCTCGATCAGCCGCCCGAGCGCGCGTTCGATCTCGTGCTTCTGGACATCACGATGCCGGACGGCACGGGTCTGGATGTGCTGCGCACGCTCCGCGCTCGTGCCGCCGCGATCGATGTGATCGCCATCACCGCCGTACGCGACGCGGAGACCGTGCGGCAGATGGCCGCGCTCGGGGTGTTCCAGTACCTGGTCAAGCCCTTCCCGTTCGCGGTGTTCGCCGAACGCCTCACCGCGTACCGGGAGCATCGCGATCAGGCCCGGACGACCGACGGGGAGGCGACCCAGGCGGAGATCGACGCCCTGCTTGGGCGGACGACGGGCAGAATCGCGCTCCCGAAGGGGCTGTCCGGCGGCACCCTCGACCGTGTCGCCACGATCCTGCGTTCGACCGGCCCGCTGTCGGCGACCGAGGCCGCAGACGCCCTGGGAATGTCGCGCGTCGCCACGCGGCGCTACCTCGAACACCTCGTCGCGGAGGGCGTCGTCGCCAAGGCCGCGCGCTACGGAACGCGCGGGCGCCCGGAGACCGAGTACGCGTGGAGCCGGAACCGGCCCGACATCGGCTGAACACCAACATCCCGCTCGCACCACTGCCCGCTCGGAGATCTTGTCGGGTCGCCGGAACCTACTGGGCGCCACCGCTTTCCGCTTCTCCCGGTCGCCTTGCGACGGAAGCCTGCATCGTTCGATTCTTCACCGACCACGCGGGAGAAACGCCCTAGGCGCTGTCTGCACTTCCATCACGCCCACCTGCGTTCAGGAGACTCTGAAGCTCTCGTGATGCCAGAACATCGCGCATCTGACGTTCGTGGCGAGGATTCTCCATGGTCATCGCGAGAATCGCGGCGACCAACAGGAGCAGTGCGAAACCCACGACCAACAGGGTCACTCCGTCCGGCGCGGCCAGCTGCGTGAGAATCCACCAAGGGAGCGCCACAACCCCGACGCCCCCGATCAGAAGAACCGACACCGCCCAAACGATGGTGATGAGAACGGGCGCGTCGTGGTGAGCACCGACGATCAGCTGGTGCCGTCGTCTATGGCCCGACTCCGATGGAACGATCAGGGGCGCGTCGCGGGGCAGCTTTCTCACGTAGGCGTCCCAGGGGATCCAGGCCTCGTACAAGGGGTTGCTCGACGTGAGATTGCGCAGCTGAAACTCGGCGTAGGCGAAGTATGCCCGCAAGATGTTCATCTCGTGAAAGTGCCGGACGATGACCGCAAAGATGAGCAGTATGACGACGGGAACGATGAGCATTCCCCACAGGAAAGGTGTGCTCTGCCCCCTCGAGGCGAGGGCCGCGGCGGCGCCGACGACAAGTCCCGCGAGCGAGACGAGCCTGATTGCCGCTGCTCCCTGGCCGCCGGCGCGAACCTGGTAGTAGTGCGCTTCACGCTGCCAAAACTGAATGGAGTTCTTGTTCCGGTCGTCGAACGCATCCGTCCCGCCGACCGTGTCGTCCTCGATCAAAATCCCCGCCCTTCGGCTGCCTTGTTCGCGGCGAAACCACGGGTGGCGCGGTCTCGCATGGAGAATACTACTGGCATGCGAACAGTCCGCAGCCTGCCCCGCCCGCGACCCAGCATTGAGGCGCGCAGCACCGTCACCCGCTGGATTCCTGCATCACGCCATGGATTCAACGTGTCGGTGACGAGTCCGAAGGCGCCGGAACGAGCATCTGCGATCGTGTTCCCGATGCCGTACGACTATCGAATCGATCGACTGGCCCTGGACCGCATGGAGATTCTTGCCGCGAGAACGAACCGCACCGTGGTGGGTGTGGAGTCTCCGGGCATCACCTTGGACGAGGCAGACCCGGTCAGTGCCAGCGCATCCTCGGTTCGTGCCGATGTGCTGCTCGCGCAGATCGGTGGCGACTACCGCCCCGCGGCCTCCCTTCAGTTGTCTGCCATAGACGATGTGCTCGGAGGTCTGCCAACTGAGCTTCATCTGGTGGGAGAATCCCTCGGCGCGCAGTTCAGTGCTGCGATCGCCGGACTGATTCCATGCCGCTCGCTCACACTCGTCGAGCCGACGAACTGCGTGGACAGGGGATGGCGTGGGCTCCTTCGGCAAGGAAAACTCCTTCGGACGATAGAGGAATCGCGGCGCGATCAGTACGTGGCCGTGAACGCGCAGCGCGGATGGCCGCCGACGTTACCGTTCGAGAAGAGCGGTTCGCACGCCGCAGCAGTTGATAGACGACTCAAGCGATTCCGCCATCAGGGCAAGTACGCGCTCGCTTCAGCGCTGGGCATGAGAAAGAGCCTCGCATCGTCGCTGGAACGGGTCGATGCGGGACTCGACGTCGTGCGAGTCTGGCGTGGAATCGACAGCACCGTATGTCTTGCGGCAGATGTCGCAGTACTCTCAGCGAGGATGGCGCCGCGTCTTCGCGTGGAGGAGACGGTGATGGTTCTCGACGGGCTGCCCGCTGGCCATCATTTCCTCACCGAGATGGATGCGATGATGCTGTTCGCCGACACGTTGGCGGGTGATATCCGTCATCCTCCTGAAACGGTTGCTTCCTCATGACGTCGTGAACGGCCGGCGTGTGGCAGGGCGGCAACGCCTGCTGCCCACGACGCGTCGTG
The DNA here is from genome assembly GCF_042901325.1 of Microbacterium sp. NPDC012755. NCBI lineage: Bacteria > Bacillati > Actinomycetota > Actinomycetes > Micrococcales > Microbacteriaceae > Microbacterium > Microbacterium sp. NPDC012755. The sequence continues at coordinate 2,799,615 of NZ_JBIBCT010000001.1, read as the reverse complement.
CTGTCTGGAACTTCTCTGGGCAGGCTGAGCGTCACGGCGAAGCGCTCACTCGCGTGGCCCCCGTGCGTCGCCGTCAGCCTCGGGGCTGCGCGTTGAGCCAGTCGGCGAAGGTCACGGTGCCGAGGTCGGCATCCGCACCCGGGAGGATGCTGCCGTCGCGGATCGCACGCCCGAAGGCCCCGGGGAGGGAGAGTGCTGGCATCCAGCCGCTCCTGCCTGTGTGCGCGGCCCACGAGCGCATCATGTCGACGAGCTGCTCCTCCTGCGGGCCCGCGATGTCCCGCGCCCGCTCCGACGGTCCTGCCTCGGCGAGGTCGACGAGCCGCGTCGCGACCTCCACGATCGCGATCGGCTGCGTGCGCATCCTCAGGGCGAGATGCAGCGGCCCGACTGCCGCATTGCGGTAGGTCTGCGCGGCGAAGTCGTGGAACTGCGTCGCTCTCTGGATCGTCCACGGCACCTGCCCAGAGCGGACCGTCTGCTCCTGAGCGAGCTTTCCGGCGTAATAGCCGTGGGGCGCCCGATCGACGCCGACGATCGACAGCGCGAGATGGTGTCCCACCCCGGAACGGTGTCCTGCCGCGAGGAGGTGCGAGGAGGTCTCGGTGAAGAACTCGGTGGCCGCACGGGCGCTCTGCGTCGAGGTGCTGAGCACGTCGATCACGGCGTCCGCGCCGGACAGCGCCTCCTCGAGTCCGGCCCCGGAGCGCACATCGACGCCGTTGCCACGGGTGAGGACGCGGACTCGGTGACCACGCTGCTGAGCGATCTTCACGACCTCGGTTCCTGCGATACCTGTTCCGCCTGCGACTGCGATCTCCATAGCTCTCCATCCGAAGCTGGTGGGTGTGTCGGTTACGACGCTACCCCGAGAGCGGGCGACATCAGCGGGGCAGCCGCCCTTCGTACAGGAGTCCGTTCGGATCGACCTCGGCACGAAGTGCTCTGAGGCGCTCGATCTCCGCCGGTGTGGCGCAGCGGTCGAGCGTCTGCCCCGGGGTGAGGAACGTCGGGATCGTGCGCCCCGCGGCGACCGGAGCGAGAAGGTCGCGGAACCCCGCGATGCTGGCATCTCCCGGCTCCCTCGGCGCGCCCGGGAACAGCGGCGAGAGCGCGTGAAGCAGCCAGCCAGCCGATTCGAGCGAGGCCAGTCCGGACCGACGAGGACGCGCGAGAGCCCCTCCGAGCATCCGGATGTCGATGCCGATGATGGGCCACTGCTCCGGCAGCTCGCGGAAGGCCAGCAGCTCGTCGATCGTGCTGTCGTCGAGGTCCGTGAGCGCCGCGGAGGCGCCCCGGCCAGGCGTGGGATCTGTCGGTTCGTTCGACCCCGCAGCGAGAGCGGCGGGCGACGTCGGACCGGACACCTCTCTGCGTACCGTGCCCGCACGGCGGATGCCGTCGATCAGCCCCTCTGCGGCGCCATCGGTGGACAGCGCCTGCACGGTGAGGAAGCTGCGCCCGCGGATCTCCTCCGGCAGCTGCGGAGCATCGGGCATCCGCATCGAGTTCATGAAGACGTTGAGCGAGGAGGGCGCGGTCGCGGCGAGGTCGCGCACCGCTCGCATGACTGCCGCGGCATCCGCGACGTCGAAGGTCAGCCCGCTGCCCCACAGGTCAGGGGTGCGGACGAGGTCGATCTCGAGCGCCGTGACGATCCCGACGATGCCGCCCGCGCCGCGCAGCGCCCACATCAGGTCGGGGTCGCTGTCGTCGTCGACGCGCCCGTGCGTGCCGTCCGACCGCAGGATCCACGCCGCACGGAGACCGTCGGATCCCAGGCCTGCCGTTCGACTGAACCAGGAATGGCCTCCACCGAGCGTGTAGCCCGCGACCGTGACGACGGGGCTCGTGCCTGCGGGCGCCGACCAGCCGGTGCCCTCCAGGGCATCGACGACGGCTCCCCATCGAACTCCGCTTCCCACGCGGACGATGCCGGCGTCGAGATCGACGTCGAGCGCGTCGAACGCGCCCATCCGGACGATCACAGTGCCCGCGAGGTCTCCGGACGCGCCGTGCCCGCTCGGCTGCACCGCGAGGCGCACGCCGGTGTCTTCGGCCATGCGCAGCAGAGCCCGCAGATCGGCGACATCGGCCGGCGCGGCCACGCCTTCCGGCCGCTGCTCGACCGCCAGGTTCCACGGACGGCGCTGGGCGTCGAAGCCGTCATCGGACGGCAGGACGAGCGCGCCGTTCACGCCGGCGCGGACGGACTCGAGTGCAGAGGTAAGGGGCATGACGCCACCGTACGATGCCCCACGGACATTGTCGACGGCGCCTGCCCCTGCCGCTCACTCCCCCGCGAGACCGCCCAGCATGTGGCCGAAGGAACGCCCTTCGCCCAGGTAGGTCGCGGGGTCGAACGGGTCGGCCGCCTCGGCTGTGTCCCGAGCGGCGACCGCATCTGCGAGCTCACGTGCGCCCTTCTCCACGCGCTTGGCGAGCGGGGCGACGTCGTCACCCGCACCGCCCCAGTCACTGGAGGCGGCGAACACGCCGGTGGAGACGGCATCCGCGTGGAGGTAGGCGAACAGCGGACGGATCGCGTAGTCGATCGCGAGGGAGTGCCGCGCCGTCCCCGCGTTCGCGCCGATCAGGACCGGCTTCCCGGTCAGCGAATCGGGATCGAGCACGTCGATGAACGACTTGAACAGACCCGAGTAGCTCGTCGAGAAGATCGGCGTCACGGCGATCAGCGCGTCGGCGGACACGACCGTGTTGATCGCGGTCTCCAGCGCCGGCGGGGCGAAGCCCGTGAGCATGTTGTTCGTGATGTCGTGCGCGTAGTCGCGCAGCTCGATCACGTCGATGCTCGCCTCGATGTCATGAGCGGCGAGCGCCTTCACGGTCTCGGCGGCGAGGCGATCCGCCAGCATCCGCGTGGACGAGGGGTTGGAGAGCCCGGCCGAGACGACGGCGATGCGACGCGTGGTGGTCATCTCACGCCTCCTTCCGGCCGAGGCCGAACGCCGAGCCGGCGGGTGCCGGCGTGTCCTGATAGGGCGAGTCGCCGGTGAGGTTGTCGCCGCGGTTCGCACCGGGGCGCGCCTGGCGGGTCGGGCCGTCGCCGTACACCGCCGTGACGCGCGCGGCGTGGGTCGGGGCGTCGGGAACCGAATCCGGGCGGTCCTTCGCGAGCTCCCTGCGGAGCACAGGGACGACTTCGGAGCCGAGGATGTCGAGCTGCTCGAGCACGGTCTTCAGCGGCAGCCCCGCGTGGTCGATGAGGAAGAGCTGCCGCTGGTAGTCGCCGTAGTGCTCGCGCATCGCGGCGTAGCGGTCGATCACCTGCTGCGGCGAGCCGACCGTGAGCGGGGTCATCTCGCTGAAGTCCTCGAGGCTCGGGCCGTGGCCGTACACGGGGGCGTTGTCGAAGTACGGGCGGAACTGGGTCACCGCGTCCTGCGACTTCGCCGCCATGAACACCTGGCCGCCGAGCCCGACGATCGCCTGCTCGGGTGTGCCGTGTCCGTAGTGCGCGTAGCGCTGGCGGTACAGCTCGATCAGGCGCTGATAGTGCTCCTTGGGCCAGAAGATGTTGTTCGCGAAGAAGCCGTCGCCGTAGTACGCGGCCTGCTCGGCGATCTCCGGGGTGCGGATGGAGCCGTGCCACACGAAGGGGGCGATGCCGTCCAGCGGGCGCGGCGTCGAGGTGAAGCCCTGCAGCGGCGTGCGGAACTTGCCCTCCCAGTCGACGACGTCCTCGCGCCACAGCTTGTGCAGCAGAGCGTAGTTCTCGATCGCCAGAGGAAGGCCCTGACGGATGTCCTGCCCGAACCAGGGGTACACGGGACCGGTGTTGCCTCGGCCGAGCATGAGGTCCATGCGTCCGCCGGACACGTGCTGCAGCATCGCGTACTCCTCGGCGATGCGCACGGGGTCGTTCGTGGTGATGAGCGTCGTCGACGTGGACACGATGAGACGCTCGGTCTGCGCCGCGAGCGCGGCGAGGAACGTGGTGGGGCTGGACGACCAGAACGGCGGATTGTGGTGCTCGCCGATCGCGAAGACGTCGAGGCCGACCTCCTCCGCGTGCTTGGCGATCGTCGTCGTGGCCGCGATCCGCTCCTGCTCGCTGGGCGTGACGCCGGTGGTGGGGTCGCGGGTGATGTCGCTGACCGACATGATGCCGAACTGCATCGCCTGTGCGCCTGACTGCTCGCTCATGATTCTCCGTGCTCTCCGAAGCGGACGACTCGGCATCCGTTTCTATTCATTTGAATGTATCTGAGTCAACGCGACCGCACCAACTTTATTCCCGGGGGTAGCCTCGGAGGATGAACAGCGCCGGAGCGGATGCGACAGGCCCCGTCACGGGGGCCGTTCCCAGGCCTCGACGCCGCGTGCCGTTCTGGGACAACGCGCGCTACATCTGCATCGTGCTGGTCGTGCTCGGCCATGCCATCCAGCGTCTCATCTACGACTCCGACATCGCGCTCGCCTTCTACCTGGCGCTCTACGCGTTCCACATGCCGGCCTTCGCGATCATCTCGGGGTACTTCTCGAAGTCGGGATCGCCGACCAGGGTCCAGATGGCCCGCGTCATCACCGACATCCTGGTGCCGTACGTCATCTTCGAGCTCGTCTGGACCCTCACGAAGTGGCTCGTCGAGGGGCAGGCGAACCCCAACCTCACCAAGCCGTCGTGGACGCTGTGGTTTCTGCTGGCCCTCGGCATCTTCCGACTGGTGCTCCCCTACCTCGCCCTGCTGCGCTGGCCGCTGCTGTGGACGATCGTCATCTCGATCGGCGTCGGCTACCTGCCGAACATCGACAGCACCTTCTCGCTCTCACGCACGCTCGGCCTGCTGCCCTTCTTCACTCTCGGCTGGTGGCTCCGGGAGCGCGACATCGTCTCGCGCTTCCAGCTTCTGGCACACCGGCCGTGGTGGTCTCGGATCATCGCCGTCGCTCTCCTGGCGGGAGCCGGGTTCGCGGCGTGGTTCTGGCTCGACGTGTGGGAGAAGATCGACCTGCGGCACTGGCTGTTCTACGAGGACTCGTACGCCGATCTCGGCGGAGAGCAGTGGTGGGCAGGCGGGGCGCGGATCGCCCTGATGGTGGTCGCGGTGCTCCTCAGCGCCGCCTTCTTCACCCTCATCCCGCGGGGGACCTACTGGTGGACCTCGTTCGGCCAGTACACGATGTACGTGTTCCTGCTGCACTCGTTCGTGCTGTACCCCTTCCGCGAGTCCGGCATCCTCCGCGATCTCGAGCCGACATGGCTCTGGCTCCCGCTCGTGACCGTCTCGTCGATCCTCGTCGCTCTCGTGCTCGCCACGAAGCCCGTGCGGCGCCTGTTCCGGCCCCTGGTCGAGCCGCGCCCTGCCTGGCTGTTCGCCGATCCGCAGCTCGCCACCCGCGAGGGGCACCGCAGCGACCCGACCGGCTCCCGGCGACCACGGTAGCGACGATCGCTCTGGAGCATGTCGGGGACAGCGGTTAGCATGCCCCCATGCCCATCACTCTGGAGAACGTCGGGATCGCTGTGAGGGACCTCGACGAAGCCATCGCCTTCTTCACCGACCTCGGCCTGACGGTCATCGGACGGGACACCGTGAGCGGCGAGTGGGCCGACACCGCGGTCGGCCTCGACGGCAACCACGCGAAGATCGCCATGCTCCAGACGCCGGACGGCAACGGCCGCCTCGAGCTGTTCGAGTACATCCACCCCGATGCCATCGAGACCCACCCGACACTCCCCCACGAGATCGGCATGCACCGCGTCGCCTTCTCCGTCGACGACATCGACGCGGCCCTGGAGACGGCGGCGACGCACGGATGCGTCCCGCTGCGCGGCGTCGCGGACTACCAGGGCGTCTACCGGCTCACGTATCTGCGGGGTCCGAGCGGCATCCTGGTCATGCTCGCGCAGGATCTGACGAAGAGCTGAGGCCGAGCCTCAGGCGAACAGCTCGGCGCCGACGTACGAGCCCGCTGCGGCGCCGCCGGGGATCGCCCAGATCCCCGATCCGACGTGGCGGATGTACTCGTTCATCAGGTCGGTCGAGAGGCGCTTCTGCAGGGTGATGAACTGCTGCGGGTCGCGCTGGTACGAGAGGAAGAACAGTCCGGCGTCCAGGCGTCCGAGCGCGTTGTTCCCGTCGACGTAGTTGAACCCGCGGCGCAGGATGCGGATGCCGTCGTTCTGGTCGGGGTGCGCGAGCCGCACGTGCGAGTTCCGGTCGATCGCCGACCCCGAGAACGCCGGCTCGGTGAACTCGTCGCCACCCGACAGCGGAGCGCCGCTGCCCTTCTCCCGACCGATGATCGTGTCCTGCTCGCTGAGCCGCACACGGTCCCACGTCTCGATGAGCATCGCGATCTTGCGCGCGACGAGATAGGAGCCGCCGGCCATCCAGGCGGGCTCGGCGGACGCAGGCACCCAGACGTTCTCCTCCAGCGCCTTCGCATCGTCGGCGAGGATGTTCGCCGTGCCGTCCTTGAACCCGAAGAGGTTGCGCGGAGTCGCGCCGGCCGATGTGGTGCGCGAGGTCTTGCCGAAGCCCAGTTGCGACCATCGGAGGCGGGCGCGCCCGAACGCGATCCGGCTCAGGTTCCGGATGGCGTGCACGGCCACCTGCGGGTCGTCGGCGCACGCCTGGATGCACAGGTCTCCGTGCGAGTGCGCGGGGTCGAGGTCGTCGCCGAGGAAGGCGGGAAGACGCTCCAGCCCCTCAGGGCGCAGCGCCGCGATGCCGTACCGATCGCCGTCCTCGCTCTCGAAGAGGGTCGGCCCGAAGCCTATCGTGATCGTGAGCCCGGACGCGGGAAGCCCCTGCGCCTCGCCGGTGTCGTCCGGCGGCTGCTCGGCGTCGCCGCCCACCGCTCCGGTCGCGCTCACCTCGAGACCCTGCGTGATGCGAGAGGCCGCGTACGACCAGTCCTGCAGCAGCGAGATCAGATCGCCGCGGTCTGTGCGCGGCATCATGTCGAAGGAGGCGAAGTGAAGGTGCTCCTGCACTGGGGTGGTGATGCCCGCCTGGTGCGCGCCGAAGAAGTCGTAGACGCTCTTCGCGTCGGCATCCGCCCTCGCCCGCCCGAGCGCGACGCCTCCGGCCAGTCCCCCGCCGACGCCGACGGCGAGTCCGGCCACGCCTCCGCCGAGGGCCAACCCCAGCAGCCCACGCCTGCTCAGACCCGGAGAATCGGATGCCGCGGCCCCCGCATCGTCATCCGACGCGGGGACAGCGGCATCCGTCGTGCTTTCGCTCACCTCGGGATCGTACCTGTTCTGCGAGTCAGTCGAGGACCGTGCCGGTGAGCTGGGACAGCGGCTCCGCCAGCGCGTTGATCAGGTCGGTGAACTCGCGCTTGTCGTCCTCCGTGAGCTGCGAGTAGTTCACGAAGCCGTCGGTGAGAGAGCCGTGCTTCGCGAGCGCCGCCTCGAGGGCCGCATAGCCGTCCTCGATCTCACCCACGAGCTTCTTACCCTCGGCGCCCTGCGCCTCGGCGAAGTCCTGCACGAGCGAGAAGGCCATCTTGGACCCCTCGACGTTGGCGGCGAAGTCGTAGAGGTCGGTGCCGGACCACCAGTCCTCCTCGCCGGAGATCTTGCCGGTCGCGACCTCGTCGAGCAGCGCGATCGCGCCGTTCGAGATGCCGCCGATGCCCTGGTCGTCGAGCGCCGTGGTGAAGTCCTTCGAGTGCACGTAGTCGTACAGCTCCTGGGTGTCGGCGATCAGCTGATCACCGTATCCGGCGCGCTCCTCGGGAGTGGACGGCGCCCAGTCCTGCCAGGCGGGAGTCTCTCCGTCGGCGTTCAGCGCGTCCTGCGCGGGCACCCAGAGGTCCTTCTCGATGCGGTGGAATCCCGTCCAGTCGAGCCCTTCGGCGACGGCGTCGACCTCGCGGTAGTCGATCCTCGGGTCGAGGTCGCCCAGAGCCTCGGCCACCGGCTCGATGCGCTCGTAGAACGCGCGGGTCTGCGGGAAGAGCGTGCGCGCGGTCTCGTCGTCGCCCGACTCGTACGCGGCCACGAGGGCGTCGACCGCGGGGACGAGCTGCCCGACCTGATCCTTCACGAAGGCCGCGTAGAGGTCGACGGCCTTCTGCTTCTGCTCGGCGTCCTCACCGGTGACGGCGACGCGGTCACCGGTGACCGTGAACTCGGACTTGCCGACGCCGTCGCCGATCATGCCGGGCTTGCAAAGCGTGTAGTAGGTGCCGGGCTGCGCGACGACCGTGAGGGTGCGCGACGCGGCGGGGGCGATGTTCTCGACCTCTCCGACGATCCGGAGGCCGTCCTCGGCCAGCAGGTAGAACTCGCTGGTCTGGCCGCTGGTGTTCTTGACGTCGAAGACCAGCGTGCCGCTCTTCGCGGTGGCACCAGAGACGTCGCACGCGCTGTCGGTCGAGGAGACATCGAACGAGGCGCCAGCGGCGACGTCGGCCTTGGCGACGCAGCCGCTCAGGACGAGCGCAGCCGCGCCTGCGGCGGCGAGGGCACCGAGGATCCGGCGAGAGGTGGTCATGCTGCTCCTTGCTGTGTGAGTGAAGGGGTCGCGGCGTTCTCGACCCGCGCGACCGCTGCCCGAGCGGTCCTGCGGCCGCGAAGACCGCGGAGGAAGAAGAATCCGACGACGAGGATGTAGACCGCCCACGCCACGACCTGAAGCCAGGTCATGCGCGGCATGAAGCCCACGGTCGCCTGGAGAATGGTCGACAAGGGCTGGCCCGGGGCGATGACGGCACTGACGTCGAAGGCCCATCCGAACGGGAAGGCGGCCCAGCCGACGGCGACGGAACCGGTGACCGGGTCGATGGGCGCCAGGGCGGAAGACGGCCCAGGGAGCGCACCCGCCTCCTGGAGGTCCATGATCGCATACGCGAGGACGCCCGCAGCCACAACGACGAGGAACCCGCTCGTCCACGTGAAGAACCGGCGGAGGTCGAGCTTCACCGCGCCCCGTGCGAGGAACCAGCCGATCACCACGGCGGTGCCGAGGCCGAGGAGCGCTCCGAGAAGAGCGGAGGGCGCGTCACCGAAGACCTGCAGCATCGACCACAGCAGCAAGGTGGTCTCGATGCCCTCGCGCGCAACAGACACGAAGCCGATCGCGATGAGCGCCCACAACCCGCCCTGGGTGAGCGCCCTGTCCAGGCCACCCTCCAGGGAGGCCTTCATGGTGCGCCCGGCCTTCTGCATCCAGAAGATCATCCAGGTGACCATTCCGACTGCCAGCAGCGACAGCAGCCCGCCGATGAGCTCCTGCGCCTCGAAAGTCAGCGAGTACGCGCCGAAGGTGAGCACCGCGCCGATGCCCAGTGCGAGGGCGATGGCCAGTCCGATGCCGGCCCACAGCCGCGGCAGCGCATCCTTCCTGCCGAGCCTGCGGAGGTAGGCGACGAGGATGCCGACGACGAGCGCGGCTTCGAGGCCCTCACGAAGGCCGATCAGAAAGCTGGCGAGCACGGGTGGAGACTCTCTCGATACGGACGAAGGTAAGGCATCCCTTACCGATGAGACTTTAGCACCTGCGCATCATCCGCTCGAATGCCGTCACGCTCGGTAATGCTCTGAAACACTCGACGCCGGTGCCCCACAGCCGATCTACTCTCGGGACATGGCTGAACTCTCGCTCCCGATCCTCGACCTCTCCCAGCTCGATGCAGGCCCGGAGGCGGCCGCACGGTTCCGCGACGACCTGCGGAAGGCGACCCACGACGTCGGCTTCTTCTACCTCACCGGCACCGGCGTCTCGTCGGACCTCGAAGCCCGGCTCCACCGCGCCGCCCTCGACTTCTTCGCCCTGCCGGAGGACGACAAGCTCGCGATCGAGAACGTGAACAGCCCGCACTTCCGCGGCTACACCCGCATCGGCGGAGAGCGCACGCAGGGGAAGGTCGACTGGCGCGAGCAGATCGACATCGGCCCCGAGCGCCCGGCGGTCGACGACGGCCCCGCCTTCAACCGACTGATCGGACCGAACCTGTGGCCCGACGCCCAGCCGGAGCTCCGCGACGTCGTCGGAGAGTGGCACGAGACCCTCTCCGATGTCGCCCGCAGGCTGCTGCGCGCCTGGGCGCAGGCCCTGGGCGCCGAGGAGTCGTACTTCGACGAGCACTTCGGCGAGCCCTCCACTCTCATCAAGATCGTCCGCTACCCCGGCACCCACGAGCCCGAGCCCCAGCAGGGCGTCGGCGCGCACAAGGACTCCGGCGTGCTGACCCTGCTCTGGGTCGAGCCGGGCAAGGGCGGCCTCCAGGTCGAGCGGGACGGATCGTGGGTCGACGCACCTCCCGTGCCCGGCGCCTTCGTCGTGAACATCGGCGAGCTGCTCGAGTACGCGACCGGCGGCTATCTGAAGGCCACGAATCACCGCGTCGTCTCCCCGCAGGCGCCGGACGAGCGCATCTCGATCCCGTTCTTCTTCAACCCCGCACTGGACAAGCGACTGCCGCTCATCGAGCTGCCCGCCGACCTCGCGGCCGAGGCGACCGGGGTCACCGAGGACCCGAGCAACCCCATCCACGCGCTCTACGGAGAGAACGCGCTGAAGTCCCGGCTGCGCGCGCACCCCGACGTGGCGGCGATCCACCACGCGGACCTGGTGGCGGCGACCGCCTGACCCGACGGCGGTTCGGTTTCGTCGATCCTGCCGCCCCCTTGCAAGGCTCGGCCGGCCTCCACAGACGAGCGAGCGGAGTCGGCACCGTGCAACGTGCCCGCCGTCGGCATCCCCGCCGAGGTCGCCCGTCGCCGCGGCGAACTCCCGAGAGACGTCAGAATCCGACGTGCCCGCCGAGCTCGACGATCTCGCGCAGCGCGCGCAGATGCCCGGAGAAGGCACTCATTCCTGCCGGAGTGGAGCGCACCCAGGTGCGAGGCCGGCTTCCCGCGCTCCCCTTGCGTGCTCGCACGTAACCGGCGGCCTGCAGGTGCGAGATCGCCTTGCTGAGGGCGGAGTCGTTCGCCTGGAGGATGTCGGCGAGCGTGGCGAAGTCGAGTTCGACGCCTTCTCCGAGCGAAGCCATCAGGGAGAACCTGATGGGCGAGGCGAAGTTGTCGTCGAGACGTGTCCGCGGGTGGGCGTCACGGTCGGTCATCTCCCCTCCGAAGGGGCCTCGGCCTCGGCCGTCGTGTCCGGCGCGGCGACCGGCGCGGGCAGGCACGCAGCGATGCACAGCAGCGCTGCGGCTGTTGCGGCCGCTCCCAGGGCCGACGGCAGGGTCACGGCGTCGGAGTACGCACGCTGGAGCGCGAGCCAGGTGACCACGCCCATGCTCGACAGGTAGGCCGCGATCTGAGGCCACCGCCAGTACCGTCCGAGCGCTTGCGGGCCGGCATCCGTCGTCCAGAGGAACAGCCACACGACCACGGCCATCATCACGAGGATGCCGACGATCGAACCGAGCAGCGCGTTCTCGATCCCGATCGACAGCGCGGCGATGCCGATCAGGATGCCGAGGCCCGCGGTGGCGGCTCGAGTCTGGCCCGGCAACGGCTCCCGCGGTCTCGCGGGTCGCCGTTCCTGACCTCGCTCGCGCCACAGCAGGGCAGCGCCGTAACCGCCGAACCCCAGAAGAATGGCGAGGCCGGGGATGAAGGTCATCCACAGCGGGCGGTTCTGCGCGTCGATGAAGATCAGCAGGAAGAACGCGACCATCGCTGCGCCGTAGGCGACCACCGCTACGACCGACCACGACCTCGCGCCGACCGCTCGCCACTGCACGCCCGCGCGCTCGGCGAACCCTGCGCTGATCTGGCCCGTGATGATGACCAGGAAGATGAACGGCTGCGTCGACGTCGCGTCCGCGCGATTGACCAGCAGCAGGGCGGTGATGAGGACGGCGACGGCGATGCCGCTGAGAATGGCCTGCCACGACGACGCACGCCGGTCGACGCGTTCGTCGCGACGACGGTGCACCTCCTCCACCTCATCGAGGTACTGGCGCGCGACATCGGCGGACGGCGGCGCGAGCGGTGCGGCACCGTCGATCGGCTTCTGTTCCATGATGACCCCCGGTTTCCATCGGGAAAGCTTCTTACTTTCCTACGGGAAAGAAGCCGGGTCGTCAACCTGGACATGACGAAGGCCGCCCACACCGTGGGCGGCCTTCTCAAGAATGTTCTGCGCGATTGAACGCTGGGCTCAATGCCTTATCGACGCAGTCCGAGACGCTCGATGAGCGAGCGGTAACGGTTGATGTCGATGTCCTGGAGGTAACCCAGGAGACGGCGGCGCTGACCGACGAGCAGGAACAGGCCACGACGCGAGTGGTGGTCGTGCTTGTGCTCCTTGAGGTGCTCGGTGAGGTCCTTGATGCGCTGCGTCAGCATTGCGACCTGCACCTCGGGGGATCCGGTGTCACCGGGGTGCGTCGCGTACTCTTCGATGATCGCCTTCTTGACGTCTGCTTCCAGTGCCATAGATTCGATCCCCTCTCTGCTTGTTGCGCGGTGCCCGGCACCTGATGTGCGAGCTCTCTTTATCCGCGGCCGATCAAACGGCAACCTGAAGAGTCTACCAGCCATCCGCACCTGCGGGCGACCATGCGCGGCGCCCGCTCCCCCGCCCCTCGGATACGCTCGGAGGGTGCAGGACCGAGAAGAACAGTGAGCGCGACGCGCGGCCATCTCATCGATCTGACCCCGCTGCGGCGGAGCCCGGCGTTCGCCAGGATGTGGATCGGATCCACCCTCACCGGCATCGGCGGGCAGCTCACCATCGTCACCGTGATGCTGCACGTGTTCTCCCTCACGCACAGCACCTTCGCCGTGTCGATGATCGCGGTGGCGGGGCTCGTGCCGATGATCCTCGCGGGCCTGTACGGCGGCATGCTCGCCGACGCCTTCGACCGCCGTCTCGTCGCGTTGATCGCCGCCACCGTGACGTTCGCCTCGACGGCACTCCTCGCCGCGCTCACCTGGACCGGCATGGAGACGATCTGGTGGCTCTACGCGCTCAGCATGATCAACTCCGCCGCGAACTCGGTGGGCATGGCCACCCGCACCGCGATCGTGCCCCGCCTGATCCCGAGAGATCAGCTCGCGGCGGCATCCGCGCTGAACGGCGTCGCGTTCGGGCTCACCGTCATGGCGGGGCCAGCGCTGGCCGGCATCCTCGTCGCCCTGACCGGATACGGCTGGACGTACTCGATCGACGTCGTGCTCATGCTGTCGATGTTCCTCGGGCTGTGGACGCTCCCGGCGCTGCGCCCCGAGGGCGAGACCGTGCGGCCGGGCCTCGAGTCTCTCAAGGACGGCTGGCGCTTCCTCCGCAGGGCCGGGAACATCCGGATGCAGTACATCCTCGACATCGTCGCGATGACCTTCGGGCAGCCGCTCGTGCTCTTCCCCGCGCTGGGCACGGTGATCCTCGGCGGAGGCGCCGTCACCACCGGCCTGCTCACCGCGGCCGTCGCCGTCGGCACCTTCGGATCGAGTCTGCTCTCCGGCCGCGTCGTGCAGTACCGGTGGCACGGACGCGGCATCGCGAGAGCCGTCGAGGCGTACGGAGCCGCGATCGCCCTGTTCGGCCTGGTCCTGCTCATCGGCGCCCTCACCGGCTCGGCCACCGGGAGATCTCCGAGCATTCCCCTCATCGTGGCCGCCTGCGTCGCGCTCGCCCTCTCAGGAGCCTCCGACAACGTGAGCTCGATCTACCGCAACACGATGATGCAGGCCGCCGTGCCCGACACCATGAGAGGACGCCTCAAGGGGTGTTCATCATCGTCGTCGCGGGCGGGCCTCGGGTGGGCGCGCTGTACGCCGGCACCCTCGCCACCTTCACGGCGCTGTGGTTCCCGCCATTGCTGGGCGGGTTCATCGTGATCGCCCTCGTGGCGCTGCTGGCCCGGAGGAATCCGCGCTTCCGCGCCTACGACGCGGAGAGCCCTGAGCCCTGAGCCCTGGGTTCTGACGGCCGACCGCAGCGATGTCGGAGGTCGGGTGCAGTGTGTGGGCATGAGCACCTCCATCCGCACGGCCACGCTGCCGCTCACCGGGCCTTATGACCTCCGCGAGGTCGCACTCATGGGTTTCGGACACCGCGACGAATCGTCCTTCGACGGCGTGATGCGCCTGGCCTTCTGCACGGACGCGCTCGACACGCAGGTCGGCGTCGAGGTGCGCCAGACCGAGGGCGCGCTCACGCTCACCGTGCACGGCGACGGAGATCTCGGAGCGATCTCCGCTCAGGTCGCGCGCGTCGTGTCCGCCGATCAGGACGGAGACGCGTGGTCCGCGGTCTGCGCGGCGGATCCGGTCCTCACGCGAGTGCACGCCGAGGCTCCCGGCTTCCGTCCGTCGAACTTCTACAGTCCGTACGAGGCGGCGGTGTGGGCGACGCTCTCTGCTCGACGCTCGCGACGCCAGGGCATCGGCCTCCGCCAGCGGCTCTCACTCGCGCACGGCGCCGCTTTCGAACTCGCCGGCCGCACGGAAGCCGCCCTTCCCCTGCCGCATCAGCTGCTCGCCCTCGATGCGGTGCCGGGGCTGCCTGCCGACCGCATCCCGCGGCTGCACGCGATCGCCCGCGCTGCGCAGGAGGGCCTGCTCGACGTGGCGCGCCTCACCGCCATGGACCCCGCTGAGGCCATCTCCGATGTGCAGCGGCTGCCCGGCATCGGCCCCTTCTACGGCGCGCTCATCGTCATCCGCGCGTGCGGGCTGACCGATGTCCTCTCGACTCAGGAGGACCACTCGCGGGCCGCCGTCCAGAGCCTGTACGGCCTCGACCACACGCCGAGCGATGGCGAGCTCGCGCGCATCTCCGAGGCCTGGAGGCCCTTCCGCACATGGGCGGCGGTGTCGCTGCGAGCCGTCGGTTCGCGTCTCGCTTCCCCGGCCGAAGGTTGACGGCCGACTGCTGACCGCCGACGGCTGACTTCTTGCGGCTGACTTCTTGCGGCTGGCGGCTGATTTCTGACCGCCGGCGGCTGGCGGCCCAGAGCCGGTCTGCAGGCATCCGACACACCCCGGACTCCGGATACGCCGACGGCGGGCGCCGAGAGTATCGACGCCCGCCGTCGGGGATGCGGGTGCGGGATCGATCAGTCCTGCTGCAGGGCACCCTGGAGGTCGAGGTTGATCGTGATGTCCTTGCCGACGAGCACCCCACCGGTCTCGAGGGCGGCGTTCCAGGTGAGGCCGAAGTCCTCGCGGTTGATGACGGTGGTCGCAGAGGCGCCTGCCTTGTACGAACCCCACGGGTCGGAGCCGAAGCCGCCGAAGTCGAACGCGAAGCTCACGGGCTTCGAGACGCCACGGATGGTGAGGTCACCGTCCACGAAGAAGTCGCCGTCCTCCACGCGGGTGCCGGTCGACACGAACTCCATGGTCGGGAAGTTCTCGGTGTCGAAGAAGTCGGCGGAGCGGAGGTGGGCGTCGCGGCCCTCATCCTTGGTGTCGATCGAGGAGACGTCGACGCTGGCGGTGACCTTGGCGTCGAGCGGGTTCTCCGGAGCGACGAGCGTCGCGGACTTGATGCCGAACGTGCCGCGCACCTTCGAGATCATCATGTGACGGACGCTGAAGGTGACCTCGCTGTGCGCGGGGTCGAGCACCCAGGTGCCGGAGCGGTAGCCGGGGATGTCGATGCTGGTCATGGTGTCTCCTCTGAGGATCTGACGAAAAGTCCGGCCGCGTGCGCGGCGTCAGAGTGGTGCAACTTGCATTCACAGACATGTATTCCCGTGAATGAAGATTCTTCTTCGAAATGACGAAGGCGCCCCGCCCCCGAGGGAGCGAGACGCCTTGCGCAGAAGTGCGGATCAGCCGACGGCGACCAGATCGATGATGAAGATCAGGGTCTTGCCGGAGAGGAAGTGCCCGCCGCCGACCGGGCCGTAGGCCAGGTGCGGAGGGATGACCAGCTCACGGCGTCCGCCGACCTTCATACCAGGGATGCCGTCCTGCCAGCCCTGGATGAGCCCGCGCAGCGGGAACTGGATGGTCTCGCCGCGACCCCACGAGGAGTCGAACTCCTCGCCGGAGTCGAACTCGACGCCGGCGTAGTGGACGGTCACGGTGTCGCCGGGCTTCGCCTCGGCACCGTCGCCCACGATGATGTCGCGGATGACGAGCTCAGCGGGAGCGGGGCCGGCGGGTGCGTCGAACTCAGGCTTCGTACGATCAGTCATGACTCCATCCAACCCGAGCCCCGACCCCCGGTCAACGCGAGCGCACCTGCTCACAGCGAACACTCCGGCGACCGCCGAACGAGGTCTCAGTCCCTGTCGGCGAGGTCCCTCCCGAGGCGCTGCGACACCCACACCGGGATGAACGAGGCGAGGATGACGACGGTGGCGACCACGTTCACGACGTTCGCCTCGTTGGGCCTCGCCATCTGGTTCATGATCCACAGCGGAAGGGTGTCCACCCCGGGCGGGGCGGTGAAGATCGTGACGTAGACCTCGTCGAAGCTCAGCGCGAAGGCGAGGATGCCGCCGGCGATGAAGGCGCTGCGGAACTGCGGGAAGGTGACCAGACGGAAGGTCTGCCACGGCGTCGCCCCCAGGTCTCTCGACGCCTCTTCTATGCCGGGGTTCAGCCGGCGCAGGCGGGCGAGCACGTTGTTGAACACCATCACGATGCAGAACGTGCCGTGAGCGATGATCATCCCGAAGAAGCCGACCTGGATGCCGATGGGCTCGAGGATCTGGTTGTAGGTGTTGCTCAGGGCCACTCCGGTGACGATGCCGGGCAGCGCGATCGGCAGAACGACGAGCAGGTTGACCGCACGCTGGCCGAAGAACGAGTACCGCTGCAGCGCGAAGGCGACGAGCGTTCCGAGGACGAGGGCGATCGCCGTGGCTCCCGCCGCGACCAGGATCGAGTTCAGGAGAGCCGCGCGCACGGGTTCGCTCGCGAAGGCCTTGCCCCACCACTCCAGGGAGAAGGAGCTCACCGGCCAACTCGCGATCCGCGCCCCGTTGAAGGAGTTCAGCACCACGAGCAGCAGCGGCACGTACATGAACACGAGGATCGCGGCGACGAGGATCCCGAGGATCGTCTTGGAGGTCCTGGACAGTCTCAGCATGGCTGCCTCACATCCTTTCCAGTGCGCCGGTGCGCTGGACACCGACCAGGTAGATCACCACGAAGGCGATGGGCACGAGGGAGAACGCCGCGGCGATGGGCGGGTTGAGGTTGATGTTGGATGCGATCACGCTTCCGATCATCTGCGTCGACCCCCCGACGAACTTGGCGACGAGATAGTCGCCGAGACTCAGCGAGAACGTGAAGACCGAGCCGGCGATGACGGCCGGCTTGATGAGCGGCAGGACGACCGTCCTGATCGTGCGCCACGACCCTGCGCCGAGGTCGGCCGACGCGTCGAAGAGATTCGGAGGCAGCTGTCGGATCGCGGTGTACACGGGCACGGCCATGTAGGGCAGCCAGAGATAGGTGAGGGTGAGGATCACGGTGAAAGCGCTGAATCCAGGCCCGCGCCCGCCGACGGGGCCGACCAGCCAGTTGAAGAACCCGTCCTCCGTGAAGGTGATCCTCATGGCGAGGACCTTCACCAGATAGCCCGCCCACAGCGGCAGCGTGATCGACGCCGCGAGCACTCCGCGCAGCCATGGCGAAGCCACCTTCGCCATGAAGATCCCGAGCGGGATGGAGATGAGGATGCACACCGCGGTGACGGCGAGGGCGATCCCCAGAGTGCGCAACGACGTCGAGAGATAGGCCGGATTGGCGATGAGCTGTTCGAAGTTGCCGAGCGTGAAACCCGGCTTCACCTTCGAGGTGAAGGGATCGGTCACCCAGAAGGCGGTCACCAGCAGCATCACGAGGGAGAAGATGTAGACGCCGATGAGCCAGGCCATCGGCAGGGCGAGCAGCCCCGCGATCCGTGCGCGTCGCTTCATGGTCATTCCTGTCTCGAGAAGTCGAGTGCGGTGGGGCGGAGCCCGAACGGGCTCCGCCCCCCGGTGGATCAGTTCTTGACCGTCAACCAGGCGTCGGTCCACTGCTGGAAGTTGGTGCAGGTCACATCGGTCCGCCCGTCGATGCACTGCTCGATCGGCGTCGTCCAGAACCAGACCTTCTTGAAGTACTCCTCGTTCGTGGCGTTGTAGTACTCGCAGTGCGCCTTCGCCTCGTCGCTCGTGTCGCAGAACGCCGCGTTCGCCGGCGCCATGCCGAAGTTCATCGCGATCGCGCCGTTGACCTCGGGCGAGGACGCGTAGTCCATCCACGCGTACGCGCAGTTCGGGCTCTTCGCCTCGGCAGCGAGCATCCACGCGTCCGACCATCCGGTCGACCCTTCCTCCGGCAGCACGCTCTTGAACCTGTCGTCCTCGGTGAGCTTGCGCAGCACCTCCCACGACGTGCCCAGCACCGTGGTGCCGCCGGCGAACGAGGTGATCTGAGCAGCAGGATCGGCCCAGTACTCCGAGACGATGCCGTTCTGCTGCTTCAGCAGGTCGACCGCGGCGGCGAGCTGCTCCTCGTCCAGGGCGTACGGGTTCTTGATGCCGAGCTCCGGTTCGTGCGCCATGAGGTAGACCGCGGCGTCGGCGATGTAGATCGGCGCGTCGTAGGCGATGATCTTGCCCGCATACGGACTGTCCTTCTCCCAGGCCACGTCCCAGCTGGTGGGTTCTTCGGTGACGACCTCGCTGTCGTACTGCAGGATGTTCGCGCCGCGGCCGATCGGGATGCCGTAGGACTTGCCGTTGATCGTGTCGTAGATCTGCCCCTTCATCCCCTCGACGATGTCGTCGCCGAAGTTCGGGATCAGCTCGAGGTTGAGCGGCTGCACATCGCCGCCGGCGATGAGGCGGAGGCTCGCGTCACCCGAGGCCGACACCAGGTCGTAGTCCCCCGTGCGCATGAGCTGCACCATCTCGTCGCTCGTGCCGGCGACGCGGCGGTTCACGACGCACCCCGTCTCCTCGGTGAACGCGTCGCTCCAGTCGGACTCGACGAAACCGCTCCAGGCGACGATGTTGACCTCTCCCTCATAGTCGCCGAGCTCCTTCTGCATCGGGATGTCGGGGACGTCGATCTCGAGCTGGCCTCCCCCCTCCGCGGGGGCGTCGGTCGTTCCGGAACAGGCGGACAGGGAGAGCACGGCGACGGCGGTCATCGCCGATACGGTCAGGATCTTCTTACGCATGGATCGCTCCTTTGTGATCAGTGCTGCAGGTGGGTGTACGGGTGTTTCAGGGGAGCCGCGCCGCATGGTCAGGTGTCCACGCGACACGGACGTGGTCCCCGCGGCCGAAGGCGGCTCCCGCCGCGGGGTGGTGTGCGTTCGGGCGTTCGGCGATGATGTCGGCTCCGGCGTCCGTCGAGACGAGGAATCGCGTCGCCGGCCCCGTGTAGACGACCTCGCGGACGGCCCCCGTCAGCGAGACCTCGCCCTCGTCGTGCGCGTCGTCGACGCCGAGCAGCCGAACGCGCTCCGGCCGGATGCTCATCGTGCGGCTGTCGCCCGTGAGCTCTCCCGCGAGGTCGCCCCCGATGAGGTTGGAGAGACCGAGGAAACGCGCGACGAACTCCGTCTGAGGGAACTCGTAGACGTCGCGTGCTGTCCCGATCTGCTCGATCCGTCCGTTGTTGAAGACGGCGACGCGGTCGCTGAGGGTGAGCGCCTCTTCCTGGTCGTGCGTCACGAAGATGAACGTGATGCCCACTTCACGCTGGATCTGCTTGAGCTCGATCTGCATCTGCTCGCGGAGCTGCTTGTCGAGCGCTCCGAGAGGCTCATCGAGCAGGAGCACCTGCGGACGCAGGATGAGCGCACGGGCGAGGGCGATGCGCTGCCGCTGTCCTCCGGAGAGCTGATGAGGGAGTCGGCCGGCGACATGGTCGAGACGAACCTGCTGGAGCGCACGACGCACGCGCTCGGTGCGCGTGGCCTTGCCCTCTCCCCTCACCTTGAGCCCGTATCCCACGTTCTCCGCGATGGTGAGGTGCGGGAACAGCGCGTAGTCCTGGAAGACCGTGTTCACCTGCCGCGCGTGCGGCGGCGTGCGGGTGACGTCGACCCCGGACAGGCGGATGACGCCGCTCGTCGCATCCTCGAACCCGGCGATCATGCGGAGCACCGTCGTCTTGCCGGAGCCGGAGGGACCGAGCATCGAGAGGAACTCCCCCGATGCGACCTCGAGTTCCAGGTCGCGGACGGCGGTGAACTCGCCGAACGACTTCGTGACGCCGTGCAGAGTCACGGTGCCATCGGTCTTGGGGGGATCGGCGACTGCGTCGGCGACGGGGGCTGTGGCGATCATCTCGCGCTCCTCGGATCAACGTCGAACTCGGAAGGTTTCCTAAACATATAAACACAGAGGTAATATTTCAAGTACCGATTTTGTCGCGTTCACCGACAAGGGTGGAGAATCTGAGGATGGAACCGATTGCAGCGCCCACAGAGGCCGCCGCCGATTCCGCTGCGACGGCGCCGGAGAGCCGCGTGCAGCAGCATCCTCACCGCCTGCAGGGGGCGCTCTTCCAGCCGATCGGAGACGAGGGCCGCGCCGAGCTCGTCGAGCGCAGGCTCGTCGACGCGATCACCCGCGGCCATCTGCGGGCCGGCGAACGGCTTCCCACCGAGGCGGATCTCGCCAAGAGCCTCGGAGTCGCTCCTGTCACGGTCCGCGAGGCGCTCCTCGCCCTGCGCGGGCGCGGGCTCGTCACGACACGGCGCGGACGCAACGGCGGCAGCTTCGTCGCGGAGCACGCGGACCCGCTCTCCTTCGCCCGCGAGGCCGTCCGGTCGACCTCCCGCGTGGCGCTGCGCGATCTCGGCGCGCACTACGCGGCGATCACCGGCGCCTGCGTGCGTCTCGCGGCACGCCGAGCCGATCCCACGGAGACGCAGCAGGTGCGGCGGCGCATCGAGCGGCTGAGCGAGCTGGACGGCGATCAGCAGCGCCGTCTCCTCGACGACGTCCAGATCGAGATCGTGGCGCTGAGCCAGTCCGCGCGCCTGACCAGGGAGCAGATGAAGCTGCAGGCAGAGCTCTCGCCGTACCTCCGCCTGGTCGCGTCGGAGAGCGATGACAGACTGCGACAGGCCCGGCATCTCGCCGCCGTCATCGACGCGGTCGAGGCCGCGGATCCGGATGCCGCGGGCGCCAGGACCGAGCTCATGGTCTCCGAGACCATCGACGCACTCATCCAGCTGCAGGCTGCAGCCGGCTGACAGATGACCGACATCGACGTGCACAGGAGGACGCGATGACCACAGGAACCGAGACCACAGCGGTCGAGGCCGCGGCCGAGATCGTCCGGGGATACTTCTCCGAGCCCATCCGCGCGCTGCGCGCCTGGGCTCCCCTGTTCGCAGCACAGGTGGCGGACGTTCGCGCCACCAGCCCGCTCACCAGCGCGAGGATCGATGCGCTCGTCGAGCCGCACGCCCTCGCATCCCTCGAGCTGCCCGGCGTTCCCGTGTACGGAGCGGGTTTCATCGCCGCGATCGATCTCCTCGCCGACGCGCGCAGCCACCTCGCGTGGTGGCAGGGCGCCGACCACCGTCAGCTGGTGCTCGCCTCCCAGACGGTGAACAAGGAGGACATCGACTACAGCGCCCTGGAGTGGTATCGCGTGCCGATGACCACGGGAGAGCCGCACGTCGCCGGCCCGTACGTGGACTACCTCTGCAGCGACGAGTACACCATCACGATCGCCGTCCCCGCCGACATCGACGGGGAGCGCATCGGCGTCGCCGGCCTCGATCTGCTCGTGGCCGCCGTCGAGAAGGAGCTCACACCGCGCTTCATGGCACTCGGCCACCAGGTGACCCTCACCAACGGTGTCGGACGCGTGGTGGTCTCGACCGATCCGCGGTGCGCGACGGGCGACTCGGTGCGCGGCAGTCGGCTCGCCGCTCTCCCCCGGATCGCGTGCGAGGGTGTGGCCCTCGATGTGATCGTCGAGGAGGTCTGACCCCGAAGGGGGCGCGAAGAAACCTCTTGACACCCGAGAGCACCGGGTGCACCCTGTTTACAGATCAACTCAGCGCCCGGTAGACATGCAGGCATCGCCGCAGCACCGGGCGCTGAGTCTTGCTACGACGTATCACTGCGACCGGTGCCTCGGCCCGCTCACTCCCGTCCGGAACGGGCCTCTGCGGCGTAGCCCTCGAGCATCACCGCGAGCTCGACGGGGTGGCTGAGCGGAACGCAGTGGCTCCCCGTGATGTCATCCGCGACGACATCGAGCCGCTCGAGTGCGAGCGCCCTGAGGAACTCCGGCGGGAAGAAGCGATCCTCGGTGCAGACGATGTACTTCGTGCTCACGCGGGGCCATTCGGCCAGCGGCCAGGGCGCCGCCATCGCGGCAGAAGACGGATGCGCGCGCTCCTTGCTCATCGCCTCCTCGGCGAGTTCGCGCGGCACGTCGTGATAGAAGCTCACGAAGGGATCCTCGTTGCCCGTGAGACCTCCGTCGCGCTCCGCGGCTGCGGCGACCGCGTCGCCGCAGCGGGTGCGCGACCACCATTCGTCGGGCGACTCCCCCGGCGAAGGGATCATGCCGGCGAGGAGCACGAGAACGTCGGCCGACAACCGCTCGGCGAGGATGGGAGCGGTGAAGGCTCCCATCGAGTGCCCCACCACGACCAGATCGTGCAGCTCCCCCACCTCCGCGACGACGGCGTCGGCGTAGTCCGCGAACCCCTGGGTCTCGTCGCCCCCAGGCAGATCGGGCGCGAACACCTCGTGGCCGCGCGCGCGGAGCTCGGCCCCCACGAGGTGCCAGGACCAGCCGACGTCGCCGGCGCCGTGGATGAGGAGGAACGCGCTCATGACCGTCTCCGCTCAGTACGCCAGCAGTGCTGCCCTGGTGGCGCGGGTTCGCACGAGGAGCGCCTGTTCGTCCTGCGCGGCGAGCGGATCCCGCCCGGTGATCGCACGCTGACGCACCGATGCCAGCGTCGTCGCGTCCTTGATGAACTCGCGCATCAGCGGACGCCTGTCGCCCCGGAGCTGCGCGGCCCAGCTCATGCCGACCTTGCGGCCACCGGGGGTCGCCAGCATGTTCACCTCCTCGGGGGTGAACCATCCGGCCGCCGCGTACTCGCCCAGACGCGATCGCGTCAGGCGCGCCTCCTCCCGACGGAGCGCGACGATCCCGAAGATGAAGCCGACGAACAGCGGCACCTGCAGCGTGAAGTACAGCAGGAAGAAGTCGGAGAAGGTGGCGGTGCCGTTCCACAGCGCGTGCAGGAGCATCGCGCCGATCCAGCCGAGAACCCCGAACCCGAGGGCCGCTCCCGCTGACGCGTGACGACGCGCCGCCAAGCCGATCGCGAGGCCGGTGAGCGAGGTGAACATCGCGTGGGCGAAGGGCGACATCAGAGCGCGCACCACGAAGGTCATCGTCAGCTGGGGACCTCCGCCCTCGATGAGGCTGATCGCGAAGTACTGGATGTTCTCGGTGAACGCGAACCCGGCGCCGACCAGCGCGCCGTAGACCACGCCGTCGACCGGCCCGTCGAAGCTCCGCCTGGCGATGAGGAAGATGAGGAAGACGCCGACGCCCTTCCAGAACTCCTCCACGACGGGCGCCTGCACGACCGCAGCGGCCGCGTCGCTGGCGGGCCGAAGAAAGCACTGAGACCGAAGTCCACGAGCAGCGTGAGCCCGATGGCGGCGATCGCGCCCCAGGCGATCGCGAAGAACACCAGGAGTTTGGGCTCCGGCTCCCACCTGTCGATCATGCGCACGACGAAGAACACGATCGTGAGCGGGATGAGCGCCAGGACGAGCCCGATGACGGATGCCCAGGTGCCGAGGAACATCGCGAAGTAGCCGATCAGAGCCATCAGCAGGAAGCCGAGGACGCCGAACAGGGAGTAGAGGGCGATGCGGCCGCCGCGCCGCGGCGCCGGGAGCGACGGGAGCCCCTGAGCCGGCGACGGCGCGACGGGAGCGGGAGGCGCGTAGGGAGTGGGCTGGGCGAGCACCGATCCGTAGACCGGCTGCTGGGCGAAGGCCGCCGGCGTGTAGTCCGACCGGGCGTACTGCTGAGCACCGTACTGCGGTGCGGGTGCGCCGTAGGGCGGCTGAGGCGACTGCGCCGGCGGCGCATAGTGCGGTGCGGGTGCGCCGTAGGGCGGCTGCGGCGGGGGTGCGTACTGCGGAGCGGGCGCCGCCGGCGGACCGGGCTGCGGCGCCGGCTGAGGCTGCCCGGCGGGCGGCGGAGTGTACGGCGATGGCTGGAACGGTCCTCCGGAACTCATAGGCACAGCATATTGGCCACAATCAGGATCCTCCCGTCATGGCGACTTCCTCCAGGCAGCGCAGCGGCATGGCGGCTACCGTAGAGGTATGCGGTTCGCTCATCTGCGCCGTGCCGACTCCCCCGCCGCTCATCTCGCGGTCGTGGAGGGCACCGACGCCATCCTCGTCTCTGATCTCCTGTCCGACCCTCCTGCCACCCTGCAGCAGCTGATCGAGGGAGGCGACGAGACCCTGGACGCCCTGCGCTCCGCGCTGTCGTCGGCGTCAGCGCCGCGTCATCCGCTCGACGAGTGGGCGTTCGCATCCGCCGTCCTCGCGCCGCCGGCCGTACTGGCCGTCGGTCTCAACTACGCCGCGCACTCCAGCGAGCTCGGTCTGAAGACCGATGCCGCCCCCACCGTCTTCACTCTGTGGCCCAACTCGCTCACAGGTCACGGAGAGACGACGACCTGGCCGCGCGCGCTCAGCGAAGCGGTCGACTACGAGGCGGAGCTCGGTGTGCTCATCGGCACGCCGGCGAAGGACGTCGCCGAGGCCGAGGCCCTGAGCCACGTCTGGGGCTACACGGTCGTCAACGACATCACGGCTCGCAACGTCCAGTTCGCCGAGGCGCAGTGGTCTCGCTGCAAGTCCTTCGACGGGTTCACCCCGACGGGTCCGTTCGCGGTCACCGCTGACGAGATCCCCGACCCGCAGGATCTCCACATCTGGGCCGTCGTCGACGGCCACACCGTGCAGGACGCCACCACGGGGCAGATGGTGCGGTCGGTCGCGAAGCTCATCGCGCACCTGTCGCAGTCGCTCACGTTGCTGCCCGGCACGCTGATCTCCACCGGAAGCCCGGGCGGCGCCGGCTACTCGCGTGACCCGCAGATCTTCCTGCGCGACCGCTCCACGGTCACGGTCGGCATCGACGGCATCGGCGAACTCACCACGCACTGCCGCATGATCGACTGACCGCGGTCGCCGTCAGCCGGCGCAGCCGCAGCTCTCACCGCGCTGGAGCCCGACGCCGAGGCGCACGGTCCTCGGCGCCATCGAGCCGTCGCCGGGGTCCGTCAACAGAAGGTGCGCGGCGATCCTGCCCATCAGCTCCATCGGCTGTCGAATCGTCGTGAGCGTCGGCGTCGTCGTGCGAGCCGCGAGGATGCCGTCGAATCCGACGATGAGCACATCGCGAGGCGCCTCGACGCCCTCGGCGCGCAGCACGTCCATGAGGGCGATGGCGACCTGGTCGCTCGCGCAGACGAGAGCATCCGGCAGGGTGCCCGCGCGGGCACGGGTGACGACGTCGGCGAAGTCCGGCGCGATGTCGAGATCGACCTCGTCGAGCTGCTCCCCCGTCACGGCGTCTCCGCGTTCGGCGAGGATCCGGAAGAACGCGTCCCCGCGCTCCGCGTAGTCGTGCGAGAGGCGCGCGCCGATCCACCCCAGCGTCGACGCGCCGTGCACGTCGACGAGGTGATCGATGAGTAGTCGTTCGCCGCCGACGTTGTCCACGAGAACGTGGTGGCCGTCGCCGGTCTCGCTGCTGAGCACCACGACGGGGAGGTTCGACGCCACGGAGGCGAGAGAGGCCATCGCCGACTTCCCCGGCAGCACCGCGAGCCCGTCCACCCGGCCCGCGGTGTCGGCGACGTCGGACAGTCCCGTCCCGCCCGTGCTGAGCAGCACGGCGCGGCCGTTGCGCTTGCACTCCAGCACGAAGCCGCGCTGCACCTCGTCGACGTAGAGCGGGAACGTCTGGGGCTCGCTGAGGCGGGCGTCCTCCGCGGCATCCCAGGGCACGAGCCCCGCGTCGAGATCCAGCGTCTCGATGTCGACGCGCTTCTCGTGGGCGCCCGGCTGCTGCGGCAGAGCGCCGTCCTGCGGCCCGTCGAGGAGCAGATCGAACAGGTGGAGACCGAGGACACCCGTGCGGCCCCTGGCGAGGTTGCGGGCGGAACCGCTCGGGACGTAGCCGATCTCCCGCGCCGCCTCCAGCACGGCATCCCTCGTCTCCGGGCGGACCTTCTCAGGCCTGCGGAATGCGAAGGACACCGTCGCGATGGAGACGCCGGCGCGTTCGGCGACGTCGTAGACGGTGGGGCGGCTGGACGCCATGGACACCTCGCTCTCTGGGCGATTCTACTGACGGCCGCAGACTCCGGCCGCCGTCAGCTCAGGGTGAGTCCGCTGCGCAGCGGGTACAGCGGATCAGCGGTATCCCCGGGAACATCGGCCCTCGATCGGCGCACGGCCTCCATGGACCGGGGTATCTCCACGGGCAGGGTTCCGCGGAGCGCGATCCTCCCGGAGAGAGCCGCGAGCACCGCCTCGTCCGAGGTCCCGAAGTCGACGACCAGCGCGGACGCGAAGGGCACGAGCGGGGTGAGGATGCCGGGGCGGTCGAGGTTCACGATCACCACGAGCGGACAGTGCGCGGCGATGCGCTGCAGGCGCACGACCAGTCCGGGAGGGAACTCCAGGGACCCCTGATGGAACCATCGTTCGAGGAAGAGGTCGTCGCGTGGTTCGAACGGTGCTCCGATCCTCACGATCGCGAGATCCGCGTCCTCCGGACGCGGCACCGAGTCCGCGTACTCGTCCAGCGCACTCTCGCGCACTCCCTCCGCGTACACGCGGGGGCGCGCGCCGCCGAAGAGCGGCAGCATCCCGTCGCGGTTCTCGAGCACGGTGACCGACTCCGCCTGCGCCCGGAAGCCCTCCGCGCGGAAGGCGGCCGATCCGACGATGCGTTCGGCCTCGTCCTCGTCGACGAACGGGTCGTCGAACAGGCCCAGCTGGAACTTCACGAGCAGGATCCGCCGCACCGACTCGTCGAGCCGCGCCTCGGGAACCGCACCGGACGCGACGAGTTCGAGGAGCAGCTCCACGCACTCCTCCCCTCCGAACTGGTCGGCGCCCGCGTCGAGGAGCATCCGCATGCGCTCGATCGGCGTGAGATGCTCGACGCCCCATGCCCGCGCCGGCAGCACCTGATCTCCGACGTGGTTGTCGTTGACGAGCTCCCAGTCGGTGACGACGACGCCGTCGTAGCCGAGCTCCTCGCGGAGGAGGTCGGTGATGATCTGACGGTTGTACCCGAAGCCGACCTCGGCGATGCGCTCGCCGTTTCGCACCAGATCGACGGGCATCCCGTAGTACGGCATCATGCCGGCGGTGCCCTGCCTGATGGCCTCCACGAACGGCTTCAGATGCTCCTCGAAGCGTCCGCCGGGGTAGACCTGCTCGCGCCCGTAGGGGAAGTGCGCGTCCTCCCCATCCAGCTGCGGTCCGCCGCCGGGGAAGTGCTTCGTGGTGCACGCCACGCTCTGCGCGCCGAGCGTCTCGCCCTGGAAGCCCTGCAGGTACGCCGCGGTGATCTCGGAGACGCGGTCGGCGTCGTAGCCGAAGGTCTGCGCCTGACGCCCCCACCGCGCTTCGGTGGGCAGGTCGATCTGCGGATGCAGCGCCGCACGGATCCCCACGGCGAGGTATTCCTGACGCGCCGTGTCGGCGAAGCGCCGGATCAGGTCGATGTCGTCGATCGCGGCGAGCCCCATCGCCTCCGGCCACTGCGAGAACGGACCGGCGGAGAAGGCGACTCCCGTGTTCTCCACGAAGGCGTGCCGCGGGTCGGTGCTGATCGTGACCGGAATGCCGTGCGGCGTCTGCTCGGCGAGGCGCTGCAGGTTGTTGTTCCAGCGCGCCCCGTCGCGCGCCGTCCGCATGGCATGCACGTTGAAGTGGCTGAGGTGCTTGCGGAGCACGACGTCCGATGTCGGCGACTTGGAGATCGCGCCCGGGGTCTCGAGCACCTCGCCGTCGGGCCCGATCTCGATGACCGTCTGGAACATCAGCCCGGCCTTCTCCTCGACGGACAGGCGTCCGAGCAGGTCCTCGGTGCGCTCAGCGGGAGACAGACGCGGATCCTCGTACGGATCCATCGTCCCGTTTCCGTTGAGATCGCGGTACTCGACGCCGTCGCTCGACGTGCGGAGGTGGGGGTTCATGCGTGTCCTGCTTTCCGTGGGACGGGGAGATGACGAGGGATGCCGTCTACTTCAGCCCGGTCGTCGCGACACCGCGGATGAACCAGCGCTGCAGGAAGACGAACAGGAGGAGGATCGGCGTGATGACGAGGACCGAGCCGGCGAGCAGCAGGCCGTAGTCGGTCGCATTCTGTCCCGTCGAGTAGAGCGACAGGGCGACGGGGAGCGTGTACATCTCCTGCGTCTGCGCCGCGACGAGGGGCCAGAGGAAGTTGTTCCAGGAGGACAGGAACGTGAGGATGCCGAGGGTCGCCAGCGGCGGCCCGCACAGCGGCATGACGATGCGCGTGAAGATGCGCCACTCTCCTGCGCCGTCCAGTCGAGCCGCCTCCAGCAGCGGCTCGGGGATGCCGAGCATGAACTGCCGCATGAGGAACACCCCGATCGGCGCCGTCAGGAAGGGCAGGATGAGTCCGGGGAACGTGTTCACCAGACCGAGCGCGGAGACCATGACGAACAGCGGGACGAACGTGACGACGCCGGGCACCATGAGGGTGACCATGACGAGCCCGAACAGCGCCTTCTTGCCGGGGAACTCCATCTTGGCGAGCGCATAGCCGACCATCGAGCAGAACACCATGTTGCCGAGCACGGTGACCACCGCGACGACGAGGCTGTTCACGAAGAAGTGCCCGAAGTCGAGCGGACCGAACCAGGCGGCGAAGTTCTCGCCCGTGGGGTTCTCCGGCCACCAGGTCGGCGGTCGGCGGAGGATCTCCCCCTGCGTCTTGACGGAGCCCAGCACCATCCAGACGAAGGGGATCAACCACAGCACGAGTCCGACGGCCAGGACGGTGTAGGTGAGTGCGCGGCCGCTGCGGCCCGTCGAGCGGCGCCGCTTCGGACGGCGGTGCGCCGCAGCATCCGCAGCGGGGGCGAGCGTGGAGGTCGTCATGGCGTCAGTCCTTCGAACGGAGCAGCCGGAACTGCAGCAGGCTGATCAGGGCGATTGCGAGGAAGAGCACGTAGCTCGCCGCCGATGCGAGGCCGTACTCCCCGAAGCCGAACTGCTGATACGTGTAGAAGGCGACGGAGAGCGTCGAGTCCAGCGGGCCGCCCTTGGTCATCACGAAGGCCTCCTCGAAGAACTGGAGGTAGCCGACGGAGATGAGGACGGCTCCGAGGAGCAGAGTCGGCCGCAGCAGCGGCAGCGTCACCGAGATGAGACGACGCCAGGGCGAGGCGCCGTCCATCGTGGCGGCCTCGTTCACGTCTTCCGGCACGGCCTGGAGCCCCGCGAGGAAGATCACCATGAGCGTGCCGACGTTGCGCCACACCGCCATCATGATGAGCGACGGCAGCGCGAAGGCGGGATCGTTGAGCCAGTTGGGGCCGTCGATTCCGACCAGCGCGAGTGCCGAGTTCAGCAGCCCGTCCGGCTGCAGGATGTAGCGCCACACCACGGAGATCGCCACGATGCTCGTCACCACGGGCGCGTAGAAGCCCACGCGGAAGAACGAGACGATCCGTCCGCGCCCGTTGTTGAGCGCGAGAGCGAGAGCGAGAGCCACGATCATCGTGATCGGGATGCCGACGAGCACGAAGATGCCGGTGACCCCGAGAGAGGTGAGGAATCGGGAGTCGGCGAACAGGGTGAAGAACTGCTCGAGACCCACGAAGTTCACCGCGAACGGGGACCTGATGTCGCGCGCCGTGAAATCGGTGAAGGACATCGCGAACGATCCGACGATCGGGAACAGCATGAAGATCGCGAACACGACGACGAACGGGAGGGCGAAGCCCCAGGCGACGAAGGCCTGACGCCTGCGACGCACCGCGCCCAGGCTTCGCTTCCCCTCGCCGCGAGGGCCGCGGACGGCCCTCGCGGCGGTGGCGCTGGATGCGGACATCGGCTCAGTCCAGCCCGATGGTGTCCGCTTCGCCCTGCAGCGTCTTCAGGACGTCGGCGACGTCGCCCGTCCCACGACGGAGGGCCTCCAGCGCCTGGTCGCCCTTGGCAGCGACCTTGACCCAGCTCGTCGTCACCGGCGGCGCCTTGGCGGTCTCCAGCTGCGTGCCGAACGTCGCGAGTCCGGCATCGCCGGCGACGGCCGACTCCTTCCACGCCGCGGTGGATGCGGGCAGGTCACCGGTCGCCTCGAAGAACGCGGCCTGCGTCTTCGGCTGGCTCAGCCAGTCGACGAGCTTCCACGCGGATGACGCGTTGTCACTGCCGTCGAACACGACGAGGTTCGCTCCGCCGCTGAAGGACACGGAGCCGTCGAGAGCCGGAAGCACCGCCGTCGTGTACTTGTCGGCGAAGCCTTCGCCGCCGACGGCTTCGAGCTGGCCGCGCAGGAACGGCCCTTCGACGACCATCGGCGCCGTGCCGTCGACGAACTCGGCCTCGGTCGCGCCGGGAGAGGTGTCGACGTTCGGGTCGGCGATGCCGTCCGTGAAGAAGCTCTGGTAGTACTCCAGCCCCTTCGTCATCTCGGGGGTGTCGAGAGTCCACTTCTTGCCGTCGGTGAGCTCGGCCCCGGCCGACCACGGCATCCACATGGCGCCCTGGAAGGAGTCGTTGCCCGCCGGCAGGCGCATGCCCCACGTGGAGCCGCCCTTGCTCTGCATGTCGGCGGCCATCTGCGACAGCTCTTCCCAGGTCTTCGGCGCCTCGGTCCAGCCCGCCTTCTCCGCGATGTCGGTGCGGTAGTAGAGCACGCGAGTGTCCACGTACCAGGGCACCCCCGCGGCGCGGTCGCCCACCTTCGTCGTGCTCAGTGCTCCCTCGAAGAAGCCGTCGGTGGAGATCTGCTCCGGAACCGTCGCGAAGGCGTCGGCGAAGTCGGCCATCCAGGTCGTCCCCATCATCGCGATGTCGGGGGTGTTGCCACCGGCGATGGCGGTCTGGATCTTGTTGTGCGCGGCATCCCACGGGATCGGCGTCACGTCGATCTTCACATCGGGATTCTCCTTCTGGAACGCCTTCACGAAGTCAGGAAGGGCCTCGCCCTCCGCTCCCATCGCCCAGATGGAGATCGTTCCCGTCGCGGGTCCGTCGTCGATCGTCGTCGTCTCGCCGGGTCCGGATGCGGCGTCATCCGTACGCCCGCATCCGCTCAGCAGCAGGGTTGCAGCGGTCAGAGCCGCCACTCCCCCCAGTACGCTCGTGAACTTCACGTCTTCCTCCTCGAATCGCTCGCTCAGAATCTATGCGCTTAAACTCGCATGTCCTGCTATCTAAGCGCATAGATTCCCGATCGGCAACCCCTGCCGCGCGCACCCCGCTCCCGAAACGCAGAACAGCCCCGGCGCGGTGCGCCGGGGCTGTTAGGAGAGGGGATCAGATCTCTACGAGGTCATCCGGGGTGATGATCGGGATCGCCGCCGTCACGGCCTCGAGCCCGGACAGACGCGCCGGGGAGAGCTGCTTCGCGACCTCGTCGCGCGACATCAGCCCGGCCTCCACGACGAGGTCTGCGACGTTGCGGTTCGTCAGCAGCGCCGTCTTCGCGAGGGCTGCGGCCGCCGCGTAGCCGATGAACGGGGTGAGGGCGGTGATGACGCCCACCGAGGCTCCCACCATCGCACCGAGACGGTCGCGGTTGGCCGTGATGCCGTCGACGCAGTTCACGCGGAGCGTCCACATGGCCTGGCGCATCCAGGTGATCGACTGGAAGATCGAGTGCGCGATGACGGGCTCGAAGGCGTTGAGCTGCAGCTGTCCCGCCTCCGCGGCCATCGTGACCGTCATGTCGGCGCCGGCGACGGCGAACGCCACCTGGTTGACGACCTCGGGGATGACGGGATTGACCTTGCCGGGCATGATGCTGGACCCGGCCTGCATGGCGGGGAGGTTGATCTCGCCGAGACCCGCCTGCGGCCCCGACGACAGCAGTCGCAGGTCGTTGCAGATCTTCGAGAGCTTCATCGCGTTGCGCTTCAGCGTCGAGGAGAACGACATGAACGAACCGGTGTCGCTGGTGGCCTCGACGAGGTCACCGGCGGTCACGAGGTCGAGCTCGGTGATCTCGCGCAGATGCTTGAGCACGGCGGGCGCGTAGTCGGGGTGGGTGGTGATGCCGGTGCCGATGGCGGTCGCGCCCATGTTGATCTCGAACATCAGCGACGCGTTCTCGGTGAGGCGCGAGTGGTCGTAGCCGAGCGTGGTGGCGAAGCCGTGGAACTCCTGACCGAGCGTCATCGGCACGGCGTCCTGGAGCTGCGTGCGTCCCACCTTGAGGACGTCGTGGAACTCGCGGGACTTGCCGAGGAAGGAGCGACGGAGGAGGTCGAGCTCCTCGAGCAGCGAGCGCAGCGTCAGCGACAGTCCGATCTTGACGGCGGTCGGGTACACGTCGTTCGTGGACTGGCTGCGGTTCGTGTGGTCGATCGGCGACAGGAAGGCGTAGTCGCCCTTCTCCCGTCCTGCCATCTCGAGCGCGATGTTGGTGATGACCTCGTTCGCGTTCATGTTTGTCGAGGTGCCGGCGCCGCCCTGGATGACTCCGACCGTGAACTGGTCGTGGAACTCTCCGTCGATCACCCGCTGCGCCGCACGATCGATCAGGTCTGCGCGCTCGTGGTCGAGGACGCCGATCTCGCGGTTCGCGCGGGCACTGGCCTGCTTGACCATCGCGAGGGCGACCACCAGATCGGGGTACACCGAGATCGGGCGCTTCGTGATCGGGAAGTTCGCGTCGGCGCGGGCGGTGTGGATGCCCCAGTACGCGTCGGCGGGGATCTCCATGCTCCCGAGGGAATCGGTCTCTGTACGGGTGAGGGAGGGCGCGGCAGAAGCCATGTCACATCCTTGTGGGTCGTGGCGAGTGAGAAGTATGGGGGATGCCACAAGTCTACGCCTGCGCCACGGCCGCGCCCGTTCAGCGACCGCGTTTGCGGGAGAACGCCTCGAGTCGCTGCTCGGGCGAGAGGCGCGCCATCCGCTCCAGCCACTCCGGCGAGAAGTACGTGCCGGTGTCGGCATCGGTCACGGGGACCACCGCATGCGTGATCGTGTCGGGGTGCACGTGCACCAGCTGGAACGCCTGAGCGGCGTCCATCCCGTTGACCTCCGCCGCGGGCAGCGCCACGTTCATCGTGTAGCACGTCGCCGACGCCACGCTCACGGGAACGCCCGCGAACATCCCGTGCGAGGAGTAGTGCAGGTGGCCGGCGAGGATGCCGCGCACGTCGCTGCCGCGGACGATCTCGGCGAGCTCGTCCTGATGCCTCAGCTCGAGGATGTCGAAGAGCGGCAGATGACTCGGCAGCGGCGGATGGTGCATGGCCAGCAGCGTTCCGTGCGGGGCGGGCTCGCGGAGCAGATCGGCCAGCCAGTCGAGCTGCGCGCGTTCGAGGTCCCCGTGATGCCAGCCGGGCACGCTGGTGTCGAGAGCGATCAGCCGGAGTCCGTCGAGGTCCCACACGCCGGTGACCGGCTCCTCGGTGGGGCTCAGATCGAGGAGACCGGCCCGCAGCGCGGGGCGCTCGTCATGATTGCCCGCGACCCAGACGACGGTGGTGTCGAGCGCCTCCGCCACCGGTTCGACGGCGTCGCGGAGCCGGCGGTAGGCGTCGGGCTCCCCCAGGTCGGCGAGGTCACCCGTGATGACGATGGCCGCCGGATGAGGGTGCACCGCGCGGATCGCGTCGAGGGTGCGCCCGAAGTTCGCCTCCACGTCGTAGCGCCCGCCCAGCCGCGCACCACCCGCGAGGAAGTGCGGATCGCTGACGTGGATGAGCACGTGCGATGCGGGCCGGTGTCTGCCGAACGCGTACTCGGCTCCCTGGGGCTCGGACATGGCTCCAGCCTAGGCGGCGGGACAGACGCCCCGCCGCCCGTCGTCACTCCACGGTCGCGCGGACGTACTCGGACAGCACGACACCCGACCCGAACGCCGTCGTCCCGATCTCGTCGAACCGCTCCGGACTGTAGGGGCGCGAGCCGAACAGCGGGATGCCGCTGCCGAAGAGCAGCGGGTTCCGCTTCAGCACGAGGCGATCGATCTCGTCGGCGAGGGTCGCCGCGAGAGCGCCTCCCCCGCAGAGCCAGATGGCGCCCCCGCTCTGCCGCTTGAGATCCCTGACCACGCGGACAGGATCATCCGCCGTCACCTCGAGGCTCTCCCCGCTCGCCGTGTTTGAACGGGAGAACACGATCTGGCGCAGGTGCCGGTACGGGCTCGTGACGCCGAACGGCAGGCCCACGGCGTAGGTATTCCACCCCATCAGCACGGTGTCGAACATTCCGCCGTCGCGGGAGATCCCCTGCGCCTCGGCGATGTCGGTGGGAACGGTGTCCCCGAAGCGCTCGTTGATCGCCGCCATGTGATCGCCCTCGCTGAGGAGCGCGTCGAACTCCCCCTCAGGCCCGGCGATGAAGCCGTCGAGGCTCACGGCCACGTAGTAGACCAGTTCTCGCATCACTACTCCAATCACAACATCTGTCGTGAATGAAGAGTACATCAGCTGTAGTGGTTGCGCTACAGTGAGCGCATGGCGAAGAACGACACCCGCCGCCGGTCTCTGGCGGATGCAGGCCTCACCGTGCTCGCACGCGAGGGTTCACGGGGTCTCACGCACCGCGCCGTCGACCTCGAGGCCGGCGCGCCGACGGGCACCACGTCCAACTACTTCCGGAGCAGAGACGCCCTCGTCGCCGGACTCGTCGAGCGCATCGGCGAGCGTCTCGCCCCGACCGCCCAGGACCTCGACCGACGAGCCGCGGAGGCCCCGAGCCGGGCGCTGTTCGCCGACTACGTCCGCGACATCGTCCGCCGCCTCACCGGCGATCGCGAGGTCACGATCGCCCTGTTCGAACTGCGCCTGGAGAGCAGCCGGCGGCCCGAGGTCGCCGCCGTCCTCGGCGCGTGGCAGCGCGCGGGCTTCGATGGCGACGTCGCCTTCAACAGCGCGGCCGGACTCCCCGGCGGCCGACGCGAGATCGCCCTCTTCCACTACGCGATCGACGGTCTCCTGCTGGACAGACTGACCACTCCGATCGATCCGGACACCTCGACCGACGACGTGATCGACGACCTCGTCGCCGGTCTGCTGGGCTGATCCTCCTGGCGGGTCAGTGCCCGCCGATGACGATCAGCGCGATGCCGCCGATCACCGCGATGGCGCAGACGACGAAACAGGCGTAGGCGCCGACCAGGGAGAGGCGCTTCTGCGCGTCGGTGAGCGGACTCTTCTTGGCCGCCTTGGCCGCCTGCTTGGCCGCGCGCTTGAGGTCCTTCTCCGTGATCACCGTGATCGCGTCGGTGAACTCGGCGGGGCTCACCACGGGAGCATGCCCGCCGCGCACGAGCAGACGGAGGCCCATCGCGTAGAACCCGACGACCGCACACGCTCCGATCAGTGCGGCGGCGAACACCAGGATGAAGGCGTTCCAGTCGATGACGACGTTCACTTCGACTCCTCACCGGTCGATGCCGCAGCATCCTTCTTCGCCGACTTGGCCTTCGACGACTTCTTCCTGTCGTCGGCGGCCTTCTTCGCGTCGGCCTTCGCCTTCTCGCGGGCGGCTGCACGCGCCTTGGCCTCCGCCTTCGCCTGCTCGATGCGCTGCTGCCTCCGCGTGGGCGGCGGCGTGTCGGGAAGCTCGACGGCGAGACCGGACTCCGCCACATCGCTCATCGCGTTGGCGTGTGTCACTGCGTCCTTGCGCGAGCGCAGGAAGAGGCCGATGATCACGCCGAGAGCGAGGACGGTGTCGATCGCGATGCCCCACGGACCGAGCCAGGTGATCAGCAGGGCGGCGAAGGCTCCGACCGCGCCGGCGGCCGGAAGGGTCAGCAGCCAGCCGATCGCGATGCGCCCCGCTGTGCGCCAGCGGACGGTCGATCCTCGGCGACCGAGGCCGGACCCGATCACCGATCCGGAGGCGACCTGCGTGGTCGAGAGCGCGAAGCCGAAGTAGCTCGACGCGAGGATCGTCGCCGCGGTCGAGCTCTCCGCCGAGAAGCCCTGCGCGGGCTTGACCTCCGTGAGCCCCTTGCCGAGGGTGCGGATGATCCGCCAGCCGCCGAGATAGGTTCCGAGCGCGATCGTCACGGCACAGGCGATGATGACCCACAGGTAGGGGTCCGCCTGGTCGCGGCTCTGCCAGCCGACGGTGATGAGCGCGAGGGTGATGACGCCCATGGTCTTCTGCGCGTCGTTCGTGCCGTGCGCGAGCGCGACCATGGACGACGTGAAGATCTGCCCCCAGCGGAAGCCGTCGCGTCCGTCGGGCTTGTTGTCGTAGCGTCGCGTGATCGAGTACGCGATCTTGGTGGCGGCGAACGCGATGAGCCCCGCCGTGACGGGGGCGATCAGCGCGGGGAGGATGATCTTGGAGAGCACGGCTCCGAAGTCGATCCCGCCGACGCCGACGCCGACGAGGGTCGCGCCGATCAGGCCGCCGAACAGCGCGTGCGAGGAGCTCGACGGAAGGCCGAGCAGCCAGGTCAGCATGTTCCAGGTGATCGCGCCGATGAGACCGGCGAAGATCATCGGCAGGAAGATGCTCGCCTGATCCTGCAGCCCCTCCTCACGGATGATGCCGTGCGAGACGGTCTGCGACACCTCGGTCGAGAGGAACGCGCCGACCAGGTTGAGCCCAGCGGCGAGGAGCACCGCGGTCTTGGGCTTGAGGGCTCCGGTCGCGATGGGCGTCGCCATCGCGTTGGCCGTGTCGTGAAACCCGTTGGTGAAGTCGAAGAACAGTGCAAGTGCGATGACGAGCACGACGATGAGGGCTGCGGTTTCCACCGTTCGCTTTCGGTCGTTGAGGAAGAAGATTCGTGTCGACGGGATCGACGTGACGAACGAAGAGTTCATCGTGGGTTTGACTTCCGTTAACCGGCCCCGGTAAATCCTCCCACCCGCACAGGGGCCGGTCAACTCGACCTGGGCTAGCGTGGAACGGTGACTGATGCCCCGATCGCCGCCCGCCGCTCGACACTCCGCACCCACCACGGTGACACCTTCGAGGATCCCTACGAATGGATGCGCGACAAGGAGTCCGCCGAGGTCATCGCGCACCTCGAGGCGGAGAACGCCCACACGGACGCCGAGACGGCCCACCTCGAGCCGCTGCGCGAGCGGCTGTTCCAGGAGATCAAGGGTCGCGTCCAGGAGACCGATCTCTCCGTGCCGACGCGCCGGGGCGATTGGTGGTACTACAGCCGCACCGAGGAGGGCGCGCAGTACGGCATCCACTGCCGCACCGCCGCAGCGGCAGACGACTGGACTCCCCCACTGCTCGAGCCCGGTGTGCCCGTACCGGGCGAGAGCGTCCTGCTCGACGGGAACGTCGAAGCCGAGGGGCACGAGTTCTTCTCGCTCGGCGCGTTCGACACCACCGACGACGCGACGAAGCTGCTCTGGTCGACCGACTTCGAGGGCGATGAGCTGTACACGGTGCGAGTCCGCGACCTCGTCACCGGCGAGACGCTGCCCGATGAGATCCCGAACACCGGCGGTGCGTTCTTCACCCCCGACGGCACGGGCGTCCTCTACACGACCCGAGACGAGGCCTGGCGCCCCGACACCCTGTGGCTGCACCGTCTCGGCACGGACGTCGCCGACGATCTGCGCCTCTTCCACGAGCCCGACGAGAAGTTCTGGCTCGGGGCGGGCATCACGCGCAGCCGGAAGTACCTTGTGATCGCCGTCGGGTCGAGCATCACGAGCGAGGAGTACCTCGTCGACCTGTCCGGTGACCTCACCGCGGAGCCGACCATCGTCTGGCCCCGCAGCGAGGGCGTCGAGTACTCGGTCGAGCACGCCGTCGTCGACGGCGAGGACCGGCTCTACATCCTGCACAATCAGGATGCCCTCGACTTCGAGCTCGTCTCTGTCGCCGCATCCGCGCCGCAGGGCGCGCGCCACGTCGTGCTCCCGCACCGTCCGGGGAGGCGGCTGCTGGGGATGGATGCGTTCCGCGACTTCGCGACCGTCGAGTACCGCAGCGAAGGCCTCGAGCGCGTGGCGCTGCTCGACTACGGCACGGATGTCGTCGAGGACATCGCCTTCGACGAGCCGCTCTACTCGGCAGGCGTCAGCGGCAATCCCGAGTGGCACGCGCCGTTCCTGCGGCTCGGCTACACGTCCTTCGTGACGCCGGGCACCGTGTACGAGCTCGACCTCGCGACCCGCGAACTCGTGCTGCGCAAGCAGGTCGCCGTGCTCGGCGGCTACTCCCCCGCCGACTACGGACAGGAGCGGGCGTGGGCCACGGCATCCGACGGCACCCGCGTGCCGATCTCGCTCGTGTGGAAGAGGTCCTTCGGCGACCCCGGCGCGGCGCTCCGCCCCGTCCACCTCTACGGCTACGGCTCCTACGAGCACTCCATCGACCCCGGTTTCTCGGTCGCACGCCTCTCCGAGCTCGATCGCGGCGTGATCTTCGCGATCGCCCACGTCCGCGGCGGCGGCGAGATGGGGCGCCAGTGGTACGAAGACGGCAAGCTCCTGCACAAGCGCAACACGTTCACCGACTTCGTGGCCTGCGCCGAGCATCTGATCGCGAGCGGCGTGACCTCACCCGATCGACTGGTGGCTGAGGGTGCGAGCGCCGGCGGTCTACTGATGGGCGCCGTCGCGAACCTCGCCCCCGAGTCGTTCGCGGGCATCCTCGCCGGGGTTCCGTTCGTCGACGCCCTCACGACCATCCTCGATCCCTCGCTTCCCCTCACCGTCATCGAGTGGGACGAGTGGGGTGACCCGCTGCACGGCGCCGACGTGTACGAGTACATGAAGTCCTACACGCCCTACGAGAACGTCCGCGACGGCGTCGACTATCCGCGCATCCTCGCCGTCACCTCGCTGAACGACTCTCGGGTGATGTACGTCGAGCCCGCGAAGTGGGTGGCGCGCCTGCGCGAGGCGGGAGCGTCCGACGTCCTGCTCAAGTGCGAGATGGTCGCCGGCCACGGCGGCGTGAGCGGCCGGTACAACTCCTGGCGCGAGCGCGCGTTCGAGCTGGCCTGGATCCTGGACGTGCTCGGCCTGGCGGAGTAGCACCCCGGATACCGGCCGCCGGACGCCGGATGCCCGGATGCCCGTACGCCGACGGCATCCCGGCGTCCGAGATCCGCACATCCGACCGAAATGCGGAAGCCCCCGCCGGATCGATCCGGATCTCGGGTGAGGTGCCGCACCTCGACCGGATCGCACTTCTCCTCCACAATGGAGGCGATTCACGGATCCGTCCACAGGTGGCGCTATGGGCCCTGCGATGCACCTCCGCTCCCGCAGACTGTGCGGATGCTCCTCGAAGACTGGCTGCGTCTCCACGACGCGATCGCACATACCTCTGAGCTCTACGCCGCAGGGTTCGGCACGCACGCGCTCGCCTCGGCCGTCGAGCGAGGTGTGATGCTGCGTGTACGCCGATCCTGGATCGCTCTCCCCGATTGCGACGGCGACCTCGTCAGAGCGATCACTGCGGGAGGGCGTCTCACCTGCATCAGCGAAGCGCGGCGCCTCGGCCTGTGGGTCCCGTCGGCTGACCCAC
Organism: Microbacterium sp. NPDC012755; assembly: GCF_042901325.1. Lineage (NCBI taxonomy): Bacteria > Bacillati > Actinomycetota > Actinomycetes > Micrococcales > Microbacteriaceae > Microbacterium > Microbacterium sp. NPDC012755. The sequence goes on along the minus strand of NZ_JBIBCT010000001.1, from coordinate 2,759,985 downwards.
GCGTGCACGTCAGGGCGCCCGCAGGATCGGGGAAGATGGCGCTCGACGGCGTCCGGATCCATTGGTCGAACGGTCCTGCTCCCGTTCGTCGGCGCGCACCAGCCGAACCGCTCGTCAACGTTCTGCACCATGTCGCGCAGTGCCTGGAGCCCTCAGCCGCGCTGGCGATCTGGAATTCCGCCCTCAACAAGAGGCTGATCGCCCCTCAGGTGCTCGAACGCGTCGCCTGGCGGGGGCGGCTCGAGCGGAGCCTCGCCTCCCGCTCGACGGCGCTCTCGGACTCAGGGCTCGAAACCGAGTTCGTCGAGATCATGAAGGGCATCGGGGTCAGCGTGCGACAGCAGGTCTGGATAGACGGTCACCCCGTCGACGCGCTGATCGGCGACCGGCTGATCGTGCAGTTGGACGGTTTCGCGCACCATGGCGCCGCGGCACGACGTAGAGACCTCGAGGCCGACGCCCGTCTGAGGCTGCGCGGGTACACGGTGCTCCGCTTCGACTATCAGCAGGTGTTCTTCCGACCGGAGTATGTGCGCGACGTGGTTCGGATGGCGATCGCCCAGGGGCTGCACCTCACCGGCTGACGCGCTGAGTTCCGGAATCCCTCTCGAGATCCGGATGCCGACGACGAATTCATCCGGAACACAGGAGGCCCGCCGCAACTCAGCACGGGCACCACGGGCTACTCCAGCCACGACCCGGACGCCAGACCTCAGGCCCATCCGACCACACGACGCTCAGATCCGGCATCCCTCCCGAGATACGGATGCCGGCAGCGCATTCTTCCGGAACTCGGGCGATCTTCCGGAACTCGGGCGATCTTCCGGACCTCAGGCAGCCTGCCGGAACCGGACAGGCCGAACCCAGCCCAGGTTCAACCGAAGAGCGTGGCCGCGGCGTCGTAGCGGACCTGGGGAACCGTGTTCAGCTCGCCGAGAGCGTCGGCGAAGGGAACCCGCACGATCTCGGTGCCCTGCATGGCGACCATCTGACCCCACGCGGCGTCGACGACGGCATCCGCGGCGTGCATGCCGAGGCGCGTCGCGAGAACGCGGTCGAAGGCGGACGGAGCACCGCCGCGCTGGATGTGCCCGAGGATCGTGGCACGGGTCTCGATTCCGGTGATGCGCTCGATCTCGGGGGCGAGCTGATCCCCGATCCCGCCCAGGCGCGGACGGTTGAAGGCGTCGAGGCCCTTGTCGCTGTAGGCCTCGTCCATGTCGCGGAGCTTGAACCCCTCGGACACGACGACGAGCGGAGCACGGCCGCGGTCGTGAGCGCTCGTGACGAGCTCGCAGATCTCCTCGAGCGACATCGGGACCTCGGGGATGCAGATGACGTGGGCGCCGGCCGCCATGCCGGCGTGCAGGGCGATCCAGCCGACGTGGCGCCCCATGACCTCGGCGACCATGCAGCGGCGGTGCGAGTCTCCCGTGGTCCGCAGGCGGTCCATCGCGTCGGTGGCGATGTTCACGGCCGTGTCGAAGCCGAACGAGTAGTCGGTCGCACGGAGGTCGTTGTCGATCGTCTTCGGCACGCCGATGACGTTGATGCCGTCCTTCGCGAGACGGTCGGCCGCGGCGAGCGTGCCCTCGCCGCCGATCGCGATGATGCCGTCGATCTTGTGCCCGTACAGCGTCTTGGCGATGTTCTCCGCGCCGCCGCGGACTCCCTCGTACGGATTGGTCCGGCTGGTCCCGAGGATGGTGCCGCCGACCTTCGAGAGGCCCTTCACGTCGTGGCGGGTCAGGGGGAAGAAGTCGCCGTCGACGACACCTCGCCAGCCGTCGCGGATGCCGACGAACTCGAGGTCGTACGCACGGGTTCCCTTGAGCACGATCGCGCGGATGACCGCGTTGAGTCCGGGGCAGTCGCCACCGCTCGTCAGGATGCCGATCTTCATGCTGCCGCCTTCGGTTGTTCGGGTAAGTGAGGGGAAGGCGACGTTGCCTGCGAACGACACTAGCGCCCCAGAACGATGGAGCGCCATTCCGGGCGGTGAAAACGGAGGATCTTACGGTCGATTCGAGACGAAACCGCAGAAGTTCGAGAGTTGTGCCGATTACGACGCGAATGGGCGTTAAGAACCGAGATTCTTAACGCCCATTCGTCAGACGGCGCCGAGGGCCTGTCGCAGCAGGTGCATCAGGGCCGCCAGCTGCACGGGCTCCCCCGCCACGTCGTCGACGGCCTCGCCGTCGAGCGCGCGGGCTGCGAGCCCCTGCTTCTGGTCGATGAGCTCGGCGATCTTGGTGTCGATCGTGTGCGCGGCGATGATCCGCCACGCGGTGACCGGCTCGTCCTGTCCGATGCGGTGCACGCGGTCGATCGCCTGCGTCTGCTCCGCCGCCGTCCACGACAGCTCGGCGAGCACGACGTTGGAGGCCGCCTGGAGGTTCAGTCCGACGCCCGCTGCGGTGAGCGAGCAGACCGCGATGCCGACGGCGGGGTCGCCGTTGAAGTCGTCGATCGCCTGTTGACGGGCGGTGGTGGTCTGGTCGCCGCGGATCGAGACGGCGCGGATGCCGGCGGCGGCGAAGTGCGCCTCCGCCTGGTCCATGACGTCGATGTGCTTCGCGAAGAACACGACCTTGCCCACCGAGCGCTGCAGCTGCGCGGCGTAGTCCGCGGCGAGCTGAGCCTTCGCCTGGCCGATGCGGCGGACCATCGTGAAGACGTTGTCCCCGCCCGTTCCCGCCGCCTTGGACTCCTCGAGCTCGTTCTGCGCGACGAGACGGACGATGTCGTCGTCGATCTCTCCCGGCGCGAGACCGCGATCTCCGCGGGCCTCGATGATCCGTCGGTAGCGGACGGCGAGCCGTTCGCCGAGCTCGCGCTCCGCCTGGCGGATGCTGCGGCCGAACTCGTCGTCCAGCTGGACGGGGAGGTCGGCGATGAGCTTGTCGGGGAGGTCGGCGGCGACGTCCTTCTTCTTGCGGCGCACGATGCCCATGGAGATGACGGCGTCGCGGGCCTCGGGGTAGAACGACTTGTCGGCGGGCGTGAAGCCGGTCGCGTCGAGCTTCTCCATCAGTTCGGGTCCCGGCTTCTCGCCCGTGGTCCATCCCAGGAAGCGCCAGATCGCGTCGAAGTCCTCGACGTCGTTGATCAGCGGGGTTCCGGTGAGGGCCAGCATCAACGGGTTGCCGCCGGGAGTCCGCTCCCGCACGCGCGACGCGAGCGAGAGGACGTTCTGGGAACGCTGCGACGAGAGGTTCTTGATGAAGTGCGCCTCGTCGACGACCATGCCGCGCAGCCCGATCGACGCGAGCCACGAGAGATGCCGGTCGAGAATCTCGTAGTTGACGATGAAGATGTCCGCGAACGCGTCGATGTCGGCGCCGTCGCCCTGGATGACGGTCGCACGACGCTGCGGAGTCCACCGCTCGACCTCCCGCGCCCAGTTCATCTTGACGACGTTCGGGACCACGGCGAGCAGTGGATACGCACCGGCGACGGAGGCCGCGAGGACGGACTGCGCGGTCTTGCCGAGTCCGGGCTCGTCGGCCAGCAGGAAGCTGCGGTGCCCGGCGCGCACGGCTTCGAGGAACCGCGACTGGTGGACCATGATCTCGAGGCCCTTGGGCGACAGGTGGTCGAACTCCGGCGCGGGGGGAAGGTCCATGGACGCGGCGGATCCGCCTGCACCGGTCTCGAACGCCTTGTAGAGCGGACCCATCAGCTCCCAGCCGTCCAGACGGCGGCGCGGGGTCGTGGTCACACGGGGCGTGAGGTCGGGAGCGAGGAACGGGTTCGCGAGCTGGCGCGACTCGACGGACGGCGGAGTCACCTGACGCTCCGCGATCGCGGCCGGGACGACCGGCGCCTGCACGGGCGCGACGTCGGCGATGATGAGCTCCTCCGGAGCGAGCTCGGCGCCGGACTCGAGCAGCCAGTCCCTGCGCATGCGCTTGGCGACCGGCGACGTGGCCTGGTCCGCTTCGAGGAGCTGGATCAGCGACGTGTCCCTCGCCGCGGTCTTGGCGAGGATCGTCGCGACGCCGTCGAGCCGCTTGAGCAGCTCGGAGCGTGCGGCATCGCCGATCTCGGCATCCGCTTTGACCCTGGCGCGCTCTTCGCGCACCAGGAAGGCGATGACCTGGAACTTGACGCGGTTCGTCGGTCCGAGCTTCCCTCGCTGCGACTTCGCCTCGATCTCGCGCACCTTGCGCGCGAGGATCGGGATGAGGGGGGCCTCATCGTCGCGACGGGACGTCTTCCTTCGCCGCGTGGCGGCGGTTGCCGTGGTCGGCATGCTCCTCCTGAGCGTGAGGGCCGCGGTGCCGATGTGCGCCGAAGCCGTCTCGATGTCCGCGTGTGGCGCGAGATCTCACCGGTGTCGGCGAATCGTTACCAGGACCGTACGAACAGTGGTACTGATTCCCGTCGATGCACGAAGGACGTGCGAGGATCACCGGGAACCGATCGTCAGTCTACGCCATACGTCTCGACGTCGGCGCGGCAGGACACGGAGAATTCATGCGCCCCGGGTGTCGAGCACCCGCTGCGCGTCGTCCACGTCTGCCGCCATCTGCTGCTTCAGCTTCTCGATGCCCTCGAACGCGACCATGCCGCGAAGGCGCTCCACGAACTCGACGGTGACGTCGTGCCCGTAGAGATCGAGCCCGGTCTCCCCCATGACATGAGCCTCGACCTGACGCACCAGGACATCGTCGAAGGTCGGGTTGGTGCCGACGGAGATCGCCGACCGGTGGCGGATGCCGGTGTCGTGGTCGACCAGCCATCCGGCGTAGACGCCGTCGGCCGGGACGAAGGCGTCGGTGATCGTCGACAGGTTGGCCGTGGGGAAGCCGAGCTCTCGTCCGCGCTTCAGCCCGTGCACGACCTCGCCGCGCACGTCCACGTGACGGCCGAGCACCTCGGCGGCCGCGGCGACGTCACCGGCCATGAGGAGCTCTCGGATCCAGGTCGAGGAGACGCGACGGTCCGATCCTTCGAGGAAGACGTCGTCGACGACCTCCACGGTGAATCCGAACCGGGGGCCTAGCTCGGCCAGCAGGGCCGGGGTGCCCGCCCCTCCGCGTCCGAACCGGAAGTCGTCTCCCACCAGCACGGTGGAGACCTTCAGCGCCGACACCAGGATGTCGGCGACGAAGTCCTCCGCGCTCCGAGCGGCGAGCTCCGCGTCGAAGGTCAGCATCAGGGTCGCGTCGATCTCCAGCTCGCTCAGGAGCTCGAGCTTGCGCTCGATCGTGACGACGTTCTCCGGGCAGAGATCGGGGCGCAGCACGGCGAGCGGGTTCCGGTCGAAGGTCACCGCGACCGCGCGCGCCCCCGAGGCCTCGGCCTGCTGCTTCAGACGGCGGATGACCGCGCGGTGCCCGGCGTGGACGCCGTCGAACTTGCCGATCGCAACGGCCGAGGGGCCGAAATCAGCCGGCACATCGAGCGGATCCCGGAAGACGATCATGCGGTCACCTCGGTGGACTCCTCCTGGGCGACCGGCGCCGGTCGATGCGTGCGCAGCCACCAGATGCCGAAGACGGGGAGGACGAGCGGGATGAACAGATACCCCCGCCCGAAGAGGGACCACACGGTCTCGTGCTGGAAGAGATCGGGCAGGAGCAGACTGAGCGCGCCGACGACGAGGACACCCGTCAACTCGAACACGATCGCGATCCATGCGACCGTGTACCACCCGCGCCTCTGGGCGAGCACCAGGGCGAGCGTCGCGAGGATGTAGACGACGGCGGCCAATGCGGACAGTGAATACGCCAACGGCGCCTCGTCGAACCGGCGGAGGATCTGCACGAAGCTGCGGCCGGTCGCCGCCAGCGCCATGACGGCGTAGACGATCACGAGGACACGGCCGATGCCGGTCATCCGAGAAGGGGGTTCGGTGGTGCTCATAGCTCGATCCATCCTAGTTGCGGGTGGATGCGTCGGGATTCGCGCTCAGACGACCTGGATCGTCCAGATCGCGTGCATGCGCCACACCATGATCGCGATGGCGAACGCGGCCACGCCGAGGATCACCGTGCTCCATCTGCTGCGCTCCATCAGGGCCCACAGCACGGCGCCGATCGGCAGGAGGACGGCGGACACCAGGTACACCCAGAACTCGAGGAGATCTCCCGTCGGCGGGTTCCCCACCAGCGGCGCCACGATCGAGACCACGACCTGCACGATCAGCAGCGCCTCGACGGCGGCGAGAGCGCCGACCGTGAAATCGCTGGGGCGGCGGCCCGCGAGTCCGGCCGAGACGCAGAACACGCCGGCGCCGATCGCGACGACGATCTGGACGATGGTCAGCCACAGGATCATTGTGCGACCTCCGGCATGTTCATCGCGCTCTTGAGGTCTGCACCGCGCTTCTCCACGACCCCGACGAGAACGCCGTCGTGATCGATCGCGGCGGCCAGAGCTCCGTCGAGTCGTGACGCCTGTCCCGGCAGCCTCTTGCCGTGGCGCAGATCCCTCGCATCCTCCGCCGAGACGTCGAGCGGCTGCAGGACCCGCGCCGCCGCCTGCGCTGGTGTGAGGGTCGGCGCCCCCTCGAGGGCATCGATGCCGACGGCATCCGCGACGTCGAAGTCGCCTACCCGCGTGCGACGGAGCGCTGTCAGATGGCCGCCGACGCCCAACCCCGATCCCAGGTCCCTCGCGAGCGAGCGGATGTAGGTGCCGGAGGAGCAGTCCACGATCACGTCGAGGTCGATGACGCCCTCCCCGTCACGGCGTGCCAGCACGTCGAAGCGGGACACCGTCACCTCTCTCGCGGCGAGCACGACCTCCTCACCCGCGCGCACGCGATCGTAAGCGCGCCTGCCGTCGACTTTGATGGCGGACACCGAGCTCGGGACCTGCGAGATCCGCCCCGTGAGCGAGCGGATGCCGTCGGCGATGCGCTCCTCCGTGACGTCGGCCCATGCGTCGGACGGCGCCTGGACGATGATCTCCCCGTCGGCGTCGTCGGTGCCGGTCGTCTGCCCCAGACGGATCGTCGCGACGTACGTCTTGTCGGCCCCGACGATGTACGTCAGCAGACGCGTCGCCCCTTCGATGCCGACGACGAGCAGGCCAGTCGCCATCGGATCCAGCGTGCCCGCGTGACCGACCTTGCGCGTTCCGAAAGCGCGTCTGGTGCGTGCGACGACGTCGTGGCTGGTCAGCCCAGCGGGCTTGTCAACGAGGAGGATGCCGGGCGAGACCATCCTCCCAGCCTACCGACGGCCGTCAGGGACGCTGCGCTTCAGCTCTCGACGGACGCACGGCGCGCGTCGGTCGCCTAGGCTGGCGAGATGCCCGCGATGACCTCTCCCGCGAGCGCGGGACTGCCGCGTCTGCCCGAGTGGTATCGCGGAGCCGCACGCGATCTCCCGTGGCGGCGACCGGAGTTCCACGACGAATACGGGGCGTGGGGAACGCTGGTCAGCGAGTTCATGCTGCAGCAGACACCGGTGACCCGTGTGATCCCGCACCTGAACGCGTGGCTCACCCGCTGGCCCACGCCGGTCGCTCTGGCCGCGGCCTCTCCCGCCGAGGTCGTGCACCAGTGGGCGAACCTCGGATACCCGCGTCGGGCACTGTGGCTGCACAGGGCGGCCATCGAGATCACCGAGCGCCACGACGGCGTGGTCCCGCGCGATGTGGACGCGCTGCTCGCGCTGTCCGGCATCGGCGACTACACCGCACGCGCCGTCGCTGTTTTCGCCTACGGCGACCGGCATCCCGTGGTCGACACCAACATACGACGCGTGCTCGCCCGCGCGATCCAGGGACAGGCCCAGCCCGCGCCCCCGTCGCGTCGCGATCTCGGTCTCATGGAGTCACTGCTGCCCGCTTCGGATGCCGAATCCGCGATCTTCAACGCCGCCGCGATGGAGCTCGGCGCCACGGTGTGCACGTCGAGGGCGCCCCGCTGCGAGATCTGTCCGCTTCTCGACGGGTGCGCGTGGGTGGCGGCCGGCCGACCAGACACGGGCGACCGGCGTCGCCGGCAGGCTGCCTTCGAGGGCTCGGATCGTCAGGCCAGGGGCGCCGTGCTGAGGATGCTGCGGGAATCGGCCCCTCGTCCGGTGCCGATCCCCGCGATCCTGCCAGAGTGGCCCGATCCGCAGCAGCGCGACAGAGCGATCGACTCGCTCATCGCAGACGGTCTCGCCGAGGCCGATGGAGAGCTGCTCTCCCTCCCCCGGTGAGCCCGATGCCGGCCACCGGCTAGGAGTACCGTCCGGCGCGATGAGCCAACACAGTCAGCTCGACCCTGTTGCGCACGCCGAGCTTCACGAACACCCGACCGAGGTGCACCTCGACCGTGCGCACCGAGACGCGGAGATCGTCGCCGATCTCGCGGTTGGATCCTCCCGTCACAGCGCGCATCGCGACCTCCAGCTCCCTCGACGTCAGCACCGGCTCCCAGGCGCGGCGGCACGCACTGACGAGGCTGTCTTCCGCGTCAGCCGCACGATCCTCCCGTTCCACCGCTGAGAGACGTTCCTCGGCGTTGCGGGCCCACGCCTCGGCGCCGGCCGTCTGGAACAGGGTCAGCGCCGTCTGGAGATGCTCGCGGGCCACGGCTGGCTCGTCCCTGACCAGTGCACGGGTGCCGAGCATCGACTCGACCCTGGCACGGGAGAACGGGGACGCGAGAGCCCTCGTCGCGAGGACGATCTCGTCGCGCTCCCGTCGCCACCGCGCATCAGGCGTCGCCGCGATGCGCGACATGAGCTCACGCGACAGCCGGGCGTCCGGCGGCTCGATCAACGGGGACGCGGGCGCTCCGTCATCGCGGACGAGTTCGTCGAGCTCGGGGACGGAGAACTGTCCTCGGGGAGAGCCGCGGTCCGCCCAGAGCCTCAAGAACGACGACGCCTCGTCGACCTCTCCCCTGAGGAACGTCTCGACGGCGTGATCCACGAGCCGGTCGATGCGGACAGCGGACGGCAGCGACGCTGTCAGCGCCTCGGAGATCGGACCGATGCGTCCGCTCACGGCGAGGTCGAGTCGTCGTGCCAGGACCACCCCGAGACCGGCGAAGGGCATCGCGACGGGGAGGGCGAGCGCCGCCTCCCGAAGTCGCTCCCTGGCGTGGCCGAGATCGCCCCGCCAGACGAGAAGCAGCACCTCGACGACGGCGCGGTACGCCGCGACGAGCGGGCTGTGTTCGAAACCGGCGACGAACGGGTCGACCTCGGTCCCGAGTCCGGACCCACCGGCCGCCAGGAACCTCAGCGCCTGATCGAGGTCGCCGTCGACCGAAGCGCGGAGAGCACGGAGCATCCCTCCGGTGAGCGGCCCGGCTCCGACCTCGCCGTCGATCTCGTCCTCCCCGGCGATCAGCCAGGCGAGAGTGACGACGGGGTCGCGCAGCGTGCTCTCGGCTCCGACTCTCGCGCAACCTTCACGCAGAGCCTCCAGCCAGGTCCGCATCCCCCGTCGATCGCCGCGCTCCGCGCTGAGGACGGCGGCGAAGGCGGCTGCTCGCGCCCACGAATACCAGTCCTCGTCGTCACCCGACTGCGGCCGGAGCGAACCGGGCTCCACCTCGGGGACCGCGCCCTGAAGGAACGCCTCGGCGACCACGAGTCCTCCGAGCCCCTGCAGGCGAAAGCGCTCCGTTCCAGCCGGGAACAGCGCGCCGAGCCAGGCCGCCGCCTCCGCGGCGTATCCGGCACCGATCGCGGCGGCGCCGGCGACCTGACGCGCCTCGTCGAGATCCGATCCAGTGGCGTGCGCGGCGGCCTCCGCCGCGAGGAGCAGTGCACGATCGGGGTGTCCCGACTCAGAGAGTCTCCGTGCGATGCGGGTCAGCTCCGGCGCGGTCTCAGGGATCCCGTACGACGAGGCGCGCGCGCGATGCCAGTCCGCGTCCACTCCGGCGCCGGGCGCGCCGAAGATGCGGGCGAGCCTCTCGTGCACCGAGGCCTCGACGACCGGGTCCGCGGTCGCCCGCAGCCAGACCTCGAGAAGAGGATCAACTAGTCGAATCCGCCCCGCGCGCACGACGAGGTGCGCGCCGATCGCACTCCGCATCAGCTCCTCGGCGCTCCGGCCGTCGAAAGCGAGCAGCGGCGCCAGCGCATCGTCGAGGCGCAGAGCGAGGGCGAGGAGGAGATCGCGGTCGCGGTCGCTCCATTCGATGCCGTCGTATCGCGCCGTGATCGACGCGACCAGCGGCAGCGGAGAAGGAAGCGGGCGCATCCCCGTGCGCACGGCAGGGTCGAGGATGCGCACGACATCACGGATCGCCTCACGGTCGCCGTTCAGCTGAGCGGCGATGCGGGCCATCACATGTGGTGCGCAGGTCAGCGCCGCGTCTCGAAGGTCCGCGAGGACCTCTTCGATGACCGGCGCCGCGAAGCGACTGCTCGAAACGTTGATGCTGTTCCCCCCGGATGTGCGAGAACCTCCTCGCACAGCCGAGGGTAGCAAAACCCCGGACGGGGATCAGCGATCGGCGTCGTCGTCCGCGTGGACGTACGGGTCCGCGTCGCCGGCGTGCGATGCCGAGGACGCGAGCCTGGCGACCTCTGCATCATGCTCCTGCGCCTGGCGAAGCAGCGCGGAGATGTGGTCCGCGTTCTCCGGCAGGGCGTCCGGGATGAACTCGAGCGTCGGCACGAGGCGCGTGCTGAGCTGCTTGCCCACCTCGCTGCGCAGCATCCCCGTGGCGGAGGTGAGAGCGGCGCCGCTGGCGAGACGCTCCTCCTCCGTGCCGAGAACGGTGTAGAACACGGATGCATGCTGAAGATCGCCGCTGACGCGGACGTCGGTGATCGTGACGAAGCCGAGGCGCGGATCGCGCAGCCCCTTCTCGAGCCTCTCGGCGAGGATCACGCGGATGCGGTCCGCAAGACGAGCCTGTCTTTCACCAGCCATTGTTCTCTCCCTCTACGAAGCCTTCGGGCGAGGATGCGCTCAGCATCCTCGCCCGAAGATATCGAACTCGATCAGCCGCGAGGCTTCTCGACCATCTCTGTGGTCTCGATCTCGTCGCCGATCTGGATGTCGTTGTACTTGCCCAGGCCGATACCCGCCTCGTAGTCCGTGCGGACCTCGGTGACATCGTCCTTGAAGCGGCGCAGCGACTCGATGGCGAGGCCATCGGCGAGCACGACGCCGTCGCGGATGACGCGAGCCTTGGCGTTTCGCGTGATCGTTCCCGACCGCACGATGACACCGGCGATGTTGCCGAACTTCGAGGAGCGGAACACCTCGCGGATCTCGGCGACACCCGACTGGACCTCTTCGTACTCCGGCTTGAGCATTCCCTTGAGGGAGCTCTCGATCTCGTCGATCGCGTTGTAGATGACCGAGTAGAACCGGATGTCGACGCCTTCACGGGAGGCGCGCTCGCGCGCCTTCGTGTCGGGGCGGACGTTGAAGCCCACGATGATCGCGTTGTCGATCGTCGCCAGGTTCACATCCGACTCGGTGATCGCACCGACGCCGCGGTGGATGATGCGCAGCTGCACCGAGTCATCGACCTCGATCTTGAGGAGCGACTCCTCCAGCGCCTCGACGGCACCGGAGACGTCACCCTTGATGATGAGGTTGAGCGACTCGACCTTGCCGTCTTCGAGAGCACGGGTGAAGTCCTCGAGCGAGATGCGCTTGCGGGCCTTGGCCAGCTGGGCGTTGCGCTCGACCGCTTCACGCTTCTCAGCGATCTGGCGGGCCATGCGGTCCTCCTCGGTGACGATGAAGACGTCACCGGCACGGGGCACCGAGTTCAGACCCTGCACCTGCACCGGGCGCGACGGGTAGGCCTCGAGGACCTGCTCGCCGTTCTCGTCGGCCATGGCGCGCACGCGACCGTAGGCGGTGCCCGCGACGATCGCGTCGCCGACCCGGAGGGTTCCGGACTGGATCAGCACGGTGGCGACCGAACCGCGGCCCTTGTCGAGCTTCGCCTCGATGGCGACGCCTCGAGCGCCCTTGTTCGGGTTGGCCGTGAGGTCGAGACCGGCGTCGGCGGTGAGCAGCACGGCGTCCAGGAGCTCCTGGATGCCGGTTCCCGCACGGGCCGAGACGTCGACGAACATGACGTCGCCGCCGTACTCCTCTGCGACGAGACCGTACTCGGTGAGCTGCTGACGGACCTTGGCCGGGTTGGCCTCGGGCTTATCGACCTTGTTCACCGCGACCACGATCGGCACGTTCGCCGCCTGGGCGTGGTTCAGGGCCTCCACCGTCTGCGGCATGATGCCGTCGTCAGCCGCGACCACGAGGATCGCGAGGTCGGTGACCTGCGCACCACGGGCACGCATGGCGGTGAACGCCTCGTGACCGGGGGTGTCGATGAACGTGATGGCGCGCTCGATGCCCTCGTGCTCGGTCCAGACCTGGTAGGCGCCGATGTGCTGGGTGATGCCGCCGGCCTCACCCTCGATGACGTTGGTCTGACGGATCGCGTCGAGCAGTCGCGTCTTACCGTGGTCGACGTGACCCATGACGGTGACGACGGGAGGACGGATCTCGAGGTCGTCCTCGCTCTCGTTCTCCAGCTCGGCCTCGAGGTCGAGACCGAAGCCCTCGAGGAGCTCCTTGTCCTCGTCCTCGGGCGAGACCATCTGGATCTTGTAGCCGAGCTCGGCGCCGAGGACCTCGAAGGTCGCCTCATCCAGCGACTCGGTGGCCGTGGCCATCTCGCCGAGGTTGAAGAGGATCGTGACCAGGGTTCCCGGCTGCACCGTGTAACCGGTCAGCGTCTCGATCTTGTCGGCGAAGTCCGCGATCGATGCGCCGCGACGCATGCGGATGGTCTCCCCGTTGCCACGGGTGACGTTGACGCCACCGACGACCGGAGCACTCCGCATCTCGAACTCTTGCCGCTTCGCCCGCCGCGACTTGCGCTGCTTGCTCTTGCCGCCGCCCTTGCCGAAGGCACCGGCGGTACCGCCGCCAGGACCACGACCGCGTCCACCGCCGCCACCCGGGCGACCGGCGAAACCGCCGCCGCCGGGACGTGCGCCGGGACCGGCGCCGGGTGCACCGGCGCCGCCGGGACGACCGGGGCCACCGGGACGCTGCTGGAACGGAGCGCCGGGACGACCGCCCTGTCCACCGCGCGGAGCGCCGGGACGGGGGGAACCTGGGCGCGGAGCGCCCGGGCGGGGCGCGCCGGGGCGCGGAGCCTGCGGACGCGGGATGTTGCCCGGCGTCGGACGCTGGCCCATGCCCTGCGCCGAAGCGAACGGGTTGTTGCCAGGACGCGGACCCGCGGGACGCTGACCCATCCCCTGCGAGGAGGAGAACGGGTTGTTTCCGGGGCGCGGCGCACCGGGCTTCGGAGCTCCGCCATCGGCGGGCTTCGGAGCTGCGGGACCGGGCTTGGCTGCGGCCTCGGAAGCCGCGGGAGCCGCCTCTGCCGGAGCTTCGGCGACCGCGGGAGCGGCCGGAGCAGCGACCTCAGGGGCCGGAGCAGGCTTGGGGCCGGGCTTCGGACCCGGGGTGGGGCCGGAGGGCTTGGCCGCTGCCGGCTTGGCTGCGGCGGGCTTCGACGCCGGGGCGGCGTCTGCCGAGGACTTCAGCGAGGCATCGGACTCGATCGCGGCGCGCAGCTTGCGCGCCACCGGCGGTTCGATGGTCGAAGAGGGGCTCTTGACGAACTCTCCGAGTTCCTTGAGCTTTGCAAGTGCGATCTTGCTGTCGACGCCGAGTTCGGCGGCGATCTCATGTACGCGTGGTTTACCAGCCACAATTCTCCTGTCGGGTTCGGTCCACCCAGACAGGGCAGACCACTAGTCGCGGACGGGTCTCATTTCGAGCCGTTCACTTTGTTTCCATAGCTGTTCAGCCTTTGTTTCTTGGCGAATAATCTTCGATGGTCTGCGTGTCCAGAATCGTGGACACACGCAGTGCTCGTCCGAAAGCGCGGCGCCGCAGTGCGGCGTCCATGCATTCCCGCGTCGGATGCACCCACGCGCCACGCCCCGGCAGCACAGCACTCTCATCGATGATGAGGATGTCGTTCTGGGACACCACCCTGAGCAGAGTGGAGCGGGGAGCACGCGCGCGACAGCCGACGCACGTTCGTACGGGTTCCATCTTACACCTGCGTTTCACCCGGACTCACCGCCCGAGGGGGCGAGTCCGGGAAGCGGATCAGTCCAGGACGCTGTCGGGCTGGATGTCGATCTTGGCGCCGGTCAGCTTCGCGGCCAGACGGGCGTTCTGCCCCTCCTTGCCGATCGCGAGCGACAGCTGGTAGTCGGGGACCAGCGCGCGGACGGCCTTGGTGCCGGCATCGAGGATGAACGAGCTCGTCACCTTGGCCGGCGACAGCGCGTTCGCCACGAAGGCCGCGAGCTCGGGGTTGTAGTCGATGATGTCGATCTTCTCCCCCGCGAGCTCCTCGGTCACCGCGCGGACGCGACGGCCGAGTTCGCCGATGCAGGCGCCCTTGGCGTTGATGGCCGGGTCGTTGGCCTTCACCGCGATCTTGGTGCGGTGCCCGGCCTCACGGGCGAGCGAGACGATCTCCACGAGTCCGCCGGCGATCTCCGGCACCTCGAGCGCGAACAGCTTGCGCACGAGACCGGGATGCGTGCGGGAGACCGTGATCTGCGGGCCCTTGAGTCCCTTGGCCACGCTGGTCACATAGACGCGGAGGCGCGAGCCGTGGGTGTACTCCTCGCCAGGGACCTGCTCCTCTGGCGGGAGGATGGCCTCGACGGAGCCGAGGTCGACGTGGATCATCCGCGGGTTCGGCCCCTGCTGGATGACGCCGGCGACGATGTCGCCCTCCTTGCCGCGGAACTCGCCGAGCACCGCGTCGTCTGCGATGTCGCGCAGACGCTGGCTGATGACCTGCTTCGCGGCGAAGGCGGCGATGCGGCCGAAGTCGTCGGGAGTCGCGTCCTCCTCGCCGATGACGGCGCCCTCTTCGTCGGTGACGACCTGGAGCACGTCGACGTGACCGGTCTTGCGGTCGAGGGAGACGCGGACGCCCTCAGGCGCGGGGCCGTCTCCGGCGACGTGCTTGTTGTACGCCGTCAGGATGGCCTGTTCGATGATCGACACGAGTTCGTCGAAGGGAATCGCCTTCTCCTTCTCGATCCCACGCAGCAGACTCAGTTCGATGTCCATGACGGCCTCTCTATTCAGCTCTCGCCTCGCGCAATCGACCGCGGGCATCGGTCCAGGATACCGGAAGCGGGCGGCATCCCGCCCTCTCAGCCGGTCAGGGCGACGCGGGGGGCGTGCAGCGATAGCCTGGGCGCGACGCCGGAATGCGGCGAGCCGCACCGCTGCGGCGACGGAACGCAGGAGGAACGCGTGACCAGGTTCGACACCATCGTTGTGGGTGCAGGCATGTCGGGGATGACGAGTGCACGGATGCTGACGGATGCCGGCCAGCGGGTCGTCGTGCTCGAGGGACGCGATCGGATCGGCGGACGGATGAACACCGACCGCGCGGCCGGCTTCCCCGTCGACCTCGGCGCCTCGTGGATACACGGGATCGACGGGTCGCCGCTGTGGGATCTCGCACAGGCCCTCGGCATCCCGACCCTCGAGTACACGGTCGGCAGCTTCCAGGCGGGCGGTCGCCCGATCGAGAACTTCGACGGGGACGGCGCGGCGATGGATGCCGCCGCCACGGCGCAGTGGATCGCCGACGTCGACGAGGCCGATCGCCTGCTCGTCGAGGAGATCGCTTCCTCCGCTCCCGGCGACACCTACCTCGACGTGACCGAGCGCGCGCTGGACCGCTCAGGACTCGACGCGGAGCGCATCGACGAGATCCGCGAGTTCTTCCGCCATCGCGTCGAGGAGCAGTGCGGCGCCTGGATCGGCGATCTCGACGCGCACGGACTCGACGAGGATGCGATCGACGGCGACGAGGTCATCTTCCCGCGCGGCTACGACGAGCTCCCGCGCCGGATCGGCGCCGGACTCGACGTGCGGCTGAACCGCATCGTCACCGGGGTGTCCCGCTCCGCGAGCGGCGTCGTCGTCACCGCGGATGGCGAGGATTTCACGGCCGATCGTGTCATCGTCACGGTGCCTCTCGGCGTGCTCAAGACCGGGAGGATCGCCTTCACCCCACCGCTCCCCGACGAGGTGTCCGGCCCGATCGAGCGCTTGGGCATGGGTGTGTTCAACAAGGTGTTCGTCCAGTTCCCCGAACGGTTCTGGAACGAGGACAGCTATGTCATCCGAGCGCTCGGCGAAGCGGGCGAGCACTGGCACTCCTGGTACGACGTCTCCGCGGTGAGCGGTCTGCCGACACTCCTCACGTTCGCCGCCGGACCGTTCGGCCGGCGCATGCAGGAGCTGTCAGACGAGGATGTCGTGGCCGACTCCGTCGCCGCCCTCCGTGCGCTGTACGGCACGAGGGTCCCCGCACCGACGGCGCACTGGATCACCCGCTGGGGGCAGGATCGCTTCTCGGACGGTTCCTACTCGCACCTGGCCGTCGGTTCGTCGCACCACGACCACGATGCTCTCGCCGGCCCGGTCGACGACGTCCTCCACTTCGCCGGCGAGGCGACGTGGGGAGACGAGCCCGCGACCGTGGGCGCCGCGTTCTACTCGGGCCACAGGGCCGCGGAGAGGATCCTCGGCCGCCCCGTGGACCTCGCGGCGTTCGCCGCCGCGATCAGGGAGCGGGAGCAGACGGCAGATCGTTGATCGCGCGGATCAGGCGGAACAGCTCCCCCACGCGGTACTGATCGAGGTGCAGGGACAATCGCGGCAGATCGAGAAGGTCGTCGTCGGCGACCTCGGGCTGGCGAGGCGCGGTGCGCTCGATGCGACCTGAGATCAGCATCCCGGCGAACCGCTCGTTGAGATCCTCGATCTCGGCGTCGGTGGGCGCGTTCCTCAGCCGGAGCACGAGCGTGCCGCCGACCCAGCGCAGGGAGTCGTAGTTGCGCCAGAACCCGGTGATCTCCGCCGTCGCGGCCTCGATCGAGTCGGTGATGACGACACGATCGAAGTCGCCCTCGGAGATGACTCCGGTCGGAGCGAGATCCTCGTCGATGAACCGCTTGAGTCCGGTCCAGAAGGTGCCGCCCTTCTCATCGAGCAGCACGATCGGCATCGGCTCCGCCTTGCCCGTCTGCTGAAGGGTCAGCAGCTCGAACATCTCGTCCAGCGTTCCGAAGCCGCCGGGCAGGCAGATGAAGCCGCGCGATTCCTTCATGAGCATGAGCTTGCGGGTGAAGAAGTACTTCATCGCGACCACGTGGTCCGAGGCCTCGATGATCGCGTTCGCCTTCTCCTCGAAGGGCAGACGGATCGAGACGCCCAGCGAGAGGGCAGGACCCGCTCCTTCGGCCGCCGCCTGCATGATGCCGGGGCCCGCCCCGGTGACGACCATCCAGCCGTCGGCGGCGAGCGCCGACGCCACGTCCCGCGCCTGGCGATAGAGCGGATCGTCCTGCCTCGTGCGGGCCGATCCGAACACCGTGACCTTCGGCACTCCGCCGTAGGGGGCGAACAGGCGGAACGCATCCCGCATCTCGGCGAGCGCAGCCGAGGCGATCTTGAGGTCGAGGCGGTCGGCGCCGTCCTCTCCGAGGAGGATGGCCGTGCGCAGCATCCGCATCACCAGTCGCCGGTCGGACCGCACTCCGGCGTCGTCGAGCACTCTGTTGATCTCGGCGCTGAGCGCTTCGGGGAGTGGTTCCTCAGTCATGCGTCCAGCGTGTCACGCGAACCGCCGCACAGCCGACGCAACGCCGCCGGTCAGCGAGCGTTCACCTCGGCGACCGCCGCCCTGACCTCCTCGTGCGGGAGCGCGTGGCTGACGTGTCCGTCACGGCCGACCATGTCCTCCGCCGCGACCAGAGTGTTCCACACCGCCTCGTCGACGGCTTCGGCGACCGCGGTGAGGAACGGGTCGATGCGCCCCCACGGGATGAAGCGCAGGGTCTCGTACTCTGCGCGGTCGTCCGAGGGGAACGAGGAGGTGAGAGCGCCCTCGTTCGCCGTGGACAGCGCGAGCATGATGTCGCCGGAGAAGTGCCCTCCGGCCGTGCCGCTGCGTCCGAGACCGATCGCTCCTCGCCGTGCCAGCGCGCCGCACTGACCGGGCAGCAGGGGCGCATCCGTGGCGATCACGACGATCGCCGATCCTGCCCCACCGGGGGCGCGCAGTCGTTCCCGGTCCCGATGGAACCAGTCGTCGCGCTCCATCGGGTTCGGCGCGGCAGAGCGCGACCCCAGCGGGATGCCGTCCAGGCGCAGCTCGTCGCGCGAGCCGAAGTTGGCCTGGATCAGCACGCCGACGGTGTACTCGTCATCGCCGTGCCGGACGACCCTGGATGAGGTGCCCGTCCCGCCCTTGAATCCGTAGCAGTTCATCCCGGTTCCGCCGCCGACGCTGCCCTCGGCCACTGGCCCCTCGGACGCGGAATCCAGCGCCTCCCGCGCGGTCGACGCCGTGACATGGCCGCCGTTGATGTCGTTGAGGTAGCCGTCCCACGTCTCCCCCACGACCGGCAGCATCCACTGCGCGGCGACGTGCGGCGCCACCTCGGCCACCCACTGGTCGATGCCGCTGTGCACCGCACCCACGGAGTGCGAGCTCGTGATCCCGATCGGCATGGACAGCGCGCCGGACTCGTCGATCCACGCGCGTCCGGTGAGCTCTCCGTTGCCGTTGAAGGAGTGGACGGCGGCGGCGCAGGGCACGCCGACTCCGGAACGCCCTCGCGGCAGGATCGCCGTCACGCCGGTCCGCACCGCGCCTGCACCCTCCCCCTCGATCAGCGTCCGCTGACCGACGGCGAGCCCCGGTACGTCGGTGATCGCGTTGAGCGGGCCGCTCCTCCCGGCGAATCCGATGCCGAGGTCGCGTGCCCTGACGGGGCGCTCCGTGCGCGCCGTCTCCGCGGATGACTCCATCACTGCTCCGATCAACTATGAACGATTGTTCAGATTCTAGTCACCGATTTCCCTGTTTTGCTTGACACACACAGGTTAACCCTTTTGAATCACTGTTCAGAAGATCGCATACGATCCTCACACCCGACCCGTCAGATTCCGGAGCCGCAGATGTCTCACCCGAATCCTCCGTCCGTGCCCACGACGACCACCACCACACTCGCACAGAGGCGTCTCGGCGTGTGGGCGATCGTGTTCTTCGTCGTCTCCGCCGCCGCTCCCCTGACCGTCGTCGCGAGCGCAGCGGCGACCGACTTCCGCCTCGCCGGCATCGGAGGGCCAGGGGCGATGCTCGCGAGCGGCGTCGTCCTCATCCTCTTCGCTTTCGGATTCACGGCGATGTCGCGCTACGTGCGCAACACCGGTGCGTTCTACGTCTACGGCGCGCGCGGTCTCGGTAAGCCGATCGGGATCGGCATCGTGTTCGTGACGATCTTCTCGTACGCGGCGCTGTGCATCTGCTTCTACGGATTCGTCGGCTTCTTCGGCGAGATGACGTTCGCTGCGCTCTTCGGCATCGAGCTGCCGTGGACCGTCTACGCGATCGTGGCTCTGCTGATCGTCGGCGTGCTCGGCTATCGCAAGATCGACGTCGGCGCGAAGGTCCTCGCCGTGCTGCTCACCGCGGAGGTCGCGATCCTGCTGATCCTCGCGATCGCCGTCCTCGCGCAGGGAGGGCCCGAGCCGATCTCGTTCGCCTCATTCGCTCCCGAGAACGTCTTCTTCGCCGCGGGCAGCGGTGCCCTGTTCGTCTTCGGCTTCGGCGCCTACCTCGGGTTCGAGAGCACGGCGATCTACACCGAGGAGGCGAAGGATCCGGCTCGGACCGTTCCCGCCGCCACCTACATCTCCATCGCCTTCCTCGCGGTGTTCTACGCCTTCACGTTCTGGATCCTCACCGTCGCCTTCGGCGTGGACGGCGTGCTCAAGCTCGCGCTGCAGGACGACTTCCAGGACATGGTGTTCCACGCCGGCGACCAGTACCTCGGCGCCTGGGCCGGAATCACGATGCGGATCCTCATCGTGACGAGCTTCTTCGCCTGCCTCCTCGCCTTCCATAACGCCAGCTCCCGCTACCTGTTCTCGCTCGGCCGCGAGCGGCTGCTGCCGTCATGGCTCGCTCAGACGCAGCCCACCACTCAGGCCCCCCACCACGCGAGTCTCGTCATGTCGATCGTCTCCCTCGTCGCCGTGCTCGTCACTCTCGTCACAGGGGCCGATCCCTTCCTGGGTTTCGCGCTGCCGGTGTACTCGATCGGCGTCGCGGGTCTCGTCTTCGCACAGGCGGTGGCCGCGATCGCCGTGGTGGGCTTCTTCCTCAAGGACAGGAGGGACCACAGCGCGTGGCGCGTGATCGTTGCCCCTGCCCTCGGCGCCCTCGGGCTCATCGTCGGCTGGGTGCTCATCGCGATCAACTTCGACCTCGTGACCGGCCTCACTGGGCCGATCAACCTCGCCCTGCTGGCCCCGACGCCGGTGCTGTTCCTGGCGGGGATCGTGACCGGCTTCATCCTCAGGAGCCGCCGCCCCCAGCACTATGCTGAACTGACCACGCTCGTTCCCGACGACGAGTGACGTCGGGCGAGAAGGAGAAGGACGTGGCCGAGCAGCGAGGACGCGCCGTCCGTCGCGCGGAGCTGATCTCCGCCACCAGGAGGGTCGCCCGCCGGAGCGGCATCGGCGGCACGAACGTGCGGGCCGTCGCCGCGGAGGCCGCGGTGAGCACGGGGAGCGTGCTCTACTACTTCCCCAGCTTCGACGAGCTGATGTACGCCACCGTCGAAGGCGTCCTCGAGGAGATGTACGAGCAGAGGCGGATGATCGCCGAGGGGCAACCCGATCCGGCGAAGCGGCTCGTCGCGCTGATCACCGCGGGCGTGCCCGATGAGATCAGCGATCACCTGCGCATGGCGTACGAGAGCATCCCCCTGCTCCGCGAGCAGCCGGAGTATCGCCCGCTGCACCGTTCCATCGTCGAACGACAGGTGTCGCTGTACCGCTCGACGATCGAGGTCGGCGCCGCGATCGGGGTGTTCCGCCCCACGGCCGATCTCACCGTGATCGCACGCAACATCGTCGCTCTCGAGGACGCCTACGACCTCTACCCGCTGATCGGGCTGGAGCACGGCGCCGCCACCTACCGGGCGAACATCGTGTCGTACGCGCAGACCGCGCTCGGCTGCGAGCTCACGCTCTAGACGCGAAGAGAGCCGCGCCGCCCTCAAGGACGGACGCGGCTCTCGTCGTGATCAGCGGCGCGACAGCCGCTCGAGAGCGTCGTCGACGGAGACCGTGTCGCGGTCGCCGGTGGCACGGTCCCACAGCTCGACCTGGCCGTCTGCGGCACCCCGACCGACGATGACGATCTTCGGCACGCCGACCAGCTCGGCGTCTCCGAACTTCACGCCGGGAGAGACCTTGGGCCGGTCGTCGTAGAGCACGTCGAGTCCTGCGGACTCCAGCTGCGCCGAGATGTCGGCGGCCACGTCGAAGGCGACCTGATCGCGGCCCGCCGCCACGACCTGCACGTCGAAGGGCGCGACGGATGCCGGCCAGATGAGGCCCTTGTCGTCGTTGTTCAGCTCGGCGATGATCGCGAGGATGCGGGTCACGCCGATGCCGTAGGAGCCCATGGTGACGGTCACGAGCTTGCCGTTCTCGTCGAGGACCTTGAGCCCCAGCGCCTCCGCGTACTTGCGACCGAGCTGGAAGACGTGACCGATCTCCATGCCACGCGCGAGCTCCACGGGGCCGGAGCCATCGGGAGCGGGGTCGCCCTCGCGCACGTTCGCGATCTCCACGACGCCGTCCGCGGTGAAGTCGCGTCCCGCGACGACCGAGTGCGCGTGCTTCTGATCGATGTTCGCGCCCGTGATCCAGCTGGTGCCCTCGCTGACGCGCGGGTCGACCAGGTAGCGGATGCCGGTGGCAGACTCCTCACCGAGGATCGCGCCGGTCTCCGACCAGGGGCCGATGTAGCCCTTGACCAGCAGCGGGTTGTTCTCGAAGTCGTCCGCAGTGGCGGTCTCGACCTCGGCGGGTGCGAAGGCGACCTCCGCGCGCTTCTCGTCGACCTCACGGTCGCCGGGGATGCCGACGATCACGAGCTCGCGGGTGCCGTCGAGGTGGGTGAGGGCGAGCACGACGTTCTTCAGCGTGTCGGCGGCGGAGTACTCGCCGTCGAGGTTCGCATTGGCGTGCGCGACGAGCGTCTCGATCGTCGGGGTGTTCGGAGAATCGAAGATCACGGGGGACGCATCGGCGTCGAACGGCACGGCGGCGGGAACCGCCGTCGTGAAGGCCTCGACGTTCGCCGCGTAGCCGCCGGCGCTGCGCACGAAGGTGTCCTCGCCGACGGGAGTCGGGTGCAGGAACTCCTCGCTGCGGGAACCGCCCATGGCACCGGCATCCGCCTGCACGATCACGTACTCCAGGCCGAGGCGCTGGAAGATCCGCTCGTAGGCGTCGCGCTGGGCCTGGTAACTCACGTCGAGACCGGCGTCGGACGAGTCGAAGGAGTAGGCGTCCTTCATCGTGAACTCGCGTCCGCGGAGCAGGCCGGCGCGCGGACGCGCCTCATCACGGTACTTGTCCTGGATCTGGTAGATCGTGAGGGGCAGGTCCTTGTAGGACGAGTAGAGGTCCTTCACGAGCAGGGTGAAGGCCTCCTCGTGCGTCGGGGCGAGCAGGTAGTCGCCACCCTTGCGGTCCTGGAGGCGGAACAGCAGATCGCCGTACTCCTCCCAGCGGCCGGTGGCCTCGTACGCCTCACGCGGCATGAGCGCCGGGAAGTGCACCTCCTGAGCGCCCGCTGCGGCCATCTCCTCTCGGACGACGGTCTCGATCCTGGCCTTCACGCGCAGACCGAGCGGCAGCCACGCGAAGATGCCGGCCGCCTGCGGTCGGATGTATCCGGCGCGGATCAGCAGCTTGTGGCTGGCGATCTCGGCGCCAGCCGGGTCTTCACGGAGTGTGCGGAGGAAGAAATTGGAGAGACGAGTGACCACGGGCCCAGTCTAGTGACCCGTGGTCGCCCGCCTTCACGGGCTCAGTTGAGCGCAGGGAGACCAGAGGGGATGACGCCGCCCGCGTACAGGCTCGCCGCGAGCTCCTGTACGGCCGTCAGCGCCACGCGCTGCGGCAGCGGACCGTAGGAGATGCGGGCGACGCCCAACGACTCGTACTGGGCCGCGGTGAGCGCGCCGGGGAGGCCGATCACGCTGACCTTGCGCTCTCCGATGCCCTCGACGAGCTGACGGGTCACCGCCTCGTCGAGGATTCCGGGGACGAAGACGGCGGTGGCGCCGGCGTCGAGATAGGCGCGCCCGCGGTGGATCGCGTCGGCGATGCTCTCCTCCACCGGACGACCTCCCCCGCGCACGAAGGCGTCGGTGCGGGCGTTGAGAGCGAACGGCACACCCTCGGCCTCCGCGGCCTTCACGATGGCCGCGACGGCCGCGACCGACTCGTCGAGAGGCCGGAGACGATCCTCGACATTCGCGCCGACGACGCCGGCGGCGATCGCGAGACGCGTGGTCTCCCCCGCATCGCCGTACCCGTCGTCGAGGTCGGCGGTGACCGGGACGTCGACGGCCGCCGCGATGCGGCCGACCATGTCGATCATGGTCTCGCGGGGAGTCGCGCCGTCGTCGTAGCCGAAGGACGCGGCGACGCCGTGGCCGGCCGTGGCGATGGCTCTCGTCTCGGGCAGCGCGGCGACCGCGCGCGCGGAGACGACGTCCCACACGTTCACGACGCGAAGGATCTCGGGGGCTTCGTAGAGGCCGATGAGGGTCTGGGCTTTCGCAGCAGTGGTCATGAGACCACGCTAGTGCGGCGAACGGACACAGGGGCCTGTGGATCGCGTCGGATGACGCGTCGCTGAAAGCCTCGGAATCGCCGCGGCATAGTGTGGGGGCATGCCCCAGCGTCGATCGCATGTCGCCCCGTCCGCCGCGCAGACCGAGCTGGCCGCAGCGCTGGCACGCCTCAGGGAGGAGTCGGATGCGCCGAAGGACTTCTCCCCCGAAGCCCTCGCCGAGGCCGAGCGCGTCTCGGGCTCCGAGCCGGACCTGGATCTGAGGGACATCCCCTTCGCGACGCTCGATCCCGCCGGGTCGCGCGATCTCGATCAGGCGTTCCAGCTGGAGCGCGACGGATCGGGTTACACGGTCCGATACGCGATCGCCGATGTCCCGTCGTTCGTCGCTCCGGGCGGGGCTGTGGACGCGGAAGCACGTCGTCGCGGACAGACGCTGTACGCCGCGGACGGCACGATCCCGCTGCATCCGCGCGTGCTGAGCGAGGACCGGGCATCCCTGCTCCCCGATGTCGATCGCCCCGCCCTCGTGTGGACGTTCTCGTTGGACGAGGCGGGCATCGTCGGCGATTTCCGCCTGGAGCGCGCCCTCATCCGCTCGCGAGCACAGCTGGACTATGTGAGCGCCCAAGCGTCCCTGGACCGTGGAGACGACGGCCCCGCTTCGCTGCTCCCCGAGATCGGCGCGCTGCGCATCGAGCAGGAGAGGCTGCGCGGTGGCGCCAGCCTCAACCTTCCCGATGAGGAGGTGGTACGCGCCCCCGACGGCGCATACGCGATCGAGAGACGTCGGCCGCTTCCCGTCGAGGACTGGAACGCGCAGCTGTCGCTCATGACGGGCATGGCCGCGGCATCCCTGATGCTCGACGCCAGAGTCGGGGTGCTGCGCACGATGCCCCAGCCCGACGAGAGGTCCTTCGACGAGTTCCGCCATCAGACGGCCGCGCTGGGTCGCCCGTGGACGACGGGGCGCTACGGCGACTATCTGCGCGGGCTCGACCGTGCGGATCCGCTGACCCTGCCGATCCTCGAAGCCGCGGCCTCGCTGTTCCGCGGAGCGGGCTACGTCACCTTCGACGGCGCCGTTCCCGACGACGTGACCCAGGCGGCGATCGGGGCCCCCTACGCCCACACCACCGCTCCGCTGCGACGCCTGGTCGACCGCTGGTCTCTCGTCATCTGCCTCGCGATCTCACGGGGCGCCGAGACGCCGTCCTGGGCGCGCGACTCGTTCGCCGAGCTTCCCGCGCTCATGCAGGAGTCCGGACAGCGTGCGTCGAAGCTCGACGCCGCGACGATCAACTGCGTCGAGGCCGCCCTCCTGACGCCGCTCGTCGGCTCGACGATCGAGGCGACCGTGATCGCCGTGCACGGCACCAAGGGCAGGGTGCAGATCGCCGAGCCGGCCGTCACGGCGACGGCGCCGCTCCCCGCGGACGCCACCCCCGGTTCCACGGTGCGCCTCACCGTCGTGCGCGCGGACATCGCCCGCGGAGAGGTCGAGTTCGCGTTGTGACCCTCTGGCATGCCGGGCGCCTGACCCCAGGGCAAGACGCGTGGGTCGCACGACATCTCGCCGATCCGGTGCTCGTCGCCGACATGTCGTGGAACCTCATCGACACCGCGGTGCTGCATGTACGCGATCGCAGCGGCAGCCGCGACCGTGTCGTCAAGGCCGGCGGAGCCGACAACCACCACATCCCGCGAGAGCTCATCGCGCATCGGACCTGGACCGATGTGCTCACCCGTTCCGGGCATGCTCAGCGCCTGATCGACGCGGACGACGGGCACAGGGTCCTCCTGCTCGAGTACCTGCCGGGAACCCTGGTCCAGGACTCCGCTGCGAGACTCGACTCCGACATCCACCGTCAGGCCGGTCGGCTGCTCCGTCTCTTCCACGATCAGGCGACGCTGATCGATGAGACCTTCGATTCCCGTGCGTCGGCGAAGTCGCTTCAGTGGCTGGACCGTCCTCATCGAATCGCTCCCGAACTCGAAGAACGGGCCCGCGGCATCCTTTCGGCCGACGTCACCACGGACGTCGGTCTCGTCCCCACGCACGGAGACTGGCACGAACGGAACTGGCTCCTCCACGACGGCGTGGTGCGCGCAATCGACTTCGGCCGCTTCGACTTCCGTCCCGCGATCGCCGACTTCACCCGGCTCGCCGCCGGAACGTGGCGCACACACCCTGCACTGGAGCGGGCGTTCTTCGAAGGATACGGAGAGGATCCGCGCGAGTCGGAGCCCTGGCGACGCGAGATGTTGAGGCAAGCGATCGGAACCGCGTGCTGGGCGTATCAGGTGAACGACGCGGCTTTCGAAGCCCACGGACATCGGATGCTGCGAGACGCCCTCGACGCGTTCAGCGACCGGCTCTGATCTGTTCCACGCCGAGCATAGGCTTCCAGACATGGACCTTCTCACTCTCGCTGAGCGCTTCAACGCCCGAAACTATCCCGACGCGACGATCGCCGTCGTGGGAGGGAGCACCGCCCGCGGCGAGCGCACCGCGTCGAGCGACATCGATCTGCTCCTGCTCTCAGGAGACCACAGGAGCTTCGCCGACCGTGTCGACGCCGAGCTGGAGCGCGCGGGAGGGCGTGTGCGCGCGGGGTTCGTCCGCTGAACTCACGCGAGACGAGGCCTGCCGACGTAGGCTCGGCGGCATGGCCATCTCCCCGTATGTGCGCGATCTCCGCAGCCGAGTCGGACACGACCTCCTTCTCCTGCCCGGCGTGACCGCGGTGATCCGCGACGGCTCGCGCTTCCTCCTCGCGCGACAGCACGGATCGCCGAGCTGGGGAACAGTGGGCGGGAGCATCGAGCCAGGAGAAGAACCGCAGGAGGCCGTGGCCAGGGAGGTGCGGGAGGAACTGGGCATCGATCCCATCGTCGGCGGCATCGTCGGCGCGTACGGTGGAAGCGATTTCGTCTTCGAATACGCGAACGGCGACCGTGTGAGCTACGTCAGCATCGCCTACGAGTGCCGGCTGCCTGCGGGCGCGAACATCTCCTTCGTCGACGACGAGCTCGTCGAGACCGGCTGGTTCACCCGAGAAGAGGTCGCGACGCTGCCCCGGGACCCCTGGGTCGATCGGATCCTCGAGGATGCCGCGCACAGGCCGGAGACCGCCGACGCGTGAACATATGACGCGGCCGAGCGCCTGCCCGTCGGGCTACGGCGTCAGGATGCGGGAACGGCGGTCGTCGTCATCACGAGGAGCTGCGGATCGCTCAGGTCGAGCGTCACCGAGATCGAGGCGAACTCCGCCAGCGATGAGACGTGGGTGCCTCCGCAGAGGATCTCCGCCGTGCCCTCCGGGAGCTCGCACACCCAGGTGCGGCGGTCGACGATCGTCGGGCCGTCGGTCACGATGCGGCTCGGAGCGGATGCCGCCACCCACGCGGCCAGCTGCGCGTTGATGCTCGCCTCACGATCGGCGAGGGTCGCCGAGAACGTCTCCGTGTCGAAGCCTGCCCTGCGCAGGCTCTTGCCGAGCCGGTACTCGTCGACGGCGCCGTCCTCGTGGATTCGGCTCGATTGATTCGCGCGCCCCTCGAAGTCGGGCGTCCCGAGGGCGTCCGCCCCCGGGTCCTTGCGCCACAGGTCAGCGACCGCGAGATCCAGCGCCAGTGAGGCGAGGTGGCATGCCGTGTGTCCGCGGCTCAGCCCCGCGCGTCGACCGGCATCCGCCGCCAGCGTGACCTCAGCCCCCTCGACCAGCCAATCCGGAGCTGCGCCGTCGAGCCGATGGGCGACGAGCCAGGTCCATCCTTCCGCGCCGCGTTTGACCGGGATGTCGACCCCCACCGCGAAGGCGCCGTCATCGGATGCCGCCGCCATGACGGCCTCGGCCACACTCGCGGTGTCGCCGCCGTGAGAGATCGTGCCGGCGTCTCCCGGCTGGTCCGGCCAGGTGTGGTCGACCGGGTGGAACGGCGTCGCGTCCACCACGACCACGGCGCCGTCGGCTCCGCCGCGCTCGACGCGGGTGACGATGCCGTCGCCCGCGAGCGCACCTGCGGCGAATGACACGACAGTGGACGAGGACATGGTTCTCCTAGGGATTCAGCCGAGGGACGAGCGAACGCTCAGTGCCCGGGCGGGATGGTGAAGCTGGCGAGCCTGTCGCCGTCGACCACGAAGATGCCGTCCGACTCGCCGTTGAAGACGCGACTCGCCCAGCCGAAGCGGATGCGCGTGGTGTCGCCCTCGGTCTCGGACGAGAGCACGGTCATGCGCGCGCCTGCGCCGATGGCGTCGCTGTCAGCCCACCCCCGGACGCCGTCGGGACCCGCCTTGACGGTTCCCCAGTCGCTCACGAAGCCGGCGGGGGTGAAGGCCGCGACGAAGGCGTCGGTGTCGGCCGCGTTGATCGCGTCGATCATCGCCTGGACAGGTGTGGGCAGCTGCGACATCTTCGTCTCCTTGCGGTTCTCGGTCAGACCGTGACGACCTGAGCGGCGCCGAGCGGGGCGTCAGGCCCCATCTCCGCGGCGATGCGGTTCGCCTCTTCGATGAGCGTGGCGACGATCTCGGCCTCGGGCACGGTCTTGATGACCTCTCCCTTGACGAAGATCTGGCCCTTGCCGTTGCCCGAGGCGACGCCGAGGTCTGCTTCACGGGCTTCACCCGGACCGTTGACGACGCAGCCCATGACGGCGACCCGCAGCGGGACCGTCATGTCCTTGAGGCCCTCGGTGACGTTCTCGGCGAGCGTGTAGACGTCGACCTGCGCACGTCCGCACGACGGGCAGGAGACGATCTCGAGCTTGCGCTCGCGGAGGTTCAGCGACTGCAGGATCTGGTGACCGACCTTCACCTCTTCGGCGGGCGGGGCCGACAGGGAGACGCGGATGGTGTCGCCGATGCCCTCACCGAGGAGGATGCCGAACGCGGTGGCGCTCTTGATCGTGCCCTGGAACGCGGGACCGGCCTCGGTCACGCCGAGGTGCAGGGGCCAGTCGCCCCGTTCGGCGAGCTGACGGTACGCCTTGACCATCACCACGGGGTCGTTGTGCTTGACGGAGATCTTGAAGTCGTGGAAGTCATGCTCCTCGAAGAGCGACGCCTCCCAGACGGCGCTCTCCACGAGAGCCTCCGCGGTGGCCTTGCCGTACTTCGCGAGGATCCGCTTGTCGAGCGAGCCCGCGTTCACCCCGATGCGGAGAGACACGCCGGCGGCCTTGGCCGCCTCCGCGATCTTGCCGACGTTGCCGTCGAACTCGCGGATGTTGCCCGGGTTCACCCGGACGGCGCCGCACCCCGCGTCGATCGCGGTGTAGATGTAGCGCGGCTGGAAGTGGATGTCGGCGATCACCGGGATCTGGCTCTTCATCGCGATGATCTTGAGCGCGTCGGCGTCGTCCTGGTGCGGCACGGCCACGCGGACGATCTCGCACCCTGATGCCGTGAGCTCGGCGATCTGCTGGAGAGTGCCGTTGATGTCGGTGGTCTTCGTGGTCGTCATGGACTGCACGGTCACCGGAGCGTCGCCGCCCACGAGCACCTTGCCCACCTTGATCTGGCGGGACTTGCGGCGGGGGGCGAGGACTTCGGGGAGCTTCGGCATTCCCAGGTTCACTGCTGGCACCTCTCAAGCCTACGCCGCCCGCACGCGCCGGGGCTGGATGACAGCCCCACGTCATCGGCCCGCCCTGGTCCGATCACCTGTGATAGTTTTCACCACATGCTCGCGAACCTCACCTGGTGGCCCGCCTCCTAGGCGGTGTGTTCGCGTTCCCACGAATCCAGACCGCCTCCAGGGGCGGTCTTTTCGTTTGAGCCGCGCCCGATACCTCGCACAGGAGACATCGATGACCCTCTCACGCCTCGCCGAGCTCAGCGCAGACCCGGCGGCATCCTTCGTGCTGATCGCGCGCGACGGAGCGGACACGGTCGAGCTGCTCACCGGCGACGTCGTCGACGTCGATCTGCTCGCCGACATCCCGCTGATCGTCGACGGCGCCGCACGGGAGGTCTTCGCGATGGTGCCCTATCGCCAGGTGCGGGAACGCGGCTTCGTCGCTCAGGATGACGGCGCCCCGCTGCGGTGCATCGTCGTCGACGAGCACCTGCACCTGCCGACCCCCGAGGTGCTCTCCGCACTTCCGTCGGCCTCCGTCCCGCTCCGCGACGACGGCTTCGACATCGACGACGAGGAGTACGCCGCGATCGTCGAGCGCGTGATCGCCGACGAGATCGGCCGCGGAGAGGGCGCGAACTTCGTGATCCGCCGCGACTTCACCGCGAACATCGACGTCGACGACCGCACCGCCGCTCTCACCTGGTTCCGCGCCCTGCTCACGCATGAGCGCGGCGCCTACTGGACCTTCGCCGTCTTCACACCGGGCCACATCGCCGTCGGCGCGAGCCCCGAGGCGCACGTGGTCGCCCGCGACGGCATCGTCACGATGAACCCGATCTCCGGCACCTTCCGCCACCCCGCGGGCGGAGCCACGAAGGAGACCCTGGTGGACTTCCTCTCCTCCACGAAGGAGACGGAGGAGCTCTTCATGGTCGTCGACGAGGAGCTGAAGATGATGAGCGCCGTCTGCTCCGACGGCGGCCGCATCACCGGGCCGCACCTCAAGGAGATGTCGCGCCTCACGCACACGGAGTACATGCTCCGCGGCCGCAGCCGCCTCGACCCGCGCGACATCCTCCGCGAGACGATGTTCGCCCCCACGGTGACCGGCTCCCCCATGCAGAACGCCTGCGCGGTCATCCGCCGTCACGAGCGCAAGCCCCGCGGCTACTACTCCGGCGTCGCCGCCCTGTTCACGCCGAACGCCGAGGGCGGTCACGACCTCGACGCGCCCATCCTCATCCGCACGGTGTACCTCGAGGACGGTGCGCTCAGCGTTCCGGTCGGCGCCACCCTCGTGCGCCACTCCGACCCGTACGGCGAGGTGAGCGAGACCCACGGCAAGGCCGCCGGCGTACTGGGGGCGATCGGCGCCATCGATCGCGACCGGGTCGCCGAGGCGCGCAGCGATGCCGACGCCCCGACCGAGCCGCGCCCTCTCGCCGAGGACCCGACCGTCGCCGAGCTGCTCTCCTCCCGCAATGCGCGACTGGCCGAGTTCTGGCTCAACCCGCAGGGCGAGGAGTTCACCGGTCCGTTCACGGGACGCACGGCCCTCGTTGTGGATGCCGAGGACCGCTTCACCACGATGCTCGCCCATCAGCTGCGCCATCTCGGCCTCGACGTCACGATCGCCCCGTGGAACGAGGTACAGGATGCCGCGGTCGACGCGGCGGACCTCGTGGTGGCGGGGCCTGGCCCCGGGGACCCGCGGGACCTGTCCAGCCCCCGCATCTCGCGGATGCGGGAGGTCGTGGCGCGCCGTCTCGACGCCCGGGCTCCGCTGCTCGCCGTGTGCCTGAGCCACCAGATCCTCGCCGATCGGCTCGGCATCGCTCTCACTCCCCTCGCGACACCGCACCAGGGGCTGCAGAAGTCGGTGCCCGTGTTCGGCGAGAACGCCTCGATCGGCTTCTACAACACCTTCACCGCGCGAGTGGATCCCGGCACGACGAGCGTGGATGGGGCCGAGGTGTCGGCGGATGCCGCGTCCGGCGACGTCTACTCGCTGCGCGGAGAGCGCTTCTCCTCCGTGCAGGGGCACCTCGAATCGATCCTGTCGCGCGACGGCATCCGCACGCTCGATCGGCTCGTCACGCACGCCCTGGCCTGACAGGTCCCGCGAGCGCGCAACAGCAACGGGGATCGTCGGCGGCTCAGCCTCCGAGCAGGTTCACCGGGTTGAACAGGTCGGCCACCAGGAGAAGCGCGCCCATCGCGATGAGCAGCGTCGCCACGACCACGGTGAGCGGCACGAGCTTCGTCGCGTCGACCGGCGCGGGCGGGGGCCGTCGGAAGAGCTTCGCCCAGGCCCGCTTGATGCCGTCCCACAGCGCGACCACGATGTGGCCGCCGTCGAGCGGAAGCAGCGGGATCAGGTTGAACACGAACAGCGCGACGTTCAACGATCCGAGCAGCCCGAGCAGCACCGAGAACCGGTTCAGGATCGGCGCATCCGTCGCCGCGACCTCTCCGGCCAGACGCCCGACGCCGACGACGCTCAGCGGGCCGTTCGGGTCACGCTCGCCTCCGGTGACCAGCGAGGCGCCGATGTCCCACAGCTTCACCGGCAGCGTCACGATCAGCGACGCCACACGTGCGACGCTGTCGGCCGCCATCTCCGGCCCCGCCGTCAGCGGCTGCTGTACGAAGCCCATCTGGGCTCCCATGCCGACATAGCCGACGGTCTTCACGACCTGCTCGCCCTTCGCATCGAGCACGGGCCGACCGCTCGCGTCGGTGAGCTTGCGCTCGGCGGCGACCGGCGTGATCTCCAGCGTCTTCTCGGCGCCGTCCCGCAGCACCACCAGATCCAGGGTCTTTCCGGGAGACGCCTGCACGATCGAGGTCGCCTCCGCGAAGTCGGAGACGGGTTGTCCGTCGAGCGACACCAGCACATCTCCCGGCTTGATGCCCGCCTCGGCAGCGGGCGCCTCCGGGTCATCCGCCCCGCACTCGGTCGCCGTGGAACCGGCGGGGAGCACGCACTGGCTCACCGAGGCGATCGTGGTCGTGCCCTGCTGCACGCCGATCCCCGAGACGAGGACGGTGAAGATGACGACGGCGAGGATCAGATTCATCAGCGGGCCGCCGAGCATCACGATGACGCGCTTCCATACCGGGAGCCGGAAGAAGACGCGCTCCTCCGCCCCCTCCGCGATCGTCTCGTCGTTCGCCGACCTGGCGTCCTGGATGAGAGTGCGGAAGACGCCCTTGGCCGGACCCGAGCCCTTCGAGTCGGGGTACATGCCCGACATCGAGATGAAGCCGCCCAGCGGCAGCAGCTTGAATCCGTACTCGGTCTCGCCGATCCGCTTCGACCAGATCCGCGGACCGAAACCGATCATGTACTGGCCGACGCGCACGCCGAAGAGCTTCGCGGGGAGGAGGTGGCCGATCTCGTGCAGTCCGATCGAGAGGCCGAGGCCGATCAGCATGAACAGGATGCCGCCCACATAGAGCAGTGTTTCCACGTGCCTACGCTACTGGTCGCAGCCTAGGAATCAGCCCGGCACCGCCCCGAGGATAGGCTGAGGATGTGACCTCCCGCCAGCTGCGACTTCTGCGCGCGGCATCGGCGTCCTCGATCGCCACGCTCCTCGCGGCGGTCTCGCACACTCTCGCCGGCGGTTCCGCCCCGCATCCGCTGCTGGTGCTCGCCGTCTCCGCGTTCCTGGTGCCGCCGGCGGCGGTGATGATCGGCGCAGCGCCGTCGAGGCTGCGTGTCGCCGTTACGGTGCTCGTGAGCCAGGCCGCGTTCCATCTGCTCTTCCAGGTCCTCGGCGCACCTGTGGGCGGTGGCGTCATCGGCGCCGCCGGACACACGCACCATCTCCTGCCGCTCGGACCCGTCGCCGTCGCCGCGCTCCCCGACGCCACGATGCTCCTCGGCCATGCCGCAGCGGCCGTCGTCACCGTGCTCCTGCTCTGGCGCGGGGAGTCGACGGTCCGCGCGATCGCCGGCTGGGTCCGCGCCATGCTCCGCCGCGCCGCCGCTGCCGCCCCCGTGCTCCACGAGCGCCCCGCTCCGCTCCGCGCCGAGGTCCGCCCGCTGGCCGACGCCGTGCCCATCGCCGCGGTCTGCCGGCGCGGGCCGCCTGTCTCCGCCTGATCTCCGAACCGCCTCGACGAGGCGACCCCGCGGGGTGCCCGCGCTCACCGGCGCGCCCGCAGATCATGCAGTCCACAGACAGGAGTTCCCTCATGCGTTCCACCACCACCATCACCGCCGGCATCATCGGCGGCGCCGTCCTCGCCGTCGTCCTCCCGCTCGCCGCGAGCGCGCACGTCAGCGTCTCCCCCGACGAACTCGTCGCGGGAGACCACGGCGTCCTCACCTTCTCCTTCTCCCACGGATGCGAGACGTCCCCGACGACCGCGCTGAAGGTCACCATCCCGAAGGGCCTCGCTTCCGTGTCGCCGACCGCGGACGGCGACTGGACGATCGACGTCGAACGCGGAGGCGACGGTCTCGTCAGCGCTGTCACGTACACCGCGCTGACGCCCGTGCCGATCGACCTCCGGGGCGCGGTGAGCATGGGCGTCGGCCTCGATGAGGACACGCCCGACACTCTCGCGTTCCCCGTCGTGCAGACGTGCGTCGAGGGCAGCACGGAGTGGACCCAGCTCGCGAAGGACGGGGAGGACCCGCACAGTCTCGACACCCCGGCGCCGGTCGTGACCGTCGCCCCCGCCTCGGCCGAGGGCGGACACGACATGCCAGACGGACACGCCGAGACGTCCGCGACGTCGGATGCCACGGCGACGGCATCCGATCCCCTCCCGGTGGCTCTGGGAGCAGGAGGTCTGTTCGCCGGCCTCGCGGCCCTCGTCGTCGCGGTGCTCGCGTACCGCCGCAGGGCCTGAGCTCAGGACCCCGCCTTCGTCGCGCCGTCCGCCCGCATCGGGAGGCCTGTGCGACGAAGGCGGGGCCGTGCCGCATCCGGCAACGGGATCGAGCCATGAGATCATGGTGGGGACATGTCGATTGAACAACAACCGAGCCTGCCTCCCGTGCTCCGCCCCGCGAACCCGCCCCGGCGCGAGCTGTCCGAACTCGCCACCCGATTCGCCCGCGAGGTCCGCGGCGATCTCACCGGAGTCGCCCTGACGGGGATCACCCTCGCCACGGCCGACCTCCGCGCCGGCGAGGCGTTCGTCGCGATCCAGGGCGTGAACCGCCATGGCGCCGAGTTCGCCGCCACCGCCGCCGAGAAGGGCGCCGTCGCGATCATCACGGATGCTGCGGGCGCCGTGATCGCCGAGCCCGTCGGACTCCCGACCGTCATCGTCGATGACCCGCGAGCGGTCCTCGGCGCTCTCAGCGCCTGGGTGTACGGCACCGGCGCGGACGACGAGCTGCCGCTGCTCTTCGCGACGACGGGCACGAACGGGAAGACCAGCGTCTCGCACCTGCTCGAGGGCATCCTCGATCAGCTCGGCGTCGTCACCGGGCTCTCCTCCACCGCCGAGCGTCACATCGCCGGCGAGGTCATCGTCTCCCGTCTGACCACCCCCGAGGCCTCGGAGATGCACGCGCTGCTCGCCCTCATGCGCGAGCGGGCCGTCGAGGCCGTGGCCGTCGAGGTCAGCGCACAGGCCCTCTCCCGTCATCGTGTCGACGGCATCCTCTTCGACGTCGCCGGCTTCACCAATCTCAGCCACGACCACCTCGACGACTACGCCGACATGGAGGAGTATTTCGAGGCGAAACTGCCTCTGTTCCGTCCTGACCGGGCGCGCCGCGGGGTCGTCTGCCTGGATTCCCCCTCGGGTGCGACCGTCGTCGCACGCGCGGAGATCCCCGTGGTCACGGTCGGCACCCCCTCCATCGCCGCCGATCCCGAGGCCGCTGCGCGCGCCGACTGGGTCGTGTCGATCGACGACGAGCGCGCCGCGGGCACCACGTTCACGATGACCGGCCCGGCCGGCGTCCTCACCACGACCGTGCCCGTCATCGGACCGCACATGGCGGCGAACGCCGCTCTCGCCATCGTGATGCTGCTCGAGGGCGGCTACGACTGGGACCGCATCGTCACGGCTCTGGAGCGAGACGGCGGCATCGAGGCCTATCTGCCCGGGCGCACGCAGCTCGTCTCGGGCGCGGCGGGCCCCGCCGTCTTCGTCGATTTCGGCCATTCGCCCGACGCGTTCGAGAAGACCCTCGCCGCCGTGCGCCGGGTTACGCCGGGCCGCGTCCTCATGCTGTTCGGCGCCGACGGCGACCGCGACGCGAGCAAGCGCTTCGACATGGCGCGCACCGCCGTCGAGGGCAGCGACATCCTCGTCATCACCGATCACCATCCGCGCTTCGAAGACCCGGACTCGATCAGGACCACACTCGTGGAGGGCGCGCGCACCGCACGTCCGGATGCCGAGATCCATGAGTACTCACCGCCCGAGAAGGCGATCGTCGCCGCCGTCGGCCTGGTCGGCGAAGGAGACGCGATCCTGTGGGCCGGTCCGGGTCACCAGGACTACCGCGACATCCGCGGGATGCGCACTCCGTACTCGGCCCGCGAGCTCGCCCGTCGCGCTCTCAAGGCTGCGGGGTGGCCTGTACCCGATTCGCACTGGCCCGTGCCGTACCCCGACGAGGACTGAGGTCTCGCCGAGGCTCCGCGATCTGATGCCGGATCGACGGGGCTAGGCGGCCGCGCCTGCGGCGATGAACCGGTCTGCGGTGCGGCGCGCCCAGAGCTCCGCCTCGGCCAGGGACTCCACCGTGAGAGTCTCCGGCGGCTCGTGCGCATCGACCACCCTGGCGATGGTGTCCACGATGCCGAGGAACGACAGCCGTCCTTCGTGGAACGCGTCGACCGCCTGCTCGTTCGCCGCGTTGTAGACCGCCGGGAACGTGCGACCGGCGCGCCCCACCGCCTTCGCGAGAGCGACGGCGGGGAACGCCACGTCGTCGAGCGGCTCGAACGTCCAGGAGGATGCCTTCGTCCAGTCCAGCGGTCGCCCGACACCGCCGACGCGGTTCGGCCAGTCGAGGCCGAGGGAGATGGGCAGGCGCATGTCGGGCGGCGAGGCCTGGGCGATCGTCGAGCCGTCGATGAACTCGACCATGGAGTGCACGATCGACTGCGGGTGGACGACGACGTCGATGTCGTCGTACGCGACGTCGAAGAGCAGATGGGCTTCGATGACCTCGAGTCCCTTGTTGACCAGGGTCGCGGAGTTCGTGGTGACCATGCGCCCCATGTCCCAGGTGGGGTGAGCGAGAGCCTCCTGCGGGGAGACGGTCTCCATCTCGCCACGACTGCGGCCTCGGAACGGACCGCCGGATGCCGTGACGACGAGTCGACGCACCTCATCGTGCGTTCCGCTGCGCAGCGCTTGCGCCAAGGCGGAGTGCTCGGAGTCCACCGGCACGATCTGACCGGGCGCGGCGGCGGCGAGCACCAGCTCTCCTCCGACGATCAGCGACTCCTTGTTCGCCAGCGCGAGCGTGCGTCCGGCCTTCAGCGCGGCGAGCGTCGACCCGAGGCCGATCGACCCGGTGATCGCGTTGAGCACGACGTCGGCATCGACGTCGCGCACCAGCTGTTCCGCCTCGGCGGCGCCCAGAGCGGTCGCATCGACCTGGAAGCGCTCCGCCTGTTCGGCGAGCATCGTGGCGTTCGAGCCTGCCGCCAGGCCCACGAGTTCGAACCGTCGTGGGTTCGCCCGGATGACGTCGAGCGCCTGAGTGCCGATGGAACCGGTGGAGCCGAGGACGATGATGCGACGCATGCCGCCAGCCTATGTCACGCCCTCGGCTCGTCCCGTGTTACTGCGCGACCTCGATCGGGGTGGTCGCGAGGATGTCGACGACGAAGACGAGCGTCTCATTCTGCAGCTCGTTGCCCTCAGACGCGCCGTAGCCGTCCTTCGGGGGCATCACGACGACGACTTGCGAGCCCACCTTCTGGCCTTCGAGGGCCGTCTTGAATCCGGTGACGACGCTCGTGGTCTGGAACTGCGCCGGCATCGCACCACGGCTCCAGCTCGAGTCGAACTCCTTGCCATCCGACCACTTCACACCGCGGTACTGCACGGTGACCAGGTCGCCAGAGGCGACGACCGCACCGTCGCCCTGCTTGAGGACGGCAACCTCGGTCTCGGTCGGTGCATCGCTCTTCGGAACCGTGATCGTCGGCGCGCCGTCGTCATCGAGTTTGACCTCGGGCATGCCCTCGGTCGGGTCGACGGCGGTGCCGGACGCGGTCGTCGGCAGCTCGTCGATGGTCTCGACGTAGAGCACGCTCGGGTGCATCCCCTCCCCCGACGCCGGCAGCGTCAGCACGACGCTCGAGCCGATCGGCAGGCACTCCGCGGCCACCGTGAACACTGTGGACTGCGTGGGGTCGACGATCTGCTGCGACTGCTGGGTCGCCAGCAGAGCGGAGAGGACGCCGTCCGGACCGCGCTCCGAGGTGCTGAGCACCTCGTTGGTCGTCGCATCGACGAGCTGGTAGCGGAGGGAGACGAGGTCGCCGGGCTTGACGTCGTCGCCATCGCCCTTGACCACGACGGAGCGCTCGGCTTCCTTGATCTCCGTGCCCTCGGGGACGGTGACCTTCGCGGCGGCGCCGGTGCCGTCGACGGTGACGGCATCGGAACCGGCGCCGGACTTCAGTTCGGCGAGGCAGGAGCTCGACGCCGTGGGGCTCGGAGTGCTCGACGACTCTGGCTTCGAGCTGCCGGAGCATCCGGCCAGGAGCAGGGTCGCCGCGGCGACGGTGGACAGGACGATGAGCGGACGCTTGCGCACAGTGAAGACCTCAGGATCTCTGGTGGGACATCCCATACTCTCGTACGCGGCTTGGTCCGCGCTGGGAGGCGCGGGGGCTGCGCATTGCATTCCGGTAACGGCATGGGATCGGGAGTAGCCTTCTCTGATGACCTCTGAGCAGTCCGTGGAGCCCGATTCCTCTCCCGCGGAGACCGCGAAGCCGCGTCACGCAGGGTTCACCTATGCGCTCGGCCGCAGCCTGATCAGCCCGCTCGCCCGTCTCATCTACCGCCCTCGCATCGAAGGAAGGGAGAACGTCCCCCTCGACGGCGCCGTGATCTTCGCGAGCAACCATCTGTCGTTCATCGACTCGATCGCCATCCCGGTCGCCGCGCCCCGCCCCGTGCACTTCCTCGCCAAGTCGAGCTACTTCGAAGGCACCGGCGCCAAGGGCTGGTTGAGCAAGACCTTCTTCGAGTCCATCGGGGCGATCCCCGTTCGCCGCGGAGCAGGCCAGGCCGCTCTGGACGCGCTGGACCTGCAGCGTCAGCTCCTCGAAGAAGGGCTTGCTGTCGCGCTGTACCCCGAGGGCACCCGCTCCACCGACGGCCGCCTCTACAAGGGGCGCACCGGAGTCGCCTTCCTCGCTTTGCAGACGGGCGCCCCCGTCGTGCCGGTCGGACTGATCGGCACCGACAAGGTCATGCCGGTCGGCGCGAAGATGCCCACCCTCTCTGAGCGCATCACGGTGAAGTTCGGAAAGCCGTTGGATCTCTCCCCGCACGGCCCGGCGACGAGCGGCAAGGCTCGGCGTCTCGCCACCGACGAGATCATGGCCGCCATCCACGCGCTCTCCGGGCAGGAGCTCGCTGGAGCCTACAACGAGGCGCCCGCGCAGGGCGCGATCGAGAAGATCAAGCAGGCGCTCCCCCACGAGCGCCGCTGACGCTTCACGCTGAGCTCAGGCCCGCTCAGCCGTGACCGTGGCCTCGTGACGTACGGGGAAGTTCATCGAGTTCGCGATGAAGCACCACTCGTTCGCCTGAGCGTGGGCCCGCTTGGCTGCCTCCACCATCGAGACCTCCGCCACCACGACCTCCGGCCGCAGCACGACCTCGACGAAAGCGCCCCCGCCGCGGCCGTCCTCCGTCATCAGACCGGACGCCGTATCGCGGTACGAGACCACGACGACTCCGGCGGTCACGCAGGCGTGCAGATACGACAGCAGATGGCACTCCGAGAGCGACGCGAGAAGGAGGTCCTCGGGGTTCCATCTCGAGACGTCCCCGCGGAACGGCTTGTCGCTCGATGCGAGGATCTCGGGCTTTCCCTGGACCTCGAGAGTGACGTCGCGTCGATAGTCGCGGTATCCGCTGGTGCCCGTGCCGGTGTTGCCCGTCCACGTCGAGGTGAGTGCGTACCTGTGCTCGCCGAGTGCCATGGATACAGTCTGCCAGCGTCACCCCGGCACATGCCCCGACGTGCGCCCCGACGGCGGGTGACCGCGAGCGCGCCCGCACCGACGGTAGTCTTGGGTGGTGCTGGAGACTCTCACCGTTCAGGATGCCGTTGAACTCGCCGTCGTGGAAAGAAGCGGCTTCGTGGAGTCCCGCCACGCGGGCGCTGCCGTCGTGCTGTCCCCCGAGGGCGAGGTCGTCGCGAGACACGGCAACATCGACGCGCTGATCCTCCCGCGGTCCAGCCTCAAGCCTCTGCAGGCGATCGCCTGCATCACCGCGGGAGCTCCCCTCGAAGGCGAACAGCTCGCTCTGTCCACGGCAAGCCACGTGGGCACCGATCGCCATGCGGAGGTCGTCCGCGAAGTGCTCACCCAGGGCGGGCTCACCGAGGACGACCTCGGCTGCCCCGAATCCTGGCCGAGCGACACGTCGACGCGTGACGAGCTCGTGCGCGAGCACGGCGTCCCCACCCGCATCCGCATGAACTGCTCCGGCAAGCACGCCGCGATGCTCCGCGCCTGCGTGGCGACGGGTTGGCCGACCGATGGCTACCTCGACCCCGCGCACCCGCTGCAGGTGCACATCCGCGAGGTCGTCGAGCGCCTGACCGGCGAGAGGGTCGCCCACACGTCGGTCGACGGATGCGGAGCTCCCGTGCACGCGATCACCCTGACCGGCCTCGCCCGCGCGATCCACCGGATCGGAAGCGCCTCCGAGCGCTCTCCCTTCGCACTGCACCGCGTCGCGGGTTCGCTCGTCCGTGCGGTGAAGGAGAGCCCGTGGACCATCGAGGGCCCCGGACGGCCGGACACCCTCGCGATCGAGAAGCTCGGCGTCTTCGCCAAGGGCGGCGCCGAGGGCATCATGGTGATGGTCGCTCCGAACGGGACCACCGTCGCCCTCAAGATGCTCGACGGATCCGCACGCGCCTCCACTCTCGTCGCCGCGACTCTCCTCGTTCGTGCGGGCGCCCTGCAGGAAGCCGACGTCGCCGCTCTTGCCGAGGCCCTTCCGCTCGCCGTTCTCGGCGGCGGGAAGGACGTCGGCGCCATCCGGCTCGGAAGCGGCATCTGAGCGGCCCACCCGTCACCGCCCGTCCAGCACGGGTACGATCACCCTGCGCGGCCCTTCGGCCTCACGCAGCGACCACGCCCGCCCGGCATGGGTGCGGGCGAACGGCGGTGTCTCCCTGACCCCTGCGAGCTGACGGAGGTCGGTGGGGTTCTCGGCCCTGATCAGAACCTCGCCGCGCGTGCGCACCGTCTGCCACAGCGACCAGTTGCGTTGCCACGTGTCGGCGTCGGCCACGAGGATGGCGGGCCGCGACGACGACGGAGGGGTCGGAGCGAGGAGCACCTCGCAGTCGGGATAGGCCTCACCGAGAACCCGCGCCACGGAGTGCGGCCCCGATGTGACGATCGCGGTGACGTCGGCGGTGGGAGTCCAGCCAGTAGACGCGATGGGCGCAGTCCACTCGGATGGCGCCTCCTCCGGCACCCAGGCGAACTGCGTCTCACGTTCTCCCATCCACGCCCGCCCAGGGCCGCGATCGCGATCGAACGTCGCCGAGTCTCCGCCCGCCGCGAGGTGCTCGACCCTGCTGGGCATCCGCAGGAGGGCCCGCCTCGGGAGGGCGTCCAGGAGGCGCCCGACCGGTCCCGATGCTCTGGTCGCGGTGAGGACGAACGTCGTGCCCGAACCTCCTCGAAGGATCCTGTCCCACAGCTGCACGAACAGCTGAGAGTGCTCGGGCGGCAGCTCGGACGCTCTGACGTCGAGATCGTCGCACAGCACGAGATCCGCTCCGCCGGTTCGTGCCAGCTCGGTCACCGCATCCCATGCGCCCTCCGTATCATCGGGGATCCACAACGCATCGGGTCGCTGATGCCGGAGCAGGCGCAGCAGTGAGGAGCGCCCCGAACCCGCGGCGCCGAGCACGGCGAGTCCGCGCTCCGTGCCGACCCGCAGCGTCTCCACCGGTTGGCGTTGATGCGCGGGATCGTCCGATCGTCCCAGTAGGACTGCGCCGCTCTCCTCCTCACCACGGAGAGTCTCGAGAGGGATCGTGGAGGTGAGCACCGGCAGCCACGGGCTGGGAGAACGCTCAGCCTGCGACCACCGCATCGCGACCGCGCGAAGGTCGGCGACACCGGTCAGCGCCGCTCTCATCACCGCCGGTTCGGAGTCCTGCGGCCGGCGTACCAACGCCAAGCCTCTCGACAGCGCACCTCCTGGCAGTTCGGCCGCGGCATCCGTGCCGATCACAATGCGACTGTCGGCCGGATCTCCGACACGCAGGCTCAGTCGGAGCGGACAGTTCGCCGCCAGCGCGTCCTTGATCACGCCCGACGCTCGCTGCGTGCCGATGATCAGGTGCATCCCCAGCGCTCTGCCTCTGGCGGCGATGTCGGTGAACACCGCTCCCAGGTCAGCGTGCTCCTGCAGCATCGCCGCGAACTCATCGATCACGATCACCAGGCGCGGCATCCCCACGGCGCCGATGTCGCGGGCGCCCGCCGCGGCGAGGACGCCCTCTCGACGCCGGAGCTCTGCGGTCAGGCTGGACACTCCGCGCCGTGCGCCCGCCTCATCCAGGTCCGTGATCACGGCCGCCACCTGCGGGAGCGCGCGCAGGGGCTCGAAAGCGGTGCCGCCCTTGAAGTCCGCCAAGACGAAGACGACGCGGTCCGGTCCGTGCACCGCCGCCATCGCCGTCACCCAGGAGACCAGCAGTTCGCTCTTGCCCGTGCCGGTCGTCCCGGTCACGATCGCGTGCGGTCCGTCCTCGACGATGTCGAGGACGACAGCCCCCTGCTCTCCGACGCCGACGGCCGCAGACAGACCTCGCCCCTCGGCAGACGACGTCAGCTCCGACAGCATCACCTCATCGGGCAGAGCTCCCGTCTCGTCGTCTGCCGCCGCCACCGCGATCGCCTCCGCCTGCGCCGACGAGATCCCCTCGACGGCGATCTCCTCCATCACGCCCTGAGGCGTCCGCAGGCGGGCTCGACGCGGCTCGATGATGTCCAGCACCGTCGTGACGCCCCCAGGGACGTCACCGTCCCCTGAAGCGATCCAGAGCACGGCATCCGCCTGCGGACGCGCATCGCCCTCGCGGGCGACCCCGAGCCTGAAGAGCTCTCTGCGCGATCTCCCCGAGGAGACGAATGCCCCGAGGCCCCATTCGACGAGTCGCTCACCCGCGAGCGCGATCCGACCGGCGCCGAACCGCAGATGCACCTGCACGACGAGGGCGCGCACGGCCGCAAGGACCACCGGCTCCGCCCCACGGAGACAGACTCCCCCGCCGAGAGGAACCACGATGGGAGCGTCGGAGAGCACGCCGCATCGTTCCTGGAAGTCTCTCGCCCTCGCGTCATCGGCGCCGACGGCGCGGACGCCGCTGCGAACGATTCCTCGTCCGATGACCAGTTCCGTTTCCGCGTCCACCGGATGGGTTCCGCGGAGAGGCGTCTGCACCAGACACGACGCGGCATCGGGATGACGATGATCGAGAAGACGCCGCTCCTCCTCGTGACGACGCGCGAGTTCTCCCTCTGCCCGCTGCCAGTCGCGCTCTCCATCCCGCTCCGCGTCGCGCCTGGTCTTTCG
This sequence comes from Microbacterium sp. NPDC012755, assembly GCF_042901325.1. Taxonomy (NCBI): domain Bacteria; kingdom Bacillati; phylum Actinomycetota; class Actinomycetes; order Micrococcales; family Microbacteriaceae; genus Microbacterium; species Microbacterium sp. NPDC012755. Next base: position 2,716,926 of record NZ_JBIBCT010000001.1, on the reverse strand, counting down.
GCGCACCCGCGACCCATCGATCACCGACGCCGCGATCATCAGCGGACCGAGAGCCGCGAAGCAGAGCGCGTAGAGGGAGTCGGTCAGCAGCCACAGCACGATACCCGACGCGACGGGGACGAGGGCCGCGAGAAAGGGGATCGGCGGTCTCCGGCCGTCGATGGGTGCGGCGGGAATCGAGATCGGGAGGGAGTCCATACCGACCAGTGGACCGCATGCGTGCGGGGCCCGAAGCGTTCTCCACAGCCGAAGGCCGTGGAGCGGCGATCACTCCGCGGAAGTCGATTCCGTGGAGGACGAGTCGTCCACCTGGACGATGATGAGCGTCACGTTGTCCCTGCCGCCGTTCTCGAGCGCGGCTGCGAGCATCGCATCGACGGCGGGACCAGGGGTGCTGTGCTCGCGGAGGAAGTGCTGGATGCCGTAGTCGGTGAGCTCTTTGGTCAGCCCGTCCGAGCAGATGACGAACCGGTCGCCGACCTGGATGTCGATCAGCACGTAGTCGGGCGCCGTCAGCTCGCTCGCTCCGACCGCGCGAGTGATGACGTTGCTGTAGGGGTGCCCCTCGGCCTCCTCGGGGCTGATCTTGCCCGCGGTGATGAGTTCCTGCACCACGGAGTGATCGGTCGTCACCTGCACGAGCCGATCGTCGCGCAGGAGATACACGCGCGAGTCTCCGATGTTCAGAGCGACCCAGCGCGCATCATCGCCGTCGACTTCGAGGAAGACTCCGGTGAGCGTGGTCCCTGTGCCCTCGTCGGTCGTCTCCGGATGCGCGGCGATGTCGCCCACGGCGAGCTCCAGCGCGTTCTCGATCGCCTCGCGTCCGACTTCGCCCGCGGAGACGAGAGCCTCGAGACGGGTGACCGTGCTTTGACTGGCGATCTCGCCGCCGGCGTGTCCGCCCATGCCATCGGCGACCACGAAGAGCGGATACTCGGCGTAGAACGAATCCTGATTCGTCTCGCGCCGGAGGCCGACATCGGTGACTCCGGCCCACGACAGCGCCAGCTGCCGATGCGCGACCGTGACGCTGTGCGTCTTCGTTGTCGTCTCAGCCACGTGCTGCCTCCGGATTGCCTGCGGCGAATCGGGGGGCCTCAGGATACACACACATCGTAGTGGACTTCGGCACCATCTCACCCACGCGCACGGGCACGGCGGTGACTATCGACGCCCTTCCCCACCCGGCACCGACAACGGCAGAGAGCCCCCGACCGAAGTCGAGGGCTCTCTGCATCAGATCGTCACGCAGGGGGCTGCGTGGGGTCGCTCGGCGCTGCGGGCGGAGCTGCCGGCGGTGCCGCAGGGGGCGCCGGGGGCGTCTGCGGAGCGGCCGGAGGCGTCTGCGGGGCCGGGGGCACAGGTGCGCCGGTCGCAGGAGCGGCCGGAGGCGCGTAGCCGGGCTGCGCCGGCGGCGCGGGCTGCGTGTAGCCGGGCTGTGCGGGAGGAGCGTATCCAGGCTGTGCGGGAGGCGCGTAACCCTGCGGTGCGGGCGGAGCGTATCCCTGGGGCGCGCCGTAGCCGGGTGCCGGTGCGGCCGGACGCGGCTGCACGGGAACACCCTGCCAGACGGTCGAGTCGGCGAGGAAGCTGTTCGCCGCCCACGGGGCCGGGGCGATGTTCGGGTTCCAGCGCGACTTGTCGAAGGCGTTGATGCCGAGCCAGATGAGCGACAGGAAGATGTAGAGGACGACCCAGATCGCGTCCTTCTGAAGCTTCAGTCCCACGCGCCACGCCGCCAGGGCGAGCAGCACGACCAGCGCGATGCCGGTGAGGAAGTTCAGGTACGGAATGAAGCTCAGCGCCCAGGCGATGAGCACGGCCCAGGGCGAGATGTCACCGAGCTTCGCGAAGATGAGGGTGTTGTACACGGGCACCCAGGCACGCCACTTGCCTTCGACACCAGCCTTCTCGAAGATCTTCATGAAGAAGATCGCGGAGATCACATAGAACCCCGCGGCGAAGATGAGTCCGATGAAGGCGAAGATCAGGAGGCCTGCCGCAGCGGCGGCGCCTCCTCCGTCGTAGTAGCCGTCATAGAAGTATGAGGATGCGGCGGCCGTCGATGCGGCACCGATAAGTGAGTTCATGATCCCCTCCGGATCCGATGGGCAGTCGCCGAGATACGCTGCGACACAACCATAGCGAGGTCGTCAGCGACGAGCAACGGCCCACGCGGAGCGGACCTCGACGCCGACATGTGGCGTCATTCCTCGACGACGAACTCCAGAACCCCTGACTCCTCGGTGTCGCGCAGCGTTATGCCCTCTCGGCCTGCCCAGTTCCGCAATGACCGCAGAGACCCGATACGAGGACGCTGCTCCGCGAGCGCCCTCACCAGGAGCCCTTTGGACTTCTTGTTGAAGTGGTTGAGGGCGCGACCCTCGTGCGTCACCACGCGCACATAGGCCGCCGGGACGGATGCCGGGATCGGTCCGAGCGCGGCATAGGCTTCGCTGCGCAGGTCGAGGATGAACGGCGGTTCCTCCTCGGCGATCGCGGCGCTCGTCGCCTGCGCCCAGTGCCGGCGAAGCGCGCTCAGACCGGGGAGAGACGTCCCCGCGGCGAGGCGGTAGACGGGAATCGGGTCCAGGGCACCCACCGGGCCGAAGGGCGCCGAATGGACCCAGACGTGCGCGCCAAGCCAGCGGCGCGACGCGGAGCTCAGCGAACCGGCGTCGAGAGCATCGAAGAGGACGCCCGTGTACCGGTCGACGGCCGGCATCGTCGCGGACGTGCGCAGCATCCGATTGTGGGCGATGTCGCCCGCCTGACGCTCACTCAGCTTGAGCACCTTCTTCGCCGACGCCTCGTCGGCGGAGAGGTCGATGAGCGCGTCGATGACGGCGCTGCGGTAGTCGTGCAGTCCGGGCAGCGCCAGCTCGGCCAGGTCGAGCGGGGCGCCCGTCCCTCCCTCGCGCTTGGTCTCCGACGGCGGCAGAAGGATCTTCATGAGAACACCTCGGTGGATACAGACACGTCCGCCTCGGTGCCGTGAGCAGGACTCGCGGCGACCGAGGCGGACGCGGTGAAGATGATCAGGCGATGAGAGCCGCGTTGCCGGCGACGATCGTCAGGTTGTTGCCCTCCATGGAGAGGAATCCATCCTGAGCGTTCGCCAGCACCTTGGTGCCGTCTTCCTGGGTGATCCGGACCTGGCCCTCGGCGAGGATGGCCAGCACCGGCTCGTGGCCGGTCATGAAGCCGATCTCACCCTCGACGGTCTTGGCGACCACGAGGCTCGCCTCTCCCGTCCAGACCTCCGCCTCAGCGGAGACGAGGCTGACATGCAGCGCCATGGTCAGGCATTCTCCTTCTGGATCTTGGCCCACTGCTCTTCGACGTCGGAGATGCCGCCGACGTTGAAGAACGCCTGCTCGGCGACGTGGTCGAAGTCACCGCGGGTGATCGCATCGAACGACTCGATGGTCTCCTTGAGCGGGACGGTCGAACCCTCGACACCCGTGAACTTCTTGGCCATGTAGGTGTTCTGCGAGAGGAACTGCTGGATGCGACGGGCGCGGGCCACGACGATCTTGTCTTCCTCGGAGAGCTCGTCGACACCGAGGATGGCGATGATCTCCTGCAGCTCCTTGTTCTTCTGGAGGATCTGCTTGACGGTGGTCGCGACGCGGTAGTGGTCCTCGCCCAAGTACCGGGGGTCCATGATGCGCGACGTCGAGGTCAGCGGATCGATGGCCGGGTACAGACCCTTCGACGCGATCTCACGCGAGAGCTCCGTGGTGGCGTCGAGGTGGGCGAAGGTGGTCGCCGGAGCCGGGTCGGTGTAGTCATCGGCCGGCACGTAGATCGCCTGCAGGGAGGTGATCGAGTGACCGCGCGTCGAGGTGATGCGCTCCTGGAGGAGGCCCATCTCGTCGGCGAGGTTCGGCTGGTAACCCACGGCGGACGGCATGCGGCCGAGCAGCGTGGAGACCTCGGAACCGGCCTGCGTGAAGCGGAAGATGTTGTCGATGAAGAGCAGCACGTCCTGCTTCTGCACGTCGCGGAAGTACTCCGCCATCGTCAGCGCCGAGAGGGCGACGCGCAGACGCGTCCCCGGCGGCTCGTCCATCTGGCCGAAGACGAGGGCGGTCTTGTCGAAGACGCCCGCCTCCTCCATCTCGTGGATGAGGTCGTTGCCCTCACGGGTGCGCTCACCGACACCGGCGAACACCGACACACCACCGTGGTCCTGCGCGACGCGCTGGATCATCTCCTGGATGAGGACGGTCTTGCCGACACCGGCTCCACCGAACAGACCGATCTTTCCACCCTGCACGTAGGGGGTCAGGAGGTCGATCGACTTGATGCCGGTCTCGAACATGGTGGTCTTCGACTCGAGCTGGTCGAAGTTCGGCGCCTTGCGGTGGATCGGCCAGCGCTCGGTGACCTCGATGGTCTCACCGGGCTCGCCGTTGAGGACCTCGCCGATCACGTTGAAGACCTTGCCCTTGGTCACGTCGCCGACGGGGACCGAGATGGCCTCTCCGGTGTCGCGAACCTCCTGGCCGCGGACGATGCCGTCCGTGGGCTTGAGGGCGATGGCGCGAACGAGGTCGTCGCCGAGGTGCTGAGCGACCTCGAGCGTGATCTCGGTGGACTCCTCGCCGATGACGATCGTGGTCTTCAGCGCGTTGTAGATGTCGGGGATCGAGTCGTGCGGGAACTCGATGTCGACAACCGGACCGTTGACGCGTGCGACGCGCCCGACGACCGCGGTCGCCGGCTTGTCAGCCGTGGCGGTGGGGGTCATTTTCGTCTCTCTCCTGATGGTCTATTTGCTCGACGAGAGCGCGTCGGCGCCGCCGACGATCTCTGCGATCTGCTGCGTGATCTCCGCCTGGCGCGCGTTGTTGCGCAGACGGGTGTAGTCGGTGATGAGCTTGTCGGCGTTGTCGCTGGCGGACTTCATCGCCTTCTGCGTCGCGGCCTGCTTCGCGGCGGACGACTGCAGAAGCGCGTTGAAGACGCGGCTCTGGATGTACACCGGCAGGATCGCGTCCAGCACGGTCTCGGCATCCGGCTCGAACTCGTAGAGCGGGTACACGGTGTTCCCGGCCTCCGACTCGTCGGCCTCCGCGATCTCCAGCGGAAGCAGGCGCACGGATTCCGGCTCCTGCGTCATCATGCTGACGAAGCGGTTGAAGACGAGGTGGATCTCATCCACGCCGCCGGCGTCTCCCCCGCGGGTGAAGGCCTCGAGCAGCGTGGCCGAGATCTCCTCCGCAGTGTGGAACGTCGGGGTGTCGGTGTCGCCGGTCCACTCCGCCGCCGCGGTGAGGCGGCGGAACTGAAAGTAGCCCACGGCCTTGCGGCCGATGAGGTAGAACACCGGCTCCTTGCCCTGCTCGCGCAGGAGCTCGGCCACCTCGAGACCCTCACGGAGGATCTGCGAGTTGAAGGCACCGGCCAGACCGCGGTCCGACGAGAAGATCACGACAGCGGAGCGGCGGATGTTCTCGGGCTCACGGGTGAGCGGGTGGTCGACGTTCGAGTGCGTCGCGACGGCGGACACAGCCCTCGTCACGGCCCGCGCGAAGGGGCTGGACGCCTTGACGCGTGCCATCGCCTTCTGGATGCGCGAAGCCGCGATGAGTTCCATCGCCTTCGTGATCTTCTTGGTCGTCTGAGCAGAAGAGATCTTCTGCTTGTAGACCCTGAGTTGAGCGCCCATGTTTCAGTACCCCGCGCGATTACGCGCGACGACCCTTGACGATCTTCTCCTGGTTGACGTCCTCAGCCTCGGCTGCAGCGTGCTCCTCGTGACCAGGGGCGCCGATGGCGTGGCCCTTGCCGCCCTGGAACTCCAGGATGAAGGCATCCGTCTGCTTCGACAGCTCCGCGACCGTGTCGTCATCGAGGACGTTGGTCTCACGCAGCGTGTCGAGCACCTTGGTGTTGCGACGCAGGTAGTCCAGGAGCTCACGCTCGAACCGCAGCACGTCCTCGACCTCGATCGAGTCGAGCTTGCCGTTGGTGCCGGCCCAGATCGAGACGACCTGCTCCTCGACGGGGTACGGCGAGTACTGCGGCTGCTTGAGCAGCTCGGTCAGACGCGCACCGCGCGAGAGCTGACGACGCGAGGCCTGGTCGAGGTCGGACGCGAACATCGCGAAGGCCTCGAGCGAGCGGTACTGCGCCAGCTCGAGCTTCAGCGTTCCGGAGACCTTCTTGATCGACTTGACCTGAGCGTCACCGCCGACTCGCGAGACCGAGATACCCACGTCGACCGCCGGACGCTGGTTGGCGTTGAAGAGGTCGGACTGGAGGAAGATCTGGCCGTCGGTGATCGAGATCACGTTGGTCGGGATGTACGCCGAGACGTCGTTGGCCTTGGTCTCGATGATCGGCAGACCGGTCATCGACCCTGCGCCGAGCTCGTCGGACAGCTTCGCGCAACGCTCCAGCAGGCGGGAGTGCAGGTAGAAGACGTCACCCGGGTAGGCCTCACGGCCCGGCGGGCGGCGGAGGAGCAGGGAGACGGCACGGTAGGCCTCGGCCTGCTTCGACAGGTCGTCGAAGATGATGAGGACGTGCTTGCCGCCGTACATCCAGTGCTGGCCGATGGCCGAGCCGGTGTAGGGGGCGAGGTACTTGAAGCCGGCGGGGTCGGATGCCGGAGCGGCCACGATCGTGGTGTACTCCAGAGCGCCGGCCTCTTCGAGCGCGCCCTTCACCGAAGCGATGGTCGAGCCCTTCTGACCGATCGCCACGTAGATGCAGCGCACCTGCTTGGTGACGTCGCCGGACTCCCAGTTGGCCTTCTGGTTGATGATCGTGTCGATCGCGATGGCCGTCTTGCCGGTCTGGCGGTCGCCGATGATCAGCTGACGCTGGCCGCGGCCGACGGGGATCATGGCGTCGATCGCCTTGATGCCGGTCTGCATCGGCTCGTGGACCGACTTGCGCTGCATGACGCCAGGCGCCTGCAGCTCGAGCTCGCGAACGCCGTCGGTGGCGATCGAGCCGAGGCCGTCGATCGGGTTGCCGAGCGGGTCGACCACGCGGCCGAGGTAGCCGTCGCCGACGGGGACCGAGAGGACCTCACCGGTGCGGGTGACCTCCATGCCGGCCTGGATGCCGGTGAAGTCGCCGAGGACGACCACGCCGATCTCGTGCTCTTCGAGGTTCAGGGCCAGGCCCTTGGTCCCGTCGGCGAAGGTGACGAGTTCGTTCGCCATGACGCCCGGCAGTCCCTCGACGTGCGCGATGCCGTCGGCGGCGTCGATGACGGTGCCGACCTCGGTCGCTGCGGCGCCGGTGGGCTCATATGCTGCGGCGAAGTCCTTCAGCGCGTCACGGATGACGTCGGGGCTGATCGATAGTTCTGCCATTGTCTTCCCTTTGTATCTGGGTGCGCGGTTCCCCGCGCGAAGTCGTGTTAGCCCGCGAGCTTCTGGCGAAGGTCTGCGAGTCGAGCGGAGATGCTGCCGTCGATGACGTCATCGGCGATCTGCACGCGCAGACCTCCGACCACGGCAGGGTCGATGACGACGTTGAGCGAGACCTGACCCTCGTAGCGGCTCGAGAGAGCCGCACTGAGCCTGGTGCGCTGAGCCTCGCTGAGCGGCGAGGCGCTGTGCACCGTGGCGACGACGCGTCCGCGCTGGCTGGAGACGATGTTCATCGCCCGGCTCAGCAGCTGACGCACTCGACGGTCGCGCGGCTGGCGGACCAGCGACGACACGATGACCGACGTACCCGTGCTGACGCCGCCGGAGAGCAGACGCTCGACGAGAGCGACCTTGGCGTCCTCTCCCCCGATACGGCTGCCCAGGGCGAGCTCGAGCTCGGAGTTCTGGGCGATCACGCGGGAGAAGCTGAACAGCTCGCCCTCGATGTCGGCCTTCGGGTCGGCGATCGCCGCTGCGCGGATGGCCAGCTCCTGGATGCCGTCAATGAGCTCATCGGCGTTCGACCAGCGCTCGGCGACGACGGTCTTCAGGACGCTCTGCACGTCCTGGGAGAACCCGCCGAACACCGCTGCCACGACGTTCTGTCGCGCCGCGGCCGGAGCCGCGGGGTCGGCCAGCGCGCCGCTCAGATGCGACGACTCGCCAACGGCGTGCGCGGCGGCGAACAGCTCGCGCGCAGTGTCGATGCTGACGGACGACGCCGCGGCAAGCGCCTCAGTGGATGCCGCGAGTGCCTGAGTGGTCGCGCTGCCCATTACTGAGCCGCCTTCTCGGATGCCTCGAGGTCTGCGAGGAAGCGATCGACGACCGCCGTCGCACGTGCATCGTCGGAGAGCGTCTCGCCGACCACGCCGCCGGCGAGGTCGATGGCGAGCGAGCCCACCTCGCTGCGCAGCGAGACGAACGCCGCCTGGCGCTCGGCTTCGATCTGCGTGTGCGCGGTGGCCGTGATGCGAGCGGCCTCGGTGGAGGCGGCGTCCTTCGCCTCGGCGACGATCTTCTTGCCGTCCTCACGGGCGGCCTCGCGGATCTCACCGGCCTCGGTGCGAGCCTCGGCCAGCTGACGCGTGTACTCCTCGAGCGCGGCCTCGGCCTGCTTCTGAGCCTCGTCGGCCTTGGCGATGTTGCCCTCGATGGCGGCGGAGCGCGCGTCGAGCAGTGCATACATCTTGGGGAGTGCGACCTTCCACACCACGCCAAGGATGACGACGAAGCAGACGAAAGACCAGAGGATGTCGTACAGCTCGGGAATCAGCGGGTTGTGAGGCGCTTCTTCCGCTGCGTACGTGACAAGAGCGTTCAGCATCCTGTCTCCTTATCGAAGAGGTCGGATTACTGGAAGATGAAGTAGGTCGCGATGCCGATGAAGGCGAGCGCCTCGGTGAAGGCGATACCGATCCACATCAGAACCTGCAGGCGACCGGCCAGCTCGGGCTGACGGGCGACGCCCTCGATCGTCTTGCCGACGACGATACCGACGCCGATGGCCGGACCGATGGCTGCGAGGCCGTAGCCCACGGTGGCGATGTTGCCGTTGAGTTCAGCGAGAACCGTAGTTGCGTCCACGGGTTTTTCCTTTCGTTGGGTGGGAAGGCAGTTGTTGCCGACCCGCTCAGTGCTCTTCTGCGACCGCGAGCTGGATGTAGACCGCGGTGAGGATGGTGAAGACGTAGGCCTGCAGGAAGGCCACCAGGACCTCGAACAGGGTGAAGGCGAAGCCGAACGCGAGGGTTCCCGCGCCGAGAGCGATCCACCCGCTGCCCAGGGTGAAGACGAAGAACTGCGTCGCCGAGAAGAACAGCACCAGCATGAGGTGCCCGACGATCATGTTCATCAGCAGTCGGAGGGTGAGCGTCACCGGCCGGATGATGAAGGTCGAGATGATCTCGAGCGGCGTGACGATGATGTAGAGGAACGGCGGCACACCGGACGGGAACAGCGAGTTCTTGAAGAAGTTCTTCGGGCTCTTCTTGATGCCGGCGTAGATGAAGGTCACGTAGCTGACGACCGCGAGCAGCAGCGGCACGGCGATGATGCTGGTGCCGGCGATGTTCAGACCCGGGATGATTCCCGTGAGGTTCATGAACAGGATCATGAAGAAGAGCGTGGTGAGGATCGGCAGGAACCGGCGGCCGTCCTTGCGTCCGAGCAGGTCTTCCGCGATGTTCACCCGGACGAAGTCCAGGCCCATCTCGACGACGCTCTGGAAACGACCAGGGACGACGCGCATCTTGCGGGTTCCCAGCCAGAGGATGAGCACGACGACCGCCGTGGCAAGGAACTGGATCAGGTGGATGCGGTGGATGACCAGGTCGCCGATCTGGAAGACGGCGTCAGGGAAGAACTCATCGATCGACGGTCCGTGGAACTCGCCATCAGTGGCGAGTCGTGGCATCAGGGTCGCAGCAAGATTAAACAGCGCGGGCTCCAGCTTCGGGGCACCGGTCAGAACCGGGGCGACGATGGTCGGTGTGCTTCACAGCGCAAGCGCTCGCGGACGAGCGGCGGGCACGTGTCAACCCTATCAGAATCTGAGGGTCCCCTAAGACGCGGAGCCGCCCTCAGGAGTACTATTCGCGGCCCCGGGAGCCCGGTCCTCCGGCACCTCGGTGGGCAGTGACGCATCGCTCACCACGGGCAGGCGCATCTTCATGAGGGTCACGGCGTCGATCACCAGCGACATCAGCACCCCTGCGACGAAGGAGAAGATGAAGACGGTCGGGTGGATCCACGGCTGGCCGCTGATGAGAACCATGACGAGGAAGAAGATTCCGAGCTTGAGCAGCCACCCGCCGAGGACGATCGCGAAGAACAGCTGCACGTACAGGGGTTCGCCGTACCAGCGGTTGGCGACGAGGATGCTGATGCCGGTGATCGCGAGGAACAGCGCGGCGAGCAGGACGCCGAGCAGTCCGCTCACGAGACCCTGCCCCTGCGCGACGATGTAGCCGACGCCTCCGGCGATGACCGCGAGGATGCCCGTGGCCACTGCCGACCAGATCAGGGTGCGCCGAAGGATCGGCGTGCTGGAAACGGGGCTCGGGCTCATCAGGACTCCACGGGTGTCGGGTCGGGTGCAGCGCCCGCCGCGTGCGTCCTGCGGCGGGAGGGGTTCAGGGTGATGACGAGGCAGGCGGCGATGCCCACGACGCCGAAGGCCACGCCTGGGAGGTACTGACCGGGCCAGTCCTCGCGTGCGCCGACGTACATGAGGAGCACGGCGAGCGAGATCACGGCGGTCCAGGCGTAGAAGATGAGCACGGCGTCGCGGTCGCGGTGGCCGAGGTCCAGCATCCGGTGGTGGAGGTGCTTGCGGTCGGGAGAGAACGGCGACCGGCCGGCGCTCATGCGGCGGAGCACGGCGAGGCCGAAATCGAGAAGCGGCAGCAGCACCACGAGCAGCGGCAGCAGGATCGGGATGAACGCGCCGAGGAGGCCCGAGCGGCCGATGCGCTCCGGATCGATCATCGACGGATCGAGCTGGCCCGTGAGGGAGATCGCCGACGTGGCCATCAGGAGCCCGATCACCAGCGCCCCGGAGTCTCCCATGAAGATCTTCGCTGGACTCCAGTTCAGGGGCAGGAAGCCCAGGCACGCGCCGATCAGGACCGCGGCGATGAAGGTGGAGAGGTTGAAGAACGTCGAGGCGCCGGTGTCACGGGTCACGATGTACGAGTAGGCGAAGAACACGCCGTTCGCGATGAGGCAGACGCCGGCGACGAGCCCGTCGAGCCCGTCGATGAAGTTCACCGCGTTCATGACGATCACGATCGCGAACATCGTCATGGTGATGCTCAGCCAGCTGGAGAAGACGAGCATGTCCCCAAACGGCAGCGAGAGGATCTGCAGGCCGCCGCCGATGGTGATGATCGCGGCCGCGAGGAATTGCGCCCCCAGCTTGATCATCCAGTCGAGATCCCACAGGTCGTCGACGACGCCGATGATCGCGATCAGCAGGGAGGCGCCGAGGATGGACCAGATCGCCTGGGGCGGCGTCCAGATCGTGGCGAAGAACGGATTGGCCGCGGAGACGAGCATCGCGACGGCGATGCCGAGGAAGATCGCCACACCGCCAAGGCGCGGCGTGGGCGTCTTGTGCACATCGCGCTCGCGGATGCTCGGGTAGAGCTTGAAGCGGAGGCTGAGCCGCCACACCGCCGAGGTCAGTGCGAACGTGATCGCGGCGGTGAGGATGATCGTGAAGAGGTACTGCTTCACGAATCCCCGTCCTCTTCGGACGGATCGAGGGCCGGCTCCAGCAGTTCGCCGATGACCTCTTCGAGCTGGGCGCGGGAGATCGCGCCGTCACGCAGGATCCGCACGCCGCCCGTGGCCGGTTCGGCGCCGCGAGTCACCAGCGACGTCGCATCGATGATCGTCGAGGCGATGCCGTCGCGGCTCATCCCGTCGGCGAGGTAGACGGTGACGCTGTCGCCGAGCATCCGCTCCGCGTCGAGGGCCGACACGGCTGCATCCTTGCCGGTGAGGTTCGCGCTGGACACCGCGAGCGGCCCGGTCTCGGCGAGCAGCTCGAGAACGACCCGCCCCTCCGGCATCCGCACCGCGACCGTGCCCCTCGTCTCGCCCAGGTCCCACACCAGCGAGGGCTGCGCAGGGAGCACGATGGTGAGTCCGCCCGGCCAGAAGGCCTCGACGAGCCGCTCGACGGGCTCCGGCACGCTCTCCACGAGAGCGGTGAGGGTGTTGCGCGAGCCGATCAGGACGGGCGGGGGCTGGTTGCGCCCTCGACCCTTGGCGTCGAGGAGCCGCTGCACGGCCGTCGGCGAGAAGGCGTCGGCGGCCACGCCGTACACGGTGTCGGTGGGGATCACGATGAGCTCGCCGCGGCTGATCGCCTGACGCGCGTGGCGCATACCGGCGAGAAGCTGCGACTCATCGCCGCAGTCGAAGATGGAAGACATGACGGGTCGATTCTAGTCGGGGATGGCTGTGGGGCCACCGGTCAGGGGCGGACGGCCGTCGTCACGCGGTCGCGAAGGGTGAGATCACGGTGGGTCGCCGTCGCACGCCACCCGTCGGCCGCCAGGATGCTGCGGATCTGCTCGCCCTGCAGCTCGCCGTGCTCCAGCACGAGGAGCCCGCCGCCTCGCAGCAGCTCCAGACCCCTGGTGCTGAGGATGCGCACGATGTCGAGGCCGTCCTCTCCCCCGTACAGCGCCATGGCCGGATCGAACAGCCGCACCTCCGGATCGCGCGGGATCGCGGCGTCGGGGACGTAGGGAGGGTTGGAGATGACGACGGATGCCGTGCCGGCGAGGTCGCGGAACGCATGGGCGAGGTCCTCGTTGACGAGGGTGACGTTCGCGACGCCCTCGGTGTTCCTCCGCGCCCACGGGTACGCCTCGGGCGAGAGCTCGGCGGCGAAGACCCGAGCGTGCGGCACCTCGGTCGCCATCGCGAGGGCGATCGCGCCGCTGCCCGTGCCCAGATCGATGCCGATCGGCTCGGGCTCGGCCGCAGCGAGAAGCGCGTCGATCGCGTACTGCACCACGGTCTCGGTCTCCGGCCTCGGCACGAAGACCCCGGGGCCGACCGCGAGCTCGAGGTGGCGGAAGGGCGCCGTCCCGGTGATGTGCTGCAGCGGCTCCCTCGCCGCGCGGCGCACGACCACGGCGTCGATGGCCGCGGCCTCTTCCTCTCCCGGCGCATCGCCGCGGATGATCGCCGCCTGCACCTCTCCCCTGCTCCGGCCGAGCACGTGCCCGGCGAGGAGCTCGGCGTCGACCAGAGGATCGGGGACGCCGGCCTCAGCGAGACGCTGAGCGGCGGCGTGCATGAGGGCGGCGAGCGAGGTGTCGGGCATGGGTTCCAGCGTAGAGTGCAACCGACCGTCATAAAGGCGAGGCGCATAGACCCCTCCCCTAGGCTGTCGGCAGTCACCCCGCTCAGGAAAGGCTCTTCCATGCCCGGCATCCACTCCGACATCACCACGGCGTTCGGCAACACCCCGCTGGTGCGCCTGAACCACCTCACCGAAGGGCTGGACGCCACCGTCCTCGTCAAGCTCGAGTCGTACAACCCGGCATCCAGCGTCAAGGACCGCATCGGCATCGCGATCGTGAACGCCGCTGAAGCATCGGGAGAGCTGAAGCCCGGCGGCACGATCGTCGAGGCGACGAGCGGCAACACCGGCATCGCCCTCGCCCTCGTCGGCGCGGCGCGCGGGTACAAGGTCATCCTGACGATGCCAGCCTCGATGTCCAAGGAGCGCCGCGTGCTGCTCAAGGCGTTCGGCGCCGAGCTCGTGCTGACCGACCCGACCAAGGGCATGAAGGGCGCCATCGAAGCTCTGCAGGAGATCATCGAGAGCACGCCGGGCGCCGTCTGGGCCCGCCAGTTCGAGAACGCCGCGAACCCGCAGATCCACCGCGAGACCACCGCGCAGGAGATCCTCCGCGACACCGACGGCGACATCGACTTCTTCGTCGCGGGCATCGGCACCGGCGGCACCATCACCGGCACCGGCCAGGCGCTCAAGGCGGCCAAGCCCGACGTGAAGGTCATCGCCGTCGAGCCGAAGGACTCCCCCCTGCTCTCCGAGGGTCACCCCGGACCCGCGAAGATCCAGGGCATCGGCCCGAACTTCGTGCCCGCGATCCTCGACCGCGATGTGATCGACGAGATCATCACCGCCGAGTTCGACGAGTCCATCTCGACCGCGCGCGCACTCGCCGCACGGGAGGGCCTGCTGGTCGGCATCTCCAGCGGCGCCGCCGTCGCGCAGGCGCTCAAGGTCGCCGCGCGCCCCGAGAACGCGGGCAAGACGATCGTCGTCGTCGCACCGGACACGGGCGAGCGCTACCTCTCCACGGCGCTGTTCGAAGACCTCCGCGAGGACTGACCCGCACCGATGGGCATGATCGGCCGAATGCGCGAGGACATCGCGGCAGCGAGGCTCCGCGACCCGGCGGCCCGCAGCGCCGCCGAGGTCGCGCTGCTGTACCCAGGGCTCCACGCGATCTGGGCGCACCGCGTGTCGCATGCGCTGTGGCGTCGCGGACTGCGGCTGCCCGCCCGTGCGGGCTCCCAGATCGCGCGCTGGCTCACCGGCGTCGAGATCCATCCCGGCGCCACGATCGGCCGACGCTTCTTCATCGATCACGGCATGGGCGTCGTGATCGGCGAGACCGCCGAGGTGGGTGACGACGTGATGCTCTATCACGGCGTCACCCTCGGCGGCCGCACGCGGGACTCGGGCAAGCGGCATCCGACCCTCGGCGACGGCGTCGCGGTGGGAGCGGGCGCGAAGATCCTCGGCCCCATCACCATCGGCGCGGGGTCGGTCATCGGCGCCAACGCCGTCGTGACCCGTGACGCGCCGGCGGACAGCATCCTCGTCGGCGTCCCCGCCAAGGCGCGCAGTCGCACGGCCGGCGAAGACACCAGGGCGCTGCTCACCGCACCCGACTACTCGATCTGAGCGTCAGCGGCGGCGGTTGCGCACTTCCTTCTTGAGGAAGATCAGCGGCAGCACGACGCTGCCGATCGCGGTGACGAGCCAGACGATCACCGCGCCCAGAAGCCAGCCCGTCGCGTCGACGATGCGCAGCCCTCCGATGGGCAGCAGCACGACGACGATGAGGGAGATCAGCGTCGAGAAGATGCCGATGCCGCCCATCAGCACCGGGGCGTAGCGGTCGGCCAGCTTGCTGACCCACGGGGAGAGCACGCTCTGCAGGATCGCGAAGATCAGGATGCAGATGACGAAGCCCCACCACTTGTCCCACTGGATCTGGAATCCGGGGAGCAGCAGGTCGGCGACGATGAGGCCGATGCCCGCGGAGACCAGGTACATGAGCGAGCGGAAGAGAAGCGTGATCACGGGCTGAGCATATCGCTCCCCCGCGCGGCCGGTGGGAGCGCAGCGTCTGCGCGTCCACCGGCCGTCGCGCTCACTGTGCCGCGAAGAACGGGATGGCGCCGGTCAGGATGCCCACCCCGAGCATCACGAGCGACACGATCGCCGCACGCCACAGCACCTTGCGGTGGTGATCGCCCAGGTTCACGCTCGCGAGGGAGACGAGCAGCAGGATCGCCGGGACGAGAGGGCTCTGCAGATGCACCGGCTGCCCCGTGATCGAGGCCCTCGCCATCTCCACCGGATCGATGCCGAAGTTCGCGGCGCTCTGCGCGAGCACCGGGAGGATGCCGAAGTAGAAGGCGTCGTTCGACATGAAGAACGTGAACGGGATCGACAGGATGCCCGTGATCGGGGCGAGGAACGGGCCGAGAGCGGGCGGGAGCACGTTCGTGATCCAGTTCGCCATGGCGTCGACCATGCCGGTGCCGGTGAGCACCCCGACGAGGACGCCGGCGGCGATGACCATCGAGACGACGCCGACGATGCTCGGCGCGTGGGCGACGATCTCCGACGCCTGGTCCTTGATCCCGCGGAAGTTGATGAGCAGGGCGATCCCGGCGCCCACCATGAAGACGTACGGCAGCGGCATGATGTCGAGCACGAGCAGCACCATCACGGCGAGCGTGAGCACCAGGTTGAACCAGATGAGCTTCGGGCGGAGCGTGGGCCTGGCGGGATCCAGCATCGTGTCGGCCATCGCCGTGTCAGCCGGGTCGACGCTGGCCGCGGCGACCGGACCGTGTCCACCGGCCACCACCACGATGTTGCCGGTGCGAAGCGCCGCCCTGGCGCCGGGCTTGGGCTCCGCACCGCGGAAGATCTTCGGCACCGTGGCCAGCGCACCGCCGTCGCCGCCCGTGAGCAGCCCGTCGGAGTCGAGGCGCCCGAGGCGGCGGCGCTCCTGCAGCCCCAGGATCCAGGCGAAGCCGAGGGTCACGATCAGCCCGGCGCCGAGCGCGGGCAGCATCGGCACGAAGATGTCGGTCGGCTGCAGTCCCAGCGCCGTCGCCGCACGCACGGTCGGCCCTCCCCACGGCACGATGTTCAGGGTGCCGTTCATGAGACCGGCCACACAGGTGAGCACGACCGGGCTCATGCCGAGGCGGAGGTAGATGGGCAGCATCGCCGAGGTCGTGATGATGAAGGTCGTCGAGCCGTCGCCGTCGAGCGACACCGCGCCGGCGAGGATGGCCGTGCCGAGCACCACCTTCGCCGGGTCGTCGCCGAGCACGCGGGTGATCACCCGGATGAGCGGATCGAACAGTCCGACGTCGATCATGATGCCGAAGAACATGATCGCGAACATGAGCAGCGCCGCCGTGGGCGCCATCTTGCCGATCGAGTCGAGGATCATGTCCCCGAGCCCGAGTCCGGCCCCCGCGAACAGCCCGAACGCCGTCGGGACGAGGATCAGGGCCACCATGGGCGTGAGGCGCTTCGTCATGATGAGCGTCATGAACGCCAGCACCATGGCGAAGCCGAGGAGCACGAGCACCCACTCCGGCGGCACGAACGCCACGTCGTACGTGGGCGCCTCTTCGGCGGCCGCGAGCAGGCCGGTGAGTGCGTGGGACATGCGGTGACTCCTTCGTCATGGCTCCGTCGTCGGCGACGGATCCTGATGAGACTAGGGAATCGGCACGCTCAGGGTGCGGTATCCCGCATTCCCTCCGGTTGTGCGCGTAGCGTGGGTTCTGCGCATATTGCGCGGGAGGAGCACAGTGCCCAGGACGACGTCGACCAGACCGCGGTTCGCGACGCGTGCGCTCCTGCTGCACCTCGCCACCGTCGCTCTCGTCGTCGCGCTCTGCACCGGCGTGTATCTCCTGCTCGCGGTGCAGCAGCTGCGGGCTGAGGCCGAGTCCACCGCGCTGGGCATCGCCAGGACCCTGGCCGAGGATCCGCAGGTCCGCTCAGAGGTCGCCCGCATCTCCGCATCCGATCGCGAACCGGATGCCGAGGCGCTCCGTCACGGCGAGCTGCAGCGTCTCTCCACCGACGTCGCCTCGCGCACGGGGGCGCTGTTCGTCGTGATCACCGACGACAACGGCATCCGTCTCGCCCACCCCACCCCGTCGCGCATCGGCGAGGAGGTCAGCACTCCCTACGAGGAGGTGCTCGCCGGCAGCGAGATCGTGGACTGGCAGACCGGCACCCTCGGCGAGTCCGCTCGCGCGAAGGTCCCTGTGCGCGATGCGGGCGGGACCCCCGTCGGAGAGGTCAGCGTCGGATTCGAGCGCGCCGGCGTCTTCGACGATCTGCCGCCGCTGCTCGCCGTGATCGCCCTCACCGCGGCGGGGGCGCTGGGGCTGGCCATCCTCGCCTTCCTTCTGCTCCGCCGACGGTGGGAGCGTCTGACCCTCGGCGTCCAGCCCGAGGAGCTCGTGGCGCTCGTGCAGAATCAGACCGCGGTGCTCGACGGCGTGGACGACGGCGTGCTCGCGATCGACCCGCAGGGAATCGTGCGCGTGAGCAACGCCGCCGCGGATCGGCTCCTCGGGCTCGACGCGCCCGTCGGGCGCCCACTCGACGGGCTGGGCCTGCCCGCCGCGGTCCTCGACACGACGACCGGCGCCCGCGCGCGGTCGAGCGCCCTGGTCGGAGACCGGATGCTGTACCTCGACTCGCGCCCGGTCATCCGCGACGGCCGTGCGCTCGGCGACGTGCTGATCGTGCGCGACCGCACCGATCTCGTGGCGCTGACGGAACGGCTGGAGACCGTCAGGACGATGACGGCCGCGCTGCGCGTGCAGCGGCACGAGTTCGCCAACCGCATGCACGTGGCCGCCGGGCTCATCGACGCCGACCGTGTCGCCGACGCCAGGTCCTTCCTCGGCGAGCTCGTCGCACGCGGCCCGGTGGCGTTCCCCGTCGCGGGACTCGACCTCCTCGGCGACCCGTTCCTGCACTCCTTCCTCGGCGCCAAGGGCGCGGAGGCCGGAGAACGCGGCGTCGCCCTGCGCATCGCCGAGGACACCCAGCTGATCGGAGGCGTGAGCGCCGCCGAAGACGTGGCCGCCGTGCTCGGCAACCTCGTCGACAACGCGGTCACCGCAGCCGTGTCAGGAGAGCGGACGCCGCGTTGGGTGGAGGTCGCGGTGCTGGACGACGGTGACGCCCTCGTGTTCACGGTGTCGGACTCGGGCCCCGGTCTGCGCGGGGTCGATCCCCTGTCGACCTCGACGTCGGCCGACGGCGCCGCGGACAGCGTGCACGGTCACGGCATCGGCATCCCTCTCTCGACCGAGATCGCCCGCCGCAGCGGAGGGGACCTCTGGGTCATCGACCCCGGTGACGACGAGCACGGTGCGGTGTTCGCCGCCCGGATCGGCGGAGCCGTGGACCCCGCGCGCGCAGAGCAGCCCGCCCGCACAGACCAGACAGAACAGCAGGAGAAGCCATGACCGACCCCCTCCGCGTGCTCATCCTCGACGATGACTTCCGCGTCGGGCAGCTGCACCAGGGCATCGTCGACGAGCATCCCGGCTTCACTGTGACGGGTACGGTGCGCTCGCTCGCCGAAGCCCGCGACAGCATCCGCTCCTCCCGCCCCGACCTCCTGCTGGCGGACGTGTTCCTCCCGGACGGCGACGGCATCGCGCTCGTACGGGAATCAGGGGTGGATGCGATCCTCATCTCCGCAGCCGACGATGCCCCGACGGTGCGCCGCGCACTGAGATCGGGGGCGGTGGGCTACCTGAGGAAACCGTTCGAGCGGCGCGCTCTCTCCGGCCTGCTCGATCGGTACGTCCGCTACCGCAACCTGCTCGCCGGCGACCGCGCGCTCCGCCAGGAGGACGTGGACAGAGCTCTGGCGATCCTGCACGGAGCCGGCGAGCCGGTGTCGCTGTCGCGGTCGGCGACCGAACAGCTCGTGCTCGCCGCTCTCGGCGACCGAGAGGCCTCCGCAGCCGAGGTCGGCGAGCGCGTCGGCATCTCGCGGGCGACGGCGCAACGGCATCTGGCGGCACTCGCCGCGAGGACCGTCGTGGAGGTGCGGCTCCGTTACGGCGCCACGGGGCGCCCCGAGCACCGGTACGCAGCGCGCACCTGACGCCCAGGGCGGGCGCGCCCGCTCAGGACTCGGAGCCCACCGCGGCGAGACGGGCCTCTTCATCGGCCTGGATGGCCGACTCGATGATCGGCTCGAGAGCGCCGTCCATCACCTGATCGAGGTTGTACGCCTTGAACCCGGTGCGGTGATCCGCGATCCGGTTCTCCGGGAAGTTGTACGTGCGGATGCGCTCGGAGCGGTCCATCGTGCGGATCTGCGACTTGCGGGCGTCGGATGCCACGGCATCCAGCTCCTCCTGCTGCTTGGCGAGCAGTCGGGCGCGGAGCACGCGCATCGCCGCCTCGCGGTTCTGCAGCTGCGACTTCTCGTTCTGCATCGACACGACGATGCCGGTCGGAACGTGCGTGATGCGGACGGCCGAGTCCGTGGTGTTCACCGACTGGCCGCCGGGCCCGGACGAGCGGAACACGTCGATCTTCAGATCGTTCTGATCGATCTGGATCTCCTCGGGCTCGTCGACCTCGGGGAACACGAGCACGCCGGTCGTGGAGGTGTGGATGCGCCCCTGCGACTCGGTCGCCGGCACGCGCTGCACGCGGTGCACGCCGCCTTCGTACTTGAGGTGCGCCCAGACGCCCTGCGCCGGATCGGAGGACGAGCCCTTGATCGCGACCTGGACGTCCTTGTAGCCGCCGAGGTCGGACTCGTTGCGCTCGAGCAGCTCGGTCTTCCAGCCCTTGGACGCGGCGTACTGCACGTACATCCGCAGCAGGTCTGCGGCGAACAGCGCGCTCTCCGCGCCGCCCTCCCCCGCCTTGATCTCCATAATCACGTCGCGGGCGTCGTCGGGGTCGCGCGGGATCAGCAGACGACGCAGCTTCTCGTGCGCGGCCTGCAGCCCCTCCTCGAGGACGGGCACCTCCGCGGCGAACGTCTCGTCCTCGCGGGCGAACTCGCGCGCGGCGTCGAGGTCGTCGGATGCCGCGACCCATGCGTCATACGCCGCGACGATCCTCGACAGCTCCGCGTAGCGGCGGTTGACCCGCTTCGCGCGCGCAGCGTCGGCGTGCACCGCCGGGTCGGAGAGCTCCTCCTGCACCCGGCGATGCTCGTCGATCAGAGTCTGGACGGACTCGAACACGGCGGCGATGCTCAGCGGATGTTGTTGTCGTGCCCGTGCGCACCCGACGGGAGCGTGGGGATCGACTTCTGCATCTGGACGAGGAACTCGACGTTCGAGTGGGTCTCCTTGAGCTTGCCCAGGACGACCTCGAGGGCCTGCTGCTGGTCGAGGCCGGCGAGGGCGCGACGCAGCTTCCAGGTGATCTTCACCTCGTCGGGAGAGAGGAGCATCTCCTCGCGGCGGGTGCTGGAGGCGTTCACGTCGACAGCGGGGAAGATCCGCTTGTCGGCGAGGGCGCGCGACAGACGCAGCTCGCTGTTGCCGGTGCCCTTGAACTCCTCGAAGATGACCTCGTCCATCTTGGAGCCGGTCTCGACGAGCGCAGTCGCGAGGATCGTGAGGGATCCGCCGTTCTCGATGTTGCGCGCGGCGCCGAAGAAGCGCTTGGGCGGGTAGAGCGCCGAGGCGTCGACACCGCCGGTCAGGACGCGACCGGAAGCCGGAGCCGCGAGGTTGTACGCACGGCCGAGACGGGTGATCGAGTCGAGGAGCACGACGACGTCGCGGCCCAGCTCGACGAGGCGCTTGGCGCGCTCGATGGCGAGCTCGGCGACCGTCGTGTGGTCTTCGGCAGGGCGGTCGAAGGTCGAGGCGATGACCTCACCCTTGACGGTGCGCTCCATGTCGGTGACCTCTTCGGGACGCTCGTCGACGAGCACGACCATGAGGTGGACCTCGGGGTTGTTCTGCGCGATCGCGTTGGCGATCTGCTGCAGGACGATCGTCTTGCCCGCCTTGGGCGGCGCGACGATAAGGCCGCGCTGCCCCTTGCCGATCGGCGCGACCAGGTCGATGATGCGCTGGGTCAGCTTCTCGGGGGCCGTCTCCAGACGCAGTCGCTCCTGCGGGTAGAGCGGGGTGAGCTTGCCGAACTCGACGCGGGTCGCCGCATCGTCGATCGACAGGCCGTTGATCGAGTCGACCTTGACCAGCGCGTTGTACTTCTGGCGTCCCGGCTGCTCGCCCTCGCGCGGCTGCTTGATCGAGCCGACGATCGCGTCGCCCTTGCGCAGGTTGTACTTCTTGACCTGGCCGAGCGAGACGTAGACGTCGCTGGGACCGGCGAGGTAGCCGGTGGTGCGCACGAAGGCGTAGTTGTCGAGCACGTCGAGGATGCCGGCGATCGGGATGAGGACGTCGTCCTCGCCGATCTCGGTCTCGAACTCGTCGGTCGGGGCGCCGTTGGTGCGGCGCTTGTTGCGCTGGCGGTTGCGGCTGTTCGCCGACCCCTGCTCGTCGTCGGCGGGAACGCTCTGCTGCTGCGGCTCGTTCGCGCCCTGCGCGTTGCCGTTCTGGCCGCGACCACGGTTGCGGCTGCGGTTGCGGTTGCGTCCGCGGCCGCCCTGCTCGTCGCCGCCGTCTGCGGCATCGGCCGAGTCGGATCCCTGCGCGCCGTCGGCGGCCGGAGCGGCCTGCTTCTCGGCGGCGGGAGCGGCCTGCTTCTCGGCGGCGGGTGCGGACTCTGCCGGAGCGGCCTCAGCGGCGGGCGCCTCGGCGGTCTCCGCAGCGGGCTTCTTGGCGCCGCGACGGGCGCGGGTGGTGGTCTTCGCGGCGGGCGCCTCGGCATCCGCGGCGGCGGCCGGAGCCTCGGCAGCGGGCGCGGCGGCAGGAGCATCCGAGGCCGGAGCCTCGGTGGTCTCCGCGTCGGCCTTCTTCGCACGGCTGCGACGAGGGGCCTTCGCCTTGGGAGCGGCCTCTGCGGCGTCGGCCGCAGGCGCCTCGGAAGCGGTCGGAGCCTCAGCGGCGGCGGGTGCCTCCGCTGCGGACTTCTCGGCCTTCGCCGCGGCGGTCGCGGTGGTGGCCCTGCGCGGTGCGCGCTTGCGAGCCGGGGCGGCCGCAGCCGCCGGTGCCTCGGCGACGGGTGCCGCCTGGTCGTTCTGGGTCTCGGAGAAATTCTCCACGAGTACTCCCTCTTTGGTCTCGGAGACATGAGCGTCTCGCGCACAACGGGTGCTGCGCGCGATCGCACGGGCTGACGCTCGGCGCCGGCCGGCCTTGGCACCGGATGCTCAGATGAGCGGTGCCTGAAGGATTTGCGTGCGGGTCTTGCAGAGTTGCAATGGGGCCAGATTCACGCAGTTACGTGGAGCCCTCCGCTCGATCCCCCACTGTACCACCACGCACGTCGACCGCGAGCAGCAGCGCTTCCCACGGGGTGTCGGTGACGCGGTTGGCGAGTTCGACGGCGTCCTGGCGGCTGCCCGGTCCGTCGGCGAGCACGAGCACGCTGGGGCCTGCACCCGAGACCACGGCCGCGAACCCCGAGGCGCGCAGTGCCTGCACGAGCCGCTGGGTCTCCGGCATCGCCTCGGCGCGGTAGTCCTGGTGGAGCCTGTCTGCGGTGGCGTCGAGGAGGAGCTCGGGGCTCTGCATGAGCGCGGCGATGAGCAGCGCCGAGCGCGAGACGTTGAAGACCGCGTCCTCCGTCGACACCTGCGGAGGCTGCAACGAGCGGGCCTTCGACGTCGACATCGTGTACGAGGGCACCAGCACAAGCGGAGACACGCCCCGGTGCACGAGGAGCTTCTTGTGCTGCGGACCCCGCTCCCCCATCCAGGCGATCGTGAGGCCCCCGAAGAGCGCGGGCGCGACGTTGTCCGGATGCCCCTCGATCTCCGTGGCCAGGCGCAGCAGGTCGGCGTCGTCGATCTCGACGTCTCCGGCGAGCAGCCCCTTGGCGGCGAGGATGCCGGCGGTCACCGCGGCACCCGATGAGCCGAGTCCGCGCCCGTGCGGCACGCCGTTCTCGGCGACGATGCGCAGTCCGGGCATCGGGCGCCCGAGGTCGGCGTAGACGTGCCGGATCGTGCGGACGATGAGGTTCGAGTCGTCGCGCGGGATCTCGGCGGCTCCCGATCCGCTGACCTCGATCTCGAGCTCGCCCGCGGGCAGCTCGGTCACCAGCAGCGAGTCGTAGACGCTGAGCGCGAGACCGAGGGTGTCGAACCCCGGGCCGAGGTTGGCGCTGGTCGCCGGAACGGTGACCTCGACGGCGCGGCCGGCGGGCATCGTCACTCGCCTTCCACGCGCAGCACGGACACGACGCGCTCGACGACCGCGCTGCCGGCCAGAGCGTCGACGGTGGCGCTGAGAGCCTCCTCGGTGGCGCGATGCGTGCCGATGATGAGGCGCGCCGTCGGCTCCGACTCCCCTTCGACCGTCTGCACGACCGTAGCGACAGAGACGCCGCCGTCGCTGAGGATTCCGGCGACGGTGGCCAGGACGCCCGCGGCATCCGCCACCTGCAGGGTGATCTGGTAGCGCGTGGTGACGTGGCCGATCGGGACGACGGGCAGGTTCGCCCTGGTCGATTCGCCGACGCCCACGCCGCCCGCGATGTGACGACGAGCAGCGGAGACCACGTCGCCGAGCACAGCGGATGCCGTCTGCACGCCGCCGGCGCCGGCGCCGTAGAACATCAGCGAGCCTGCGGCCTCGGCCTCGACGAACACGGCGTTGTTCGCGCCGTGCACGTTCGCGAGCGGGTGCGACTGCGGCACCAGGGCCGGGTAGACGCGCACCGAGATCGACTCGGCGCCGTTCGCCTCGATGCGCTCGCACACCGCGAGCAGCTTGATGACGAACCCGGCGGCCCTGGCTTCCTCGATCATCGAGGCGGTGATGGAGGTGATGCCCTCACGGTGCACGGCCTCCAGCGGGACGGCCGTATGGAACGCGAGGCTGGCGAGGATCGCCGCCTTCTGCGCGGCGTCGTACCCCTCGACGTCGGCGGTCGGGTCGGCCTCCGCGTAGCCGAGCCGCTGCGCGTCGGCGAGGACGTCGCCGAAGTCGGCGCCCTCGGTGTCCATGCGGTCGAGGATGTAGTTCGTCGTGCCGTTGACGATGCCCATGATGCGCACGACGCGGTCGCCCGCGAGGGAGTCGCGCAGGGGGCGGATGATGGGGATCGCTCCCGCGGCGGCGGCCTCGTAGTAGACGGAGGCGCCCACCCGATCGGCGGCCTCGAAGAGCTCGGGTCCGTGCGTCGCGAGCAGCGCCTTGTTGGCGGTGACCACGTCGGCGCCGGAGCCGATCGCCTGGAGGATGTTCGTGCGGGCCGGCTCGATGCCGCCGATGAGCTCGATCACGATGTCGGAGCCGAGGATGAGCGACTCCGCATCGGTCGTGAACAGCTCCTTGGGCAGGTCGACGTCACGAGGGGCGTCGAGATTGCGCACGGCGATGCCGGCGAGCTCGAGCTCGGCGCCCGCGCGGTCTGCGAGCTCGTCGCCGTGACGCAGCAGCAGCGCCGCGACCTGGGACCCTACGGCTCCGGCGCCCAGAAGCGCCACCCGAAGTCGTCTGTACTCTGTCATTTCGCCGCTCCTGCGTCGCTGGTGGTCATGGGTGTCTTTCAGAGGTGTCTCGCTCGCCGTCCGCCGTCGCGCGCCCGCGCGCCGGGAGGATCAGCGCTCGATGTCGATGTCGTCGGCGGAGGCCGGGTCGATCCCGGCATCCCGTGCCAGCACATCGGCGATGGTCTCGCCGCGGACGATGATCTGCGCGCGGCCGTCGCGGACGGCGACGATCGGCGGGCGCGGCACATGGTTGTAGTTGCTCGCGAGCGACGCGCAGTAGGCGCCGGTAGCGGGAACCGCGAGCAGGTCTCCTGGCACGAGGTCGTCGGGGAGGTACTCGTGGTCGACGACGATGTCGCCGGACTCGCAGTGCTTGCCGACGACGCGGCTCAGCTGCGGGGCGCCGATCCCCGATCGAGACGCCAGGCGGGCGGAGAACTGCGCGCCGTACAGCGCAGGGCGGGCGTTGTCGCTCATGCCGCCGTCGACGCTGATGTACCGGCGCACCGCCCCGGACTCCAGCTCGACGTCCTTCGTGGTGCCGACCTCGTAGATCGTCACACCGGCGGTGCCGACGATCGCCCGACCGGGCTCGAAGGACAGCGCGGGGATCTCGATGCCGCGAGCGGCGCACCCCTCGGCGACCGCCGCCACGATCTCTCCGGCGAGCGTCTCGATCGGGGTCGGGTCGTCGACCCGCGTGTACGCGATTCCGAAGCCGCCGCCCAGGTTCAGCTGCGGCACGGGCCCGCCCTCGAGCAGCGACGCGTGCAGTTCCAGCACACGGGAGGCCGACTCGCGGAAACCGGCGACGCCGAAGATCTGCGAGCCGATGTGGCAGTGCAGTCCGGCGAACTCCAGCCCGCGGATCTCGCGGATGCGGGCGACAGCGACCTCTGCCTCGGCGAGGGGGAATCCGAACTTCTGGTCTTCGTGAGCCGTGGCGAGGAAGTCGTGGGTCTCGGCGTGCACGCCGCTGATCACCCGCACGAACACCCGTTGCACGGCATCCGTCCGCGCCGTGATGGCCGCGAGGCGCTCGATCTCGATGGCGCTGTCGACGATGATCGATCCGACGCCGACCTCGACGGCGCGCTCCAGCTCGGCCGTGGACTTGTTGTTGCCGTGGAACCCGATGGACGCAGGAGCGACACCCGCCGCGAGCGCGACCTCGAGCTCCCCTCCGGTGCACACGTCGACGCGGAGTCCCTCGTCGACCACCCACCTGGCCACCGTCGTGCACAGGAAGGCCTTGCCCGCGTAGTACACCTGGGCGGTCGTGCCGTTCTCTCCGGCCGCGGCGTCGAAGGCGAGCCGGAACGCACGCGCACGAGAGCGCACCTCGTCCTCGTCGAGGACGAGCAGCGGGGTTCCGAACGTCCGGGCCAGTCCCGTCGCTGACAGTCCGGCGATGGTGAGCGCTCCGTCGACGTCGCGGCGGGCCGATGACGGCCACACGGCGGGCACGAGGTCGTTCGCGTCGTCGGGGACGACGAGCCACTCAGGGGCGAGCGAGTCGGCAGGGGAAAGCACGGAGCACCAATCGTGGGATGGAGCGCGTCACGGGATGCGCGCGTCGAGTTGACCCGATTCTAAGGCAAGCCCCGGATCGCCTCCGTCACGGAGACGTGCCGAGTCAATCCCCTGCACCGACCGACCCGCGGCTCGTAGGGTGGGGCGTGATGAGCACCGAACAGCACACCCCAGGCCCCGCCCGCCCCGGTCCGATCCCCCGCGCCGTCGCCGCGGTCGTGCGCGGGGCGCTCACCCTCGCCCCGGTCCGCGCCGCGCTCCTCTACGTGGAGCGCCGGGGCCCGATGCTGGCAGACAGCGTCACCTACCGCGCGCTCTTCAGCGTGTTCGCCGGAGTGCTGCTGGGGTTCTCGATCGCGGCGCTGTGGCTCGCGGGCAACCCGGTCGCGTGGAAGGCGATCATCGACGCCGTGCAGGCGGTCGTGCCCGGCCTGATCGGCGAGGAGGCCGTCGTGAAGCCGTCCGAGCTGCGCCGCCCCCTCTCGTTCTCGATCGCGGGCGCCGTCTCCATCGTCGCGCTGACCGGTTCCGCCCTCGGTGCGATCGGTTCGCTGCGCACGGCGGTCCGCGTTCTCGCCGGCACGGCGCAGGACGACATCCTCTGGATCTGGGTGATGCTGCGCAACCTGCTCCTCGCCGTGGGCATCGGCGCGGCCTTCGTGCTCGCGGCCTTCCTCACCGTCACCGGCCGCGTCGGCATCACGTGGATCAGCGGCCTGCTCGGCCTCCCCGCCGACTCCGCGGTCGCGGAGTGGAGCGTCAGGCTGGTGTCCCTGCTCGTCGTCTTCGCGATGGACGCCGCACTCATCGCGGCCGTGTTCCGACTGCTGTCGGGACTGCGGGTCTCTAGGCGGACGCTGTGGACGGGATCCCTGCTCGGTGCCGTCGGTCTTCTCGTGCTGCAGGAGCTGTCCGGCCTCTTCGTCGGCGGAGCCGGGAGCAATCCCCTCCTCGCGTCCTTCGCCTCGCTGCTCGCGCTGCTGATCTGGCTCAACCTGTCGGCGCAGGTCATCCTGATCGCGTGCGCGTACATCGTCACCCTCCACGAGGAGCAGGGCGACAGGGTGCGCTCCCGCTACGGCGCCACGACCTTCGAGGCGCGGCGGGTCCAGCGCGCAGAGGTCGACCTCGCCATCGCGACCGCGGCGCTCCGTGCGGCGCAGGACGCCGCCTCCTCCGCGAAGCCCTGACGGACCACCGCGGCGCCGACGGGGTCAGCCCCGGGGGCAGGTTCCCGGCTGCTGCAGGCTGTCGTCGGTGACGATGGCGCCGTTCACGTCGACGTCGATGACCGCACGGGTGCCCGTGATCTTCAGCCCCGTGATCGTGATGCCCGCCGGGAGCTGATCGGCGATGCAGATCGTCTGCGTCTTGGTGAGGGCGGCGCCGACGGAGCCGAGCGTGTCCTGGACCCGGTCGGCGTCGAGCACGATGCCGCCCACGCTGATCCCCTGCGGCGTCAGCTGCAGGTCGCCGTCGACGACGCCGGGGGTCACGGTGACCGAGACCGGGAGCGCGAGTCCGAGCACCTGCACGCTGCCGCTGACCGTGGCGTCCGGTGCGTCGAAAGCGACCTGATCGACCGGGAGGTCGGTGGACGCGAGCAGCGTCGTGAACTGGCTCTCGTCGACGGTGATCGTGCCGGAGGCTCCGGCGAGATCGCCGCCGCGCAGCGGGACGCCCTTCGCCGTGACGTCGGCGGCGCCCGTGATCCCCTGGATCGTCACGGAGTCCGTCGAGAGGTGCAGGCTGTCGAGACGGCCCCCGATGAGCTGCGGCAGCAGGATGCCGTCGGCGTCGACGTCGAGCTGCTGGTCGGCGGGGAGGTCGAGCTGCTCCACGACGATGGAGCGCACCACGCCGGGAAGGATCGCCCGGACGAGGAGCTCCCCCGCGACGGCGAGGAGCGCGAGCACCACCACGATGATGAGCAGCACCCACGGCCACCGCTTGCGCCTGGCCGGGGCGGCGGCATCCGCCGTCTGCTCCCCTCCGGGGATCACGAGGGTGGGATGCTCGGCATCGGCCTCGGGATACGGCAGGGTCGGGTTCTCATCGCTCATGCCCCAATCCTGCCGTACCCGGGAGGTCACATCCGTTCGGGCGCGGAGACTCCGAGGAGGTCGAGGCCGTTGCGTAACACCTGCCCTGCGGCGTCGTTCAGCCACAGGCGGGTGCGGTGCACGCTCTCGATCGGGTCGTCGCCCTGCGGGATCACACGGCAGTTGTCGTACCAGCGGTGATACAGCCCGGCGAGCTCCTCCAGATAGCGCGCGACCCGGTGCGGCTCGCGCACCTCTGCCGCGAAGCCGACGATGCGCGGGAACTCCTGCAGCGCGCCGAGCAGAGCGCTCTCGGACTCGTGCGTGAGCGTCTCCGGTGCGAACTCGGAGCGGTCGACACCGGAGTCGGCGGCGTTGCGGGCGACGTTGTGCGTGCGCGCGTGGGCGTACTGCACGTAGAAGACCGGGTTGTCGTTGGTTCGCTTCTGCAGCAGCTCGGGGTCGAGGTCGAGCGGCGAGTCGGCGGGCGAGCGCTCGAGAGCGTACCGCAGCGCATCGGTGCCGATCCAGGACTGCAGGTCGTCCATCTCGATGATGTTGCCCGCGCGCTTGCTCAGGCGGGCGCCGCGGATCGACACCAGCTGGCCGATCAGCACCTGGATGTTCTTCTCCGGGTCCTCACCCGCGGCCCCCGCGACGGCCTTCAGCCGGTGCACGTAGCCGTGGTGGTCGGCGCCGAGCAGGTAGATCTTGTTCTCGAAGCCGCGGTCGCCCTTGTTCAGGTAGTACGCGGCATCCGCGGCGAAGTAGGTGTACTCGCCGTTGGAGCGGCGGATCACGCGGTCCTTGTCGTCGCCGAAGTCGGTGGTGCGCACCCAGACCGCGCCGTCCTCGTCGAAGACGTGCCCCTGCTCGCGCAGACGGTCGAGTGCCTGGTCGATGAGGCTGGTGCCGTCCTCGCCCTTCGCGTGCAGCGTGCGCTCCGAGAACCAGACGTCGAACGGCACGTTGAAGCGGCCGAGGGATGCCTGGATCTCGGCGAGCTGGAACGCATAGGCCAGGTCCCGCGCCACGACGAGCTGCTCGTCCTCGGGCAGCCCCAGCAGGTCGGGACGAGCCTCCAGCACGCGCCCCGCGAGCGTCGTGATGTACTCGCCGGGGTACCCGCCCTCCGGCGTCGGGCGCCCGTTGGCCGCGGCGACGACGGACAGCGCGAAGCGCTCCATCTGCGCCCCGGCGTCGTTGATGTAGTACTCGCGGACCGCGTTCGCGCCGCTGGCGAGCAGCAGCCGGACGATCGAGTCGCCGAGGGCGGCCCAGCGCGTGTGCCCGATGTGCAGCGGCCCGGTCGGGTTCGCCGAGACGAACTCGACGTTCACGCTCACGCCGCGCTGCGACTCGTTGCTCCCGTAGGCGTCGCCGGCGTCGACGATGACCTTCGCGAGCGCTCCGGCCGCGGCAGCGTCCAGGCGGATGTTGATGAACCCGGGGCCGGCGACCTCGGTGCTCGCGACGCCCTCGACCTGCGCGAGGCCGTCGGCGATCTGCTGGGCGAGCTCCCGCGGGTTCGTGCCGAACGGCTTGGCGAGGCGCATGGCGATGTTCGACGCCCAGTCGCCGTGGTCGCGGTTGCGGGGGCGATCCAGCACGATGTCGGATGCCGAGAGCCCGAGCGGCTCGCCCGGACGTCGTTCCTCGGCGATCGGTGCGAGGACGGCGATGAGGGCTTGGGCGAGCGTTTCAGGATTCATAGGCTCCCCAGTTTACGGCGCGTCGACGGGTCGGAATTTGCGCCGAACCCGGCGTGATCTACAGTCATGCCATGAATCCGGTGTTCGACCGTCGTCGTCTGCTCCTCGCGGGGCTCGCCGTCGGAACCGTGCTCGTCCTCGCGGCGGTGGTCCTCGGCGTGTGGAAGCCGTGGTCTCCAGGGCCGTCGAGCGCAGCCGTGGCGGGCGCCGGACACGATGATGCGGTGACGATCGCCCCTGCACCGCTGACGCTGCCCGAGCATCCGACCGTCCTCGTCTTCGGCGATTCCTGGACGTACGGTTCCGCCGCGAGCGAGCCCACTCTCGGCTACGCCTACCTGCTGGCGGACCTCGTGCATGGGACGACGATCGTGAACGGCGTCCGCGGGAGCGGCTATCTCAAGCCCGGCATCGACGGCCCCGCCTTCGGCGAGCGCATCGCCGCGCTCGACCCCGCTCTCACACCGGACCTGATCATCATCCAGGGCTCGATCAACGACAGGGCTCAGGGAGCGGCCGGGTATCGCGAGGCGGTGACGGCGGCGTGGGACGCGATGGCGGCGAAGTACCCCGAGGCGCAGATCGTCATCCTGGGCCCTGCACCGCACGAGCTGCCGGTGGGGGCCGCGACGGCGCGCATCGACAGGGATCTCGCCGCGCTCGCCGCCGCGCGCGGCTGGTGGTACATCTCCCCCGTCGCAGACGGCTGGATCACTCCGCAGAACTACCGCGACGTGATCGACGTCGACCTCGGACGCAAGCATCCGTCCACCGCAGGACACCGCTACCTGGCCGAGCGACTCGCCGCCGCGCTCGCGGATCTGGGCGGCGCGCCGGTGACGGTGGCGGGTGGTTCGGAGACCACCCCCGAGCAGTGATATTGTCGATCGGTACGCCTCCGTAGCTCAGGGGATAGAGCGCCGGTTTCCGGTACCGTAGGTCGGGGGTTCGAATCCCTCCGGGGGCACACACACGGGTTGAGAAGTGCGAGCGAGAGCGTCGCGATGTGAACCCAGAGACACGGAAGGGCCCCGCCTGAGCAGGCGGGGCCCTTCGTCGTCTCAGACCTGCGCCCGCCGAACGGCGGCGCGGACGACGGGCGCACCGCCCTTGCGCATCAGCCAGACGGCCGCGGCGAGCGTGAGCACCCAGCCGATCACCTCGATGAGCAGGTGATCGGTCGCGTTCGGCACCGACTGCAGCAGGTACACCCGGATGCTGTTGATCGCCCCGTGCGTCAGGACGGCGGGCCACACGCTGCCCGACCGCCAGCGCAGCGCGAGCAGGAGCGGCGCCCACGGCAGCATCCCCGCGAAGTAGATCACGATGTCCCAGAACGGTCGGTCGCCGATGACGGCGAGGACGGGCAGGTGCCAGACGATCCACACCAGGCCGCTCACGACCGCCAGCGGCCAGAAGCCCCACGATGCGGCGCGCGTGGCCAGCCAGCCCCGCCAGCCGAACTCCTCGCCGATGGCGAAGACCGACTGCATCACGAACACCGGGAGTATCCACACCGCGGTCCCGATGATCTGATCCACAGGGTTGAGCGTCCAGATCCCCGTGGCCACCGCGATGGCGGTCTGGATCGCCGCGATCGCCGCGATGAGGCCGATGCCGATGCCGATCCAGCCGAACGTTCCGCGCCAGCCGGTAGCGAAGGTCGACCGGAAGGTCCCCGGTCTCCGGATGAGCCACATGATGATCGCGGCCAGCAGCGGCGTCATCTGCATGATCGGTGTGATCACGTTGTAGAGGTCTGTCGGGACGAGCCGGAAGACCATCGGCACGGAGATCGCGAAGCACAACAGGATCGCGATCGTGAAGAACCAGGCGACATCGGCGCCGATGGGACCGGCGGGTCGGCTGCGTGCGGGAGACACCTTCATGGAGACCTCTGTTCGTCGACGGGAGCGGGCGAACTTTCGTCGCCTCTGGCACCGTAGGCGAGGGCGCTCGACGGCAGGAACGGGGGAAACCCGACGACTCCCGGGGGAAACCCGGAATCACCGATCTCCGGACCCGCGGACCGTCAGTTCAGAGCTGCGGTCTCCGCCATCAGGTCGAGACGGGAGAGGAGGAGCTCCCCCGCCGACCCCATGGCCGCCACCGCGTTCACGATCACGACGAAGCCGATCAGGACGAAGAGGACGAGCCCCCTTCGTCTCTGCACGATCGTGAGCACCACCGCGGCGAGCGCGCCGAGCATCGCGACGGTCTGCCCGGCCACGGTCGCGAACGCCATGCGCATCGCGGACTCCTCCGTGAGCGCGCCGTAGCTGTTCAGCAGGGCCGCCAGCGCAGCGGGGAGCACCAGCACGCTCATCAGGAGCACGAAGCGGCGGCGCAGCCACCAGCGCGGCATCGTCGACACGACGGGGGCATCCACGGCGACTGTGCTCATGGGGCCACCCTAGGGCGTCTGCGGCTCCGTCTCCAGATCGCGTACATGTCGGACCAATGACGGACCTCGCAGCGCACGGGCGACCAGGAGACCGCAGCTGCCGGCGGATCGGGGATGCCGCCTCCCGAAAGGCGGCATCCCCGTCGCCCCTGTACGCCGGTCCGCGTCGACTCGAGACAGCACGCGCACCGGCCCGTCACAGGGCGGGTCCGGGAATGGTCGCGTTCCGAAGCCCCAACTTTCACCGCGTCCCATCTGCATCGGACCTGTCGAACACCTTTCCGCCCGCCGTGCGCCCAGGGCAGGACGAAGGTCCCGCGGAGTCGGGAGTGCGCCGCGACATCCGTGTGACCTTCGTCCCCTCCTCGCAGTTCGTCGTGGTCGAGCGTGGAGGGATGGAACAGCACACATCTGCAGATCGCATCGTCGTCGGCGTCGACGGCTCCGAGTCCTCCGTCGAGGCTCTGCGCTACGCCGCACCCCTCGCCGAGGTTCTGAACGCCCCTCTGGAGGCGGTCATCACCTGGACGTATCCTCCCTTCACCCCTGCTGATCTTCTCGCCGAATGGCATCCGGAGCAGGACGCGGAGCAGATTCTCGCGGATGCCGTCACTGCAGCCTTCGGCGAAGAACCGCCGTCGGGGCTGACTCGCACCGTGCTGCAGGGTCCCCCGGCCGCCACCCTGATCGACGTCAGCGAGACCAGCGGGATGCTCGTGCTGGGCAGCCGCGGGCACGGCGGGTTCGTCGGACTCCTCCTGGGCTCGGTCAGCGCCGCCTGCGCGGAGCATGCACACTGCCCCGTGCTGATCGTGCACGGTTCTTCTGCGCCCGCCGGGAAAGCCGCCTGAGCCGCGGGCCCCAGAGGCTTGCTCCTCCGCAGATGCACTCTCCCTCGATCACCCACGACTCCCTCGATCACCCACGAGAACGTCCCCTCCGACATCCGTGACGCAGCGACCCGTTCGGGCGCCGAGGTTCTCGCCGCCCTGCGGTCTTCGCCCTCCGGCCTGACCGCCGAGGAGTTCCGCCCGCTTCCCTGGCCGTTCTTCCTCGCACTCGTCGCCACGGTCGTCCTCTACCGCGGTCGCGTCGAACTCGCGACGTCGCGGTTCTTCGCGCGGCAGCTCCGCCGCCCTGTCATCCGCGGCCCCGTCATCACTCCGATGCATCGGTATGAGCGCCGGCTGCATCGCCGCTCCGCGCGGTTCACCACGCCTGCGCCGTCCCGCTCGTCACCGTAGCCCGACGACGAGAGACCGGCGCCCTCCACAGGGGAGAGCGCCGGTCGGATGCACGACGAGGCGACGGCTCAGGTGCGGTAGTCGAACACCAGGCGGGCCAGGACCTTCCCCGACAGGACGTCGGCGATCGCGTCGTTGACCTGCTCGATCCGCCGCGGCTCGGCGATGATCCTGGTGCGCCCCGCCGCGTGGAGGGCGAACACCTCAGCGAGATCCTGACGCGTCCCGACGATGGATCCGATGATCGAGATGCCCTTGAGCACGGTCTCGAAGATCGACACCGTCATCTTCTGATCGGCCGGCAGCGCGACGCAGATCAGTCGCCCTCCGCGGTTGAGCGACGAGAACGCCTGCTCGAACACCCGGGGAGATGCGGCGAGGACGACGGCCACGTCGGCGCCGCCGAGTTCGCGGATCGCCTCCACGGGATCGACCTTCGCGGCGTTCACGACGTGGTCGGCGCCGAGCTCGCGCGCGAGATCGAGCTTGTCGTCCTCGACGTCGACGCCGATCACCGAACCGCCCAGGAGCCGTGCGTACTGCACCGCGAGGTGCCCCAGTCCTCCGATGCCGAACACGGCGACGCTCTCGGCGGGGACGATGCGGGCGACCTTCAAGGCCTTGTACGTCGTCACGCCTGCGCACGTGAGCGGTGCGGCATCCAGCGACGACACCCCGTCCGGCACCGGCACGACGAACCGCGCTGCGGCGACCGCGTACTCGGCGAACGCACCGTCGACCGAGTAGCCGCTGTTGCGCTGCTTCTCGCAGAGCGTCTCACGACCGTCGATGCAGAACCGGCACTCGCCGCACGCGTACCCGAGCCACGGGATGGCGACGCGCTCGCCGAGAGCCCGGTTGATGACGCCCTCCCCGAGCTTCTCGACGATGCCGACCCCTTCATGCCCGGGGATGAAGGGCGGCTCCGGCTTGACGGGCCAGTCCCCGTGTGCGGCGTGGATGTCCGTGTGGCAGAGGCCGCACGTCTCGAGCCTGACCAGGACCTCTCCCGGTCCCGGCTCCGGGACCTCCCGGTCGCGGATCTCCAGCGGTGTGGTGAACGAGGTGACGACTGCGGCTTTCACGTTCTGCTCCTTCAGGGTGCCCGCGTGACGGATGAGGTTCTGCCGACGGGGCCACGCGGCCACCCTGTCTGCACCGACTCTCTCGTGGTGCGTGTTCCTGGCGTGGGCCGAAGGTCCCCCGGGGCGGTCCCTCCTCCCCTGTCGCCGTCGATCAGCGGGAGGACCCTGGCTCCAGCCGGATCTCCTCCAGGTGCTCGGGGACGCGGGCGCGCCACCCCAGCTCACGCTCGACGCGGAGCCGAAGCGCGTCGGCCGCGGCTGGCTCACCGTGCGTCACGTAGACGGTCTCGGGAGGGCGCGGTGCTCCTCTCATCCATCCGATGACCTCATCCGCATCCGCATGCGCCGACATCGAGCCGATGTCGACGACCTCCGCTCTGATCGGCACGTCCTGCCCGTAGATGCGCAGTGTGCGCTCGCCGTCGAGGAGATGCGAACCTCTCGTGCCCGCGGCCTGGAAGCCGGTGAGCACGATCGCGTTGCGCGGGTCGGGACCGTAGGCCTGCAGATGGTGGAGTATGCGTCCTCCCGCGAGCATGCCGCTCGCCGACACGATGATCATCGGTCCGCCCCGCAGATTGAGGAGCTTCGACTCGTCCACGCTGCGGACCTCGTCGGCGATCGAGTACAGGCGCTCGAGCTCCTGCGCATCCAGTCGATGTTCGGCCGGGTGCCGCCGATACACATCGGCGACACTCACCGCCATGGGGCTGTTCACGTAGATCGGGGCCTCCGGTATCCTGCCGCTGTCGCGCAGACGCGACAGGTGGAGAAGAACAGTTTCGGTGCGCCCCACGGCGAAGGCGGGTATCAGCACCACCCCGCCACGCCGCAGCGTGCGTCGCACGACGTCGCCCAGCCGGTCCTCCGGATCCTCGGCGACGTGCGCGCGATTCCCGTAGGTGGACTCGGCGATGAGGATGTCCGCGCCCTCGAAGGGGCGGGGCGGCCTCATCAACGGATCGTCGGGGCGCCCGAGATCACCGGAGACGCAGACCGTGCGCCCCTGGATGCCGACGTAGGCGCTCATCGCTCCGAGGATGTGTCCGGCGGGGACCAGCCTGGCGCTGATGCCATCGGCGACGGAGAACTCCTCGTCCTCCGGGACGGCGACGAAGTGCTCCAGAGCCCTGGTCGCGTCCTCGACCGTGTACAGGGGCTGCGGGTCCGCATGCCGGGACCAGCCGTGCCTCGCGGCGTGCCTCGCCTCCTCCTCCATCAGGTGGGCGCTGTCCAGGAGCATGATCCGGCACAGCTCGACCGTGCCCTCGCTCGCGTAGACGCGGCCCTGGAACCCTCCGCGCACGAGGGCGGGCACGTACCCGGAGTGGTCGAGGTGGGCGTGTGTGAGAACCACGGCGTCGATCGACGAGGCAGGTACCGGGAAAGGCGATCGGTTTCGCGCCCGCAGCACCTTGTACCCCTGGAAGAGACCGCAGTCCACGAGCACCCGCGCGTCGTCGCCGCTGAGCAGGTAGCGCGAACCCGTCACCGTGTCCGCCGCCCCCAGGAAGGTCAGGGTCGCAGGTGCCGCCCTCCCCTCGGAGGAGTGAGCGGTGTTCTTCCCGAAGCCATCGCGGATCGTCCGCGTCCGATCACGTTGCTCGTCCATCACGCCACTCTCGACGACGTCGAGGGCGCCGAGGGGGACCAAGGTCACCCGGGCACGGAGCCGATCACGGCCGACGCGTCAGTGCGGATCGGGTCGGTTCGCAACGAGGGGGACGCGCCACCGAACGAGCACCCCACCGGTGCTCCCGGATTCGATGACGAAGGCGCCGCCGTGGTTGCGTGCGCGCGCCGCGAGATTGGCCGTGCCGCTGGACCGTGAAGGGCCGTCCGGCATCCCCTTCCCGTCATCGCGCACGGTGACCGTGACCTCCGACGGCGTGGCGGAGACGCTCACCTCCACGGTCGCGGCCTGCGCGTGACGGGCGACGTTGCTGAGGGCTTCGCGCACGACCGCGACGACGTCGTCGGCGATGACCCCTGTGACCAGGAGGTCGATGGGACCGTCGAACGCCAGTCGGGGCATCGCCGCGAGACTCGGGGTCAGATCAGTCACCACATCGAGGACGCGGTGCCTGACGGAGTCGCCCGGCGAGGTCTGCAGCGAGAAGATCGCCGTCCGGAAATCCGCGATGGCCGCGTCGATCGCATCGACGTGCGCGAGGATCGCCGCCGCATGGGTCGGCAACGACGCAGCCAGCGCCTGCAGACCGAGCCCCGCGCCGAAGAGCCGCTGGATGACGGTGTCGTGGAGATCTCTGGCGATGCGCGCCCGATCCTCGATCACGTCGAGCCGATGGCGGTCGGCGCGCGCCCGGGCGAGAGCGAGAGCGAGACCCGCCTGCGCGGCGAACTCCGACAGCGTCGACAGATCGTCGGAGGAGAATCGCGGGCCGCCCGCCGCGCGGCTCGCGCACAGTGCCCCCGACGGCTCCCCCGCCACCACGAGCGGCACGGCGATGGTCGAGCCTCCCGCTCCGGGATCTCCCTCGACCGAAGCGTCCAGGATGCCGCCCGACCCCATGGCGATCCCGCCCTGCATCGCGCGCGAGACGAGCGGATGGTCGCCCGGCAGCTCCGCCCCTTCGATGGACTGCGCCCCGGCGCCTCGTGCCGCCTCGATCCTGTAGCCCTCCTCCTCGTCCACGGCGGATACGACGAGACACACGAGGTCAGCCTCGATCAGCACTCCGACGCGTTCCGCCACGACCCCGAACGCGTCGGCGGAGTCCGGAGACAGCAGGGCGGCCGTGACCTCCGCGAGGGAGCTGCTGAGCCGCTGGAGTCTCCGGGTCTCCTCGTACCTGCGCGCGTTGTCGATCGCGATGCCCGCGGTCGAGGCGAGAGCGAGCACCAGCTCCTCGTCCTCGTCCGTGAACGTCCCGCCGACCCGGTTGGTGAGGTAGAGGTTGCCGTAGATCTCGCCGCGCACGCGTATCGGCACACCGAGGAAGGTCCGCATCGGAGGATGATTCGGCGGGAAGCCCGCCGATCTCGGGTCCGCCCCGAGGTCGTCCAGCCGGATGGGGGTCTCACTCTGGATCACAGCGCCGAGGATGCCGTGCCCCTCGGGCAGATCACCGATCAGAGCGGCTGTGTCCTCCGGCATTCCCACGTGGATGAACTGCTCCAGCCGACCGTCGCGGTCGACGACCCCGAGCGCTCCGTACTGCGCGTCCACCAGCGTGACCGCGGCCTCCGCGATGTGACGCAGCACCTGGGGCAGCTCGAGCCCCGTCACGACGGAGCGACTCGCCTGAAGGAGGCTGCGCAGGCGTCCCTGCGCATTCAACACCATCTGCGCACGGTCGAGCAGCTCGCCGATGGTGCTCTCGAGTTCAGAGCGCCGATGGTCGGGGAAGCTGAGGGACTCTTCGTTCATGACTCCCGCCTT
Source organism: Microbacterium sp. NPDC012755 (assembly GCF_042901325.1). Lineage (NCBI taxonomy): Bacteria > Bacillati > Actinomycetota > Actinomycetes > Micrococcales > Microbacteriaceae > Microbacterium > Microbacterium sp. NPDC012755. The sequence continues at coordinate 2,678,704 of NZ_JBIBCT010000001.1, read as the reverse complement.
CGGGCTGCCGTGACAGTGAGTCTACTGCGCGCCGCTCACGCCGGGACCTTGGACCCTTCCCGCGCATCGCTGGCGGGAGAGCATGGACACGCACGATCCAGGGAGGCGGTCATCGGATGCCCACACGATACGTCCTCGCCGTCGGCGGCACCGACAGCGCCGAGACGGCCAGGGAATGGGCCGCCGCGCATGCGGCGTCCGATGGGGTCCCTCTCGTCACGGTGCATGTCGATCGTCCGGGTCAGGACCTCGGGCCTCTGGTGCGGGACGGCATGACGACGATCAAGGGCGAATCGGCGCCCGATGCGCTCGCCCGCTTCGTGGCCGACGACGATGTCCTCGTGATCGGTTCGGGGAAGACGGGATTCATCCACAGCCGCGTCTACGGCACCCGCGGACTTCAGATCGCCGCGGCCGTGCCGTGCAGCGTCGCCGTCATCCCCGAGGTGGATCTGCGATTCCGCTCCGGGGTCGTCGCGGGGATCGTCGACGGCGACGACGCGACCCGGGTCGTGGACGCCGCCGCTCGGGAAGCCGCGTCCAGGGCAGAGCCTCTGCTCTTCGTGCACTCCACGTTCGAGGGGCTCATCCCCGGCGCTGTGGAGACGGAAGGTCCCGTACTCGCACGGGCTCTGGCGACGGCGACGGCACGGTGGCCCTCGCTGAGCATCCGCTCACGGACGTCGGAGCGGCGCCCCGCCGAAGCGCTCCTCGACGCCTCGCGCAACTGCGCCCTGCTGGTCCTCGGGGCCAGTGCACGCCATGCCCTCGGATCCGTCGCCCACGACGTTCTCATCAACCTGAACGCCCCCGTGCTGATCGTCCGCCGACCGCAGCGCAGCTGAAACCCGCACCGTGTGACTTTCGTCCCGCATCCCTCGGTCGGGGCGCCCGATGCTGAGAGCATGACAGCACAGACGAACACGCAGCCCGTCATCGTCGGCGTCGACGGATCCGCATCGTCGGTGTCGGCGCTCGTCCACGGAGCGCGCATCGCCGCCGCGCTGCACGCGCCTCTCGAGGCCGTGAGCGCGTGGACGATCCCGGTGATGCTCGATCCGTTCTCCCCCGATGTCGACTGGTCACCGAAGGAGCAGGCGCAGCGCGCCCTCGCCGAGTCCGTGGCGGCGGCGTTCCTCGGCGACCCGCCCGCCGGGTTGCAGCAGCGGACGATCGCCGGCCCGGCGGCCAAGGCGCTCATCGAGGAGAGCGCGCACGCGCGCATGCTCGTCGTCGGAAGCCGTGGACTCGGCGGGTTCGCGCGCATGCTCATCGGCTCGGTGAGCGCTGCGTGCGCCGCTCACGCCGCCTGTCCCGTCCTCGTCGTCCGTGACGCACCGGCGACCGAGGGCTGAGCGGCGCCAGCCCTCCGGCGGTCATACCCTCGGCGGGCTGAGGTGAGGAATCGGCGTGGGCTTCTCCGCCTTGCCGTGCACGGCGCCGTCGGCATCCTCCTGCACGGGCGACGTTCGCCGACCGCCGATGCCGTTGACGGGGTCGTCCCCCGTGTCCCCATCCGCCCTCGGGTCGACCGTGTGGACCCTCCGCCCCGTCACGATATCCGGCTCGAGGCAGATGTAGACGAGCTTCTCGTGTGGCGCGTGAGAGACGAGATCGCGAACGCCGGACGAATCGATCTCCGCCTGGCTGTCCATCCGCCGCGCGGTCCCGCGCAGCACGACGCTCCACCAGCCCCTGCGGTCTTCGCCGTCGACTTCGAATGCGACCGCGGGGCGCGAGACGATGCTCCGCAGCTTCGACCCCGGCGCCGTCCTCATGTACACCCGACCGTCCCTGGCCAGAAAGTCCAACGGGAACACGTCGGGGCCGCCGTCCGCCCGTTCCACCGCGAGACGGCCGATCGTGCTCGACTCCACGAGCCTCCAGCATGCGGCGGTGCTGAGCGCCTCGACCCCCGGCGTCCGGCCATGTGCACCGCCCCCGCTCACGTCGGAGTCCGCTCCGCCGCCGCGGTTGTCCATCGTGACCATGATCGACCTCCTGATCCCGCCGCGCCACGGCGGCCTGCTCGCATCCCAGTCAACGACGCGACACACGTCGATCCCGGGTACAAGGTCCCGCCCCTGTCGACGCGCACAGCGCCCGCGAGTTCCCCTGACACCGGAATGCCTCGGTTGTACGCTGACGATGAACGCGAGCGATCGATCAGAAGAGACGCGCAGCGCCACGGTCGCGGCGCGAGAAGGCTGAGGTGAGGCATGCTCCGAATCTTCCTCGTCGACGATCACGAGGTGGTCCGCCGCGGTCTCGCCGACCTCCTGGAGGTCCAGCAGGATCTCACCGTGATCGGCGAGGCATCCACCTGCCGGGAGGCCGCGCCGCGGATCGCCGCCACGATGCCCGACGTCGTGATCCTCGACGTCCGCCTCCCGGATGGGAGCGGGATCGACCTGTGCCGCCAGATCAGACAGGACCATCCGAGCGTGCGCTGCCTGATGCTCACGGCCTACGACGACGACGAGGCGCTGTTCGCCGCGATCGTCGGTGACGCTGCGGGCTATCTGCTCAAGAGCGTGCGCACCGCAGAGCTCGTGGATGCCGTGCGCGCGGTCGGGCAGGGTCGCCGACTGCTGGACCCTTCGCTCGTGCAGCAGGCTCATCGCCGCGTGAGCGATGCCGTGGAGGACGATCCCCGCTTCGGCTCGCTCAACCTCAGGGAGAAGCAGATCCTCGCGCTGATCGCCGACGGTCTCACCAATCGCCAGATCGGCGATCGGCTCGGACTCGCGGAGAAGACGGTGAAGAACTACGTGTCCTCCCTGCTCAGCAAGCTCGGTCTCGAGCGACGCACGCAGGCGGCGATCCTCCAGGTCGAGCACGCCGCACGCCCTGCCGGCACGCGCCCCTAGGAGTCGGTGACCTCGGCAGCGTTCCCCCACGCCCAGTCCGCCACCTCCGGGGAGTCCTCGCCGTGCTCGCGCGTGTAGGCGCGCGCACGCACCCGCGAATCCTGCATCTCCTGCCGGAGCACCGCCTCTCGCGCCCCCAGCCCCGGCACCCTGTCGATCACGTCCATGACGAGGCGGTACCGATCCATCCCGTTCATCATGACCATGTCGAAGGGCGTCGTCGTCGTGCCCTCCTCGATGTAGCCGCGGACGTGGAGGTTCGCATGGCCGTGCCGTCGATACGTCAGCCGGTGGATCAGCCAGGGATACCCGTGGTAGGCGAACACGACGGGCTTGTCTGCCGTGAAGACGGCGTCGTACTCACGATCGTCGAGGCCATGAGGATGCTCGTCCGCGCTCTGGAGACGCATGAGATCGACGACGTTGACGACGCGGACCCGCAACCCGGTGACCCTGGTGCGCAGGATGGCTGCGGCGGCGAGGACCTCCAGAGTCGGGACGTCGCCGGCTGCCGCGAGGACCACGTCGGGTTCGTCACCCTGTTGTTCGGTGCCCGCCCAGTCCAGGATGCCGAGCCCCCTGGTGCAGTGTTCGACGGCCTGCTCCATCGTCAACCAGTTCGGCGCCGGCTGCTTCCCTGCCACGACGACGTTGACGTAGCCGACGGATCGCAGACAGTGATCGTAGGTCGACAGCAGGGTGTTCGCGTCGAACGGGAGGTACACGCGGACGACATCCGCCTTCTTGTTCACGACGTGATCGATGAAGCCCGGGTCCTGGTGCGACAGACCGTTGTGGTCCTGCCGCCAGACGTGCGAGCTCAGCAGGTAGTTCAGCGAGGCGATCGGCCGACGCCAGGGGATGCTCCTCATGGTCTTCAGCCACTTGGCGTGCTGGTTGAACATCGAGTCGACGATGTGCACGAAGGCCTCGTAGGAGTTCAGCATCCCGTGCCGTCCGGTGAGGAGGTATCCCTCGAGCCACCCCTGGCACTGGTGCTCGCTCAGCATCTCCACGACCCGTCCGGTCCCGGCGAGATGATTGTCCTCGTCCGCGGGCAGGAGCGCGGCGTTCCACTGCTTGTCTGTGACCTCGAACACCGCGTCCAGACGATTGGATGCGGTCTCGTCGGGGCCGAAGATCCGGAAGTCATGCGGGTTGCCCGCGACCACGTCGCGCAGCCATCCTCCGAGCACGCGTGTGGCCTCGCTCGTCGTCGCTCCGGGGCTGGGGACATCGACCCCGTATCGCCGGAAGTCCGGCAGCCGGAGCTCCGTGCGCAGAAGGCCGCCGTTCGTGACGGGGTTGGCGCTCATGCGCAGATCGCCCGCGGGGGCCAGCGCCGACACGGACTCCGACACGGCCCCGCTCTCGTCGAAGAGCTCCTCCGGCCGATACGAGCGCATCCACGACTCCAGCACCCTCCTGTGCGCCTCGGTGCCGCGGGCGTCGTGGAGCGGAATCTGATGGGAGCGCCAGCTGTCCTCCGCCGCATGGCCGTCGATCTCGGGCGGACAGGTCCATCCCTTCGGCGTGCGGAGCACGATCATCGGCCAGGCCGGCCTCCCCCGGAGAGAACCCGCTGCGGCATCCGCCTTGATGCGGGCGATCTGGTTGAGCGCCGTGTCCAGCACGGTGACGAAGCGCGCGTGCACCGCCATCGGATCCTCGCCGTCGAACCCGCCGGACACGAGATAGGGCGTGTGACCGTAGCCGCGCATGAGGCTCATCAGCTCGTCCTCCGGTATCCGGGCGAGCACGGCGGGGTTGGCGATCTTGTACCCGTTCAGATGGAGGATCGGCAGAACCACTCCGTCGTGAAGTGGGTCCATGAACTTGTTCGAGTGCCAACTGGTCGCCAGGGGCCCCGTCTCCGCCTCGCCGTCGCCGACGACGGCCGCGATCAGCAGGTCGGGGTTGTCGAAGGCCGCGCCGTACGCGTGGGAGAGCGAATATCCCAGCTCGCCTCCTTCGTGGATCGAACCGGGGGTCTCGGGCGCCACATGGCTCGGGATGCCGCCGGGGAACGAGAACTGCCGGAACAGCCGTCTGAGCCCCTCCGCGCTCCGGTCGATCGCCGGGTACACCTCGCTGTACGTGCCGTCGAGATAGGCGTTCGCGACCATGCCGGGGCCGCCGTGCCCAGGGCCCGTCACGTAGATCGCGCGGAGCTCCCGCTCCCGGATGACCCGGTTGAGGTGCGCGTAGATGAAGTTGAGTCCCGGCGTGGTGCCCCAGTGACCGAGAAGCCGCGGCTTGATGTGCTCGCGTTCGAGAGGTGCGCGGAGCAGTGGATTGTCGAGCAGGTAGATCTGGCCGACGGAGAGGTAGTTCGCCGCCCTCCACCACGCGTCCAGCCCCTGCAGCGTCACCGCGTCGGGCTCCTGCACGGCGCGATGCGGCCAGATCGGGGTGCCTCTCGGGACATCGGGGGCGGGGGCGACGGAATCGGAGGCGGGGGCGGAAGCGGTCGTCATGCCGCCATCACACACCTCGGAACGCGACGCTGGAGAGCCGAAGGTCCCGCGGGCACGACGGAGGGTTCCTTCCCTCCCTCACGAGGAACCAGCCAGCGGGAACGGCCCCACGCCCGTCTTCGCAGGACCTTCGACCCTGCACGCACCGCATGACCGAGGCACGATGCCCTGTATCGCCGACACCGGCCCCTCCACGAGGAAAGGAACGGTCATGACGGACATCGAAAGCGCGCAGACTCGGAGGCTCGCCGAGGACGAGTGCTGGCAGCGCATCGAGGACGCGCCGTACGGGCGCATCGCCGCGGCGGCAGCGGGACACGTGGACATCTTCCCGATCAACCACCGCGTCGACGGACGCTCGATCGTGTTCCGCACGGCTGCGGGGACGAAGCTGCTCGAGCTCACGATCCACAGTTCGATCGCATTCGAGGTGGACGGGCTCACGGGCGAGGAGGCGTTCAGTGTGGTGGTCAAGGGCACGGCCGAGGAGTTCGACCGTGACGCCGAGGTCATCGCGGCCGAGCGGCTGGGGGTTCGGCCGTGGGCGCCGGAGGAGAAGGACCGCTGGGTGCGCATCCTCCCGACCAGCGTGGACGGCAGAGCGTTCGCGCACGAGTCGCGCCCCGAGTGACTTTCGTCCCGCGCACCGGGTGCGGACAGCGGGAGTGTGGAGACATGACACTCGAACAACCTGCTCCGATCGTCGCCGGCGTCGACGGATCCCCGTCCTCGGTCGTCGCCCTGCGCTATGCCGCGACGCTCGCCCACGCGCTCGGTGCGCCCCTCGAAGTCGTCACCGCGTGGACGTCGCCTCCGCTCGTCCCGCGTCTCGCCATCGAATGGTCTCCGGACCAGGAGGCGCGCGAGCTCCTCGACGCGTCGATCCACGAGGCGTTCGGCGACGACCCGCCCGCCGGAATCACGAGCGTCGTCCTCCCCGGCTCCCCCGCCCGCTCGCTCATCGAGGTGAGCGCCCGGTGCGCGATGCTCGTCCTCGGCACCCGCGGGCACGGAGGCTTCGTCGGACTTCTCCTCGGCTCGGTCAGCGCCGCCTGTGTGGCTCACGCGCACTGCCCGGTGCTGATCGTGCGCGACGAGGAGCCGGAGACCGGAGACGTCACGGCGTCGATCGACGCGTGATGCCTGCTCTCCCGCCCGGCGAATCCGCTCCCGTCGCCCCGCTCTCCGCTCATCGAGGGGACCAGGGGCGCACCGACCAGGCCGGCACCCGACATCCACGGAAAGAAGAGGGGAAGCGAGCGTTCCGGCTGATTCGGCGATACCCCGAGATAGCCCTCACCATCGTCTGCCTCGCCGGAGTGCTCACCCTCCTCGCCACGGGTCAGGAGGGAGTCGCCCGGGGGTCGTCCACCCTCTACGTTGGCGCGTTCATCGCGTGGACTCTCGTCGGGATGGTGAAGGACGTGATCCGCGGCCACGTCGGACTGGACATCCTCGCACTCGTCGCCATGATCGCGACGCTCGCCGTCGGCGAGTACCTCGCGTCCCTCATCATCGTGCTGATGCTGTCGGGAGGCGAAGCTCTCGAGGAGTACGCGAGCAGGAGGGCGAAGCGGGACCTCTCGGCGCTCCTCGACCGCTCGCCGCGGATCGCGCACGTCCTCGTCGACCCGGATTCGTCCGACACCGACGAGGTCCGCGACGTGCCGGTCGGAGAAGTCGGCGTCGGCGACGTCCTCCTCATCAGGCCGGCCGAGATCATCCCCGTCGACGGCGCGCTCCTCACCGACTCCGCCTCGTTCGACGAGTCGTCGCTGACGGGTGAGAGCATGCCTGTGACCCGCGCCTCAGGCGAGGAGGTGCTCTCCGGCGCGATCAACGGGCATCGTGCGGTGCGGATCCGCGCGCTCCGCCGCAGCGAGGACAGCCAGTATCAGCAGATCGTGGCGCTCGTGCATGCCGCGGAGGAGTCGCGCGCGCCCGTCGTGAGGCTCGCCGACCGCTTCGCGATCCCGTTCACCGCCGTGTCGCTGGTGCTGGCCGGCGCGGCCTGGGCGCTGTCGGGCGACTCCCTCCGCTTCGCCGAGGTCCTCGTGCTCGCGACGCCCTGCCCGCTGCTCATCGCCGCACCGGTCGCCTTCCTCGGCGGACTCTCCCGCGCTGCCAAGGCCGGAGTCATCATCAAGGGCGGCGCGGTCATCGAGCAGTTCGCACGCGTGCGCACCGCGGCATTCGACAAGACGGGCACGTTGACCCAGGGGCGTCCGGAGCTCGTCGACGTACGACCCGCAACAGGATTCGACGCCGATGAGGTGCTCCGTCTCGCCGCCTCCGCAGAGCAGTACTCGTCGCACGTGCTCGCCGACGGCATCCGCCGCTCCGCAGAGGACCGGGGCCTCACGCTGCATGCGGCGGGCGACGCTGCCGAGATCGCGACGAACGGGGTCGCGGCGACGATCGACGGCCACGCCGTCGTCGTCGGAAAGCCGTCATACGTCGCGCGCGTCGCAGCCGACACGCGGCGGGAGACACTCGCGCCGGGTCAGGCCGCGGCCTATGTCGCCGTGGACGGTCGGTACGCGGGGGCGCTCGTGCTCGCCGACGATGCGCGCCCCGAGGCGGCGGCGGTGGTCTCGTGGCTGCGCGGCCACGGCGTCGAGCGGATCGCGATGCTCACCGGCGACGTGCGCTCCACCGCGGAATCGATCGCGCAGCAGCTCGGGATCGACGAGGTGCACGCCGAGCTGCTCCCCCCGGAGAAGGTCGGGATCGCTTCCGAGATGCAGCCGCGCCCGCTCATGATGATCGGCGACGGCGTCAACGACGCACCCGTTCTCGCGGCATCCGATATCGGGATCGCCATGGGTGCCAAGGGCGCGACCGCCGCCGGGGACGCCGCCGACGTCGTGATCCTCGTCGACTCGCTCGACAGGGTCACCGACGCGGTCGCGATCGGGCGCCATACGATGCGAGTGGCGCTGGCGTCCATCTGGATCGGCATCGGGCTGAGCATCGCGCTCATGATCGTCGCGATGACCGGCCTCATCCCGGCAGTCGCCGGCGCGCTCGTCCAGGAGCTCGTCGATCTCGCGACGATCCTCTACGCGCTGCGGGCGCTCAAGGGGCGCATCTCATGATCGTGGCGGCCCTGCCGACCGGCGGACCTCGGGTCTGAGAGGCCGGTTCCGAGGATCGGTGCATCCGTCACGTCGCCGGTGAACGACGATAAATTGTGCACAATTGAATTGTGTGCAAGACTCACCTCATGCCGATCACCGAAGAGATGGTGTGCTTCTCGCTCTACTCGGCGGCACGCGCCACCACACAGGCCTACCGCGCCTTGCTCGCCCCGTGGGGGCTCACCTACCCGCAGTACCTCGTGCTGGCGATCCTCTGGAACGAGGGCGAGCAGACCGTCGGATCCCTCGGCGACGCGATGCAGCTCGACTCCGGCACCCTCTCCCCCCTGGTGCGCAGGCTCGAGCAGGCGGGCCTCGTGACGAAGCAGCGCAGCACGGCCGACGAGCGCGTCGTCACGGTACAGCTGACCGAAGCCGGTCGCGCGCTGCGCGCCGAGGTCGCCCCGATCCGTGCGCAGATCGCCGATCTCGCCGGCGTGCACGACGATGACCGCCGCCGGCGGCTGATCGCCGAGCTCCAGGAACTCACCGCGCTGCTCCAGAAGAGCACCGCGAACTGACCACTCGAAAGGAATCCACACGATGGACGCTCTCTACACCGCAGAAGCCCTGGCGACGGGCGCAGGCCGCAACGGCCGGGTCGCCACGTCAGAGGGTCGACTCGACTTCGACCTCGCCGTGCCCAAGGAGCTCGGCGGCAGCGGAGACGGTGCGAACCCCGAACAGCTGTTCGCCGCCGGCTACGCGGCCTGCTTCCACTCCGCACTGCAGACCGTGGCCCGCGCGCAGAAGGTCGCGATCACCGATTCCTCGGTGGGGGCGCGCGTGCAGATCGGCTCCAACGGCGAGGGCGGGTTCGGGCTCGCCGTGCAGCTCGAGGTGGTCATCCCCGACCTTCCCCACGAGCAGGCCGTGGCGTTGGCGGATGCCGCGCACCGGGTGTGCCCGTACTCGAACGCCACCCGCGGCAACATCGACGTCGACATCACCGTCTCCGACGACTGATCCCACAAGGAGAAAACAGACATGCGTGCACTCATCCACCACACCTTCGGCGAGCCCGAAGAGGTCCTCACGGTCGAAGACCGCCCGCTTCCGGAGCCCGGCCCGGGGCAGGTGCGCCTGCGCATCCTCCTCTCCCCGATCCACAACCACGATCTGTGGACGATCCGCGGCACCTACGGCTTCAAGCCCGAGCTGCCGGCGGCATCCGGCACCGAGGCACTCGGCATCGTCGACGCGCTCGGCGACGGCGTCGAGAACCTCACGGTCGGCCAGCGCGTGGCGACGGGCGGAACCTTCGGAGCCTGGGCGGAGTACATCGTCACCACGGCCGCTGGCCTCGTGCCGGTGTCCGACGCGATCCCCGACGAGAGCGCCGCACAGCTGATCTCCATGCCGTTCAGCACGATCAGCCTGCTGCAGTTCCTGGAGGTCGGCGAGGGCGACTGGATCGTCCAGAACGCCGCGAACGGCGCAGTCGGCCGGATGCTGGCGCAGCTCGGGGCTGCGCGCGGCGTCAACGTGCTCGGTCTCGTGCGCCGCACCGAAGGCGTGGAGGAGCTCCGCGCCCAGGGCATCGAGAACGTCGTCGCGACCGACCAGGACGACTGGCGCGAGCAGGCGACGGCGCTCACCGGCGGCGCCCCGATCGTCGCCGGCGTGGACTCCGTCGGCGGAGCCGCGTCGGGACACGTGCTCTCACTGCTCGCCGAGAACGGCACGCTCGTCGCCTTCGGCGCGATGAGCTCGCCCGTGATGGAGATCGCCTCGGGCGACGTCATCTTCAAGCAGGCCACCGTCAAGGGCTTCTGGGGAAGCAAGGTCAGTCAGGCGATGGGTGCTGCCACGCGCGGCGCCCTGTTCGGAGAGCTGATCCAGCGCGTCTCCGACGGCACCCTCACCCTGCCCGTCGCTGGAGTCTTCGACGCGGCCGACGCCGCGGATGCCGTCCGCGCGAGCAACACGCCCGGCCGAGTCGGCAAGGTGCTCCTGAAGTTCTGAGCGTCTGCGATGTCGAGGGGCGGGGCGCACAGCGCTCCGCCCCTTCTCGTGCTTCACGCGATGTCCGCGCCCAGTGCCACACTGGGGCCATGTACACCATCACTCTCCTGCAGCCGGACGGCCTCGTCGTCAGTCCCGCGTTCAGCCACGTCGCCGTCGTCCCACCCGGCGCGACGACGATCTACGTCGGCGGCCAGAACGGCGTCGACGCGACCGGCGCCGTCGTCTCCGCAGACGCCGGCGAGCAGTCACTCCGTGCGGTGGAGAACGCCCGCGTCGCGCTCGAGGCCGCCGGGGCAGGTCTCGACGACGTGGTCAGCTGGACGGTGCTGATCCAGCAGGACGCGGATCTGCGCGCCGCGTACGGCGCGGTGGCGTCGAAGCTGGCACGCGAGGGCGCCCCTCCCCTCGTGACCGCGGCGCTCGTCGCGGGTCTCGGCGTCCCCGGTGCGGTGATCGAGGTCAGTGCCGTAGCCGCGGTGTTCCGCGACTGAGCGCGCCGGGCCTCGCCTCCCGACGTCAGATCCTGCCGCGCACCGGCGTCCGCTCCGCGGTGTCGGCGTCATCGGGCATGGTCATCTCCGCGCGGACCCCGAGCAGCCTGACCTCGCGGTCTCGATCGAGCGTGCCGCCCAGCTCGAGAGCAGCGGCGACCACCTGGTCGCGGTCGAGGGTCGGCTCGGCGAGCTTGCGTCCGAACGTCTTCGTCTCGAAGGGCGCGTACCGCACCTTCAGGTGCACCCGCACGACCGCACGCTCCTCGGCCGCGCAGTCGTCGAAGGCGCTGGCGGCGAGCTCGCGGATCGCCGCCTCGACCTCCTCCGCCGTCGTGAGATTCCGCTGAAAGGTCGTCTCGCGGCTGTGGCTGCGCGCCACCCAGGGAGTGTCGTCGACGATCGCGGGGCCGATCCCCTCGCCGAGATCGCGATACCAGACCCCCATTCTCGGCCCGAACTCCGCGACGAGATCCTGCTGATCGGCATCCGCGAGCTGACGCACGGTGTTGATCCCGTGCGTCGCGAGCCGCTTCTGCACCTTGGGTCCGACGCCCCAGAGGTCGCGCGTGGGCTTCTTCCCCATCACCTCGAACCAGTTCGCGGCGGTGAGGCGGAACATGCCGCGAGGCTTGCCGAACTCCGTTGCGATCTTGGCTCTCACCTTGTTGTCGCCGATGCCCACCGAGCAATGCAGCCCTGTGGCCTCCCGCACCGCCGTCTGCGCATCGCGTGCGACCTGCTCCGGATCGTCGGACTCGACGCCGAGGAAGCACTCGTCCCAGCCGATCACCTCCAGCACGACGCCCGGCAGCGAACGCAACGCGGTCATCACCTCGTGCGAGGCGGCCTCGTAGGCCTCATGGTCGACGGGGAGGAAGACGGCGTCATCCGGAGCCTTCCTCGCCGCGATCCTGAGCGGCATTCCCGAACCGATGCCGAAGGCTCTGGCCTCGTACGACGCCGTCGACACGACGGCGCGCTCCGTGGGGTCCCCCCGCCCTCCCACGATGACCGGGAGGCCGGCGAGCTCGGGGCGGCGCAGCACCTCGACGGCCGCGATGAACTGGTCCATGTCCACGTGCAGCACCCAGTCGGCCATGACACGAGTGTGACGGCTGCGAGCCGCGGTGTCACCCCCGGGGACGCGACGACGTCAGGAGACGGCGACGCCGATCGCGGTGGCGACGACGGCCAGCAGCGGCAGCGTGCCCTGCATGAGCGCGGCACGGGTCTTCGACCGGTCCGACAGGACGAGCACGAGCGCGGCGGCGAGCATCATGCCCGTACCGGCGAAGACGAGAGTGAGCCCGACGGTCGCGCTGCCCATGATGTACAGGCCCACCCCGAGCAGCGCCGTGAGCGCCAGGAAGAGGTTGTAGAAGCCCTGGTTGAACGCGAGCTGCTTCATCGTGACGGCATCCGCTTCGCTGGCGACGCCGAAGATCTTCCGCGTCTCCGGCTCCGTCCACTTCAGCGATTCCAGCGCGAAGATGAAGACGTGGAAGGCCGCCGCGGCGGCGGCGAGGACGAGTCCGGCGATGATCATGACTCGATTCTCCCACCGGCGGGGCCGGGAGACGTCGTCAGACGAGGAAGATCGGCAGCAGCCCAGGGTTGTGCGCATGCACGAGCACGCCGAAGACCACCGCGTCGAACAGCAGATGCACCGTGACGACGTAGGCGAGCGAGTGCGTGCGGACGAAGATGAACCCCTGAAGCAGGGCGAAAGGGATCGTGAGGACGGGTCCCCAGGCGCGGTACCCGAGCTCCCAGAGGAAGGACACGAACACGATCGCCTGCAGCACGTTGGCGACGGCATCGGGGAAGTGCCGGCGCAGCAGGGCGAAGACCGTGCAGATGAAGAACAGCTCGTCCCAGATGCCGACGGCCCCGACGCCGACGAACAGTCGGGCGATCAGCTCGGGCGAGTCCACCACGGGCCAGTTCTGGTAGACGCCGCTGGTGATGAAGTAGAACGGCAGGATCAGCCATCCGAGCACCAGGACGGCGACGAGCCATCCCCACTGCAGACGCCCCCAGCGACGATGCGCGCGCCAGGGAAATGCGATCGCGCGGTCGCGGAACAGGTATCGCGACACGACGTAAGGCACAGCGACCGCCCCGCCGAGGGCGAGGGTGAAGCGCAGCATGGCGAGGTTGTCGAGTTCGGCGGCGAGGGGGATGACGCTGACGATCAACAGTCCGATCGCGATCAGGGACAGGTCGCGCGTGAGAGAGGGCTGCCGACGGATGCCGATCTGCCGCGCCGTCTCGCGCCGCGCTCCCATGCTGACGATCTGGTCGTCGACGGCCTTCCCGCGTTCGCTCAGCCAGGCCGTGCCGATGCCGAGCGCGAGGAGCAGCCAGCCGAGCCATGCGATCTGGAGCACGAAGAACGCCGGCGCGGCCGCGCAGACGAGAACGGCGGGCGCGATGCCGGGCCATACCGCCGTGCCGCGCCCGTCCGCGCTCATGCGCGGTCTCGCCTCCGGTACACGAGGTCACGGATGTCCCGCCCCTTGGCGATGCCCTTGCGCTCGAAGGCGGTCATGACGCGCCCGTCGAAACGCTCGGCCCATTCCCCTTCGAAGGCCCGCTCGAAGAGCGGCTCGGCATCCAGGACCTCGCGCATCTGCAGCGCGTAGTCCTCCCAGTCGGTGGCGAGCCGCAGCAGTCCGCCATCGCGCAGCGCTCGCGCCGCTGCGTCTCCGAACCCGGGGCGCACCAGCCGACGCTTCGTGTGCTTCTTCTTGTGCCAGGGGTCGGGGAAGAAGATCCACACCTCGGCCGCCGCTGCGTCGGGGAGGTACGACGAGAGCACCTCCGGTGCGTTGGCCTCGACGACCCGCAGGTTGCGCGCGCCCTCCCGGTCCGCATCGAGCATGGTGCGCGCGAGACCTGCGCGGAAGACCTCGACGGCGAGGAAGTCGTCTTCCGGGCGCGACGATGCCGCGGCCACGATCGCGTGGCCCTGGCCGGAACCGATCTCGACGTACAGATCGGCGTCGCGGCCGTACTCGGACGACGGGTCGAGTCGAGCGTCGGGGTGGACGGAGGTCCACGCGATGTCGCGAGGGACGTCGAGCAGGTACTGCGGGGCGAGCTCTGCGAAGGCGCGCTCCTGCGCATCGGACATCCGACCGCTCCTGCGTACGAAGGACACCGGCTCGTCGCGGAAGATGCGGGGTTCGGGCATCCTTCCAGGGTAGTAGAGAGGCGCAGCGGCATCCGCTCCTCCCGTCCGGCTACCGCGGCGCGGGGGCCGTCACGAAGTCGATGAGCTCTTCGACCCTGCCGAGCAGAGCCGGTTCGAGATCGCGATAGGTGTGCACCTTCGACAGGATCCGCTGCCACGCGATGCCCGTGTCCGCCTGCGTCTCGTACGGCCATCCGAACGCGCGGCAGATTCCGGTCTTCCAGTCCGTGCCTCGCGGGATCTCCGGCCACTTCGCGATGCCGAGCGCCCGAGGGGTGACGCACTGCCACACGTCGACGAAAGGGTGCCCCACGATCTTCACGTGACGACCGTGCGGGCCGCGCGAGACGGCGTCGGCGATCCTGGACTCCTTGGAACCCGGCACGAGGTGATCGACGAGCACGCCGTAGCGACGGTCCGCGCTCGGCGGCTCGGCGGCGAGCAGCTCGTCGAGCAGATCGACGCCCTGCAGGAACTCGACGACGACGCCCTCGACGCGGAGGTCGGCGCCCCACACCTTCTCGACGAGCTCGGCATCGTGCTTGCCCTCGACGAGGATGCGGCTGGGCAGCGCCACGCGGGCGCGCTGGTCGGCCACGACGAACGAACCGGATGCCGTGCGCCGGGGTCCCTGCTCCACCGCCTTCGGCACCGTCAGCCGCACAGGGCGCCCCTCGATCAGGAAGCCGCCGCCGAGCGGGAACAGACGCTTGCGCCCCTTCCAGTCCTCGAGCTCCACGGTGCCGCCCTGCACCTTCGTCACCGCGCCGCAGTAGCCGTCGTCGGCGACCTCGACGACCAGATCGAGGTCGGCGGGCACCTCGGGCACCGGCTTCGCCGCGCGCTCGCGCCATCCCGCGGCGAGCACATCCGATCCGTATCTGTCATCCATGCCATCCAGCGTATGTGTCTCCGCTGAGGGCGAACGGCGATCAGCGCCCGAGTGCTGTCGCGTGTCGGCTCGTATGCATAGACTCGACCCATGGGGCACGGCCACCGGTCGGAGGGACAGGCATGAAGACTCGCTGGCTGACGTTCGGTGCGCTGGTGCTCGCCGCCACCGCCGGACTCATCTCGTCTGGAGCCGCGTACGCGACCGATCCGCTGACGCTCGACCAGGGCTACGTCACGGATGCCGCGGGAGTGCTCAGCGCCGACGAGGAGAGCGCGATCGAGGCGCGGCTGCAGACCCTCTCCGAGAACTCGTCGGCCGACCTCTTCGTCGTGCTCGTCGACGACTTCACCTCCCCGTCGGACAACGCGCAATGGGCCGATCGCGTCGCCGAGAACAACAACCTCGGAACCGCGCAGTACCTCCTCGCGATCGCCGTGGAGGGGCGCAGCTACTACATCTCCGCCGCCCCCGGCGGTCCGCTCAGCAACGACAAGCTCGATGACGTCGAAGACAAGATCCAGCCCCTCGCGAGCCAGAACCACTGGGAGGGCGCGATCGTCCTCGCCGCAGACGAGATCCAGGGCGACGGCGGCGCCGGCGCCCTGCGCACCTTCTTCATCGTCCTCGCCGTCATCGCCGCCGCGCTGCTGATCTGGCTCGTGATCTTCCTCGTGCGGCGGTCGCGCCGCGCCGCAGCGATCCGCGAACGCGGAGCGATGCCCGAGAAGCCCGACCCGAACGACCCGTTCTCGACGCTCACCGACGAGCAGGTGCAGACCCAGGCCGGCGCGGCACTCGTCCAGGCCGACGATGCGCTGACCTCGAGCAAGGAGGAGCTGGGATTCGCCGTCGCGCAGTTCGGCGACGGCCCCACGTCCGAGTTCACGGCCGTGATCGACGCCGCGAAGGCGAAGATGTCGGAGGCGTTCGACCTCAAGCAGAAGCTCGACGACGAGATCGAGGACACGGTCTTCGATCGTCGCGCGTGGCACATCCGCATCATCCAGCTCTGCGCCGAGATCGACGCGGTCCTCGACGCCAACACCGATGCGTTCGACGAGCTCCGCAAACTGGAGCAGAACGCTCCCCAGGAGCTCGAGAGAGTGCGCGCAGAGCGCGCGGCGCTGACTCCGGTGCTCGCGGGGGCCGCTCCCGCGCTCGCCTCGCTCGCCGCGGCCTATGATCCGTCGGCGCTGAGCACGGTCGCGGACAACCCGGCGCAGGCTCAGGAGCGCGCTGCGCTGGCCGACCACTCCATCGAGGCCGCCGCCGCGGCCATCGCCGCGGCGAAGACGGGCGATGCCGCGTTCGCGATCCGCACGGCGGAGCAGTCCGTCGCACAGGCGACCCAGCTCGTCCAGGCCATCACCTCGCTCGGCGCCGAGCTCGCATCCATCGAGACGCAGGCCCAGGCTCTCATCACCGAGCTGCAGGGCGACATCGCGACCGCGCAGCAGCTCCCCGACGGCTCCGGCACGATCGCGCAGGCCGCCGCCGCGACGCAGCAGCAGCTGCAGCAGGCCCAGGCGAACCTCACGGGTGCCACGCGCAGCCCTCAGCGGGTTCTGGAGGCCCTCACCGCGGCGAACTCGCAGATCGACGCGGCGATCGCGCAGGGCAGGGAGACCGTCGAGCGCGCGCGCCGCGCACAGCAGATGCTCGAGCAGACCCTCGCGCAGGCCGACTCCCAGATCCGCGCGACCAGGGACTTCATCGAGACGAGGCGCGGCAGCGTCGGCAGCACCGCGCGCACCCGGCTCTCTCAGGCCGAGGCGGAGCTCACTCAGGCGCTGAGCCTGCGCGCGAGCAGTCCGGAGCAGGCCCTCGCCTCCGCGCAGAACGCCGTCGAGCTCGCACGCCAGGCCAGCTCCTCCGCGCAGTCGGATGTCTCGTCGTACGTCGCCGACGACAGCTGGGGCGGCAGTCCCTATGGCGGCTCCCGCTCCGGCGGCTCCGGTCTCGGCGGAGACATCCTCGGCGGCATCATCGGCGGTCTCCTGTCCGGAGGCGGCGGTGGCGGCGGCGGCTCTTCACGGAGCAGCTGGCGATCCAGCGGCAGCGGCGGCTTCCGCAGCTCGGGGTTCGGTGGCGGCGGCGGACGTTCCAGCGGGGGCGGACGCTCCGGACGCTCGGGCGGACGACGCTTCTGAAACTCATAGACGCATAAGTGAAGATCTCGATCAGGACCCTCTGAAAGGAAAACCGCATGACCAAGCAGTCCATCTTCGGACGAATCTCGACGCTCGTCCGCGCGAACATCAACGCGCTCCTCGACTCTGCAGAAGACCCGCAGAAGATGATCGACCAGCTCGTTCGCGATTACACCAACAACATCGCCGACGCCGAGTCCGCGATCGCCGAGACCATCGGCAACCTGCGCCTGCTCGAGCGCGATCACGAGGAAGACGTCCAGTCGGCCACCGAGTGGGGCAACAAGGCTCTGGCCGCGAGCCGCAAGGCCGACGAGATGCGCGCGACCGGAAACGGTGCGGATGCAGACAAGTTCGACAGCCTCGCCAAGATCGCCCTCCAGCGTCAGATCAGCTCGGAGCGCGAGGCCTCTGCGGCCGAGCCGCAGATCGCCGCTCAGACCGAGATCGTCGACAAGCTCAAGACCGGCCTCAACGGCATGAAGGAGAAGCTCGGCGAGCTGAAGAACAAGCGCAGCGAACTGCTCGCCCGCGCCAAGGTCGCCGAGGCGCAGACCAAGGTGCAGGACGCGATCGGCTCGATCAACGTGCTCGACCCCACCAGCGAGCTGGGCCGGTTCGAAGACAAGGTCCGCCGCCAGGAGGCTCTTGCGCAGGGCAAGGCCGAGCTCGCGGCATCCAGCCTCGACGCCCAGTTCGAGAGCCTCGAAGACCTCGGCGAGCTCACCGAGGTCGAGGCGCGCCTCGCCGAGCTGAAGGCGGGCGGCTCCGCCCCCCGCACGGCCATCGAAGGCTCCTGATACACCCGCGGATGCTCCGGACCCTCCCGGTCCGGAGCATCCGCTCCTTCCTCTCTGGAGGCACCCATGGTGCGTTTCCTCGTCGTCCCGCAGTGGCAGGGCTCTCCCGCCGCCCGCGCGATGCTCCTCATCGACGGCGCCACCGCCATCGCGGGTGATCTCCCCCGCGCCGCGACCACCGTGCTCGACGTCCCGGTCGAAGCCGGCGAGTCGCTGGGCACCGGCGTCCGGCGCCTGAGCGCCTTGCTGCGCACCCGCGACCTCGTCCGCGATGCGATGACCCCCGATACGGTCGTCATCGGCGGCGACTGCAGCGTGACCGTCGCCGCCCTGGCGGCACTGCCCGGAGGCACCGACGACCTCGCCGTCGTGTGGTGCGACGCGCACCCCGACATGCACACCCCCGAGACCTCGCCGTCCGGCGCCTTCTCCGGTATGGCGCTGCGCGCCGTGATCGGCGACGGCGAGCCTCAGCTCGCCCTCTCCCCCGGGATCCCGCGCGAGCGCATCGTGGCCGTGGGCCTGCGAAACCTCGACGACTCCGAGGTCGCGGAGACCGATGGCCTGAACATCCTGTCCGCCGACGACCTCGAATCCGCCGACGCGCTGGCCGATGCCGTCCGGGCGACCGGAGCCGCACGGGTCTGGGTGCACATCGACGTCGACGTGCTCGACCCTTCGGAGCTCTCCGGCGTGTCCGAGGCCGCGCCGTTCGGCCTGGCCACGGCCACGCTGAGCGCGGCGATCCGGCGGCTCCGTGAGAGCGTGCCGCTCGCCGGCGCCACCATCTCCGGCTTCGCGCCGCGGACACCAGCCGACGCCGTCGACGACCTCGGCGCGCTGCTGCGGCTCGTCGGCGCGGTCGCGTGATCGACGACTGGCGGCCCGCCGCCGAGGCGGCGCTGGAGCGCGGGCGGCGATTCGATCGACGCATCCCGTCGTTCCTGCTCCGCTCCCCCGTCAGCCGCATCGGCTACTGGTGGGGGACGTCCGTCGGCTGGCTCTGGGGATCCCTGTGGAGCACGGGACCGGTCGAACGCCGCGCAGGGCTCTGGGTGTTCCGCGGGATGCCGAGCTGGACGTTCAATCGCGGCGGGGTGTGCGTCGGCGGCTGCTTCCTCACGGGCGATGACGACCCGAGCGACGCCGTGCTGCGTCACGAAGCCGTGCACAAGGCGCAATGGCTGCGGTACGGCTTCCTGATGCCCGTGCTCTACCTGTTCGCAGGCCGGGACCCGCTGCGCAACCGCTTCGAGATCGAAGCCGGTCTCGAGGACGGCAACTACGTGCGTCGCAGTCCTGCTCGGCGCACCGCAGCGCGCAGCGCAGATCGCTCCCCCGCGTAGGCTCTGCCGCTCGGACGGCAGAGGCCGCTGTGCAGCCCTGGTCAGCAGTCGGGGATCAACGCTCGATCGGAAGCAGACCGAAGCGCTCCGGCGCGTGGATCTGCGTCGGCTCGACGTCGAGCGTCGAGGTCAGGTGCTCGATGATGTCGGCTGTGCCGAGGAATCCGCCGAGCAGGGTGACGTGCGTCTCGAACTCGTCGTCGATGAGCATCTCGTCGGCCCAGGCGCAGGTGGCGCGCGCGAGCGCCTGCCCCGGTGCGCATGCACGACCTGTGCCGGGTGCGCCGCTGCGGTCGCCGCGGGCGAGCCACGTCACGGTCATCCGACCGGGGGCCTCGATCACGCCGATGTCGGAGGCCTGAGGAACCTCGATGAAGATCCGCCCCGATGCGCACAGGGGCAGCGTGGTGAGGAAGACCTCCAGTTCGGCGAGCGAGTTCTCATCCGCCGTCACGAGGTGGTGGGAACGCCGACGAGCCGCGCGGCGCTCTGCGCGCGTGCTGCGAGTGTCGAGGGAGGTGTTCATCGTCCCTCCATCGTATCACCCAGTGAAGGCTTGCCTAACCTTGGTCGGCAGGTTCGACCAGCGCAGCCCGCAGCGCGTCGAGTTCGGCATCCGTCAACCCGTTCGCACGCAGGTAGTCGGCCGCAGACCCCCACCGCTCGTCGACGCGCTCGAGCAGGCGGCGCATGACAGGGGCGGGCGACTGCGTCGCCAGGGCGACCGCATGCACGGCCTCCGGGTGCTGCGAGCGCAGATACGCGGCGATCCGCTGCGAGCGCTCTGGTGGCAGCTGCGATTCCGTGAGCGCGTAGTCGGCGATGATCGCCTCGCGGTCGGCGTCGACGGCGGCGAGCGCGAGAGCGACGGTCACCCCGGTGCGGTCCTTGCCGACGGTGCAGTGCACGAGCGTGGGGTGACCGGCGGCGATGATGCGGACGGCCGCGACCAGCCGTTCGCCGCTCTCCTCGAGCAGGTGGAGGTACAGGCCGTCGAGGCTCGTGTCCGCCTCGAAGAACGATCGCACTGAGCCGAGGAAGAGCGGAAGGTGCGTGGTGTCGGGTCCCGCGATCTCGGTCGGCTCCGCGGCGACCTCCTCGCCGTCGCGCAGATCCACGATGTGACTCACCAGCTCGCCCAGCGCGTCTGCGCCGCGCGGGGTCGCCGTCGACAGCTGTCCTGAGCGCAGCAGCACCCCGGAACGGATCCTCCCGCCGGCCGCGGGCATCCCGCCCACGTCGCGGAGGTTGTTCACGCCTTCGACGTCGATGACCGTCATGCCTGAGCCTGCGGCGTGCGAGGCGGGACCGGGTAGCGGCCGGCGATCACGATGCGATTGAAGGCGTTGATCGAGACGCAGGCCCAGCTGAGGGCCGCGTACTCCTTCTCGGTGAAGACCCCTCCGACGCGGTCGTAGACCTCGTCGGAGATGCCCTCCTCGGAGATGAAGGTGAACGCCTCCGCGAGCTCGAGCGCCGCCTGCTCCCGCTCGCTGAACACGCCGCTCTCGCGCCACGTCGCGATCTGCATGAGCGTGTCGGTGTCGATCCCGGCCTTGAGCGCGCGGTCGACGTGGATGCGCGTGCAGTACCCGCAGCCGTTGAGCTGGGAGCAGTGGATCATCACCAGCTCCTTGAGCCGCTCGTCGATGCCGTTCGCGGCGCAGATGTCGCCGACGGTCCGGGAGAACTCGTCCAGCGCCCGGTACGCGGTCGGCTCGGTCTTGGACAGGTGCACTCGCGTCTCGCTCATGACTCCATGCTATTCGCTGCGAGAGCGACTGCGGCGAGCGGCGATTCCGTCGCCGAATGCAGACTGCTCGATCAAAGCGCAACATGAAGACCGAAATTGCAACACAAGGTCATCTTCTGCTTGTCGATATGCTCCCGAGTTTCCGTGCAGCCCCGAAGCGGGAGCAGAATATGCAGGTGGCGATCGACATCAGCGAGTTCAGCTATCTTCCCGCACAGGCCGAAGCGCTCGGGGTTCCCCTCCCCCGTGTCGAGCGACTCACCCTCTCCCTTCCCGACGGACGCGAGCTCAGCGCCCTCCGCTTCGGCACGGAGTCCCCCCGGGTGACGCTCCTGCACGGCGCCGGCCTCAACGCCCATACCTGGGACACCACGGCTCTCGCCCTCCAGCAGCCTCTCCTCGCCATCGATCTCGCCGGCCACGGCGACTCGTCCTGGCGCGACGACCTCGACTACACGCCACGGCCGCTCGCCGCCGACGTCGCTGCGGCGCTCCAGGCATGGACAGACACCCCTCAGCTCGTCGTCGGCCAGTCGCTCGGCGGCCTCACCGCCGCAGCCCTCGCCGCCGCGCATCCCGAGCTCGTCGCCGCGGTGATCGTCGTGGACATCACACCGGGAATCGACGTCACCGCCGGCCCCGCGGCTCTGCGCGAGTTCTACGCCGGCCCGACCCACTTCGCCACGCGGGACGAGCTCGTCGACAAGGCCATCTCCCTCGGGTTCGGCGGCACGCGTCCCGAGACCGAGCGCGGCGTCTTCCTGAACACACGGGTGCGCTCCGACGGCCGCGTCGAGTGGAAGCACCACTTCGCGCACCTCGCCGCCCAGGCACTGGCCGCGCACGACCCCGGGTCCGCGGCATCCCCGTCCGTCCTGCACGAGACGGGCTGGGACGACCTCGCCGCAGTCACCGCCCCGATCACGCTCGTCAGAGCGACGCGGGGCTTCGTCAGCGAAGCGGATGCCGACGAGTGGGAGCGTCGCGTGCCCGGCGCGCGTGCGATCGCGATCGACGCGACCCACAACGTCCAGGAGACGGCGCCGAAGGAGCTCGCCGAGTTCCTCACCCGCGCTTTGTGACGTTCCGTTCCACAGACGACCCTGACCCACCCGACTGATCCCTAGGCTCGATCCACCGGCACACAGCATCTGCCGCACCGAGAGGAAAATCCATGTTCCGTCGCACCCGACGACTCGCGTTGATCTCCGCGATCGCGGCCACCGCCGTGATCCTCAGCGCCTGCACCGGCACCAGCTCCCCTGAGCCCACCGCCACGGCCACCGGCAAGCCCGACCCCGACGCCACCCTGCAGGTCGGGCTCGTCCTCGAGCCGACCAACCTCGACATCCGCCACACCAGCGGCGCCGCCCTCGAGCAGGTCCTCATCGACAACATCTACGAGGGACTGGTCAGCCGCACGCAGGACAACGAGATCGTCGACCGGCTGGCGTCGAAGCACACGGTCTCGGCTGACGGCCTGACCTACACGTTCACGCTGAACGACGGCATCACGTTCCACAACGGCGCGGCGCTCACCTCCGCCGACGTCGTCGCCTCCTACGAGGCCGTGCGTACGGATGCCACCCTGCAGGGCAACTCCGACTTCGCCTCGGTCGCCTCGATCTCGGCGCCCGACGCCGCCACCGTGCAGATCGTGCTCACCGAGCCGAACCAGAACTTCCTCTTCGCGCTCACCGGCCCCGCAGGGCTCGTGTTCCAGGCCGGCGATGCGACCGACCTCAAGACCGCCGAGAACGGCACGGGTCCGTTCACCCTGACCCGCTGGAGCAAGGGCAGCTCGATCACCTTCGGACGCTACGACGCGTACTGGGGCGAAGCCGCCGGCGTCAAGACCGTCGAGTTCCTCTACATCCCCGACTTCACCGCCGGTGTGAACACCGCTCTCGACGGCGGCGTGCAGGTGCTGACGGCGGTCGACCCCAACCTGGTCTCCCAGTTCGAGGGCACCGACTTCACCCTCACCACCGGTCGCACCACCGACAAGGCGACCCTCGCCTTCAACAACAAGAAGGCGCCGCTCGACGACGTGCGGGTGCGTGAGGCCCTCCGCCTCGCCATCGACCACGAGGCGCTCGTCGAGGCCGTGGGCGCCGGCTCCACCCTGTACGGACCGATCCCGGAGCTCGATCCCGGTTACGAGGACCTCTCCGACGTCATCTCCTACGACCCCGAGAAGGCGAAGGCCCTGCTCAAGGAGGCAGGCCAGGAGAAGCTCGAGCTCACCCTGACGATCCCGAACTTCTACGGAACGACCGTGCCGAAGGTGCTGATCTCCGACTTCGCCAAGGTCGGCGTCACCCTCGACGTGAACTCCGTCGAGTTCCCCGCCTGGCTCGAGGACGTCTACACGAACCACGACTACGACCTCAGCTTCGTGCTGCACGTCGAGCCGCGCGACTTCGGCAACTTCGCGAACCCCGACTACTACTTCGGCTACGACAACACCAAGGTGCAGGAGCTCTACGCCCAGGCGCTGAAGGAGGTCGACGCTGACAAGTCCGCGAAGCTCCTCGAGCAGGCCGCTCGCATCGTGTCCGAGGACCACGCCGCCGACTGGCTCTACAACGGCGCCACCATCACCGCCGTGAGCCCGCAGGTCTCGGGCTTCCCGAAGGACTCGATCAACTCGCGTATCGACCTCAGCGGCGTGACCGTCGCGACCGAGAAGTGACGGCGGCCTCCGCTCCGTGATCCGCTATGCGCTCGTCCGAGGAGCCCTGCTCATCGCAGGGCTCCTCGTGTCGAGCGTGCTCATCTTCCTGACGCTGCGGGTCTTCCCCGGCGACGTCGCCCAGCTCATCGCCGGTACCCAGGCGTCGCCCGCCGAGGTCGAGGCCCTGCGTGAGTCTCTGGGCCTCAACCGCCCGCTGCCGGCCCAGTACGTCGAGTGGATCGGCGGCATCCTCCGCGGCGATCTCGGCACCTCGCTGCTCTCCGGCGCCTCCGTGGGCGAGGAGCTGGCCCTCAAGGCCCAGGTCACGGTCCCCCTCGGCCTCATGGCCCTGTCCATCGCCGTCCTGATCGCGCTGCCGTTCGGCGTGCTCTCCGCGCTGCAGCGCGGCCGTCGCGGCGGCACCGCCCTGAGCGTCGGGGCGCAGGCGCTGGCCGCGGTCCCCGTGGTGTGGGCGGGCATGATGCTCATCGTCGTGTTCTCGGTGTGGCTGGGGTGGCTGCCCCCTCAGGGCTTCCCCCGCACCGGCTGGTCGACCCCCGGCAAGGCGATCGAGTCGCTGCTCCTCCCCGCGCTCACGATCGGCATCGTCGAGGGCGCCATGCTCATGAGGTTCGTCCGCAGCGCCACCCTCCAGGCCGCGGGGCAGGATTTCGTCCGCACCGCGGCAGCCAAGGGGCTCACCCGCACGCGCGCCCTGATCCAGCACGGCATCCCCGCGGTCGGCCTCTCCATCATCACCGTCCTCGGCCTGCAGGTCGCCGGCATCATCGTGGGCTCCGTCGTCATCGAGCAGCTGTTCACCCTCCCCGGGATCGGGCGGATGCTCGTCGCCGACGTCGGCACTCGGGATCTGGTGAAGGTGCAGAGCGAGCTGCTCGTGCTCACCGGCTTCGTGCTGGTCGTCGGCTTCCTCGTCGACCTCGCCCACCGTGCGATCGATCCTCGGCAGCGGGAGGCCGCATGACCCCGCAGTGGCTCCGCAGGCTCTGGAGAACCTCCACGGGACGCTTCGGGCTCGTCGTCGTGGCCGTCGTCGCGCTCCTCGCGCTCGTCTCGCTGTTCTGGACGCCTTTCGACCCCCAGTCCTCGGAGATCAGAGACCGGTGGATGCCACCGGGGTGGCCGCACCTGCTCGGCACGGATGACACGGGGCGGGACATCCTGAGCCTGATCATGGCCGGGGCGCGCACGACGGTGTTCGTGAGCGTCGGCGCCGGACTCGTGGCGACGTTCGTGGGCGTCGCCCTCGCGGCCCTCGGCGCGCTCACCGCGCGCTGGCTCCGCGAGACCGTCGCCGTCTTCGTCGACATCCTCATCGCCTTCCCCGTGCTGCTGATCGCGATGATGATCTCGTCGGTGTGGGGCGGCTCGCTGTGGGTCGTGATCTGGTCGGTGGGCATCGGCTTCGGGGTCAACATCGCCCGCGTCACCCGCCCGGAGCTGCGCCGTGTGCAGCAGAGCGACTTCGTGCTCGCGGCCAGAGCATCCGGGCTCACGACGGGGCAGAACCTCGTACGGCACCTGCTGCCGAACGTCGCTCCCGTGTTCATCGTGCAGCTGTCGTGGTCGATGGCCGTCGCCGTGCTCGCCGAGGCGGGGCTGTCGTATCTCGGCTTCGGCGCCTCCGTCGTCGAGCCGAGCTGGGGCATCCTGCTGTCCGACCTGCAGCGCTACATCGGCGTGCATCCGCTCTCGGTCATCTGGCCGGGTCTCGCGATCACCATCACCGTGCTGGCGCTGAACCTCCTGGGCGACGGGCTCCGCGAGGCCACCGATCCGACGCTGCGTCACCGCGCGGCCGAGGTCCACACCCCGGCGGTGGTCGCATGAGCCTGAGCGTCGACGGCCTCGTCGTCGAGATCGATGGTCGCCGCGTCGTCGACGGCGTGTCCTTCGAGGTCCCCGACGGATCGCGTCTGGGGCTGATCGGCGAATCCGGCTCGGGCAAGTCGCTCACCGCCCTGGCGATCCTCGGTCTGCTCCCCGACGGGGCGACGGCATCGGGCAGCATCCGCTGGAACGGCGTCGAGCTGATCGGGATGCCCGACAGGGACCTCGCACGGCTCCGCGGGGATGAGATCGGCATCGTCTTCCAGGAGCCCCGCACCGCTCTCAACCCCATCCGCACCGTCGGACGGCAGATCGCCGAGTCGATCCGCATCCACGAGCGCATCGGACGTCGCGAGGCCAGGGAGCGTGCGATCGCCGAGGCGGCCCGAGTGCGGCTGCCCGATCCGGAGACGATCGTCGACCGCTATCCGCACCAGCTCTCCGGAGGGCAGCGCCAGCGCGTCGCGATCGCGATGGCCCTCGCCTGCCGACCACGTCTGCTGATCGCCGACGAACCCACCACCGCCCTGGACGTCACCATCCAGGCCGAGATCCTCTCTCTGCTCCTCGACCTCGTCGAGGAGCAGGGCATGTCGTTGGTCTTCATCACGCACGACCTCGCCGTCCTCGCACAGGTCGCCGTCGACGGCGTGGTGCTCGAGCACGGCCGCGTGGTGGAGTCCGCCCCGGTGGCGACCCTGCTCAGCGCACCGCGCTCGCCGATCACGCAGGGGCTGCTGCGCGATGCGACCGCGACGCTCTGGCGACCGGATGGAGCAGCATCGTGAGCCTCATCGAAGCACGCGCGCTCCGCCGCGACTTCGTGGTGCCGAAGAGGTCCGCGTTCGAGCGCACGCGCACCCAGACGGCGCTCCAGCCCACCGACCTCGACGTCGTCGAAGGTTCCTCCGTCGGCATCATCGGGGAGTCCGGGTCCGGCAAGTCCACCCTGATCCGTCTGCTGCTCGGCCTCGATGGCGCCACGTCGGGCACGGTCGCCGTCGACGGACGCGCCGTGGATGCCACGGCGTCCGCCACCTCGCTGCACTGGCTGCGGCGACAGACCGGGCTCGTCTTCCAGGACCCCTACGCCTCCCTCGACCCGCGGATGACCGCAGGGCGCATCATCGGCGAGCCGCTGTGGGCTCTCGGCATCGAGGGCGACCGACGCGCGAGGGTTCGCGAGGTGCTGGAGCAGGTGGGGCTCGAGCCCGACATGGCCAACCGGTACCCGCACGAATTCTCCGGAGGCCAGCGTCAACGCATCGCCCTGGCACGCGCGATCGTCCACCGCCCGCGCATCCTCGTGGGAGACGAGCCGCTGTCGGCGCTGGACGTGACCGTGCGCGCGCAGATCCTCGAGCTCCTCGTCGAGCTCCGGCGCACGACGTCGCTGACGCTCATCACGGTCTCGCACGACATCGGGGTCGTGCAGAACCTGTGCGACACGGTCGTCGTCATGAAGGACGGAGCGGTCGTCGAGCGCGGCACCACGGCGGAGGTGCTGCTGTCGCCGACGCAGGAGTACACCAGGACCCTGCTGGCGGCCATACCGGTGATCCCGCACCCCGACCGCTGACCCGCGCTGCGCCGCTCAGCGTCCGAACAGACGCCGTCGCCCCGTCGGCGTGAGCGCCTTCTTCATGTACACCGTGCCCAGCTCGCGCCCGAACTTGTGGCCGACCCGTCCCATCCGTCCGGCTTCGACGAAGCCGAGCTTCGCGTGCAGCCTGATCGACGCCTCCGCCTTGCTGTCGCTGATCACGGCGACCATCTCACGGATGCCGAGCTGCTGGCAGGCGTCGATCAGCGCCTGCAGGAGCACACCCCCGAGTCCTTTGCCGCCCGCCCCGGGGCCGAGGTAGATCGAGTCCTCGACGGTGTAGCGGTAGGCGTTCTTGCCCGCCCACGGCTGAGCGAGGGCGTACCCGAGGACCACACCCGACGGCGACACCGCGACGAGGAAGGGCAGCCCGAGCCTCGTCAGCATGGCGAACTTCTCGCGCCAGTACGGGATGGAGCTGCGCCGCTCGTCGAGGGTGACGACCGAGTTGCTCACGAAGTGGTTGTAGATCTCCCTGACGTGCGGGAGATCGGAGGCGCGTGCGGGGCGGATCGAGTACGAGAACACCTCGGGGGCCGGAGTCGGACGCAGGTGGCGCGGCAGAACACGTCGGCGGTCACCCGGTTCGAACTGCATGCGCTCAGCCTAGAGGCTGCTCTCCGTCGACGCGCCAGTCGACGGCATCCGCCCCCTGCTCCTCCAGCAGGGCGTTCGCGCGGGAGAACGGGCGGGAGCCGAAGAAGCCCCGGCTCGCCGACAGCGGAGACGGGTGCGCCGACGCGATCACCGGCGTGCTGCCGAGGAGCGGCTGCAGGTTCGCGGCATCCCGTCCCCAGAGGATCGCGACGAGCGGGCGGTCCCTGGCGACGAGAGCGCGGATGGCGAGCTCGGTGACCTTCTCCCAGCCCCAGCCCCGATGGGATGCGGCGAGGCCCGGTCGCACGGTGAGCACCCTGTTCAGCAGCAGCACGCCCTGATCGCTCCAGGCCGTGAGGTCGCCGTGCGGGGCCGGGGGGATGCCGAGGTCGCTCTCGCGCTCCTTGTAGATGTTGCCGAGGCTCCTGGGCAGCGGACGGACGTCCCGGTCGACCGCGAAGGAGAGCCCGATGGGATGCCCGGGGGTCGGGTAGGGGTCCTGACCCGTGATGAGCACGCGCACCTCGCTGAGCGGGCGGCGGAAGGCGCGCAGCACGTTCGCCCCCGCGGGGAGGTATCCGTGGCCGGCGGCCTGCTCCGCGCGCAGCCGCTCCCCCAGCTCCGTGATCACGTCCTGCGCGGGCGACAGCGCCTCGGCCCAGCCGGGATCGATCTCACCGTCGGCGGCGAGCTGCGCGAGGGTCCGCGCCGGCATCAGTCGTCCGTGCGCACGCGCAGCGGGCCGCGCGCGAGCAGGTGGTTCGCAGACTGGGCCACGGGGCGCATCGTGATGAGGTCGAGGTTGACGTGCCCAGGAGCATCGAGCGCGTAGGCGATCACGTCGGCGACGTCGCTCGCGGCGAGCGGCGAGACGACTCCGGAGTAGACGGCCTCCGCGGCGACGGCGTCACCGCCGAGACGGTTCAGCGCGAACTCCTCGGTCTGCACCATGCCCGGCGCCACCTCAGAGACGCGGATCGGCTCGCCGTTCAGCTCCAGGCGCAGCGCGTGCACCAGCATCGCCTCCGCTGCCTTCGCGGCGTTGTAGCCACCTCCGCCGGCGTAGGCGAGCTGCGCCGCCGTCGACGTGACGAACACCGTGTCGGCGTGCCCGTCGACCGCGGCGGCTCGCCGCAGGAGCGGCAGCAGGCCCTTGACCAGGCGCTGCGTGGACAGCACGTTCGCGTCGTACATCCACTGCCAGTCCTCGGTCGAGGCGTCCTCGATGCGGTCGGTGCCCCTGGCGCCGCCCGCGACCTGCACGAGGGCATGCACGGGGCCGCTCGCCTCGACATCCGCGACGAGCGCGGCCACGGCATCCGGATCGGTGAGGTCGCACGGGATCACCTGCGCACCGGTCTCCGCGGCGAGCGCCGCCAGCCGGTCGGCGCGTCGCGCCACGCCGACGACCTCCCAGCCCCGGGCGCGGAGCACACGCACCGTCGCCTCGCCGATCCCCGAACTCGCACCCGTCACCACTGCACGTCTGCCTGTCATGCCTCCACCGTATCCGGGACGCGCGGATCGTGCGGCAGGACCCTCAGACCGTGTCTCCCTGCCGTCACTGCGCGTCGGGAGCGGGAGCCGCTCCCCTGCCCTCGTCGACCGCCGCGGCGATCTGACGCAGTTCGACGATCATCGCCAGCTGACGGCGATTGATCTCGAGGAGCGCTTCGATGTCGGCTTTCGCGGCGAGGTTGGTGGTGAAGTCGTGCTGCGCGAGCGCCGCGGCGATCGCATCCTGCCGCTTGGCCGCGATGAGCAGGATCGCCCCCTGCAGGCCGGCGAGCATGCTCAGGAACAGGTTGAGCAGGATGAAGGGGTAGGGATCCCACGCGAGGCCGTGCAGCGAGTTCAGCACCCACCACACCGCCATCACGAGGACGAAGGCGCCGACGAAGCCCCAGCTCCCCATCGCCCTTCTCATTCCGTCTGCGGCTCGCTCTCCGAACGTCAGCTCCGTCGAGGCCGCCTGATGCCAGGTCATCGACGGCGTCGGGCGGGCGCTGATCGCGGGCAGGTCGCCGAGCGTCTCTGCGATATCGGTCATGGACGTCAGTCTGCACCCGAGGGCCACCGGGGTGTTACGTCACATTTCCCCGTCCTTGTTGACAATGGCCGATATTCCGTACTGTCTCAGCAACGGCATTCGCCACAGACCTCTTCAACAGTTCCAGGGGGAACACATGTCCGCACCCGAGACCTGGCGTTTCGAGACCAAGCAGATCCACTCCGGCGCCGCACCCGACCCCGTCACCAAGGCCCGGGCCACGCCGATCTACCAGACCACGTCCTACGTGTTCGACAGCGCGGACCACGCAGCCAACCTCTTCGCCCTGGCCGAGTTCGGCAACATCTACACCCGCATCCAGAACCCGACCCAGGACGTCCTGGAGCAGCGCCTCGCGGCCCTCGAAGGGGGCACCGGCGCCCTCGTGCTCTCCAGCGGCCAGGCGGCGTCGACCTTCGCCATCCTGAACATCGCCGAGGCCGGCGACCACTTCGTCGCCTCCAGCTCGATCTACGGCGGCACCTACAACCTCTTCAAGTACACGCTCGCCAAGCTCGGCATCGAGGTCACCTTCGTCGAGAACCAGGACGACCCCGAGGAGTGGCGTCGCGCCGTCCGCCCGAACACCAAGCTGTTCTTCGCGGAGACGATCGGCAACCCGCAGATCAACATCCTCGACATCCGCGCCGTCGCCGACATCGCGCACGAGAGCGGAGTGCCGCTCATCGTCGACAACACGATCGCCACGCCGTACCTGATCCGCCCGTTCGAGCACGGTGCGGACATCGTCATCCACTCGGTGACGAAGTTCCTCGGCGGCCACGGCACCACCATCGGCGGCGTCATCGTCGACGGCGGCAAGTTCGAGTGGTCGAAGAACGTCGAGAAGTTCCCCGGCCTCACGGTTCCCGACCCCTCGTACCACGGCGCGAGCTACACGGCCGCGGTCGGCGACGCCCTCGCCTACATCATCAAGGCCCGCGTGCAGCTGCTCCGCGACCTCGGCTCGGCCATCGCCCCGCAGAGCGCCTGGAACCTCATCCAGGGCGTCGAGACGCTGTCGCTGCGCATCGAGCGCCACGTGCAGAACGCACAGGAGATCGCCGAGTGGCTCGACAACCGCGATGACGTCGCGACCGTCAACTACTCTGGGCTGCCGTCGTCGCCCTGGTACGCCAAGGCGAACGAGTACGCCCCCAAGGGCGTCGGCGCCGTGCTCTCCTTCGAGCTGAAGGGCGGCGTGGAGGCCGGTCGCGAGTTCGTGAACAGCCTGTCCCTGTTCAGCCACCTCGCCAACATCGGCGACGTGCGCTCGCTCGTCATCCACCCCGCATCGACCACGCACGCGCAGCTCACCCCCGAGCAGCAGCTCACCGCTGGCGTCACGCCGGGTCTTGTGCGCCTGTCCGTCGGCATCGAGAACATCGACGATCTGAAGGCCGATCTCGACCAGGCCCTCGCCGCGGCTCGCCGCGTGTCGGAGGCTGCACGCGCCTGATCGCCTCCACAGACGCAGAGATGCCCCGGGTTTCGGCTCGGGGCATCTCTGCGTGCGGCCGCGCCGACCTCTGCTCGGCAGGCGCACAGGCGGGGCCCACGAGAATGGAAGACCCCGCCCTGCCGTGAGGAGCACATGATCGACGCCGACACCCGGACCGCCGTGGTCCGGAGACCCCGGACGCGGGCCGCACGGACCCTCGCCGTCGCCGGCTTCGTCCTGCTCGTCGCCGTCGTGTGCACATGGATTCCCGGGCCGATCGGCACGGCCGGAGCCGCAGCGCTGCCGTGGCTCGGCGCGGCGCTGCTCGTCGTGGCGGTGCTGGCGCTGCTGCTCGCCCGCCGCGTGCTCCTCGTCCTGCTCGTCCCCGTCGTCGTCTGGGCCATGGCGATGGCGCCCGCCCTTCCCTCCTTCGGGGCCGCCGGCACTCCCGCCCTCACGATCGTGAGCCAGAACGTCCGTGCGCACTCCGGCGGCGCGGCGGCATCCGCCGACGAGCTCGCCGACACCGGCGCCGACGTGATCGCGCTGGTCGAGCTCGACGGCGACAGCCTCGCCGTCGCCGAGGGCGCGCTCGCCGAACGCTATCCGCACTCCTACGCGGTGGGCACCGTGGGGATCTGGAGCAGGTATCCGCTCGCGGATGCCGAGCCCCTCACCCTCGGTCTCGGATGGAAGCGGGCGATCAGGGTCACAGTCGAGGCTCCGGATGCCCCCACCGAGGTCTACGTGCTGCACGCGGCATCCGTGCGACCGGGGCATCAGGACGCCCGCGACACCATGCTGTCGGGGCTGGCGGCGACCGTCGCCGCGGACCCGGCGGAATCTCTCGTCGTCGTCGGCGACTTCAACGCGGCGTCGACGGATCCCGCGCTGAACCCCCTGCGCGGAGAGCTGGACTGGGTGCGCCCCACCGATGCGAGCCTGGGGCTGACCTGGCCCGCCGCCTTCCCCCTCACCCGCATCGATCAGGTCTTCACCCGGGGGCTGAGCACGATCTCGTCCACGACACTCCCGGCGGGCAACAGCGATCACCTCGCGACGAAGACCGTTCTCGGCCGATAGCCGCGACTCTTCCGCGTAACCTTCGCCGCGGGGCCCGCCGCCCGGGCGAGAATGGAACCATGGACTGGCAGACGACCTCTGAGGACACGGTGCCGTCGGCGCCGGTGACGGAGGCCGACGTCCGCCTTCTGCGCGCGCGCCCCCCGGCGACCGGGGCCTGGCGCGACGGCGACGCGATCGGCGGACGCAGGTTCGCGTCCTTCGGCGCGTTCGGCACGGAGAGCGGCGTGGAGCTGCCCGGCATCCGACTCGCCTTCGAGACCTGGGGCGAGCTGAACGCCGCGCGCAGCAACGCGATCCTCGTGCTGCACGCCCTCACCGGAGACAGCCACCTCCGCGGCGACGCGGGGGCAGGGCATCCGACCGCCGGCTGGTGGGAGGACATCGTCGGTCCCGGCGCTGCCCTCGACACCGACGAGTGGTTCGTGATCGCTCCCAACATGCTCGGCGGGTGCCAGGGCTCGACGGGCCCGGCGAGCATCGCCCCCGACGGCTACGAGTGGGCCTCGCGGTTCCCGTACCTCACGATCCGCGACCAGGTGGCGGCGCAGGTGCGCCTCGCCGACGCGTTCGGCATCGACACCTGGGCCGCGGTCATCGGCGGCTCGATGGGCGGGATGCACGCGCTCGAATGGGCGATCTCCCACCCCGAGCGCGTCGATCGCCTCGCCGTGCTCTCGTCCCCTCCGGTCACCACGGCCGACCAGATCGCCCTGAACACGGTCCAGCTCGAGACCGTGCGGATGGATCCGCGGTTCCAGGGCGGCGAGTACTACGACCTCGCAGACGGCGACGGACCGCACAGGGGGCTCGCCCTCGCGCGTCGCATGGCTCTGCTGAACTACCGCAGCCCGATCGAGCTCAATCAGCGCTTCCAGCGCTCGTGGCAGTCCGATGTGTCGCCGCTCGGCCACGGCGGACGTTTCGCCGTGGAGTCGTACCTCGACTTCCACGGCAACAAGTTCACGCGCCGCTTCGACGCGAACAGCTACATCACTCTCGTCGAGGCCATGAACTCGCACGACGTCGGTCGCGACCGCGGCGGCGTCGAGGAGGCGCTCCGCACGGTCACCGCGACGACGCTCGTCCTCGGGATCGACAGCGACCGGCTGTTCCCCGTCGACGGGCAGCATCGCATCGCGCGCAGCATCCCGAACACGCTCGACGGGAACGACGCCGTCGTGCTCACCAGCGACTTCGGCCACGATGGCTTCCTCATCGAGACGGATGCCGTCGGCCGCCACCTACGCCGGCTGCTCGGCAGCTAGGGTCCAGGGCAGCGTCCTGGTCTCGAGGGCGAGCCCGTCCCACCGGAACGCCGACCCCTCGATCCGGGTGCGGTAGAACGCGACCTCCGCGGTCGTGATCGCCTCCGCGGCTCGTGCGAACCCGAGCAGACCGTGGAGCGTCATCCACGTCGGAGGGAACAGGGACAACTCCCCCGCGCCGTGCCGCGCGAGCGCGTCCGCAGGTCGCACCCAGGCCACGTCTGCGACCTCGGCGGCAGAGGGCCGCACCGCGCCGTCGAGGGACGTTGCCAGGAAGAACCAGGTGCGGAAGCGCTTCGGGGCCTCGGCGGGCGGCGTCCAGCACGACAGCACCGTCAGATCGTCGATGACGACCCCGACCTCCTCGAACGCCTCGCGGGCGGCCGCCCTGCGCGCGTCCTCCTGCTCCGCCGCGCCGGGTGCCCGATCGGATGCCTCGACCGCCCCACCGGGGAACACCCACGCACCGGCGAACGAGCCGCGGTCAGGGCGGCGCATGAGCAGCGTCTCCGGACCGGCATCGGTGTCGCGCAGCAGCACGACGGTGCCGGCGACGGGAAGGTCTTCGGGGGCGTCCACCCCCACACTCTACGACCGGACGATCGCCGTCTTCCGCGACTCCACGCGGAAGGAGAGCAGGGCGATCAGCAGTCCGGCCACCGCGAGCGCAGCGCCGGTCCACGACGGCGCGGTGAAGCCCCAGCCCGCGGCGATCACGAGGCCGCCGAGGAACGCCCCCATGCTGTTGCCGATGTTGAGCGCCGAGTGGTTGAGCGCCGCGGCGATCGACTGGTTGTCTTCGGCGACGTCCATCAGGCGGGTCTGGATCGTCGGAGCGAGGACCGAGGACACGAATCCGACGACGAAGACGAGCACGGCGAGAGACACGATCCAGAACGAGAGCGCGGCGAGCAGCGCGAACACGGCCGCCATGATCGCGAGGCCGAACAGCAGGGTGCGCCGGAGGTCGATGTCGGCGAGGTGGCCCCCGACGATGTTGCCTCCGGTCATGCCGAGCCCCATCAGGACGAGCACGATGGGCACGACCCACTCCGGCGAACCGGCGACCTCCGTGACGAGAGGGGCGATGTAGCTGTAGACCGCGAAGAATCCGCCGAAGCCGATGGCGCCGACGCCGAGGGCGAACCACACCTGCGGGATGCGGAACACCCGCAGCTCGGAGCGCATCGTGCGCCCCGGCTCGCCCGGGTGCTCCGGCACGAAGAACGAGATGCACAGCGTCGCGAGGGCGAAGACCAGGGCGACCACGCCGAACGCGGCGCGCCAGCCCCACTGCTGGCCGAGGAAGGTCCCGAGCGGCACGCCCACGACGTTCGCGACCGTGAGGCCGGTCAGGATGAAGGCGACGCCTTTGGCCCTGTTGCCCGGGCCCATGACGTCGGCCGCCACGAGAGCGCCGATGCCGAAATAGGCTCCGTGCGGGAGACCGGCGAGGAAGCGCGAGGCCCCGACGAGCTCGAACGTCGGCAGCACCACGGTGAGGGCGTTGAAGACGGTGAGGGCCAGGGCGAGGCCGATCATGACACGGTGCCGAGGGAAGCGTGCCACGAACCCGGCGATCGTCGGCGCACCCACCACCACGCCGAGCGCGTAGAGGGAGATCAGCCAGCCGGCCTGGCTCAGCGCGTCCTCCGGGCTCGACGCCCACAGGGTCGGCAGAAGGTCGCCGGCGATGTCAGGGAGCAGGCCCATCACGACGAACTCGGTCATGCCGATGCCGAAACTGCCGATGGCGAGAGAGAGGAGCGCCCTCTTCGCCGCACCCCTCGTGTCAGTCGAGGGATTCACCCGTAAAGACTACCGGTCGCGCGCGATCACTCGGGCAGCCAGCCGCGGTAGATCAGCTCCGTGCCGTCGTGGCCGCGAGCGGCGTCCCAGAGATCCAGCCAGCGGCGCCTCGCCCCTGCGGGTCTCCACGGATCGGGACGCAGCTCGCTCGGGATCAGCGGGTCGTCTCGGAGCGCGAGCTCCAACGCATCGGCCAGGCGGAGTTGGCGGGCGACCGGCGACAACCCCGCAGGCAGGGCCACGAGCGCGCGATCGAGCTCCGCGTACGCAGCGAGGGTGGGCTGCGCCGGCCACAGCGACTCCACGATCTCCTGCGGATCCGTGATCCCCCTCATCGTGAGGTCGCCGGATGCGGCTGTCACGAGATACGGACCGGCGCCGGCCGGAAGGAACGCGGTCAGGTCGTGCGGCGTCACGTACAGGCCCGTGGAGAAGGGAGCGGCACCGAGACTCACGATGTCTCTGCGGAACGCGTCGCGGATCGCACGGTGCGACTCCGGTGCGCTGATGCCGAGGAGCCGCCAGAATCCGTCCCAGGGCGCCTGCCCCGCGTCCTGGGCGAAGGCCAGCCGGACCGCGATCCGGTCGATGTCCAGCCGTGCTCGTCCGGACTCCGTGAGCTCGACGACTCCCGCACGCCCGCGACCGCGCTGCTCGAGCTCACCGGCGGAGATGAGGCGCCTGAGCGCCAGCCTCACGGGCTGGTCCTCGATCCCCAGCTCGTTGGCGGTGGCATAGATCAGAGCGAGGTCGACCTCGCCGGCGAACGGCAGGTGCGCTTCGATCAGGGTGCGCGGCGAGATCTGGTCGGTCATGAAGACAGCTCCTTGGTCAGCACCGTGTATCGATCGAAACCGTACACGAACCCCAGGAGACCCAGAGCGCCCGACTCGATCGGCACGAAGCCGCGACGCATGTACAGCGCGCGGGCGCGGGGGTTGCTGTCGACCACCGACAACCTCACGGACGTCGCACCCCTGTTCCGGGCAAGACGCTCTGCGGCATCGAGAAGCGAGGTGCCGATGCCTGTACCGCGCTGGTCGGCGTCGACGCAGATCCCGTCGAGCACGAGCGAGCCGGGATGATCTTCGCGAGCGAGCACGCTGAGGACGAGTGCCGCGCGCAGCGCTCCCCCGATCGAGAGGTGGCTGCGCAGGGACTTCATGCTCAGCTCCACGGCGCCGGTGCCATCCGCGTGGAAGCCGCACACGCCGACGACGCCTCCCTCGGATCGCGCGACGAGCATCCGATCCGAGCGCATCGCCGCACGGATCACGCGGAGCCCCACGGCATCGTCGCCGAAGGCGGGACGCAGCTTCCTCCGGAACGCCCCCCAGTACAGCGCGCCGATGTGCTCCCGCTCGGACTCGTCGAATCCGAGGTCGATCTGCACAGCGCTCATGGTTCAGTTCTATCAGATAGGCTACGTTCGTGCGCAATTTGAACTTTTGGCGAAAGCCCGTCATCATCGCCGGCATCGCCCTCGCCGTGGCGCTCGCCGCCGCGGGTGTGGTGCTCCTCGGAAACGACTACCGTTTCACCCAGACCGCCGTGCAGATCCCGACCACCGACGGTCGACTCGACGGCGTGCTCACCATGCCGCCCACCGACTCGCCCCGAGGCCTCGTCGTCATGGTGCACGGCGACAGCGCCGTGGACGCGACGCAGGACGGCCTGTACTCCCCCTGGTTCGAGGGCGCGGCCGACGCGGGATTCGCAACCCTCTCCTGGAGCAAACCGGGAGTCGGCGGATCGACCGGCGACTGGCTGGACCAGTCGATGGACGATCGCGCCGCCGAGGTGAGCGTCGCCATCGACTGGGCCCTGGGACAGGCCGGTATCCCGACCGAGCGGATCATCCTGTGGGGAGCCAGCCAGGCGGGGTGGGTCATGCCGAAGGTCGTCGCCGCGCGCGACGACATCGACGGCGTGGTCGCGGCGGGGACGGCGATCAACTGGCTCACGCAGGGCCGATTCAATCTCCTCGCCGACCTCGACCACGAGCACGCGACCGAAGCCGCCCGCACGCAGGCCATCGCCGAGAGCGACGCCGTGCGCGGGCTCCTCGACCGCGGCGCCTCGTACGAGGAGTATCGCGAGATCACCACCGACGATCCACCGATGACCGCCGCGCGATGGGCATTCGTCGCCCGCAACATGTACGCCGACGCCACCGCGGACCTCCGCGCCTCTGCGATGCGGGAGATCCCGATCCTCCTTCTCATCGGAGAGCACGACCGCAACGTCGACGTCGATGAGACCGAGCGCGTCTACCGCGACGTCTTCGGCTCGATGCTGAGCGTGCGTCGGGTCGACTCGGCGCACTCCCTGGCGCGTCCGATCGTCGAAGACGACGCGTTCGTCGGAACGCTGATCGGCACGGTGTGGCCGAGGGCTCTCCTCGCTCCGGGCGTGATCGACGCCTACACGGGCTATCTCCGCGACATCGACTGAGACTCCGAGACCCCTCGGAGCGCGGCGTCTGGCGGGCTGCTATTCGGCGGACTCGTCGATCGCCGCCTCCAGGCGCTCGATCTTGGCGTCGAGCTCGCCGGAGTAGCCGGGGCGGATGTCCGCCTTCAGCACGAGCGAGACGCGGGAGCCGAACGGCATCACCGCCTCGGTGGCGCGCTTGACGACATCCATCACGGAGTCCCAGTCCGGTCCCTCGATCTCGGTGAACATGCTCGTGGTGCGGTGCGGGAGTCCCGACTCGCGCACGACGCGGACGGCGGCGGCGACCGCGTCGTGCACCGACGCGTCGTCGCGCTCTGATCCTCCGGACGGTGTGCCGCTCGGGGCGACGGAGAAGGCGATGAGCATGTTCACTCCCTGGTGTTCGATGTGGGGCGGGCCGGCACCCGCAGCAGCGCGCGGATGCCGAGGACGAGGAGGACGACGAGGAGGACGTTGCGCAGCGACAGCACGACGACGGGCAGCAGCTCTGCGCGCAGCAGGGCGTCGTAGTTCAGCGGGTACACGAGGCAGGTCAGCAGCGCCAGAGCCAGCACGACCCCCGCTGGTGCCTTCGCTCTGACGCGATCGAGCACGAGCCAGAGGATGACCGGCGCGAGCAGCCAGGTCTGGAACTGCGGAGACCCCACCTTGTTCATCACGATGAGCGTCGTCGCCAGCGACAGCGCGAGCGGCGGGAACAGCCGGGAGAAATCCGCCCCCCGTATGGCCGTGACGGCGCCGATCGCGGCGATGACGAGGACGACGAGCGCCATCAGCGGGGTGAGCGCGGCGCCGACGGCATCCGCCCCCTGCGCCGAGATCTGGAACGTGAGGATGTCGTAGCTGTACTCGATACGCGCCGAACCGGCGACGGCGAGCCAGAGGAACGGCGTCGCCGCCACCGCCTCTATCTGCAGGCCGCGGCCGGTCTGCTCGGTGAGGAACCCGAGGATCTCCTGCCGGGCGCCCAGCAGGTACAGCGCGACGATCACCGCGGCGGTGACGGATGCGGCGGCGAGGAGCATCCGCACCCGCACCCTGAACGCCACGACGGCCGCGAGCAGCACTGCTCCCGGCCAGATCTTGATCCACGCGCCGACCGTGAGCAGCGCGGCGGCGAGCGCGGGGCGACGGGTGAGCCAGAGCCCGGCGATCACCACGAGCGGCACCGTCACGGCATCGATGCGGTACAGCGCGATGGGGCCGAGAAGGAGCAGGGCCAGGATCCAGAACCACGCGGCGACACGTCGCGGTCGTGCCGGAGAGCGCCCGAGCAGCACGCCGAAGGCGATCGCGTCGAGGGCCGTCACCATCGCCGCCCACGCGAGGAGATAGGCGCTCGATGCGCCGAGCGCCGGGATGAGCGGCAGCGACAGCGCCTTGGCCAGCAGCATGGGCAGGAGGGCGAGCTGCGGATACACCCAGGTCTCCGTGACGCCCACGATCGGTCCACCCGACAGGGCGGATGCCGCCCACGGCTCGTACACGAGCACCACGTCGCCCATGGGCTGGCTCGGGTACACCCAGCCCACGACGACCGTGAACAGGTGCACGAGCAGGAAGGCCGTCCAGAGCCCGACCAGTCGGACGTCGCCGGAGCGATTCACGAGAGCAGGTCCCCGATCGCACGGGGAAGCGCGGCGGCGACGTCCAGGGCGACGATCGGATGCCCCTGACCGGTCGCCTCCGTGCCGATGACTCCCGCGGCGAGCCTGCCCGCGCGGCCGTGCAGCCAGGCGCCGGCGGCGGCGATCTCCGCGATCGGAGCCTCAGGGCACGCAGCGACCAGTGCGCCGATGACCCCCGCGAGGACGTCGCCGGTGCCCGCCGTGGCGAGCCAGCCAGTGCTCTCGCGGACGCTCAGGACGACCCCGTCGCGATCGGCGACGAGCGTGCGGGCGCCTTTGAGCAGCACGGTGCCGCCGAGCGCTGCAGCGACCTCGGCGACCGCCGATTCAGGGCTCTGATCTGCAGGGCGCAGCCGCAGACTCTCCCGAAGACGCGCGAACTCCCCCGCGTGCGGGGTGACCACGAAGGGCGCCGCCGCGCCGAGAGCGAGATCGAGAGCACCCGCGTCGACCACGACGGGCGCGGCGTCCGCGAGGATCTCCCGCAGCGCGGTCGTCTCCTCCTCGGTGCGCAGAGCGGCATCGGTGCCGGACCCGATCACCCACGCGCCGACGCGCGACCGACCGGCATCCTGGGCGATCACCGTCTCAGGGCGGCGCGCGAGCACGGCATCCGCCGCCCGGCCCGAACCGACGTACCGCACGAAACCGGCCCCCGCCCGCCACGCAGCCTCGACGCCCAGCACGGCCGCGCCGGGGTAGGCGTCCGACCCTGTGCGCAGGGCGACGACGCCGCGCGAGTACTTGTCGTCGGCGTCCGAGGGCGCCCTCAGGAAGCGCGCGGTATCGCTCCGCGACCACTCTCGGACATCGACCATGACTCCACGTTAGTGCGACGACCCTCGGTACCTCCCGCAGCGGCTAGCGTCGGAGGAGTGAGCATCCTCTTCTCTCCCCTGAGCGTCCGATCCGTCACCCTCCGCAACCGGCTCTGGGTCTCACCCATGTGCATGTACAGCGCGGTCGACCGCGTCGTGCAGGAGTGGCACCACACGCACCTCGCCCAGTTCGCGTCCGGCGGGGCCGGGCTCATCATCGCCGAGGCGACCTCGGTCGTCCCCGAGGGGCGGATCTCGCCGCGCGACGCCGGCCTGTGGAACGACGAGCAGCGCGATGCGTGGGCGCCGATCGTGCAGGCGATCCACGACCGCGGCGCCGCCGCCGGAATCCAGCTCGCCCACGCCGGACGCAAGGCGTCGACGTGGTGGCCGTGGGCGGCGGAGCGCGGTTCGGTGCCCGCCGCAGAGGGCGGCTGGACCACTCTCGCGCCCTCCGCCGTGGCCTTCGACGGCTTCGCCGAGCCCCGCGCTCTGGATGGCGCCGGGATCGACGCGGTGGTCGAGGCCTTCGCGGCATCCGCTCGTCGCGCGCTCGACGCCGGGTTCGACGTGCTCGAGATCCACGGCGCGCACGGCTACCTGCTGCACCAGTTCCTCTCCCCCCTGTCGAACCTCCGGGAAGACGAGTACGGCGGCTCGCTGGAGAACCGGGCGAGGCTGCTGCTCCGTGTGATCGACGCCGTCCGCGCCGAGGCGGGGGCCGACGTGCCCGTGTTCGTGCGGATCTCGGCGACCGACCACGCCGACGGAGGCTTCACCGCCGAGGAGGCGACGACCGTCGGCACCTGGTGCTCCGAGCACGGCGCCGACCTCATCGACGTGTCCAGCGGCGGGCTCGTCTCTCATCAGCGGATCGACGTCTTCCCCGGCTACCAGGTCGCGCTGGCCGAGACCGTGCGCCGAGGCGGGAGGGTCCCCGTCTCGGCGGTCGGACTGATCACCGCGGCCGAGCAGGCGGAGCAGGTGCTCGTCGACGGTGCGGCCGATGCGATCTTCGCCGGCCGGGAGTGGCTGCGCGATCCGCACTTCGGGCTCCGCGCCGCGCACGAGCTCGACGCGCAGACGACCTGGCCGCCGCAGTACGAGCGCGCCCGCTGGCGCTGAGCCCCGGAGGGCGCGCGGTCAGTGACCGCGCACCCTCCTGGTCGCGTCCTGGACCTCTCCGACGAGCTCCTCGAGGATGTCCTCGAGGAACAGCACGGCGGTGGTCTCGCCCTCGGCGTTCCGCACCTTCGCCAGGTGGCGTCCGGCGCGGCGCATCACGGCGAGCGCATCCTCGAGGTCTGTGTCCTCCTGCACCGGCACCATGTGGTGGATGCGCTTCGCCGGCAGCGGCTCGGCCATCCTCACCTCGGCGTTCGGCCCCTCGGAGGCGCGCAGGATGTCCTTGAGGTGGACGTACCCGATCGGGGTGTCCTCGGCGTCGACGATCACGTAGCGGGAGAACCCGTAGCGGGCGACCGCCTTCTCGATGTCGTCGGGCGTCGTCGACTGCGGCAGCGTCACCAGATCGCTCAGCGGCACGGCGACGTCACGCGCCTTCTTGTCGGTGAACTCGACGGCGGCCGCCACGGTGCCCGCGGAGTCGGCCAGCACGCCCTCGCGGCGGGACTGGTCGACGATCGTCGCCACCTCGCCCAGGGTGAACGTCGACGCGGCTTCGCTCTTCGGCTCCACGCGGAACAGCCGCAGCACGCCGTTCGCGGCGGCGTTGAGCACCCAGATGACCGGCATGAAGACCTTCGACACCCAGACCAGCGGCGGGGCGAGCAGCAGCACGGCGCGGTCCGGCAGCGAGAACGCGAGGTTCTTCGGCACCATCTCGCCGAACACCACGTGCAGGAACGACACGATCAGCAGCGTGATCGTGAAGGACACGGCGTCGACGACGGCATCCGTCCACCCGAACGCATGCAGCGGAGCGGCGAGCAGATGGTGGATCGCCGGCTCGGAGACGTTCAGGATCAGCAGCGAGCAGATCGTGATGCCGAGCTGGGACGTCGCGAGCATGAGCGTCGCGTGCTCCATCGCGTACAGCGCCGTCTTGGCCGAGCGGGAGCCCTGCTCCGCGCGCGGCTCGATCTGCGAACGGCGAGCCGAGATGACGGCGAACTCGGCGCCGACGAAGAAGGCGTTGCCGATGAGCAGCACCACGAGCCAGACGATTCCCGCCCAATCGCTCATCGGGTCACCTCCTCATCCGCGTCCTCGGATCTCGGGACGTAGCGGATGCGGTCGACACGGCGACCGTCCATGCGCACCACCTGGAGCACACCCGATTCGAGAGGCACCTCGTCACCCACCGCGGGCACGCGCTCGAGGACGCTCATGACGTAGCCGGCGACGGTGTCGTAGACATCGCCCTCCGGAACCTCGACGCCCGCACGGCTGCGCAG
The DNA here is from genome assembly GCF_042901325.1 of Microbacterium sp. NPDC012755. Taxonomy (NCBI): domain Bacteria; kingdom Bacillati; phylum Actinomycetota; class Actinomycetes; order Micrococcales; family Microbacteriaceae; genus Microbacterium; species Microbacterium sp. NPDC012755. Next base: position 2,635,916 of record NZ_JBIBCT010000001.1, on the reverse strand, counting down.
CTCGTCCGGTCGCAGCTCGCCGGGGAAGGTCACGCCGTCGCGACCGACGATGACGCCCGCGCGGGTGCGGTCGTGCTCGTCGGACACCTCGCCGACGATCTCCTCGATGAGGTCCTCGAGAGTGACCAGACCCGCGGTGCCTCCGTACTCGTCGACGACGACGGCGAGCTGATAGCCGCGGGCCCGCAGCTCGGAGATGAGTCCGTCGATGTGCACCGTCTCCGGCACGCGCAGCGGCTCGGTGGCGAGCGCGCCCACCGGCACCTCGGAGCGACGGTCGCGCGGCACGGAGATGGCGGCCTTCAGGTGGACCACGCCGGTGATGTCGTCGAGATCGTCGTCGTACACGGGGAAGCGGCTGTGCCCGGTGCGCCGAGCGAGCTGGATGACGTCATCGGCCGAATCACCCGCGGCGATCGCGTGCATGCTGGGTCGTGCCGTCATGACGTCGGCGGCGGTGAGCCGCGCGAAGGTCAGAGTGCGGTCGAGCAGCGTCGCGGTGTCCTCTTCGAGCAGGCCGGCCATGGCTGAGCGGCGGACGAGCGAGGAGAGCTCCTCGGCGGTCCTGGCGCCGGAGAGCTCCTCCTTGGGCTCGACGCCCATGCTGCGCAGCACGCCGTTCGCGCTCCCGTTGAGCACGACCACGGCCGGCTTGAACACGGTCGTGAACGCCACCTGGAACGGGATGACCATCTTCGCCGTCGCCAGCGGCAGCGCGAGGGCGAAGTTCTTGGGGACGAGCTCGCCGAGGATCATCGACAGCGAAGTCGCCACGACCATCGCCACGACGGTCGAGATCGGCGCGATCGCCGCCTCGGGGATGCTCCACGCGACGAAGGTCGGACGCAGGAGGTTCGACAGCGCAGGCTCCATCGTGTATCCGGTGAGGAGCGTCGTCAGCGTGATGCCGAGCTGCGCCGCCGACAGATGCGTCGACGTGTGCCTGAGCGCACGGATCGTGAGGGAGAGCCGGGTCTCGCCGCGAGCCTGACGCGCTTCGAGTTCGGCACGGTCGAGGTTGACCAGCGCGAACTCGCTCGCGACGAACAGGCCGGTCCCGACTGTGAGCAGGAGCCCCACGCCCAACAGGATGTAATCCATCAGAGGTTCCTCTCGCTATCGAGAGGCGGGCGGTGGGGCGATGTACTGCAACTGGGAGGGTCGTCCATGGTGAGCACGATTGTACAGAATCCGGCTGAGGGTCAGGCGCACCCGTGACGCCCACCCTCTCCTGAATCCCTCGCGCCGAGTGCGGCTCGGGCGCAGCACCCCGCGCGACGGGGGTTCTCGCGGAGCGACTACCAGCTGACGGGCAGAGCCTTGCCCTCCTCGTAGCCGGCTGCCGACTGCAGACCCACGAGTGCGCGGTCGTGGAACTCCGGCACGGACGACGCGCCGGCGTAGGTGAACGAGGAGCGGACACCGGAGGTGATCATGTCGAGCAGATCCTCGACGCCCGGACGCAGCGGGTCGAGGTAGATCTTCGACGAGGAGATGCCCTCGGCGAAGAGCTCCTTGCGCGCGCGCTCATAGGCGTCCAGACGACCGAATCGGGCCTGGACGGCCTTGGTCGACGCCATGCCCCAGGACTCCTTGAAGATCCGTCCGTCCGCATCGCGCTGCAGCTCGCCCGGCGCCTCGATCGTGCCCGCGAACCAGGACCCGACCATGACCGACGCGGCCCCCGCGGCGAGCGCCAGCGCCACGTCGCGCGGGTAGCGCACTCCCCCGTCGGCCCAGACGTGGGCGCCGAGCGACCGCGCTGCTTCCGCGGTCTCGAGCACGGCGGAGAACTGCGGACGCCCGACGGCGGTCATCATGCGCGTCGTGCACATCGCGCCGGGGCCGACCCCGACCTTCAGGATCGTCGCTCCGGCGTCGACCAGGTCGCGCACGCCGTCGGCGGTGACGATGTTGCCGGCGACGATCGGCAGTCCGAGGTCGAGCGACGACACCTCGCGCAGCGCGCGCAGCATCCCCTCCTGGTGCCCGTGCGCGGTATCGACGACGAGCACGTCCACACCGGCGGCGGCCAGCGCGCGGGCCTTGGACGCCACGTCGCCGTTGATGCCGACAGCCGCGGCGACCGCGAGACGGCCGTCCGCGTCGAGGGCGGGGCGGTACAGGGTCGCTCGCAGCGCGCTGCGAGCGCTGAGGGTGCCGACCAGGTGTCCGTGGCGGACGATCGTCACCATCTCGACACCGGCGTCGGTGATCACGTCGAACGCGTGCCGCTCGGAGCCGATGTCGTCCGCGTCGAGCGAGGGCGTGCCCGTGTGCACGAGATCCCCGAGCTGAGCGTCCGTCAGCGCGGTCGCAAGGCGTGCGGCGGGCAGGATGCCGAGGATCTGCTCGACCGTGTAGGGGGCCGTCCCCTTCGCCACGACGATGCCGTGCCCCGCGGTCGCGGGGAGCAGCCGGAGCGCCTCGGAGACGGATGCCGTCGGCGGGAGCACGAGGGGCGTGTCCCAGAGCACCGGCTGGTCCTTGACGTCGCGGATCGCGGCATCCAGATCCTGCAGCGGCATGTCCTGCGGAAGCACCCCGAGCCCACCGCGTCGCGCGAGCACCGCGGCGAGCCGCGGCCCCGTCACGGAGTTCATGTTCGAGGCGACCAGCGGCAGCGTCGCCGGGGTGCCGTCGTTCGGAGCGAGATCGACCTGCAGACGGCTCGCCACGCCGGATCGGCGCGGCACGAGGAACACGTCCGAATAGGTCAGATCGACGGTGGGCTGCTTGCCTGCGAACTCCATGACTCCACGGTACCGAGATCGTCGGCATCTTGGCGCGCCGCGACGACGAATCCCCGGGGGAAACACGTTAGGCTTGTGGGTCGAGAGTGTGCAGACCCGGGCGCATCCTGCGTCCTTGTGAGCACACGTTGAGATTCAGCGATGAAAGAGGGCGATCGAGCGTGTCGAACCAGGTGACCGGCGTCGGGGGCGACGGGGGGTTCGGAGCCAATTCCTGGCTCGTCGAAGAGCTCTACGAGCAGTTCAAGGTGAACCGCGACTCCGTCGACAAGGAGTGGTGGCCGATCCTGGAGAAGTACCAGTCGGATGCCGCGACCGGCACCGCCGCAGCCGCATCTCCCGCTCCCGCTCAGCCCGCGCACCCTGTGACGGCTCCGATCCCCGTCATCGGCGCGCAGCCCGTCGCGCGCACCACGGCCAAGCCCGCAGCAGCCGCCCCGATCCCCGCCCAGGCGCCGAAGCCCGAGGCGAAGGATGCGGCAGTCGACGCGGCCGAAGAGGACAAGGTCACCCCGCTGCGCGGTCTGCCCAAGACCCTCGCCGCGAACATGGACGAGTCGCTGACGGTTCCGACCGCCACCAGCGTCCGCACCGTTCCCGCGAAGCTGATGATCGACAACCGCATCGTCATCAACAACCACATGGCTCGCACCCGCGGCGGCAAGATCAGCTTCACGCACCTCATCGGCTGGGCGCTCATCCGCACGCTCGACGAGTTCCGCAGCCAGAACGTCTTCTACGCCGAGATCGACGGCAAGCCCTCGGTCGTCGCCCCCGCGCACGTCAACCTCGGCATCGCGATCGACCTTCCCAAGCCTGACGGCACCCGCGCCCTCATGGTGCCGAGCATCAAGCGCGCCGACACGATGACGTTCAGCGAGTACCTCGTCGCGTACGAGGACCTCGTCACCCGCGCTCGCAACAACAAGCTCACCGCCGCCGACTTCCAGGGCACCACGGTCTCGCTCACGAACCCCGGCGGCATCGGCACCGTGCACTCCGTGCCGCGTCTGATGAAGGGCCAGGGCTGCATCATCGGCGCCGGCGCGCTCGAGTACCCGGCCGAGTTCCAGGGCGCGAGCGACAAGACGCTGAACGAGCTGGCGATCGGCAAGACGATCACCCTCACCAGCACCTACGACCACCGCGTCATCCAGGGCGCCGGATCCGGCGAGTTCCTGAAGAAGGTGCACGAGCTGCTCATCGGGCAGCGCGGCTTCTACGACGACATCTTCGCCGCCCTGCGCATCCCGTACGCGCCGATCCGCTGGAACGCCGACATCGCGGTGGACCTCGCCGAGCGCGTCGACAAGCAGGCTCGCGTGCAGGAGCTCATCAACTCGTTCCGCGTCCGCGGACACCTGATGGCCGACATCGACCCCCTCGAGTACGTGCAGCGCTCGCACCCTGACCTCGAGATCGAGAACCACGGCCTCACCTTCTGGGACCTCGACCGCGAGTTCGTCACCGGCGGATTCGGCGGACGTCGCATCGCGAAGCTGCGCGACATCCTCGGCGTGCTGCGCGACTCGTACTGCCGCACGCTGGGCATCGAGTACATGCACATCCAGGACCCGGAGCAGCGCCGCTGGTTCCAGGAGAAGGTGGAGGTCAAGTACCAGAAGCCCGGTCATGACGAGCAGCTCCGCGTCCTCCGCAAGCTCAACGAGGCCGAGGCGTTCGAGACCTTCCTGCAGACCAAGTTCGTCGGCCAGAAGCGCTTCTCCCTCGAGGGCGGCGAGTCCCTCGTCCCCCTGCTCGACGAGATCCTCCAGGGCGCCGCGAACGCGGGGCTCGAGGGCGCAGCGATCGGCATGGCCCACCGCGGCCGCCTGAACGTCCTCACCAACATCGCCGGCAAGACCTACGGCCAGGTGTTCCAGGAGTTCGAGGGACACCAGACCCCGGGCAACCAGCGCGGCTCCGGCGACGTGAAGTACCACCTCGGCACCGAGGGCACCTTCATCGCCGAGGACGGCGCTCAGCTGCCCGTCTACCTCGCGGCGAACCCCTCGCACCTGGAGACCGTGGACGGAGTGCTCGAGGGCATCGTGCGCGCGAAGCAGGACCGCAAGCCCATCGGCACCTTCACCTGGCTGCCGATCCTCGTGCACGGCGACGCCGCGTTCGCCGGACAGGGCGTCGTCGTCGAGACGCTGCAGATGTCGCAGCTGCGCGGCTACCGCACGGGCGGCACCATCCACGTCGTCGTGAACAACCAGGTCGGCTTCACCACCACCCCGAACGACGGCCGCACGTCGGTGTACTCCACCGACGTCGCCAAGACGATCCAGGCGCCGGTCTTCCATGTGAACGGCGACGACCCCGAGGCCGTCATCCACGTCGCACAGCTGGCGTTCGAGTACCGCGAGCGGTTCCACCGCGACGTCGTCATCGACCTGGTCTGCTACCGCCGCCGCGGACACAACGAGGGAGACGATCCCTCGATGACGCAGCCGCTGATGACCGACCTCATCCAGGCGAAGCGCTCGGTGCGCAAGCTCTACACCGAGTCCCTCGTTGGACGCGGCGACATCACCGAGGAGGAGTACGACCAGGCGAAGGCCGACTTCCAGAACCGTCTGGAGATCGCGTTCGCCGAGACGCACGCCGCCGAGACCGGTGCGACCCCGATCGCCCCCGATCTGCTGCCCGTCGACGAGCAGATCGGCGCGCCCGAGGTCACCGGCGTCGCGAAGGAGGTCATCCAGCTCATCGGCGACGCCTTCGTGAACAAGCCCGAGGGCTTCACGGTGCACCCGAAGATCCAGCAGCTGCTCGATAAGCGTCTCGACATGAGCCGCAACGGCGGCATCGACTGGGGCTTCGGCGAGCTGCTCGCCTTCGGCTCCCTGCTCGTGGAGGGCACCCCGGTGCGTCTCGCCGGTCAGGACTCCCGTCGCGGCACGTTCGTGCAGCGCCACGCGACTCTGCACGACCGCGCGAACGGCCAGGAGTGGCTGCCGCTGTCGAACCTCTCCGACGCCCAGGGCCGCTTCTTCGTCTACGACTCGCTGCTCAGCGAGTACGCCGCCCTCGGCTTCGAGTACGGCTACTCCGTCGAGGCGCCCGAGGCGCTCGTGCTGTGGGAGGCGCAGTTCGGCGACTTCGTCAACGGCGCCCAGTCCGTCATCGACGAGTACATCTCCGCCGCGGAGCAGAAGTGGGGCCAGCAGTCCAGTGTGACCCTGCTGCTCCCGCACGGCTACGAGGGCCAGGGACCCGACCACTCGTCGGCGCGCATCGAGCGCTTCCTGCAGCTGTGCGCGCAGGAGAACATGATCGTGGCTCGCCCCTCCACCCCCGCCTCGCACTTCCACCTGCTGCGCCGTCAGGCCTACGCACGTCCGCGCAAGCCGCTGATCGTGTTCACGCCGAAGGCGATGCTGCGTCTGCGCGGCGCCACCAGCCCGGTCGAGGCGTTCACCAGCGGGCGCTTCGAGCCGGTCATCGACGACGACCGCGGTCTCGACCGCAGCGCCGTCAAGCGGGTGCTCGTGCACTCGGGCAAGGTCCACTGGGACCTCCGCGCCGACCTCGAGAAGAACCCGAACCCGGAGGTCGCGCTCGTCCGTCTCGAGCAGCTGTACCCGACCCCGATCGACGAGCTGAAGGCGATCACCGACTCCTACCCGAACGCCGAGCTGGTGTGGGTGCAGGAGGAGCCGGAGAACCAGGGAGCCTGGCCGTTCCTGGCTCTGGCTTTCGCCGACGTCCCCGGAGACCGCACGTTCCGCCCGGTCGCGCGCGCGGCGTCGGCCTCCCCCGCGACCGGCTCGTCGAAGGTCCACGCGGCCGAGCAGGCGACGCTGATCCGCGAGGCGCTCACCGTCTGAGCATGTGAAAAGGGCGCCCCGACGTCGGTCGGGGCGCCCTTTCGCGTCTCTCTCCGGATTCAGCGGAGGGATGCCGTGGCCGGCATCCGCTGTGCGAAGCGCTCGTCCGTGCTGAGCCCCGTGCTCGCCCGCGCGAGTGCTGCGGCATCCGCTCCCGCGTCGCCGAGCGCGAGCAGGGCGGCTCCGAGCACCGGCGGGGCGTCGACGATCGACAGTCTCGCGAACGGGACCCGCGCGGCGAGCCCCTCGGTGATGCCCGCCAGCAGGAGCGGGTCGCGCGCTCTCGCGACGCCCCCGCCGAAGACGACGGGGACGTCGGCATCGAGGAGTCCGAGCCGGTCGATGCACGCGACCACGTACGCGACGACCTCCTCCGCCTGCCGCTGCACGACGGAGCGGGCCACGGCGTCGCCGGCGTGAGCGGCCTGGAAGATGAGCGGCGCCAGTCGGGCGAAGCCCTCGTCGGCCCGGCGTCCGAGGTGGACGTCCTCGATCAGCGCGCTCACGCTCGGCGCATCGACCGCGTCGAGCAGCAGCGGAAGCAGCGCGGTCGCGGGCCCCCGTCCGTCTTCGGCGCGTGCCGCATGCCACACCACCGCGTCGCCCAGCTCGCTCCCGCCGCCCCAGTCGCCGGACAGCGGGCCCAGCGCGGGGAACCGCACCGCGGCGCCGTCCGCCCGCACCCCGATCGCGTTCATGCCCGTCCCGCAGATCACCGCCACCGCGTCACCCGAATCGGTGCCCGCCCTCAGCAGGGCATGCAGGTCGTTCTCGGCGATGACCGATCCCACCGCCCAGGGCAGCGGGGCGATCGCCGACCGGAAGGCCTCGATCTCATCGGTCAGATCGAGCCCGGAGAGGTACAGGCCGACGTGGACGAGCCGCTGCGGATCTCGATCGCCGAGAGCCTTCACGACGAGCTCGTCGATGATCCTCACGGACTCGTGGAGGCCTTCGAGCTGCGGACTCGAGCCGTGGCCACGCTCCCAGGCGATCACGGCGCCGGTCACGTCGAGCAGCACGACATCCGTCTTGGAGCCTCCTCCGTCGACGGCGAGGACCAGATCGGATGCCGCGGTCACGCCCACTCCAGGAACCGGGAGTTCGCCGCCAGCAGCAGATCGGTGAGCTTCTCCGCTCTGTCGTGCTGCAGGACGAGCGGGTGCGCGCGCATCGCGCGGAGCACTCGGTCGCGGCCCCCGTGGACCGCGGCGTCGAGGGCGAGGCGCTCGTACCCGGCGACGGCGCTGATCAGTCCGCTGATGTCATCGGGAAGAGGGGCGACCGGCTCGGCGACGAACCGCCCGTCGATGTGCCTGGCCGGCACCTCGATCACATGGTCGTCGGGGAGGAAGGGCAGCACGCCGTCGTTCCGGAGGTTGACCACCCTGGGCAGCTCGGTGCCACCGCGGATCGCGATGAGCAGCTCGATCGCCGCCTCCGAGTAGAACGCGCCGCCGCGCTTCTCCAGGATCTCGGGCTTGGTGTCGATGGCGTCGTCGGCGTAGATGCCCAGCAGCTCCTGCTCGATCGCGCGCACCTCCTGCGCCCTGGTGGATGCGTGCAGCTGCTCGTGCAGCACCTCGTCGTGCGCGTAGTAGTAGCGCAGATAGTACGAGGGGATGACACCGAGCTGCGAGAGCAACGCGGGTGCGAGCTCGACGTCCTCTGCGAGCTCGCCCAGACGCGTCTCGAGCGCATTCGGCAGCATGTCGACGCCGTCGACGAACACTCCGCGCTCCCAGGTGAGATGGTTCAGCCCGACGTGCGCGAGCGCGACACGGTCGGGGGCGACTCCGGCCTCCGAGGCGAACCGGCGCTGGAAGCCGATGGCGACGTTGCACAGACCGACGGCGCGGTGCCCTGCCTGCAGCAGCGCACGGGTGACGATGCCCACCGGGTTCGTGAAGTCGACGATCCAGGCGTCGGGCTTCGCGTGCGTGCGGACCACCTCGGCGATCCGCAGCACGATCGGAACCGTGCGCAGCGCCTTCGCGAGTCCCCCGGGGCCCGTGGTCTCCTGACCGATGCAGTCCACGTCGTGCGGCCAGGACTCGTCCTGCTCACGGGCATCCTGGCCCCCGACGCGCAGCTGGATCAGCACGGCATCCGCGTCGGAGACGCCGGCGACGAGGTCGTCCGTCGTCGTGAGGCGGGCAGGGTGTCCGCCTCGGAGCAGCATGCGACGTGACATGCCTCCGACGAGCTCGAGCCTCGCGCGGTCGGTGTCGACGAGCACGAGCTCCTCGATGGGCAGCTCCCTCTGAAGTCGGATGAAGCCGTCGATCAGCTCCGGGGTGTAAGTCGATCCACCGCCGACGATGGCGAGTTTCATCTGCTCTCCTTGTGCTTTCTTCTGTGCGCCCGTGCGGGTCACTGTGTGGGGATTCGGTCTTCGAGCCGGCTGCGGATCTGCTCCACGAGCAGACGCCTGGCCCCGGCGAGAACGGCGCTGTCGCCGGTCGTACTGAGTCGGACGGAGGGAGTCGGCCGCTCCTCGCTGAGGACGATCTCGCCGACGAGCTCGGCGAGGCGATCCCCGCCCGCGAGTGAGGTCGGACCGCCGAGCACGACGAGCTGCGGATCGAGCACAGCCAGCACGGGCTCGATGGTCACGGCTATCCGCGCGGCGATCTCCCGCAGTGCCCGCTCGTCCGCTGCGATCGCGGCGACGCCCTGCGGATAGCGTGCCGTCGACGGCGCTCCGGCGAGGTTCATGACGTACGCGGAGCCGAGCAGGGCGGTGGTCACGGCACCCGGCTCCCCCGGTCTCCCAGCCACGGTCAGGTAGCCGATCTCACCGGCTCCGCCATGAGCGCCCCGATGGATGGAGCCGCCGAGGTCGACCCCGATGCCGAGTCCGACGCCGATCCAGAGGAGAGCGAAGCTGCCGGCATCCTGAGCGACGCCGAAGGCCCGCTCGGCCATGGTGGCGAGATTGACGTCGTTCTCCAGGGTCGCCGACACGCCGAGGCTCGATTCGATCCGTTCTCGGGACCCCTCCGACGGCCAGCCGGGCAGCGTGTCGGTCAGGGACAGCGTGTCGGAGCCGCTGCTGACGGCGGCCTGCAGTCCCACGGTCACGGCCTCGACCGTGCTCCGTTCGGCGCCGGATGCCGCGCACGCCGCCTCGATGGCCCGTCCGACATCGCTCTCCGGCGACCGCTCCACGTCGTGGACCGGCAGCTCGATGATCGGATGCGGCGTGCCGAGAGCATCGACGAGAACGGCCTGGATGCCGTCGTCGAGCATGTTGACGGCGACTCCGTTGATCCGATCGTTGCGGACGCCCCAGCTGACGGCGCTCGGCCCTCTGCTGCCGGCGACCTCGCCGACCGGGGCGACGAGGTCGGCGCGCTCCAGACGGGCGATCATCTGCGTCGCCGTCGGCTTCGACATCCCCGAGAGCTCTCCGAGGCGCGTGCGCGTGAGCGCGCCGTGCTCGAGGAACAGACGAAGGGCTTCGCGGTCGTTCCTGGTGCGCAACCAGGACGAGGTGCCCGGGTCGATCTGTGACATGGATGCTCCTTTCGCTGATCAGGATGGTCGTTCGGGTCGCCGGATCCGCCTCCCCGCTCGTGCGGGGTGGCAGGCGGTGCGAACGGTGTCAGTGGATGCCGAGCTCGGCGCGGACCTCATCGCGGAGCCGGCCGAGGTTGTCGGGTTCGGGGGCGGCGGCGAGGAGGGTGCGGGTGTACTCGTGCTGAGGGTGCAGGATCACGTCGTCCGCGGGACCGCGTTCCACGACATCGCCCTTGTAGAGCACCATGATCTCGTCGCTGAAGTGGCGGGCCGTCGCGAGGTCGTGCGTGATGTACAGCACGCCGAGGTTCTCCTCCCGCTGCAGATCCGCGAGCAGATTGAGGACTCCGAGCCGGATCGACACGTCCAGCATGCTCACCGGCTCATCCGCGACGATGAACCGGGCGCCGGGGGCGAGGGCGCGGGCGATCGCGACGCGCTGCCGCTGCCCGCCCGACAGCTCGTGCGGACGCCGGTCCACGTAGTCCGCGGCGGGCGACAGGCGCACGCGATCCAGCAGCCCGAGCACACGCTCCCGCACCTGCGCCGACGACAGACCGGGGTGGTGCAGGCGGATCGGCCGCTCCAGGTGGTGACCGATCGTGTGGAACGGGTTCAACGACGCGAACGGATCCTGGAACACCATCTGCACGTCCGACCGGTACGCGGCCAGAGCCCGTCCCCTGGTGGGCGTCTCGACCCCGTCGATCAGGATGCTCCCCGACGTCGGCGTCTCCAGCTTCATCAGCATCCGCGCGATCGTGGACTTCCCCGACCCCGACTCGCCCACCAGAGCGACGGTCCGCCCGGCCTCGACGGTGAACGACACGTCCTTCACCGCGTGGAGGACGGTCGAGCGGAACCCCGATCGCAGATGGAAGTCCTTGCTGAGATTCCGCGCCTCCAGCGACGCCACCGCTTCCCCGCTCATCGGACACCCTCCTGGCTCGCGCCTGTGCGCACGAAGTCCCCGCGCTCACCCGTCAGCGACGGGAAGCTCGACAGCAGCCGCTTCGTGTACTCGTGCTGCGGAGACCGGTAGATGTCCTCCGCGGTCCCCTCCTCCACGATCTGCCCCTGCAGCATCACCGCGATCCGATCGCTGATCTCGATCAGCATCGGCAGGTCGTGCGTGATGAAGATCACCGCGAACCCCAGCCGCTCGCGCAGCCGCATGATCTCGCGGATGATGCCCCGCTGCACGACCACGTCCAGCGCCGTGGTCGGCTCGTCCATGATCATCACCTGCGGGTCCAGCGCGAGGGCCATCGCGATCATCATGCGCTGCCGCATGCCGCCGCTCAGCTCGTGGGGGAAGGACGTCAGACGCGCGGGATCCACACCCACCAGGGTGAGCAGCTCCTCCGCGCGGGCCTGCTTGTCCCGCCGCGCCATCCCCGGACGATGCGTGTCGAAGATGTCGAAGATCTGCGCCCGCACGTCGATCACCGGGTTCAGGGAGTTCATCGCGCCCTGGAACACCATCGAGATCTTGTCCCAGCGGAACGCCCTGAGGCCCTCACCGTCGAGTGCCACGATGTCGATGTCGCGACCGTCGCGGTCGTGGAACACGATCTCGCCGCTCGTCATCAGCGCCGGGGCCTTCAGCAGCCGGTTCAGTCCGTACGCGAGAGTGGTCTTTCCGCAGCCGGACTCCCCCGCGAGCCCCAGGATCTCCCCGCGGTTCAGCGTGAGCGACACATCCCGCACCGCCCGCACCGGCGGATCCACCTCGTACTCGATCGACACGTTGCGCGCCGACAGCACCGGAACACTCATGCGACAGCTCCCTCTCCGCCGATGCCGCGGCCGGAACGGCGTGCGCGGCGCTGACGCCGCGCAGCGGCCGGGGCCAGGCGCAGCTTCGGGTTCACGATCTCGTCGATCGCGAAGTTGATCAACGACAGACCGGTGCCGATCAGGGCGATGATCGCGCCCGGCGGCACGAACCACCACCACGCACCGCTGCCGACGGCCTGGCCCGTCTGGGCGTCGTTGAGCACGGTCCCCAGCGTGATCGATCCTGTCGGCCCCAGACCGAGATAGGAAAGACCCGCCTCCCCCAGCACTGCGAAGATGACGCCGAAGATGAGCTGGGCCGCCAGCAGCGGCACGAGGTTGGGGAGGATCTCGACGAAGATCACGCGCATCGGCCGCTCCCCGGCGACCACGGCGGCGGCGACGTAGTCGCGCGTCCGCAGCGAGCGTGCGGTGCCCCGAAGCACCACGGCGGATCCTGCCCACCCGGTGACCCCGAGCACGAGGGCCACGAGCAGCGAGCTGCGCGCGAGCGCCCCGAGGCCCTCGGTGTGCTGCACGTAGGCCGCGATGACCATCACGAGCGGCAGACCGGGGATCACGAGCATGATGTTCGTCAGCAGCATCAGCGTCTCGTCGAGGACACCGCCGAAGTAGCCGGCGAGCACACCGAAGACGAGGGCGAGCACGAGCGACACGACGCCGGCGACGACGCCGACGAACAGCGACCCCTGCGTACCCGTGGCGACCTGCGCGAGCACGTCGTAGCCGAGCTTCGTCGTGCCGAACGGATGCTCCAGGCTGGGCGGGAGCAGCGGATCGAAGTCGGCGTTCCTCGGGTCTCCCGTGAAGAGCGGCCCGAGCAGGCCGAACAGGACGATCGCGACGATGATGACGATGCCCGAGAGCAGCTTGCCCGAGAGCTTGGGGAAGACGCGGCGCGGGCGGTCCGCCCGGGAGACCGCGACGGCATGCGTGGAGTCGGCGACGGGCGCCTCGATCAGATCAGCCATTGCGACGCACCCTCGGGTCGATGAAGCCGTACAGAAGGTCGATGAGGAAGTTCGCCGCCAGCACCGTGAGGGTGATCACGAGGAACACTCCCTGCATGAGGGCGTAGTCGAGGCTCTGCACCGACTGGATCATGAGCTTGCCGATGCCCGGGTAGCTGAAGACCTGCTCGGTCACGATGGAGCCGGCGACGACGAAGCCCAGCGCGATCCCGAAGCCCGCGAGGCTGGGGATCGACGCGTTGCGGGCCGCGTAGGCGCCGCGGATGCGGGAGGGACGCAGTCCCTTCGCCTCCGCCGTGAGCACGTAGTCCTCCGCCATGGTCTGCACCATCATGTTGCGCATGCCGAGCAGCCAGCCGCCGACCGAGGAGATGACGATCGTCGCGGCGGGGAGCAGCGCATGCACGAAGACGCTCCCGAAGAACGGCAGGCTCCATTCGGGGCCTCCGGGGTACTCGAAGACGTCGTAGGCGCCGATGATCGGCAGTATCCCCAGCTGCACCGAGAACACGGCGACGAGCACGAGGGCGAGCCAGAAGTACGGGATCGACTGCAGGAAGGTCGTGATCGGCACGAGCTGGTCGACCCAGGTGCCGCGGAACCATCCGACCCATGCGCCCCCGATGATGCCGAGCACGAAGGAGATGACGGTGGCCGCTCCGACGAGCGTCACCGTCCACGGCAGCGCCGCGGCGATGAGGTCGCTGACCGGGACCGGATACTTGGTCAGGGAGACCCCGAGGTCTCCGTGCAGCATCCGGCCCCAGTAGGCGATGTACTGGTCCCACAGGCTCGATCCCTTGTCACCGCCGAGAAGAGCGGTGACGGCGTCGACCGTCTCCTGCGACAGCTGGCGTCCGCCACGGCGGAGCTTGCCGAGCATGATCGCGACAGGGTCGCCCGGAAGCATCCGGGGCAACAGGAAGTTGAGGGAGACGGCTGCCCAGAGCGTCACGACGTAGAACACGATGCGGCGGATCCAGAACTTCACGCCGTCCTCCTCTCGCAGGATCGAACCATGGAACCGGCCTTACTTCTTGACCGGACGCAGGTGCGTCAGGATGACCGCGGATGCCGTGGACAGGTACGGCAGCGGCGCCGCGAACATGTCGCTCTCGGTCGGCCAGCCCGTGAAGTCCGCCGTGTTGAAGAACGACTGCGAGGCGTTCAGCACCACGGGGATGTAGGGCAGATCCTTCGCGATCTCGGTCTGGATCGTGGCGTAGGCCTGCTGCTTCGTCGCCTCGTCGAGCGTGCTTCCGGCCTGGAGCACCGCGGCGTCGACCGTCGCGTTGCTGTAGCGGGCGTAGTTCTGCCCCTTCGTCGGCGTCTCGCCGACCTTGGCCGTGGCGGGAGTGGCGAAGTACTGGTCGTAGTTCGAGAAGGGATCGGCGACGAGCGACTGGGTGAGGCCGTACAGCGCGAGCTGGAACTGGCCGTTCGCGACCTGGCTCCAGTACTCGGTCTCCGAGACGGTGCGGGCGGTCACCCGGATTCCGGCCTTCGCGGCCTGAGAGCTGATCAGCTTCGCGGCGTCGTTGTAGTCGGTCCAGCCGTCCGGCGAGAACAGGTCGAGCTCGATCGGCGTGCCGTCCTTGCCGTAGAAGCCGTCGCTGTCCTTCGTGTAGCCGGCCGCTTCGAGGATCTCCGCCGCCGATGCGGCGTCGGGCTTCTGCGGGCTGGTCGCGAGCTCGGGGTCGCCGAGCCACTTCTCGTCGCGCGGAAGCAGCGCGAAGCTCGGGGACGCCTCACCGGCGAGTCCCGCGAAGGCCTTCGAGGTGATGGCGCTGCGGTCGATGGCGAGGTTCAGCGCCTGACGCACTGCGGGGTCGGTCTGGGCGCCCTCGCAGCCGAGGGACACGTCGGAGCAGGTGGTGATCACCGTCGGGTCCTGCTGCTGGTTCATGGTGCTGATCCGCCCGTTCGACGTGACGCCGTCGGGGTTCGCGATGAACTGGCCGACCCAGTCGAGCTTGCCGGTCTTGAGCAGGTCCTCGGCCGACTGGTTCGAGTCGATGCCGATGTCCTGCACCTCCTTGACATCGGGTGCGCCCTCGCGGAAGAGCGGATTCGCCTCGAGGGTGTAGGCGGCGTCGGTGAACGACTTGAGCGTGTACGGCCCTGAGCCGACCGGGTCCGTGTTGGTCTCGGTCATGTAGTCGGTGATGTCCGACCAGATGTGCTTCGGGATGATCCACGTCGACCCGAGGATCATGGAGGTCGCGGTGAACTTGGGCGTCGAGTACGTCACGACGACGGTCGTGGCGTCCGGAGCCTCGGCCGACACCATGTCGGGGTCGAGGTTGGAGGCGTATCCCAGGCTGAAGGCGACGTCCTCGGACGTGAGGTCCTTGTCGTCCGACCACTTGAGGTCGGGCTTGATCTTGATGGTGAGGACGGTGCCGTCCTCGTTGAACTCGTACGAGTCGCCGATCAATCCGACCGGTGCGTCCGCCGAGAGCTGGTTGAAGAAGAACAGCGGCTCGTAGATCGCACCGTAGGTCATGTGCGTGGCGGTGTCGACGGCGAACGGGTTGAAGTTGTTGGTGATCGGCGTCATCGATCCGGACCACATCCGCAGCGGGCGGTCACCGGCTGAGGTGGATCCAGCCGGCGCGCACCCGCCCAGGGTGATGGCGAGTGCGGCGGCGCCGGCGACAAGAGGAAGTGCTTTCCTCCAGCGGTTGTCGTGCATGGGAACCTCGTCTCAAGAGCTTCTTTGGCTTGTCGAGCAGAGCGGAAGGGGGATCCGCCCTCGAAGCGAGGTTATAGTAAAGGTCCTTTCCGGTAAAGACCTTTCCAATTATTTTGTGAAGATTCTTTCCGATTGATGACGGCGAGCGACCGCCACGCCCTCGATCACAGGGATCGACGACGAGCGGACCACTCGTGCGAGGTCAGTACCAGATGTCGAGCGCAGGCACGGGGAACGAGGCGAAGGCCCGATCCAGACGCTCTGCGACGTCGGCATCGGCCGCGATCAGGCCCGCCCCGTGGAGCGTCGAGACGCGCACTCCCCCGGCGTACAGGGTGGACAGCACGGCGACGTCCATCGTCGCGTCGACCTCGGCGGCGGCGGACGCCGGCTCGACGGTCGCGACTCCCGACTCGGCGACACGAAGACGCCAGTCTCCCGACGCGAAGCCCAGTGCGTCCTCGATGCGCAGCACGACGTCGAGCGGCGCGGAGAAGCGCCGCGCCGACAGCGCGGCGGCGACGTCGAGGATCCTCAGCCAGCCGTGGTCGTGGACCGTCTGCACCACACCGCGCGGGTCCGCGACCAGCCAGGGAAGAGGATCGTCGAGGGGGCGCAGTTCCGCGGTGACCTCGTCGACCAGGTCGTGCTGCAGGGCGAACCGCCAGAGCGCGGCCGTCGCATCCGGGGTCTCGGCGACGAGCATCCTCACGTGCAGTCCGAAGCGGAAGGTGCCGCCCTTCTCGCCGAGCGTGTAGACGAGGACGCCGCGGACCGCGCCACTCTCATCGAGGTACCGGACGCCGCGGACCTTGTCGCGCTCGGAATCGGACGGCGACACGCCTGCGAAGCCCTCCCAGCGCGTGCGCCAGCCCGAGACCTGGCCGGGACGGGTGCGCCGCACGCGGTCATGCACGACGCCGAGATCGTCGGCGAGCTCCTCGCGTTCGCGGTACTGGATGCGCCCTGCGGGAGACGGCCCCGCCCAGCCGGCACGGCGCGTGTCGACCTCGAAGCGCGACATCGGGATGGCCGAGCCGAATCCATAGCGCCCGTAGATCGTCGCCTCGGAGACGGTGAGGCCGGCCATCGGCGCCCCCGCGGACGCCGCGGCGCGGAGCTCTCCCTCGAGCAGCGCTCTGGCGATGCCACGACGTCGGTGTGTCGCGGCCACCGTGACGACGCTGATCGACCACATGTCGATCTCGGAGCCGCCCGGCACGGTGAGCGGGGCGACCCAGGAGTTCACAGTCGCGACGGGGAACTCCGCCGTCGGCGAGGCGGGGTCGAACACCGCCGTGTTGCGCCGCGTCTCGAACGGGGTCTTCCCGTACGCGAGCGCCTCGGCCGTGGGCTCTCCGCCCAGGAAGCCGCGGGACACGGCGCGCTGATAGCTCTTCGCGACGCTCTCGTCTGCGAAGTCGACGAGACGGTACTCGAGCCCTGCGGCGGCGAGTCGTTCTGCGGAGATCGGTTCGGTAGGGACGTCTCGGGCATCGAGGGTGGTCATGCCTCTACCGTAGCCGGGGGTTCCGACGCGCGGATCGGTCGACACCGCTCGCATACGGTGCGGCGCCGATCAGGTCAGTGCGCGCTCGCCTGCACCTCGCGGAGACGCGCGAACACCTGATCGCGCAGCTCCTCCGGAGCGGACTCCTTGCAGGCACGGGCCACGACCTCGGTGAGCGTGGTCGCGACCAGAGCCTCATCGCGGCACGACGGGCAGTTCTCGAGATGCTCGCGGATCTCGGTGTGCTCGGTCTTGCACACCTCGTTGCGGAGGTACTCCTCCAGATCCTGACGGGCCTTGTCGCAGCCGCAGTCGCTCATTTCCTGCTCCTCGTGTCAGCCGCGGCGATGCCCCGCTCTGCGGCGTAGTCGGCCAACAGCTCCCGCAGCATCCGCCTGCCACGGTGCAGACGGCTCATCACGGTGCCGATGGGGGTCTTCATGATGTCGGCGATCTCCTGGTAGGCGAATCCCTCGACGTCGGCGAGGTAGACGGCCAGCCTGAAGTCCTCCGGCACCGCCTGCAGCGCGTCCTTGACGACGGATGCCGGCATGCGGTCGATCGCCTCCGCCTCCGCCGACCGGCTGTGCGACGCCGTGGTCGACTCCGCGCCGCCCAGCTGCCAGTCCTCGAGCTCATCGATCGTGCCCTGGAACGGCTCGCGCTGCTTCTTGCGGTAGATGTTGATGTATGTGTTCGTGAGGATGCGGTAGAGCCACGCCTTGAGGTTCGTGCCCTGCGAGAAGGTCGCCCACGAGCCGTACGCCTTCACGAAGGTCTCCTGCACCAGGTCGGCGGCGTCGGCGGGGTTGCGGGTCATGCGCATGGCGGCGGCGTAGAGCTGATCCATGAAGGGGATCGCCTGCTCCTCGAACTCGCGCCGAGGGTCGCTGACCGTGTCTGCGGTTGCGGTGTCATCCATCACGGGCCAGTCTAGGCCGCTGAGGTCGACGAACTCGCGCTCAAGCGTTGCGAGCATCCTCTCTCCTTCTCCCCGAATGCGGCTCCCGTTCGGTCGGGCGCACATCGGTGTTCACTAAAGTGGGAACCGATGAGCGCCAACAGGTATTCCCCTCCCCTCGTCCAGGGCTCTTACGCCGCGCCCGCCATCGACGGCTCCGTGCATGCGACGGTGACCATTCCCGGCTCGAAGTCGCTGACGAACCGCGAGCTGATCATCGCCGCGATCGCCGACGGACCAGGGCGTCTGATCGCCCCGCTGCACTCCGACGACTCCCGCCGCATGGTCGAGGCGCTGCGCGCACTGGGCGTCGGCATCGAAGAGGAGGACACGGGCGGCGAGTTCGGCCCCGACCTCGTCGTGACCCCCGCGAAGCTCACCGGCGGCTCCACCATCGACTGCGGCCAGGCGGGCACCGTGATGCGCTTCATCGCCCCGCTCGCCGGCCTCGCCCAGCACGACGTGCACCTCACGGCCCACGAGACGGCCTTGCACCGCCCCATGGGCGGACTCATCAGCGCGCTGCGCGATCTCGGCGTCGACATCGACGACGAGGGCACCTGGGCGCTGCCCTTCACGATCCGCGGCCACGGCCGCATCCGCGGCGGACGGGTCGAGATCGACGCCTCCGCGTCGAGCCAGTTCGTCTCGGGCCTCCTGCTCGCCGCCCCCCGTTTCGACGTCGGCCTGCACCTGGTCCACACCGGCACCCACCTGCCGAGCCTTCCGCACATCGACATGACGATCGAGGCGCTGAGCCGCCGCGGCATCCGCATCGAGCGACCGGCCACCGGCGAATGGCTCGTGGAGGCCGGGGTGCCCCGCGCCAAGGAGATCGCGATCGAGCCGGATCTCTCCAACGCCGCGCCCTTCCTCGCCGCTGCCCTCGTCACGGGCGGATCCGTCTCCGTCACCGGCTGGCCGGTGCACTCGACGCAGCCGGGCCACCTGCTGCCCGAGATCCTCCAGGCGATGGGCGCCCACGTCGGCCGGCACAGCGGCACGCTGACGGTGCGCGCGGGCTCCGGCATCCGCGGCCTCGATCTCGACCTGTCGGCGGCGAGCGAGCTCACCCCGACTCTCGTCGGACTCGCCGCATTCGCGGACTCCCCCACGACGATCCGCGGCATCGGTCACATTCGCCTTCACGAGACCGATCGGATCGCCGCCCTGATCGGGAACGTCCGTGCTATCGGCGGTCAGGCCGAAGAACTGCCCGACGGGCTGCGCATCATCCCGAGCGCCCTGCACGGCGGCGTCTGGGCCGCGCATCACGACCACCGCATGGCGACGACCGGAGCGCTCATCGGACTCCGGGTGCCCGGAGTCGAGATCGACGACATCGGCACGACGGCCAAGACGCTCCCCGAGTTCACCGTGCTGTGGGAGCGGATGCTGCGGGGCGACTCCGCGTGAGCTGGCTCTCCGACGACGACGACCTCGAGGACGACTTCGAGGACTACGACGAGAGCAGCATCCGTACGCGTCCCAACCCCAAGGGCAACCGTCCGCGGACCAAGCGCCGGCCGGCGCACGACGACGCGCAGATCGGACGGGTGCTGGGCGTGGACCGCGGCCGCTATTCGGTGCTGATGGGCGAGGACACGCCGGAGGAGCGCGCGATCACCGCGACCAGGGCGCGTGAGCTGCGGCGCACCCCCATCGTCACGGGCGACCGGGCACGCGTCGTCGGCGACACCTCCGGAGACGAGGGGACCCTCGCGAGGATGGTCGGCATCGTCGAGCGCACCTCGCTGCTGCGGCGCAGCGCCGACGACACCGATCAGGTCGAACGGGTGATCGTCGCCAACGCCGACCAGATGCTCGTCGTGGTCGCCGCCGCCGATCCGGAGCCGCGCGCGCGGCTGGTGGACAGATATCTCGTCGCCGCCCTGGATGCCGGCATCCGGCCTCTGCTCGTCGTGACCAAGACCGATCTCGCCGACCCCACGGAGTTCCTCTCGCACTTCGACGGCCTCGACGACCTGCGCGTGTTCACGAGCGCCCAGGAGACCATGCCCGTCGAAGAGATCGGCGCGGCGCTCATCGGACACTCGACCGTGTTCGTCGGCCACTCGGGCGTGGGCAAGTCGACGCTCGTCAACGCTCTCGTGCCGACCGCGGGCCGCGCCACCGGTCATGTGAACCAGGTGACCGGTCGTGGACGGCACACGTCGTCGTCGACCGTGTCCCTGCGCTATCGGACTCCCGAGGGCAGCGGGTGGGTCATCGACACCCCTGGCGTGCGGTCGTTCGGCCTCGGGCACGTCGAGCCCGCGAACATCCTCGCGGCCTTCACCGAGCTCGCGCTGATCGCCGAGAACTGCCCCCGTGGATGCACGCACCTGGCCGATGCGCCGGACTGCGCCCTCATCGAGGCGGCGGAGCGCGGGGAGCTGGGCGAGACCGGCCGAGCTCGCCTGGATTCGCTGCAGCGCCTGCTGCAGACGTTCGCCGACAAGGCGGAGCAGACACCGGGACGGTGACGCCGTTCGCGTCCACCGCGTGGACGCGTCATGCCGTCGCCCACCCGGTTCGCCGACGTGACGGCGGGTAGGCTGATCGGGTGACTGTGCGACTGGAACCCGGAACCGCTGCCCCTGACTTCTCCCTCCTCGACCAGGACGGCGAGACCGTGCGTCTCGCGGACCTCCGCGGCGAGAAGACCGTGCTCTACTTCTACCCGGCGGCGATGACCCCCGGGTGCACGACCCAGGCGTGCGACTTCCGCGACAGCATCTCCTCCCTCCAGGGCGCCGGGTACCGCGTCGTCGGCATCTCCCGCGACACCCCGGAGAAGCTCGCGGAGTTCCGTGAGCGCGATGGACTCACCTTCACGCTCCTGAGCGACCCCGACCACGCCGTCCACACCGCCTACGGCGTGTGGGGCGAGAAGATGAACTACGGAAAGGTCATCGAGGGCGTCATCCGCTCGACCTTCGTGCTCGACGAGAACGGCACGATCACACTCGCGCTCTACAACGTCAAGGCCACAGGGCACGTCGCCCGGCTGCGCAAGCTCCTCGGCATCGACGCCTGATCGGACACTGACAGGCGCCCCGGCCCTGCGGGCGCGGCGTCAGTCTTCCTGAGGACGCCCGCCCTCAGCGCGCGCGCTGGCGATGAGCAGTGCGAAGCCGATGAGTCCCGGCAGCCCCACCCCGGCGACGAAGGTCCAGGAGATCGGCTGCACGGTGAGCGACGCCAGCGCGAGGGCGATGGCGAGCACCTGGAACACGACTCCTCCCGAGCGCGCCCAGGAGCGCCCCGCCCGCGTGCCGAAGGCGAACGCGATGAGGGCCACTGCGCCGATCAGCGTGAGGACGATGAGGGCGAGCGCGGTGGGGAGGGATGCCGCGTCCCCCGCGCCGAGGCCGACCAGCTCGATGAGGGCGAACACGACGAGCGCGAGTCCCTCGACGGCGAGTACCGCAGCGGCGGCGAGAGCGAGTCCTGGTGCACGCACGACGTCTCCTGAGAATCGAATGAGAAGGAGAAAAGTTCTTGATTTCGATTGTTTCATGTAACAGAATAGAAACAGTCATGTGCTCCCACAGCGGCGTGGGGCGGGCTTCCTGCCCGCATCACAAACAGCGAGCATCCGCCCGCATCTGAACAGGGTAGCCGATCCCCGAATGGCCGCCCGAATCCGAGACGTCGCACTGCGACATCTCTTGAAATCCACACCGAGGAGCCCCCATGGACTGGCGCGACAAAGCCGCCTGCCTGACTGTCGACCCCGAGCTTTTCTTCCCCGTGGGGAACACCGGACCGGCCGTGGACCAGATCGAGAAGGCGAAGACCGTCTGCGCCACCTGCACCGTCACCGAGATCTGCCTGCAGTACGCCCTCGAGACCAGCCAGGACTCGGGCGTCTGGGGCGGCCTCTCCGAAGACGAGCGCCGCGCCCTCAAGCGCCGCGCCGCCCGCGCCCGCCGCGCGTCTTGAGACCGACGACGAAGCGGCCCGAGATCCCCCGGATCTCGGGCCGCTTCGTCGTGTCGCGGACTACTTCGTCAGCCAGCGCAGCGGGATGTCGATGACCACTTCGGTCCCCTCCCCCTCGCTGCCGCGCCACTCGATGGTGCCGCCGAGTTCGCCCTGGATGAGCGTGCGGATGATCTGCGTGCCGAGGCCCTGACCGATCCGCCCCTCCGGAAGCCCGTGTCCCGTGTCTCGGACGGTCACCCTCAGATTCTCCTCCGTGCGGCTGGCGTCGATCGTCACGATGCCCTCCTGCCCGGCGAGACCGTGCTCGACCGCGTTCGTGACGACCTCGGTGAGCGCGAGCGCGAGCGGGGTGGCGTACTCACTCGGCAGCACCCCGAACCGGCCTGTCGACTGAGTGCGGGCGCGCGTGTTCGGCGCCGAGGCGACCTCCGCGACGAGCTTCAGCACCCGATGGAAGACCTCGTCGAAATCGACCTTCTGGGTGAGCCCCTGGGCGAGCGTGTCGTGCACGACGGCGATCGAGTCGACGCGGCGCATGGCCTGGGTCAGCGCGTCCCTCGCCTCGTCCGAATGGGTGCGACGCGCCTGGATGCGCAGGAGAGAGGCGACGGTCTGCAGGTTGTTCTTCACCCGGTGATGGATCTCGCGGATCGTCGCATCCTTGGTGATGAGCTCCTGCTCCTGGTGGCGCAGCTCGGAGACGTCGCGGCACAGCACGATGGCGCCGATGCGGGTGCCGTGGTCCTTGAGCGGGATCGCCCGCAACGACACGGTGACGCCGCGCGCCTCGATGTCGGTGCGCCACGGCGCTCGGCCGGTGACGACCACGGGCAGCGACTCGTCGACCTGACGAGAAGGCGGGACCAGGCGCGTCGTGACCTCCGCGAGCGACTCGCCCTCGAGCTCGTCGTCGAAGCCCATGCGATTGAAGGCCGACAGCGCGTTGGGGCTCGCGAACGTCGTGATGCCGTCGACGTCGATCCTGATGAGCCCGTCGGACGCACGCGGCGCTCCGCGGCGCGGCGACGTGGGTGCGGCCAGGTCGGGGAAGCTCCCGTCGGCGATCATGCGGAACAGATCGTTCGCGCATTCGTCGAATGTGATCTGCTGACGCGAGGGGGTGCGCGCCTCTCCGAGGTTGGTGTGCCTGGTCACGACGCCGATGACGGATGTCGAACGCTCCGCACCCCGGCGGTCGTTCAGGATAGGCACCGCGCGGACGCGGGTCGGCGTCTCCTCGAACCAATCGGGAGAAGAGGAGTCGACGATCTCCCCCGACTCGAACGCGCCCTGCACCTGGGTGCGCCACTGCGGTCGTACCCGCTCGCCGACGATGTCACGGTAGAACAGGGTGGCCGCGCCGCTCGGACGTGCGTGCGCGACGGCCATGAAGGAGCCGTCCTCCGTCTGGATCCAGACGACGATGTCGGCGGAGGCGAGGTCCGCGAGGAGCTGACCGTCGCCGGCGAGGCGGTGAAGCCATTCGACGTCGTTGTCGGTCAGGCGGCCCTGCGCTTGGGCGAGATCACTGAGGGTTGACACCCCCCAAGCCTACTGGGACCGCGCCTCGTCCCCGGCAGATCAGAGCACAGCGAGGGAGGTGGCTCGCCAGCGGCGATCCACCCCGTCGAGGCGGATGGCCACGGCGCGTGTCCGCCCGGGGCCCGCCACGACCACGACGGCCTCCACGACGCCGTCGACCGGCTCGGCGGTGCGGATCGATCGGATGTCGAAGGTCGGGCGCGCAGGCGAAACCCCCCTCGCGCTGCGCGCCCTTGCCGACAGGTTCGCCCTGGCCACCAGGCTCCGGAATGCGTCTTCGCTGAACCAGCGGGCGAGCTGATCGACCTCTCTGACCCCGGCGAGAACCTCGAGGACGCCCTGGGTGAGACTGCGCAGCAGCGGAACGGGGTCCGGCAGCTCGGCGCGGGGCGTCGGCTGCGGTGCGAAGTACTCGTGAAGCGTCATCGTCGTGCTCTCGATCGGGGAAAGACTGCGGCAAGTAGAGCACGGCGGCTGCGGCCTTCACCCCGTGCCTCATGATGAATGTGGATAACTCGTACGCACTTCTGACGGGTCCTTTAGTCTCGGTCAGATGCACTGGGACAGACTGTTCGACGACCTCGAAGGCCAGCTCGCCGCGGAGTGGGAGGCGGAGCGGGCGACGCTTGATGCGGAATCGGAACGGCTGCGGATCTCCCGCCTCGATCTGCGCAGCCGGCTGCGGCTGCTGTGCGCGGAAGGGACCGCGGTGACCCTGGACCTCCCCGGCATCGGCCGATGCGGTCTGCTCCTGCGCTCGCTGGGAGCGGATTGGACGGCGGCGACCGTCACGGCCGCCGACGGCGCGTCTGCAGCGGCGACGGTGCGGATCGTTCCCCTGCATGCGATCCGCGGGCTCGCCACGGACCACGGTTCGCTGCTCGGAAGCCTCGACGACTCGGCCGGGCAGGAGCGGTCAATGCGAGAGCGGATGACTCTGGGCTTCATCCTCCGCGATCTCGCCCGTCGTCGGGTGCCCGTGCACCTCACGACGATCGACGGCGAGCGGCTGCACGGCACCGTGGATCGAGCTGGTTCAGACCATCTCGATCTCGCCGTGCATGATCGCGGGACCGCCAGACGAGCGAGCGCCGTGCACGGATTCCGCATCGTGCCCTTCACGGCGCTCTCCGCCGTGGACCTCTCAGGGGATCAGCTGCCCTGAGCGGACGACGTCCCCCAGACCTCAGGGAAGCTCGCTTCGTTCGACTGACGCCACAGGGCCATGCGCCTGGCCTCCTCCGACTGCTCGGCGAGATACTCGGCGAGGCTCGGCTCCTCGACGCGCCAGCGCGCGGGCGAGCCCAGCTGCGACCCCCGCAGTCTCCCCGCGTAGATCAGCGCGACCACCTCGTCGACCTCTATGCTCAGCAGCTCGGCCACCTGGGCGGGCGCCAGGAAGCGCGGCGCGGGAGCATCGGAGTCGACCATGCGTCCATTCTCCACCGGACCGAGGAGGAACCTCCCCTCGACATCGACCTGTGGAGAACTTTCGAGGCTCTCGTCCGGATTCTGTGACCATATGGCCATGACATCCCTGACACGATCCCGCCGCGCCTTCTGGGGCGATGTGCGTTTCCTGATCGGCATAGCGCTCGTCGTGATCTCCATTGCGGGGGTCTGGGCGATCGTGTCCTCATCCGGGCGCACGACACCGGTGCTCCAGGCCCATCGCACCATCGTCGAGGGCGAGGCGCTGTCCTCCGCGGACTTCCAGGCGGTGGACGTGAGTCTGGGAGCCCTCACCGATGACTACCTCGCACCGCAGGACCTGAAGCCCGGCGAGGTGGCGGCACGGACCCTCGCCGAGGGAGAGCTCGTCCCCGCCACCGCGATCGCCACGGCCGAGAGCAGCCGACGCACGACGATCGTGGTCGAGAGCGGCACCGGCATCCCCGAAGACGTCTCGGCCGGAACCCTCGTCGACCTCTGGCAGGCGCCTCCGCTGCCTGACGGCCGAGGTTTCGACGTCCCGCGCATCCTCGTCTCCGACGTCGTCATCGGCACGGTCGTCGAGGCGGAGGGGATGCTGGCCTCGGACACGGCGATGGTGGAGGTCGTCATCGACCGCTCCGACGTGGCCGACGTCCTCGCCGCGATCACGGGCGGCGCGGCTTTGTCCGTCGTACCCATCGGAGCGACGCCGTGAGCACGGTCGTCGTCGCGATCGCCGAGCCCAGGGCGAGCATCCTCGCGACCGAGCTCGAGCTCGAGGGCGTGCGTGTCGCCGCGGTGAGCGAGCCGGGAGCGATCCTGCCCCTACCCGATGGCGTCATCGCCGTGATCGCTCCCGGCACGCGGGCGGTGCTCAGTCCTGCTCTCATCGCCGCATGCGACCGGGCCGGAGTGCGCATCATCCCCGTGGGAGACGGCGACGATCGTGTTCTCTCCCGTTACGGTCTGCCTCCCGCGCTCCCGGCGGCCTCCGCCGGCTGGGAGATCGCCGAAGCACTCGCCGCCGATGCTCCGGAGGTCGTTCCGCGACCCGCAGAACGTCCGCGTCGAGTCATCACGATCTGGGGTCCTCCCGGGGCGCCCGGCCGCTCTACCCTGGCGGTGCAGCTCGCCGTCGAGATCTCGCGCACGGGGCGCCGCACCGCCCTCATCGACGCCGACACCGTCGCGCCGTCGATCGCGCTCCTGCTCGGGCTCGGCGACGATGCTCCCGGTATCGCCGCCGCATGTCGCCGTGCGGAGCTCGGAGCCCTCGACGGCGCCGAGCTGACCAGACTGTGCAGCACCATCGAGACGAGCGGCGGGGAGATCGACGTCCTGTCCGGTATCAACCGCCCCAGCCGATGGCCGGAACTCTCCGCTGCGCGTCTTCGCGGGGCGCTGCAGGCATGCCGCGGTTGGGCCGACGAGACGATCGTCGACGTGGCCGCCGCCTTCGACGCCGATGAGGAGGCGACCTACGACCTCGTCGGGCCGCGTCGCCACGCCGCCACCATGGCCGCGCTCCAGGAGGCCGATGCGATCGTCGCCGTCGCCGCGGCCGACCCGCTCGGAATCAGCCGCTTCCTGCGAGAGCATGCCGAGCTGCGTCGACTCACGTCGCCCACGCCTGTCACGGTCGTCGTCAACCAGGTGCGCCCCGGCCCTCTGGGCATCGATGCTCGCGGACAGATCCGGCGCACGCTCGACCGCCTCGCCGGGATCACCGACGTCTCGTTCCTGCCGTTCGATCGGCGCTCCACCGACGCCGCGCTGCTCCACGCGGGACCCGTCGCCGATGTCGTCCCTCGTTCGACGCTCGTCGCCGCCGTCCGCCGCCTCGCGACGTCGCTCTCCCCGTCAGCGGCGACTACTGCCGATAGCTCGAGAGGAAGTTCCCCAGCCGCTCGACCGCTTCGGCGAGCACGCGCGGCTCGGGAAGCGTGACCACCCTGAGGTGATCGGGCGTCGGCCAGTTGAAGCCCGTGCCCTGCACGAGCAGGATGTGCTCCGAGACGAGCAGATCGTAGATGAGCTTGGCGTCGTCGCGGATCTCGTGCACGTTCGGATCGAGTCGAGGGAAGGCGTAGAGAGCGCCCTGAGGCTTCACGCAGGAGACCCCGGGGATCGACTCCAACCCCTCCCACGCGACGTCGCGCTGCTCGTGCAGGCGCCCGGTCGGCGCGATCAGCGCGTCGATCGACTGCACTCCGGAGAGCGCCGCCTGCACCGCGTACTGCGAGGGGACGTTGGGGCACAGCCGCGTGGAGGCGAGGAGCGTGATGCCCTCGATGAACCCCTTGGCATGCGACTTCGGTCCGGTGATCACCATCCACCCCGAGCGATAGCCGGCCACGCGGTACGTCTTGGACAGCCCGTTGAACGTGAGGCAGAGAAGATCCGGCGCGAGCGTGGCCGTGGGGATGTGCACGGCGTCGTCGAACAGGATGCGGTCGTAGATCTCGTCCGACAGCAGCAGCAGTTCGTGCTCGCGCGCGATCTGCACCATTCCCTCGAGGATCTCCTTCGAGTACACGACGCCGGTCGGGTTGTTCGGATTGATGATGACCAGCGCCTTGGTCTGCGGCGTGATCTTCGAGCGGATGTCCTCGAGCGACGGCTGCCACTCGTCGTCCTCGTCGCACAGATAGTGCACCGGGGTGCCGCCGGCAAGGCTGGTCATCGCGGTCCACAGCGGGTAGTCCGGGGCCGGGATCAGCACCTCGTCACCCTCGTCGAGGAGAGCCTGCATGGTCATGGTGATGAGTTCGGAGACCCCGTTGCCGAGGTAGACGTCATCCGGATCGAAACGCGGGAAGCCCTCGATCTCCTCGTACCGGCTGACGACCGCACGACGGGCCGAGACGATGCCCTTGCTGTCGCTGTAGCCGTGGGCGGTGGGAAGCGCCGCGAGCATGTCGCGGACGATCTGATGCGGAGCCTCGAACCCGAAGATCGCGGGGTTGCCCGTGTTGAGCTTGAGGACCCGATGGCCCTCCGCCTCGAGCCGCGCCGCCTCGACGAGGGCGTTTCCGCGGATCTCGTACAGGACGTTCTTGAGCTTCGACGACTGGTCGAAGTGGCGCGATGGTGTCATCGCCCAAGCCTAGCGCCGCTTCGAGACCTCCTCGTCACGCTCGCGAGGCCGCGCTGCGCAGCGCGGCCTCATGCGCCTCTCGCTCGCGTCGGCTGGTGTCGATGTGCGCGAGAGCCAGTGCGCTCGCCCGCTCGCCGTCCCGGTCACTGATCGCCTGGAACAGGGCCTCGTGCTCGTCGGTGACATGCACGAGGTCGTCGTGCTGGGAGAGTCCCCAGCGCAGCCTGCTGCGCATGCTCCGCATCAGGTCCTGCAGCAGGCGGTTCTCGGCGAGCGCGGTGACGGTCTCGTGGAAGTCCGCGGCGGCGCGTCGGGAGGTGATCCGATCCTCGATGACGGCGCTGCTCTTCTCCGCCTCGAGCGCCCTTCGCAGCTCCTCGAGTCCGTCTCGGCGATGGCGCTCCGCGGCGAGACGGAAGGCCAGCGGTTCGAGCACCGCACGCACCTCGTCGAGATCCGTCATGTCGGCGGAGGTGAACTCGCGAACCACCGCCCAGGTACGGGGCCGCAGGATGACGAGCCCCTCCCCCTCGAGCACCTTCAGGGCGTCGCGGACAGGCACGCGGCTCACGCCGAACTCCGCAGCGAGGTCGCGCTCGATGAGCCTGCTTCCCGGTTCGCGCACGCCGTCGAGGATGGCTCCGCGGATCCAGTCCGCGACTCTGGTCGATTCGAGGACGCGCTCTTCTGCAGTGCTCACCCCGTCATTCTTCCACCGGGTTCCGTCGAGACCCGATCAGCGGTGCGCGGGTCCTCCACTCGACGTCGCCGGCTCTGACGATGCCCTCGTAGAGCCTCGAAGCGACCCCGGCGCGGATCCCCCGCGCCCTCCCACGACGAAGGGGCCGATCCGTGCGGATCGGCCCTTCGTCATCGTGGGCTACTTCTTCTTCTTGCCCTGTGCCCTGCGCTGCTCGCGGTTGCCCGCAGCCGGCGCCGGGGCGGCGGCATCCGTCTTCTGGCCGAAGGCGCCGCGCGGGGCCTCGGCCTCCGCCTCGGGCTGCTCCGCCGCTGCGCGTGCGGCCGCGGCCTGGCGGAGACGCTCGGTCGCAGCCTGCTGGACCTGCCCTCGATCGTTGCGCACCTCGACCTCGCCGGCGTCGTTCGCGGCGGAGTACTCGAGTCGCTGCTCGCCGCCGCCCTCGGAGAGACCCTTGGCCTCGACCTCTGCGGTCTCGGCGTCTCCCGCGCGACGGACCTCGACCTCGAGGTTGTAGAGGTAGCCGACCGACTCCTCCTTGATCTGCCCCATCATGGACTGGAACATCGCGTAGCCCTCGCGCTGATACTCGATCAGCGGGTCGCGCTGCGCCATCGCCCTGAGGCCGATGCCGTCCTTGAGGTAGTCCATCTCGTAGAGGTGGTCGCGCCAACGGCGGTCGAGCACCTGCAGCACCACGCGGCGCTCGAGCTCGCGGGTCGCCGCCTCGCCGAGGGACTCCTCCCGCTTCTCGTAGGCGATCTTCGCGTCGGACAGCAGCTCGCGAGTCAGCCCGTCTGCCGTGATCCCGCCCTTGCGCCCCTGCGCTTCGGCGACGACCTCATCGATCGTGACGCTGACCGGGTAGAGCGTCTTCAGCTCGGTCCAGAGCGCGTCGAAGTCCCAGCTCTCGTTGTGGCCCTCGCCGGTGTGGTCGTTCACGACGCCGGTGATCGCGTCCTCGATGAAGTGCTGCACGCGGTCGGCGATGTCGTCGCCCTGCAGGATGTGGCGACGGTCGGCGTAGATCGCCTCGCGCTGACGGTTGAGCACGTCGTCGTACTTGAGGACGTTCTTGCGCATCTCGGCGTTGCGCGCCTCGACCTGCGACTGCGCGCTGCGGATCGCGCGCGACACCAGGCCGGACTCGATCGGCACGTCGTCGGGGAAGTTGGTGCGGTTGAGGATCGCCTCCGCCGCCCCCGACTGGAACAGGCGCATGAGGTCGTCGGTGAGGCTCAGGTAGAAACGGCTCTCACCGGGGTCGCCCTGGCGGCCGGAGCGGCCTCGGAGCTGGTTGTCGATCCGTCGCGACTCGTGGCGCTCGGTGCCCAGGACGTAGAGCCCGCCGGCCTCGATGACCTTCTCGGCCTCCTCGGCGACGACGGCCTTGGTCGCGGCGTACGCCTCGTCCCAGGCGATCTCGTACTCCTCGGGGGTCTCGACCGGGTCGAGTCCCTTGGACTTGAGCTCCTGCACGGCGAGGAACTCCGCGTTGCCGCCGAGCATGATGTCGGTACCGCGACCGGCCATGTTCGTGGCGACGGTGACGGCGCCCAGACGGCCGGCGCGGGCGACGATCTCGGCCTCGCGAGCGTGGTTCTTCGCGTTGAGGACCTCGTGCTTGACGCCCTTCTTGGCGAGCAGGCGGGAGAGGTACTCGCTCTTCTCGACGCTCACCGTGCCGACCAGCACCGGCTGACCGCTGGCGTGGCGCTCGGCGATGTCCTCGACGACCTGCGCGAACTTCGCGGTCTCGTTCTTGTAGACGAGATCGGCCTGGTCCTTGCGGATCATCGGCCTGTTGGTCGGGATCGGGATGACGCCGAGCTTGTAGGTCGACATGAACTCCGCCGCCTCGGTCTCGGCGGTACCGGTCATGCCTGCGAGCTTGTCGTAGAGGCGGAAGTAATTCTGCAGCGTCACCGTGGCGAGGGTCTGGTTCTCCGCCTTGACGGGGACGCCCTCCTTGGCCTCGATGGCCTGGTGGATGCCCTCGTTGTAACGGCGTCCGACCAGGATGCGGCCGGTGTGCTCGTCGACGATCATGACCTCGTCGTTCATGACGACGTAGTCGGTGTCCTTCTTGAACAGGGCGAGCGCCTTGATCGAGTTGTTCAGGAACGAGATCAGCGGGGTGTTCGCGGACTCGTACAGGTTGTCGATGCCGAGGTAGTCCTCGACCTTCTCGATGCCGGGCTCCAGGACACCGACGGTGCGCTTCTTCTCGTCGACCTCGTAGTCCTCGCCGACCTCGAGGGTCCGGGCGATCTTCGCGAACTCGGCGAACCAGCGGTTCGCCTCTCCCGACGACGGACCGGAGATGATCAGCGGCGTGCGCGCCTCGTCGATGAGGATCGAGTCGACCTCGTCGACGATCGCGAAGTAGTGCTCGCGCTGCACGAGGTCTTCCTTGCGCCACGCCATGTTGTCGCGCAGGTAGTCGAAGCCGAACTCGTTGTTCGTGCCGTAGGTGATGTCGGCGGCGTACTGCTCACGGCGCACGGCAGGCGTCTGCCCGGAGACGATGATGCCCGTCGTCATCCCGAGCGCGCGGTACACGCGGCCCATGAGCTCGGCCTGATAGGAGGCGAGGAAGTCGTTCACCGTGATGACGTGCACGCCCTCGCCGGCGATCGCGTTCAAGTAGGCGGGGAACGTGGCGACGAGGGTCTTGCCCTCACCCGTCTTCATCTCGGCGATGTTGCCGAGGTGGAGGGCCGCGCCGCCCATGATCTGCACGTCGTACGCGCGCATGCCGAGTGTGCGCTTGGCCGCCTCGCGGACGGCGGCGAACGCCTCGGGCATGAGCTGGTCGAGGGTCTCGCCTGCCGCGTACCGCTCGCGCAGCACGGTCGTCTCGTCGCGCAGCTCGTCATCGGTGAGCTTGGAGATGTCCTCTTCCAGCGCATTCACCGCCTTGACGACCTGGTTCAGACGACGGATGACCCGCCCTTCACCGGCGCGCAGCAGCTTCTCAAGAGGATTGGCCACGGATGTCATCTCCCTGTCAGTGGGTGAACAGCCCGCTCGCCGCACGGCGAACAGCAGGCATACGTGCTCATGTTACCGGTCTGTGACCTGCAGATCGTCTGCACGCCGTCTCAGCGGCCCGCACGGTACCCCGGATGCACGTCGCGGTCGACCCCGTGGGCCTCGGCGAGCTTGCCCAGGAGCTCCGCGAGCGTCGCGCGCTCCTGCTCCGTCAGCACCTCGATCGTCGCCGCTTCGTGTGCCGCGCCGACCGTGCGCATCTCGGCGAGTACCTCTCGCCCTCGGGCGTCCAGCTCGAGCCGCTGGACCCGCCGATCGGACTGACTGCGCACCCTCCGCACGAGCCCCTTCTCCTGCAGGGAGTCGATCAGCGCCACCACGCGGCTCGGCACGACGCCGAGCTGGCGGGCGAGCTCCTGCTGACTGAGCCCGTCCGACTGCGCGATGAGGCGCAGGATGCCGAGATCGCTCGGCTGCACGCCCAGCGGCGCCACCCGCTCGGCGAATCGCTGGCCGACGGCGGATCCCACTTGGGAGAGCAGGAACGCGATGCGTCGGAACGGCGGGGTGGAGGATGCGGGCATGACGACAGTTTATCCACCCACAGTAATCATTCTGTGCTATGAATGATTCATGACTTCGACTGAACCCTCGACGGCATCCACCCGTCGCCAGCCCGGCCCGCCTCTCGCACCGATCGCCATCGTCACCATGGCGCTGTTCATGATGTCCCTCACGATCCCGCTGCTCCTCGCAGGCACGACCTACCCCTCCCCGTTCGGCGATGATCGGGCGATCCTGGACTACTTCCGCCAGAACACCGCCGCCACGACCATCACCGCGCTCCTGCAGTTCGCCGCCGCCCTGCCCCTCGCCATCTACGCGGCGGTCTCGACGACACGGTTGAACCGTCTCGGGATCCGCGCGCCGGGAGTCTCGATCGCCTTCGCCGGCGGCATCCTCTCCTCTGCAGCCATGACGATCTCGGCGTTCGCATCCTGGGGCCTCACACGACCGGCGACCCTCGCGGACGACGCTCTCGTGCGCACGCTCCACGACCTCGCTTTCATCTCCGGCGGCCCCGGCGCCGTCGTCCCTCTGGGCCTTCTCGTGGCAGGCATCGCCGTTCCGGGGCTGCTCGCAGGACTGCTCCCCCGCTGGCTCGCGATCACCGGGCTCGTCCTCGCGGGGATCGCCGTCCTCGGCACGCTCGCCGTCGCCGTGCCCGCTCTCGCCGTGCTCCTGCCCATCGCCCGGTTCCCCTCGATGGTGTGGTTGATCATCGCGGCGCTCCGACTCCCGAAGGACCGCGCACCGCGTAACCGCACGTCCTGACGACGCGGGGGTTCCCCTGCATACCCGGTATCCATATACTCGGTATGCCCGCATCACGCTCAGGGAGGTCCCCCATGTCGGTTCGTCAGAGCCTGCTCGCCATCCTCGATCAGGGCGCCTGCTACGGCTACCAGCTGCGCCATGAGTTCGATCGTCGCACCGGGTCGACCTGGCCGCTGAACGTCGGTCAGATCTACAACACCCTGGAGAGACTCGAACGCGACGGCCTCGTCGAACGCGGCGACGCCGACGAGCAGGGGCACATCTACTGGCAGATCACCGAGGCGGGCTCGGCGGAGGTCGCCGACTGGTTGTCCTCCCCGGTCGTGCGCGCACAGGCGACGAGGGACGAGCTCGCGATCAAGCTGGCCGTGGCGGCGACCCTCCCCGGGGTCGACGTGGCCGGCGTGATCCAGACCCAGCGCACCGCATCGCTCACGCAGCTGCAGACCCTGCAGCGCGCGAAGTACGCCGGCGGCGACCCCGAGGGACCGGAGGAGCTGTCCTGGGCTCTCGTCATCGACTCGATGATCTTCGCGGCCGAGGCGGAGGTGCGCTGGTTGGACCACACCGAGCAGCGGCTCGCGCTGCACCCGCGGCACACCATGGGACTCGAGCTCACCGCTGATCGGCCCAAGCGAGGCCGTCCGGCGAAGACGGATGCCGCACTCGCCGGCGCCGAGCAGAGCTGATGACCGAGACGGTGCTCCGACTCGTCGGAGTGACCCAGCAGTACGGACAGGGAGCGACCGCGGTGTCGGCCCTGTCCGGCGTCGATCTCGACGTATCCCGCGGCGAGCTCGTCGCGGTCATGGGCGCCTCCGGATCGGGGAAGTCGACTCTTCTCTCGATCGCCGGGGGCCTGGCGAAGCCGACGACCGGAGAGGTCATCATCGAGGGTGCGTACCTCAGCGAGCAGTCGCCGAAGGAGCTCGCGCAGCTCCGCCGCCGGTCGCTCGGCTTCGTCTTCCAGGACTTCAACCTCATCCCCACCCTCTCCGCGATCGAGAACGTGACTCTTCCGCTCGAGCTCGACGGGTTCCGCAACGGCGTGGCCAGGCGGGCCGCGGAGGAGGCGCTGCTCTCCGTTGGCCTCGCCGACAGGATCGACGCCTATCCTGACGACCTCTCCGGAGGTCAGCAGCAGCGGGTCGCGATCGCCAGGGCCGTCGTCGGAGGACGCAGGCTGATCCTCGCCGACGAGCCCACCGGCGCCCTCGACTCGGTCACCGGCGAGTTGGTGCTGAGGATGCTGCGGGAGAGGATCGACGCCGGCGCCGCCGGCATCCTCGTGACCCACGAGGCCCGCCACGCGGCGTTCGCCGACAGGATCGTGTTCCTCCGCGACGGACGCATCGTGGACGAGACCAGACGTCAGGGCGCGGAGGTCCTGCTCGCGGGCAGCGGGAGATGACCCGCGGCGGATCCGGTGCGCGCTGGCGCGTGGCCGCGCGACTGGCCCGGCGTCAGGTGCGCAGGGCGATGCTGTCGAGCATCCTCATCGGGGTGCTCATCATGCTGCCGATCGCCGCGATGACCGCGTACGCGATCATCGCGGCCAGCACGATCGCCACCCCCCAGGAGCGCGTCACCAGCGAGCTGGGGCGCACCGAGGCCTGGATCGCGGTGAAAGGGCTCCCCGGCGACGGCTTCTGGCAGTCGCCGACGCAGCCGGACTGGACCGGCTACTCGTCGGATCTCGTCGACGCCCCGTCCGGGACCGCCGTCGCCGACCCGATGGCTCTCCTGCCGGAGGGAACCGCCGCCATCCCCCTCGTCGAGGGCACGGTGCGCGTCGTCACCCCCGACGGCGTGACCGGGATGCCCGCCTGGTCCGGGGAGTCCTGGGATCCGCGACTGTCGGGGCGGTTCGACCTCGTCGACGGACGGAGGCCGCACGGCGCCCAGGAGGCTCTTGCGACACCGGCGACGATGACTCGGCTGCAGATTTCCGTCGGAGATGCCGTCACCCTCGCGGAGAGCGGATCGAGGTTCACGGTCGTCGGGACGATGAGCGCCGCTCCTCTCGCAGACGATGTCCCCGCTCTCTTCCTACCATCGTCCGACGCTCTCGCCGGAGAGAAGCGCTGGTACCTCCCCGAGCACGAACTGGGCTGGAGCGACGTCACGTCCTTGAACGAGCAGGGGATCGTCGCCTTCTCCCGCGCGGTGGTTCTGGACCCGCCCGACCTCCGCGGCACGGACGCGGAGCTCCCCTACGACGAGTACTGGTCTGCGCGGTACTCGATGCTCATCATCCTCTCCGCCGCCGGGGTGTTCGCCGCCTACGTGGTGGTCATGCTCGCGGGCGCAGCGTTCGCCGTGTCCGCCCGGCGCCAGCAGCATGCACTCGCGGTCGCGGCGAGCGTCGGCGCCTCGTCGGGCGACCTGCGCAGGATCGTGCTCCTGCAGGGCACGACGCTCGGGTCGATCGGGGGCGTCGTCGGGGCGGTCATCGGCGTCGGCGCCGCCGCCCTGATCCTGGGGATGCTCGACGACGGATCCGCGACCGCGTTCCCCGGGTTCCACCTCCCCTGGGAGTTCCTCCTCGCGATCCTCGTGTTCGCCGTCATCGTGGGAACGGTGTCTGCCGCGACTCCTGCGCACACCGTGGCGCGCTCCGACGTCCTGGGCGCGCTGCGCGGCTCTCGCCGCCCTCAGACGCCCCGAGCATCCCGACCGGTGCTCGGGTCCGCGCTCATGCTCCTCGGCGTCGCCGTCACGATCGGCTCGGCACTCGCGGTCGTCGCGGTGACCTCCTCGGCTCTCCCGTGGGACTCGCCGCTGCGCACGATCCCGCCGGTCGGCATCGTGGTCGGCCCGATCGTCGCGCAGATCGGCATCCTGCTCTCCGGGCGCTGGCTGCTCTGGATCACCGCGCGCGCCATGTCCCGGATCGGGCTGGCCGCCCGTCTCGCCGCGCGGGACGCCTCGACGAACGCCTCGCGCACCGTTCCGGCGTTCGCTGCCATCGCCGCGACCGTCTTCATCGGCGTCTTCGCGCTCGGCGCGTACTCGATGCAGAACGCGCAGTCCGCGCGGAACTGGTTCTACCAGGCGCCCGTCGGGAGCATGTCCGTCGCCTTCCAGCCTTCGGATACGGCCGGTCCCTTCGCGCTCACCACGGAGCAGGCCGCCGATGCCGAGACGGCGGCCAGAGAGCTCGCGCACGCGGCGAGCGCCACCGGAATCGCGACCATCGGCGCCCAGGTGCCCGTCTGGATCTACCCGTCAGCCGACGACGTACCCGACGACGTCGTCTCGGCGATCGCCCTGCTGCCCGACGAGCATCTCATCGACCCCACGGAGCAGGACTCCTACACGTCTCGCGGACAGGATCCGTCGAACCCGCTCTCGGTGATCGCGCCGGAGGAGATCGAGACGGCTCTCGGTGTCCGACTGACCCCGCAGCAGCTGCGGGACTACCGCGACGGCGCCGCGCTCTCCGCCGATCCGCGCTTCGTCACCGACGGGTCCGTCGAACTCGCCGCGTGGACGGGCGCGCAGGCGTATGAGGGAGGGATGCCGGACAACATCTGGATCTCCGCGGAATCCATCGATCACGCCCCTGTCTGGCAGAAGACGATCCCGGCGATCTCGGTGCCGCTCCCCCTTCAGCCGACCCTGATCGCGATCACACCCGACACCGCGGCGTCGCTCGGCATCGCCTGGCAGCCGCGATCTCTCGTCGCGTCCTTCGACTCGCCGCCGTCGGCCGAGACCCGCGACCGCATCATGTCGGAGGCGGACACGCTCAGCACCTCCTCCTGGGCGCTCACCGCCGCATGGGAGCAGGGTCCCCCCGACGATGCGATGTGGATGGCGCCGATCATCGCCGCCGTCGCGACGCTGGTCCTCGGCGCCAGCGCGGTGGCGCTCAGCCTCGCGCGGGTCGAACGCCGGCCCGATGACGCCACGCTCTCCGCTGTGGGAGGGACGGCGGGCCTGCGCCGCCGCATCGGATTCTGGCAGGGCCTGATCATCGCCGGGTTCGGCACGATCGCCGGAGCGGCGGCCGGGGTGCTCCCGCCGATCGGGTTCGCCATCCAGTCGCGCGGCGACCTTCTCCTGGCTGATGCGCCCTGGACCGTGCTCGCGCTCTTCGTGCTCGCTCTGCCGGTGGGCATCGCGCTGGTGAGCTGGCTCGTGCCTCCCCGCAGACCAGAGCTGATCCGGCGAACCTCGATCGCCTGACACACGCTGTGAGCGAACCGGCGCGCTCTCAGGCGGATGCACAGCCTGCGCATTCGCACGGATTACTAGGATCGGATCATGGCTGGAATTTGGGGCAGACGCAAGCGCGAGCAGGAAGAGCTGGCGGCTCAGGACGCCGATCTCGCACGGCGGGCGGAACAGGCACTGGTCGCGACAGACGAGCGGATCCGTTCGACCTCCGATGAGCTGTCGTTCGCGGAGGCAGAGCTCGGCGAGTCGCTGACCGCCGACCTCAAGGCAGCGCTGACAGCCGTGCGCACCCACCTGCGCGAGGCGTTCCAGCTGCACCAGCTCAACCACGACGAGATCCCGGACACGCCAGAGGAGCTGCGCACACGCAACGCGCGCATCGCACAGCTGTGCGACTGGGCTCAGGATCTCCTCGACGAGAAGACGTCCGTGCTGGCGGAGTCGATCGCCAAGGTGCGGCGAGCTCCCGAGGTGATCGCGCAGGTGCGCGCGGATGCCGCCGCCCTCAGCGCCCGCATCCCGCAGACGAACGACACGGTCAAGCGCCTGAACTCCCGATACGCCGATTCGGCGATGAACCAGATCACCGCGAGCGCGGCCGAGGCGGAGCAGCTCATCGCGTTCGCCACTCACGGCGCCGATGTGTCGGAGCGACGCCGCGCGTCGAAGCAGAACGAAGAGGCCAACCTCGCGCTGGAGACGGCGACCGAGGCCACGCGGCGCGCGTCCGCACTGCTCGACGCGGTCGAGGACTTCGAGATCGAGGCCCTTCGCGCCGAGTCGACGCTGGCCGAGGTCGTCGCCGATTCCCGCTCCGACCTCATCGCAGCGCGTACGGCCCCTCAGGTCCCCGCGGTGGCCTCCGCCGTCACCGCGCTTCAGAGGGCCCTGGACGCGCTCACCCCCGCCGGCACCCCCGGC
The DNA here is from genome assembly GCF_042901325.1 of Microbacterium sp. NPDC012755. NCBI lineage: Bacteria > Bacillati > Actinomycetota > Actinomycetes > Micrococcales > Microbacteriaceae > Microbacterium > Microbacterium sp. NPDC012755. Next base: position 2,597,709 of record NZ_JBIBCT010000001.1, on the reverse strand, counting down.
GACCCGTTCGGCGAGCTCTCCCAGCTCCGCGCCGCCAACACGGCGCTCGACGAGGCCATCGCCAAGGCACGGTACCGCGCCGAGAACCCGCTCCCCAGCATCCAGCAGGTGCAGCACGCCATCGATGACGCCGATCGTCAGCTCGGCGTCGCCCGCGGTCTCATCTCCGGACACCGCGGCTGGATCGGCGCGGACGCACGCACACGGCTCGCCGAAGCCGAGCGTCTGCGCGTCGATCTCTCCGACCTGCTTCCCGCCGAAGAGACGCGCGAGGAGGCGCTCACCGGCGCCCGCCGCGTGGCCCACCTGGCGTCAGAGGCGCTGCAGCTCGCTCAGCGCGACATCGACTCCTCCCGCCCGCAGGATCAGGGCTGGGGCGGCGGCGGATGGGGCGGTGGACCCCGCGGCGGCAGTCGGGGCGGGGGCGGCGACATCGCCTCCGGCATCCTCGGTGGACTCGTGATCGGCAGCATCCTCGACGGGATCTTCGACTGACACGGCGACGCGTCTTCTCACGCCGAAAGGCCCGGCCCCTGTGGAGGGACCGGGCCTTTCGCATTCCTCTCAGGAGGCGAGTGCCTCGGACGGCGGCGCCTGGGTGCTCAGCGCGATGACGCCGTAGTCCCATCCCTTGCGGCGATACACGACGCTCGGGTGGTCGGTGCGCACATCGACGAACAGGAAGAAGTCGTGTCCGACCAGCTCCATGCGGTCGACCGCCTCCTCCACCGTCATCCATTCGGCGTCGAAGCTCTTGGTGCGGATGACGACGGGCGAGTAGACGTCTTCTTCCTCGCTCTGCACCGGGACGCTCCCGGTGGCGACGGCGTGCAGGACGTCGACGGATGCCGGCTGCACGTCGATTCCCTCCAGGGCTCCGCTGCCCTTCTCGAAGTGCGCGCCTCGTGGGTGCTGGCGCCCGTCGACCCTCTTCTCCTTCGCCCGACGCAGCTGCTCGGACATCTTGTCGACCGCGAGGTCGAGGGCGACGAACTTGTCGCCGTCCGTGGCCTCGGCACGGACCACTGGTCCCTTGCCGACCAGCGTCAGCTCGACGGTCTCGTCAGGTACGTGCCCGTTCCGATACACACGGTGGGTGACCTTCACGTCCAGCCGCTGCGCTCGGGACGCGAGCATCTGGATCCTGGCGATCTTCTCTTCGACAACGGTTCGGAAGCGATCGGTGATACCCACTCCGACGCCAACGATGCTTGTTTCCATTGCTGCCTCCTTGTCCCGGTCCACCCGGCCAAGGGCGGACCGTGGTCGCCTTGTTCTGCCCAACCGTAGTCCGCTCGTCGGCCGTTGTCACCACTCAATTGCTCCGTGTCGTCGGTGCGTCTCCTCTGAGCCCGCTGTGACGCGCCGTCGCCGCGAGCGCCACGGCCGCGACGACCTCGAACCCAGCCTGACCGAGCACTCTCGCGGCCTCGTCGAACGTCGCCCCCGTCGTGACGACGTCGTCGACCAGCACGACGCGTGCGCCCTCACCCCGCCGCCGAGCGCGCATGCTCCCCCGCACGTTCTGCGCGCGCTCCGCCCTCCCCAGCCCGCGCTGGTCGGCGCGTGCACCGGCGTGCCTCAGCAGGCGCCACGGAGCGACACCGGCACGCGCGAGGAGCATGTCGGGCACCCGGTACCCCCGACGGCGGAAGGCCGCGCGTGAGGTCGGGATCGGCGACGCACGGATGCCCTCGTCGAGCTCATCGAGGAGAGCGCCCGACAGCGCGATGCCGAGTGGGCGCGCGAGCACCGTTGCGCCCTCTCCCTTCAGGCTGCGAATGCAGCGCGCCGCCACCCCCTCGAACGGCAACGCCGCGCGCACTCGGAGCCCGGCCGGGGTCCGGAGCTCGTGCGGAGCGGGCGTCAGCGCTTCGCGGCATCCCTCGCAGAGGAAGACGCCCGGCAGATCGCAGCCGGCGCACGAGGCGGCGAGCAGGAACGCCCCGATCTCGGCGCCGATCGCGCGCCAGCGTGGAGGATGCATCCATCGATCCTGCCGTCCTTCGGCACGGAGACGACCTGAGAGCGGTCGTGGTCACCGAGATCGGTGGAGACTCTGCATCCCGCTTCACTCTGGGGAGGAGAAGTCTCTCAGCGCCCTGCGCGCGTTGCGAGCAGCAGGATGCCCGTGGTCGACTCCCGCCAGGCGGACCCGCTGCGCGCGAAGAGCGAGCCGCTCGAGGCGAGCACCCGCATGCCCGATGAGCCCTTCGCCCCTGCGATCGACACGGCGCCGGCCGGCGCGGTCTCGATGGTCCCCGGGCCCCCGACGATCTGCGTCAGGATCTTGGGCCCATCCGCTTCCGTCAGGATGCCGAGGCGATCGGAACCGAGCCACACCACGTCGTTCGCGGGTCCGTCGAGCCGAGCGACCTGCAGGGCGTCGCCGAGACTCGTCGGCATGCCGTTGCCGTCCCGCACCACCGCGGAGACGACGACCCACCGCTCCCCGCCGACCACCACGATCGCGGCCACGCGAGCCCCATCGGAGGAGACCCGGATCGCCGACACCTCGGACGCGCCCGGCCAGGCATCGGCGACATCATGACGCACGACGTCGTCGCCCACCGCGAACAGCTGTCCCGGCGCGTTCGCCGGCACGGACCACGTGTAACCATAGGGGTCGAGAGACGGCGCGATCAGCCCCGGCCTCGCGTCGAGCTCGTCGAGACTGCCACCTCCTGCGAGGAACACCTTTCCGTCTGCGAGCCGGATGGCCGCGTGGGACTCGTCCACGGACACGTCGATCGCCGTCGCGGGCAGCGGGAGGCCGAGGACCGCCCCGCTGATCCCGGCGAGCGGGGTGATCTCGGTGCCGACGATGGTCCCGAACGCGCCGTCCTTCAGCACGATGCTCCCCACATCCGCAGGCTCTTCGACGACCTTCACCACTCCGGCGTTGAGGGTGCGTCCGTCGATGGTGAACCGCACCTGACTGACGTGGATGCCCGCCGCTTTGAGCGTCGCCTGGAGCTGCGTGCGCATGCGCGAGAGCGTCGTCGGGTCGAGTCCCTGCGCGTCCCGGTTCAATGCGACGTCCGCGACCAATTCGGCGTCGATGAACACGGCATCGCGGGCGAGCTTGACATCGGACGGGAACGCGCTCTGGACCGCCGGCTCCAGCCACGGGCTGGGTGCGCCCTCGATCAGGGTCTGCGTGACCGCCGTCGCGATGCTCTCGCGTCGAGGAAGCCAGCGGACGTCGGGGACCAGCCGCGACCAGCCCTCGTCGAAGTACTGCAGCGGATAGTCGCCGAACACCTGCGGGAAGCGCGACTGGTCGATGACGATGCCGTTCGGGGCCTTCGAGATGCGCCATTCGCCCTCGGTCTTGACGACGGAGAAGGTGAGGGAGGAGGTACCCGTGGCCGCCGAGTACGCGCCCGTTCCGTCCACGCTCGCGACCATGTCGATCCCGACCTGGATCTCCACGGTGTCGCCGTTCTTCGCGTCGGAGACGTCCTCCGCATCGGAGACGAACGTCCGCGAGGACGAGCTCTCGTCGATGGAGACGCCCTCACTGGGGCGCCAGGTCGCCGCGAGTTCAGGCGTGAGGAACTTCCTCGCCACGGCCCAGACGTCGGTCGGCGTCACCGCGGCCTCGAGGAAGTCGTCGACGATCTTCCTCGGACTCGCCCCGGGAAGCGGATCCGACGCGAGCAGGAGGATCTCGGGGACCTCGGACGACTCCCCGAGCGCGAGTCCCTGCTTCGGGTCTCCGCTGGTCGGCAGGCCGGTGCACGACGAGAGCAGGAGGACGGCCGCCGCCGCAGCGACGATCGTGCGCAGGATGCGTGACGTGCGCCGCGCCATCAGAGGCTCCCCTCGTCGAACAGATGCGGGGGCAGGTCGGCGAGCTCGATCGGCTGGGTCGCATCGGTAAGCTCGGCCAGGGGCTCCTGCGGTTCCAGCGGCACCGGGGACGGCCCGTCGATCACTCCCTGATGACGGGGCAGCGTGAGGACGAAATTGGTGCCCACACCGATCTCCGACCACACCGCGAGGGTGCCGCCGTGCAGCATCGCGTCGCCCAGCGCGATCGACAGGCCGAGACCCGTCCCGCCGATCGTGCGCTGGCGCGAGGGGTCGGCCCGCCAGAACCGGTCGAACACGCGTTCTGCGTCGTCCGCTTCCATCCCGAGGCCGGAATCCCTGACCCCGACGGCGACGGCGTGCTGATTGCTGTCCACCGTGATGACCACGGGGCGTCCTTCGCCGTGCTCGATCGCGTTCCCGATGAGGTTGCGCAGCACGCGCCGCACCCTGCGCGGATCCATGTCCACGGGAGAGTATCCGCCGGGGGCGACGAGACGCAGTTCGGTGTCGTGCCCCTCTGCGAGCGGTCGCATCTGATCGATCATGTCCTCGGCGAGGTGCGCGAGACTCGTCGCCTCGAGTTCGAGCTGCACGGAGCCCGCATCGTAGCGGCTGATCTCGAGCAGGTCGGAGAGCAGGGTCTCGAACCGCTGCACCTGGGTGTGCAGCAGCTCCGTCGTCCGCGACATCACGGGGTCGAACTCGTCACGCTGGTCGTTGAGCATGTCCGCCGCGAGGCGGATCGTGGTCAACGGCGTCCTCAACTCATGCGACACGTCGGACACGAACCGCTGCTGCACGAGCGAGAGCTCACCGAGCTCCTTGATCTGCGCCTCGATGCTGTCCGCCATGGCGTTGAACGAGCGGCCGAGCGTCGCCAGTTCGTCTTCGCCTCGCACCTCGAGGCGGACGCCGAGATCACCGGAGGCGAGCCGGGCACTCGTCTCCGCGGCCTCGACGATCGGCGTCGACACGGTCCTGAGCACGACGAAGGAGATCACGGCGACGATCGCGACGAGGCCGATCCCGGCGATCCACAGCGTCCGCTGCACGAAGGACAGCGTCTGATCGGCGTCGGAGAGATCGTAGGAGAAGTACATCTGGAACGGACCGGCCTGAGGCACCTTGATCTGCTGGCCGACGATGATCCCCGGCACCTCCCTGCCCGACACCGTCAGTGCGACGGACTGCCAGGTCTGCCTGTCGTCGAACTCGACGACGCGGAAGCGCAGCGCCTGCGTGATGAGGTTCTCGCTCAGTCCCGCCGTGAACCCGTTCAGGCGCACGGCGGCCGTGTCCGTCCCGGCCTTCGCGTTGATCCGGATGCCCGCGATCCCCTCCGCGGTCGAGTTGCGTGCGAGGTCTCTCTGCACGCTGTCCCACAGCTCGGACAGCGCAGCGGGGTCGTCGCTGATCGCCGCGGAGTCGAGCACGGCCTGGGCCTGATCGACCGCCCTGCGCGCGTCCTCCAGCACCTCGTTCTTCCGCGAGTCGAAGAGATCCCCCTGGATGACGAGCGCCATCGTGACGCAGGTGACGAGGATAGCCAGCGACGTCAGCAGAAGAGTGACGGTCAGGGTCCGGAACCTCAGTGAGCGCCGCCAGAGCAGGCTCAGGGAGGACGGCCAGCCGCGCCAGTCGCGAAGGACAGCGACCGCCGTGGTGGTCGCTGTCGTCGCGGCCATGATGCGCCTAGCCGACGCTCCCGGCGCGGTAGCCGACGCCACGCACCGTCATGACGATCTTGGGGTTGTCCGGGTCGACCTCGACCTTCGCGCGCAGTCGCTGCACGTGCACGTTCACCAGACGGGTGTCTGCCTTGTAGTGGTAGCCCCACACCTGCTCCAGGAGCATCTCGCGCGAGAAGACCTGCTGCGGCTTGGAGGCGAGAGCGACCAGGAGCTGGAACTCCAGCGGAGTGAGGGCGATCGGAGCCGTTCCTCTGCGCACCTCGTGCGCGTCGACGTCGACGGTGAGGTCGCCGACGCGCAACTGCTCACTGGTCTGCTGCGGGGCCGGACGGAGCCTCGTGCGGATGCGCGCGACGAGCTCCTTCGGATTGAAGGGCTTGACGATGTAGTCGTCTGCGCCGACCTCCAGTCCGCGGACCACGTCGGCGGTGTCGCTGCGAGCGGTGAGCATGATCACCGGCACGCCGGATTCCGCACGGATACGGGTGCAGATCTCGATCCCGTCCATACCCGGGAGCATGAGGTCGAGCAGCACGAGATCGGGGCGCTGGGTGCGCCATTCCTCGACCGCCCGCGCACCGTCGGCGCAGAACACCGGCTCGAAGCCCTCGGTGCGCAGCACGATGCCGATCATCTCTGCGAGCGCGGTGTCGTCGTCGACCACAAGAATGCGTGAGGTCATAACAGTTACCTTATGGCACTCGGTACCACCGATCCGGTGTCTGCGCATCTTGGACGTGTTGTGACACGATGGGAGCGCACGACGGAGGGAGTGCTGTGAGTGGCCAGACCTGGACCCCTGCCCCGAAGAAGGGGCTCATCCCCCTGCATCCGCTGACGTTCGGGATGCTGCTGGGGCGATCGTTCTCGGCACTGCGCCACAATCCGAAGGTGCTGTTCGGCTTCGGAGTCGTCGTGCAGCTGTTCGTCGTCGTGCTGAGCTCCGTCGTGATGGGCTACGTGTTCTTCACCACGTTCGCGCGCCTGCAGTCCGTGTCGATCTCGTCCCCCGACTTCGAGTCGATCTTCGCGGGGACCATCGCCATGAATCTCGTCGCCGGCATCGCCGTCGGGCTGGCCTCGGTGGCCTTCACCGCGATGATGCAGGGCGTCGTCGCGGCCGAGGTCGGATACGGCGCGGTCGGCGTGAAGGCGTCGCTGGGCACGCTGTGGCGCAGAATGGCGCCGTCCTTCTGGCGTCTCGCCGGCTTCTCGATGCTGGCCGTGCTCGCCGTCTTCGGCGTCATCGCCGTCGTGTTCGCCGTGATCGCCGGGATCATCGTCGCCGTGGGCGGCAACGGGACCGACCAGATCGGCATCATCGTGGCGGTCGTCATCATCCTGATCCTCGCGATGATCCCGCTCTCGGTCTGGCTGAGCACCAAGCTCCTGCTGGTGCCGTCCGTGCTCGTGCTCGAGCGCGCGACCCTGCGTGGCGCCCTCGTGCGCTCCTGGCGACTCACGCGCGGGCGCTTCTGGGTCGCGTGGGGCGTGACGATCCTCATCGGCATCATCATGGGTGTGGCCACCCAGGTGGTGAGCATCCCCGTCTCCCTGTTCTCCGGCCTTCTGGGCGGAGTCATCATGCCCACGGGCAGCTCGGCCGACCCCGGCGCCGTGTTCGGCTTCGTGCTGGCTCTGCTGGTGCCGCAGATCCTCCTCCTGATCCTCCAGGCGATCACCCTGGTCGTGCAGAGCACGGCGGGCACGCTCGTCTACGTCGACAGTCGGATGCGCTACGAAGGCCTCGATCAGACGCTGATCGCCCATGTCGAGAGGCGCGACCTCGGCTGGACAGAGGATCAGCTCGGCGATCCCTTCGTCGTCGACCCCGCGCGTGCCGTCACCGACGCTCCCCCGCCCGTGCAGCCGCCGGAATGGGCGGTGGCGCAGGCCACCTATGCCGCGAGTCAGGGGTACCCCGCACAGGGGTACGCAGCGCAGTATCCCGTGCAGAGCAACCCCACCGCTCCGTACCCGGGTCAGGGATACCCGGCTCCGCAGCAGTACGCCCCGGCGCAGCCGTACCCGCAGACCGGCGCGGCGACCCCGCAGCCGCCCGCATACGCACCGCAGCAGCCACCTGCCTACGCTCCGCAGCAACCCTATGCGCCGCAGCCGCCGGCATACGCACCGCAGCCACCTGCTCCGACGTCGCAGCCACCTGCGTATCCGACGCCCGCGGCGCCGCAGCCGCCCGCCGCGCCCGCACAGGGAGCCGCTCCGTCCGACCGCGCCCCGGAGACCGGGTGGGCTGCTCCCGGTTCCGACGGGGCGGCATGATCCGTCCGTTCGACGACGTCGTCGTCCCCGATGGGGATGACGCGCGACAGTGGGCCGAGCAGGAGCTCTCGAACCCTCGCTACGCGGATGCGAAGCCGACGTGGTTCGATCTCATGGCGCGCGACATCGGCCGCTTCCTCGCCGACCTGTTCTCCTCCGACAACTCGAACGCCATCGGGCCGAGCGCCCTCATCGTCGTGAGCGTCGTGATCTTCGGCGCGCTCGTCGCCGCGCTGATCATCTGGGGCCGTCCGCAGCGCCCCCGAGCGGTGCGGCGAGCCCTGGGCGGACTGCTCGGAGCGGACGACGACCGCACCGCTGCGCAGTTGCGGGCCGACGCCGAGCGCAGCGCACGCGACGGCGAATGGGACGACGCCACGGTCCTCCGGTTCCGGGCGCTCGCCCGCGGCCTCCTCGAACGCGACCTGATCGACCCCGCCCCCGGGGCGACGGCCCAATCGATCGCGCGCGAGGTCGGAACGGTGTTCGCGTCCGAGTCCTCCGCCGTGCGGACAGCCGCCGGCTCCTTCGACGATGTCCGCTACCTGCGGCATCCGGCGACGGCAGACAGCTACGCCCAGCTCGCCGCGGTGGATGATCGGCTCTGCGCGCTGCACCCCGAGGCGGTGACCGCATGACCCTCGTCGCAGAGGACACCGCGACGGCGTCTGCGGCGTCCACCGCGGAACGCCCACCACGTCGGCGCCGTCTTCGCACGCTGGGCGGTTGGGCCATCGTCGCGATCCTCGTGATCCTCGGGGCGTTCGTCGCGATCCAGGTGGGCGTGTCCATGCCGTCGTCACGCGGATCCCTCGACCCGCAGGGCGTCGGCGACTCCGGAGCGATGGCGCTGGCTGAACTCCTCCGCGACCAGGGGGTCGAGGTCACCGTCGCCCGCTCCCGCGACGACGCCCGCGCCGCACTCGACGAGAACACGACTCTCGTCATGTCCAACCCCTACACCCTCACCGACGAGGGGCTGGAGCGCTTGATCGAGCCGGCCGACCGGGTCGTCTTCCTCTCGACGAGCTCGCACCTGCTCAGCGTGCTGGGGATCGGCACGAGCGCGAATGGCCCCTCCACCCCGGTATCTGCGGACTGCACCGTTCCCGAGTTCGCGAAGGTCGGCGACATCCGCCCCGACCGGATGTTCGCCCCCGCGGACGGCGTCGAGGGGTGCTTCGGCGACGCGGATGCCGCCGCCGTGCTGGTCGACGATGACGACGGCATCCGTCGGACCGTCGTCGAGGCCGGACGCCTCTTCAGCAACGCGTACCTCGCCGAGGACGGCAACGCGGCGCTCGGGCTCGCCCTGCTCGGCCAGAGCGAGAAGGTCGTCTGGTACGTGCCCTCCTTCGAGGACTCCGACATCCAGGGCGAGTCGCCCGACACCCTCGGATCCCTGACCCCCGGCTGGGTGACACCGGCGATCCTGCTCCTCTTCCTCGCCGGCGCCGCCGCCGCCTGGTGGCGGGGCCAACGTTTCGGCCCGCTGGTGGCGGAGACCCTTCCCGTGACGGTGCGGGCATCCGAGACCATGCAGGGCCGCGCGCGGCTGACCGCCAAAGCGGCCGATTCCGCACACGCCGCCGAGGCGCTGCGCGACGGAAGCCGACGTCGGCTCGCCCGACGGCTCGGCCTCGCCGTGACCGCGACCCCCGACGAGATCGCGGACGCCGCATCCGACCGGCTGCGCATCCCCCGGGGCACGCTGCAGACCCTGCTGGCGGGACCGCCGCCCGCAGACGACCCATCGCTGATCCTGTTCGCGCGTCAGCTCGACGAGTTGGAGACCTCGGTCGACGACTCGACCCGTAGCCCGCGCACGCCGGAATGACCCTCTCCACACCGACGGAAGCCGAGGACGACACGTGACCGCTGAGAACTTCAACGACGCCGAGCTGCGGCAGGCGATGCATCGCGTGCGCGCGGAAGTGGACAAGGCCGTCGTCGGCCAGGCCGGCACGGTCACGGGCCTGCTCGTCTCACTGCTGGCCCGCGGGCACGTGCTCCTGGAGGGCGTGCCCGGCGTGGCGAAGACCCTGGTCGTGCGATCGTTCGCACGGGCCCTCGGCCTAGACACGAAGCGCGTGCAGTTCACCCCCGACCTGATGCCCGGCGATGTCACCGGCTCCCTCGTCTACGACGCCCGCACCGGCGAGTTCGACTTCCGCGCGGGCCCGGTGTTCACCAACATCCTCCTCGCGGACGAGATCAACCGCACTCCGCCCAAGACGCAGGCGGCGCTCCTGGAGGCCATGGAGGAGCGCCAGGTGTCCGCAGACGGCGTCAGCCGCGCCCTGCCCGACCCGTTCCTCGTCGCCGCGACGCAGAACCCGATCGAGCACGAGGGCACGTACTCGCTGCCCGAGGCACAGCTCGACCGCTTCCTCATGAAGCTCGTGGTGGGCATGCCGGAGCGCGACGCGGAGGTCTCCGTCCTCCGCAGGCACGCCTCGGGGTTCTCGCCGCGTGAGCTCACCGGCGTCGAGTCCGTCGTGACGGCCGACGAGATCCGCGCCGCGCAGGCCGCGGCCGCCCTCGTCGAGGTCACGGACGACGTGCTCGGCTACGTGGTCGACCTCGCCAGGGCGACCAGGCAGTCCCCGTCGGTCGAGCTCGGTGCGAGCCCTCGTGCATCCACCGGCCTGCTCGCGGCGGCGAAGGCGTGGGCCTGGCTGAACTCCTCCACCGCGGTCACCCCCGACCACATCCAGACCATGCTGGTGCCGGTCTGGCGGCACAGGCTCCAGCTGCGCCCGGACGCGCAGATGGAAGGCGTCTCGGCGGATGCCGTGCTCACCTCCGTCGTCCAGCAGACCAGGGTGCCGATCTAGGTGTTCGTCACCGGTCGCCTCGCCGTCGCTCTCGGCATCGGCATCATCCCGCTGGTCCTCGCCGGACTCGCGGGCTACTCGGGGTACGCCGCGCTGGGCATCTGGGCGGGACTGTGCGCGGTTCTCGTCGCGGTCGACGTGCTCACGGCGGCGAGCCCCGCAAGAGCCGTGGTGACGCGCCGGGTGCCCGCGCGAGCACGACTGGGCGAACAGGTCCCGGTGAGCGTCGCGGTGCACAATCTCGGCTCGCGCACGCTGCACGCCCTCATCCGCGACGCCTGGCAGCCGACCGCCGGCGCCGGGCCGGAGCGGCAGCGCCTGAACATCCCTGCGGGCGAACGCCGCCGCGCGGACATCCCCCTGCTCCCCCGCCGGCGCGGCGAGCTCGTCAGCGAGTTCGTGGTGATCCGCTCGCGCGGCCCCCTCGGCCTCGCAGGCCGGCAGTCGAAGCACCGAGTTCGCGGTGCGATCCGCGTGCTGCCCGCGTTCTCCTCCCGCAAGCATCTGCCCTCGCGGCTCGCACGACTGCGGGAGCTCGACGGCAACACGAGCATCCAGGTCCGAGGGCAGGGCACCGAGTTCGACTCGCTGCGCGAGTACGTCCGCGGCGACGACGTGCGCTCGATCGACTGGAGGGCGACCGCACGCGCGGGCACGACGATGCTGCGGACGTGGCGCCCCGAGCGCGATCGTCACGTCGTCATCATCATCGACACCGGCCGCACGGCCGCCGCACGCGTCGGCGACGGCACCAGGGTGGATGCGGCCCTCGAGGCCGCGCTTCTGCTCGCCGCCCTGGCGACGCGCGCCGGAGACCACGTGCACCTGCTCATGTACGACCGCGTCGTGCGCGCGAGGGTAACGGGCGTCGACGGCGCCGCGCTGCTCCCGGCGCTGACCGACGCGATGGCCCCCGTGCACGCGCGTCTCGTCGACACCGACTGGCCGAGCGCCTTCGCCGCCGTCCGCACGCTCACCACGCGCCCCTCGCTGATCGTCGTACTCACCGCACAGGATGCCGCGGAGTCTGCCCGAGGCTTCCTCGGCGCCTTCCCCGATGCGTCGCGGGCGACCTCGATCCTCGTCGGCTCGGTGACGGATGACGGCATCTCGGACCTCGCCAGGAGGCGCGACTCGCGCGAGGATGTCTACCTCGCCGCAGCGGCCGAGCGCACCATGCGCGACGCCGAGAACGTGGCCGACGCGATCCGACGCGCCGGAGGCGAGGCGATCGCCTCAGATCCCGAGACGCTCCCCCCGCGCATCGCCGACCGCTACCTCGAACTGAAGGCCGCCGGACGGCTCTGAGCCGCGCGGCCGCGCGTCGATCCCTCGCACGTCGGGGCCTTCGCCCGGCGCGCAGGAGTCGACTCAGCCGGCGACGAGCCGCGGAGTGCCGGCCTCGTACTCCACGAGGTCTCCGGTCTCGCCTCGACGGTAGGCGCGACCTCCGATGACGAGCATGTAGATGAGGAACACGGCGAGCGCCGCGGCGCCGATGCCGATCTTGACCGGCCAGGGCAGCGACCATCCCGTGACGAAACCCTCGATCAGACCGGCGAGGAACAGCGCGAAGATCAGGCCTATCGCGACGGTCGCGAGAGACCGTCCCTCGGCGGCGAGGGACTCCCCCCTGGTCCGATGGCCCGGCGCGACCCACGCCCAGAACAGGTGCAGCCCGCCCGCGCCGGCCACGAAGATGCTCGTCATCTCCAGCATCCCGTGCGGCAGGATGTAGAGGATCATGACGTCGACCTGGTCATGCGCGGCCATGACCGCGCCGGAGACGCCGAGGCCCATCGCATTCTGGACCATCGCGTAGACCGGCCAGATCCCCGTGATACCGAACAGGACGCACTGCAGGGCGATCCAGAAGTTGTTCCACCACACCATGCCCATGAACACGGCAGCAGGATTCTCGGTGTAGTACCCGGTGAAGCTCTCATCCGCGTACTGCTTCAGGTCAGCCGGAGTGCCGAGCGTCGCGATCAGGGCCGGGTCGCTGGAGATCCACACGGCGGTGCCGACGGCGATCGCGATGAACGACAGGGCGATCACGAGCGTCGTCCAGCGCAGCCGGTACAGCGCCGCGGGAAGCTGCCTGGAGAAGAAGCGGGCGGCGAGGGTCAGGACGTTGTCGGACGCTCCGGTCAGCCGCAGCCGCGCCCTGATCAGGATCGTCGACAGGTACGCGCCCTGCGGGGACTCTCCGACCGAGGTCTTGAGATCGGCGAGATCCGCGGATGCCGCCCGGTAGCGCACGATGAGCTCGTCGACGCCGGCGCCGTCCAGCCGCGCACGGCTCAGGTCGTCGAGTCGTTCCCACTCGGCGCGGCGTGCATCGGTCAGCGCATCGGCATCCACCTGATTTACTGTACTCATGTCCGTGCCGTTCGATACGTCAGACGAGATGCTCTCCGGCGAAGCCGTGGCGATCGATGTGCAGCCGATCGGCTTCGTGCTGCGGGCGGCCGGAGCCGTCATCGACATCCTCGTCAGCGTCGCGGTGTACGTGATGTGGATCTTCCTGCGGCTGTGGCTGCTCGGCATCGGCGTGCTCGACGAGGCGACCGACACGATCGCCTCGATCATGGCGATCATCGTGAGCTTCGCGGTGCTGCCGATCACGATGGAGGTCGTCCTGAAGGGACGCAGCCTCGGGAAGCTCGCCGTCGGAGGGCGCATCGTGCGCCTCGACGGCGGAGCGACCGGATTCCGCCACGCCTTCATCCGCGCGCTGCTCGGCGTGCTGGAGATCTACATGACCCTCGGCGGCGTCGCCGTCCTCGCCGGCGCGTTCAGCGCTCGGTCGCAGCGCCTGGGCGACATGGTGGCCGGCACGTACAGTCAGCGCGTGCGCACCCCGAAGCTCGTCCCCCTGGCGCCCGTCCTTCCGCCGATGCTCGCGGGCTGGGCGCAGATCGCCGACGTCGCGCGTCTCCCCGATCGACTCGCCCGCCGCATCTCGCAGTTCCTGGTGAGCGCTCCGCGACTCACGCCGTCCGCGCGCGAGCGCGTCGCCGGGGAGCTGCTGGCCGAAGCCTCGCCGTTCGTCTCGCCGATCCCCGCTGCACCGCCCGAGGTCGTCCTCGTCGGCGTCACCGTGCTGCGCCGCGAGCGCGAGCGCCGCGCGCTGGAGAACGCCGGCGCGCGCGCCGAGAAGCTGACCGGTCGGCGCGTCGGCGTCTGAGCATCCCGCTCAGTAGCGGTAGTGCTCCAGCTTGTACGGCCCCTCGACGGGGACGCCGATGTAGGCGGCCTGCTCGTCGCTGAGTCGCGTGAGCTGCACGCCCAGAGCATCCAGGTGCAGACGGGCGACCTTCTCGTCGAGAGCCTTGGGCAGCGTGTAGACGCCGGTCGGATACGCCTCGATGTTCGTGAACAGCTCGAGCTGCGCCAGCACCTGGTTGGCGAAGGAGGCGCTCATCACGAAGGACGGGTGCCCCGTGGCGTTGCCCAGGTTCATCAGACGGCCCTCGCTGAGCACCAGCACGCTGCGTCCGTTCGGGAGGCGCCACTCGTGCACCTGCGGCTTGATCTCGACCTTCGAGACTCCGTCGAGCGCCTCGAGACCCGCCATGTCGATCTCGTTGTCGAAGTGACCGACGTTGGCCACGATCGCGAGGTGCTTGAGCGCCAGCAGATGCTCGGTCGTGACGACATCGCGGTTGCCCGTGCCCGTCACGACGATGTCGACGGCGCCCGCGACGTCGATGAGACGCGCCACCTGGAAGCCGTCCATGGCGGCCTGCAGGGCGCAGATCGGGTCGACCTCGCTGACGATCACGCGGGCGCCCTGGCCGCGCAGGGCCTCCGCCGCGCCCTTGCCGACGTCGCCGTAGCCGCAGACGAAAGCGACCTTGCCGCCCATCAGCACATCGGTCGCACGGTTCAGGCCGTCGGGCAGCGAGTGGCGGATGCCGTACTTGTTGTCGAACTTGCTCTTGGTCACCGAATCGTTGACGTTGATCGCCGGGAACAGGAGATCGCCGGCGGCCGCGAGCTCGTACAGGCGGTGGACGCCGGTCGTCGTCTCCTCCGTCACGCCGATGAGTCCGGCGGCGATCTTCGTCCATCGGTCGGTTGACGCGGCGAGCGAGGCGCGGAGCACGTCGAGGATGATCGTGTACTCGTGCGAGTCGGCATCCGTCGCAGCGGGCACGGCTCCGGCCTTCTCGAACTCGACGCCCTTGTGCACGAGGAGCGTCGCGTCTCCCCCGTCGTCGAGGATGAGGTTCGGTCCGTCGAATCCGGATGCCGACCAGTCGAAGATCCGCTCCGTGCAGGCCCAGTACTCGTCGAGCGTCTCGCCCTTCCACGCGAACACCGGCACACCGGCCGGGGCGTCGACGGTTCCGGTCGGGCCGACGACGACAGCAGCGGCGGCCTCGTCCTGCGTGGAGAAGATGTTGCAGCTCGCCCAGCGGACCTCGGCGCCGAGAGCGGTCAGGGTCTCGATCAGCACGGCGGTCTGCACGGTCATGTGCAGGGAACCCGCGATCCGCGCGCCCTTGAGCGGCTGCGCCGCACCGAACTCGGCGCGCAGGGCCATGAGCCCCGGCATCTCGTTCTCTGCAAGCCGCAGCTGGTGGCGGCCGGCTTCGGCCAGGGATAGATCGGCGACGCGGTACTCGAGCTCGGGCATGCCCCTATTCTGTCATCCCGTCAGAACCGGATCGCATCGATGACCTTCACCCGCAGCGCGACGATCGCCGGGATGAATCCGGCCACGGCGCCGACCGCGACCGAGGCGATCAGGCCGATCATGGCCGCGCGCATCGGGAAGGGCGGGATGTCCTGGATCCCGTAGAACATCGAGGTGACCACCCAGTCCGATCGCAGGACGGCCACGACGATCGCGATCCCGATCACGCCGGCGACCGTCGTGGCGACCAGGCTCTCCAGCAGCACCGAGACGAACACCCGCCCCGAGGTCGCCCCGAACGCCCTGCGCACCCCGATCTCACGCACGCGCTGCCGCATGGCGACGAGCTGGATGTTGATCAGGCTCAGGGCGCCGAGCGCGAGGATGACCCCGGCGATGCCTCCGACGACCATCTCGAACGTCGCCATCGCGTTCACGTTCCCCGGCTGCGCGGCCCAGTCCGAACGGCTCACCGTGATGGTCTGACCCTCGGGGAGACCGGCCCGCAGATCCATCGCGAACACCGGCGCGATCTCGTCGACCCTGCTCTGCGAGACCCACACCTCGTACTGCACCTGGGCGCCTTCCGGGAGGGCGTCGACCCTCGCCCGGTAGGAGTCGAAGAGGAGGTCCACCCGCAGCGAGTCGTCCATGTATCCCTGACGCGGGACGACACCGACCACCTGGTAGGCGCCGCCGGCCGGACCCGCGAGCGACAGCGTCGGATGCTGTGCCAGGGGAACCCTGCCGATCCTCTCCCACAGCGCCTCCGTGATGATCACCGGTGGCGCGAGGGCCTCGACGTCCGCGTCGGCGAGCCAGCGCCCGTCGAGCAGCTCCTCTCGGTGGATCTGCGGGTACACGGGGTCGTACAGCCGTGCGTACACGTCGACGATGCCGTCGGGCAGCGCCACGGGCACGCTGAGCCCCTGCACGACCCTCGCCGCGTGACTGAAGTCGAACCGCGCGGCGGCGCCGGCGACGCGTGCGTCGAAGGCGTCCAGGTCGACGGGTGCGCCGTCCTCGCTCATCTGGCTGACGACCAGGGTCGCTGCGCGCCCACCGGATCTGTCCGACTGCTCCGTCTGATACTGGCGCTGATATTCCGAGAACGCGAAGACCGCGGTGAGCGCCGCGACCGAGACGGCGATGCCGATCAGGCTGAGCAGCACCCGCAGCTTGTGAACCCTGATCTCCGCCCAGGCGTCGGCCAGAGCACCGAGGATGCCGGTCACGATGCCTCCTCCGGTTCGGAGGCGGACGACGGCACGGACGCCGCGAGCGTCGACGCCTCGAACGCGAGGCTGAGATCGGCCGTCTCCAGGCGTCCGGCATCGAGTCGATAGTGCCGCCGCGCGCGTGCGGCGACGTGGAGATCGTGCGTGATCGTCACGAGCGCGGCATCCGTCTCGGTGGCGACCTCGTCGAGAAGCGCCATGACGGACGCCCCGGTGTCGATGTCGAGCGCGCCGGTGGGCTCGTCCGCGAGGATCAGCACGGGCCTGCGCACCAGCGCCCTGGCGATCGCCACCCGCTGCTGTTCGCCGCCGGAGAGCCGGTCGGCGATCTGTCCGGTGCGATGCCCGAGTCCGACGCGCTCGAGCATATCGGCCGCGATCCGGCGGCGGTTCCAGAACAGATGACCGCGTGCGTGCCCGAGCGGCATCATCACGTTGTCGAGCGCCGTCCGCCCCGGGAGCAGGTTGAACTGCTGGAACACGAAGCCGACGTTGTTCCCGCGCAGCCGGTCGAGCCTTCCCGCCCGCATGCGCCGGACCTCCGTGCCCTCGAAGGCGACCGTTCCCGCGGTCGGGGCGTCCAGCATCCCGAGGATGTTCAGGAGGGTCGACTTCCCCGAGCCGGAGCGCCCGACGATCGAGACGTGATCGCCCGCCCCGACCTCGAGGCTGATGCCGCGCAGGATCTCGAGCGTCGAGTCGTCGGCGAGCGTCACGCTCTTGGTGACGTCGTCGAGCCTGACGAGGGTCACCAGTTCGTCCCGCTGTCGCACTGCTCCACCCCTGGTGCGACCTCGTAGCAGTTCTCCTGCACGGGGGCGACGAAGCCGGGGACGAACTGCCTGATCGACTCCCCCTCATCGAGACCCGAGACCACCTCGACGATGGTGCCGTCGTTGACGCCGAGCGTGACGGCGCGCTCCTCGGGGTCGGCGCCGTCTCCGGCATCCACCCACACGTTGCCGCTGCCCGCTCCGCCCTGCACCGCCGTCACCGGGATCACGAGGGCGTCATCGACCTTCCCGAGTGCGAGATCGAGCGTGGCCGGGAGTCCGGCGAACACGATCTGATCGGTCGGGATCGCGCATCGCACGCTCGCCGTGCCCTCTGGGCTCACTTCGACTCGCACTCCGGTGCAGGTGAAGGGCGCGGGTCCTCCGGTGATCGTGACGGATGCCTCGGTCGGCGCGTTCACGAGCCGGTAGAGCTGCACGGGCTCGACGGTGGCGAGCAGGTGATACCGGGCCGGGGTGATCTTGTAGATCTCGGTCCCGACGCTAGTGGGCTGCCCCTTCACGAGCGCGATCTCGGAGATCTCGCCCGCCTCGGGCGCGAGGACGTCGATGTCCTTCTTCGGGTCGTCCTGCGTGATCGTGAAGAGCTTCTGGCCGGCGGCGACCGTCGCGCCCTCGCCGACGTGGACGGCGGTGACGGCCCCGGTGATCTCGCTGCGCACGGTGAACGCGTCGTCGCGCGCGATGTTGCCGCTGAGCGAGAGCTCGTTGACGACGGATCCCCGTTCGACCGCGATGACCGGATCGGTGATCGCCGCCTCGGGTACGACCGCCGTCACGGTCTGGTCAGGGAAGAACGCGATCTTCACGAGCGCCACGGCAGTCGCGCCGAGCACGATGACGAGAAGGAGAGGGAAGATCCAGCGACGCCAGACGATCACGGCTGCCTTTCCGGCCACGCCACCTTGGCGCGCCCGGAGTCAGCATAACCAGAAAATGGTTTCCGGGTATAGAGAAAAGCTCAGGCGCGAAGAGCCTCGTGCCTCACGACGAGCCAGCCTGCGGGGACCGACAGCCTGTCGGCATGCGGCGCGCACAGGTCGTGGGCGTTGGCGTGGTGCGCGATGCCGAGCGGCCCCAGAGCCGCCATCTGATCGCCGTAGTCGTAGGTGAGCGTCGCCACGGCCTCGCGAGCGCAGCCGACCTTCGAGCAGAGTCTTCCGTCCATCACCGCCAGGCTACGTCCGGCGGACGCCGGTCGGGGGATGCCGCGCCGCATGCGGAGGCACACCGCCTAGACTTCTGAACATGCCCCGTCGTCGCGCCGATCGCGCCTCCGCCGCTCCGCGGAGGGGCGCCCGTCACGGCCGACACGGCCGCCTCGGCCGCAGTGAGGTGGTCCGGCCTCCTCTCGCCCCGCTCGACGGGCGGATCGACCGGTTCGACCTCACCGTCGGCACGGCGGTGGAGTTCCTGCGCGGCACGTGGAGCGAACTGCAGGACGTGCGCTTCGAGATCGGCGCCATGCCGCTGTACGAATCGGGAGACGAGGTGCCCCGCTGGTACCTCGACCGCGACAACCGGCGCATCGTTCTGTTCCGGCTGCCGATCGAACGGCTGCTGCCGCCCGGTCACGACGACGCAGCCCATCGGCGCATGGCCATAGAAGGCGCCGTGTTCCGCGCAGCGGCGGAGTACGTCGGCCGCGAGCCCTGGGACCTCGGCCACGACCACTGAGCACGCGGCTCAGGGGTAGACGACGACGCTCTTCTCCGCCCCCGCAGGAGGCCACACGGGCCAGACCGCCAGCGCGCCGTCACCGGTCATGGAGACCGACGCGTGCACGGGCGCCGCGCTGCGAACCGAGTAGACGGTGCCGTCGGTCACATCGACCGACGCCGAAGAGCCAACGGGCACGGTCACCTGCTTCTCCCCTCCGCCTCCGCCCACCGGGCCGACGGTGACCTGCACGTCCTCGGCCTCGTCATTCGTGAGGACGAGGACGGCGGCAGGGCCTGACGGCACGGCGACGAGAGTCTCACCGGTGAACTCCGGCGCGGGCATCGCCCAGGCGAAGTCGCTGCCAGGACCCGCACCGTCCTGCACGCGCACACCGGCCAGGACCGCGGACTCCGCGTCGACCTGCACGGTGTAGAGGCCCGGGTCGAGGTCGGGGAGCCCGACATCGGTCGCGACCCCTGCGGGGATGTCCATCTGGAACACCGCCGACGCCTCGACGTCGCCGACCGCACGGATCGTGACGGTGGCCTGGGTCTCGGTCTCCGGCGAGAAGAGCCGCAGCATGTTGGCGGAGCTGTCGTCGCCCTCGTTCTGGAAGATCTGCACCCCGGGGATCACCGGATGCTGCTGCGGGGCGGAGACCGCGTCCTGGAGATCCACGCCGACGGGGTCGAGGGTCTGCATGAGCGACGACTGCAGAACCGCACGGACCGGAGACCCGGTGGCCGTGACATTGACCACGGGAGCAGCGGTGCCGCCGGCGATCGCCGCGAGCGGAAGAGCGACCTGGGCTCCTGCGGGGACGATCGACGTCGTCGACGTGCGCGTGGCCCCGTACACGGTGAGGGTCACGGTGGATGGCACCGCACCGGGGTTCGTCAGAACGACGAGATCCTCGGCGCCCGTCACGACGGCCCCGCCGATGAGCCAGGACTCCGTACTCGCCTCGCGGCACGGCGCCGCCGCGAACCCGGAGAGATCCTCCGCCTGGAGCGTCACCGACTCCGTCGCGCCGATGAGCGGCGCCTTCCGCCCCTCGACGGCCCCGGTCAGACGGCGCACCTCGCCGGCGCCCGCGAGGTCTCCCGCGGTCAGCGAACCGATCTCCGGTTCGCCCTCCGTGCCCTCCATCGTGAAGCGGGGGCTCGCCGCGGAGTCCATGCGGAGCGGATCGGATGTGTCACGCCCGAGCGCGCGGAAGTCGCCGTTGCAGACGAGCACGGTGTCGCCGGGCAGCGGCGTCACCTCCGCCTGCGCGGGTCGGGCGGACACCGACGGCCAGGGCGCGGTGATCGCCACGACCACCCCGGCCACGCAGGCCACGGCCACCGCGGCCCCTGTGAGAAGGCGGGCGCTCGTCGCCACCACGCGGATCGTCCGGTTGCCGCTCATCGTTCCTCCTCCGGCGTCTCGGTGCGATCCCGCACCACCGGCTCGTCCGGCTCCGGCTCGTCACCGGCATCCGTCGACGCCGCCTCTGCACCGGCATCCGTCGGCGACGGGTCATCGACCGGCTCCGGATCCTGAGTCGCGCGATCATCGAATGCGGGGTCGCCCGCGGGGTAGGCGTCTTCGAACTCCCTGTCCTCCGCGTGTCGCGGCAGAACCATCGGCTCGTCCGGCGTGCGTCCCACGATGCGCGACTGCGCTCGGGCAGCACGGCGGGAGGAGCGCGTGGGGATGGAGAGCAGCAGTGCAGCGAAGACCAGCACCAGCTGCACCGTCGTGACGAGGCGCGCCGTCGCATGCTCGCCTGCGGAGAGCTCGGCCCGTTCGGCGGCATCCGCTTCGAGGTGCCAGAGCACACCGCGCGCGGTGTTGCCGGCCTGCACGAAGCCCGCCCGCTGGTCGAGGGCAGTGACCGCCGACGTGCGAAGCGTGAGCGCGCGGTCCCCCTCCCCGTCTGCGACCTTCGCGAGAAGGACGTAGCCGATCCCGAGCTCACCGAGCTTCCCCGCCGCGTCGAAATCGCGTGCCGACAGCAGATCGACGGAGAGCGTGGTGATGTCGGTTCCGCGGATGTCGGTCGCTGTGGTCAGCATCGTGCTCTGCGCTCCGAGCGTCTCGCTGACGCCCCAGGCGACCTCCGCCGCGAGACCTCCGTCGTTCTGTGGAGTGAGGACGAGCGTTCCGACCGGCTTCTCGCCCTCCGCCTGCGCCGCCACGTAGGCGGGGAGCGTCGAGGAGGGACCGTCCGTGAGCACCGGCTTCTCGCCGAGGACGCCGTGGAACGAGAGCAGCGACGGTACGGCGCAGACGAGGACGGCGAGGGCGGAGACGACCGCGGCGACGACGCGCACGCGGGGCATCGTGAGCATGGTGTCGAGCGTGACGAGAGCGGCCCCGGTCAGGCCGATCCAGGCGAGGCTGAGTCCGGCCCCGGGCCAGATCGCGACGGGAGTCCCCTGGGCGAAGGAGACGGCGACGCCGACGGCCAGGAACGCGGTCGCGAGCCCCGCCAGCGAGACGACGAGCAGCGTGATCCCGGCCCGCCATCGCGGTGCCACGGCCGAGGCGAGCGCCAGGAGCGCGAGCGGGGCGAGCAGGACGCCCGCCCATGTGCCCAGCGGCGTGCCCACCACGGCGGTCCAGTCTCCGAACGATGCCGTCGGGAAGCCTGTGGCGAGGGCGAGGCGCCCTGCGGCATCGGCGGCGGCCTGCGAA
Source organism: Microbacterium sp. NPDC012755 (assembly GCF_042901325.1). Classification (NCBI taxonomy): domain Bacteria; kingdom Bacillati; phylum Actinomycetota; class Actinomycetes; order Micrococcales; family Microbacteriaceae; genus Microbacterium; species Microbacterium sp. NPDC012755. Next base: position 2,576,058 of record NZ_JBIBCT010000001.1, on the reverse strand, counting down.
CCAGCCCAGATCTGACCGGGATCGCCGAGGAGAGCGAGGAGGCTGCCGTGCCGGAGCTGCCAGATGACGATCGGCGCGAACAGTGCGATCGCGGGCACCGGCAGCCAGAGCAGCCGGACCGCGCCCCGGATGCGTGCGCCGCCGAGGGTGATGCCGATCGCGACCACCCAGAGCAGCAGCAGGGCCGGGGCGAGAGAGGGCGAGCAGGCGGCGACCGCTGCGAAGAGGAGGGAGGCCGCGCCGGCTGCTCCCCAGGAGCGGTGCGCGACGACGGCGGAGTGGAAGAGCCAGGGAAGCAGCAGGTGGACCAGGACGCCGGTGGGACGCCCGTCCATGAGCGCGGCGAGGAAGGTGGGCGCGAGCGCCCAGACGACGCCGGCGAAGATCCGCAGCCCTGAGCGATCCGTCACCCGGGTGGCCGCGAACCAGCCGCCGAGGACGGCGAGCGGCAGAGCGAGGATCCACAGCAGCACGAGCGAGAAGGACGGTCCGGCCGGCCACAGGGAGCCGAGGACGGCGACGACGGCCGCGAACGGATCCGCCGGTCCGATCAGATCGACGCCGACGCCGCGCAGACCCCACGCCGCATCCGCCCACAGCGCCGCGACCGTCGTGCGCAAGGGCAGCAGGGCGCCGCCGCCCAGCACGGGCCAGGCGAGGAGGGTCGTGAACGTCGCGATGCTCACCACGAGAGCTGCGAGCACGGCCCAGGCCCCACCCCCCGAGAAGAAGCGGAGTTCGCTGACTGCGCCGCCCTCGCTTCCGTGGCCGTCGTCCAGCCTGCGCCGGAGGTCGCCACGGGTGACGCGGAGAGGGGCGACGCTCGCCCAGCTCGATGTGCGGAAGGAGCGGATGCCGCGCCGCGAGCGGCTGACGGCGCCGAAGCGGAACATCGCGGTCAGTGCGGCTCCCCACTCCGGAGCCACGGCTTCAGGGCGTTTCCCGATGAGATGGGTGATCGACCGCCAGAGAGCGAGAGGAAGCAGGGTCAGCCAGTGGAGCGGGAGGGCGATCGCCGGCGCGTAGGCGAGACGACGATGCAGCTGGGCCGTCCTGGTCGCGTACGCGCGACGGGCGCCCCCTGCGGGCAATGCGGCGGGACCGTCGGGTGAGACGGCGATGCGCGCGGAGGGTGTGAGGACGACACGGCCCCCGCCGAGGCGTGCGCGCACGCCGAGGTCGAGGCCTTCATCCGCCCCCGCGAGCGCACGATCCGGCCGGAGGGCGTCCCGCACCTCGCCGCGGATCAGGATGCCGCGGATGTCGGCCCCCAGCGCATCGTCCTTGCCGTCGTGCTGCCCCTGATCCAGCTCGCCCGCGGCGAGTTCCACGGAGCGCCCGAGGGCGGTCATGCTCACTCCGAGCGAGACGATCTCCCGATCGTTGTCGGTCTGCACCAGTTTCGGCGCGATGATCGCCGCCGACGGCGAGCGCTCGAGACTGCCGACGAGGCGTTCGAGCGCACGGGGGTGGGGCGCGGTGTCCTGAGCGAGCAGCCAGATCGCGCTGCCCTCCAGTACACGAGGACGTGCGAGCTCGACGGCGTCGGCGAACGACGTGCCGCTGCGGGCTGCGATGATCCCCTCGACCGTGGCCGCGACGACCTCGCTCTGGCGGATGGATCCCGCATCACCGCACACGACCAGCGTGATCGCCGCGGGCGGGGTCGACTGGGCGCGCAGTGCGTCCAGGGTGCGGAGCAGTTGGGCACGGGCCGATGATCCGGGGCGCGCGACGATGATGGCGTGTACTCGGGCTGGCATGACGTGGTCAGCCTAAGCGCGCACAAGGGGCGGCTGGAGCAGCGGGTGCGGCGCGCCCGCGAAGCGGTGATGCGCGATGCGGTGGATCAGCTGGCGCGGCGCTTGAGCTTCCGGCGCTCGCGCTCGGAGAGTCCACCCCAGATGCCGAAGCGCTCATCGTTGTTGAGCGCGTACTCGAGGCATTCGCCGCGGACGTCGCAGGAGGTGCAGATCCTCTTCGCGTCACGCGTGGATCCGCCCTTCTCAGGGAAGAACGCCTCGGGGTCGGTCTGCGCGCACAGTGCGTCGCTCTGCCAGGCGAGGGCGTTGTCGTCGTCGGTCTGGACGCTGCGAACCCCTGGAACACCGAGGTTGACCGGGTCGACGAACCAGTTCTCCGGTACCTCGGAACGGTATCCCGTCATGTCGATCCCTCCAACCCTTGTCTCCGCCCCCCGGCGGGCCGTGCTCAACTAATTACACCCGTGTCATTCGCTGCGGTCAAGTCGCGGATGGTAAACCCTCAATCAGATCTTGAAGGTTCTTGACGGCGCATCGGCGTGTCGCGATCAGCGCCCGGGGGTCGCGATGAAGGCCTCACCATCGCCCGAGATCGTCAGGGCGGTCTCCTCGACGCCTGCGAATGCCACGGCGCCGACAGCGACGTCGACGCTCTCCCCGTCCGCCGTGCTCGCCGACACCCGACCGCCGGTCGCGAGCACCATTGTCGGACCCGACACCTCGACGCGCACCGGGGTTCCGCTCAGCACGACACGACGCAGGGCGAAGTCCGGCACGTCGACCGGGTAGTCGGTGATCGCTCCGTCGGATTCGGGACGAAGCACGGGCACCTCCCCCGGCGTCGTGTCGAGGATGGACAGCAGCTCGGCGACGTCGATGTGCTTGGGCGTGAGGCCGCCGCGCAGGACGTTGTCGCTCGCGGCCATGATCTCGACGCCGAGGCCCGAGACGTACGCGTGCAGGAGCCCCGCTCTCAGGAAGAGACCCTCACCCCTGGAGAGCACGACGTGATTCATCAGCAGCGCGACGACCACACCCGGGTCACCGGGGTAGCTGTCGGCGATCCCGGCGATCGCACGCAGTCCCTCGGCCCATTCCCCCGTGCTCGTCGCGGCGGCGTCGCGCACCGCCGCGATGATCTCGTCCACTTCGGTGCGCGCGTCACCCGACAGCAGCCATCCGATCGCGTCGCGCAGCACGTCACCCTCGGCGAGGAGCCGAGCCCGAAGCGCGGCGACGCCGGAGCCGTCGCCGAGCAGCGCGAGCAGCCGCAGCGTGTCGCCCACGGGACGCAGCCCACTCAGCGACTCGAAACGCTCACTCAGCGCGACGATCAGCTCCGGCTTGTGGTTGTCGTCGCGGTAGTTGCGTCGCGGGTCGGCGGCATCCATCCCGGCTTCCCTCGCCCACCCCGCCTGCGCCTGCGCGATCGTGGGGTGCACCTGGATCGACAGCGGCGAAGCCGCGGCCAGCAGTTTCAGCAGATAGGGCAGCGAACCGCCGGTCACGGCGTCGAGCGTCCCTCCGCCTGCCACGTCAGCAGGGTCGCCGGGGTGGTCGCCGAACCACACCTCGGCCTCGGGACCTGCAGCGGGGTCACGGCCTTCGAGAGCGGCGAGGAGAGTGCGGGATCCCCAGGCGTAGTCGCGGGGCGTGTTCGACAGGCTCAGCAGCATGCCCCCAGCGTAGAGCCACGGATGCCGCTCGCGAGAAAGGACGCCGCGCTCAGGTGAGAGTCCAGCCCGGGGCGGTAGCCTGAACGCGATGGCGCAGTACACGAAGCACCCGATCTCCGCCCCGCCCACCGCGCCAGAGCGCGAGTCGACGGGGCATCTCCTGCTGCGCGGTTACATCATCCTCGTGATGTTCGCGACCTTCGCGCACTCCGCGGTGTACAACCTCCTCGGCATGGAGGGAGCAGGCATCACGCTGGGCGTGTTCCTCGTCGCGACGCTCGCGATCGGCATCCCGATGCTCGCGAGGAATCGCCCGCAGACGTTCGCCTGGCGACGGCTCCCCTGGTCCGCGATCGGCTACACCGTGCTCGCCCTGGCCTCGCTCGCGTGGTCGCGCTGGCCCTTCGCGACGGCGATCACCTGGGTCCTGCTCGCCACGGTGACGGTGAACGCCCTCTTCATCGCCCATGTCCTGACCTGGCGCGAGATCATCCGTGCGATGGCGTCCGCCTTCAAGTGGATCCTCGGGCTTTCGCTCCTCCTGGAGCTCTGGGTGTCGCTGGTCGTCAAGGCTCCGCTTCTCCCCAACTTCGCCGACCTGCCAGAGGGCAAGCTCGACCCGCAGTGGTACTGGGTGCGCGGCAACCTCTTCGACGGCGGGCGCCTCCAGGGCATCGTCGGCAACGCGAACCTGCTGGGAATCATCAGCCTGTTCGCCCTGCTCACCTTCGGCGTCCTGTTCGCCGCTCGGGCCCGCTGGCGCACCACGCTCGCCCTGTGGATGCTGCTGGCCGCCTTCTTCCTGCTCCGCGCCTCGTCGGCGACGGCGTTCGCCTGCGCCGCTGCCGCAGCCGTGGTCCTCGTCGTCGCGCTTCTGATGCGTCGTGCGAAGTCCCCCGGCGCCCGCACCCGGCTCTATGTGGTCTTCCTCGGCGGCGGGGCCATCGCGGCGGCCGCGGTCTGGTTCCTCCAGAAGCCCCTGCTCGCCCTCCTCGGCCGCGACTCCGACCTCACCGGACGCTCGAACAAGATCTGGACCGCCGTCATCGAGCGCGCGTCCGAGCATCCGGTCTTCGGCAACGGCTTCTCGAGCCCCTGGCTCCCCACCGATCCCGCATTCGCGGGGTGGATCGAAGACCACGACATCACCGTGTTCCACGCCCACAACATGTGGCTCGACGTGTTCATGCAGCTCGGCGTCGTCGGTCTCATCCTCGTGGCGATCGCGTTCCTCAGCCTGCTCTGGCGCTCCTGGTTCTTCGCGATCGACCGCCCGCGGTGGGATCTCGCGTCCGACCGCGAGTACTCTCCCCTGACGCTGCTGCCGAGCCTGCTCACCGTCGCGCTGCTCGTGCAGGGTCTCACCGAGTCGACCCCGATCATGCTCTGGGGGTGGATGCTGCTCATCCTGCTGTCGTTCAAGATCAAGACGACGCCGCTCGTCGGCATCGGCGAGCGGGAGCACGTGATCGAGCGGGGCGAGCGGCGCCGGCGGGTGCCGTGACGCCGGGTCACCGCATGGGGCGGCTGCTCGCCTCGGCCGAGATGGCCAGGGCCTTCACGATCGCGGTGTTGGCCGCCGTGTTCTCGGCGTTCACGATCGAGCGGATGTCGTCGCCGGTGACCCAGGCGACGATCCTCGCCGTGCTGTGCGCGATCGGCGCGGCCATCCTCTGGGTGCGAAGGGAGGAGCTGTCGCTGCTGCGACTCGCCCCCACCTCCCTTCTCGTCTTCCTCGCCTGGGCGCTCGTCAGCGTCGTCTGGACCACCGACCGGTCCGACACGCTGTTCGGCTGGATGGCGCTGTTCGGATACGGCTTCCTCGCCATCACGGTCGGGCATATCAGGGACACCCTGCAGACCGTGCGGGCGCTCGGAGACACGCTGCGCGTGCTGCTCCTCATCTCGCTCGGGCTGGAGATCCTGTCGGGCGTCCTTCTCGACATCCCGTTCACGTTCCTCGGCATCCAGGGCGACCTCGCCATCGGCGGGCCGGTGCAGGGCATCTTCGGCAGCCGCAACATGCTCGGCTTCGTCACGGTCATCGCCCTGATCACCTTCGTGATCGAATGGCGTTCCCAGTCGCTCACGTCGCGTATCGCGATCCCCTCCATCGCCCTCGCGGCCATGCTGGCCATCCTCTCGGCGTCCCCCACCGTGCTGGTCCTCGCCCTCGCCGTCGGCGTCGTCACCGTCGCGCTCACGATCGTGCGGCACGCCCCCGCAGAGCGACGCAACGTCGTGCAGTGGGTGCTCGGCGTCCTCGTCGCGCTGGCGCTGGCCGCCGCATTCGCGCTGCGGCATCCGATCATCGCGCTGATGGACGCCGGCTCCGACTTCTCCATCAGGGCGACGCTGTGGAACACGATCCTCGACTTCAGCGCGGTGAAGCCGATCCAGGGCTGGGGCTGGTTCGGCTCCTGGGCACGCGGCGAGTACCCCTTCACCTACATCAACTTCCAGCTCGACGACCACCACCAGAGCGCCCTCAACTCCTACTTCGATGTGCTGCTGCAGCTCGGCGCCGCAGGTCTGGTGCTGTTCCTGCTGCTCGGCGGAGTCGCCCTGGTGCGCTCCTGGCTCGTGGCCAGCGTGCGTCGTTCGGTCGTGTACGCCTGGACGCCCCTCATGCTCGTGACTCTGGCGGTCGAGTCCATGTTCGAGAGCTTCACGATCGTCGGGGCCGGCTGGTTCATGCTCGTCCTGTGCGCGCTGCGCGCCGGGCAGTCGCGCTCCTGGCGAGAGAACATCGACGCCGCCCAGACCGGCGTGATCCCCACCCTGCGCGCCGAGGGCTGAGTGCACCGCCGCGCCCTCGGGGGATTCCGAACTGCGCCGGGTAGGCTTGAGGTCGCTCGCGGCGTCCTGCGGGCCGAAAGCTTTCGGAGATCCCACTCGTGACCAACGTCCCCTTCGACCCGGCATCCGCGACGATCGTCATCGTCACGTTCAACCGCTCGCACCTCCTCACCGGCCTGCTCGAGAGCATCATCACGATGGATCCGAAGCCCGGCCACGTCGTGATCATCGACAACGCCTCATCCGATGACACCACCGAGGTCGTCGACTCCTTCCGTCCGCGGCTGGGCACCGAACTGGTCTATCGCCGCCTCGACACCAACACCGGCGGATCCGGCGGATTCAGCGAGGGCATGCGCACGGCGTATGAACTCGGGTCCGAATGGATCTGGATGATGGATGACGACGTCGAGGTCCTGCCGGACGGCCTGGCGAAGATGGGCAAGTGGGCGCCTCGGTTCAAGAGCATCCAGGGACGCCGCTACGACTACGACGGCAGCGAGTTCTACTGGCAGTACCGCATCGCCGAGCGGATGGGCATCCCTATCCCGTTCGCACCCTCCGGATTCGACGGCTCCGGCTTCAAGGAGATGAACAGCGGCTGCTTCGAGGGCATGTTCATCCACCGTTCGATCGTGACGCAGATCGGACTCCCCGACCCCCGGTTCTTCATCTACTGGGATGACCAGATGTACGGCTGGCTCGCTTCCCGCAAGACCACTGCCGTCATCGTCGACGAGTTCGTCCTGCGCCGCACCCGCGAGATCAAGCAGTGGGACATGGGCATCCGCCACATGAACGCCTCGAGCAACGCGTACCGCTTCTACATCATGCGCAACCGCGCGTACATCAAGAAGTACTACCGCGTGCACGGCAACTACAACCCCGTGCTCTTCGGTCTCGGCACGTCGATGACGTTCGCGAAGGAGCTCATCCGGCTCTTCTTCGTCGAGCGCACGGTGCGCGGAACCAGCAACCTCTTCCGCGGGTTGAAGGAGGGCGGCCGGCTCAGCCGCGATCGCTCCTGGCAGCCCATGGCACCCCTGGAGGCATGACGATGAGCGAAGAACCGCAGCCCGAGCTCCGCTGGGCGCCGATCCCGCCCAAGCCGTCCCGCAAGGGACGCGTGTGGCTCGTGATCGGCCTCGTCGTCGCCGCTCTCCTGATCGTCGGCGTTCTGCTGTTCTTCCTCCTCCCCCGCGGCGAGAACCCTGAACCGGGTTCCTCCGCTTCTCCGAGCCCGTCGTCGAGCACGACCCCGACCCCGTCCGGATCCCCGACCGCCTCCCCGTCGCCCTCCTCGGAGCCGACGGCCCCGATCGAGACCGTGCCGCCATCGACCGACCCGAGCATCGAGGCCTTCCGCAGCAAGGTGGGCGTCTGGCTGGACTCGGCACCGAACGGCCTGGACATCATCTCCCGGTCCAGCGGCCAGGACGCGCTCTCCGTCGTCGATTCCATGCGAGAGGATGCTCAGCGTCTCTCCGATGCGCAGGCGCCGTCATCGATCTCGGCCCAGTGGCGGGACGCCGTCGACTCCTACGCCCAGAAGCTCTCCGAACTGCGTTCCGCGATCTCCGCCGACTCGGGCGTCTCCGCAGCGGTGGATGCCGCGCGCAGCGCCGTTCAGAATCTGAACAGCGTCCTCGGCGCCTGACCGAGGCTGCGCTCGTCAGCCGGCGTTGTAGTCCTTGTTGTAACGGTCGAGCACCTCTGCGATGGGCGCATCGAGGACGAGCGCGCCTTTGTCGAGGTAGAGCCCCCTGGTGCAGAAGCGACGCAGATCCCGCTCGTTGTGGCTGACGAAGAAGAGCGTGCGGCCCTCGGCGAGCAGCTCGTCGATGCGCTTGTAGCACTTCTCACGGAACGCCTTGTCGCCGACCGCGAGCACCTCGTCGACGAGGAGGATCGGCTCGTCGAGCTGCGACACCACGGAGAACGCGAGGCGCACCTTCATGCCGTTGGAGAGGTGCTTGTACGGCGTGTCCTCGAAGCCTGCGAGCTCCGCGAACTGGATGATCCCGTCGTACCGACGGGACACCTCATCACGGGACATGCCGTGCAGGCCTGCGGTCAGGCGCACGTTCTCACGGACGCTGAGGTCGCCGACGAAGCCGCCGGTGATCTCGATCAGGGGCGCCACTCCCCCGTTGACCGTGACCGTGCCCTCATCCGACAGGAGGACGCCGGCGACGAGGCGGAGCAGCGTGGACTTGCCCTGGCCGTTGCGGCCGACCACGCCGATCGATTCCCCCGGCTGCACGGAGAACGAGACGCCGCGCAGCGCCCAGAACTCACCGGGGCGCGACCGGCGCGCCGCCCCGGCGAACAGATCCTTGAAGCTGCGACGTCCACGACGGTTCCGTCGGAAGCGGACACCGAGGTCCTGGACTTCGATCGCCGCCGTCATCACAGCTCCTTCAGGACGGGTCGCTCGAGCCGGCGGAACACCCACGCGCCGAGAGCGAGGAACGCCAGGCTCATCCCGACGCTGATGGCGAGGGTGAACGGATTCCACTGCTCGGGGAAGAACGGCATCCGATAGAGCATGAAGATGCCGGCGAGCGGGTTGAAGGCTCCGAGGATCTGGGCGATGCCCGGCAGGTCCGTCACGTTGTAGATGATCGGCGTCGCGTAGAACATCGCACGGAGGATGAGCGCCGTGGTGCGCTCCAGATCCACGTACATGACGCACAGGGGGGCGATGAGAAGGCCGAGTCCGACGAGCAGCACGGTCTGCAGCAGCATCGCCACCGGCACCCAGAGCACGCCCCAGCCGACCTGGACGACCTGGTCGGGGTTCTTCTCCACGAGCAGGTTGACGACGACGAAGAGCACGAGGACGGGCAGCGAGAACAGGTACTCCATGCCCTTGCTCAGCACGATGCGGTTGACCCAGATCGACCGAGGGATGGCCGTCGAGCGCACGAGCCTTGCGTCCTTCTTGAACGCTCTCGTGAAGTCGGAGACGGAGGCGTTGAACCACACCCAGGGCAGCAGCGCGCTGATGAGGAACACGATGTACGGCTCTTCCCCGACATCCCGGTGGAAGACCTGAGTGAACACGAACCAGTAGATGGCGCTCATCACCAGCGGGTCGAGCACCGACCAGAGGTATCCGAGGACGCTGGTGGAGTAGCGGACCTTGAGGTCTCTGGCCGAGAGCAGCCACAGTGAATGCAGGTATCTCCGGGGCGTCCCCGGTGCCCCGACCGCAGTGTGACTCACAGTGTCGAGTCTACGAGAGGGTGTTGTTCCACAGCGACAGCGCCGAGCCGATCGCCATGTGCATGTCGAGGTACTGGTAGGTGCCGAGTCGCCCGCCGAAGTGGACGTCCTTCTCCCCCTTGGCGAGTTCCCGGTAGGCCAGCAGTCCCTCGCGATCGCTGGAGGTGTTCACCGGGTAGTACGGCTCGTCCTCGCGCTCGGCGAAGCGGGAGAACTCGCGCATGATGACCGTCTTGTCCGAGTCGTAGACGTCCTTGCGCTCCGGATGGAAGTGCTTGAACTCGTGGATGCGGGTGTACGGAACGTCCATGTCGGGATAGTTCATGACGCTCGTGCCCTGGAAGTCCCGGACGTTCAGGACCTCCTGCTCGAAGTCGAGCGTGCGCCAGCTGAGCGCGCCCTCGGCGTAGTCGAAGTAGCGGTCCACCGGCCCGGTGTACACGACCGGGACCTGCCCCACCGTCACCCTCCTGCTCAGCGGCTGCGACTCGTCGAAGTAGTCGACGCCCAGCTTCACCTCGATGTTGGGGTGATCGGCCATCCGCTCGAGCCAGGCGGTGTAGCCGTCGGTCGGCAGCCCCTCCCAGGTGTCGTTGAAGTAGCGGTTGTCGTACGTGTACCGCACCGGGAGCCGGCTGATGATGTCACCGGAGAGCTTCTGCGGGTCGGTCTGCCACTGCTTGGCCGTGTAGTCGCGGAAGAACGCCTCGAACAGCGGGCGGCCGACGAGGGCGATGCCCTTCTCCTCGAAGTTCGTCGCGGTCTTCGCATCGAACTCCCCCGCCTGCTCGCGGACGAGCGCGCGGGCCTGGTCGGGCGTGTAGGCCGACTGGAAGAACTGGTTGATCGTGCCGAGGTTCACCGGCATCGGGAACACGGTGCCCTTGTGCGTCGTGTAGACCCGGTGCACGTAGCTCGTGAACGACGTGAAGCGGTTCACGTACTCCCACACGGCGGGATTCGACGTGTGGAAGAGGTGGGCGCCGTAGCGGTGCACCTCGATCCCGGTCTCCGGCTCGGCCTCGCTGTAGGCGTTGCCGCCGATGTGGTGGCGACGGTCGATGACCGTGACCTTGCGGCCGGCTTGTGCGGCGCGCTCGGCGATGGTGAGGCCGAAGAATCCCGAGCCGACGACGAGGAGATCCATCAGTCGTTCTTCTCCGGGTACTCGGGATTGCGCACGGCGATCTGTCGTGCGAGCTGCGTGATCTGGGCGTCCTGAGCGCGACGCTTGCGAACAGTGGACAGCGCGTTCGCGACGAACACGATGAGGAACGCGTAGAGGAGGAGGTCCGTGCCGCGACCGACGCCCACCGTGTGCGCGAGGTCGTCGATCACACCCGGGAAGAGCACGGCGTACACGCCCCCGGCGAGCAGGAGCAGCAGCGTGATGGTGCGGATCGCCTGCGTGCGCGCCGAACCGCCGGGCCGGAGCAGGATGAGGCCGAAGATGACGAAGGCCCCGATCAGCAGGACCTTGATGATGATCTGATCGAACATGACCGTCCTACTTGATGAAGAGTTCGCTGAGGATGTTGACCGAGTTCCAGAGGGACTGGCCCTTCGACCGGGAGTAGTCGGTGTAGACGATGTGGACCGCCTGCTCGGCGTATCGCAGCTTGTGCTCACCGATCTGCGCCACGATCTCGCTCGCATGCGCCATGCGATTCTGGCGGATGTTGAGGGCTCGCGCCGCGACCGCGTTGAACGCACGCAACCCGTTGTGCGCGTCCGTGAGTCGGACGCCGGTGGACATGCGCTCGAACAGCACGGCCATTCGAAGCACCAGCTTCTTCAGCGCGCTGGCATTGGTGCGGTCATCGAGGAACCGCGAGCCGACGATGATGTCGTACGGCTCGGATCTCAGCCTCTCGACCATCGCGAGAGCATCCGACACCTGGTGCTGTCCGTCGGAGTCGAATGTGACGAAGTACTCGGCGCCCTTCTGGCTTCTCGCGAACTCGATGCCCGTCTGAAGGGCGGCACCCTGACCGAGATTGATCGGATGCCGCAGCACGACTGCACCGCCTGCGAGCGCCTCCGAGACCGAATCGTCCGTGCTCCCGTCGTCGATGCACACGATGTGAGGGAAGGTGGCTCGCGCCTCCTGGATGACATCGCGAACGACGGTCGCCTCGTTGTAGAGCGGGATGATCAGCCACGTATCCGCGTTGTCTGACTTTTCGAGCATGTTCCTGTCAACGTCCATTCGAATCGATTGATTCTAGCGAGGGTTCCTGGACCGGTCCCGGAGGACGCGTCCGGCAAGATCCGCATACTGCGTGGCACGCACCGACCAGTGCCAGTCGTCCATGGGCAGAGCGGTCCACCCCTGGTCGAGGAGCGCTCCTGCCGCCTCGGCCAATGCCTCGGGGGTCTTCTGCTCGACGAGTCGAACGGGCTGGCCGGCTTCGCGAAGAGTGCGCACGCCAGGCAGATCGTAGGAGACGACGCTGCCTCCCACCTCGAGCGCTTCCAGGAGAGTGATCTGAAAGCCCTCTGCAAGGATCGACGGATTGATGAGGACCGAACCGGCGAGCGCGCTGCTCACTTCGTCGACGTCCACTCGTCCGCGAAGAACCACTCGGTCCCCGAGGCCGGCTCGTGTCACGGCCTCCTCCACCGCGGGTCGGCTCACTCCGTCGCCGAGGATCTCGGCGGTGACCTCCCGACCTTCGCCCCGGAGCCGGGCGACGGTCTCCACGAACACCTCGGCGCCCTTGCCGGGGACCAGGCGACCGACGAAGACGACACGGCTGCGCTGCGTGCGTTCGATCTCGGCAGGCGCCGGGTCGATGGCGTTGTAGAAGACGTGAGCGTCGGCTCGGCCGGAGAGCCGCTCGACGAAGGCGACCACGTTCTCCGACACACCGAGCACCTCGTCGGCCGCCCGGAGCACCGCCTTGCCGAAGGTGTGATCCACCAGACGACTCGCGACCGTGACGACGGCACTCGACGAGACGACGTGGTCGCTCCCGTGCTCCGTGTGCAGGACTGCGGCGCCCGCACGCTTCGCCGCACGCAGCCCTACCCAGCTCATGGGGAAGAACCGCGTGTGGATCGAGACGACATCCACGTGACGCTCACGCAGAAGCCGAGCGATCCGTCGCGTCGCTCCGGGCGAAGGGAAACCGAGGATGCCCCCGACCCGCAGGTGCTCCGCCATGCGGATCACCTCGATGCCGTCCTCGTCGGCGATCCCCGTGCTCTCCGACAGCGTCACGATCAGCACATCGTGCCCCTGCTCGTGCAGTCGCCTGGCGAGGTTGCGCACGTGCAGCTCGACGCCGCCGACTCGCGGTGGATAGTTGTTGACGACGAATGCGAATCTCATCTGTCCCCCTGAATGCGTCCTGATCTCGACGGCGCGAACGATGCCGCTCGTGACGGAGTCGACGCCCCCTCAGCCGCTCTCAGGGACGAGGACGGACGCCCGGATACTATGTAGAGCGTATCCGATGTGGCCGCGCTCACTCGGTCATGTCCGATCCGACCAGGAGGCGCCTTGCTGCGAGAGTCCACGAGCGCGACGGCGAGCCGTGCGCCCCTCATCGACGATCCGCGTCGTCGAGGCGACCGCTGATGGCTCTCAGTCCCGTCCTCATCCGCGCTGCGCAGTCCACGACAGGGATGGCCATACAGGGCATCGCCCGTTTCGGCTACACCCTCGTCATCGGCCGGCTCGCGGGTCCGGAGACGATGGGCGAGATCACCGCCGTCCTCTCCCTCGCGGTGTACCTGGGCCTGGTGTGGCCGGCCGGAGCCGCCACGGCCGCGACCCGTTACTACGCGACGCCCGAGCTGGCAGGTCCGGCAGCGCGTTCCATCCGACGCGCGTGGCTCCTGGGAACCGTCGCTCTGTCCGCGCTCATCGTGCCGATGACGTTGTGGGTGACCGGTGATGTCGCGCTCGGGATCTCGAGCGCCGTACTGATGTTCTCCTACAGCGCGTACATGTTCACCCGCGGCGAGCTCACCGGAGAAGACCGGCTGGGGTGGGCGGTCATCGCGGATACGCTGTCATCCGTCCTCGCGATCACCGCGCTCCTGGTGACCATGCTCTTCCACCTCTCCTGGGCACTGCTCCTGCCTCTGTCGCTGGGATACCTTCTCTTCGCGGTCCTGAGCCGCTCGCGGACGAAGAGCGAGCCGTCATCGCCCGCGATCCGCTCGCAGATCTTCACGTTCACGTGGCGCACCAGCGTGGGCATGCTGGTGGGCGGAGGCCTGCTTCCGATCACCATCGTGTTCGTTCGCGGATTCGAGTCCCCTCACACGGCCGGTCTCTTCGCTGCCGCGTTGACGCTCGCCACCCCTGCGAGCATGGTCTCCCTCGCGCTGAATCAGGTCCTGATCCCGCACTTCGCTCGGCTCGATGACGTGACCCGGCGGGCGTCCCACCGCCAGATCTTCCTCCTCACCCTCGGTCTCTTCACGCTGGTCTTCGGGGCGCTCGCAGCGGCGTCGCCGTGGATCGTGGACGTGTTCTACGGAGAGAAGTACGTCGGAGCCGACGTGCCCATGCGCGCGCTCATCATCGGCGTCTTCCTCTTCTCCATCGCCGCGGTGCCCTCCGCACTGCTGCTGGCAGACGGACGCGAGCGCGCGTACGCCCGCATCTGGCTGGTATCTTTTGTCGTCGGAATGCTTCTCATGGTGACTCTGTCACCGACGCTGGGTCAATGGGGTGCGCTCATGGGTTATCTCGTGGGTGGAGGAGGCGGCGCGATCGCGATCTGCGTCTGCGCCTTCTGGCCGGTCTCCGCCCCCAGTGCCGAACGAAAGGACACGCTCGTACCATGAGCCGACCGAAACAGATCATCGGAACAATCGTCGCCGGTCTGGCGCTCATGCTCACGCTCAGCATGTGGGCGTTCTCCTCCCCGGTCGGCGCGAGCCCCGACGAGGACTTCCACCTCGCCAGCGCCTGGTGCGGAAACGGCGAGCGCGAAGGTCTCTGCGAGGCCGGCCATGAGGACGAGACGAGACTCGTCCCCGACAAGGCTCTCGAAGCCAACTGCTACGCCTTCCAGCCTCAGACCAGCGCGGCATGCCAGGGGAAGGACTTCCTCGATGAGGGCTTCTCCCTCATCGAGTCCGATCGCGTCAACTCGGAGGGCCAGTACCCTTCGGGCTTCTACTTCGTGTCCTCTCTCTTCACGAGCGACAACATCGCGGTGTCCACGATCGCGATCCGGCTCGCCCACTCGGCGATCTTCACCGTGCTGGTCATGGTCACCTGGTGGCTCCTGCCCCGCAGGCTCAGGTTCACGATGTCCGCAAGCGTCCTGCTGACTCTGGTTCCTCTCGGCCTCTTCGTCATCGCATCGCCGAATCCGAGCAGCTGGGCTGTGCTGTCCACTGCAGTGCTCTTCCCCGCGCTGCTCGGCTACTTCACGACACGGGGAGCGCAGCGTGTGGGACTCGCCGTCATCTCGGCCATAGCGGCGCTCATCGGATTCTCCTCGCGAGGAGACAGCGCAGCATACGCGGCGGTCGCGATCGCGGCAGCGATGGTGCTCGCCTTCCGCCCCTCCAAGGCCTACGTTCTGCGGGCGATCGTCCCGGCCGCACTCATCGCCGCCGCAGGGATCGCGTTCCTGGCCGCCGGTCAGACCGGGCGCGCCCTCGAGGGATGGACCGATGACGCACCGGGGTCAGGCGGCCTCATGTCGATCGTGAACAATTTCCTTGCTCTCCCGAGCCTGTGGACCGGAGCGCTCGGAATGGGCTGGGGACTCGGCTGGCTCGACACCGGCATGCCCGCGATCCTCTGGGCGGCCACGCTCTTCTGCTTTGTCGGGGTGCTGTTCGCAGCCCTGCGCTGGCAGGGATGGCGCAAGCTCATCGCCCTCATCGGAACGGGCGCGTCCGTCATCGTCATTCCCCTCTACATCCTCTACACCGGCAATGCCATGGTGGGCGAGAACGTCCAGCCCCGCTACCTCCTGCCGCTTCTCACGCTCTTTCTGGCGACCGCACTGGCGCCGAGCATCCATGGCGAGACCGTTTCGGAGAACCGCCCGCCTCATGGGCCCGTCCGCCTCAACGGGATGCAGCTCTGGGTGATCGTCGCCCTGATCAGCGGCGCTCAGGCACTGGCGATCTACACGAACACCAAGCGGTACTCCGGGTCGGGAATCCTCGCCGGCAAGACGGCCTGGTGGTGGGATGCCGGACCCACTCCGCTTGCAGTGTGCGTCGTCGGTGCGCTCGCCTTCGCCGTTCTTGCGGTGCTCTGGGCCGTCGACCACACCAGAGACGGTGTCGACGCGGTTGCACCGAACACGCCCTCGCCCGCCACGTCGGTGGACGCTGCACCGACGTCACTTGTCGAAGAGCACGCCACCGTCGAGGATGGGATCGACACCTCGACGCGACCCTCGCAGCCTTCACAGGCCTGACGCATCCGCCGGAACGCACGCAGCAAGGAGACCCATGCACGTCCTCGTCACCGGCGGAGCCGGCTACATCGGATCCCACACAGTCGTCACGCTGTTGGAGGGCGGCCACGATGTCACGGTGGTGGACAACTTCTCGAACAGCTCCCCGGAGGTCTTCGACCGGATCGAGAAGATCACCGGGCGTCGCCCGGCTGCGCACACCGCAGATCTGCGGGACCAGGACGCGCTCCGCACGATCCTCACGACAGCCCGGCCGGATGCCGTCATCCACTTCGCCGGCCTCAAGGCCGTCGGTGAGAGCGTCGCACAGCCTCTGCACTACTACGCGCACAACCTCGACACCACGTTCTCGCTGCTGAGCGCGATGGACGCCGCTGACGTGCACCGCCTCGTCTTCTCCTCCTCGGCCACCGTGTACGGCGACGGGCAGGAGCCGCCGTACACAGAGGACGGCGGTCCCTTGGACTCGACGAATCCGTACGGTCAGTCCAAGGTGATGCTTGAGCGGATCCTGACGGATGTCGCGTCAGCGGATCCGCGCTGGAGCATCGCGCTCCTCCGCTACTTCAACCCGATCGGCGCGCATCCGAGCGGCCTGATCGGCGAGGACCCTCAGGGGCCGCCCAACAACCTCGCGCCCTACATCTCGCAGGTGGCCGTCGGTCGGCGGTCTCACGTGACCGTCTTCGGCGACGACTACGACACCGCGGACGGCACCGGCGAACGCGACTACATCCACGTCGTCGATCTTGCCGAGGGTCACGCAGCAGCCCTCGCGGAGATCGCGGGCAGGACCGGTGTGCGCGCGTGGAACCTGGGCACCGGAACCCCGACGTCCGTGTTCGCTCTGATCACGGCGTTCGAGAACGCCGTCGGAGAAGCCATCCCGTACGAGGTCGGGCCGCGCCGCCAAGGGGACCTCCCCCGTGCCTGGGCCGACACGTCCCGTGCCCTCGATGAGCTCGGATGGCGAGCGACGCGCTCCGTCGCCGACATGGCGCGCGACGCATGGAACTGGCAGTCGAGCAATCCCACGGGATACGGTCAGAACCCGGATCGCTGACTCAACGTCGCCGGTGGACGGTGACGTTGTATACCTGGATCTCCAGCAGTCGCTGAAGATGGAGCGCGCGACAGATCACGCGCTGCCACATGCTCAACTGCCGCACACGCGTGCGGACCGCCCGCCGGTCATCCTCGAGACGACGGAGCTCGTCGGCCGTGCCGGCCGCTCTGCGTTCGAAACGGAGAGCGGTCATCCCGGTGTACGCCCGAGCGGGAAGCACCCCGAGACGGATCGCCACGTCGAAGGACTGCGCGTGCGCATGGACGATGTCCGAGTAGTATGCCGCGCTGCGAAGCGCATGCGACACGCTGTCTCCGCGCTGCAGCCAGTAGTAGAGCGCATCCTCGCAGGACACCACCGATGACATGCGCTCGTAGAGCGTCATGGCCACAGCGACGTCCTGTGCGTACCGCCCCGCAGGGAAGCGCACGCCGTCGAACAGGTGAGCGCGGTACATCTTGCCCCAGTTCGCCTCGCTGAAGTAGCGCAGCTCGACGCGGAGGAGCTTTCGATGCGCGAGAGAGAACACGGTCTGATACGCCCGTGCCGGATCATCGAACACCTCATACGCGCCGAACGGATCATCGGCGTGCTTGCGCATCTCGGCGACACCCTGACTCGCGCCGACGTTCTTCCATCGGCAGCAGCTCATGTCGGCTCCCGTCGACTCGATCAGCTCGACGAGCCGCTCCAGCATCCGCGGCGCCATGAGGTCGTCGTTGTCGCAGAAGGTGATCAGGTCCCCGCTGGCGGCATCCAACCCGGCGTTCTGCGCGACGGCGATGCCGCCGTTCTCCTGGTGGATGACGCGGATGCGGACATCCTGCGCCGCAAGCCGATCGCACACCTCTCCCGATCCGTCCGTGGAGCCGTCGTCGACGAGTATCAGTTCCAGAGCCGAGTGCGTCTGCTCGAGAATGGAGCGGATACAGGGCTCGAGATGCTCCCCCGCGTCGTAGACCGGGACGATGATCGAGACGAGCGGGCCTGCGCCCGTCATACGATCCGCACGGATGTCGCGACAGGTCCGACGGACGTCGTGTCGCCGAGCACCTCGAACTCCGCGGCGTTCATGAGACCGTGAGATGTGGGCTCGCTGATTCCCGAGGCGTTGACGTTCACCGAGTAGTGGCCCGGGCTCAGACCATCGGTCGTGAACGTGATCTCCACGGTTCGCGACGCGTTCAAGGGGGCGAGCACGATGTCCAGGAGGTCCGTGTTCGAGGCGAGGGCGATCTGCCCGAGCGACGAGTCCACGCTGAATCCGATAGCCCACCGCTCGATGGGCCGGAGCATGTCGACCTGGACGCGGAGCGTCACGTCTTCTCCCGCCCGAAGCTGCTCGACGTGACCGCCACCGCCGTCGAGGATCTCGACCGACCGGATCTCCAGCGCCCGCGAGATCTGGTCAGGACGCGCCTGTCCGACGGTGTTCTCCGAGAGCAGCTTCCGGAACCGCTCGATGGCGGTCACGGGGATGCCGTCGTAGACGAGCTTGCCCTTGTCCATCACCACGACGCGGTCGCACAGCGATTGGATCTGATCCAGCGCGTGGCTCACGATGATGATCGTCCGCCCCTCGGCCTGGAACTCCTTGATCTTGGCGAGGCACTTCTCCTGGAACTGCTCGTCACCGACCGCGAGCACCTCGTCGACGAGAAGGATGTCGGGGTCGGTGTGCACCGCGATCGCGAAGGCGAGTCGCACGTACATGCCCGAGGAGTAGAACTTCACCTGAGTGTCGATGAAGTCGCCGACCCCGGAGAAGTCGAGGATCGCAGTGAACTGCTCATCGACCTCTTCCTTGCTGAGGCCGAGAACCGAGCCGTTGAGGTACACGTTCTCCCGACCGGTGAGGTCCGGGTGGAAACCTGCCCCCAGTTCGAGGAGAGCCGCCACTCGACCGCGCTGCTCGACGGTGCCCTCCGTGGGCTGGATGATCCCGCCCAGCACCTTGAGGAGTGTGCTCTTGCCGGAACCGTTGTGCCCGATGAGTCCGATCGTGGTCCCCGCGTTGATGCCGAGACTGACGTCGCTGAGACCCCAGAAATCCTGGCGATGCTGGCGTCCCGCACGTCCCAGGGTCACGACGCGCTCCTTGAGCGAGGAGTCCTTCCGCACGGTGAACCGCTTGGAGACGTGTTCGACCCTGACCACCTCGGGCGCAGCGACCTCGATCTCAGCCATGTTGTTTCCCGTCATGCTCACAGCTCCTGCGCGAAATTGCCCTGCAGCCGCAGGAAGACCCGGTGGCTCACGAAGAGCAGCACGAGGCCGACGGCCAGCGCGACCAACATCCTCAGCATCAGATTGTCCGGCCAAGCCACGGCGTCGCCGGACACCCAGAACGCGCGCTGGAATCCCAGGACGGCGAGGGTGAGGGGGTTGTTCGTGTACGCCTCGAGAAGCCACGGCACCTTCACGAGCTGTGCGACCATCTGCCAGGCGTACACGACAGGCGATGCCCAGAAGAGGATCATCGTCAGAACGTCGACCAGGTACTGCGTGTCGCGCAGGTAGACGTTGATCGCACCGCACAGAAGCGCCAGCGCGAGTCCGAACACGACGATGAGAGCCAGCGCCGGGAGGAAGTAGATGAGACCGCTGTGCAGCGGCGGCTTACCGATGGCGATGGTCGCGATCACGAGCACCACGAGCTGGACCCCGAAGTTGAACAGGGCGGCGCCCGTGCTCGCCAGCGGGAACACCTCCCGCGGGACGTACACCTTCTTCACGAGGCCGGAGTTCGCGAGGATGGAACCGGTCCCCCCCACCAGGATCTCCTGGAACAGCCCCATCGCGGTCAGTCCTGCGAACACGTAGATCGCGAAGTCGGGGATGCCGCGGGCCGCCCCGAGGAAATGCCCCAGCACGACGAAGTAGATCGCGAGCTGCATCAGCGGCCGCGCAAGCACCCAGAGGAAGCCGAGCGCCGAATCCTTGTACCTCGCCTTGAGGTCTCGTTTCACCAGGAGCGAGAGCATTTCACGGTGATCGACGAGCTCTCGGAAAGGTGCGAAGAACCCTCCTGAAGCCCCCTTCCCCACCGCTCCGATGCTCCGCATCGGTAGCGTGGCGATCCGCGCGAACCTCGCGCTGGCCGCCGACGGCGTTGCCTCAGTCATTCGTTTCATGCTCCCTTGCTGCCGGGTGTCGGCAAGAGTCTGCGCAGGATCCGCGAGGGGCGCAGTCTTCCGAGACGGCGTCGCCACGGTGCGACTCTCTCGAAGACGGCGCGGAAGCGCGGTTCCAGTTCGGGTCTGTTCATCCGCGCGTACATGTACGCGAAGTCCTCGAGACGTCCCTCGCCGAAGTCGCCGGCCGCGCGCATCCGCTCGATCTGCTGCATCGTCGTGTCCATCATCGTGCTCGACATCTGGTCGAGGTTGTACTCCAGCGCCGTGTAGCTTCTGGCGAGGTATCCGGGCGTCGCAATCGTCCGCGTGTGGTACCCGAGCTCTCCCGCGGCATACGAGGGCATGCGCTCGAGGACATGCGCCAGGCCGCCGTCCTTGTACGCGTCGGCCCCGCCGAACTCGTCATAGCTCCACTCGTGCTCGAGGAGCAGTCGCAGCGCCTCCGGGCGAGCGAAGTACATCGACCCGAATGGCGCCAACGGGGAGAGCTGATCGATCGGAACCCGGATGCCCAGCTCGGCCGCCACCTCGACGAAGCGCGGGCGGTTGTCCCACCAGGCGTGTCCCATGGTTCCGTACCCGATGTGCACCATCGGCGGATAGGCCAGGCCCAGGCCAGGCTCGCGCTGGAACAGAGCGACGACATTCGCCACGTGTCCTTCGCCGGCGAGCAGATTCTCGAACTGCTGACGCGCGAAGAGACGCCCGGGGTTGAACTCGTCCTGTGGAGTCTTCTTGGAGTGGATCTTGACGATCAGCTCGTACTCGCCGCTCAGGAGCTCTGCGCGGCACGCGATGAGGAACGCGCTCTGGTCCCGGCCGTCGTTGGAGTCCACGACGCGCACATCCACGCTGCCTCGGGGCGTCCGCTCGGCCAGCGCCTGACGGATCTGCGATGCACGTCCTTCGTCGGCGGTCGTCACGATCAGGTCATAGGGGCCTGGAAGCCGGTCCAGACCGTCCAGCATCTCCGAAGCGAGCTCCGGATAGTAGATGTGCGCCACCGCGAGCGTACGCAACGGCGATGTGGGGTCGTAGGCCCTGTCGTGCTCAGAGATCACGTCGAGGAGCGCGGCATCCGCGTTCAGCGTTCGCGGCTCGACGTTGCGAGCCAGATCCTGCATGAGCATCGGCATCGGGTAGCCGTATCGTGCCGCGGCTTCCAGCGTCCACCGTCCGACGACCGCGAGTCGGTCGAGATAGGGCGGCCATTGAAAGAACGGCCGCCGCTTCAGTGTCGGGCATCCGGCGTCGAGCAGCTGCTCGGCGTAGAGGACGGCATGGTTCTCGATCTTGTCGGTGATCGTGGGGAACGCCACCTCCCCCACGAAGCCGTGAGACGTGAACTTCTCGGTGAAGACAGCCTCGTGCTTCACCACCGCATCCTCGTATCCGTTCATCACGGGGAGGTTCGCCCAGTAGTCGATCCACTCCGTGCTGGAGAAGAGCTCCTTGCGGGCGACGAGCCAGTAGGACTGCAGGTGGTACGCGAGGTAGTCGCGTCCGGTGAACGGGTTCGGCTCGACCCGCAGGTGATCGGTCATGCCCCAGAAGTGCAGCTCCTGACCGTCCATGCGCTCGAACACCGGGTCGAACGGCCGTACGGGACCGAACCAGGTGTCGTTGGCGAGGATCACCTCATCGAACTCGCCGATGCCGTCCGCGACGTGATCGATCCCGTGCTTGTAACCCCAGATGTCGAACCCGGAGTTCTCCCGCTCGAGCACCTCGTCGGCAACGCCCTCGAGAGTCGCACGTCCGGCCGCGGTGAGCGCGCCGTTGGAGATCACCAGGATGCGATCGCAGAAGCGCCGGAGATCTGTGAGCGCGTACGGAACGTAGTCCTCGACCTCTCCGCGACGATCGTAGACGACGTAGATCAGCAGCCGTCGTCCCCCGGGGGGGAAGACCCCCGCCGCACGGGCAGGGTAGGTCGTGAGCTCGGCGGTCCTCATCAGAACCCTCCCCGGTAGTTGCTGATCCGACGGCGGGCGTAGCGCACGGCACGCCTGCCGAGCTTCGCGACATGGATCGCCAGATAGGCGGCCTTGTAGGCCGGGCTCGCGATGGCTGCGAGCACGGGGTGGTTCAGCGTGAGGTACATCCTGGAGAGGCCGAAGATGCCGCTTCCGCTCATCCTTCCGGCCCTCTGGATCAACTGGATCGCATCCACGGGATACCCGCGAGTCGTGGAGAAGAGCTGGTCGACCTTGTAGTCGATCGCGGTGTGACTGATCGCGGCGTGCTCAGGGGTGAGCACGGTCTGGGCGTAGAAGCCCGCGTCCCCGGCGACGTGCGCGACGACGCGCTCCTGCACGCGGGCGAAATCCTTGATGGGTCCGCTCGACGTGTAGTCGCGATAGCTCAACCGCTTCTCGGCGAGCGAGGCGAGCGCCTCGGGGCGGCACATCCACATGCCTCCGAAAGGAGCCAGGGGCGACAGGTCCTCGAGAGGAACCTGCACACCGATCCTCCGGAGGAATCGGGATGCCGTCAGACGATAGCGTCCGCCTCCCCACCCGGTGCCGATGATCGAGTATCCGATGTGCATCATCGGCGGGAAGACGACTCCCAGGTGCGGTTTGGTCGCGAACATGCCCAGGACGTTCTCGACGTAGTGAGGTGACGCGAGGAGATTCTCCGTCTGGTAGCGCGTGAAGTAGCGCACCACGTTGAGCGTCTTCTTCGCGTGCTTGCGGGCGTGGACCTTGATGAGCACGTCGTACTCGCGCTCGAGCAGGAGATCATGGCATCCGACGAAGAAGTCGGCCATGTCCCTCCCCTTGCGCGACGGCGTGACCCGAACGTCGAGACGTGCGTTGCCGAGTCTCCTCGCCTCCACGAAGCGCTCGATCCGTGCGGCCTTTCGCCCGTCGGTGGTCGTGACGACGAGGTCGAAACCCGCCGGGATGTGGGCGAGCTGATCGCACAGCTGCTCGAAGACAGGAAGGTCGCGCGCGTACACGACCGCGGCGACGCGAAGGCCCTTCACGGGAGTGCCCGGTACGACGCTCTGCTGCGGGAGTATCTCCAGCAGGCCGGCGTTCGCATTGAGGGTCCTCGGCTGCACTGTGCGCGCAAGGGCGCTGAGCGCGGCGTCGCGGTCGAGACCGTGCTTCTCCGCGATGTCGAGGATGTCGCTTCCGATGATCCCGTGGCGGTCCAGATACGAGGGGTACCAGCCGAACACGCCTCGATCCAGGAACGGATAGCCGTCCTGGATCAGGAGATCCGGCACGTGCGCGGGGGCGTTCTTCGTGGGGTACGACGACGCAGGAAAGGCGAACTCGATCCGGTGCCCTGACCCGGCGAGCACGGGGGCGATCAGCCGCTCATGCTCGGCCTCGCGAGGACGCTTCGGAAGCTCCTCCCAGAATCGCTTCCAGTCTGCGCTCTCGAAGAGCGACCGACGCGCGACGAACCACGCCCAGGGCATGGCCAGGAGCGGATGTCCCTGGTCGTCGAACGAGGCGTCGAGCTCCCCGGAGATCTCTGCGGCCTGCCAGCCGTCCCCCGGGAGGCCGTCCATGCGCTCGATCATCGCGTCGAACGAGTCGAGCGGGCCGAACCACCCGTCACCGGTGAGCACGATCTCGTCGATCTCGTCCTCGAAGGGCGCCAGCGCGTGGAGCCCCTCACGGTAGTTCCTCGGAGCGAAGCGAGGCGTCTCGACGGGCACGAGTCGGGCATCGAGGTGAGCGAGTGCCGACGCCGCGTCCACCACTCCTGGAGGCACGGTCACGATCACCGTGCTCGCGAGGGCGCGGAGCTCCTCGAGTGCAGAGACCGTTGTCGCCTCGAGAGAACGAGAGTCACCGCTGAGCGCGAAGACAACAGCTCTACGAGGAGCTGCGAGCACGCCGTTCGTCACCACTCAGCGTCCCTGGGCGAGCGCTTTGAGCAGGTACTCGCCGTACCCGCTCTTGCGAAGCGGCTCGGCACGCTCGCGGAGCTCCTCGTCGGTGAGGAAGCCCATACGCCACGCCACCTCCTCAGGACAGCCGATAGAGAGCCCCTGGCGCTTCTCGACCGTGCGGATGAAGTCGGTCGCCTCGGCGAGGGAGTCGAACGTCCCTGTGTCCAGCCACGCCGTGCCGCGCGTCAGAAGCTGCACCTTGAGCTTGCCGCGCTCGAGGTACTCGCGGTTGACATCGGTGATCTCGAGCTCTCCGCGAGGCGATGGCTTGAGGTTCTTCGCGATCTCGATCACATCGTTGTCGTAGAAGTAGAGCCCGGGCACCGCGTAGTTGCTCTTCGGCCGCTCGGGCTTCTCCTCCAAGGAGACCACCTTGCCGGCCTTGTCGAACTCCACGACGCCGTAGGCCGTCGCGTCATCGACCCAGTATCCGAAGACGACGCCGCCATCGAGCTCGGTGTACTGGCGGAGCTGGGTGCCCATGCCCTGGCCGTAGAAGATGTTGTCACCGAGAACGAGCGCGGCGGAGTCGGAACCGATGTGCTCCTCCCCGAGGACGAACGCCTGGGCGAGGCCGTCCGGAGAGGGCTGCGTCTTGTAGGTGATCGACACGCCGAACTTCGACCCGTCGCCGAGCAGACGCTGGAACGCCTCGGCGTCGTGCGGCGTCGTGATCATCAGGATGTCGCGGATTCCCGCGAGGATCAGCGTCGACAGCGGATAGTAGATCATCGGCTTGTCGTAAACCGGAACCAGCTGCTTTGATACGCCAAGGGTGATCGGATGCAGCCGGGAGCCTGTGCCGCCGGCGAGAATGATGCCACGCATGTTGACTAGTCTCCCTGATCGTCCCCACCTGAACAAACGCTCCGAGTCTTGCGACACGCTCCCGCTACGCTGGATCCCATGCAGAAACTGCTCGTCACCGGCGGTGCCGGATTCATCGGCTCGAACTTCGTGCACCACGTCATCGAGAACACCGACGCCCATGTCACTGTCCTCGACAAGCTGACGTACGCGGGCAACCGCGCCTCGCTCGACGGACTTCCAGACGACCGTCTGCGCTTCGTCGAAGGCGACATCGCCGATGCCGAGCTGGTCGACGGCCTGTTCGCCGATGTCGATGCGGTCGTGCACTACGCCGCGGAGTCACACAACGACAACTCGCTGCACGACCCGAGGCCCTTCCTCGACACGAACATCATCGGCACGTACACGCTGCTGGAGGCTGCACGTCGTCACGATCGCCGCTTCCACCACATCTCGACCGATGAGGTGTACGGCGATCTCGAACTCGACGACCCCGAGCGGTTCACCGAGTCGACCCCGTACAACCCCTCATCCCCGTATTCGTCGACCAAGGCGGGCAGCGACCTCCTCGTCCGGGCGTGGGTCCGCTCCTTCGGCGTGCGGGCGACGATCTCGAACTGCTCGAACAACT
Source organism: Microbacterium sp. NPDC012755 (assembly GCF_042901325.1). Lineage (NCBI taxonomy): Bacteria > Bacillati > Actinomycetota > Actinomycetes > Micrococcales > Microbacteriaceae > Microbacterium > Microbacterium sp. NPDC012755. The sequence goes on along the minus strand of NZ_JBIBCT010000001.1, from coordinate 2,550,628 downwards.
ACGGGCCCTACCAGCACGTCGAGAAGTTCATCCCGCGTCAGATCACCAACGTGATCCGCGGCATCCGCCCCAAGCTGTACGGCGCGGGGCTCAACGTGCGCGACTGGATCCACGCGGACGACCACTCCTCCGCGGTGCTGACCATCCTCGACCGGGGCGAGATCGGTGAGACGTACCTGATCGGCGCCGACGGCGAGAAGGACAACAAGTCCGTCGTCGAGCTCATCCTCACCGAGATGGGGCAGCCCGCCGACGCCTACGACCACGTCACCGATCGTGCGGGCCACGACCTCCGCTACGCGATCGACTCCACCAAGCTGCGCACGGAGCTCGGCTGGACGCCGACGTTCGGTGACTTCGAGTCCGGTCTCGCGTCGACCATCGCGTGGTACCGCGACAACGAGGCCTGGTGGGCCCCGTCGAAGGACGCGACCGAATCGTTCTACGCGTCCAAGGGCCAGTGATGACCGAGTTCGGCAAGTCGCTCTCCTTCACGGAGACGACGATCCCCGGGCTGCTCATCGCCGAGCTCCCTGTTCACGGCGACTCCCGCGGCTGGTTCAAGGAGAACTGGCAGCGCGAGAAGATGGTCGCCGCCGGCCTTCCCGACTTCGGTCCTGTCCAGAACAACATCTCGTTCAACGATGAGATCGGCACCACCCGCGGAATCCACGCGGAACCCTGGGACAAGTGGGTGTCGGTCGCGACCGGTCGCATCTTCGGCGCCTGGGTGGATCTCCGTGAGGGACCGACGTTCGGCGCGGTGTTCACCGCCGAGATCGACCCCTCTCGCGCGATCTTCGTGCCCAGAGGCGTCGGCAACTCCTACCAGACCCTCGAATCGGATACGGCGTACGCCTACCTCGTGAACGACCACTGGTCGGCGGATGCCGAGTACTCCTTCCTCAACCTCGCCGACGAGACGGTCGCCATCCAGTGGCCGATTCCGCTCTCCGAGGTGGAGATCTCCGCGAAGGATCTCGCTCATCCGCGCCTGGCCGATGTGACCCCGATCCCTCCGAAGAAGACCCTCATCGTCGGAGCGAACGGCCAGCTGGGCCTCGCCCTGCGTGACCTCTTCGGAGACTCTCCCCGTTACGACTACGCGGGACGCGACTCCATCGACCTGGCCGATCCCGCGTTCGTCTCCTCCCGGCGCTGGCGCGACTACGACACCATCGTGAATGCCGCGGCCTACACGGCTGTGGACCTCGCGGAGACGCCCGATGGCCGTGAGGACGCCTGGGCCTCGAACGTCACCGGCGTCGCCGCGCTCGCCCGTGTCGCCGCTGCGCACGGCATCACCCTCGTGCACGTCTCGAGCGACTACGTCTTCGACGGCACGAAGGACGGGGCCTATGTCGAGGACGACGCGCTACGACCACTCGGTGTCTACGGTCAGACCAAGGCCGCTGGCGACGCGATCGTGAGCACCGTTCCCCGTCACTACATCCTCCGCACGTCCTGGGTGATCGGCGAGGGAAAGAACTTCGTGAGCACCATGGCCTCGCTTGCAGAACGCGGGATCGATCCGAAGGTGGTCGACGATCAGGTGGGCCGGCTGACGTTCACGGACGACATCGCCCGTGCCGTATCTCACCTTCTGGGCGCAGGTGCGGCCTACGGGGTCTACAACGTCACCGGATCAGGAGAGCCCCTCTCCTGGGCCGATGTCGCGCGGCGCGTCTACGCGCTCGTCGGCAGCGATCCCTCGCGGGTCACCGGGGTGAGCACCGAGGACTACTTCGCGTCCGCGACCACGCCGATCGCTCCCCGTCCACGCAACAGCACGCTGGACCTCACGAAGCTCGGGGCGACGGGGTACGTCACGGAAGACGTCGTCGACGGTCTCGAACGATATCTCGCCCGCGGCTGAGCATCGAACACTCTCTCGCGGCAGACCGGCTTCATGCCGAACGGCCGGAGGATCGCGTTCTGCGCTCCTCCGGCCGTCGCTATTTGACGACGACGGACCGGCAACCGAGAAGCGTGTGTGAACCCGCCCCGTTGTTGATTCCGAACACGCACACCTGGTGTGTGCCAGGGCTCATGTCGATCTTCTGAGAGAAGCCGTGCCGGGTACCGGTTCCGGGATAGGCCGCAGCGACATCCGCACGCTCCAGGTCGGCGACGTACGGGACCCCGACCCCGTCGACGTACATGTGCACGGCGATAGGATCAGTCGTGTCCGGGTCGAGGGTCCAGCCCGCCACGATCGCCGATCCCTGGCCGCCGATGAGCGCCTCGAAGTTGCCGATGGGAGCGCGTCCGAGATCTCCGGAGGGCGAGCCGACCGTCACGTCACGGCACCCGAGCAGAGTGTGAGGTCCCGGCCCCGTGTTGATCGCGTAGGCGCAGACCGTGCTCTTTCCCTGAGGGAGGGTCGCGGTGATATCGAAGCCGTGCGCGGCGCCGTACGCGGGGAAAGCCCCCGCGATGTCGGAGCGAGTCCTGTCCGCGACGTAGGCCGTACCGGAGGAGCCGACGTACACGTGCACCGGGATCGATGCCTTGGTGTCGGGGTCCAGTGCCCAACCGGCCAGGTTGACCGTGTTCGACGTCACGCGGAAGAGCTCCAGGGACCCCACGGGAGAACGCCCAAGCTCGGGCAGCGGTGGCACGACATTCACGTCACGGCATCCCAGAAGGGTATGCACCGATCCCTTGGTGTTGATCGCGTAGATGCAGAGGGACGACTTCCCTGTGGGAAGTTTGATCGTCTCATCGAATCCATGGTTGTCGCCGTAGCCCGGATACCCGCTGCCGACATCCGTTCTCTTCTTGTCAGCCGTGTACTCCGTGCCACTCGCGCCGACATATGCATGAACCTTGATGGGCTTGCGGGTGTCAGGGTCGAGAGCCCAGCCGCCGATGCGAGCCGTGTCGCCGTCGACCTGCACGCTCTCCAGCGATCCGATCGGCGTGCGGCCCTTCTCCGGCATGTCGGCGACTGCGACGTCTCGGCACCCGAGAGACGTGTTGCCGCCCTGGGCGTTGTTCATGGCGTACGCGCAGACCGTGGCGTTGTCGGTGCTCACCACGAAGGTCGCATCGAATCCGTGCTTGTCCCCGTATCCCGGGAAAGCACTGGCGATGTCCTGACGCGACTTGTTCGCGTCGAATGCCTGTCCCACTCCGGCGACGTAGAAGTGGACCTTGATCGGATCGGCGGTGTCGGGATCGAGAGCCCACCCCGCCGCGGTCACCGTTCCGTCCTTCGACGTGAGCGCTTCGAAGGAGCCGACGGGGGGCCGCCCCTTCTCCTCGATCACCGCGCCCTTCACCTCGACCGTCCGACATCCGAGGACGGTCGTGCTCCCCGGACCGAGATTCATGGCGTAGACGCAGACCTCATGACTGCCCTTGGTCGCGGGCACAGAAAGACTGAAGCCGTGCTTGGAACCGTTTCTCGGGTAGGCGTTCCCGATATCCGCCCGTTCGCGGTCCGCCTTCGTCGCCTGGCCGACGCCGTCCACGTACACATGAACGTCGATCGGCTCGGCCGTGTCGGGGTCCAGCGCCCATCCGGCGACGTCGATGCTCGACACCTGGGGTGAGACCTGTTCCAACGCGCCTATGGGCGGCCCCGTCAGAGCGACCATTCGTTTGCAGCCCATCGTGCGGTTCTTGCCGGCACCGATGTTGATGGCATAGACGCACACGTCGTACTCACCCGCAGAAGGTGGCTTCACCTCCGCCATGAATCCGTGTCTGCTGCCGAAGTTCGGATAGATCCGTCCGATGTCCGCGCGCTCGAGGTTCGCCTGGAACGGGAACCCGGCGGCTCCGACGTAGACGTGGATCGCGACCGGGTCCGTCGAGTTGGGGTCGATCGCCCAACCGGCAGCGACGATCACTCCGGGTCTGGTCTCGAAGATCTCGAGTCCCCCGAAGGGGTCGTCTTTCGATACCCCCTGCGTCGAACCGAACCAGTCGGTGAAGTAGTTGTAGAAGTTCCGGTTACCGTAGGCGGAGCATCCGTCGCCTTCGCCGTAGCCGGCGCGGAGGGCGGCCGCGTTGGGCTGATACGGGGTGTAGTAGTACAGCGCCGATGTCGCCTTGTTCGCGACGAAGACCGGTGCGCTGCCGCAGTTCCTCTCCGGGTACGGGCTGAAGAGGATGTTCCACGTCTTGCCCGGGGCGTAGTACGTGAAGTATCTGCCTTCCATGTAGATCTGCATCTGACGGGCCGCCCCGTAGATCTGGTGGAAGAAACCGACGAACTTCGGGTCACACGGGATGCCGCCGTCAGGGCAGCCCTGTCCGAGCGCAGCTCGGAACCTCTTCCCGCTCGGCCATGTGTGCGTGACCAGGCCCTGTTCCTTCTGGAGCATCACGATGAGAACCTGCGGGTTGATCCCGCAGCTCTGAGAAACGCGGTAGATGATCGTCGCCGCGCTCTCGTTCGGCGCACCGGTGTAGCCCGAGCAGTAGGAATCGGCCGGCCGATTGACGGTGGACATCCTGAAGTCCTTGAGGCAGACGATCGGCTGCCCCTCCTCATCGATCCCTCCGAGGCAGCGACTGACCTTGCTGTTGAAGAACGACTGGATCTGCGCCTCGGTCATGGCGTTCTTGTCGGTGAACACGGCATCGCTGATCAGATTGCCCGGATCGAACCCGTCGAGAGTCATCGGCTTGATACCCGACAGCGCCCCTGTCGTCGGGACGGAAGCGGATGGCGCTGCGACCGCGGCCCCTGTGGGGACGAGCACTCCGAGCACGAGAGCGGCGACGGCGATGAGACTCGCCATGGTTCGTCGGGGCACGAAGAAGCGATGCGGACGCGGGGCCTGTCCAGTCATGCGCTCAAGTCTGACGGAAGATTCCCAGGAAAGGGCATCTGACACGCATGATCACGCGGAACAGCGGCCCTCAGAGATCGGCGTGCAGTCCCCACACACGCTCGGCCGAACTCGCCCAGGAGAAGGATCGGGATCGGTCGGCGCCGAGCACGCTGAGCCGCCTCGCACCCGAGCCGAGTGCATCTGCGACGGCCTCCGGGATCTCCGACTCGGCGACGACCGCTCCCCCGTCGGCGATCACGTCGCGGTGCACGCCGCTGGCCACGGCGATGACGGGCACGCCGAGCGTCATCGCCTCGATGACGCGCCAGGGCCAGGCGGTCTCGTCGGCGGTCGCGACGAAGGCAGCGGCACCCGCGAAGATCGCGGCTCGGTCCTCCACTGCGAGGGCTCCGCGGATGTGGGCGCGGGACTCGGACAGTCCTGCCGCGGCAGCAAGCTCCGCGAGACGCGGCTCTGAACCCTCTGGCACGTCGAGCACCACGGCGTCCGCATCGACGGCGGCCGCCGCGGCGAACCCCGCCGTCAGCGACGAGGCCGTCCCCGTGAGCACGATGTACCGGGCGGGGAGCGAGAGCGCTGCGCGCCGTGCCGACGCATCGAGCGGGACGACGAGCGCCCGTGGGGCGGCTCCGGGGATGACCCTGATGCGATCACCGAGCTTGCTGAGCGCCGCGAGCCGCTCGGCGACCGCGTGCGAGGGGACGACGACGGCGTCCGCGTGCTTCACGGCCCTGCGCAGCATCCCGCGCTGCCAGACGACCGTCGACTTCGACAGCGTCTCGGGCGCCTCCCAGGCACGCAGGTCCCACAGCGTCACCGTGGTCTGGTCGTTGTCGTGCACGCGATCGTGCCGGACGAGCGGAGCCATGAGGGATGCCGAGTGGATGAGGCCTCCGCCGACGCCGGGCGCGAGTCCCATCTGCCACGACGCCGCGAGTTCGCGGCGCGCGAGGCCGAGCGTGCGCACGTCGGCCATGCCGGCGATGGACACGGTCGATCCCGACGGCACGATCGCCTCCACCCCGCACCCGGAGGGCGCGGTCTCGACCAGACCGGCCGCGAGATCGAGCGCCGCGGAGGCGTGGTCGGCATCGGCGACGTGCACGAGTTGATCCAGAACCACACGCAGCCGAGCACCCATGCCCCCAGGGTAATCGCGGTGCCGCCGGGAACCTGGGAGCCCGGCCCGCATGGCCGCCGATTCCCGGCATCCGCTCACGCGCACAGGCGCCTTCGTGCTTGAATGCTCGCATGAGCGACGGGCGTCTTCCGGTACGTCGCCGGTGGCTCCGTTGGACCATCGGCGTTCTCGTGACCCTCCTCCTCCTGGCCGTCGGCTGGGTGACCGTGCGGGGAATCGGGGCCGTGAACGACCTGCAGCAGGTCGCCGCCTCATCCGGTCAGCTGAAGAAGGCGATCGGCGACGGCGACCTCGAGAAGGCGGCGACCGTCTCCCAGCGCATCGCCCACCACGCCGGGTCCGCCCACGACCTCACCTCCGACCCGGTCTGGCATGCCTTCGGATTCGTCCCGTGGATCGGCCCCAACTTCACCGCGGTGAGCGACGTCGCGGAGATCGCCGATGACATCGCGACAGACGCGCTGAACCCCGTGCTGAAAGCGGCAGGGGATCTCGATCTCGCGAGCCTGGGGTTCTCGAACGGGACCATCGATCTGACGCCATTCGCCAAGATCGAGCCGTCGCTCGCGGATGCCGACGCGACGCTCGCCTCGGCCGTGACGAGGGCACGCCAGATCGACGCCGACGCGACGCTCCCTCCCCTCGCGGACGCGGTCCGCGAGCTGCGCACCACCGTCACGCAGGCGGCGACCGTCGTGGGGTCGCTGTACGGCGCGTCAGCGCTCCTGCCGAGCATGCTCGGCGGTGAAGGACCGCGCAACTATGTGATCGCGATGCAGAACAACGCCGAGGTCCGCTCCTCCGGCGGCATCATCGGCGCCATCGCGCTCCTGCACGCCGAGGGCGGGAGGATCACCCTGAGCCAGCAGGCGTCGACGCGCGACTTCCCCGCGCTCGATGCCTCGCTCTCCCTCAGCGAGTCGACCGTCGCACTGTTCGAGGATCGCCCGGGGCGCTACCTGCAGAACATCACCAACATCCCCGACTTCACCGAGGCCGCGCCGCTCATCGCCGCCCGCTGGCAGGGACGCTTCGGCACCACGGTGGACGGGGTGATCGCGGTCGACGCCGTGATGACGAAGAACCTCCTCGCCGTGACCGGCCCGATCGCGTTCGGGCCCTTCACCGCCGACAAGGACAACGTCGTCAGCCTGCTGCTCTCCGAGATCTACGCCGCCGTGCCGGACCCCGCCGTGCAGGACGAGGTGTTCGCCCAGGCCGCGACCGCGCTGTTCGGCGCGGCGCTCTCGGGAGCGGCTCCGAAGGATCTCGTCGGAGCTCTCGCCACCTCCGCCGACCAGGGCCGCATCCGCGTGTGGAGCGCCCACGAGGACGAGGAGAGGATCCTCGCCTCGTCGTCGCTGGGCGGTGCGCTCCCGGTCGACGGCCCCGACGGGACATACGTCGGGGTGCTCTTCAACGACACCACCGGCGGCAAGATGGACTACTACACGGATGCCGAGATCACCACGTCGATCGGCTCGTGCCAGGGGCGTCCGACCACACGCGTGCAGGTGACGTGGACCAACGGCGCGCCAGCGGATGCGGCGACAGCGCTGCCTCCCTATGTGACGGCGGACGGCTTCTACGGCGTCGCCGCAGGATCGGTGCGGACGCTGATCACCGTCTACGGGCCCGAGGGGGCGACACCGTCGCGCATCCACCGCGACGGCAAGGAGGACCCCGTGCAGACCGCCACCCTCGGCACACGGTCCGCCGTGCAGCACGAGGTGCTCCTCGCACCCGGCGAGTCGACGACGATCACGGTCGAGTTCCAGGGCGACGGCGCGGGCGCGCGCCTCACCGAGGTGACCCACACCCCTCTCGTGAGGGACCCCGCGATCCATCGTGAGGAACTGCGCTGCGCCTCGTGACATTGCCATGCAGATGATGTAGTGTCGTCTGCACTGGGGAATATCTGGGCTCTATCATCCTGTCGTGGGGACAGGAAGGGCCCACGCAGTCGAATGCAGGGGTGTGTTCGGTTGCGATTCCGCGTGAATTTCTGGGGAGAATCATGCTGAAGAAACTGGCTGCCATCAGCCTTACCGTTGGCGCACTCGTGCTCACCGCACCGGTCGCCGCCAATGCCGCAACGGCCGCGTCCGATTCGTACGCGAAGCCGCCGAGCGTGAGCGTCGACGATCCGATCGTCGACATCTGCGAGGTCTCGACCATCGTCTTCGGCGCCGGCTACTTCCAGCCGTCCGAGCACGTGGGCGTGTCGGTGTCCGGACTCAACGCCGCCGATTCGGCGGTCTCGGGCAACACCGCTGCCGCAGACGGCAGCCTCGTCCTGACGTTCCGTCCGCCGTCCAACGGCGAGGGCTCCTACGGAGTCTCGTTCTCCGGCTCGCGCTCGTACACCGCGACCATCACGGTGTCGCACGGGCACGATGCCGCAACGAGCTGCGACCACGATCCGACGGTCGCATCCGCCGGCAGCGAGCTTCCGCTCACCGGTGGTATGGAGCTCGCTCTGACGGGCGGCAGCGTGTCGCCGTGGATCCTCGGCGGCGGAGCAGCAGCTCTCGTCGCAGGTGGAGCGCTCGTCGCCGTGGGAGTCTCCCGCCGCAAGAGCGCCTAGATCTGATCGCCGCCCTGTGCGGTGATCGACTGGACGACGGTGATCCCTCCCCCTCCGATCACCGTCGTCTGGTAAATCCGGTGGTTCACCGGAGGCCCACGACCGCCCCCTTCACTCTCAGGTGGCGGCCGTGGGCTTTTTCATGCCCGCGTTGCACGAGATGACCCGCCGGTATCAGCTCGGGCCGCAGCCCGCGTCTCATGGGGTCGGCGTCGGAGTCTCCGTCGGCGGGTGCAGCGCATCCTGGATCATCTGGTGGATGGAACCGAAGTCGATGCCCTTCTCAGGCACGCCGTTGTCAGGAGTCAGCTCGATCGTCCTGACCTGCTGCTCCTTCGCCTTCGTCATGAGATCGAAGAACTCGGGCAGCTTGTCCTGGGGCAGGTCGGTGTGCACCAGGGCGGTACCCGCCGCCGCGACCTCGTTGAAGCGCGTGAGCACGGTCTGCGGCGTGAACTGCGCCAGAATCGCCTCCTGCAGCTGTCGCTGCCGGAGCATGCGGTCCCAGTCGCTCGTCGTGTACCGCGAGCGGGCGTACCACTGGGCCGTATCGCCGTCCATGGTCTGCTCGCCCGGCTCGATCCAGCCGATGGCCCACGAGTCCACGTCGTGGGCGCCGGAACCGGGGGGCGGCCCGCCCTTCGGTAGACGCTCGGCGACGGTGATCTTCACTCCACCCAGCGCATCCACGAGGTTCGCGAACCCCTTCATGTCGAGGAAGACGTAGTACGGGATCTTGATGCCGAGGATGCCCTCAGCGGCATCCTTCGTCGCCTCGATCTCGGGGTTGGAACCCTGCGCCGTCGCGTTCGGGTAGAGGCTCGCGCCCTCGTCCTTGCGGCACACCTGCACGGCGTTCGTGAGCTGGTTGATGCCAGGGCCCCATCCGCACTTCGAGTCGTTGTGCCCCTCGAAGTAGTTGCGGTAGTCGAAACCGACGAGCTCCGGATCACGCATCGGGCTGTCTTCGGCGAACGGGAAGTTCGGCATGTCTCGCGGGATGCCGGTGATGGTCACCGCACCGGTGGTCGCGTTCACCGAGACGACCGAGATGCTGTCGAAGCGCATCGAGTCGCGTCCTTCGCCGCTGTCGGCGCCGAGCAGGAGGATGTTGTAGTAGCCGTCGCTGGCAGGGAGACTCGGGCCGCTGCTGCCGAAGATGGTCGAGATCGTGCTGCGCACCGTGCCCACATAGGATGCGGCCACACCGGTGACCGAACCGACGAGCCCGAGCAGCAGCAGCGTGACGACAGGAAGCGCGAACTTCGACAGGCCCGGGATCTTCACGAGCCGCACGAGTCTCAGCGTGTCGAAGGTGAGGACGATCCACAGGATGACGTAGCCGACGAGCAGCACCTGCACCGCAGTCAGGACGACAGCGGAGAACCATCCGGCGCCGATCGTGAGCCACAGCAGCGTGGGCCGCGCGAAGAGCGCCAGGCCTGCCGCGACGATGACCAGGAACCAGGCAGTGAGAGTGGCCCCCAGACCGAAGCGGCCCAGTCGCCGGCTACCCGCGAGGAGCTGGGCGGACCCGGGCAGCAGGATGTTGAGAGCGACGAGCCACCAGCCGCGCTTGATCATGGTCCCGGAGTCGGACACGTCGGGATGCCGCAGCGGGCGCGTCTCGATCAGCGGACGCCCGGCTGCACGCGGCGCGGCCAGCGTCACAGAGACTCCTTCAGCCGTTCGTTCTTGTCGTCGACCTGCGACTCGAGGTCACGCGCATAGGCCTCGACCCGATCCGCGAGGTCAGCATCAGACGTGCCGAGGATGCGGGCGGCGAGCAGGCCCGCGTTCTTCGCCCCTCCGATGGACACCGTGGCGACGGGGATGCCCGCCGGCATCTGCACGATCGACAGCAGCGAGTCCATGCCGTCGAGATAGGCGAGAGGCACGGGCACCCCGACCACGGGCAGCGGCGTCATCGAGGCGAGCATCCCCGGCAGATGGGCGGCTCCCCCGGCTCCCGCGATGATGACGCGGAGACCACGGCCGCGGGCCTCTCGCGCGTAGGACATGAGCTTGTCGGGGGTCCGGTGGGCGGAGACCACCTCCACCTCGTGCGGGATCCCGAAGTCGGTGAGCGCCTGAGAGGCGTCGCTCATCACCCGCCAGTCGGAGTCGGAGCCCATGACGACGCCGACGAGAGGAGCGGTGGAGGAGTGCAGTGGCTCAGTCACCAGATCAGGCTAAGGTCTCGCGCTGTGAGAACCCCCCAGCGGCACACCTCGACGCGCACTGTCGTCGAGCGGGCGACCGCTCAGACGAAGTGCGCCGCTGCGGCGCGGGCCACATAGACCGCGTCGTCGAGATCGTCACCCGACACGTTCACGTGACCCACCTTGCGCCCAGGGCGGGGCGCCTTGCCGTAGGTGTGGATCTTCGCCGACGGGTGCTCTGTCATGGCGGCGGCGAACCGCTCGTCGAGCGTCCCCTCGGAAGGGCCCCCGAGGATGTTCACCATGACCGACCAGGCGGCCCGCGGCGAGGTGTCGCCGAGCGGCAGGTCGGCGACGGCACGCAGGTGCTGTTCGAACTGCCCGGTGACGGCGCCGTCCTGGCTCCAGTGTCCGCTGTTGTGCGGACGCATCGCGAGCTCGTTCACGAGGATGCGCTCGTCGTCGGTCTCGAACAGCTCGACGGCGAGCATCCCGGTCACTCCGAGGCCTTCGGCGATCGCACGCCCGATCTCCTCCGCGACCTGGACGAGCCTGTCGGGTGCGGCAGGCGCCGGAGCGATGACCTCGGCGCAGACGCCGTCGCGCTGCACCGTCTCGACGACCGGGTACGCGACGATCTGCCCGCCGGGTCGCCGAGCGACCTGCTGCGCGAGTTCGCGGACGAAGCCGACGAGCTCCTCGACCAGCAGCGCCTCCCCCTCTGCCAGCGCATCGAACCAGTCCTGCGCCTCGTCGGCGGCGCGCACCACTCGTACGCCCTTGCCGTCGTAGCCGCCGCGCGGGGTCTTCACGACCCCCTTGCCGTCGTGGGAATCGAGGAAGGTCTTCAGCTCATCGGCATCCCGCACGGCCGCCCATTCGGGCTGCGGCACGCCGAGCTCTGCCAGACGCGCCCGCATGACGAGCTTGTCCTGGGCGAACTGGAGGGCATCGGGACCCGGGTGCACGGAGACGCCCTCCGCCACGAGCGCGCGCAGCACATCCTGCGGGACGTGTTCATGGTCGAAGGTGATCACATCGACGTCCTTCGCGAAGGCCCGCACCGCGTCCAGATCACGGTAGTCGCCCACCGCTGTCGCGGCGAGCTGGGCGGACATGCCGTCGCCCTCTGCGAGCACCCGCAGGTCGAGCCCGAGCTCGACCGCCGGAGCGATCATCATCCTGGCCAGCTGGCCTCCGCCGATCACGCCTACACGCAGCGCCATGTGCCGCCTCCATTCGTCATGACCATTCTCCCGCACCGGTGCGGGAGCGGGTGACACGGTCTCTCAACCGACCGAGACTGCACGGCTTCGTCGGCGGCAGAGACGACTCAGATGCCGAAGGGCGTCTCGGCGCCGGACTGCGCGTCTCTGTGGGCGAGGATCTGACTGACCTCGATCTGGTCGGCCAGAGTCTCGTGGACCAGCGTGACGTTGGGCACGTTCGCCAGACGCAGCGGAGCGTCGACGCCGTTGGTGAGCGTGATCGTCCCTGCGCCCCACATGCGCTGCAGCACCCCGCGCCGAACGCCGATCGAGTATCCGCGTGCATGAGACATCTCGCGCCGGTTCCTGGACCCCACGCCGTTGTTGACGATCACCCTGCGCGTGGTCATCGTGACGGTCCGCGAGTGCCAGATCACGTAGGGAACGATGACCAGAAGAACGATGAGCAGCCCAGCCGCCGTCAGCAGCATCCAGTCCTCGAAGGGCGCAGGGAGATTCCCGTAGAGGTACGCCGTGGCGCCGCACGTCGCGATCAGGACCAGCGCCGACCAGAACAGCCGTCGCGCCTGACCACGGAACTTCGCGATGAGGAGCTCTTCCGTGGGCACGCCGGGAGGCGGCATCGTCGGGCGGCCTCCGAGAGTCACGGGCTGGGTCACCCCTCCATTGTGCATGCACCGACCGACAACGGCGCCCGCACTCCGGGCGTGTCAGTCTCGGGCGGGGCGGACGTGGACGACGTCACCGGCCGAGACGGCGTGCTCGACGCCGTCCGCCAGGACCATGAGGCGCCCGTCGTCGTCAAGCGAGAGCGCGGTGCCCTGGAGCGTCCTGTCGCCGGGCAGCGACACCGTCACCTCGGCGCCGATGGTCGCACAGCGAGCGCTCGCGGCGGAGTGGAGTCCGCTGGAGACGGCGTCTCCCGCGTCGATCAGCGCCGTCAGGAGCCGGTCGAGGCCGCGCAGATAGTCGGCGATCAGCCGATCGGCATCGGCCTCCGCGCCGAGCACCGCGAACGACGTCGCGGTGGGGACGGGGAGGTCGGACGCTGCCATCCCCGTGTTGACACCGGTTCCGACGATCACCGCTTCGGTCACGGCTTCGGCGAGGATGCCGCAGATCTTGCCTCCGTCGACCAGGATGTCGTTCGGCCACTTCACGGCGACGTCGTGGCCGGGCAACTGCGCGGCGATCGCATCTGACATCGCCACCCCCGCCGCCAGAGGAATCCATCCCCTCGCCTCGGGACGCTGCGGAAGCTCGCGAAGAAGCACGGAGACGGCGATCGCCGCGCCGGGAGGGGCGATCCAGCTGCGGTCGAGGCGGCCCCTGCCGGCGGTCTGGTTGTCGGTCGCGATCGCGGAGAGATGAGGCCAGCCTCCGGCATCCGCGGACTGAGCCCTCAGGTCGGCGTTCGTCGACCCCGTCTCGGAGAGGACACGCAGCCGCGAGGCGACGGCTTCGGTGAGCGGGAGCTGCACGCTCATTCGTCCACGTCGTCTTCGTCGCCCTCTTCGTCGTCATCGTCCTCATCGGGGCGGACCGCGCCCATCTCGTGGGCGTGCCAGCGCTCCCACTTCTGCATGAGCTGCTCGACGGCGGCGTGGAACTTCTCCGTGGCGACTCCCTGGGTGGTATCGCCGAAGTAGTGCTGCACCCACATGCGCAGACGCGCGATCGCCGCCTCGTCGGCATGGACGCGCTCGACCTCGGCGACGATGTCTCGCGCGGCATCCGCGGTCAGCCACTCGCAGTCGGAGAGGTAGCCGTTCGTGTCCACGGACGCCTGCTCGTCGACCGGACGGGTGATCATGAGGGGCTTGCCCACAGCGAGGCGGTCGTAGACCATGGCGGAGATGTCGACGATCGCGACGTCGGCGGCCGCGAGCTGCCAGCCGAGCTCCGGGCCGTCGTCGTAGACGTGCTGGGCTGTCGCGTCGGCGGCATTGGCCGCCGCGATCGCTGCGACGATGCGTCGATGCGCGGCGCCGTACCCGTCGTCGATGACGCCGCTCCGCGGGTGGGGGCGGTAGAGCACGCGATGACGGCCGGTGGCGAGCAGCGCGCCGACGAGAGCCTCACCGTGCGACGCGATCGAGCCGTAGTGCGCACTCGGGCGGTCGCCCTCCCAGGTCGGCGCGTAGAGCACGACGGTGCGCTCATCGGGCGTGTACGGCAGTGCCCCGGAGTAGTGATCCGCCTGCGGGCGCCCGATCTCGATCGTGCGCCGGTCGATGTCGTAGTCCCACAGCGTCCGGCTGAGTCGGTCTCTCGCCGCCTGCCCCGCGACGAACGCGTAGTCGTACGCCTTGTACTGATTCGTCGTCATGTACATCTTGTCGGACTCACCGTGGTTGATGAAGACGTGCCAGCGCCGGCCGTAGCGGAACATCTGGAAGTTGCGCGTGTTCTGATTCACGTACAGCACGATCCGGATGTCCTGATCGGCGATGTACCTCTCGAGGTCTCGCACCGTCGGCACGAAGGCGACGGGAGGAGCGTCCTCGTCGAGGAGCTTCTCGGCGCCCGTGGCGACCCGGGACAGCACGACGACGGGCCAGCGCTTCGCGAGCTCGGCCAGCGGACGGTACCACTGACGCATCTGGTACATGTTCACGGCGCCGTCTGCGAAGTACACGGCGACCTTGAAGTGCCCGGAAGGGTGCGGGCCGTCCTCTGCGAGGCGTCGACGCACGCGCTGCACGGCCGAGCGTGAGCGGAGTGCGCGTCTGAGCAGTCGGTAGGCCTTCTTCGCGTCGGACACTGCACCCATCCCTCCAGAGTACCGAGTCGGGGTCGCGCGCTCGGCTCCTCGGCGGCTCCCGAGAGGGATAGAGATGGTTCCGTTATCCGAGAATCCGGTTCCATGTCGATCGGCGGACGCGCCGACGTCACCGCCGCCCTCGGTCAGCGAACCCCCGATCGCGTCATGACATGATCATCATGTGCCTGACCACGTAACCACCGCGCATCCCGACGGGGTGTCCTTCGTCATGCCGGTGCTCAACGAGCGGGCCTACCTCGAGCACGCCGTGGCCTCCGTCCTGCAGCAGCGGCTCGACATCCCCGCCGAGCTCGTGCTCGCGCTCGGCCCCTCCACCGACGGGACGACGGAGCTCGCGCAGCGGCTCGCGAGTGAGGACTCCCGCATCCGTCTCGTGGAGAACCCGGCAGCGCACATCCCTGTGGGACTGAATGCGGCCATCCGAGCCAGCAGGTACGCGACGATCATCAGAGTCGACGCGCACTCCGAGCTCTCCCCCGGCTATGCCGCCCGCGCCATCGACACGCTGGATCGCACCGACTCCGCGAACGTCGGCGGCGTCATGCGCGCCGAGGGGCGCACGCCCTTCCAGAGGTCCGTGGCCCGCCTCTACAACTCCCCCGTCGGCCTCGGCGGCGGCGCCTATCACGGCGGATCCCAGGAGGGCGAAGCCGAATCCGCGTATCTCGGCGTCATGCGGCGATCGGTGCTCGAGGAGGTCGGCCTCTTCGACGAGTCGATCAGGCGGGGCGAGGACTGGGAGCTCAACCTCCGCATCCGCCAGGCCGGACACCGCGTGTGGTTCGATCCCGAGCTGTCGGTGACATACTGGCCGCGCGAGAACTGGCTGCGACTGGCCCGGCAGTTCCGCGCCACCGGTGCGTGGCGCGGCGAGCTCGTGCGCAGGTTCGGTCGGCGCAACGGCATCCGCTTCTTCGCTCCGCCTGCGCTGGTGCTGCTCGTCGCTCTCGCCCTCATCGTCGGCGTGCTGCAGGCGACCGGCGTCCTCTCCGGCGTGGTGTCGCTCGTCGCATCCCTCGTCTACCTGCCGCTCGCGATCTACATCCTGCTCGACGTCGCGGTCGCCCTCGCTCCCGGAGGCGGCGGCATCCGACAGCGGCTCTGGACGCTGCTCGTCATGCCGACCATGCACCTCTCGTGGGGGCTCGGCTTCCTCGGCGGCGTGCTGCGCGGTGCGGGCGACACCGTGGACGCGTCACGGCTGGGCACGAGGAACACCCCGCTGCCCTGACACGGATCAGCGGGTGACGTAGCCCTGGTCGAGGATGCGCGACACGACGCGCTCGGCGGCGTGGCCGTCATCCCTGGTGTTGAACTGGGCACGCCAGGCCGCGTAGCGCTCCGCGTAGGCGGACTCGTGCCCCTGGTCGGCGAGGGCGGCGGCCAGCTCCTCCTGGGTGTGGACCAGCGGCCCCGGCGCCCTCTCCTCGAGATCGAAGTAGAACCCCCGGAGCTGACCCCGGTAATGGTCGAGGTCGGGAACCAGGAAGTACATCGGCTTGCCCGTGACGCTGAAGTCGAACATCACAGAGGAGTAGTCGGTGATCAGCGCGTCAGCGGCGAGGAGGAGCTGCGACGTCTCGGGGAATCCGGTCACGTCGATGACCCGTGCACCGGCGTGATCGCGTCCGGTGTCGATGGTGCGCGAGTGCCCTCGGACGAGCACGACGGCATCCGCCTGGGCGGCGAGGGCCTCGGGGTCGATGAAGTCGACCATCTCCCGGCGGTCATCCCGCCAGGTGGGCGCGTAGAGGAGCACGCGTTCCCCCTCGGCGATGCCGAGGGCCGCGCGCACGAGCGCAGGATCGCCGGAGACGAGCGCGTCATTGCGGGGGTAGCCCTCCACCCAGATCGGCCGACCGAAGAACGCGTAGGCCTTGCGGAGGATCCGCTCGGAGTAGGTGTTCTGAGCGAGCAGCACGTCCCAGCGGCGCGACTCCTTCACCACGGCCGCCATGCGCCGAGGGTCGAACCCGGGGCGATGCAGCGCCAGCCTCTTCAGCGGGGTGCCGTGCCATGTCTGGAGGACTCGCTGGCCCGCCTTACGGGCGAAGCGCCGACGCAGCCAGTCGTTCACCACCAGCAGACGTGCGGCCGCCCTGGCTCTCCACCACTCCGGGCTGCCTTCGACGACGGCGATGGCGCCGTCGGGAACGGCGACGGAGAGATCGACGACGCTCCAGTACCGGGTGACCCCCGGCGCCAGCGCGGCGAGCGCCCTGTCGATCGCCTGCGGGTTGCAGCCGACCGTCTTGCCGTAGAAGCTCTCGAAGAACACCGCGTTCTCGGTGCCACCCGCCTGCGCCACGTAGCGCTCCTCGAGGGTCGACTGCCCTTCCGCGGTCTCGTAGACCGGATCGATCGGAGCGCCGATCACCACTGCGCCCGCGTGCACCGCGATCCGGAGCCCCGCGAGCAGGGTCGACGGGATCTCCACGGCACCGAGGTCAGCGCCGTCGATCCGCAGCTCGTACTCACCGGCCGGGAGCGGCAGAGGCGCGCCACCCCATCTCGATGCGCGCAGCGGGAAGACCGCCTTCCAGGTCTTGCCGCCGCCGGTGAGGCGCGCGTCGACGCGCGCACGGGCGCCGAGGAGCGTCGCGCTCGCCGGGCGAGCGCCTGCACCCGAGATGATCAGCTCTTCGGCCGACTCATCGATCCGGGCCGTGGTCATACTGCTCCCTTCGGCGCGGGGACTCCCCGCGCGCGGATCACGTCGTAGACCCGCTGTGTGTTGCGTCCGTCGCGGAACGCATGCATCTGAGCGCTGAGCGTAGCGGAACGCGCGGACCTCTCGGCGAACACGCCCTCGTCAGACAGCAGCGGCTCCAGCTGCGCGATCAGCTCATCCCAGCTGCGTGCGAAGTCCTTCCCTGCGACCTCGGCGAACCCTCCGTAGAACCCTCGGGTCCGTGCGTACTCCTCGGCATCCGGCGCGAGGAAGAGCACCGGGGTCGCGAGCAGCCCCACGTCGTAGGCGAGGGACGAGTAGTCGGTCACGAGCACGTCGACCGCGGGGAGTGCGGGGGTGACGTCGGCGAGGACGCCGGCCCCCAGCATCCGCACTCTCCTGCTGGGCAGAGGCGACGCGTACCCGCCCTCCCCGAGCGGATGCGAGCGCACCAGCAGCACGGAGTCGGTTCTCTCGAGAGTCCTGATGATGTCGATCCACTGCGCGGCGCTCGGCACCGCCGGATCTGCCGCGCCGTCGCGCCAGGTCGGGGCGTACAGGATGGTCCTGGCTCCGTCGGGCAGCTCGCCGACGGCGCTCACGAGCAGCGCAGATGCCGCGGCTCGACGCTCGTCGGCGATCCCCGCGGAGAGCACGTCCACCCGGGGCTCGCCGGTGACGACGACCCGGGCGTCGCCGATCCCGAACGCGGACTCCAGCCGACCGCGCGAGCGGTGCGAGGCGGCGGGCAGCACACGGATGCGCTGAGCAGCGCCGCGGTAGAGGAGACCGACCACCCGGCGCAGCAACGACGCTCCAGGGATGTTCGGCACCTGGGTCGTGGCCGGCGAGTCGAGCCCGATGCGCTTGAGCGGGATGCCGTGCCACAGCTGCACGACGAACGCGCCGGCGTTCGCGTAGCGGTTCACGTCGCCGAGGCCGTGGGTGACCACGAGCACCCCGGCCCGCGCGGTGGCCCACCATCCGCGGAGTCCGCCCTTGGGGACCGTGCGGATGCCGAGCGCTGCCGCCTCGCGCTCCTCGCGCTCGGACGAGGTCAGCCACAGCGTGTCGTGCCCGTTCGCCTGCGCCAGCCGCTGCAGAGCCAGCGCGCCGTCGCCGATCCCGGCTCCGCAGCCGAAGACCCAGCGCCGACCGCGCGGCACGATCAGTGTGCCGATGCGGCCGGCGGCGTACAGCGGGATCCGGAGCAGCTTGGCCGCATTGCCGGAGCCGAAAGAGAAGGACGCCACCCCGCGAGCCTATCGCGCGGGTGGCGTCCTTCTCTGTGAGGCGGGGTGCTACTTGGCGAGCGTGCCGAGCGTGACGTCGGCCTCGTACTCCTTGCCTCCGCGGACGTAGGTGACCTTCGCGTCGCTGCCGGCAGCCGCGGCGCGCACCTGGGCGGTGAGGTCGCTCGCGTTCGTGATCGGCACGCCGTTGAACGCGGTGACGATGTCATCGGCCTTCAGCCCCGCGGCACCCGCGGCGCCGCCGTCGGTGACCTCGGCGATGTAGGCGCCCGCCTGAGTGGAGCCCTCGACCGATGCCGCGTCGCGGACCGACGCGCCGAGGAGTCCGTGGGTCGCACTGCCGTCCGCGATGATCTCCTTCGAGACGCGCTCGGCGATGTTCGACG
Source organism: Microbacterium sp. NPDC012755 (assembly GCF_042901325.1). NCBI lineage: Bacteria > Bacillati > Actinomycetota > Actinomycetes > Micrococcales > Microbacteriaceae > Microbacterium > Microbacterium sp. NPDC012755. The sequence goes on along the minus strand of NZ_JBIBCT010000001.1, from coordinate 2,531,606 downwards.
GGATGGCGAAGCCGATGCCGATGGAACCGGACTCCTCGGAGCTGCCGGAGCTCGCGATCGCCACGTTGATGCCGATCAGCTGGCCCTTGCTGTTCACCAGCGCACCGCCCGAGTTGCCGTGGTTGATCGCGGCATCCGTCTGGATCACGGCGATCGAGATCGACTCGGACGTCTGCTGGTTGGTGTTGCCCGGCAGGTCGAACTGGAACGGGCTCGACTGGCCGTCCTGAGGCGTCTGCTGATCCTGCGGCGCATCCTGCGACGACGAGTCCGGCAGAGCCGAGGACGCGATCTGGATGCTGCGGTTCAGCGCGCTGACGATGCCGGTCGTGACCGAGTTCGACAGCCCGAGCGGGGCGCCGAGCGCGACCGCGGTGTCTCCGACGTTGAGCTTCGACGAGTCGGCGAACGTGATGGGCGTGAGACCCTTGGCGTCCTTCAGCTTCACGACCGCGAGGTCGTAGATGGGGTCGGTGCCGACGACGGTGGCGTCGTAGATGCGGCCGTCCGACGTCGTGACCCTGATCGTCGGGTCGGCGACGGCCCCGCCCAGGGTGACCACGTGCGTGTTCGTCAGGACGTAGCCGTCGTCGCTGATGATGACGCCGGAGCCGCTGCCGGCCTCCTTGGAGCCGGCGACCTCGATCGTGACCACGGAGGGCAGCGCCTCGGTGGCGACGGCCGTGGTCTCGTTGACGGATCCGGGGTTGTTCACCGTGACGGTCTGCGGTCCCTCGGCCGATCCGGTCGAGGGGGTGCTGCCGAGCCCGGTGAAGATCGCGCCGCCTCCGAAGCCGGCGACGCCTCCCACGAGGGCGGCGGCCACGACGATCGCCGCGAACTTCACGCCGCTGCGCGGCTTCTGGTCCTTGGTCTTGGCGGCACCGGTGGGGTCTCCCGTCGCGAACGCCTGCGGGGCGCCGAGCGGGACGGTCGGCTGGGTGCCGTCGTGGATGCCGAACGCGGCTCCGGGCGAGGTCGCCGCGATCTGCGGCTGCGCCTGCTGGCCTCCGTAGAACTGGGGAGCCGTGGATGCTGCGGGGGCGTAGGGTCCTGCCTGCGCCGCCTGGCCGAACGGGGTCGGGGCCGACACCGCGGGGGCGACCGGGGCCGACGGAGCGACGGGAGCCGTCTGCGCCGAGGTGAACGTCGACGGGACCTCGTGTCCCTGTGCGACGGGTGCCGCCGGGGCATCCACGACGGGCGTGGAGGCGACAGCGGGCGTGTCAGCTGCGGCATCCGACGTCGAACGGTCGACGAACGGGGCGGCATCGGTGGTCGGCACGGCGTCGTTCGACGGGAGTGCCGGGTTGTCCTGGGTGTTGTCTTCGTTCATGGTGTCTGCTCCTTCAGCAACGCCCCTTCAGAGTGCCGCCCGTGTCTGTGCGTTTCTTATGTCGAAGGTGAGTTTCACCTATGGCCTTAGCCTGTTCTTCATGAGTGTCATTCCCGGCGCATGGAGGCGCACGGCAGCGGGCGCAGGACTGCTCGCATCCGACGGAGGCGTCGCGCCCACCATCTTCGCAGAGATGTCTGGACTCGCGGCGAGAACAGGGGCCATCAACCTGGGCCAGGGCTTCCCCGATGAGGACGGCCCCGCCGAGGTCCTGGAGGCTGCGAGAGCCGCGATCGCGAACGGCGCCAACCAGTATCCGCCCGGTCGCGGTGTGCCCGATCTGCTCGCGGCGATCAGCGAGCACCAGGAGCGCTTCTACGGGCTTCACGTGGACCCCGCCACCGAGGTGATCGTGACGGCGGGCGCGACGGAGGCGCTCACCGCGACACTCCTCGCCCTCATCGACGGTCCCGGCGATGAGGTCGTCGTCTTCGAGCCGTACTACGACTCCTATGCGGCCGCTGCGGCCCTCGCCGGGGCGAAGCTCGTGACGGTGCCGCTGCGGGCGCCGGACTTCCAGCCCGATCGGGATCAGCTGGCCGCAGCGGTCTCGGATCGCACGCGGATCATCCTCGTGAACGACCCGCACAACCCCACCGGGGCGGTCTTCGGCCCCGACGTGCTCGCCGACATCGTGCGTCTGGCGCACCGGCACGACGCGGTCATCGTGACCGACGAGGTGTACGAGCATCTCTCGTTCCGCTCCCCGCACACCCCGATCGCGACGCTGCCGGGAGCGGCAGAGCGCACCCTCACGATCTCCTCAGCGGGCAAGACCTTCTCGACGACGGGATGGAAGATCGGCTGGGTGCACGGCCCCGCCGCGCTCATCACGGCCGTCCTCACCGTCAAGCAGTACCTCACCTACGTGAACGGATCGCCGTTCCAGCCCGCTGTGGCCGTCGGGCTCCGTCTGCCCGACTCCTCCTTCGCCGAGGCCGCGGCTACCCTCGAGCGCAAGCACGCGATCCTCGGCGACGGTCTTCGTGCCGCCGGATTCACGGTGCACGCGCCGCAGGGAGGCTACTTCACGGTGGCCGACGCGACGGCGTTGGGAGGAACGGATGCCGCGGCGTTCTGCCGTGCACTGCCGGAGAGGGCGGGAGTCGCCGCCATCCCCCTCTCCGCATTCGTCTCCGAGGGGCGCCGTGGGGACTACACGGGCCTGGTCCGCTTCGCCGCGTGCAAGCGGGTCGAGGTGCTGGAAGAGGCCGCGAGGCGGCTGTCTGCGCTCGACGCCTGAGTCAGCGCGGCACCACCCGATAGCGCCGTACCCGCAATGACGGGTTCGCCGCCCGCACGCGGTCGATGGCGGAGCGCTCCACCGGGGCGACCGCGATCCCCTCCACGACGCCGGCGCCCGCGAGCACCACGCCCTGGGGATCGATGATCTGCGAGTGCCCGACGCCGATCGGCGCAGGGTGGTCGGCGGCGATCACGTAGGCCGTGTTCTCGATCGCCCTCGCCGCGAGCAGCGTCGTCCAGTGGTGCTCCTTGAGCGGGCCGCGCACCCACTCCGCAGGGACCACGATCGCGTCGACGCCTGCGTCCATGAGCGTCCGCGCCACCTCGGGGAAGCGCAGGTCGTAGCAGGTCATCAGCCCGAAGCGGATGCCGGCGACCTCGAACGTCGCCGCCTCTCCCACGTCGCCGGCCTCCACCCAGTCCGACTCGGTCTGGCCGAAGGCATCGTAGAGATGCTGCTTGCGGTACGTCGCGAGGACGCCGTCTCCGCGGACCGCGACGACCGTGTTGCGCACACGCCCCTCGCCCGAGGCCCGTTCCGCGAAGCCCGCCACGATCACCACGCCGTGGTCCGCGGCGAGAGCGGTGAGCGTCGAGACGAACTCTCCGTCGAGCTGCTCCGCGTTCTCCGCCAGCGAGGTGTCCATCGGCTCGACGAAGTAGCCGGAGTACTCGGGGAACACGACCAGAGCCGCTCCGCGGCGCGCGGCGTCCGCCGTCATCCGTGCGATCCGCTCGAGATTCTCTTCACGGACTGCCGTGGGCGCGAACTGGCATACGGCGACGGGCACGGCTGCGGTCTCGGACATGCACCCATCCTCCCGCATCCCGGGCCGAACAGCCGGAAAAGGCGAAGGCCCCCTGATCAGATTTCCTGATCAGGGGGCCTTCTCTTGTTGCGGGGACAGGATTTGAACCTGCGACCTCCGGGTTATGAGCCCGGCGAGCTACCGAACTGCTCCACCCCGCGGCACAAGGAATAGCCTAACACGGAATCTGAGGGTGCGCGAATCGAGGCCGCGAACACTCCCCCGAGACGCGAATGGGCGCCCCTCGCGGAGCGCCCATTCGTTCATCGGATCGGTGTCACTTGCCCGTGTCGCCGTCCAGGGCGAGCAGGGTGTTGACGGCGTCCGTCAGCCTCTTGTCGGCCTCGGCGAACGCGGTGAGGTCGCCGGCCTTCAGCGCGGCCTCACGGTCGGCGAGGGCCTGAGCCGCTGCCGAGAGAGCCTGGGCTTCCGCGTCTGACGGAGGAGGCGTCGTTCCGCCCTCGGCGGGAGGAGTCGTGCCCCCTTCCTCCGGAGTGGTCGGCGTGACCTGCCCGTCACCACCCGCCGCCCCCGCCTCGCCGCCGAACAGGGCATCCAGCGCCGCTGTCAGCGTGTCCTCGAAGGCGACGTTGCCGCCGAAGGCGACCAGCACCTTCCGGAGCTTCGGAACCTGGGTGTTGTCGGCGGACTGCACGTAGACCGGCTGCACGTACAGCAGGCCGCCTCCGACCGGCAGCGTCAGCAGGTTGCCGTACGCGACCTCCGACTTTCCGATCGTCAGGACGTTCAGCTTCTCGGCGACGACCGGGTCGGAGTCGAAGGTGTTCTGCACCTGGCCAGGACCGGGCACGGTGGTGTCGTCGGTGATCTCGAGCAATCGCAGAGTGCCGTAGCCGTCCGCCCTCTTGCCCTTGTCGCCGCCGGCATCCGAGTCGACCGCCAGATAGCCCATCAGCACGTCTCGCGAGCTGCTCGACCCCGAGGAGGCGGGGATGAACGTGGAGAACATCGAGAACCGCGGCGAATCCTGCCCCGGCATCTTCATGCTCAGGTAGTACGGCGGCTGGAGCATCTCCTTGCTCCGCGGGTCCTTCGGAGTCTGCCAGCGGTTGTCGAGCTGCGCGAAGGAGCCTGCGTCGTCGATGTGGTAGATCCCGAGGATGTCGCGCTGCACCTTGAACAGATCGGTCGGGTAGCGCACGTGGCTCATCAGGTCGCCGGACATCTCCCTGATCGGCTTCAGCGTGGACGGGTAGACCTTCTGCCAGGTCTGCAGCACCGGATCGCTCTTGTCCCACGCGTAGAGGGTCACATGACCGTCGTACGCGTCGACCGTGGCCTTGACCGAGTTGCGGATGTAGTTGATCTCGTCGATCGCGAGCGACGGCGTCGGCGTGCTCGAGTCCGCGATCGCCTTGGAGAGGCTCACGCTCGTCGAGTACGGGTACGAGGCGCTGGTCGTGTAGCCGTCGACGATCCACACCACGCGTCCGTCCACGACGCTCGGGTACGGGTCGCTGTCGAGCTCGAGGTAGGGGGCGACCTTCTGCACGCGGGTCTTCGGCTCGCGGTCGTAGAGGATCTGAGACTTCTCGTTGACGAGGTTCGAGAACAGGATCTGCTCGGACTGGAACTTCAGCGCGTACAGCAGCTTCGTGAACGTGTCGCCGATCGCCGGCCCCCCGTTCCCGTCGAAGGTCGTCGTCGTGTTGGCATCGCCCTCCGCACCACGCGGGTAGTCGATCTCGACCGGGTCGGTGCCCTTGGGGGCGCCGACGATCGAGTACTCCGGCGAGTTCTCACCGAAGTAGATCCGCGGCTCGTACTTCTCCGAGTCGGTGAGGTCTCCCGAGGTGGGCATGCCGCGCTCGATGAACACCGGCTCGCCCGACGCGGTGCGCTGGTTGCCCGCCATCGCGAGCAGCCCGTAGCCGTGGGTGTACACCGCGACGCGGTTGTTCCAGGTGTCGCTGTCGCCGAGGTTCGCCATGTCGAGATCGCGGACGGCGACCACCGTGTCCTGGGCGACGCCGTTGACCTGGTACCGGTCGACGTCGAGCGTCTGCGGGAACTGGTAGTAGTCGCGCGCCTGGTCCTGCTGGCGGATGACGTCGTTGACGATCTTCGGGTCGATGATGCGGATGGAGGCGGTGGTGTCGGCGTCCTCGCGGAGCTGGCCGGCCTCGGCATCCGTCTTCGCGGTGAAGGGGGTCACCTCGACGTCCGCGACGCCGTAGGCCTCCTTCGTGCCGTCGATGTTGCGCTGGTAGAACTGCGACTGGTACGCGTTCTGATTCGGCTTGACCTGGAACGTCGTGACGATCCACGGGTATCCGACGCCCACGACGAGAGACGCGACGAGCAGCAGCGCGGTACCGGCGAGCGGGAAGCGCCAGCGTCCGATGATGGCGGTGACGAAGAACAGCACGGACACCACAGCCGCGACCACCGCGAGGATGGCGAGTCCGGGGATCGTCGCGTTGACGCCCGTGTAGGCCGCTCCGGTGATGCGGTCGTCAGGAGCGACGAGGGTCTTGTACCGGTCGAGCCAGAGGCTCGCCGCCTGCACGAGCAGGTAGAGGCCCGCGATGACGGCGAGCTGGATGCGCGCGGGCTTGGAGATGCGCAGCTCGCCCTGACCGATGCGCACGGAGCCGTAGAGGTACGACACCAGCGCGGTGACCAGGAGGCAGAGCAGGAGGACGGCCGAGACGAACGCGAGGAGGATCGTGTAGAACGGCATCGCGAACATGTAGAAGCCGGTGTCGAGGCCGAACTGCGGGTCGACCGCGTCGGTCGCCACGCCGTTCGCCCACAGCCACACGGTCTTCCACTGGCTGGCGGCGGAGAAGCCGGCGAACAGGCCGAAGAAGATCGGCATGCCCCACATCGCGAGGCGCCGGAGCGGCTCGATGACCTCCTGGTAGCGGTCGAGCTGAGAGCTCAGCCGCACGTAGACCGGTCGCAGCCGGTAGGCGAGCTGGATCGCGACGAACAGGGGCGCCGCCATGCCCAGGAAGCCGATGACGAACATGAGCACGGTGGCGAACCACTGCGTCGTCAGCACGGTCGTGAATCCCAGCTGGTCGAACCAGAGGAACTCGGTGTACAGCGACGCGAAGACGAAGAAGCCCGCGATCAGCGCGGCGATGATCACCAGCGAGATCCCGACGATTCGTCGTGAGGTTCGAGGCGTGGCCGGATTCGGAGAAGAGGTCGAGGTCACCGTCCCATCCTAGGCATGCCTTACTATGCGGCGGCTCTCTGTCCGATCACGGAGAGGTCACGGGCGCTGCGCGATCATTTCGTGCAGGTGGGCAGGGCGTCGACGTCTCCCCCGTCGGCGATGACCTCGAGAGCACTCAGGGACTCCTCCAGCGTCGAGGTGCTGATCACGGTCAGCCCCGACGGCACGTGGCCCACCACGTCGGCACAGTTCGACTCGGGAGCCAGGAAGTAGTCGGCGCCGGCATCCCGCGCTCCGTAGAGCTTCTGGCGGATGCCACCGATCGGACCGACCGTGCCGGCGGCGTCGATCGTGCCCGTGCCGGCGACGTCCTTGCCGCCGTTGAGCTCGCCGGGGGTGAGCGTGTCGATGATCCCGAGCGCGAACATCATTCCGGCGCTCGGCCCTCCGACGTTGTCGAGCTGGATCGTCACGTCGATCGGGAAGTGGTACTCGGTGCGCAGCGAGACACCGATCAGCCAGGTCGTGACGTCGCCCTCGGTGTGCTTCTGCGGAGTGACCTCCACCTGCTTCTCCTCGCCGCCTCTGAGCACGGTCAAGGAGACGGGGGCACCGGCGGCATCCTGCACGGCCTTGCGCAGCTGCGTGATCGAGGTCACCTCGACGCCGCCGATGGCGCTGATCACGTCGTCGGCCTGGAGCACTCCGTCGGCGGGCGAGTCCGCCGCGGGCTCGACCACGGTCACCTGCGCGCCCGTGTCGTAGCCCAGCTCGCCGAGAGCCGCCGCCGTCGCCTCGTGCTGCGAATCGACCATCATCGCGGAGTTGCGCTCATCGCGCTGCTCGGTCGTGACGCCCTCGGGGAAGACGGAGTCGAGGGGCACGACCGCGCGCGAGGAGTCCGACCAGGCGAGCGCGAGCTCGAACCAGCTGGGCGTGCGCTCGCGGTTGCCGACGACCTGGACGGTCGTGAGGTCCAGGCTGCCGGCGGTCTCGAAGGTCTCCGCGCCCTTGACGCTGATGAGCGGCACCTTCTCGCCGTCGGCCCCTGCGGCGGTCCCCAGCGTGTTGTAAACAGGACCGGGTCGCTGGATCACGTACGGCGAGGGCAGGAACGTGAGCACGGCGAGGGAGATCAGTGCGACGATCAGCGCCCATACGCCCAGTCCGAGCTTCACAGACCGGGTTCGATCCACAGCAATCCTCCGTCGTTCGCGAGCGGCGTACAGCGAACGGGACCGTGCACCTGTCTCGGTGACTAGCGTAGATCCCACGGCTATAGGCGTGCTGAGAGGGCGAGCGAGATGTCAGACAACGATCCGACCCCAGAGGACTTCCAGGAGTTCCTCCGAAGAATGATGTCCGGCCAGGGCGGTGGAGACATCGACCCTGAGGAGCTGCGCAACGCCCTCGGCGGCATGGAGGGTCTTCAGCTCGACCCGGCGATGATGCAGACGATCATGTCCCAGCTGCAGGGCGCCTTCAACGGCGACCCCTGGGAGAACGCGCTGCGTCAGGCCCTGCACATCGCGAACCGCGACGGCCTCGGCATCACCGACGGCTCCCGCACGTCTCTCGTCGACTCGTTCGCCCTGGCGAACCTGTGGCTCGGCGAGGTCACGACGATCTCCGAACTGTCGGAGGCCCCCAAGGCCATGACCCGCGGTGAGTGGGTCGAGGCGACCCTGCCCGTGTGGAAGGAGATCGCCGACCCCGTGTCGACGAGCATCGCCGATGCGCTGACCGGCGCCCTCGACACCCAGGTCCCCGAGGAGATGCGCGGCATCGTGCAGGGCGCGGGAAAGCTCATGCGGGGTCTCGGCGGCTCGGTGTTCGCCGCGCAGTTCGGTCAGGTGCTGGGCAACCTGTCGCTCGAGGTCGTCTCCGGAGGGGACGTCGGCATCCCCGTGCTCCCTGCGGGGACGGCGGCGGTCATCCCGCAGAACCTCACCGCCTTCGGCGAGGGCCTGGAGATCCCCGAGGATCAGATCGCCCTGTACCTCGCCACGCGCGAGCTCGCCTACGCCCGCCTGTACCGGCACGCGAAGTGGCTGCACCTGCACGTCATGGCGCAGATCACCGATTTCGCCCGCGGAGTGTCCGTCGACATGGACGCCCTCGAAGACGTCGCCAGCCGCCTGGACCCGTCCAACCCGGAGGAGCTGCGGGCCGCCATCGAGGGCGGCGCCCTGCTGCCCGCGCAGACGGAGGCGCAGCGCGAGGCTCTGGCCCGCCTGGAGAACCTCGTGGCGACGATCGACGGATGGGTCGACGTCGTCACGGCGCAGGCGACCTCCCGGCTGCCCGACGGCGCACGCATCGCCGAGGCTGCGCGGCGACGTCGCGCGGTGGGCGGTCCCGCCGAAGACGCTCTCGGCGCCCTGGTCGGGCTCAAGCTCCGTCCGCGCCGCCTTCGCGAGGCCTCCGCCATGTGGCAGGCGGTGACGGATGCCGTCGGGACGGCCGCCCGCGACGCGCTGTGGGACTACCCGGACCTCATGCCGACCGCCGAGGACATCGACGACCCGAGCGCCCTCGTGTCACGACTGCAGGCGCTCGCCCGTGGCGAGCAGCCAGAGGCCGACGAGTTCGACGAGGCGCTCGCACGCCTCCTCGACGGCGATGACTTCTCCGACAGCGGGCCGGACGCCGGTGCGGAAGACGACGAGCCCGGCCCCGGAGACGAACGACCCGTCTGACCGCCGGCGGATGCCTCCGCCACCCTCCACGGACGAGTTGTCCACCGATGAGTCCGGCCCGCCCCACGGCGGCGCCGGACTCTTCAGAATCGGGGCATGCCTCCGCTGACCTCGAAGACGATCACCCGCCTCGACCCCGCGCTGCCGCTGCTGTGGCGCGACGGGGAGACCTTGCAGTTCGGCGTCGACGGGGACGTCAGGGTGCGGGTCGACGCCCCCTGGGTCGAGCTGCTTCTGGCGCGTATGGCGAACGGCTTCCGGCGCATGTCGTTCGACGTCATCGCCCACGGTGCCGGTGCTCCCCACCGGCAGGCCAGAGCGCTGCTGGCGCGGGTGGAACCGCTGCTCGTCGACGAGGAGGTCTCGTACCGAACGGCATGGGTCGAGAGCATCGATCACGTCGACGGACGCTCCGAGTACCGGATGAGGGAGGCTCTCGCCGACGAGGGCGTCTCCCTGGGGCGCCGCGAGAGCCGTGAGGATGTCGGCGTGATCCTCGTGCAGGGTGCCGCCGCTGCGCTCCAGTTCGCCCGCTACCTGCGCGAGGACACGACGCACCTGCCGGTCGCGTTCGAGCGCGGCAGGACGACGGTGGGGCCCCTCGTGATCCCGGGACGGTCGGCCTGCCTGGCCTGTCGAGACGGCCACGAGCGTGATCGTGACCCCGCGTGGCCGCGGCTGCACACCCAGCTGATCGGTCGCGGCGCCGGCCCGATCTCCGCCGCGCGCGTCGCGGAGGCCGCGACGCTGGCCGCCCGCCTGCTCTCCGACGCGGCGGAGGTGGGGACGTACGCGGAGGTCAGCGCGACGCGCGGCCGGTCGTGGCGCTCGGTGTCGTTTCACGAAGATTGCCGGTGCCGCGTGCCGTCGTCCCGATCTCCGCGAGGAACCTCGACGGCGCCCGTTCGCCTCGGCCGGCCGAGCGAGACCAGGACAGCGACAGCGTTCGCGCGGCCCGCGTGACGCCGACGTACGCGAGTCGGCGCTCCTCGTCGATCGCCTCGAAGCCCGTCGCATACGAGATCGGCAGCGATCCCTCGGCCCAGCCCGCGAGGTGCACGTGGGGCCATTCGAGGCCCTTCGCGGCGTGCAGGGTCGACAGCGTCACCGTGCGCATGGTCGGCTCGTGCTGGTCCTTGGCCCTGGCCATCAGCGCGTCGCTGAAGCCGCGCAGCGTCGCGTCGGGGCCCGCCTCTTCCGCAAGACGGAGGATCGCGCGCCTGGCCTCCCAGCCGTCGCGCTGCGCACCGCCCGCCGCGGGCGGCTCCTCCGTGAGGCCGAGCTCGCGGAGCACCCGCTGCACCCCGGCGAGGAAGGAGTGCTCGGTCGGGGCCACAGCGGCGGCCCGGAGTGCGAGGATCGCCTGACGCACTTCGGGCATGTTGAAGAAGCGGGTGCCGCCGAGCACGCTCGTCGCGATGCCCTCCGCGGCGAGCGCCTGTTGGAGCACGGCGGACTGCGCATGTGCGCGGTAGAGCACAGCGATGTCGGCGGGGGAAGCCCCCGCCTCGATCCGCGCGGAGATCGCCGCGGCGATGCCCGCCGCCTCCTCCCCCTCCGTGTCGAAGGCCGTGACCGTCGGCGGATCCGCGCTGAACGAATCGCGCGCGGGGACCAGCTCGAGTGCGCCAGGACGCCCGTGCATGAGGGCGTTGGCTGCTTCGAGGATGGGCGCCTGCGATCGGTAGTTCGTCTCCAGGCGCACGACGGTGGCATCGGGATGACGGCGCTCGAACTCCAGGAGGAACCGCTGCTCGGCGCCAGCGAACGAGTAGATCGTCTGGCTCGCGTCGCCGACGACGCAGATGTCGCGCCGGTCTCCGAGCCACAGCTCCAGCAGCCGGTTCTGCAGGGGCGACACGTCCTGGTACTCGTCGACGGTGAAGTGCCGGTACTGCTCGTGCACGGACGCCGCGACCCGCGGCTCGGCCTCGAGCATCCCCGCACAGGCGAGGAGCACGTCCTCGAAGTCGAGCTGGTGACGTTCGTCCTTCAGCGCCTCGTAGGCCCGTTGCAGCTCGACCAGCTGCGTGGCGTCGACGCCGCTCACCGTGCGGCCGAGCGCGGCATGCTGGTCGATCGAGAGCATCGAGACCTTGCGCCACTCGATCTCCGACGCGATGTCCCTGAGCGTCGCCGTGCTGGGGCGCAGCCGCATGGCGTCGGCCGCCTGTCCGAGCATCCGGACCTTGTTGTCGATGATGCCCGGCGCGGGCGCTCCGGCGAGCGTGGGCCAGAAGAAGTTGAGCTGCGCGAGCGCGGCGGCGTGGAAGGTGCGCGCCGCGACGCCCTCGACGCCGAGGGCCCGCAGTCGGCCCCGCAGCTCGCCGGCGGCCTTCGCGGTGAAGGTCACAGCCATCACCCGCGAGGGCGAGTACGCCCCGGTGTCGACGCCGTGCGCGATGCGGTGCGTGATCACGCGGGTCTTTCCCGTGCCGGCCCCGGCGAGCACCGCGACAGGCCCCCGCAGGACGGATGCCGCCTGCCTCTGCCTTTCGTCGAGTGCCTCCAGCGCGCTCACGCGCGCTCCTCGTACCAGGCGATGATCAGCGCGCGGGCGATGGAGGCCGGCCCCGGCAGACCCACCGGGCCCTCTCCGGCGAGCGCGGAGCCGATCTCTGCGCGGGAGAACCAGCGCACGTCGATGATCTCCTCGCCGTCTGGGCGCGCCTCGTTCTCGTCCACCACGACGGCGCGGAAGCCGAGCATGAGGGAACGAGGGAACGGCCACGGCTGCGAGGAGACGTAGCGCAGCGACGACAGCCGCACGCCGGACTCCTCCTCGATCTCCCGATGAACGGTGGACTCCAGCGACTCCCCCGCCTCGGTGAACCCCGCGAAGCAGGAGTACATGCGTCCGGCCCAGTTGGCGTTGGCGCCCAGCAGCAGCCGCTCGCCGTCAGCGCTCTCGACCGCGACGATCACGGCCGGATCGGTGCGCGGGAAGTGCTCGCGTCCGCACTGCAGGCACCGGCGGGACCAGCCCGCCTGACGCAGCTCGGTGCCTCCACCGCACGCGGGGCAGAACGGCGCGTCGCGCAGCCACCCGCCGAGGGCGAGCGCCTCGATGAGGAGTTCGGTGTCGTCGGCGCCGAGTCTCGCACCGAGATCGCGGAGTCCCAGCCAGGTCTCGTCCGGCGCCGCGTCGATCGTGTCGACCTCAGGCCCGAGAGCCGCGAGCAGGATGGCGGCGCCCTCAGAGCTGCGCCCCAGGAGAGCCCAGGTCGCATCCGCGATCGTCGACGGTGCGACGAGGAGCAGACCGTCGCGGTCGACCCGCACCCGCCCCTCACGCACGGCGACCACCCGGGTCGTCTCCTCCGCACGCAGTCTCTCGATGACGTCCGGCTCCGCGCGGAGATCGGCTGCGCGGTCGAAGGGCGTGTGCGGAATGGTCATCGACTCCCTCTCTCACGGGCGTGGCGGGGGCGGAACAGCCCCTGAGCCGACCTACCCTGGGGGTATGGGACGCTCTCCTTTCACTCTAGCCGCGGCAGTGACGGCCGCACTGCCCGGAGCGGAGGTGACGGGCGCACGCGCTCTGACCGCCGATGGCGACGGACGGTTCGACTCCGCGGTCGCCTCGCTGCGCGACGGCCGTGAGCTCGCGATCCGGGTCGCCGACGACGACGAGGCCGCGACGGAGCTGGCCGCCGAAGCCCTCGCACTGCGCGCGCTGACCGCCGGCGCCCGCGCGATGCTGCCGTTCCGCGCCCCCGAGTACATCGGCGAGACCCGTCTCGACGATGCCAGGGCGCTGGTGACCGAACTCCTCCCGGGTTTCCAGATCGAAGCAGCGCACGTCCCCGCCGGGCGCGGTGCTGCGGAGTCGATGGGCGCCGCGATCGCCGCAGTGCACGCCATGCCGACGTCGGTCGTGCGCGGCGCCGGCCTCCTCACCCGCACCTCTCAGGAGAGCCGCGACGAGATCGAACGGCTCGTCGATGCGGCGGCGGCGACCGGCCGCGTCCCTGCACGGCTGACGGTCCGCTGGCGTGAGGCTGTCGCCGACGACGATCTCTGGCGCTTCGAGTCCACCGTGACCCTCGGCGGCGTGCAGTCCACCTCCTTCCTCTTCGACGACGATGCGGAGCGGGGCCCCGAGGTCTCCGGCATCGTGGGGTGGCATGCCCTGTCCGTCGGAGACCCTGCCGTCGACCTGGCATGGCTCTCGACGGCGCCGGATGCCGCGGCCGATGTGCAGGCCGCATACGCCCGCGCGGCCGACCGGACGCCGGATGCCGCACTCGAGGTCAGAGGGCGACTGCTCGCAGAACTGGAGTTCGCCCGCTGGCTCGTGCACGGCGACTCCCTGCGCCGCCCCGACATCGTCGACGACGCGGCCGCTCTTCTCGAGGCTCTGGCCGACGGCCTGCACGCCGATGACCTCACGGTGATCACGGCCCGCAACGAGGGCGTCGACTCCGCCATGGACGCGCTGGACCGCGTGCCCGAGAGCACGGTCGCCGCGGTCGACACCTCGATGCAGACCGATGCCTACAACCCCGACGAGCTCTGGCGCGATGAGGACCTCGACTCCGAGACATCGGAGGCCGCGCACCGTGCCGAGGTAGGCAGCCTGGAGACCGAGGACCTCTCCGCCGTGCGTTCGGTCTCGGCGCAGGCGGACGACGAAGGACGAACCTCCACCGCCCCGCACGACTCCGACGTGCAGCGCGAGCGCGCCGCGACCGAGGGTGAGCCGGAGGACGAGGCTCAGCGTGCTGCGCGCGCCGCACTCCAGCGCTGGAAGAGCTCCGACTCCGAGTAGACGCGGTCGCCCCTGATCACCAGGTCGTCCGCCACGTAATAGAGCGCGACGTCGATCTCCTCCAGAGGCACGCCGAATCGGCGATGGTAGGCCAGCCGGTACAGGGCGAGCTGCAGCATCCGCTCCTCGCGCTCCTCCGCCGTGCGCGGCGCCTTGCCCGTCTTCCAGTCGACGATCTCGATGCGGCCACCGCGATCCTCGCGCCGGTACACCGCGTCGAGCTTGCAGATGACAATATGTCGTGGTTCTGTCGTGGGCGCCGACGCCGAACCGGCGCCCGAGCCCAGCGCGAAGTCGATCTCGATCTCGACGGCGATGGGCTGCAGCGCACCCCATTCGCTGCGTTCGAAGGTCTCCTGCAACGCCGTCAGATCGGCAGCATCCGCTGACGACACGTCTCCGGGCCCCGCCGCGGCATCGTCCTCATCCAGCTCCCAGAGCGCCTCATCGACCCGCGTCCCGATCCCGACCAGCTCGCTCCGATGCTCGACCCACGCGTGGAACAGGGTGCCGAGACGCGTCTGCCGGTACGGCCGTTCGGGCATCGGCCTCACGATCGACGACAGCGTGCCCCCGAAGTCCGTCACGTAGTCCTTGAACTTCGACGCCGGCACGCGCGTCGGAGGCGCGGCATCCGTTCCGCGCAGTCGAGCGGCACGCTCCGCGAGCAGCCGCGCCAGTTCGGGCGTGGGCTCCGGGTCGCTCCCCGCGGCCGCGTGCACCGCGGTCGACGCGGCCTCGACGACCGGCCTCCTCGCTCCGAGGGGATCCAGCGGCCACGTGAGGGTGGCGCCCGGACCGTCGTATGGGTTGTCCTCGGGGTCGACGGGCTCGATCGGATCGGTTCCCAGCACCTCCATGGCCTCGAGCAGGTAGGGGCTCGGATCACGCGGCTTCTTCTGCCCCGCCCAGTGCGCACCGGTGAGCAGCAGATCGGTGCGCGCGCGGGTCACCGCCACGTAGGCGAGACGCCGTTCCTCCTGTTGCTGGTAGTCGCGGTACGCCGCCTTGAACACCGTGAGCGCTCCGGGGGCGTTCTTGCTGGCGCTGGTAAGCGAGGCGACGCCTGCCTTGAGCCTCTTCGCCGGATCGTCCTCGCCGGCGACGGCCTCGTCCGGATCCCAGGTGAAGCGCGGCAGCGCGTCACGGTCGCCGCGCAGCGCGAACGGAACGACCCCGAAGCCGAACCACCCCGAGGTGTCGGTCGGCCGGCTGGGCAGCTCGTCGGCGACCAGCCGCACGACCGCGACGGCATCCCACTCCAGTCCCTTGGAGCCGTGGATCGTGAGCAGCTGCACCACACCGGGTTCCGGCGGCTCCGGCCGCGGCATCAGCTCGTCCGTGCTCTCGGCCTTGTCCAACCAGGCCAGCAGGCTCCCGATGGTCCCCCGCTCGTCGGCCGCGAGGAACGCCCGCACCTCGTCGGCGAAGGCGCGCAGCTGCGTCGCCGCGACTCGAGCCGGTCCTCTGGTCTCGTTCGCGGCGAGCTCGATGTCGAGCCGCAGCTCGAGCTCGATGAGTCTGATCAACTCGGAGATCGGCTGCGATGACGCCCGGCGCAGCCGCTCGAGCATCTCCCCCGCCGCCCGGATGCGTGAGCGGCCCTCGGCGCTGATGCCGTCCAGCATCCGGTAGTCGTCACGCACGGCCCGCACGACGTCGACCGCGTCGATGATCGAGATCGCCTCGTCGGCGCCGCGCGATGAGCGCAGACGGATGCGGACCTCCTCCGGGAGCGGCCCCATCGCGGTGTCGGTCTCCGAGAGACGACGACCGAGGTCGTAGAGGGCGGCCATGTCGGCGACTCCGACGCCGAACCGCGGCCCGGTGAGCAGGCGGATCAGCGCCGAACCCGCGGTCGGGTCGTGCACCACGCGAAGGGTCGAGACGACGTCGACGACCTCGGGGGTCGAGAGCAGACCGCCGAGCCCGAGGATGCGATGCGGGATGCCGCGCGCCGCGAGAGCCGCGGCGAAGGTCGGCATGTGCTTCTTCGAGCGGAACAGGATCGCCCCGGTGTGCGGGCGCCCGGCGGCATCCTGATCGTGCGCGGCCCGGCGGTCGGCGAACCACGCGGCGACGTCGTCCGCCTCGTCGTCGACCGTGAACGCGAAGCGCACCTCGGCCCTGCCGTCTCCGGCGCCGGGGCGCGGGTCGAGCGGCGGGACGTCGAGCCCCGGGCGCTGCAGCGGCACCAGCACCTCGTTCGCGATGTCGAGGATCCGTCTGTCGTTGCGCCAGCTCGTCATCAGGCTGTAGGTCTGCGCGCCGTGACCGCCGGAGAAGGCCCCGGAGAACGCGTACAGGTTGTCGGCGCTGGCGCCGCGCCATCCGTAAATCGACTGGTGCGGGTCGCCCACCGCCATGACGGCGGAGTCCCGGAACAGCTCGGCGAGGAATCTGGTCTGGATCACCGAGGTGTCCTGATACTCGTCGAGCAGGACGACGCGGTGCTGCTCGCGGAGCTCCTCCCGTACGTCGGGCGCCGACTCGACGATGTCGTACGCGCCGCCGACCTGATCGGCGAAGTCCAGCACGCCGCGGCGCTCCTTCTCGGCGATGTAGTCGCGCACCAGACTGGCGAGCGTCGACAGGCTGAGCAGATTGGCCGTGGCCTTCCCGATGACGTCGTTGCTCGTGTAGGGCTCGAACGCACGAGCCTGTGCGACCGCGATGCGCACGGCCTCGTCGAGATCGACCCGATGATCGAGAACGTCGCCGGCGAGGCGCTGGACGGCGTCGATCACAGTGCCGACGGCGAACTCGATCTCCTCGAGCTCGGCCAGGTCGCTGCGCAGCACGACTTCGCGCGCCAGCATCCAGGATGCCGCCTGGCTGAGCATCGCGACGTCGGAGTCCCGACCGATGCGCGCGGCGTGCTCGCGCACGATGCCGTCGGCGAAGGCGTTGTACGTCGACACGCGAGGGCGGATCATCAGCTCCTCGGCTGTGCGCGGGGTGGCAGGGTCCCACCCCGTGCCGTACGACTCCGCGAGATCGTCGAGCACGTGCCGGCGCACGAGCTCGCGCTGGCGACCAGCGACCGCCTCGTCGACGCGGCGGAGCGCGCCCGATGAGACGATCTCGGGGAGATGGGGCAGGAGACCCCGACGACCGTACTCGTCGATCACCGCGAGCCTGACGCCGATCCGCTCGGCGAGCTCTCCCGCCGCCTTGCGCGTGAACGTCAGCCCGAGGATCTCATCCCGGCGCACGTGACCGTTCGCGACGAGCCAGACGACGCGTCCCGACATGGTCTCGGTCTTGCCGCTGCCCGCGCCGGCGACGACGAGCGCGGGAGCGGGCGGCGCCTCGATCACGCGCTGCTGCGCCGCGGTGGGCGGTGGCTGCCCGAGCGCCGCAGCGATGTCGGTGGCGGAGAGGCCGAGGGTTCCGGGCCAGATCGGGGTCATGCGCTCACCGCCGGAACGGTGTGGATGCGGCAGGGCTTGACCCTGTTGCCCTGCGTGTCGGCGCAGTGCGCTTCGACCTGAGCCGTGAAACTCGACGCCGACATGCCGCGCGCGGCCTCGGACACCCGCAGGAGGAACGCCTCTCGTCCCTCGTCGTCGAGGGTGTGCTGATGCGCGATGCGGTAGTCGCTCTTGGCCAGCGTCTTCGACACGATGACGAGTCGCGCGCCGGCGAGCGCCGTGGGGTCGGCCCCGTCGATGAGTCCCTGTTGCACCGCGATCTGATAGGCCGCGAGCTGGGCGTGGGCGAGCACTCCGGAGTCGGACTCCGGGTCGTTCTTGCCGGTCTTGAGGTCGACGACGACCACCCTCTCGTTCTCCGCAGCAGCGGTGATCGGCGCCGAACCGCGCCCTCGGGCATGACTGTGGTCTCCGGAGCCGACGGGGTACGCCTCGACCCTGTCGATGAAGCCGTGGATGATCGCCTGCCCGCTCCGATCCTCCCCGACCTCGTGCACGGCGTGCTCGCCGTCGACGTCGACGGCGAAGCGGAACTCCACCTCGCTCGCGATCGCCCGACCGCCGTCGGCGCGCACGTCGCCGAGATAGGCGTGCAGCCGATCCACGAGAAGATCGGCGCGTCTGCGCTCCTTGCGTCCGATCCACTCGGTCTCGAAGTCGAGCTCCGGCCAGTGCTCCTCGACGATCGCGCGCATCCGCTCGAGGTCTCCGTCCGGCACCTTCTCCATCGCCTCGTGCACGATCGTGCCGATTCCGGCCGTGGGGGGCATCACCGTGTCCCCGCCGAGCGCCGAGACCACCCAGTTCACGCCGCACTCCTCGAACGACTCCATCTTCGACGGCGACACCTTCGCCCCGTCGACGGCGAGATCGCGCAGCGGCGCGTCGGTCGTCGGCGGAGTCACCCCGTACCAATCGGAGGGGTCTGCGCCGGGCACGCCCTCACGCGCCAGCACGGCGAGCTGCGCAGCGGCCTCGGCTCTCGCCGCGGGTGAGGACGAGGTGGTGAGGATCCGACGATGACGCGCGACCAGGCCGCGAAGGGTGAGCGGATGCTCGGCGGACGCGTGCAGCTCCGGCGGATCAGGCTTCGGCAGGAACCCGAAGAACGGGCTCGGCGTCAGGTCGTCGTCGTCGACCGCGGTGATCAGCAGCCGCGTGCGCGCTCGCGACACCGCACGCACGAACAGCCTCAGCTCGTCGTGCAGGGCCGCACGCCGCCGATCGAGGACACCGGGCTCGGGGACGACCACTCCGTCGCGCACGGCGGAGAGCGCATCGGCCAGCCGCCAGGTCTGCAGCATCCCGCCGCGCAGCCGCACGTTGGGCCAGATGCCGTCCTGCACACCGGCGACGACGACGGCGTCGAACTCGGTTCCCAGCGCCGTCGCGGGAGTCAGCAGCGTGACGCGCCCCGGACGGTCGGGGCTCGACAGCGAGTCCTCCGGCACCTCACTGTCGAGGATGTCGCGCACGAAGACGTCGGGCTTCTCGTTCGGCGTGCGCTCGACGAACCTCTTGGCCGCATCGAAGAGCGAGACCAGCGCGTCGAGCGCCCGCGCCGTCTCCGCCCCGGACGCCTGCAGCGCCATCTCCCGCCACGCCACCTGCAGACGCCGACCGTCGACGGCGCGTGCCTGGTCCCAGATCCGCCACAGCAGGTCATGGATCGTCTCGCCCCGCTCGGCCGCCGCCGACACCGCGGCGATCGTCTCCGCGAACCGCGAGGCGGTGCGCGACTCGGCCGCATCGATGAGGGTGAAGTGCGCGGGCGCGGCGAACGCCTGGCGCAGAAGCTCGCGCGCCGGGGTGGATCCGCCCTGTTCGAGTTCGATGTGCCGCAGCCGCGCACGCAGGCGACGGAGGCCGATGGCGTCCATCCCGCCGAACGGCGTGCGCAGCGCCTCCTCCAGCATCTGCGGAGTGCGCTCCTCGACGGGCGTGAGCGCGAGCCGCACCGCCTCGACGATGTCGCGCACGATGCTCTCGCTGCCCAGCGGACGCTGCACACCGGCCGCTCTGGTCGGGATCTCACGCGCGGCGAGCTCACCCTCGAGGGTCGTCACCTGACGGGTGTCGTGCGCGATGACCGCCATCCTGTCCCAGGGGATGCCGCCTGCGAGGTGCCAGTCGCGCATCACCCCGGCGATCCTGTCGAGCTCCTCGTAGGGCGACGGGGCGATGAACGTGCTCACCGCCTCGGTCGTCTCGTCCGCGCCGACGGGAGCGGGCGCGCGGCGGTGATCCACCCGGCCGGAGGCGCCGATGGCCTGCGTGACCGTGCGGGTCAGCGCGGTGAGCGCCGGCGCCTGCCGGTGAGGACCGTCGAGCACGTGCACGTCGCCCAGTGCGCCGGCGAGCCGAGCGAAGAGCTCGGGGCTGGCGCCCCGGAAGGCGCCGGAGGAGATGTCGGGATCGCCGAACGCGAGCACGGCGATGTCCCTGCCTCGGAGCGCCTGCACGACGGCCACCCCGCCGCGGGTGAGCTCCTGCGCGTCGTCGATCAGCACCGCTCGCAGCGACGCGAGGGGGCCGAGGGTCGCCGCGTCGGCGGTCCGCAGGATCTCTCCCGCCTCCGCGAGGAGGTCGGCGGCGTCGCGGTGGGCGGCCCTGGCGGCGTCGAGCACCGTGCGGTACTCCACGAGGAAGTCCGCCACGGCCGCCCAGGTCGGATCTCCGGCCGTTCTGAGCTCGTCCGGTGACGCGCCCATCTCGACGCACTCCGCGATGAGCGCGCGCAGCTCGGAGCGGAAGCCCTTCGAGGCCCGCACCGACGGGCTGAGGGCGTCGGGCCACGAGATGTGCCCGTCCTCCTCGTCTCCGGCGAGCAGTTCGGCGATGAGCCTGTCCTGGTCGGCGCCCGTGAGCAGCGCCGGGGGCTCCTGGCCCGCCCTGACCATCGCCCCGCGAACGAGCTGGAACGCGAAGGACCCGAGCGACCGGGCCAGAGGACCCGGCGTGGCCTGGCCGATGCGCACGCCGATGCGGTCGCGGAGCGCGGTGGCCGCCTGGCGGCTCGGCGTGAGGACCAGCACCTCCTCCGGCCGCATCCCCTCGACGTCGAGCAGGTGCACGACGCGGTCGACGAGGGTGCGGGTCTTTCCCGTGCCGGGGGCGCCGATGATCACACCGGACGCCGCCGCAGCAGCGGCGACGACGGCTCGCTGCGCGGCATCCTGAGTCACGGATTCCACGCTACTGGGATGTCCGGACATCGGCCCTCCCGCCCGCGGTGACGCCCGCGTGCGCTCACGGCGAAACCGGCGGCGACCGCCGATCCCCGCGACCGCCGCCGGGGTAGAGTTGGGCACAGTCAGCAGCATCAACCACAGGGAGCACGCGTGGAAATCCGCATCGGCATCGTCAACACCGGCCGCGAACTGAACTTCGAGACCTCCGCCAGCGCCGACGAGGTGCGCGCCAAGGTCACCGCAGCCCTCGAGCAGAGCTCCACGCACCTCGACTTCGCCGACGTGAAGGGCAACTCCTACCTCGTCCCGACCGCGAACCTCGCCTACATCGAGCTGGGCACCGAAGAGTCGCGCCGCGTCGGCTTCGTCGCCTGACCCGCGATGTACATCCTCCTCGCACTCATCGGCGCGTGCGTGCTCGGCATCGCCGCGCACTACCTGATCGGCGGACGTGAACTGCGCGGCGTCGCCGTCACTCCGGCGATCGCGACCGCAGTCGCCGCTCTGGTCTACACGGGCCTGCAGTGGGCCGGTGTCGGCGAAGGCAGCATCTGGCTGTGGCTGGCGAGCGTTCTCGGCTCCGCGGTGATCGCCGCCCTCGCGACGATCGTGCTCGTCCGCGTCCGCACCGGTCGGGACGCCGAGGCCAGGGCCGCGCTCGGCATCTGAACCGGTGGACAGACGCCGGACCCTCTTCTGGATCCGCCTCTGCATCGTCGTGATGATGCTGGGGCTGATCGTCAGCGGCGTCACGGCGTTCCCGCTGCGCGAGGAACTCGGACTCGCGTCGGGCATCCTGCGCGACTCCCCCGTCGCCGCGTGGTTCCCCGACGCCGTCGCCTGGGTCGAGCGGGTGTCGCAGGCCCTCGTCGACGTCGGCGACCGCTACCCGTTCATGTCGTACGGCACCGATTGGCTGGCGTTCGCGCACCTCGTCATCGCGGTCGTCTTCATCGGCCCGCTGATCGACCCCGTGCGCAACGTCTGGGTCATCCAGTTCGGCGTGATCGCCTGCGCCGGCATCATCCCGCTCGCGCTCATCGCCGGTGGGATCCGGGGCATCCCGCTCGGCTGGCAGCTCATCGACATGTCGTTCGGGGTGATCGGGGTGATCCCGATGGTCATCGCCTGGCGACTCACCCGTCGGCTGGAGCGCGCCACGGAGTGACGGCACGACGACGTCGTCAGGACGCGAGGCCCATCGCGTCCATCCTGCGGGCGTGCGCGCCCATGAGCTCCGTGTAGACGGGCTCGATCCTCTCGTCGTCTGCGGCGGCGAGTCTCTCGGGGCGCAGCGCCGAGCGGCAGACCAGGATCGTGTCCCCGACGAGCCGTCTGGCCCACATCGACAGCAGCGAACGCCACTCCTCGTCGCTCTCGATCGTCTCCTGGATGATCGCGACGATCTCGTGGCGGGCGTCGTCCTCGCTGAGGATCGTCCGCACCTTCTCGCCGATGTCGCCGTAGCTCGACGCCAGCGCGAGGTAGAAGTCGTCCAGCATGCCCGCGGTGATGTAGACGGCCAGCATGGTCTCGCGAGGGCGGGCGCCGATCGTCTTGCGACGGAACGCGTCGAGGTTCTCGCGGAACGGGAGCATGAGCTGGGTGGGATCCTCGCCGCGTTCGGAGATGAGGTCCACGATCGCCCGATGCTTCGTGAGGGTCGCCCCCGCGGCGCGGGACAGCGACTCCTTCTCGGAGAGCTCGGGGGTGGCGCGGATCAGACGGGTGAGGGTCTCGAAGTAGCCGAGCTGCAGGTAGGCCGCCTGCCCGAGGAAGCGATTCAACTCGGGTGCGAGCTCGGCGAAGTCGACGCGCGTCGCACCGCCCTGATCGCCCCTGCTGCGCAGCGCGAGGGTGCGACGAGGAGCCCTGCTCCGATTCCAGAACCAATTGACCACGGATGCTCCCCAACCGATCGACTACGGGATCACACTACTCGGGGAGAAGCCATCCCGAGGGTCGGAGCACGCCTCGGGTAGGCTGGTCCCGTCCCCGCCGTCGGAGCGGGGCCCCGCGCCTGTGGCACAAGAGACGGCGTGGATCCGTGACGAGGCGACTCTCCATGTCGCCGGACAGGCATCTGAACACAGTGACAACTTTCTCTGATCTAGGAATCGATCAGGACATCGTCGACGCACTCGCCGCAAAGGGCATCGTCGACGCGTTCCCCATCCAGGAGCAGACCATTCCGCTCGGCCTCCCCGGCCAGGACATCATCGGACAGGCGAAGACCGGAACGGGCAAGACCTTCGGCTTCGGCATCCCCGTCGTCCAGCGACTCGGCCAGAACCCCGAGCACGGCGTCAAGGCGCTCATCGTGGTGCCCACCCGCGAGCTCGCGGTGCAGGTGTACGAGGACATCGATCTGCTCACCAGCAACCGCTCGACCAGCGTCGTGGCCATCTACGGCGGCAAGGCCTACGAGGGTCAGATCGACCAGCTCAAGGCCGGCGCGCAGATCGTGGTCGGCACCCCCGGTCGACTCATCGACCTCGCGGGCCAGCGCCTTCTCGACCTGTCGAACGCGACCGAGGTCGTGCTCGACGAGGCCGACAAGATGCTCGACCTCGGCTTCCTCGCCGACATCGAGAAGATCTTCCAGAAGGTCCCGGCGGTGCGGCACACGCAGCTGTTCTCGGCGACCATGCCCGGGCCGATCGTCGCTCTCGCGCGTCGGTTCATGAACAACCCGATCCACATCCGCGCCACCGATCCCGACGAGGGCCTCACCCAGGCCAACATCAAGCACCTCGTCTACCGCGCGCACTCGCTCGACAAGGACGAGGTCATCGCCCGCATCCTCCAGGCCGAGGGCCGCGGCAAGACCGTGATCTTCACCCGCACCAAGCGCGCGGCGCAGCGTCTGGTCGACGAGCTGGGCGACCGCGGCTTCAACGTCGGCGGCGTGCACGGCGACATGGGTCAGGATCAGCGCGAGCGCTCGATGGCGGCGTTCAAGGCCGGGAAGAAGGACGTGCTCGTCGCGACCGACGTCGCGGCACGAGGCATCGACGTCGACGACGTGACCCACGTCATCAACCACACGATCCCCGATGAGGACAAGACGTACCTGCACCGCGCCGGTCGTACCGGTCGCGCGGGCAAGACCGGTATCGCGGTCACCTTCGTCGACTGGGAGGACCTGCACAAGTGGGCCCTCATCAATCGGGCGCTCGAGTTCGGTCAGCCGGAGCCCGTCGAGACGTACTCGTCGAGCCCGCACCTCTACAGCGACCTCGACATCCCCGCCGGCACCAAGGGCCGCCTGGTGACGGCCCCCAAGGCCGAGAAGCCGGCACGGGCTCCGCGCCCCGAGCGCGCAGCGGATGCCGCGGCCGAGGGCACCGACGAAGGAGGCACCCGCCGCCGCCGTCGTCGCCGCGGCGGTTCTGCGGCCGTCGGGTCGACCTTCGCCGAAGGTGCGACCGAGTCGTCGTCATCCGCGTCCGACTCCGGTCAGGCCGCCGATCGCGGCGCCGAGGGCGCCGGAACTCACGACGGCGCAGGCAAAGAGCATCACGACGGCAAGCCGGCACCCGCTCGCCGTCGCCGTCGCCGTCGCGGTGGTTCCGGTGGAACCGGAGCAGCGCCGGTCACCGGCGCCTGAACGATCTGAGAAGGGGCGGATGCTGCGGCATCCGCCCCTTCGTCGTTCCCGACGTTCGTGCCGAGACCCCTCAGGGGTAGCGGGGGGCGGTGCCCGTTGCACGGGCGATGAGCCGCGCCACCATCTCATCGGAGGTGGTGTTCTCCCCCGGGCGGTTCGGCTTGCCGGCGCCGTGGTAGTCGCTCGACCCGGTCACGATGAGGTCATGAGCTGCGGCGATCTCGTGCAGCATCCTCTTGCCCGCGGCCGTGTTCTCCCGATGATCGATCTCGAAGCCGCCGAGCCCCGCGCCGATCAGACGCTCGATGTAGGGAACGGGCATCATCCGATCTCGTCCGGACGTCACGGGATGCGCGATGATCGCGACCCCTCCCGCCTCCGTGATGAGCCGCACGGCGGTGAGCGGGTCCGGCGCGTAGTGCGGCTCATAGTAGCCCTCCCGCGGGTGCAGAATGCCGTCGAACGCCTCCGTGCGGTCGCGCACGATGCCGCGGGCGACGAGGGCGTCGGCGATGTGCGGCCTCCCCACCGTCGCGTCCTCCGTGGTCTGCGCGAGCACGTCGTCCCAGTGCAGGTCGTAGTCGCGGCCGATGCTGCGGACGATCCTCTCCGCACGACCGATCCGGTCGTCGCGGATGCGATCGGTCTCAGCGCGGAGTGCCGGATCCGCCGGGTCGAACAGGTAGCCCAGCACATGCACGCTGCGCCACTCGTGCTTGGCCGACAGCTCCATCCCCGGGATGAAGGTCATGCCCAGCGCGACGGCGGCGTCACCGGCCTCCTGCCACCCGGTCGTGCGGTCGTGATCGGTGAGGGCCGCGGTCCGGACGCCATGGGCGTGAGCCTGTCGCATGACCTCCGCTGGCGCCTCCGTGCCGTCCGACTGATTCGAGTGGAGGTGCAGGTCGGCGGGACCGGCGAACGATGAGGCCATCCTCCGAGCGTACCGAGCCGCGACGGCACGAGGCCCGCGCCGCGGCAGGGACTTCCCAGACACGGCTCATAGGCTGGGAGGGATGCTTCGACTACTGGGGATCCTGTTCACCGTGCTGCTCGCGATCGCGACGGCGATCGCCGTGTGGCCGCAGTTCTTCCGACTCGAGCAGACCTTCCCGTTCACGCAGATCGTCGCCGCTCGCGGCGTCGTGCTCGGGGCGCTGCTCCTCATCGCCGTGCTCTCGCTGCTGCTCCTGTTCGCGCGGCCGCTGCGGGGTTTCGCGGCGTCCGTCCTCATCGTCGCGCTGCTGGGCGCCGGTGCGACCGGAGCGATCGGCATGAGCCGGGGCTTCGGCGGCGACACCCTCCCCGCCGCGACGGAGTCGAGCGTGCGGGTCCTGAGCTGGAACACCGCGGGCGAGGTCGTCCCGGCGGAGACGATCGCACGGCAGATCCTCGACAGCGGGGCCGACGTCGTCGCCCTCCCCGAGACCACGGAGGCCGTCGGAGAGCAGATCGCGATCATGCTGCGCGCGCAGGGGCATCCGATGTGGGTGCACAACGTGCAGTACAAGCCCGACGTCGTGGACGGCCCGAAGTCGTGGCAGACGACGGTCCTGGTCTCCCCCGACATGGGCGAGTACTCGGTGATCGAGTCGTCGACAGACGGCACCAGCAACACGGCACAGGTGCCCAGCGTCGTCCTCATGCCCATCGACGGCACAGGGCCGACCATCGTCGCCGTGCATGCTGTCGCTCCGCGCAGGGAGGAGATGGGCCAGTGGCGCAGCGATCTGCAGTGGATCGCCGATCAGTGCCCGCAGGGCGATGTCATCCTCGCCGGCGACTTCAACGCCACGATCGACCACATGGCGTCGCTCGGCACAGGCGGAGGAGACCTGGGCTACTGCCGGGACGCCGCGTCGCGCACCGGCAACGGCTTCAGCGGCACCTGGCCCAGCTCGCTCCCCGAGCTGCTGAGCGCGCCCATCGACCACGTCATGGCCTCGCAGAACTGGACGCCCACCGGATCGTCGATCATCGGCGACGCCGCAGGGAGCGATCATCGCGGTCTCGTCGTGCAGCTCGAGCCCGCGGGCTGAGCCGAGACGAATCGCCGCCCTGCGGCGCCGAGCACCCTCGGCCACGAGACGAATCGTCTACACCTCCTTCCGGCGACCCGCACGGCGCGACGAAACAGCCCGCGCAATGACAGACTTGAGGGATGAACACCGGAGAACGCGACACGATCGCCGAGACCAGCGCCGAGACCGTCATCGAGAACAGCACCACGAACCGCAAGCAGCCGTTCCCGCAGGGCTTCCTCGACACCATCTCCACCGGATGGGCCGAGCGCCCCGAGTCGTTGCCGTCCGCGCGGGAGCAAGCTCCGTACGCCGCCGCCCGCCGTGCGGCCGTGTCCGCGGCGTTCCCCGGGAAGCGCCTCGTGATCCCCGCAGGATCCCTCAAGCAGCGCAGCAACGACACCGACTACGTGTTCCGCGCGCACTCCGCGTTCGCGCACCTCACCGGGTGGGCGTCCGACTCCGAGCCCGACTCGGTGCTCGTGTTCGAGCCGACGGATGCCGGCCACGACATCACCCTGTACTTCCGTGAGCGCGCCGACCGCACGACGACGGAGTTCTACGCCGACGCCACGATCGGCGAGTTCTGGATCGGCCCCCGACCGGCCCTCGCCGGTGTCGCCGCCGATCTCGGCATCGCGACCGATCACCTGGACGCCTTCGCCGCCGGAGCGGACGACCTCACGCTCGGCGATTCCGACGAGCTCGACCGCTTCGTCTCCGAGCTGCGCCTCATCAAGGACGAGTTCGAGATCGCCGAGATGCGCCGAGCGGTCGAGATCACGGCGAACGGCTTCGACGACATCATCCGCGCACTCCCCCAGGCCACCGCTCACGCCCGCGGCGAGCGCGTCGTGGAGGGCGTCTTCCACCGCCGTGCACGCGAGGACGGCAACGGCGAGGGCTACGACACGATCGCCGCATCCGGACCCCACGCCTGCTACCTGCACTGGACCCGCAACGACGGAGCCGTCGTGCCGGGAGACCTGATCCTCGTCGACGCCGGAGTCGAAGCCGACAGCCTCTACACGGCGGACATCACCCGCACGCTGCCCGTCTCCGGAACCTTCAGCGAGGTGCAGCGCCGCGTGTACGAGACGGTGCGCGAGGCGGCCGACGCCGCCTTCGCCGCCGCGCAGATCGGCGTGCCGTTCCGCGAGGTGCACGGCGCGGCCATGAAGGTCATCGCCGCCCGCACCGCCGAGTGGGGCCTGCTCCCCGTGACCGCCGAAGAGGCGCTGGACGCGGATGCCGGTGGCCAGCACCGCCGCTACATGGTCCACGGCACCTCGCACCACCTCGGCATCGACGTGCACGACTGCGCCCAGGCCCGCCGCGAGATGTACTACGACGGCATCCTGGCGCCGGGCATGGTCTTCACGATCGAGCCCGGCCTGTACTTCCAGATCGACGACCTCACGGTCCCCGCCGAGTACCGCGGCATCGGCGCGCGCATCGAGGACGACATCCTCATGACGGAGGACGGACCGGTCAACCTCTCCGCCGACATCCCCCGCACCGCCGACGAGATCGAGGCGTGGATCGCGCGCATCCAGGCCTGAGCACCTGCACCGCACACGGAAGACCGCCCGAGTTCCGGATGATTCGCGAGAATCTGTCCGGAACACGGGCGGTCTTCCGCATCTCGGGGTGGGGTCGGCGACCGGATGCCGTGCGCACAGCCCCTCGGGGGCAGAGGTGGTGGGACTGGTCATTCGGGCGGCAGGATGCCCGGAGGCTCAGGGCGCCTCGGCGACGATCTCGACCTTGAAGCCCGCGGCGTTCTCGATCCATCCGGCGTAGTGGTCGGGACCGCCCGCGTGCGGGTAGCGGTCGGAGTAGAGCGGGGTCCAGCCGCGCCCAGGTGCCTCTCGCATGACGGCATCCACCTCCGCTCTCGTCCCGCCGAGGAAGGCGAGGTGGTTCACGCCCGAGCGGCGCCGGTCGTGCGCGGCATCCGCAAGGTTCGGTGAGGTCGTCAGGGTGATGTAGGCGCCGCCGTCTCCCCAGCTGGCTCCCCCCGGCCACTGCGCCGTCACTGCATAGCCGAGCCGTTCGAGCAGCCACCCCCACGAGGAGATCGCTCCGTCGAGGTCGTCGACCCAGACTTCGATGTGATGCAGTCCGCTCATCGCCGCCTCCTGATCGTCCGTGCTCCGCCCCTCAGGCATGCTAGCTCCCCGCGAAGCCCCTCCGAGTTCCGGAAGACACCCCGAGATCCGGAGAGATCGGCACGGATCTGCCGGAACCGGGGCGAAGCGCCGCAGTTCAGCCGGGAATCGGACGTTCGGACCCGCGCCAGCACCCCATCCCAGGCCCCGGTCACCAGGCCTCGGAGATCCGTGACTGCCGTCAGACGCCGACCGGCGCCCCGCGTCGCGCGAGCGCCGCGGCCATCTGCTCCACGGCCTGCACGATGATCGGGCGCGGCGTGGCCAGGATGAACCGCAGGAATCCGTCACCCGGCGCCCCGCACGCGATGCCGTCGGTGAGCGCGACCCCCGCGTGCTCGCGGAAGAAGTCGGCGGGCGACCCGTCGATGCCGAGACCGCGCGCATCGAGCCAGGCGATGTAGCTCCCCTCCGCTGGGGTGTAGCCGATCTCGGGGATCTGTGCGGCGAGCAGCTCGCCCAGCAGTCGACGGTTCCCGTCGAGGTAGGCGTGCGTGTCCGCGAGCCACTCCCGCCCGTCGTCGTAGGCCGCGGTGTTCGCGATGATCCCGGGGTTGCTCGCGAGCAGTTCGTTGCGCGTCACGACGGGGGTTGCCCAGACAGCGGCATCCGCATCGTTGCTGAGGATCACCTGCGCGGCTTTCAGACCGGGCAGGTTCCACGCCTTCGACGCGCTCGTCGACGTGATGGTGTGGTTCGCGGCGGCCTCACTGATGCTCGCGTACGGGATGTGCACGTGCGGCGCGAACACCAACGGGGCGTGGATCTCGTCGGAGAACACGCGTCCGCCGTGCCGCTCCACGATCTCCGAGATCGCCAGCAGCTCCTCGCGCGTGAACACGCGCCCCACGGGGTTGTACGGGTTGCACAGGATGAGCATCCCGCCGCCGTCGGCGAAGGCCCTGTCCAGTCCGTCGAGGTCGAACACGTACCTGCCGTCCTGAACCAGCAGCGGGACCTCGATGATCTCGCGGTCGTGCATCGGCGGGATCTTCAGGAACGGCATGTACGCCGGGGTCGGCAGGATGATCTTCGACCCGGGCGCGGTGAAGTGATCGATCGTGGCGCGCATCGCGATGAGCACGTCGCCGACCGGGCGGATGCGCTGTGCGGGGACCTTCCAGCCGTAGGAATCGTCGAGGAAGCGCGCGCACGCTCCCGCCATCGCGTCGACGAGGGCGGGAGTGGGATACCCGACGAGGGCCCCGACAGACCCGGTCAGCGCGTCGCTGATCGCGGGCGCGACACCGAAGTCCATCTCGGCGATGAACGCGCCGATGGCGTCAGGATAGGTCGACCACTTGAAGCTGCCGGTCTGCCGGAGCTGGTCGATGCCGATCGCGTCGTAAGCGTGTGAGGTGCCCATACGCCTCCATGCTCTCAGCGCCCCGCGAACTCCGATACGAATGTGACCAATGATGACCCGATATCGGATGCCTCGCGCCGGTGGCCCTTGATCTCGAAGGTGTGCCCGCCGCCCTCGATCCAGACGACGCGCGCGTCCTGACAGGTCGCGACCACCTCGTCGAACTGCGACACCGGCTGGATGAAGGGATCGTTCGTCCCCTCGATGAACAACTGGGGAACCGCGATAGCCGGCAGATGCTCCGCGCGCGGCTTCTCCGGCTTGCCCGGCGCGTGCAGCGGATACCCGAGGTAGACGAGACCGTCCACCGTCATCCCTTCCGCGACCGCCATCGACGCCATCCGTCCGCCGTAGGACTTGCCCGCAGCCCAGATCGCCGCCTCGGGGTCAACCGATCGCGCGAAGCCGACGACCGCGTTCCAGGTCGCGATCGCATGAGCGGCAGGACCGGGCATCCGCCGCCCCAGCTCGACGTAGGGGAAGTTGAAGCGCAGCGTGGAGAACCCCTGCTCGTGCAGCCCGGAGGCGAAACCGGTCAGGAACGGATGGTCCTTGCCCGTGCCTGCACCGTGCGCGATGACGACCGTCGCCCCGTTCGTGCCCTGATCCCAATCGGCCGACACGGTCGTGACCCCGGTCGGCAGCTCGACCTCGATCGCGACCGTCACGAGGCCGCGCTCACTGCTTCGGCTCGGCCTGCTCGCCGTCCTGCTGCACGGGAGCCTCGGACGCATCACCCTCGCTCTGCGGCGCCGCGACGGACTCATCCGCGGATGCGGCCGCTGCCGACTCCGCGGCGGGTGCATCGGCGGGGGCCGCGTCCTGCGGCACCGGGTCGGCGGGCCGCGGCGGGATCACCGGCGCGGCGGGCGTCGCGGGGGCCGCACCGGCGGCCGGGATCCGCTCGCCATACCTGGGCGGCTCGTCGAGGTTCACCGGGGGCCGAGCGACGGTCGTCTGACGCACGGCGCCGAGGACTTTGCGCGCCTTGGCGACGGATGCCGGCAGCACGGTGACCTCGTAGTGGTCGGCCGCGAACTGGGTGACGCTCGCGAAGTCGCGCCGGCGGCGGACGATCGCATAGGTCACCAGGCTGAGCAGCATCCCTAATGCGACGCCGATGAAGACGAAGCCGACGAAGAGCTGGATCGGCACGTCGGGGTTGCCGAGCACGAGGATCGCGGAGAGGAAGAGTCCGATGAGCACGCCGTTGATCGCCCCCGAGCGCGCGGCTGCGGCGTAGCCGAGGCGGCCGGTGATGCGCTCGACGGTGCGGACGCTCTGGCCGATGATGGCGATGTCACGCGCCGGCACCTCCTCGGCGATGAGTTTCGACACCGTCTTCTGCGCGCTCTCGTAGTCGCGCACCGAGGCGACGACCTCGCCGGTGTCGTTGCTGCCTGCCGGACGGTTCAACATGCTCATCCGGCCATTGTTCCATGCCCCTCTGGGCGCTGGCTCTGCGCGGCGAACCGGGGCCGCTCACACGGAGGCGCGCACTACGCTGGACGGGTGAGCACACAACGGGTATTCGCCGCGCGCCTGGCAGGCTGCGCCGTCTTCGACCCCGTGGGCGACCGGCTCGGCAAAGTCCGTGACGTCGTCATCGTGTACCGAAGTACCACCGCCCCGCGCGTGATCGGTCTCGTGGTGGAGATCCCCGGACGCAGGCAGGTGTTCCTCTCGATCGGACGCGTCACCTCGATCCGCGCCGGCCAGGTCATCAGCACCGGCCTGATCAACGTGCGCCGGTTCTCCCCGCGCGCCGGCGAGGTGCGCGTGCTCGCCGAGCTGCTGGGCAGACGCGTCAGCCTCGTCGACGGCAGCGGCACCGCCGTGATCGAGGACGTCGCGATCGAGCCGAACCGCCTCGGCGAGTGGGCCATCAGCCAGCTGTTCCTCCGCAGGCCGAAGACCAGCGCCTCCCCCTTCGCGAAGGGGCCGACCACTTTCGCCGCATGGAGCGAGGTCTCGGAGGAACGCGCACCCGGCGAGTCCCAGTCGGCGGAGCAGCTGGTCGCCTCGTACTCCGAGCTGCACGCGGCCGACCTCGCCACGACGCTGCTCGACCTGCCTCAGCAGCGTCTGATCGAGGTGGCGGAGGAGCTCTCCGACGACCGTCTCGCCGACGCCCTCGAGGAGATGCCCGAAGACGATCAGGTCGACATCCTCGATCGCCTGGGCGACGAGCGCGCCGCCGACGTCCTCGACGAGATGGAGCCCGACGACGCGGCCGACCTCCTCGCTCAGCTCCCGCCCGAGCGTCTGGAGCACCTGCTGGCCCTGATGGAGCCGGAGGAGGCCGAGGACGTCAGGATGCTGCTGCGCTACGGCCCCGACACGGCGGGCGGTCTGATGACGCCCGAGCCGATCATCCTCTCGGCCGACGCGACCGTCGCCGAGGCGCTCGCGCTGATCCGACGTCACGAGCTGCACCCCGCCCTCGCCGCCGCGGTGTTCGTGACCCTCCCGCCGTTCGAGACACCCACCGGGCGCCTGCTCGGCGTCGTGCACTTCCAGCGCATGCTGCGCTATCCCCCGCACGAGCGCCTCGGCGCGATCGTCGACGACAGCCTCGAACCCGTCCCCGTCACGGCGTCCGCCGCCGAGGTGGCCAGGATGCTCGCCAGCTACGACCTCGTGTCGCTTCCGGTCATCGACGCCGCCCACCGCCTCGTCGGAGCGATCAGCGTCGACGACGTGCTCGACTACCTGCTGCCCGACGACTGGCGCACGCATGACGACGACGAGCAGCCGGCGAAGGAGGTGCGCTGATGGCGAAGAACAACGCCAGGCTCGATGCGCCCCTCGGCCGCGGCGCGGTTCGCCAGAAGCCCGTCTCGCGCGACCGCTTCGGCCGCTTCACCGAATGGATCGCGCGGGCGATGGGCACACCCGCGTTCCTGCTGCTCCTGAGCCTGTTCTGCGTGCTCTGGATCGGCTGGAACACGCTGATGCCCGACAGCGTCCGTTTCGACGACGCCGCACTCGGGTTCACCGCCCTGACCCTGATGCTGTCTCTGCAGGCCTCCTACGCGGCTCCGCTCATCCTGCTCGCGCAGAACCGGCAGGACGACCGGGACCGCGTGCAGATCGAGCAGGACCGGCAGCGCGCCGAGCGCAACCTCGCCGACACCGAGTACCTCGCCCGCGAGATCGTCGCGCTGCGCATGTCGCTCGAGGAGCGCAACGCGCAGGCCGTCACGCGCGACGTGCTCCGTCAGGAGCTGAAGGCGTTGCTTGCCGAGCTCGACGACACCCCAGACAAGAAGTCATGACCTCCGCCGACGCGATCCGCTCGGCGGTCTCGGCGGTCACCGACCCCGAGCTGCGCCGCCCGATCGGCGACCTCGACATGGTGCGCGACATCTCGCTCGAGGGCACGAGGGCGCACGTCGCCATCGTGCTCACGATCGTGGGCTGCCCCGCCGCAGCGCGGATCGAGTCGGAGGTGCGGGCGGCCGCGGCATCCGTTCCCGGGGTCGACGAGGTCGACGTCGAGGTGGGCGTCATGACACCGGCCGAGCGCAAGGCCCTCACCGAGAAGCTCCGCGACGGCAGGCCCGCGAGGCAGATGCCGTTCGGCCCCGACTCCCTGACCAGGGTCATCCTCGTCTCCAGCGGCAAGGGCGGGGTGGGGAAGTCCACCATGACCGCGAACCTCGCCGTCGCCCTCGCCGAGCAGGGGCTCGCCGTCGGACTGGTCGACGCCGATGTGCACGGCTTCTCGATCCCCGGGCTGCTCGGCATCCCCGCCGGCACGCAGCCGACCCGCATCGACGACCTCATGCTCCCCCCTGTGGCGCACGGGGTGAAGACGATCTCGATCGGCATGTTCCTCCGCGACGGAGAGGCCGTGGTCGCCTGGCGCGGACCGATGCTGCACCGC
Source organism: Microbacterium sp. NPDC012755 (assembly GCF_042901325.1). Taxonomy (NCBI): domain Bacteria; kingdom Bacillati; phylum Actinomycetota; class Actinomycetes; order Micrococcales; family Microbacteriaceae; genus Microbacterium; species Microbacterium sp. NPDC012755. The sequence continues at coordinate 2,497,856 of NZ_JBIBCT010000001.1, read as the reverse complement.
ACGGTGCAGCAGTTCCTCACCGATGTCTTCTTCGGCGACCTCGACATCCTGCTGATCGACATGCCCCCCGGTACGGGCGACATCGCGATCTCGATCGGGCAGATCCTGCCCCACGCCGAGGTCCTCGTGGTCACCACACCGCAGGCGGCGGCATCCGACGTCGCCATCCGCAGCGGCCTCGTCGCACGCCAGACCGGACAGCGCGTGATCGGCGTCGTCGAGAACATGGCGGCGTTCACACTGCCGGACGGCTCCGTGATCGACCTGTTCGGCTCCGGAGGAGGCGCTGCGGTCGCCGACGCGCTCTCGACCGACGGCCAGGTCCCGCTGCTCGCCAGCATCCCGCTCAGCCCTGCGCTGAGGGTCGGCGGCGACGAGGGCGTCCCCGTCGTGATCGGCGATCCGGCGGACGCAGCGGCCATCGCCATCCGCGACCTCGCCCGCTCGCTCACGGAGCAGGGACGCGGGCTCGCCGGGCGCTCCCTGCCGATGCGGGTGAGCTGACGCATGAACGGATCGCTCACGGTCGACGAGAGCCTGCTGCGCCGCATGGCACGCGACGCGTCCATCTACTCGCTCACCCGTCCCTGGGCGCTCGTGATGTGGGCGGCCCTCGTCGCGGCCCTGATCACCAGCATCCTGAACCTCGACGCCGCAGGAAGCGGCGCAGGGGCGCTCACCGCCTGGATGCCGGTCGCCGTGACCCTGCTCGGCCTCTACGCCGTCTGGCTGACCGTGGCGTCCGCACGCCGGGCCGTGCGCGCGGCGATGCCCCCGGGGACGGACGTGTGGGTGTCCGTCGGCGACGATGCGCTGAGGATCGGCGCCGCCACCCGCACCTCCACGGTGCCGTACGCCGAGTTCCAGAGCGTCCGCGCCGGACGGGGCGCCGTGCTGCTGAAGCTGCGCAAGGCATCAGTGGTCACCGCCGTGCCCCGCGCGCTCCTCGCCGACGAGGACATCGCGATCCTCCGCGCGAAGATCGGCTGAGTCAGCGGCGCGCCCTGCGTCGGTCACGCAGCCGCCGCAGCGGGATGACGATGACGACCAGCACCGCGAAGAGCGGGCAGACGACGGCGCCGAAAGCGAGCAGCGTGCCGACCGCGAAGTCGTTCGAACCGGTGCGGCCGAGCCCGATGCTCCCCGTGCCGAACGTGTCTCCCGCGACGAGATACTCGCCCCCGTAGGTGTCGAGGGAGTCGACGCAGCTCACTTTGTGTGCACCGGCATCCGCGGCGGTGAACTGCGCGAACTGCTCGAATCCCGGGCGCGGATTCATCCACCACACCGTGTCGTCCCAGGTGAGCGCTGGGGGGCCGTGCTGCGTCACGGGGTCCCCATCCGGAGACACGACGGAGCAGTCCACGGTGCCGAATATGACGGAGTGCCCGCTCCCCCAGAGGCCTGCGGATTCGCCGGCCGCGAGTTCCACCGTCATGCTGTCGCCGACCGGAGTCGGAGCAGCCTCGCCGACGGACCGGGCGATGGGCAGAACCCAGAGCATCCAGATCAGCACACCCGCGATCGCGCACAGCGCCGCGGCCGCGAACGCGACCTGATCCTTGTGCCTCTGCTGCGTCGACCCGTCGCTCACGTGGCTTCGATGTCGAACGGCGGAAGGCTCGTGCGCGAGAACTCCGGCCTCTCGATCGGCGAACGCGGTGCGGCGGGGGTCGGCTCCGCGAGCGCCGCGGATGCCGCCGCCGCCGGGGCGGGACCGTCGTCGAACAGCGCGTCGCGGATGATACGGCGCGGGTCGTACTGGCGCGGGTCGAGCTTGCGCCAGTCGACGTCGTCGATCTCCGGACCCATCTCCTCGCGCACCCGCGACTTGGTGTCGCGCAGCATCTCGCCGCCGCGACGGACCAGTTTCGCGAACGCCTCGGCGTAGCGGGGCAGGCGGTCAGGACCCACGATGAGAACCGCGATCAGCCCGATCAGCAGAATCTTCTCGAACGAGATCCCGAGTTGCATCTGTCCAGGCTACCGCCGCGCCTGCCTCTTCGATGCACGCCGACCGCATACCCTGGGAGAAGTCACACCTCAGGCGGGAGAACCAGGGCTATGAGCGAGCACGACGCGAACGCGCGTTTCCTCCGCGAATCCATCGTGGAGCCGACATCCATCGCCCGCGCCCGCGCACACGCGGTCGAGCTCGGCGCCGCGCCCATCAGCGCAGCGGTCGGCTCGCAGATCGCCGTGCTCGCCGCGGCCACCGGCGCCCGGTCGATCGTCGAGATCGGGACGGGAGCGGGAGTCTCCGGGCTCTGGCTGCTGCGCGGAGCTCCCCAGGCGGTGCTCACGTCGATCGACAACGAGCCGGAGCATCTCGCCGCGGCACGTCAGGCGTTCGCCGATGCGCGCATCCCCGCGACCAAGGCGCGATTCATCACCGGACGCGCGGCGGATGTACTCCCCCGCATGAACGAGGCCTCCTACGACATCGTCCTCGTCGACGCCGACGCGGAGAACGTCATCGACTACGTCGAGCACGGCCTGCGCCTGGTCAGGACGGGCGGCATGGTGCTCGTCCCGCGGATCCTCGCCGGAGGTCGGGTCGCCGACCCCGTGCAGCGCGATGAGGTCACCTCGGCGTACCGCTCGCTCGTCCAGGAGACGCAGGAGTCCTCCGCGGTGCTGGCGACGGTCTCTCCCGCGGGCGAGGGTCTGCTGCAGCTCATCAGCGTCGAAGCCGACTGAGCTACTGCCGCCGCGCGAGCCCCTCCCCGTGCGCGAGCCGTCGCACGTGGCGGGTCGCTGCACACTGAACCCGCCGTTTCCAACGGTTCGACGCGCCGCGCCGCACTCGCGCTGCCCCGAGACGAGGAAGAGGGCGACGGATCCGAAGATCCGTCGCCCTCTTCTCAGAGTTCGAAGTGTGTCAGGCCGGCGTCACGACCGCGGCGAGCACGTCGTGAAGCTCCTTCGCCTCAGCATCGTTCACGGAGACGACCAGGCGTCCGCCTCCCTCGAGCGGGACACGCACGATGATGAGTCGTCCTTCTTTCACGGCCTCCATAGGTCCGTCTCCGGTCCTCGGCTTCATCGCTGCCATCGTGGCTCCTTTTCCTCGGTGGTATGCGATCAGTTTATCGGGTGTCACCGAGCTCGGGATGTCGCCTGTGAAGAAATGCATCAATCATTTACATTCACGGCACCTGCCAGAAGGTGTTCCCGAGCGCGTAGACGTAGTGGATCCAGGTCCATTGACCGGCGAGACAGGCGAGGAGAACCGCCAGACGCCACAGCCGGGATCGCGGTACCGCCACCGCTCCCCACAGCGGACTCAGCGGGAGCAGCAGCCGGAACGTGCTCGACTGCGGGAAGAAGACCGCGAGGAGATACAGCAGGTAGCTGGCGCTCCAGAGCCTCAGATCGGCGCCCAGCGCGCGCACACTGCGCGAGTAGAGGAGCACGATGCCGGCCGCCACGACGAGAAGCGCCAGGGCGATCGGACCCCAGGACTGCGGCATCCCCCACTGCCCGAACCAGAACTGGGATGCCTGAACCCACCCCTCGAAGGGGATGAAGCCCTCGACGCCGCCGACGATCCAGTTCGAGCGCCAGGCGAGTTCGGTCGCGAGATAGGCGCCGGGATCTCCCGTGGCGATGCCCGCGATCACCTGCCAGGCGAAGCCGCATGCCGTCGCGAGGGCGCCCGCCGCGACGATATGGAGGATCTCCCTGCTCGGCAGCGGGTCGCTCCGGCGATGGATCCACCGCAGGATGCCGTGCAGGCCGAGGTAGAGCGCGAAGGCGAGCACCCCGGGTCGGGTGAACGCCATCAGCGGGATCAGCAGATACAGCAGCGCATATCGTCGGCGGGCGACAGCGTCGAGCGACAGGAACAGAAGCAGGAGGAACAGCGTCTCGGCGTATCCCGCCTGGAACATCGCGGCGATCGGTCCCGCCGCGAAGAAGATCACAGCCCAGGTCGCGGCCGAACGACCGATCCTGTCGCGCAGCAGACGGTGCAGCACGAGGCACGCGAAGTACCCGGCCACCAGCGAGATCAGGAAGGCTCCCGCTCCCCAGGACCCGAACGGAAGGCCCACGATCTTCGCCGCATATGCGTACAGGGGCATGAACGCCCAGGTGTTCTCCGCGACATCGCCCGAATCGGTGAGCGGCAGCGTCGTCGGGTATCCGAAGTCGGCGACCGACCAGTACCACTGCGCATCCCAGCCGAGCACGAAGGTCCCGAGTCCCGGCTGCGCCCCGAAGCGCGACAGAGACGTGGACTGGGTCGCGGCGACGATCAGGAAGGCGGTCGTGACCAGGCGCGCGACCACATAGATCACGGCGATGCGCGCCGCATGCGGGACGTGCGCCCAGCGGCGCGCCGCGATCAGTGCGAGGTGAGCCATGCGCGCAGTCCGCGCTCGACGGCGTCGATCTGGGCGAGCGGCACCCGCTCCTCGTCGTGGTGGGCGAGGTGCGGATCCCCCGGTCCGTAGTTCACGGCAGGGATGCCGAGAGCCGAGAACCGGGCGACGTCGGTCCAGCCGTACTTCGGCTGCGGCACCGCGCCGACCGCCTCGACGAACTGCTTCGCGATCGGCGCGTCCAGACCGGGACGCGCGCCTTCGGCGGCATCCGTGATCTCGACGTCGAACCCGGCGAGCACGCTGCGGATGTGCTCCTCGGCTTCAGCGGCCGATGCGCTCGGCGCGAACCGGTAGTTGACCTCGACCTCGCACGCGTCGGGGATGACGTTGCCGGCGACGCCCCCGGCGATGCGCACCGCGCTGAGGCTCTCCCGGTACAGCAGCCCCTCGACTTCGACCTCGCGCGCCCGATACTCGGCGAGACGGGAGAGGATCGGCGCGGCCTTGTGGATCGCGTTCTCGCCGATCCACGCTCTCGCCGCGTGGGCGCGGACGCCGTGGGTGCGCACCACGGCGCGCAGCGTGCCGTTGCATCCGCCCTCGACCTCGCCGTTCGACGGCTCACCCAGGATCGCGAAGTCGGCGGCGAAGAGCTCGGGGCGATCGGCGGCCAGCAGCGCGAGGCCGTTCTTCGACGCCTCGACCTCCTCGTTGTCGTACCACATCCACGTGACGTCGACGACGGGATCGGACAGCTCGGCGGCGAGCTTCAGCTGGACGGCCGTGCCCGCCTTCATGTCGACGGTGCCTCTGCCCCACAGGTAGGGCTGCCCGTCGAGCTCGATGTCCTTCGTCGGAACGTTCCCGTTGATGGGCACGGTGTCGATGTGGCCGGCGATCGCCACGCGCTGCGCGCGACCGAGATCGGTGCGGGCGACGATCGTGTTGCCGTGGCGGATCACCTCGAGGTGTCCGTACGCGGAGATCGCCGCCTCGATCTCATCGGCGAGGGTCTTCTCATCGCCCGAGACGCTGGGGATGTCGCAGATCGCGCGAGTGAGTTCGACGGAGGACGCGGTCAGATCGAGCACCATGTCACCAGCCTACTCAGCGCGGCATCAGCGAGAACTCACGGCGACACATGCGAGAACCGCCCGGCCGATGGACGCTACCGTTGAAGGCATGACTGACGCGCGCACCGTATGGGGTACTGGTCTCACGACGATCGCCGGAGACGGCACCGTTCTGGACGCCTGGTTCCCCGAGGTCGGCACGGGAACGCCGGATGCCGGCGACGCCGCGGCCGGACTGATCACGTTCGAGGCGCTGGCGGGTCCGGACGAGCGTCGCAACGTGACCGTCGAGACCGTTCACCTCGTGATCGACCTCGATGCGGCGCCGACCTCGACGGCCGACGCCTACCTGCGCCTGCACGCCCTCTCGCACCTCGTGGTGCGCCCGAACGAGCTCAACCTCGACGGCATCTTCGCCCACCTCCCGAACGTCGCCTGGACCAACGCCGGTCCCGTGCACCCCGACGACGCCAACCGGCTGCGTCCGCTGCTGCAGCGCGCGGGCATCCAGGTCGCCGGGCTCGACAAGTTCCCACGTCTGACCGACTACGTGCAGCCCGCAGGCGTCCGCATCGCGGATGCCTCCCGCGTGCGCCTCGGCGCGCACCTCTCCCCCGGCACCACCGTGATGCACGAGGGCTTCGTGAACTTCAACGCCGGCACTCTCGGCGCGTCGATGGTCGAGGGACGCATCTCGCAGGGCGTCGTCGTCGGCGACGGCAGCGACATCGGCGGGGGCGCGTCGATCATGGGCACGCTCTCCGGCGGCGGCGCGCACCGCGTCTCGATCGGTGCGCGCACCCTGCTCGGTGCGAACGCCGGCATCGGCATCTCCCTCGGCGACGACTGCGTGGTCGAGGCGGGTCTCTACGTCACCGCCGGCACGAAGATCGTCCTCGTCGACGGCCCCGTGACCGCCGACGGCACGAAGAAGACCGTCAAGGGCGCCGACCTCTCCGGTCAGGACGGCCTCCTCTTCCGGCGCAACTCGCTGAGCGGGGCGGTCGAGGCCGTACGCCGCACCGGCGTCGGCGTCACGCTCAACGAGGCCCTGCACGCCTGAAACTCGACGCACGAGACGACGCGACGCGCTGATACGGCGCGCGCTCAGCTCACGCCGCCCGGTCACTGATAGACTGGGCGGCGTTGCTCGTACCGCCAGTCGAGCGACGTCGTCGTCGTAACGGGGTCTCCGAGGACCGAAGCGAGCAGAGATCTGCTCCCACAACCAGCAATCAGCCTGGCCTTTTCGAACGGCGAACCGATGCGCTGTCTGCGCCGTCGCCCACCTCATACCCACCTTTATCAGGCTCGCCGTCATACGTGCGCCCTACGGAGCTTTCTCTATGCCTTCTTTCCTTGATCTCGGCGTGCCCGCCGAACTCGCCGCCGTTCTCGCCGCCTCCGGCAAGACCGAGGCGTTCGCCATCCAGCGCGACACCCTTCCCGACTCCCTCGCCGGACGCGACCTGCTCGGTCGCGGACGCACGGGCAGCGGCAAGACCATCGCCTTCGCCCTGCCCCTCGTCGCCCGCCTCGCCGCCTCCGGCGGCAAGCGCCGCTCCGGCCTCCCGCGCGGACTGGTGCTCGCACCGACGCGCGAGCTCGCCACCCAGATCGCCGCGACCGTCGCCCCGCTCGCCGAGGCTGCCGGCCTCTCCGTCACGACCGTCTTCGGCGGCGTCAGCCAGCGTCCGCAGGAGCAGGCGCTGCGCGGCGGCGTCGACATCGTCGTGGCCTGCCCCGGCCGCCTCGAAGACCTCATGAAGCAGCAGGTCGTGCGCCTCAGCGCGATCGAGGTCACCGTGCTCGACGAGGCCGACCACATGGCCGACCTCGGCTTCCTTCCCGGCGTCACCCGCATCCTCCAGGCGACGCCCGCCGGTGGACAGCGCCTGCTGTTCAGCGCGACGCTGGACCGGGGCATCGACAGCCTCGCCCGCCGCTTCCTCTCGAACCCGGTCAGCCACGAGGTCGACGAGGAGAGCGTGCCGGTCGGCGAGATGACGCACCGCGTGCTCGTCGTCGACTCCACCGAGAACAAGACCACGCTCGTGCGCGATCTCGCGTCGGGCACCGGCCGTCGCATCCTCTTCACCCGCACCAAGCACCAGGCGAAGAAGCTCGCCAAGCAGCTCACCGCCGCGGGCATCCCCGCGGTCGATCTGCACGGAAACCTGTCCCAGAACGCGCGTGAGCGCAACCTGGGCGCGTTCTCCTCCGACCCGGATGACGGCGGCGTGCGCGTGCTCGTCGCGACCGATGTCGCCGCACGCGGTGTGCACGTCGACAACGTCGACCTGGTCGTCCACGTCGACCCTCCCATGGAGCACAAGGCGTACCTGCACCGCTCAGGCCGCACGGCTCGCGCCGGCGCCGCGGGCACCGTCGTGACCGTCGTGCTGCCCGAGCAGCGCCGTGACGTGAAGGACCTCCTGCGCAAGGCCGCGATCACGGCCCCGCTCGAGGAGCTCACGACGGCCGCCGTCACCGAGCTCGTCCCGGAGCGCGCGCCGCATGTGCGCCCCGCACCGGTGCAGCAGCAGCAGCGCCAGGCGCCCAAGCAGCGCCCGGCCGGCGGCGAGAAGAGCGGCGCGGCGAACCCGCCCGCCCGTCGCCGTCGTCGCAGCTCAGGCAGCGGCGCGGGTGGCCAGGGCCAGCCCGCCGGCGCCCGCCAGGGCGGCCAGCGCCAGTCGCAGGGCGGCCAGCGCCGCGGCGGCGCGCCCCGTCAGGGTCGCTGACCCGCACCCTTCCGCATCGACGCCCCATCTGGCCGTCGACGCCCCGCCTGACAGACGTCAGCGCGATGGGGCGTCGATGCGCAGGTGGGGCGTCGGCATCTGCCCGGGAAGGGGCACGGGCAGGGCTGGGTCAGTGCTGTACAGCCGCGAGGACCGCCGGGTCGGAGCATCCGCTCACGAACCCGGCGAGCCTGCGTCTGATCTCGAAACCGAGGACGCGGGCGCCGATCCACTCGGCCACGGGAGCCAGCCAGCGGGGCCGGCAGGAGAAGTTGTACTTCCAGACCGCGAGCGTCCCCTCCGGGACCTCGGTGAAGCGCCATCCGCCTCCGAGCTTCTCGAAGAACCACGGACCGCGCTCCATCACCATGCCGACGTTGGTCGGCGGAGCGTAGGAGACGTAGCGGCTCACCATGCCGAAGCCGAAGCGCTGGCGGGTGAAAGTCCGCACGCCCTTGGCTGCGGCATCCGCCCCGTCGAGGAGATGCTGCTCGATGATGAAGCGATCCCAGCGTCGCCGGACGGATCCCGTCGTCTGCGACACCGCGAATGCCGTCGCAGGATCGACCGGAACGATCGCCTCCGCGCTGACGACAGGCATCGCGGCCGGAGCCTCAGCGGGTCTGGAACGTGCGCTCGGGAGACCCTGTGTAGAGCTGCTGCGGGCGACCGATCTTCGTCTGCGGGTCGAGCTGGAGCTCGCGCCACTGCGCGAGCCATCCGGGAAGGCGGCCGATCGCGAACAGCACCGTGAACATCCGCGTCGGGAAGCCCATCGCCTTGTAGATCACGCCCGTGTAGAAGTCGACGTTCGGGTAGAGACGCCGCTCCTTGAAGTAGTCGTCGGCGAGGGCGATCTCCTCGAGCTCCTGCGCCAGGTCGAGCAGCGGATCGGTCACGCCGAGCTCGGCGAGCACCTCGCCGGCGGCTTCCTTGACGAGCTTCGCGCGCGGGTCGTAGTTCTTGTAGACCCGGTGCCCGAAGCCCATCAGCTTCACGCCCTCTTCCTTGTTCTTCACCCGGTCGACGAAGCGCGACACGCTCTGGCCGGAATCGCGGATCTGGCCGAGCATGGTGAGGACGGCCTCGTTCGCTCCGCCGTGCAGCGGGCCGGACAGGGCCTGGATGCCGGCGGAGATCGAGGCGAACTGGTTCGCTCCGGTCGATCCGACGAGGCGGACGGTCGAGGTCGATGCGTTCTGCTCGTGGTCCTCGTGGAGGATGAGCAGCAGCTCGAGGGCCTTCGACATGACCGGGTTGACCTGATACTCCTCGGAGTGGACTCCGAAGTTGAGCTTGAGGAAGTTCTCGACGAAGCCGAGCGAGTTGTCGGGGTAGAGGAACGCCTGGCCGACGCTCTTCTTGTGCGCGTACGCCGCGATCACGGGCAGCTTGGCGAGCATGCGGACCATGTTCAGCTCGACGTGCTCGGGGTTGTGCGGGTCGGTCTGGCCCTCGTAGTAGGTCGAGAGGGCGGCCACCGCCGAGGACAGCACGGACATCGGGTGCGCGGTGTGCGGCAGCGCGGAGAAGAAGCGCTTGAGGTCCTCGTGCAGAAGGGTGTGGCGACGGATCTTCTCGTCGAACTCCGCGAGCTCGGATGCCGAGGGGAGCTCGCCGTAGATGAGCAGCCAGGCGACCTCGAGATAGCTGGTCTGCCCCGCGAGCTGCTCGATCGGGTAGCCGCGATAGCGCAGGATGCCCTTGTCGCCGTCGATGAAGGTGATGGCGGACTTCGTGGACGCGGTGTTGACGAATCCGTAGTCGAGTCCGGTGTAGCCCGTCTGGCGGGTAAGGGTCGAGAAATCGATGCTGTCGTGTCCTGCGGTGCCTCGCACCACGGGGAATTCTGCGGTGGTCTCACCGATCGTCAGCTTCGCCGTAGCCTGCTGCTCTGCCCCTGCGCTCACGCGGGCCTCCTCAAGGGTGTTGATCAAGCCGGAAGTGGCGATGTCACGGCGCACAGCGCCAGGTCGGGTCACGACCGAATCGCCTTTACAGCCTAGTAGCCGCCATGACCAACTGTGACATCCGCCAAAAGGACAGCGGACTTCGAGGGAGAACCTACAGATTCTCACCATTCAGGCGACGAGCGGCCTCCAGGATGCGATCCGTCGGAGCCGTCAGCGCCAGCCGGATGTGCTCACCGGAGTGGGCGCCGTAGAACGGACCGGGGCCGGCGAGGATGCCGAGACCGGCCAGGCGGTCCATGCTCTCCCAGGCGTCACGCCCCTCGGTCGCCCAGAGGTACAGACCCGCCTCGGATCCGTCGACGCGGAAGCCTGCGGCCTCCAGCGCCGGACGAAGCGCGTCACGACGGGTGCGGTACAGCTCCTTCTGCAGGCGGACGTGCTCTTCATCGCCCAGAGCCACGGCCATGGCGTGCTGCACCGGCGCCGGCGGCATGAGACCGAGATGCTTGCGGGCGGTGAGCAGCTCCCCCACGATGCGCGCGCATCCGGCCACGAAGGCCGCTCGGTAGCCCGCGAGATTGGACTGCTTGCTCAGGGAGTAGACGCTGAGCAGATTCGCCCGACTTCCCCCCGTCACGCGAGGGTCGAGGATCGACGGGATCGGCTCAGTCGCCCAGCGTCCGTCCCAGCCGAGCTCCGCGTAGCACTCGTCGCTGGCGAGAACGGTGCCCAGCTCGCGGGCGCGCTCGACCGCGACGCGCAGCTCCTCGACCGTCCAGGTGCGGCCGTCGGGGTTGCCCGGGGAGTTGATCCAGATGAGCTTCGCACCCTCGGGCCATTCCGCGGGGTCGTCGAGGGCGACAGGGGTCGCTCCGGCCACCCGGGCGCCCACCTCATACGTCGGGTACGCGATGCGCGGATGCACGACGATGTCGCCGTCGCCGAGTCCGAGCAGCGTCGGCAGCAGAGCCACCAGCTCCTTGGAGCCGATCGTCGGGAGGACGTTCGCGACGGTCAGGTCGCTCACTCCGCGGCGTCGGGAGTACCAGTCGACGATCGCCTCGCGCAGCGCGGGGGTGCCGACGGTCTGCGGGTACGCGTGCGCGTCCGTGGCCTCCGCCAGCGCCCTGCGCACGATCTCGGGCGTCGGATCGACCGGGGAACCGATGGAGAGGTCGACGATGCCGCGCGGATGCTGCGCTGCCCTGTCGCGGTACGGGACGACCGCATCCCAGGGGTAATCAGCCAGGTCGCGGACGCTCACCGGCTACTCGCCCTGCGGCGGGAGCGCCGAGATGATGGGGTGATCGTGCGAGATGACGCCGACCTTGGCAGCGCCGCCGGGCGAGCCGATCTCGTCGAAGAACTCGACGTTGGCCTTGTAGTAGTCCTGCCACTCCTCGGGGAGGTCGTCCTCGTAGTAGATCGCCTCCACGGGGCATACCGGCTCGCAGGCGCCGCAGTCCACGCACTCGTCGGGGTGGATGTACAGCGAGCGTTCACCCTCATAGATGCAGTCAACGGGGCACTCGTCGATGCAGGCACGATCCTTCACATCGACGCACGGAAGGGCGATCACATACGTCACGGGATCAGTCTACGCGCGCGCGTCCGCCTCGGGCGCCGGCGCGGCCGCCTCGGTGCGCACCGGGAGGCGCCGGAAAGAGGGCCACGCCACGGTGAGCAGCACCAGACCGGCGACGATGTAGATCCACACCTGTCCGGCCGGCGTGTTCTGGACGACCACGGATCCGCCGGGGCCGACGCCGGAGATCAGCATCAGCATCCCGACCATCCCGAGTCCGGCCGCGACCGTGGCCGCACGGTCATGCGTGAGGGCGCGGATGCCGATCAGGATCGATCCGCAGGCGATCGTGCCGATGATGATCCCGATCGGGACGGGTCCCCACATCACGCTGTGGGCGATGGTCCCGGCGACGCCGAAGACACCGCCGACCATCGCCGCGGCGATCCACGACACGATCTTCGAGAGCCACTTCACCCCTCGATCCTACGCGCGCACCCTATGGACGCACGGGGGCGGCTCAGGCGGCGAGGCCCGTGAGTCGGAGCAGCGCGGCGACGAGCGCCGCCGCGAACACCACGACGAGGAACGACTGCCGCAACCACAGCAGCCCGGCGGCGACCAGGAGCGCGGGCACCCGTGCGTCGACGACGACCGCCTGCCCGGCTCCCAGCGTCTGGACCGCGACGAGGGCGGCGAGCAGCGCGACCGTGAGCAGATCGGAGATGCGAGCGGGACGCGGCTCCTCGAGCACCCGGGGAGGCACCAGATACCCCACGGCCTTCAGGGCGAGGCAGATGATGGCGGCGAGCAGGATCGCGCCCCACAGGCTCATGCGTCGGCCTCCGCACGCGGGGCGGGCGCGCTGAACCAGTTGAACCAGCCGACCAGGATCGCGACGAGGGCGGCGACCAGCACGGGGAGCCCCGGCATGATGAACGGGGTGAGGGATGCCGCGACCACGGCCGCGGCGGCGCCCACCGCGATGGCCTGGCGCTGCTTCAGCCGGGGCCACAGGAGTGCGAGGAATGCGGCGGCCGCCGCGGCATCCAGTCCCCACGCCCGGGGATCGCCGAGAACGTCTCCGACGAGCGCGCCGATGAGAGTGGTGACGTTCCAGCCGGCGAAGATGCCGATGCCCGTCACCCAGAACCCGATCCGTCGCAGCCGAGGATCGCTCTGCGAGATCGCGACGGCGGTCGACTCGTCGATCGTGAAGTGCGCGGCCGAGGCGCGATGCTTCGCTCCACCGCCGATGATCGGCGACATCCGCATGCCGTAGGCGACGTTGCGCACACCCAGCAGTGCGGCCGAGGCGACTGCGGACGGCAGGGCGGCGAGTCCGCCGGCGGCGAAGACCCCGACGAAGGCGAACTGCGAGCCGCCGGTGAACATCAGCAGGCTCAGCACGCAGGCCTGCCAGACATCAAGGCCTGCCGCCACCGCGAGGGCTCCGAACGAGATGCCGTAGGCACTGGTCGCGAGCACGACCCCGAGCGCCTCCCGCCACACCTCGCGCTCGGCGCTCACGGAGACACCGTTCGATCCGATGAACACATGAACATCATTCTGAACATGCCGGGGGTCATAGTCAAGCGAACGATCGTTTGACATGATGAACACATGGAAGATCTGCGCACCCGCATCGCACGGACCCTGCGTCGAGAGCGGGAGGCCGCGGGGATCTCCGTCTCCGAGCTCGCACGTCGCGCCGGCGTATCGAAGGCCACGGTGTCGCAGCTCGAGAGCGGGGCGGGCAATCCGAGCGTCGAGACGCTGTGGGCGCTCGGTGTGGCGCTCGGGGTGCCGTTCGCTGTGCTCGTCGACCAGCAGTCGCACGCTCCCACCCTGATCCGCGCCGACGACCTCGCCGGGGTGCCGTCATCGGCGGCCGCCTACAGCGCGACACTGCTCTCGGCGAGCCCGCCCGGTGCGCGCCGGGACATCTACCTGATCAAGGCCGAACCTGGAGACGCCAGGAGGTCCGACCCGCATCACCCCGGCACCATCGAGCACGTCGTCCTCATGACGGGTCGGGCACAGGTCGGGCCGGCCGATGACCCCGTGCTCCTGAACCCCGGCGACTACCTCACCTACCCCGGCGACGCCCCGCACGTCTTCGAAGCGGTCGCCGCGGGCACCAGCGCCGTCCTCATCTCTGAGCTGCGCTGACCCCGGGTCATCGCGAAGGGCGGGCGCCTGCACGAGGCACCCGCCCTTTGCGGCGGTAAGCGTGGCTCACGCAAGCCGCGCGACTCGCGATCAGTACCAGTTGGTGGCCTGGGAGTGACCCCAGGCGCTGCACGGAGTCCCGTACACGGAGGAGATGTAGCCGAGGCCCCAGGCGATCTGCGTGGCGGCGTTGGTCTGCCAGTCGGAGCCCGCGGAGGCCATCTTGCTCCCCGGCAGGGCCTGCGGGATGCCCGTGGCGCCCGACGGGTTATGGGCCTGGTAGTTCCAGCTCGACTCCTTGTTCCACAGCGAGCTGAGGCAGGAGAACTGGTCCGCTCCCCAGCCGTACTGGCTCGCGGCCATCGACTGGGCAGTGGCCTTCGCCCCGTCAGGGGTGTTCGCCGCTGCGAGGGCCGCTGCCGCTGCGGCTGCCTGCTCCGCTGCCGCGCGGGCCGCATCCTCCGCAGCCTTTTTCTCCTGGGCCGCAGAGAACGCGGACTGCAGGCTGGCCGTCGCGGCGACGACCTCGTCCGTCTCCTGGACGAGGTCGGCCGAGCGCACGGCGAGGATCATCGGCGGCATGACATCGCGCTCCTTGAGCGCGTCGATGCCGTCGCGGAGCTCACTCGTGTCGACGGTCGCATCGATCGGACCGACATCGAGACCCGACGACACGACGTCGGCCGCGAGATTCTCGGCCGCGGTCACGGCGCCTCGCGCCTCCACGAGTGACGTGGAGGCCTCGTCGGCGATCTTCGCCAGCGGCACGGTGCCGGGCACCAGCTGGGCCGCTGCCGGGGCCGGTGCGCCGTTCTCGGCTCCGGCTGCCGATGCGGAGGTGAACCCCACCGTCAGGGCGATCCCGAGGATCGCTGCGGTCGCGGCGCCGAAGAGCAGGGTCGGGCGACGGGAGGTGACGGCGGCTCGGGCGGATGCCGCTGCGGCGGCGCGCTGAAGCGCACGGGTGTTCTGAAGCATGAAGAGGTCGACTTTCGGGTCGTCGTACGCCCTCGCAGGAGACTCATCGGGAGCTCGTCCCAGGCGCAAGTCTTCGAGTCTGTACGCGCTTCCTGAACGAAAAATCTGTCCGACCTGGACAATTCATGAGAAAAGGGCCCCGTACGCGCCATCTCGGCGGTACGGGGCCCTTTCGTGGAGGTGCTGGCTAGCGACCTCGCAGGCTATTCTCAGGCGTTCGCGTCCTGACGCTTGAGACGAGAGGTCTCGCGGCCGCGCACGGTCTGGTCGAGGATCACCTTGCGGATGCGAACGCTCTCCGGAGTCACCTCGACGCATTCGTCGTCACGCGCGAACTCCAGGCTCTCCTCGAGGGTCAGCAGACGCGGAGGCGTCATCGACTCGAAGTTGTCGGCGTTCGCCGAGCGCATGTTGGTGAGTTTCTTCTCCTTGGTGATGTTCACGTCCATGTCGTCTGCACGCGAGTTCTCACCGATGACCATGCCCTCGTAGACCTCCTGCGTGGGCTGCACGAAGAAGGACATGCGCTCCTGCAGCGCGATCATCGCGAACGGCGTCACGACGCCCTGGCGGTCGGCGACGATCGAGCCGTTCTGGCGCGTGGTGATCTGCCCTGCCCACGGCTCGTACCCGTGCGAGATCGCGTTCGCGATGCCGGTGCCGCGGGTCGTGGTGAGGAACTCGCTGCGGAAGCCGATGAGGCCGCGCGACGGGACGATGAACTCCATGCGCACCCAGCCGGTGCCGTGGTTGGTCATGTTCTCCATGCGGCCCTTGCGGTTCGCGAGGAGCTGCGTGATCGCGCCGAGGTGCTCTTCCGGCGTGTCGATCGTGAGGTGCTCGAACGGCTCGTAGGTCTTGCCGTCGATCTTCTTGGTGACCACCTGCGGCTTGCCGACGGTGAGCTCGAAGCCCTCCCGGCGCATGTTCTCGACGAGGATGGCGAGGGCCAGCTCTCCACGACCCTGAACCTCCCACGCGTCGGGGCGGCCGATGTCGACGACCTTCAGCGAGACGTTGCCGATCAGCTCCTTGTCGAGGCGGTCCTTCACCATGCGAGCGGTGAGCTTGTGCCCCTTGACCTTGCCCATGAGCGGCGACGTGTTCGTGCCGATGGTCATGGAGATGGCGGGGTCGTCGACCGTGATCGCCGGGAGAGGACGGACGTCGTCCGGGTCGGCGATGGTCTCGCCGATGGTGATGTTCTCGAAGCCGGCGATGGCGACGATGTCGCCGGGGCCCGCGGACTCGGCCGGGTAGCGCTCGAGGGCGCGGGTCTTCAGCAGCTCGGTGATGCGGGCGTTGCTGGTGGTGCCGTCGGCGCGCACCCAGGCGACCGTCTGGCCCTTCTTGAGCGTGCCGTTGAAGACGCGCAGGAGCGCGAGGCGGCCGAGGAACGGGCTGGAGTCGAGGTTGGTGACCCAGGCCTGCAGCGGAGCCTCGTCGTCGTACGCCGGAGCCGGCACGTGCTCGAGGATCGCCTCGAACAGCGGCTCGAGGTCGTCGTTGTCGGGCAGCGAGCCGTCGGCGGGACGGTTCTGCGACGCGGCGCCGGCACGACCGGACGCGTACACGACCGGCACGTCGAGCAGGGCGTCGACGTCGAGGTCGGGCACGTCGTCGACGAGGTCGGATGCCAGCCCCAGCAGCAGGTCGTGCGCCTCCTCCTCGACCTCCGCGATGCGGGCGTCGGGGCGGTCGGTCTTGTTGACCAGGAGGATGACCGGGAGCTTGGACTCGAGAGCCTTGCGCAGGACGAAGCGGGTCTGCGGCAACGGTCCCTCGCTCGCGTCGACGAGCAGCACGACGCCGTCGACCATGGACAGGCCACGCTCAACCTCGCCGCCGAAGTCGGCGTGGCCGGGGGTGTCGATCACGTTGATCGTGATCTCCTTGCCGTCGGCGTGCTTGCCCTTGTACGTGATCGCCGTGTTCTTGGCGAGGATCGTGATGCCCTTCTCACGCTCGAGGTCGTTGGAGTCCATCGCGCGTTCCTCGACGTGCGAGTGCTCGCCGAACGAGCCCGTCTGGCGGAGCATCGCGTCGACGAGGGTGGTCTTGCCGTGGTCGACGTGAGCGACGATTGCGACGTTGCGGAGGTCTGAACGGAGGGCGTGCGCCATGCAGGAATCCTAAGAAGGTGGTGGGAAACGCCGGGAACCCGACGTTCCAGGATACCGTATGCGCGCAGCCGGTTCCTGAGCGCACGTCGTACGATCGGGTGCGTGACCAGCGTCGACCCGTCCCGCACCCCCTCTCGCGCCCGCATCTGGTGGGAGATCGCCATCGTGCTCGGCCTCGGTCTCGGCCAGTCCGCGGTCTACGCGGTCGTGCAGCTGGCCTACCGTCTGACCGACTCCACTCCCCTCGCGGATCAGACGGCGACGCTCAACCCCTCGCGAAGCGACCGTGAGATCTTCGACCTCGTCTACCAGGTCCTGTCGATCGGATTCTCGCTGGTCCCCGTGATCCTGGTGTGTTTCCTGCTGTGGCAGAGCTCGCGCCCGCACCTGGGTCGGCTCGGCCTCGACGGCACCAGGATCGGACGGGATGCCGGGCGCGGCATCCTGCTCGTGGTGGCGATCGGCGTCCCCGGTCTCGCTCTGTACATCATCGGGCGCGCGAGCGGACTCTTCGTCGCCGTCGACCCCGGCGGGCTCGACGCCTACTGGTGGACGGTCCCCGTGCTGCTTCTCTCCGCCGCGCGAGCAGCGCTGCAGGAGGAGTTCGTCGTGCTCGGCTACCTCTTCGCTCGGCTGAAGCAGCTCGGCTGGGGACCGTGGACGATCATCCTGGCGACCTCGGCGCTGCGCGCCAGCTACCACCTCTACCAGGGGCCGGGCGCCTTCATCGGCAACTTCGCGATGGGCCTGCTGTTCGGCTGGCTGTTCCAGCGCACCGGGCGCCTGCTGCCGTTCCTCGTGGCGCACTTCGCCATCGACGCGACCGTCTTCGTCGGCTACCCCTGGGCGGCCGCCACCTGGCCCGCGCTGTTCGGCCTGCCCGGCTGAGCTCGGGCGTCAGGAGTTCGCGATGAGGACCGATGCGACGGCCCAGACGACGATCACTCCGAGGGCGATGAGCGCCCGCAGGTCCCAGGACCGGACGATCGGAGCATCCGCTTCATCGGGGGCTCCCTGCCAGCGATCGCGGATCTCAGTGAGATCCCGCAACCCCGTCGGAGTCTTCGCCTCTTCGTCCTCACGCGGTCGGCGCACGGGGCGCGCCTTGGCTGGACCTCCAAAGCAGCTCACGTCTGTACCGTCATCCAGCGAGAACACGAGCTGCCAGCGCAGATCGATGTCGCGCACACGGCTCCAGCCGAACGAGGTGCGTCGAAGCATGTTCTGCACCGTCGCCCCCTTGTCGTCGATGCCGACCGCTGACACGAAGGCGATCTCATAGACGACCCAGAGACCGAGGAGCACCCACGGCGCGATCAGGAGCGTCTGGGCCCAGCCGCCGCGGACCACCGCGTCGCCGAGGAGGAAGATCGCCAGAGCGGAGCACAGCACGAGCGAAACGATCCCCGAGGCCGCACGGATCGTCCGTGCGGCCCCGGAGGACGACTCTGCTGTCACTCTCAGTGACCGCCGAGCGTGATCGACGCACCAGGGATGGCCTGGAGCAGCCGTTGCGTGTACTCCTGCTGCGGATTGGCGAAGATCTCGTCGACCGTCCCCTTCTCCACGACCTTGCCGCGCTCCATGACGCAGACCAGATCGCTCGAGACGCGCACGACCGCAAGGTCGTGCGTGATGAAGAGGTAGGTCAGATCGAGTTCTGACTGCAGCTCGGCCAGGAGCTTGAGCACCTGGTCCTGCACCAGAACATCCAGAGCCGAGACCGCCTCGTCGAGCACCACGATGTCGGGCTTGAGCGCGAGCGCGCGCGCGATCGCCACGCGCTGCCGCTGACCGCCGGAGAGCTCGTTCGGATACCGTGTGGCGAGAGCGCGCGGAAGCGAGACCTGGTCGAGCAGTTCCTCCACGCGCTCACGCTGGGAGGCCCGATCTCCTACGCCGTGGATCTGCAACGGCTCGGCGATGGTGTTGCCGATGTTGCGCAGCGGATCCAACGACCCGTAGGGGTCTTGGAAGACCGGCTGCATCCGTCGTCGAAGACCGAACGCCTGGGCGTTCGACAGGCGCGAGACATCCTGACCGTCGATCTCGATCGTTCCGCTGGTCGGTTCCTCGAGCTTGAGCACCATCTTCGCAACGGTCGACTTGCCTGAACCCGATTCGCCGACGAGTGCGAGAGTCTTCCCCTTGGGGATCTCGAACGACACGTCATCCACCGCACGGAACGCCTCGCTGCGGAAACTGCCCTGCCGGATCTTGTAGTCCTTCGTCAGTCCCGCGACGCGGACGGTCGGCGGGATGTCAGCCAGATCATCCAGCGTCTCGATTCCACGGTCCTCCACGATCGCCTGGATCCGCTGTGACGCGATGCTCGGCGCGGCCCCGACCAGACGTTTCGTATAGGGGTGCTGAGGATCCTCGAGGATCTGTCGGCTCGGCCCCGCCTCGACGATGTTGCCGTTGCTCATCACGATGATCTTCTCGGCACGTTCGGCAGCGAGGCCGAGGTCATGCGTGATCAAGAGCACCGAGGTACCCCTGTCGCGAGTGAGGGATGCCATGTGATCGAGGATCACACGCTGTACCGTGACGTCCAGCGCCGACGTGGGCTCATCGGCGATCAACAGCTTCGGGTCCGCGGCGAGGCCGATTCCGATGAGCGCTCGCTGGCGCATGCCACCCGAGAACTGGTGCGGGAACTGGTGGAGACGCTTCTCCGCATCGGCGAGGCCCGCCTGCTGGAGGACCTCTACCGCGCGGGCTTTGACCGCCGCCCGACCCTGGGCGATGCCGTTTGCACGAATCGCCTCCTTGACCTGGAATCCGATGCTCCACACCGGGTTGAGGTTGGACATCGGATCCTGCGGGACGAAGCCGATGTCTCGACCGCGCACGTTCTCCATCGCACTACGGTTGAGCGTCGTGAGTTCACGCCCGTCGAGCGTGATCGACCCTCCGGTGACCGTGCCTGTTCCCGGAAGGAGGTTCACGATCGCCGTGGCGGTCGTCGACTTTCCCGATCCGGACTCACCGACGATCGCGACGGTCTCTCCCGGCATGACATCGAAGCTCACGCCGTGAAGGACTTCGCGCAGCCCCTCCTGCGTGCGGAACGCGACCTTGAGGTCGCGCACGCTCAGGAGCGGGATCTGTGGGGCAGTTCGGTCGTTCATCGACGCGCCCTCGCCTTCGGGTCGAGGGCGTCGCGGATGAGCTCGCCCAGAGTCACGAACGCGAGCACGGCGAGCGTGAGCGCGATCGACGGATAGATGAGTGCCATGGGCGCGACTCGCAGTGCGGCCTGAGCCTGGCTGATGTCATTGCCCCAGGACATGACGCTGCTGCCGAGGCCGACGCCGAGGAACGACAGTGTGGCCTCTGCCACGATCGCCGCGGCAAGGCCGAGAGTGGACACCACGAGGAGCGGTGCGATCGCGTTCGGGATCACGTGCTTCACCAGCGTGCCGAACTTGGACTGGCCCAGCGAGCGCGAGGCCATGACGAAGTCGGCCTGTCGCACGCGCAGGATCTCGGCGCGCACGACGCGCGCCGTCGATGCCCAGGCGAACCCGCCGATCGCGAAGGCGAGGGTCCACACCGACCGAGAGTCGGAGAAGACGGTCATCACCACGACGGCGGCGAGGATGTACGGGATCGCGAAGAAGATGTCGCCGACTCGCGAGAGCAGCGCATCGATCCATCCTCCGTAGAAGCCGGCGAGAGCGCCCATGATCAGCCCGAGCACAGCGGAGAGCAGCGTCGCGATGATGCCGACCGCGAGCGACGTCTGGGCGCCCCAGATGAGCCTCGAGTAGATGTCGCAGCCCTGGAACGTGAAGCCGAGCGGGTGCCCGGCGGTCGCGCCCTCGTTGCTGTACATCAGGTCGCAGCTGCGCGGATCGACGTTCGTGAACAACGACGGCCAGGCCGCGATGACGATGAACAAGGCAGCCAGGACCACGGAGAACCAGAACAGCGGACGGCGGCGCAGATCGCTCCACGCGTCTCGCCACAGGTTGCTGGGCTTCTCGGCGATGCGCACGGCGTCGACCGAGATCGACTCCGTCTCGATGGGGGCGACGTAGTGCTTCTGTGTCGTCGGATCAGACATAGCGAATCCTCGGGTCGAGCAGACCATAGAGAAGGTCGATGATCAGGTTCACCAGGACGTACAGGATGACGAACACCGTGACGAACGAGACCACTGTGGGTCCTTCGCCTCGGATCGCCGCCTGGTACAGCGTGTTGCCGACGCCGGGAACGTTGAAGATGCCTTCGGTGACGGTGGCTCCGACGAGGAGCACGCCGAAGTTGGTGGCGGAGTTGGTGATCACCGGGATCAGCGAGTTGCGGAGCACGTGCACGGGGATGACCCGCCCGCGCGACAGGCCCTTGCTGTAAGCGGTGCGCACCCAGTCCTGGTTCAGGGTGTCGATGACGGAGCTGCGCATCAAGCGCATGCTCACGGCGAAGAGACTGAAGCCGAGAACGATCGCGGGAAGCCAGAGCCCGCCCCAGCCGTTGTCCGCGCCCACGGTGGGGTTGAACCAGCCCCACTGGATCGCCAAGAAGTACTGGGCGAGGAAGCAGAGCACGAAGATCGGGATCGCGATCGCGATCAGGGCGACGGAGAGTGCGACGTTGTCGAACACCTTGCCCTTGCGCAGCGCGGAGACCGTGCCGATGATGATCGCGAGCGTGAACTCGATGCCGATCGCCATCACGGCCAGCCGCCCGGTGACCGGAAGCGTATCGGCGAGGACCGCGGTCACCGGCCTGCCGGAGAACGTGGTGCCCAGGTCGCCCTGGAACACTCCGGTGATGTAGTACCAGTACTGGACGATGAAGGGTTCGTTCAGGTGATACTGCTCACGAAGCGCCTCCACGAGCGCCGGATTCGGGGTGCGATCTCCGAAGAGGGCGAGGATCGGGTCTCCTGGCATTGCGAAAACCAGGAAGTAGATGAGCAGGGTGGCCCCGAAGAACACGGGGATCACCTGCAAGAGGCGTCTGAGGATGTAACTGAGCATCCGCTGTCCCTTTCCGTAGGAACGCGAGCAGGGTAGACGAGAACAGCCTACGAGGCGGTGACGAGTTCCGTCACCGCCTCGTAGGTTTCAGTTCTGTCCGACTTACTCGGCAGCCTTCGTGATCTGGTAGTACAGCGGCACGGAGTTCCAGCCGAACGTGACGTTGTCGACGTTCTTGCTGTAACCACCGGTCACGTTGGAGTACCACAGAGGGATCGCGGGGAGGTCGTTGAAGAGGATCTCCTGCGCCTTGGTGAAGTCCTTGAGCTGCTCGTCCGCATCAGGGTTGCTGATACCGGATGCGAGCAGTTCGTCGAACTTCGGGTTCGAGTAGTCGCCGTCGTTGGACCCGGCGTTCGTCGCGTAGAGCGGGCCGAGGAAGTTGTACAGACCGGGGTAGTCGGCCTGCCAACCCGAACGGGCGGCGGTCTTGATGGAGCGGTTGTTGACCTGCTCGCGGATCACCGCGAACGTCGGGTACGGCGCCCCGGAAGCCTCGATGCCGAGGTTGTTCTTGATCTGGTTGGTCACCGCGTCGACCCACTCCTGGTGGCCGCCGTCAGAGTTGTACGCGATCTGGAACGTGCCGTCCCACGGCGAGATCTTGTCGGCCTCTGCCCACAGCTCCTTCGCCTTCTTGGGGTCGTAGGAGAGGACCTCGTTGCCGGGGACCGAGTCGGACCAGCCCGCGATGACCGGGGACGTGAAGTCCTTGGCCGGGGTACGGGTGCCCGAGAAGATCTTGTCCGTGATCTGGTCGCGGTCGATCGCCATCGAGATCGCCTGGCGACGGAGGATGCCCTCTTCGCCGGAGAAGTGCGGCAGGAACTGACCGATCGTGAACGACTGGAAGACGGCGGACGGCTGGTTCACAGCGCGATCGCCCAGGTCGTCCTGGAACGTCGGCAGGGAGATCGCCGGGATGGCGTCGATGACGTCTACCTTGTCGCCCTGGAGGTCGGCGTACGCAGCCTCCTGCGTGGCGTAGAAGGTGATGGTGAGTCCACCGTTGGCCGGCTTGCGCCCGCCCTTGTAGTCATCGTTGCGAACCAGGTCGATCTTGACGTCGTGCTGCCACGCGCCGTCTCCGTCGAGCTTGTACGGTCCGTTGCCGACGGGGTTCTCCCCGAATGCGGCCATGTCCTCGAAAGCGACGTCCGGAAGCGGGTAGAAGGCCGAGTATCCGAGACGCAGCGCGAAGTCGGAGGCCGGCTTGTTCAGCGCGATGGTGAAGGTGTAGTCGTCGACCTGCTTGAGACCGGTGAGCTCGCTGTCCTCATCCCAGCTGAACCCCTCGATGTCCTCGAAGAAGTAGCTCGACAGGTGCTTGTTCGACGCCTTCGCGCCTTCGTTCCACGCCTTGATGAAGTTGTCAGCCGTGACCTCTTCGCCGTCGGTGAAGGTCTGGCCCTCCTTGAGCTTGACGGTGAGGTGCTGCGGGTCCTCGGTGGTGATCTTCTCGGCCATGTCGTTGACAGGCTTGCCGTCGGCGTCGTAGTAGATCAGACCTGCGAAGATCTCGTCCAGGATCTTGCCGCCGCCGACCTCGTTCGTGTTGGTCGGGATCAGCGGGTTCTCAGGCTCGGAACCGTTCGCCGTGATGATGGCATCGGGATCGGTCTTGCCGCCCGTGCTGCCCTCTCCGGAGTTGCTGCCTCCACCGCTGGCGCAGCCCGCAAGGGCCAGGGCACCGATGGCGAGCAGCGCGGCGCCCGCAAGGGCGATCTTGTTGCGCTTCACTTTATGTCCTCCTGTGGACGATTTACCAGGCTGCGCACGCGTCATCGAGCGCGCAGGGATACCTGAGCGTAACCCGGTGAGCGGCATCCGGTCGCACCAAGTGAATGAACCGTTACTGACTTGCGATCATCTGGATACATCCCCGTCACATGACGACACCGCGGGACACAGCAGAACGGCGCCGTGCTCCCCTCGCGGGTCAGGCACGGCGCCGTTCGGCGTCAGACGATGCGGGTCAGGCGAAGGCCTCCACCGGCGGGCAGGCGCACACGAGGTTGCGGTCTCCGTACGCCTGGTCGATGCGGCGCACCGGCGGCCAGTACTTGCCGGCCACGAGCGCGTGAACCGGGTACGCGGCCTCCTCTCGGGTGTACGCGTGGGTCCACTCCCCCGAGATGAGCGACACCGCGGTGTGCGGCGCGTGCACGAGCGGGTTGTCGTCGGCGGGCCAGCGCCCGGCGGCCACGGCATCCGCCTCGGCCTTGATCATGATCATCGCCTCGATGAAGCGCTCGATCTCGCCCAGGTCCTCCGACTCCGTCGGCTCGACCATGAGGGTGCCCGCGACGGGGAACGACATGGTCGGCGCGTGGAAGCCGTAGTCGATGAGCCGCTTGGCGACGTCGTCGACGCTGATGCCCGTGGCCTCCTTGAGGGGGCGCAGGTCGAGGATGCACTCGTGTGCGACCCGGCCGTTCTCCCCCGTGTAGAGCACCGGGTAGTGCTCGCCGAGGCGCGCGGCGATGTAGTTCGCCGACAGCACGGCCGCGGCGGTCGCATCGCGGAGACCGGCGGAGCCCATCATGCGCACGTACGCCCAGGAGATCGGCAGGACACCGGCCGATCCGTAGGGAGCGCCCGACACCGGACCGCCCTCGAACACGAAGCCGCCCGCGTGCTCAGCGCGCTGCGCGAGCGGGTGCGACGGCAGGAACGGAGCGAGGTGCGCCTTGGCCGCGACGGGTCCGACGCCGGGGCCGCCGCCGCCGTGCGGGATCGCGAACGTCTTGTGCAGGTTGAGGTGCGAAACGTCTCCGCCGAGGTCGCCGAACCGCGCGTAGCCGAGCAGGGCGTTCAGGTTGGCGCCGTCGACGTACACCTGGCCGCCGGCCTCGTGCACAGCCGAGGTGATCTCCACCACGTCGTGCTCGTACACGCCGTGCGTCGACGGATACGTGATCATCAGCGCCGAGAGCTCCGCGGCGTGCGCGGCGATCTTGGCGCGCAGGTCGGAGAGGTCGACGTTGCCCAGCTCGTCGCACGCGACGACGACGACCTTCATGCCGGCGAGCACGGCGGATGCCGCGTTCGTGCCGTGCGCGGACGACGGGATGAGGCACACGGTGCGCTGGTCATCGCCGTTGGCGAGGTGGTAGCCGCGGATCGCGAGGAGTCCGGCGAGCTCGCCCTGAGACCCCGCGTTGGGCTGCAGCGACACCGCGTCGTAGCCGGTGACCTCGGCCAGCCAGCCCTCGAGCTGTGTGATGAGGTCGAGGTAGCCCCCGACGTCGGACAGCGGCGCGAAGGGATGGATGCCGGCGAACTCGGGCCACGTGATGGCGGCCATCTCCGTGGCCGCGTTGAGCTTCATCGTGCACGAACCGAGCGGGATCATGCCGCGGTCGAGCGCGTAGTCGCGGTCGGCGAGGCTCTTGAGGTACCGCATCATGGCCGTCTCACTGCGGTGCGCGTGGAACACCGGGTGCGTGAGGTACTCGTCCTTGCGGAGCTGACCCTCGGGGAGGCGGCCGTGATCGGACGCGGCGATGTAGCCGAAGGACCGGCCGCTCCCCGCCGCGAAGAATCCCGCGACCCGATCGAGATCGGTGAACGTCGTCGTCTCGTCGACCGAGACGCCGACGGTGTCGCCGTCGACCTCGTGCACGAGGTAGCCCGACTCGTGCGCGAGTGCCGCGATCTCCGCCGCGCGCCCGGGGACGCGGACCCGGAGCGTGTCGAAGAACGCCTCGTGTTCGAGATCGAGACCGAGCTCGATCAGCCACGTCGCGAGCGCGTCCGCCTTGCGGGCGACGTCGGCGGCGATCGCGCGCAGCCCGTCGGGGCCGTGATAGACGGCGTACATCGACGCCATCACGGCGAGGAGCACCTGCGCGGTGCAGATGTTGCTCGTGGCCTTCTCGCGGCGGATGTGCTGCTCACGGGTCTGCAGCGACAGGCGGTAGGCCGGCTTGCCGTCGGCATCCACCGACACGCCGACGAGGCGACCCGGCAGCTGACGCTCGAGGCCTGCGCGCACCGCCATGTAGCCGGCGTGCGGTCCGCCGAAGCCCATCGGCACTCCGAAGCGCTGCGTCGTGCCGACCGCGACATCGGCGCCGAGCGAGCCCGGCGAGGCGATGAGCGTGAGGGCGAGCAGGTCGGCGGCGACGACGGCCAGACCGCCGGCGAGATGCGCGGCGTCGATCACGGCGCTCGGGTCCCACACGCGACCGGAGGCGGCGGGGTACTGCACGAACACGCCGAACAGCTCGGCCGGCAGCTCCTCCCCCGCGGCGAGGTCGACGGTCACGAGCTCGATGCCGACGGCATCCGCCCTCGTCTTCAGCAGCGACTGGGTCTGCGGGAAGGCGTCGGCGTCGACGACGAAGACGTTCGACCCCGACTTCGAGGCGCGACGGGCGAGCAGCATGCCCTCGACCACGGCCGTCGACTCGTCGAGCATCGACGCGTTGGCGGTGGTGAGGCCGGTGAGCTCGGAGACCATCGTCTGGAAGTTGATGAGCGCCTCGAGGCGCCCCTGGGAGATCTCGGGCTGGTACGGCGTGTACGCCGTGTACCACGAGGGGTTCTCGAGCACGTTGCGCTGGATCACGCTGGGCGTGATCGTGCCGTAGTACCCGAGGCCGATCATCGGCCGGTTCACCGTGTTGCGCGATGCGAGAGCACGCAGCTCGGCGAGAGCCTCGGTCTCGCTCGCGGCGCGCGGGATCACGCTCTCGCCGCGTGCAGGAGTGAAGATCGATGCGGGGACGGCCTGGCGCATCAGCGCCTCGACGGGGCTCCCGTCATCGAGCGCGGACTCGACGCCCAGCGCATCGAGCATGATGCGCTGAGCGGATGCCGGGGTTCCGATGTGACGATCGGCGAAGGAGACCACTGGTCGATCAGCCCTCCGTGTGCGCGACGTAGGCGTCGCGGTCGAGCAGTCCGTCGAGCGCGCCGTCGGCGACCTCGACCTTGACGAGCCATGCGTCCTCGAAGGGCGAGGAGTTCAGCAGTGCCGGGTCGTCGACGACGGCCTGGTTGATCTCCGTGATCGTGCCGGCGACGGGTGCGTAGAGCTCGGAGACGGACTTCGTCGACTCCGCTTCGCCGAACACGGCGCCGCGGGCGAACGTCGTGCCGACGGCCGGGAGCTCCACGAACACGATGTCGCCGAGGGCGTCAGCGGCGAAGTCGGTGATGCCGACGGTCGCCACGGAGCCGTCGAGGGCGACCCACTCGTGCTCTTCGCTGTACTTGAGTGCGGTGAGATCGGTCATTTGGTCCTCCGGTAGAAAGGCAGGGCGGTCACGGTCGCGGGGATCCTGGTCCCCCGCACATCCAGGAATACTGCTGTTCCCTCTTCCGCGGAAGAAGGAGCGACGAAAGCCATCGCGATCGGGTGGCCGAGCGTCGGGCTGAGGGCGCCGCTGGTGATCTCGCCGAGCGGCGATCCGTCCTCGGCGACGACGGCGTATCCGGCACGGCCCGCGCGCTTGCCCTCGGCGGTCAGGCCGACGAGCACGGGGGCGCCTGCTGCGGCATCCACGCCGTCCTTGCCGACGAAGCGCTCCTTGGCGGTGACGACCACGCGGCCGAGACCCGCCTGGGCCGGCTTGGTGTCGAGGGTGAGCTCATGCCCGTAGAGCGGCATGCCCGCCTCGAGACGCAGCGTGTCGCGGGCCGCGAGACCTGCGGGGACGAGCCCGTGCGGGGCGCCGGCGGCGAGCACCGCGTCCCACAGAGCGGTGGCGTCGGGGCCTGCGACGAGAAGTTCGAAGCCGTCCTCACCGGTGTAGCCGGTGCGAGCGAGGAGGATGGCCGCGCCGTTGAAGGTGGCGCTCGCCCAGGCGTAGTACTTCTGCTCCGCCCAGGGCACGGAGACGTCGTCGATGCCCTCGGTCGCGGCGAGGATGGCCTCGGCGGCAGGTCCCTGCACGGCGATGAGCGCATAGGCGTCGGAGACGTCCTCGACGACGACCTCGTGTCCGGCGACCCGCTCCCGCAGCGCCGCACGCACGGCGTCGCGGTTGCCGGCGTTGGAGATGATGAGGAAGTCGTCCTCGCCCAGCCGGTAGACGATGACGTCGTCGATGATGCCGCCGGTCTCGGCGAGCAGCAGCGAGTACTTCGCCTTGCCGATCGCGAGCGCCGAGAGACGTCCGGCCAGCGCGTAGTCGAGGTACTCGGCCGCACCGGCGCCGACGATCGTGAACTCGGCCATGTGCGAGATGTCGAAGATCCCGGCAGCCTCGCGAACGGCGTGGTGCTCGGCCAGATCGGACGTGTAGCGCACCGGCATCTGCCAGCCGCCGAAGTCGGTGAACGATGCCCCGAGCGCCTCGTGGCGCTCGCGGAGCGGTGTGTAGCGGGGGTCGGACATGGAGTTCTCCCGGGCTGGAACGGGCGGAACGGCGGCATCGCCGTTCCTCGGAACTCCCCCTCTGTCATGGGCCTGAGAGCTTCGCCCGTGGGGGCTTTCACCGTCGGCGGATCGCGAGATCGCTTTTCAGAGTGGCCGGACCCGCGCGGTACGCGTACCTGAGAGATTGGCGGGGAGGCTTGCTCCTTCGGTGCCCGGCTGCGTTCGCCGGGGCTCTCCCGCGTGGGTCATACGGCCTGTGTTCGGTTGTGGGTTCAGTCTAGCGGCTCCGAGGGGTCCGCTCCCGTCGCACTTTGCGTCGCGCGGAGTGGTCCGAGCGAGGAAGAGTGCGACGGGAGCGGATGCCGTCAGCTCAGGCTGCGCCGACGACGCGCGAGGAGCACTCCGCCGAGCGCGAGCAGGGCGGCTCCGGCCGACATCGCGATGACGGGCACGGTCGCGCCGGCATACTCGTCGCCGTCAGGACGCGAATCCCCCGACTCCCCGGTGAACAGGAGTTCACGGCATGCCGCACGGTGGCGGCAGTCGGATCCGACCACCGCCACCGCTCCGAGCTCAGCCCTTGACGGCTCCGGCGACGAGACCGCTCGTCATCCGCCCCTGCACGATCACGAAGAAGATGATCACCGGGATCGCCACGATCGCCGACGCCGCCATCACCTGGCCCCAGTCGATCGCCTGCGTCGCACTCTGCTGCACGAAGCCCCGCAACCACAGCGGGAGCGTGCGGTTGTTCTCCATGATCACGAGCGCCACCGTGAACTCGTTCCAGCACTGCAGGAAGGCGAAGACCCCGGACGCGACCAGCCCCGGCGCCAGCAGCGGAAGCGTGATCCGCATGAACGCCTGAGTGCGGCTCAGCCCGTCGATCATGGCCGCCTCCTCGAGCTCTGCCGGCACGCCGACGACGAACCCTCTCAGCATCCAGATCGTGAACGGCACGACGGCCGCGACGTACAGGATGCTGAGCCCGAAGACGTTGCTCAGCAGCCCCATCGCGGACATCATCTTGTACTGCGCGATGAACAGCCCCTCGGCGGGGAGCATCTGGATGAGCAGGATCGTGACGATGAAGCTCACCCTGCCCCGGAACCGGAACCGGCTGATCGCGATGGACGCGAGGAACGCGAACACGAGACAGACCGCGACCGAGAGCAGCGTCACACCGACGCTCACTCCGAGGGCGGCGAAGAAGGAGGGGGTGAGCACCCGCTCGAAGTTCGTCAGATTCCCCCCGATGGGGAAGAAGGTCGGCGTCGACGCCTCCAACGTCACCGAGGACAGCATGGAGGAGTTCACCATCCAGTACACCGGGAACGCCCACATCCCGGCGAGCACGAGGGCGAGGATGCTGAGCAGCCACACGCCCGGCCGGAACCGCCGGCGCCTGCGCACGGCTACCCGAGACGGCGAGACGGCGACGCCCGATTCGGCGCGTCGCTCTGCGACCGCTGTCATCATGATGTCTCCTCCTTGATGAGGCTGCGCACGTAGAACCAGCTCAGCGCGATCGTGATCGCGAGCACGAAGATCGACATCGCAGCCCCCGCGCCGTAGTCGAATCCGGCCACGCCGGTCTTGTAGATGTAGGTGCCGAGCAGGTCGTAGTCGGTGGACTTCGGCCCGGCATCCTGCAGGAGGGTGATCTGCGCGAACACCCGCAGGTCCCAGATCAGGTTCAGCAACAGCACGATCGCGATGACGGGCTTGAGCACGGGGAACATCACGTAGCGGAACCGCTGCCACGCGCCGGCGCCGTCGAGCTGGCTCGCCTCGAGCACCTCTCCGCTGACCTGGGTCAGACCGGCGTAGGCCGAGAAGGCGACGAACGGGACGGACATCCAGATGATGATGATCCCGGCGACCGTGAAGAACAGCGCCGGAGTCGTGCCGATCCAGTTGAACTGTCCGACGTCGACCCCGGGGATGAGGTTCAGCAGGTAGTTGACGACGCCGCGGCGCCGGTCGAACAGCCAGATCCACACGGTCATCGCCGCGATCACGGGCATCGCCCAGGCCAGCAGGAGCGCGATCTGCAGGATGAAGCGGACGACGGCGGGCACCTTCGTCATGAGGAGCGCCATGAGGACGCCCACGGCCACGGTGATCGCCGCGGTGACGATGCAGAAGAGGACCGAGCGCAGCGTCACCTCCCAGAACGTGGCGTTCTGCGCGATGGAGATGTAGTTGGCGAACCAGACGAAGTCCGGAGCCTTGCCCCCCAGCTGCTGGAGCGCGCCGTACTTCTGGAACGAGGTGATGATCTGCCAGACGACGGGATAGCCCATGCCGAGGAGGAGGACGAGCGACGCGCCGAGGATCAGGACGTAGGGGGCCCAGTTCCGACGGCGCGCCGGAGGGACGTCGACGGATGCCGTCGACGGAGAAGGTGCGGTGAGGGTCATGAGATCACGAATCCGAGGATCAGAATGCGGCGGGGCTGGACCGGAGTCCAGCCCCGCCGCAGGCGTCAGCCGTTGATGATCGCATCGATCTTGGCGTCGTACTCCTTCGCCAAGGCCTTCACGTCGCCGCCCTCGGCGATCTTGCCGAAGAACTCCTCGAGGATCTTCTGCCCCTCGACAGCCGCCCAGCCGGGCGCTGCCGGGGTGAGCTTCGAGTTCAGCGCGGAGTCGACCAGAGCCTTCGCGAACTGGTCGTCGCCGAGGTCGCCGACGAAGTCGGTGTTGGCCGGGCCGAGGCCGTTCTTGGCCAGCAGCTTCTGGTAGTCGTCGGAGAAGATGATGCGCAGCAGCTCCTTGGCGCCGGCCTGCTTCGTGCTCTTCGCCGAGATGGCGATGTTGGAACCGCCCGCGAACACGGGAGCGGGCTCACCCGCCGTCGTGCCGGGCAGCGGGAAGACGCCGAAGATCTCGTCGTTCCACTCGCGCTTCTCTTTGCCCTTGTCATCGTCGCCGACGTAGTCGCCGATCGACCAGTGCGCCCATCCCGGAGCGATGATGGTCGCGGCAGAGGGCGCCGCGCCGTCCTTGTCGTTGTTGATGTTGACCCACGGGGTCGAGTCGTCCTCGGTCGCCGGCGCGTTCGAGGCGTCCTCGAACAGGGTCTGGAACTGCTCCAGTCCGGTGATCGTCTTCGCGTCGGAGAGGGTCGAGACCCACTTGTCGCCGTCCTTCTTCGCCAGCTCGCCGCCGTTCGCGAACACCCACGACACGCCGTTGCGCCAGTCCTGACCGCCGATGTAGAACCCGGACTGGCCAGGCGTCTTGAGCTTCGCGACGTCGGCGTTGAACTCCTCGAGCGTGGTGGGGACCTCGAGACCCGCGGCCTGCCAGATGTCCTTGCGGTAGGTGACGTAGCGCGAGCCGAAGTAGTAGGGCAGCGCGTACTGCTTGCCGTCGACCTCGCCGACCTCGACGAAGGAGTGGAGCAGCTTGTCGCCGCCGAGGTCCTCGTAGATCGGGCTCAGGTCGGAGAAGGCGCCCGCCGTGGTGAAGGTCGGCGACCACGTGTTGCCGATCTCGGTGACGTCGGGGGTGTTCTTCTCGTCGGGGAGCTGGTTCGTCAGCTTCGTGAGGGCGTCGGTCCAGTCCTGCTGCTGGATCTTCAGCGTGCCGCCTGTCGCCTGCTTGTACTGGTCGACGAGGTACTCGCGCGCCTCGTCCGGCGTGTCACCGCCCATGACCCAGAACGTGATGTCCTGGCCTTTGGCTCCCTCGGCATCGAAGCCGGCGGGAGCATCGCCGGAGGGCGTGTCTCCCCCGCCGGCGCAGCCGGTCAGGGTGAGGGCGAGAGCCGAGGCCCCCGCGAGAGCGGTGAGCGCGAGTCTGCGCTTCCCATTTCGGATCATTCTGGTGTTTCCTCTCGGTGCTGCACTGCAGGAGGGATCTCCGGATGGAGTCGAACCCCGGGTGAGGTCCATTGAACAAACCGCGAAAGGTTTGTTAGGACAGCAACCTAACAAACCCCGCCCGGGGTGACAACCCTCGGCGCCGACCGGAGGTAACGTTTCGGCCTCGACCTTCGGATCCGTCATGATTCCCCCCTAAAGGTCGAAAGGACACTAAGATCGACAGCGGAGGTTAAGGTAACTATGACTCAAAGCATCCGCGTGGCGGTCTCGACCGTCATCCTCACGTTGCGGCGCGCGGAGTCGGGCGCCGCCGTGCTCGCCCTTCCGCTCGTGTTGCGGACGCGCGAGCCCTTCGCGGACCAGTGGGCGCTCCCCGGCGGATGGCTCACGGCAGCGGAGTCTCCCGTCGATGCATCCGCCCGTACACTCGCCGAGACGACGGGCCTCTCTCCGAGCTACCTCGAGCAGCTCTACGCGTTCGGAGCGGTCGACCGCTCCCCCACCAGGGTCGTCTCCCTGGTGTACTGGGCGCTGCTGCGACAGGACGACGTCGATGCACAGATCGCCGCCCACCGCGCCTCGGGTCTCGCCCCCGAGAACGTGCGCTGGTTCGAGATCGACGCTCTGCCCGAGTTGGCTTTCGACCACGCCAAGATCATCGAGTACGCGCTCTGGCGACTCCGCAACAAGGTCGGCTACAGCCGCGTCGCCCACGGATTCCTCCCCGCCGAGTTCACCCTCGCCGATCTGCGCGAGGCGTACGAGGCGATCCTCGGCAAGTCCCTCGACCCGGCGAACTTCCGTCGCCAGGTCGAGGCCTCAGGCAACCTGCTCCCCACCGACCGCTTCCGCACCGGAAGCCACCGCCCCGCACGTCTCTACCGCTACAACACCGATGTCGCGCTGGCCGATCGCGGCCCGCTCGGCCCCGAGGAAACGAGCATCCGATGAGCATCACCTTCATCCCCGTCACCCGCCTCGACCCGTCGGTCGACCACCAGCTCCAGGAGATCGTGAGCGGGGCGTCGACAGACGCCACCTGCAGCACCGATCTCGCGGCCGGCCCCTGGGACTTCGACACCCGTCCCGGCTACGGCCCCGGCTCCTCGATGGGCGACGTGATCCCCACCGGCGCGCCCCGGCAGGGTGAGCTGCCGGTCGAGTATCGCGAAGCGGACGAAGACCAGCTCGACGCCCGCATCCGCGCCGCGAAGGAGACACTGGGAGACCGGGTCGTCGTGCTCGGCCACTTCTACCAGCGCGAGGAGGTCGTGCGCCACGCCGACTACGTGGGCGACTCCTTCCAGCTCGCCACGGCCGCGAAGGGCCGGACGGATGCCGAGGCGATCGTCTTCTGCGGCGTGCACTTCATGGCCGAGACCGCCGACCTGCTCTCCACACCGGACCAGGCCGTCATCCTGCCGAATCTCGCCGCCGGGTGCTCCATGGCCGACATGGCCGACATCGACCAGGTCGAGGACTGCTGGGAGCAGCTCGCCGATATCTACGGCGACATGGACGCGGTCGACGACGACGGGCGCGTCCCGGTGATCCCCGTCACGTACATGAACTCCTCTGCGGCGATCAAGGGCTTCGTCGGCCGTCACGGCGGCATCGTGTGCACCTCGTCGAACGCCGCGACCGTGCTGGAGTGGGCGTTCGAGCGCGGGAGGCGCGTGCTGTTCTTCCCCGATCAGCACCTGGGCCGCAACACCGCCAAGGCGATGGGCGTTCCGCTGGATCGGATGCCGATGTGGAATCCGCGCAGGGCGCTCGGCGGCTCGACCGCCGACGAGCTGGCCGATGCGCAGGTCATCCTGTGGCACGGGTTCTGCTCCGTGCACCGACGGTTCACCGTCGCGCAGATCGACCAGGCCCGCGCCGAGCACCCCGGAGTGCGCGTGATCGTGCACCCCGAGTGCCCGATGGAGGTCGTCGACGCCGCCGACGAGGCCGGTTCCACCGACTACATCCGCAAGGCGATCGAGGCGGCGACCGAGCCCACGACCTTCGCCGTCGGCACCGAGATCAACCTGGTGCGGCGCTTGGCGGCCCAGTACCCGCAGCACGAGATCTTCTGCCTCGACCCTGTCGTGTGCCCGTGCTCGACGATGTACCGCATCCACCCCGGCTACCTGGCCTGGGTGCTGGAGGAGCTCGTCGCCGGACGCACGCCCAACCGGATCACGGTGTCTGACGACGTGGTGGCTCCCGCCCGTGTGGCGCTCGAACGGATGCTCGCGGCGAAGCCCCCGGTCACGGCGGGCGCGAGATGAACGTCATCGTCGTCGGCTCAGGCATCGCAGGGCTCACCGCGGTGCTGCACGCGCACGAGGCCGGGCATCGGGTCTCGCTCGTGACCAAGGGCGCGCTCGGCGACGGCTGCACCGGGTTCGCGCAGGGCGGGGTCGCGGGCGTCTACGGACCAGGGGATTCGGCCGCTCGGCACGCCGCCGACACGATGGCCGCCGGCGCGGGGCTGTCGGACGCCGCCGCCGTCGACGTGCTCGTCGACGACGCGGCCGCGCGCATCGCCGAGCTGATCGCGCGCGGCGTCGCGTTCGACCGGGCACCCGACGGGCGGCTCCTGCTCGGACGCGAGGCCGCGCACAGCCATGCGCGCATCGTTCACGCGGGCGGAGACGCCACGGGCGCCGCGATCTCCCTGGCACTGGTCGCCGCGGTGCGGCGCACGAGCATCGACGTCACGGAGCATGCCTTCCTCGTCGACCTCCTGACGCGCGACGGATCGGTGCGCGGCATCCGCACTCTCGTCGACGGACGTCTGGTGGAGCGCGAGGCGGATGCCGTCATCCTCGCGACCGGAGGAGCCGGGCACCTCTACGTGCACACGACGAATCCGCTCGGAACCACCGGCGACGGGATCGCCGCGGCGCTCCGGGCCGGCGCCGCGGTCGCCGATCTGGAGTTCGTGCAGTTCCACCCGACGATCCTCGTGTCGGAGCCCGCGTTCCTCGTCTCCGAGGCCGTGCGCGGTGAGGGCGCGACACTGATCGACGACGAGGGCCGCCGTTTCGTGTTCGACACCCACCCCGACGGCGAGCTCGCCCCCCGCGACGTGGTGTCCCGCGCGATCGCCAGGCAGGCGGCGGCGCAGAGTTCTCCGGTCCGGCTGGACGCGACCATGCTGGGCGCGGCACGGCTGGCGGAGCGCTTCCCCACCATCGACCGGGTGACCCGCGAGCGCGGATTCGACTGGGCCCGAGAGCCGATCCCCGTGACCCCGGCCGCCCACTACCTGATGGGCGGCGTCGTCACGGATCTCGACGGCCGCACGACCCTTCCCGGACTCTTCGCCGTCGGCGAGATCGCACGCACCGGCGTGCACGGCGCCAACCGCCTCGCGAGCAACTCGCTGCTGGAGGGCGCCGTCTTCGGGGCCAGGGCAGCCACGGCGCTCTCGGACCCGCACCCGCCGTTCCGGTCGCGGAACCGGTCGGCATCCCCGCGCCTCGCCGACCAGGTTCGCGACCGCAGCGACCAGGTTCGCCACCGGTGCGGTCACGAGAGCTTCACCCGCGCGGCGCTCCAGCGGCTCATGTGGGACGACGTGGGCCTCCTCCGCACAGAGGACGGGCTCGCGCGCGCCATCGACGTCATCCTGGCCTGGCAGGCGGATGCCGTCGCCCCCGCCACCGCCGCCGAGCACGAAGACGCGAATCTCCTCCTCCTCGCCGCCGAGACCGCCTCCGCCGCACGGAACCGCACCGCGAGCGTCGGCGCCCACTACCTCGAAGCCCCTCGTCTGGAGAGAGTCTGATGCTCACCGCAGCCACCGTCACCCGCGTCGTCGCCGCCGCCCTCGACGAGGACGCCCCCTGGGGCGACCTCACCAGCACGACCCTGCTGCCAGCCGACGCGACGGCGACCGCCGACCTCGTCGCGCGCGAGAACGGGGTGTTCAGCGGCGGCGAGGTCTTCACCGCCGCGTTCGCCCTCACCGACCCGTCCCTCGTCGTCGACGTGCACGTCGGCGACGGCGACGAGTTCCGCCCCGGAGATGTCCTCGCCTCGGTCACGGGATCCGCGCGGAGCATCCTCACCGCCGAGCGCATCGCACTGAACTTCACCCAGCGCATGAGCGGCATCGCGACTCTCACGGCGGCATACGTCCGCGCCGTGGAGGGAACCGGCGTCCGCATCGCCGACACGCGCAAGACGACACCGGGACTCCGCGCGTTCGAGCGGCACGCCGTGATCTCCGGCGGCGGCCGCAACCACCGGTTCTCCCTGTCGGACGCCGTGATGGCGAAGGACAACCACCTCGCCGTGCTGCAGCGCGCCGGCGGCGACCTCGCCGGGAGGCTTCGCGACGCCTTCGCGCACCTCCCCCACACGACGCACATCGTGGTCGAGGTCGACCGGCTCGATCAGATCCCGGCCGTGCTCGACGGCGGCGCCCACACCGTGCTGCTGGACAACTTCTCGCTGGACGATCTGCGGGCGGGCGTCTCGCTCATCGGCGATCGCGCACAGGTCGAGGCCTCCGGCGGTGTCAGCCTCGACACCGCCGCGGCCATCGCGGCCACCGGCGTCGACGTGATCTCCGTCGGCGCCCTGACGCACTCCGCCCGCGCCCTCGACCTCGGACTGGACGTCAGGATCGACTGATGCTGTACCTGGATCACGCCGCCACCTCGCCGGTGCGACCGGAAGTGCTCGAGGCGATGCGCCCGTACCTGACCGGGGTCTTCGGCAATCCCTCGAGTCACCACACGGTCGGCGAGGCCGCGGCGAGCGCGCTCGACGACGCCCGCCGACGTGTGGCGCGGGTGCTCGGGATGCGCACGGGAGACGTCGTCTTCACCAGCGGCGGCACGGAGGCAAACAACCTCGCGGTCAAGGGGATCGTGCTCGCCTCCCCGCGGAGGCATCTGGTCGTCTCCCCCATCGAGCACGAATCGATCCTCGAGTCGGCCGACTACCTGCGCCGCTTCCACGGCGTCGAGGTGTCCTCGCCTGCGGTCGACTCGGCAGGGCGGATCACGCCGGATGCCGTCGCCGCCGTGCTCCGCGACGACACCGCGCTGGTCGCGCTCGGCCACGCGAACAACGAGATCGGCACGGTGCAGGACGTCGTCGCGATCGCGGCCGTGGTCGACCAGGCCGGTGCCGCGCTGCACGTCGACGCCGTGCAGTCCGCCGGGTGGCTGCCGCTCGACGGTCTCGGTGCGGGCTCCATCG
Organism: Microbacterium sp. NPDC012755; assembly: GCF_042901325.1. Classification (NCBI taxonomy): domain Bacteria; kingdom Bacillati; phylum Actinomycetota; class Actinomycetes; order Micrococcales; family Microbacteriaceae; genus Microbacterium; species Microbacterium sp. NPDC012755. The sequence goes on along the minus strand of NZ_JBIBCT010000001.1, from coordinate 2,460,647 downwards.
CGATCGCCGGCCACAAGCTCGGCGCCCCGAAGGGCATCGGAGCGCTGGCCGTGCGCGGACGGATCCCGCTGGAGCCGCTGCTGCACGGCGGCGGACAGGAGCGCGGGCGCCGCTCCGGCACCGAGAACGTCGCGAGCGCGGTGGCTCTGGCGACCGCCCTGGAACTCGCCGACGCGGAGCGCACCGAGGTCGCGGCCGGAGTCGGCGCATTCACACGGCGCTTCATCGCCGGCGTGCTCGCGTCCGCTCCGCAGGCCGCTCTGACCGGCGACCCGGTGCACCGGCTTCCCGGCACCGCGAGCTTCACCTTCGCCGGGGTCAGCGGCGAGGCGGTGCTGCTGGAGCTGGAGCGCCGCGGAGTCGTGTCCTCGAGCGGTTCGGCCTGCGCCGCCGGAAGCGACGAACCCTCGCATGTGCTGCTGGCCTGCGGCATCCCGCCCGAGGTCGCGCAGACCTCGGTGCGCTTCACGTTCGGGCGCGAGGCTCTCCCCGACGAGGCCGCAGGGCAGCTCGCGGCTCTCGTCGCGGAGTCCGTGCGCTCCGTCACCGGTCGCTGAGCCGCCTCCGCCCCCATCCGCTCGCCATAGACTCAGCTGGTGACTGCATCCGCTCCGCTCGTGACCGTGATCGTCCCCGGGCGCGACATCGCCGCGTTCGCTCCGGCCGCTCTCGACTCCCTGCGTGCGCAGACGGAATCACGGTGGCGGGCGATCCTGATCGACGACGGATCGACCGACGAGACCGCGGCGATCTTCGCGGATGCCGCCTCCTCCGACCCGCGATTCCGGATGCTCCGACATGAGGCCTCTATCGGCCTCGGCGCCGCGCGGAACGTCGGGCTGTCCCTCGTCGACACCGAGTATCTCGGGTTCCTCGACGGTGACGACGAACTCGCCCCCACCGCCCTCGCGCGACTCACCGGCACCCTCGCGGAGACGGGGAGCGACTTCGCGGCCGCTGCCTACGTGCGCTCGCGCTTCGACGGCGAGCGCTACGTCGCCGGGCGCGTGCAGCCGTGGGTCGCCGCCGCGACCGACCCCGCACGCCTCGGCACGACGATCGTCGAGCACCCGCGGGCGTCCGCGAACATCGTCGCCTGGTCGAAGGTGAGCCGCGCCGCGTTCTGGGCCGATCTGCGCTTCCCCGAGGGCGTCGCCTACGAGGATCAGATCGTCGCGCAGCAGATGTACACGCGCGCCCGTGCCTTCGACGTGATCCCTGACACCGTCGTGCGCTGGCGGCTCCGCGCCGACGGCACCTCGATCACGCAGGGAAAGGCGCAGCTGCCCGTCCTGCTCGACTACCTCACCGCGCTGCGCGGGGGCATCCGGGTTCTGCGCGATGCCGGGGCCCACGCCGCGGTCACGGCTAGACTCGAGCTCATCCTCACCATGGACGTGCCGCCGCTCCAGGAGATCGCCGGCACCCATCCGGACCCCGCATACGCTGCGGCGGTCTCGGCGTTCATCGCCGAACTGCGGTCACTGCCCGAGTTCGCAGACGCCCACCCCGACCCCGACCTCGTCGCCGCGCTCGCCTGGTGACGCCGGTCCACCTCGGGAAGCCGCAGACCGTCACCCCTCGTACGGCGTGTCACGCCGTGGACACGCCGCCCAGCCGCTGAACGATCCGCGTCTTCCCACCTCAGGAGACACATGAACACCTATCTCGACTCCCTCTTCGGCCTCGACGGCCGCACCGCCATCGTCACCGGCGGCAGCTCCGGCATCGGCCGGGGCATCGCCACCGCGCTCGCTGGAGCGGGTGCCGCGACCGTCATCGTGGCCCGCGGGGCCGACCGCGTCGAGCAGACCGTGCGCGAGCTCACCGACGCCGGCGGCCGCGCCGTCGGCGTGGTCGGCGATCTGAGCACTCGCGCCGGCATCCGCGCGGTCGCCGAGGCCGCCGCCGAACCCTTCGGCGAACCGGACATCCTCGTGAACTCCGCGGGGATCAACATCCGTCCAGCCTTCGCCGACATCACCGAGGACGACTGGGACGCGACCATGACCGTGAACGCCCTCGCTCCGTTCCTGCTCGGCCAGCGCTACGGGGTCGGCATGGCCGAACGCGGCTACGGACGACTCATCCACATCAGCTCGCAGCAGGCGCATCGCGCCTTCGTCGGCAGCGGCATCTACGGCGTCTCCAAGGGGGCTGTGGAGTCGCTCATGCGCTCGGAGGCGGAGGCGTGGGGCGGGACCGGGGTCACCAGCAACACCCTCGTGCCCGGTTTCGTGCTCACGCCCCTCAACGCGCGGCTGCAGGAGGACCCCGTGCAGATCGCCGCCCTCGCATCGCGGACCATGATCGGCCGCAACGGCCTCCCCTCCGACTTCGCGGCGGCGGCGGTCTTCCTCGCCGGCGCGGGTTCGGCCTATGTCACCGGGCACTCGCTGTTCGTCGACGGCGGTCTCTCGGTGCACTGAGCGCCGCTACGCCTCGTTCGGATACACCCGCTCCTCGGCGATCCTCGCGTCGAGGAGCGGGACCGGAGAGGTGAGCGCGGCGACGGCATCCTCGCCCGCCGAATCCGCAGGCGCCCTGTCTGCACGACGATCGGCGAACGCGGCGGCGAGCCCTCCGGTGACGGACTGCTCGACCTCCGTCTCGGTGTCGAGCACCAGCGAGGCGGCGACCTGCTGCGCAGCGAGCTCTGCGTACAGCCCGCCTTGGGCGAGCAGCTCTGCGTGGGTGCCGGACTCCACGATGCGCCCCGCCTCGAGCACGTGGATCACGTCGGCCCCCATCACCGTCGACAGCCGGTGGGCGATCGTGAGCGTTGTGCGGCCCTTGGCCGCTTCGTCCAGAGCCTCCTGCACGACGCGCTCCGACACCGTGTCGAGCGCCGAGGTCGCCTCGTCGAGCAGGAGCACCGGCGGATCCTTCAGCAGCACCCTGGCGATGGCGATGCGCTGCTTCTCGCCGCCGGAGAGCCGGTACCCGCGCTCGCCGACGATCGTGTCGTAGCCGTTCTCGAAGCCGGAGATGATGTGGTGGATGTTGGCCGCTGTGCACGCCGCGACGAGTTCGTCCTCCGTGGCGTCCGGCTTCGCGTAGAGCAGGTTCTCGCGGATCGTCGCGTGGAAGAGGTAGGTCTCCTGCGAGACGATGCCCACCTGGTCGATGATCGACTCCTGCGTCAGGGTTCGGACATCGGCTCCGGCGAACAGCACGGCGCCGCCGTGCGCCTCATACAGCCGCGGTGCGAGGTACAGGATCGTGGTCTTGCCCGCACCGGACGGGCCGACGAAGGCGACGTGCTTTCCCGGCTCGGCGACGAAGGACACGCCCTGAAGCGTCGGACGCGCATCGGGGGCGGCATCCGGATAGCGGAAGACGACGTCGGCGAACTCGATCCGGCCCCGAGGCCCTGGGGCCTCGGCGACCGTGATCGCCCCCGGAGCATCCTGGATCTCGGGCACGAGGTCGAGGTACTCGAAGATGCGCGCGAAGAGTGCGGACGAGGTCTGCAGATCGAGGGAGACCCGCATGAGCCCCATCAGCGGCATCAGCAGGCGCGCCTGCACTGTGGTGAACGCCACGACCGTTCCGGCGGTGATCGCACCGGTGCCCCCGGCGATCAGATAGCCCGAGACGAGGTAGATGATCGCCGGGACCGATGACATCAGCACCTGCACGACCGCGAAGAAGCCCTGACCGCTCATCGCCCGTCGCACCTGCAGCATCACCTGGTTGCGGTTCTCGGCCTGATAGCGAGCGGACTCGGTGCGCTGCCTGTTGAAGGACTTGGAGAGGAGGATCCCCGAGACGCTCAGCGTCTCCTGCGTGATCGAGGTGAGCTCCGACAGCGACTCCTGCGTCTCGCCCGCGATGCGCGCCCGCAGCTGGCCGACGCGGCGCTGGACCAGGATGAGGAACGGCATCATCACGACGGCGATGAGCGTCAGCCGCCAGTCGATGAGGATCATGGCGACGAGGGACGCCACGACCGTCACCGTGTTGCCGAGGATGCTGGTGACGGTGTTCGTCAGCACTCCGGAGACGCCGCCGACGTCATTCTGCAGCCGCGACTGGATCACGCCCGTCTTGGTGCGCGTGAAGAACCCGAGCTCCATCGCCTGCAGGTGCTCGAACAGCTTCACCCGCAGATCGCCGGTCACGCTGTTGCCGACGGTCGACGTCAGCCACGTCTGCGCGACGCCGAGCACCGCCGACAGCAGGAACAGCCCGATCGTCGCGAGCACGAGCCCCAGCAGCAGATCGAGCTGCGGTCCGCCGCCGGACACCGGGAACAGCGCGTCGTCGAAGATCCGCTGCACGAGGAGCGGAGGGACGACGGCGATGGCGGCGCCGATGATCACGAGCGAGGCCGTGAAGCCGATGCGCCAGAGGTAGGGGTGGAAGAGGGCGATCACCCGCGAGCCGAGCCCGTCGATGCGCGGAGCGGCGGCGTTGATGCGCCGCTGCGCCGCCGCGTCGACCCCGTGGAATCCGCCGCGCGGACCGCCGCCCATGCCCATGCTCATCACGCCAGCGTACCCAGCCCCGCCGACACAGGCTCCGCATCCGCTGAGGGCGGATTCCTGTGAGTTCGGAATGAAATGTCCGAGGCAGCCGTTACGCTGAGTGACTCTCGTGCACTCGCACGCATCCCCCTTTCCTCGATGCCTTCTGGAGGCCGCCCATGTCTGCCGTCGATACCGGCTCCATCTCGACGACCCCGGCCCCCTCGACAGGCCTGATCCCGCGCAGGGACATGCGCGTGATCTGGGTCCTGCTGACGGCCGCGTTCGTCACGATCCTCAACGAGACCACGATGGGCATGGCGATCCCGCATCTCATCGACGACCTCGGGATCACCCCGATCGCCGCACAGTGGGTCACCAGCGCCTTCATGCTGACGATGGCCGTCGTCATCCCGACGACCGGCTTCCTGCTGCAGCGCTTCACGACCCGTCAGGTGTTCCTGGCCGCCCTCGCGCTGTTCTCCGCCGGCACCCTGCTCGCCGCGTTCGCGCTGGGGTTCGAGATGCTGCTGGTCGCCCGTGTGGTGCAGGCGGGCGGCACCGCGATGATGATGCCGCTGCTCATGACCACGATGATGAACCTCGTGCCGAACGAGTCGCGCGGCCGCATGATGGGCCGCGTGAGCATCGTGATCTCGCTGGCTCCGTCGATCGGTCCGACGATGTCGGGCTTCCTTCTCGACCACTTCGGCTGGCGCTCGATCTTCGTCGTCGTGCTGCCGATCGCACTGGTCGCGATGTTCGTCGGATGGCGTTGGCTGACCAACGTCGGCGAGACGACGAACGCTCCGCTGGATGTGCTCTCGATCATCCTGTCGGCCTTCGGCTTCGGCGGCATCGTCTACGGTCTCAGCCAGATCGGCGCCCTCGGCGAAGGCGGAGCCAACCCGGCGCCGCTGGTGATCGCCCTGGTCGTCGGCGTCATCGCACTGGGTGCGTTCCTGTGGCGTCAGGTGATCCTGCAGCGCAAGGACGACGCGCTGCTCGATCTGCGCGTCTTCCGCTCGCTCGGCTTCTCGCTGTCCATGGCGCAGATGTTCCTGCTCTCGCTGGCGTTCTTCGGAACCATCACGCTCGTCCCGCTCTACCTGCAGAAGGCGCTCATGCTGCCGACCACCGAGGCCGGCCTCATCATCCTCCCCGGCGCCCTGGCGATGGGCCTGCTCGGACCGATCATCGGCCGCATCTACGACGCGCGCGGCACGCGGATCCTGCTGATCCCCGGTGCGATCCTCGCCGCGGCGACGCTGTGGTTCTACACGACCCTCAGCACGACCACCCCGGTGTGGGTGGTGCTGCTCTCGCAGATCACGCTGTCGATCGGTCTCGCGCTGTCGTTCACTCCGCTGTTCACGGCGTCCCTCGCTTCGCTCACGCCGAAGTTCTACTCCTACGGGAGCGCCGTGATCGGCACCGTGCAGCAGGTCGCCGGCGCCGCGGGCATCGCGGTCATGGTCGCGGTGTACACCGTGGTCATGAACGCGAACGGCGGATCCGATGACCCGGCGGCTGTCGCCTCCGGGTCGCAGGTCGCATTCCTCATCGGCGCGGTCATCGCCACGCTCACCGTGGTGGGCGCGTTCTTCATCCGCAAGCCGGAAGACGACGGCAGCACCCCGCAGCACGCCGGACACTGACCGGCGAGGCGTCTGCCGCTACTCGGCCTTCTCGACAGGGGGCGCCGGGAAGTGGCAGACGCCGCCGCTGCAGTAACCCGCGGCGTCGTCGCCGAGCAGGTTGAGGGTACCGAGAAGAGAGTGGAGCGTCTCAGGCGCATCCGCGCCGACGCCGTCCCCCTGTATCTTCGTCATCCTTCGATGGTACGCCTGCTGCGCGGGGATGGCTCCGTCTTCGACGCCCCTCCGCCCCGCATCGGAGCGCACGACGCGCCCGGGATGAGGAGGCGACGAGACCGACAGCGGATCGACAGGGCTCACCCCCTACGGTTGAGGGATGCTCAGGTCATTCGTCGCCCGCCTCTTCTGGGTGTTCAGCCGCTGGACGCTCGCCTCGGAGCCGGCGCCGACACGGCCCACCGTGCTCATCGGTGCTCCGCACACCTCCAATTGGGACTTCGTGCTGATGCTCGCCATCGCGTGGCGCCTCGGCATCGACGTGCACTGGCTGGGCAAGAAGAGCCTCTTCCGCGGCTGGCGAGGGCCGATCATGCGTGGGATCGGCGGCATCCCCGTCGACCGGGCCGATCCTGCGAGGGTCGTGAACGACGTGGTGAGCCAGGTCAACGACGGCGCCGTCTTCGGGCTCGTCGTCACCCCGGACGGGACCCGCGGCGGCAACGAGTACTGGAAGAGCGGCTTCTACCGCATCGCCGTCCAGACGGGGATGCCGGTGACGCTCGGCTTCGTCGACCGCACGACGATGACCACGGGGCTGGGCCCGACGATCGACCTCACCGGAGACGTCGCCGCCGACATGGACCGCATCCGCGCCTTCTACGCCGACAAGGCAGGTGTCCGCCCCGAGCGCCGCACCGAGCCACGGCTGCGCGAAGAGGGCTCCGCGCCCACGACGCTCTAGACGGCTCCCTGCGCGCCCCGCGAGACTGGGGTCATGAGCACTGATCCCGAGGTGGACGACCTCGCCGACGGACGCGACGAGACTCCCAACAAGCGCGCCGATCGCAACTGGGACGAGCTGATGCAGGAGCTGCGGGTCATGCAGACCGGCACGCAGATCCTCACCGGCTTCCTGCTCGCCGTCGCGTTCCAGCAGCGCTTCACCGAGATGGATGCCGCACAGCACGTGCTGTACATCGTGCTCGTCGCCCTCGCCGCCGTCGCGACCCTGCTCTCGCTGACCCCGGTCGGCATGCATCGCGCCCTGTTCGGCCGGAGGCGCAAGCCCGAGCTCGTGCGGATCGCCGCGCGCATCGTGACTCTCGACCTCTTCGTGATCGGTCTCCTCACCGTGGGCGTGACGACGCTGATCGTCGACTTCACCGTCGGCAGGTCGGCCGGTGCGCTCACCCTCGTCTGCTCCGTGGTGCTCGTCGGAGCGCTGTGGGCGGGGCTGTGGCGGATGCTCGCCGCTCGTCGGGCGGGCTGAGGTGTGAGGACCCTCCGAATCCGCGGTCGAGGGTTGCGGCATCCCGTCGGGTGAGGAAGCGTGGCCCGGACATGTCGTGACCTCGGCATGCCCCAACCGGAAAGGAGAGCACCCATGCTCACCCTCACCGACAACGCCACCGCGATCATGACGACCCTGGTCAGCCGTCAGAGCGACGCGGCCGATGCGGGTCTCCGCATCCACTCCACCGCCCCCGAGACGGCGGGCGGCGCACGACTGGCCGTGCAGGTCACCGCGCATCCAGAGCCCAGCGATCACGTCCTCGAGGCGTCCGGTGTGCGGCTCTTCATCGACGAGCCCGCGTCGGCGGTGCTCGATGACAAGATCCTCGATGCGGGAGTCGACGAGGCGGGATCCGTCTCGTTCACGGTGCTCCCCCAGACCGTCTGACCTCGCGGTCGGGACAGCGGATGCCGCGGCCTCCAGGTCGCGGCATCCGTGCTGTCCGGCGCCGGGTGGAACGGTGCCGGTCAGATCACGACGTCGATCCGGAGCGGCGTCCGACACGCGGCGCGGGACGGCTGATCCGGATCAGCCGAGTCCGACGACGAGGTTGATGATCGACGCGAGGATGACGGTGCCGAAGAGGTAGCCGAGCACGGTCTGGGCGATCACGACCCGGCGGAACTCGTTGCGGGTGAGGTTCGTGTCGGACACCTGGTACGTCATCCCCAGCCCGACAGAGAAGTAGACGAAGTCGGTGTACTCCGGGTCCTCCTCCTGGTTGAAGTCGATCCCTCCCACCGGCTCGGAGTAGTACATACGGGCGTACCGCAGCACGTACTCGGTGTGGATGAGCCCCCAGGATGCGGCGACGCTGAGCACGGCGATGCCCGCGAGCAGATACTCCTCGACGCCCGGGGTCTTCTGCGCCTGCACGAGCACGACGAGCACGGAGCCCAGGCTGACGAGGCTTCCGAGGATCGAGATCAGTCGCGCCACGCGGCGACCGGGGGCCTCCAGCGTCGCGTGCGCCCTCGTGTCGGCGGCATCCATCCTCCAGATGAGCAGCAGCACCCAGATCACGTTCGTCAGCGCGAAGACGCCCCATCCGGTCAGGATGCCCGCAGCAACCCCCAGCAACGGCCCCACGGCGATACCTGCGGCGAGTCCGCCGATGATCGAGAGGAGAGCCCGCAGACGGACGAATGCGCGCGCGGAGGGTGTGGCCATACCTGGATGCTATCGGGCGAGCCGCATGGCGGGTCGGAGTGCATCGGCGATCCGGCGCGGCTCGGACGGCCGGATGCCGGTCACAGCTCGGTGACCCGGCCCTCCTCGACGCGCCAGCGGCGGTCGGTCCGCACGGTGTCGAGCATCCGTCGATCGTGGGTGACGAGCAGCAGGGTGCCCTCATACGAATCGAGGGCCTGCTCCAGCTGCTCGATGGCCGCGAGATCGAGGTGGTTCGTCGGCTCGTCGAGCACGAGCAGGTTGGTGCCGCGCGCCTGCAGGAGCGCGAGCCCCGCGCGCGTGCGCTCTCCTGGCGACAGCTCGTCGACCGGCCGGTTGACATGGTCGGCCCTGAGTCCGAACTTCGCGAGCAGGGTGCGCACCTCGCCGGTCGCGTACTCCGGCACCAGGTCCTCGAATGCTCCCGCGAGCGGTCGGGCCCCGGCGAGGAGGGAGCGCGCCTGGTCGATCTCGCCGATCTGCACGCTCGCCCCGAGGCTCGCGGTGCCGTCATCGGGGAGCTGCTGGCCGAGCAGCGCGCGCAGCAGGGTGGACTTGCCCGCACCGTTGGGTCCGGTGATGCCGATGCGCTCCCCCGCGTTCACCTGGAGCGACACCGGGCCGAGGGTGAAGGAGCCCTGACGGAGGATCGCGGCGCTCAGGGTCGACACGACCGAGCTCGATCGCGGCGCAGCGGCGATGCTGAACTCGAGCTGCCACTCCTTGCGCGGTTCCTCGACCTCCTCGAGCCGGGCGATCCTGCTCTCCATCTGACGCACCTTCTGCGCCTGCTTCTCGCTCGACTCGGTGGAGGCCTTGCGGCGGATCTTGTCGTTGTCCGGCGACTTCCTCATGGCGTTGCGCACGCCCTGGCTCGACCATTCCCGCTGCGTCCGTGCGCGGGACACGAGGTCGGCCTTCTTCTCCGCGAACTCGTCGTACTTCTCGCGCAGGTGCCGACGCACGGTCGCCCGCTCCTCCAGGTACGCGTCGTAGCCGCCGCTGTACACGCGGTTCGTGCCCTGCGCGAGGTCGAGCTCCAGCACGCGCGTCACACAGCGGGAGAGGAACTCGCGGTCATGGCTGACGAGCACCACTCCACCGCGGAGTCCGCGCACGAACGTCTCCAGACGCTCCAGACCGTCGAGGTCGAGGTCGTTGGTGGGCTCATCGAGCAGCACGATATCGAATCGCGAGAGGAGGAGGGCGGCGAGCCCCACTCTTGCCGCCTGCCCTCCGGACAGGGAGGTCATCAGCGCGTCCCCGGCGGCGTCGCCGAGGTCGAGTCCCAGTTCGGCGAGCACGGCGGGGACGCGCTCCTCGAGGTCCGCGGCTCCGCTCGCCAGCCAGCGGTCGAGCGCCGCCGAGTAGACATCGGCCGGGTCTGCTCCCGGGCGCGCGAGCGAGGGGTCGCCGAGCGCGGCAGCCGCGGCATCCATCTCCGCTGTCGCGGACGCGCATCCCGTGCGGCGCGCGATGTACGCCGACACCGTCTCCCCCGCGATGCGCTCGTGCTCCTGCGGCAGCCAGCCGACGAACGCGTCGGCTGGCGCCAGCGCGATGCTCCCCGCCTGAGGTTCGTCGAGCCCGGCGAGCAGGCGGAGGAGGGTGGACTTTCCCGCGCCGTTCGCCCCCACCACGCCGACCACGTCGCCGGGAGCGACGGTGAGATCGAGGGAGTCGAAGAGGGTGCGGTGACCGTACCCTCCGGCCAGGTCCTGGGCCACCAGTGTCGCGGTCATCATACAATCCTGTCATCGACGCAGGTCGGCGGATGACACGGCATCCCGCTCACTCGCGCTGCCGGCTGTGGTCCTTCAGGTCGGGTGCCGATCGCAGGATGTCGGCGATCTCCTCCTCCGGCCTCGGAGCGACGTTCTCGTCGGCCTCCAGCTCCGGGACGGTCGGCTCGCCGGGCGCGGGGATATGCCCGTGAGGGGCATGCTCATCGTGGTCGGGCACGGCTGCTCCTTCGGTCGGTGACACGCACAGCGTACGCCGACCGCGTCGCTGCGGCACCGTAGCGACGCGTACGCTGGGGAGTCGACCGCGATCCTCGCGGGAAAGGAACGGCTCTCCGTGAACATCACCCAGCTTCGACGTTTCGTCGCCGTCGCCGAGGAGCTGCACTTCCCCCGCGCCGCAGAGTCCCTCGGCATCCCGCTCGCCGCGCTCTACTCGACGATCGAGAAGCTGGAGGACGAAGTGGGGCACCCTCTCGTCACGCGTGGAGGCGAGACGAAGATCACCGCAGCCGGGCTGCTCCTGCTCGATGAAGCGAGGGAGCGGATCGCCGCGGAGCCGGCTCCCGTCGCGAAGCCTGCCGCCCCGGCCGGCGGCAAGGCCAAGGCCTCCAAGGGCAGGGGCCGCGCACCGGTGGTCAAGGGTCAGCCCAAGCCCTACAAGAAGCGCCAGGGGCGCTGACGCGCGCTAGCGCAGCACGGGCGTCTGGGTCACGCGATCAGCATAGGGCGAACTCAGTCCCAGTCGAGGTACTCCTCGATGACCACGGCGGTCTCGATCGGGTGGTGCATCGGGAAGAGGTGGTCTCCGCCGATGGTCTTGATGCTCGACCGGTCGGGGATCGTCGAGTGCAGGCGCTCGGCATTGACCGGCGGGTTCACGTCGTCATCGGTGCCCTGCACGATGAGCACGGGGATCGCCGGCGCGATCTCGACATCAGCCTCCTCGACGCCGAGCAGCAAGAGGCCGTTCGCGCGGTCGGGGTGCGCCGCGACGAGTGCGCGCGCCACGGTCCCGCCGAAGCCGTGCCCGCCGATCCACGTGTCCTGAAGACCGACATGATCGATGACGGCGAGAGCATCCTCGACCCGCTCCTCGAACGAGGCGTCGGCAGCGTCGGCCCTGTGCCCGATGCGCAGCACATGGAACCCGGCCTCCTCGGCGAGGTAATGCGCGACGACGCCGAGCACATCGGCGGCGAGACCGTGCTCCTGGATCAGCACGAGCTTGACCGGACCGTCTCCCTCGTCGACGAAGGGGATCGCGCGTCCGTCGGGCTCGAAGATCTGGGTGTCGGTCATCTGCGTCGGTCTCCTTGCACGATCGATGCTTCGTCTGCGGCGCTGCGCCTGGGTGTATGGGCCGTCGCTAGCCTCAAGGACCGAAACGGCCTCTCCAGCGTATCTCCCCACAACCGTGCGGCGGACGCGCGCGTCGCCGGAAGCGCCGGCGCTCCTGCTGCTCGGCCGGTTCAGATCGCTCTATCTGGACTCACCGCACGCCCCCGTCCGCCTGATCCGGCTGGCACCGGGGACAACGCTGCGCGGATGCTCCTCCGAAGATGTGGTCGACGATCGTGGTGCCGCACACAGGGCATGTCTGCCCTGTGTGCCCATGGACGGACATGGCTTGAACCTTTGCGGGTTTGAGGGCGTCAGGAGGCAGTCCCCGGCGGTCGGCGAGCGCTCCGCGCATGATGTCGACGGTGGCGGCGAACAGCCTCTCTCTGGCCTCGGAGTCCAGCACCGCAGCGTGCACGACCGGAGAGAGGCGCGCCCGGTGCAGGATCTCATCGGAGTAGGCGTTGCCGATTCCCGCGATGGACGTCTGCTCCTGCAGCAGCGCCTTGATCTGCTTCTTGCGGGTGCCGAGTGCGCGCTCGAAGTCCTCGCGGGAGAAGTCGACTGAGAGCGGGTCCGGGCCTAGCGCCGCGATGCCCGCGACGTCCGAAGGGGCGTCCACGATCGCAGCTGTGACAGCGAGGAAGTCGCCCGCGTCGACGATCCGCATCACTGCACCGTCATCGAGGGTGACTCTCGCGACCTCCGGAACGAGCTCGTCGACAGAGACATCTCCTGCCGCCTTCCACCGGATCCAGCCGTTGCGTCCGAACCCGATGATCATCCACCCCGCCGAGGTGTCGATCCCGAGGTGCTTCCCGAAGCGCCGTAGACCGGAGATCCGCGCGCCGATGAGCGACGCAGGCGGGCGTTCGCGAGTCTTGATGATGCGGAACTCGCCGATGTCGATCTCAGCGATGACACGGTCTCGGACTCGCTCATCGAAGAACTCGACGAGCGCCTGCACCTCCGGAGATTCGGGCATGCGTCCATCGTCGCACCGGCATCCGACATACGGCGAGGCCCATCGACGACGAGCGGGAGATCGAGGTTCTCGCGAAAAGCACCAGGACGGCGAGCACGGACGTTACAGGCGCAACTCGGACGTTCGCCTTCGCTGCCGCTGGCCGACGCTTCAGTCCGATCTAGCGACCTCGCTCTCCTCGACTGAGATGTACGCCGTCCCGCGTACATCGCAGCCGAGAAGAGCAAGCTGTCCGATGAGGTCGGCGGTCAGTACGAATCCGCCCTGGGTGCTGTCAGAGTCGCCCGACCACCACAGAACGGTCTCCGCATCCTTCCGCAACTCGACAAGTGCCTCCGCCCGCGGAGTAAACAGCCCGACGAGCGCAGTCAGCGCCGCGAATCCCGTCTCGTCTTCCGCGTCGACCCGGTGGCTATCGGAGTCGACGTCGATCGACCAGTAGGTGCGCTGGTAGGTGAGGTACTGCGGCTTGAGCTTGCGGCCTGCATGCCCGGCTGGCGTCAGTTCTCCGACATCGCCATGCATATCGGGCTCCAGGTTCAGCAGTTCGCTGATCTCCGAGGCCGACCGCCGGCCACCGTATACGGCGAAGCTCGCCCGGTTCCACCTGATCAACGCAGCTCCGTCGGCCGCGTCCACACGACGCAGTCGTGGAGTCCGACATGATCGTCCATGCCACGACCATAGCGGTGGAGCCGCCTCACGCGACAGACGGGTCGGTTCTCAGCCGGTGACGACAGCTCAGCTGAGGGCGCCCTGCCGCCGCTCCCCTCCGTGTGTGAGTCAGTTGTTGAAGCGGAACTCCACGACGTCGCCATCCTGCATGACGTAGTCCTTGCCTTCGAGGCGGGCCTTGCCCTTGGCGCGGGCCTCGATGACCGACCCCGTCTCGACGAGGTCGTCGAACGAGACGATCTCCGCCTTGATGAAGCCCTTCTCGAAGTCGGTGTGGATGACTCCGGCGGCCTGCGGGGCCTTCCAGCCCTTGCCGATGGTCCAGGCGCGCGCTTCCTTGGGGCCCGCCGTCAGGTACGTCTGCAGGCCGAGGGTGTCGAAGCCGATGCGGGCGAGCTGGTCGAGACCCGACTCGTCCTGTCCCGTCGAGGCCAGCAGCTCAGCGGCATCCTCAGGGTCGAGGTCGATGAGCTCGGACTCGATCTTCGCGTCCAGGAAGATCGCCTTCGCGGGGGCGACCAGCGCGGCCAGCTCCTCCTTGCGGGCAGCGTCCGTCAGCACGCCCTCGTCGACGTTGAAGACGAAGATGACGGGCTTCGAGGTGAGCAGGCCGAGCTCGCGGATCGGCGCGAGATCGAGGCCGGACACCGAGAGCAGCACGCCGCGCTCGAGGGCCTCCTTCGCCGCCTGCGCGGTCTCGAGCACGATCGGCTCGATCTTCTTGCCGCGGACTTCCTTCTCGTAGCGGGTGATCGCCCTGTCCACGGTCTCGAGGTCGGCGAGCATGAGCTCCGCGTTGATCGTCTCCATGTCGGACGCCGGGTTCACCGCGCCGTCCACGTGCACGACGTCGTCATCGGCGAAGCCGCGGACGACCTGGGCGATCGCGTCGGCCTCGCGGATGTTCGCGAGGAACTTGTTGCCCAGACCCTCGCCCTCGCTCGCGCCCCGGACGATGCCGGCGATGTCAACGAACGACACCGCGGCGGGGAGGATGCGCTCACTGCCGAAGATCTCCGCGAGCTTGTCGAGACGCGAGTCGGGCAGGTTCACCACGCCGACGTTGGGCTCGATCGTCGCGAACGGGTAGTTCGCCGCGAGCACGTCGTTCTTGGTGAGAGCGTTGAAGAGGGTGGACTTGCCGACGTTGGGCAGGCCGACGATTCCGATTGTAAGAGCCACGGAAGTCGAGTCTACCGGGGGCGGATGCCGCGAACCTGCGCCCGGTAGACGCCCTCCCGGATCCGGATCTCCGCTCGAGATCCGGAAGGTTCGCGCGCGACGATCCGGATCCCGGTCGATTGGCCGGGTCTCGGAGCGCCCGGTCGGCAGGATCCCGCCGGCCTCAGCTCCTGATCGCGCGGAACGCCCGCGTCACGTACGGCAGATCGATCACGGCATCCCCGTGGAGTCCCAGCTCGTCGAACAGGGCGTCCATCTCGCCGTGGACACGCGCCTTCTCCTCATCGGATGCCGTGATGATGTAGCTGCGCGACGACGCCATGCTGTGCAGCTGCTCACGGGTGATGGGCCGCACCCATTCCCAGGTCTCCTCCTCGAGCTCCCCGAACGGCGTCGCGATCGAAGGGCCTCCCTCGGCCATCATGATCTCGGCGTTGCTGCCGTGCATGATCTCGGTGAGACGGCGCACCCAGTCGGCGCGCTCGTCACGAAGGTTCCAGATCAGCCCCAGCACTCCTCCGGATTTCACGACGCGCCCGACCTCTGCGGAGGCCGTCACGGGGTCCACCCAGTGCCACGCCTGGCCGAGAACGACGGCGTCGAGACCCGCGTCCGGCAGCGGCAGGGACTCGGCGGTGCCCACGAAGGTCGGCACACCGGGCACGGCATCGCGCAGGGCGGAGAGCATCGCAGGATCCGGGTCGATCGCCACGATCTCGGCATCCGGGGCCGCGGCGAGCACTCGGGTGAGCTTGCCCGTGCCCGCCCCGACGTCGGCGATGCGCGTGGAGCCCGCGGGCATCGGCTCGAGCATCCAGGCGACCGCCTCGAACGGATAGTCGGGTCTCCCCGCCTCGTAGTTCCCCGCCTCTGCTCCGAACGACGTCGCCATATCCTCAGCCATATCGCCAGCCTACGGCGAGTCTTCCGGACCCGCTCGGAGGGCGGGGTGAAAGTGGAGAGGTGCCCCTGGACTTCACCGCGATCGACTTCGAGACGGCGAACTCCAGCCCCGCCTCGGCCTGCTCCGTCGGACTCGTCCGCGTTCGCGATGGCCGCGTCGTCGCCACCGCGGGCTGGCTGATCCAACCGCCCGCAGGCCACGACGAGTTCCAGGAGTGGAACGTCAAGATCCACGGCATCCGTCCGCACGACGTGCGGGATGCCGCCACCTGGTCCGAGCAGTTCGACCGCCTGTGCGCGTTCGCCGGCGCCGACGTGCTGGTCGCGCACAACGCCGGATTCGATCTGAACGTGCTGCGTCGCGCCTCGGAGGCGACGGGCGAGATCTGCCCGCCGTACCGCTCGCTGTGCAGCCTGCAGGTGGCGCGGAAGACGTACGAGCTCGACTCCTACCGTCTGCCCAAGGCCGCTGCCGCCGCAGGTTTCTCGGAGTTCTCGCACCACGATGCGCTGGCCGATGCCCGCGCCTGCGCCGAGATCGTGATCGACTCCGCTCGACGCGCCGAGGTGTCGGACGTGTTCGGTCTCGCCAGGGCTCTGGGCCTCCGCGTCACCGAACCCGTCACCGCGGCGGAGGAACGCGCCGTCGCCTGACATCCCGCCGATGTCGGTGGTCGAGGGCATCATCGGATCCATGGATCCTCTGACGATCGTCCTCCTCCTCATCGCCCTCGCGGCCGGTGCCGCCCTGGGCTGGTACCTGCGCTCGGGCCGAGGAGCGGCGGAACTGGCCAGAGCGCAGGCCGATCTCGCCGCCGCGCGCGACGACCGCGACCGCCAGTACGACCTGTATCGGGATGCCGTCGAGCACGCCCGTGAAGAGCAGCGGGCCGAGGCGATCCGCGTGCAGCAGCAGAACGCCGTCCTGACGGCGCTCGCACCCGTGCGCGAGAGCCTCCAGCAGATGCAGCACAAGATCGCGACGATCGAGCAGGAGCGCCATGCGCAGTTCGGGTCGCTCGCCGAGCAGCTGCGTCGCGCGCACGAGTCCGATGAGGCGCTGCGCGCGACGACCGAGTCGCTCGCCGGAGCACTGAAGTCGACGGTGACCAGGGGCGTGTGGGGTGAGACGCAGCTGCGGCGCGTCGTCGAGGCCGCCGGCCTCACCCGGCACGTCGACTTCGATCTGCAGTCGACCGTCTCCTCGGATCGCGGCGTCGGCCGGCCCGACATGGTGATCAGGCTCGCCGGTGGCGCGTCGATCCCCGTCGACGCGAAGGTCCCCCTCGACGCCTATCTCGAGGCATCGGCACTGCCGGCGGGCGACGCGCACGAGGCGGAGCGGCGCATGCTCATGCAGAAGCACGTGAAAGCGGTGCGCGCACACATCGATGCGCTCACCAAGAAGGCCTACTGGTCTGGCCTCGAGTCGAGCCCCGAATTCGTGATCTGCTTCCTGCCGAGCGAATCGCTGCTCGCCGCGGCGATCGACGAGGATCCGACACTGCTCGACTACGCTTTCAGCCGCCGGGTGGCGCTGGCCTCACCCGTCAATCTCTGGGCGGTGCTCAAGACGGTCGCCTACACCTGGACCCAGCAGGAGGTGTCGACCGAGGCTCGCACTCTGCTCGCCCTCGGCACGCAGCTGTACGACCGCCTCGGCGTGCTGGCCGGCCATGCCGACGACCTCCGCCGCGCCCTGGAGCGCACGGTCGACAGCTACAACCGCTTCGCCGGTTCGCTGGAGAACCGCGTGCTCGTGACGGCCCGGCAGTTCCCCGGCATCGACTCCTCGACGCTCGACGCGTCGCCGCAGGTGATCGGAGGCAGCGCGCGCCGATTCACAGCGGCCGAGCTCGTCAGCGACGTGGATGCCGCCGAGCCCGTGCGGGCCGAGCTGGGCGATGTGCGTCAGCGGCTCGAGGGCGACTGAGGCCGTCGAAACGACCAGAGTCCGACCGGAGTCCGCTCCGATCAGAGACCGACCGGAGTCCACTCCGACCGGAGTCCGCTCCGATCAGAGACCTGATCAGACGACGCCGGAGACTCAGTCAGGCGACGCCGGAAAGCTGCTCAGGCGACGCCGGGGACGCCCGAGAGCAGGAGGATCACCAGTCCGCTGGTGGCGAGGAAGGCGCCGATCATCCACCAAGCGCTGACCTCGTGTCCCTCGTCGCGACGCACGCGGAAGAGCACATCGGCACGCCGTGCCGGGTCGACTGCATGGACCGTGGCGGCGGAGGCGGCTGCAGCCTTGGCTGCCGCGTCGATCTCGTCGACGTTCACCCGGAGGATGCGCCCGGTGTTCGTCGTGACGAACTTGGTCGGTGCGGCCTTCGAATCGCTCGTGTGCTGCGTTGCCATCTGCTTCGCCCTCCTGTGTCTGCGGTGCCTGCGGCTCCGTCGACGGTGAGAAACCCAGAGACAATTGTCACACGACGCGCACGGAAACCACGGCTCAGCGCTCCGGGCAGGGGTTCCGTCTCGATAACGATGCCGCGCGCACCGCAGCTCTCACGATGCCGCGCGTCGCCGTCAGCGCAGGATCAGAGCCACTTCGAGACGAGGTGCTCCGAGGCGATCCGCCGCAGGGTGCCCGATGCGCCGCGCAGCACGACGCTCTCGGTGTAGATGTAGCCGCCCTCGCGACGCACACCCGCGACGAGCTGACCGTCGGTCACACCCGTCGCCACGAAGATCGTGTTGTCGCCCCGGACGAGATCGTCGGCCTCATAGACCTTGTCCATGTCGAGACCGGCGTCGATGCCGCGCTGACGCTCGTCGTCATCACGAGGCCACAGGCGGCCCTGGATGTGACCGCCGAGCGCCTTGATCGCGCACGCGGTCACGATGCCCTCGGGGCTGCCGCCGACGCCGACGCACATGTCGGTGCGCGCGCCGTGGCGTGCGGCGTTGATGCCGCCCGCGACATCGCCGTCGCTCATCAGACGGGTGCCGGCTCCGGCATCCCTGATCTCCTGGATGAGCTGCTCGTGGCGCGGACGGTTCAGGACGGAGACGACGATCTCGTCGACCGGCTTGCCCAGCGCGGCCGAGAGGCGACGGATGTTCTCGCCGATCGGGAGGCGGATGTCGACGACGCCGACGCCCGCGGGACCGGTGACGAGCTTGTCCATGTAGAAGACGCTGGACGCGTCGAGCATCGTTCCACGGTCGGACACGGCGATCACCGACAGCGCGTTCTGGCGGCCGGCTGCTGTCAGGGAGGTGCCGTCGATCGGGTCGACCGCGATGTCGCAGAGCGGCCCGGTGCCCGTGCCGACGACCTCGCCGTTGAAGAGCATCGGGGCGTTGTCCTTCTCGCCCTCGCCGATGACGACCTGCCCCTGGAAGGCGACGGTGCCGAGGAAGGCGCGCATGGCGTCGACAGCCGCACCGTCGGCGGCCTCCTTCGCGCCACGGCCGATGAACGGCACCGCACGGATCGCGGCCGCCTCGGTCGCGCGCACCAGCTCCATTGCGAGGTTGCGGTCGGGACGAAGAGGGCTCAGATCACCAGTCAGACTCACCATGCGGCAAGAGTAGCCAGAATCGCGGTGGCAGTCGCCTCCTTTCGGGCAAAATCGCATGAAGGAATCGTGATTCTTAACCGTGCGGCAGAGAGTCCCCCTCCGGAGCGTCATCCCGACGGCATCCCCTCCCCTTCCCGGCTAGAGTGACTGCTGTCCCGGCTCACCTATCGCAGGAGTTCTCATGCCCGTCGCCACCCCGGACCAGTACGCAGAAATGCTCGACCGCGCGAAGGCCGGCGGCTTCGCGTACCCCGCATTCAACGTCTCGAGCTCGCAGACGATCAACTCCGTCCTCCAGGGCCTGACCGAGGCCGGTTCCGACGGCATCATCCAGGTCACCACGGGCGGCGCCGACTACTTCGCCGGCCACACGGTCAAGGCACGTGCCACCGGTGCTCTCGCCTTCGCCCGGTACGCGACCGAGGTCGCCAAGAACTACCCCGTCACCGTCGCGCTGCACACCGACCACTGCCCGAAGGACGCCCTCGCCGGCTTCGTCGAGCCGCTGATCACCGCTTCCGAAGAAGAGGTGAAGGCCGGCCGCAACCCGATCTTCCAGTCGCACATGTGGGACGGCTCGGCCGTTCCCCTCGCGGAGAACATCGAGATCGCCAAGGACCTCCTCCCCCGCATGAAGGCGATCAACGCCATCCTCGAGGTCGAGATCGGCGTCGTCGGCGGCGAGGAGGACGGCGTGCAGCACGAGGGCTCGAACGAGGCTCTCTACACGACCTTCGCCGACGTCGACCAGGCCGTCCAGGCACTGGGCCTCGGCGAGCAGGGCCGCTACATCGCCGCCCTCACCTTCGGCAACGTGCACGGCGTGTACAAGCCGGGCGGCGTGAAGCTGCGCCCGGAGCTCCTCGGCGAGATCCAGGCCGAGGTCGCTGCGAAGTACAACACGGCTGCCAAGCCCCTCGACCTCGTCTTCCACGGCGGCTCCGGCTCGACCGACGAGGAGATCGCCCTCGCGGTCGCCAACGGCGTCATCAAGATGAACATCGACACCGACACGCAGTACGCGTACACGCGTGCGATCGCCGACTACATGTTCAAGAACTACGACGGCGTCCTGAAGGTCGACGGCGAGGTCGGGAACAAGAAGCTGTACGACCCGCGCGCCTGGGGCAAGATCGCGGAGACCGCGATGGCCGCCCGCGTCGTCGAGTCGACCCGCCAGCTCGGCTCCTACGGACAGTCGAAGAGCTGACAGACGAGCATCGTCACGGAATGCCCCGGCCGGGAACGGCCGGGGCATTCTCCGTCTGAGCGGGGCTCTTCCCGGACAGCCGCGAACCCCGCCGTCGGCGGCGCCGCGCACGGACTGCGGGTCACGGACCCCGGTAGATGTCCAGGATGCTCGGGGCGTGATCGGGGCGGTGGACCACGACGATCTCGTCGCCGGCCTCGATCCTGCCGTTCTTCACCACGCGGAGGTAGGGACCGAGACGACGCGCATCCGAGAAGCGCTTCACCCAGCCGCGTTCCGCATCGCCGCCGACGCGACGGGCGAACGTCTGGCACGGCGTGCGCGGCATGGTGACCTCGACGATCACGGTCGAGCCGATCCGCCACTGCTCGCCCACCAGGGCCGCGTTCACGTCGATGCCCTCGACCCGCAGGTTCTCCCCGAACCACCCAGGAGGAGTGTCGCGTCCGAGCTCGGCCGCCCAGTAGGCGGCATCCTCCTCGGAGTACGCGTACAGCGCCTTGTCCGGTCCGCCGTGATGTCTGCGATCGGCCTGCACGTCGGCGTAGACGCCGTAGGAGCCGACCTTCACCGGCCCCTCGACCGCCCTCTTGTCGATCGCGGTGATCCCGACGGTGCCGGCATCCGGCAGCAGCTGATGGACCGCGCAGACGGCGACGAGACGGCTCATCGCGTCGTCATGCTCTCGAGGTACGCGATGAACGCCGGGTCTCCCATCAGAGGGATCGCCGCGAAGACGGAGGTCACCAGCAGCGTCACCGCGGCGCCGACGAGCGGCACCCACCAGGTGAGCTTGCCCTGGCGCAGCCTCCGCAGCGAGATCACGGCGGTGAGGCACCATCCGATGACGAGCACGATCGCGGCGACCGTGCCCCAGATCCTGCCCTGGTCGTAGTTCGTGAACTCCCCGTCGATCCCCATCACCTTCATGACCTCGGTCATGACCCTGCCGAAGTCGAGGTACGACAGGCCAGCGGTGATGACGTTGACGAGGCCATAGGCGAGCAGCACGACGGTCGCGAATCGGTCGACGGGGCGACGGGGCGCTGCTGCGGGCGCGACCTCGGAGGCGACAGGAGCGACGGGCTCGACGGACTCGACCTCGCTCAGCGGCGGGAGGCCGGCGGCTCTGCGCTGTTCTTCCGGAGTCGCGAGTTCGCCGTACTGTGGCCGCTGATCGATCATCACGCCATGCTAACCGCCCTGGCCTGGAGCGGCATCCAGGCGGAGACGAGCGCTGCTCCCCTGGCGCCGAGCCGCGAGAAGAAGCCCCGAACATGATGGCGGCCCCGGCGGAGTGGGGACTCCTCGGGGCCGCGGACTCAGAGCACTGGGGACGCTCGTCATCCAAGTGGGCTGCAGAACGCTGGGGACGTTCCACCTCCTGTAGCGTCGTTGCACTGACGACTACAACTCTGATCATAGGAAAGCGCATGCCATTGCGCTAGATGCAGTTCTTCAAATAGTGAACCGACGGTCAGATACTGAACTCCGCGCCCGGGCCGCCACCGTCCAGAGCATCCGCTCCGAGCTGGAGCGAGAGCCGTCTCGCGGCGCGCCGCAGCGCGGTCACCAGCGTCATGTCGACGACCGCGAGCTCCGCAGGCAGCGAGATCGCCAGGGATGCCGTGACGTTCGGCGCGATGACCGGGACGGCGACGCAGGTGGCGCCGATCGCATACTCCTCGCGGTCGACCGCGAACCCGGGTGAGTGCTCCAGCTGGGCGAGGAGCGTCGCGCGGTCGCTGATGGTGCGCGGCGTGAGCTCCTCCAGTCGGTGCCTGGCGAGGTAGTCTGCACGCTGCTCCTCCGACAGATCGGCCAGGATCTGCTTGCCCAGCGCCGTCGCGTGCGCGCTCGACTGCAGCCCGACCCACAGCTCGACCCGGGGGTTCTGCACTGCATCGACGATGTCGACGAGGTGCATCTCCCCGTCGGCGTAGCGGGAGAGGTACGCCGTCGCACCGACCTCCTCGGTCACATCTCGCAGCGCCGCGCGGACCCTGGCGAGGAACACGCCCCTGGCGTCGAGCTCCGTCTGGAAGGCGGGGAACCGACTCCCCAGCACGAGCCCGTCGGGCTCGCTGGACAGATAGCCCTCGTGCACAAGGGTTCGGACCAGGTTGTACGTGGTACCCGGCGTGAGGCCGGTGATGGCGGCGAGCATCTTCGCCGGGAGAGGACGGGGCGAGTTCGCGACGATGTCGACGAGGCGAAGGGCGCGCTGCACCGAGCCGATGAGGGTGGGTTCCGCTTCCGCGGCGCTCACTCCTATGCGCCCCCGGAGGCCCGCCCGCCGAGGGCGCGCGCGTCGCGCTGCCCCGTGGCGTCCTGCCTCAGCTCCTTGGGAAGCGAGAACATGAGGTCCTCCTCAGCCGTGCGCACCTCTTCGACGTCGTGGTAGCCGGCGCCGTCGAGAGCATCCAGCACCTCGCGCACGAGCACCTCGGGAACGGATGCTCCGCTGGTCACACCGACCGTGGCGACGCCGTCGAGCCACTCCTGCTTGACCTCCTCCGCGTAGTCCACGCGGTAGGCGGCCTTGGCGCCGTACTCGAGCGCGACCTCGACGAGACGCACCGAGTTCGACGAGTTCGAGGAGCCGACGACGATCACGAGGTCGGCGTTCGCCGCGACCTTCTTGATCGCGACCTGACGGTTCTGGGTGGCGTAGCAGATGTCGTCGGACGGCGGGTTGTGCAGCTCGGGGAAGCGCAGACGGAGGCGGTTGACCGTCTCCATCGTCTCGTCGACGGAGAGCGTGGTCTGCGACAGCCAGACGACCTTCGACGGATCCTTGACCTGGACGGTGTCGGCTTCCTCCGGGGAGTTCACGACCGTGACGTGCTCGGGGGCTTCACCCGCCGTGCCCTCGACCTCTTCGTGTCCCTCGTGCCCGATGAGCAGGATCTCGAAGTCGTCCCGTGCGAAGCGCACGGCCTCGCGGTGCACCTTGGTCACCAGGGGGCAGGTCGCGTCGATCGCGTGGAGTCCTCGATCCGACGCCGCGTTCACCACCGCCGGCGAGACGCCGTGGGCGCTGAAGACGACGTGGGCGCCCTCAGGCACCTCGTCGACCTCTTCGACGAAGATCGCCCCCTTGGCCTCCAGCTCGGTGACGACGTGGATGTTGTGGACGATCTGCTTGCGCACGTAGACCGGCGCCCCGTAGCGCTCCAGCGCCTTCTCCACCGCCACCACCGCACGGTCGACGCCGGCGCAGTAGCCGCGGGGCGCGGCGAGCAGAACCCGCTTCTGTCCCTGGACCGGGTTATCCTGAAGCCGCCCGGCCGCCGCACGCACTCGTGGGATACGCGGGGCAGGCAGATGCACGGCAGTCGAAGTCACTCTGGAATTCTACCGCCGCAAAGCTGGACAGAGCCGGGTAGGACGGGAGCACATGACGGTCTTCGAAGCCGAGACGGCGCCGGGCGAGGCGCCGCCCGCCGATGCTGTCGCGCCGCGCGATTCGACGGCGGACGCTCCGACCTCGGTCGCACGGCTGAATGCGACCATCCGCGACTTCATCGCCAGGTGGAACACGGTCTGGGTCGAAGGCGAGATCACCTCCTGGAACGTGCGTGCAGGCAACGTGTTCGCCCGCCTCAAGGACACGCGCTCGGATGCCCAGATCTCGATCAGGATCTGGTCGAGCGTGCGCGCGCGCATCCCGAACGACCTCGGCGTCGGCGATCACGTCATCGCCGCAGTGAAGTCCGACTACTTCGTCAAGAGCGGCGACTTCAGCTTCGCCGTCTCGGCCATGAAGCACGTCGGCCTCGGCGATCAGCTCGAGCGCCTGGAGAAGCTGCGCGCGCAGCTGCGTCAGGAGGGCCTGTTCGATCCCGCCCGGAAGAAGCGGCTCCCCTTCCTCCCGCACGTGATCGGACTCATCACCGGCGAGCGCTCGGATGCCGAGAAGGATGTGCATCGCAACGCCGAGCTGCGGTGGCCGCAAGTGCGGTTCCGGACCGAGTACGCCGCCGTGCAGGGTGACCGCTGCGTACCCGACACTCTCGCCGCACTCGCCCGGCTGGATGCCGACCCCGAGGTCGACGTCATCATCATCGCCCGAGGGGGCGGCGATCCGCAGACCCTGCTCGGCTTCAGCGACGAACGCCTCGTGCGCGCCGTGGCCGCTGCGTCCACCCCGATCGTGAGCGCGATCGGTCACGAGAACGATCACCCCCTGCTCGACGACGTCGCCGACCTGCGGGCGTCCACTCCGACGGACGCGGCGAAGCGCGTGGTCCCCGATGTGGGAGAGCAGCGCGCGCTCATCGGGCAGCTGCGTTCGCGCGCGACGACCCGGCTCACGCAGCGCGTCGGCCATGACATCGCGCAGCTGCAGCAGCTGCGCTCGCGCCCGGCGCTGCGCTCCCCCGATCCGATCATCGACAACCGCGCTCAGGAGCTGTGGCTGCTGCAGTCCAGGGGACGCGACACGATCTCCCGCCAGCTCGACGCCGCAGGACGGAAGACCAGCGAGCTGCGTGCCTCCCTGCGCGCACTCTCGCCCGCGGCGACGTTGGCCCGCGGCTACGCGATCGCCCACCTCGACGGCGGTGTGATCCTGCGCGACGCCGCCGACGCCCCCGCGGGCACTCCGCTGACGATCACCGTCGACCGGGGATCGGTCGCCGCGGTGTCCGACGGCGAGATCTCCGAAGCGCCCTGACGACGACCGGGGCCCGAGGGGAGTGTCCCCGGGCACCGCGTAGGATGGTGGGGTGAGCGCGCAGAACGACACCCCGGTTGAGACGCTGTCGTTCGAGGCCGCACGCGACGAGCTCGTGAGGGTCGTCTCCGAACTCGAGCAGGGCGCGCCGACCCTCGAGCAGTCGCTGGCCCTGTGGGAGCGCGGCGAAGCTCTCGCCGCCCGCTGCGAGGAGTGGCTGCTGGGCGCGAAGCGCCGCCTGGACGCCGCCCGTGCCACGGCATCCGAAGAGGACGAATCGTGAACAAGCCCGCCCCCATCGTCGCCGAGCTCGGACGCCCGGAGACTCCCGAAGAGACCGCGGCACGCAAGGCCGAGTCCAGCACGGCCTACCGCTCCAGCCAGAACGTGCGCAGCCTGGTCGCCGCCCTCATCGTGACGCTGGCGGTCGTCGCCATCATCGTCTTCGCGGTACCGCGGGGCGAGCCGGCATCCGCCCCCAAGGTCGACATCGCCGGTATCGCCGCCGATGTGGAATCCACCATGAAGCGCCCCGTCATCCTCCCCGATACCGGCACCTTCTGGCGCGTCAACGCGGCGGAGCTGACCAGCGGATCCACGGTCGTGTGGGACGTCACTCTCGCTCCGAAGGGCGACGAGGAGCGCGGATACATCAAGATCGCGCAGGCCTTCGACGCCGAATCCAGCTGGGCCCCGCAGCGTCTGAACGGCACGGCTCCCACAGACACCACCACGATCGGCGGTGTCGAGTGGGATGTCTACCGGGTCGGCGACGCCGGCGCGAAGCAGAACATCACCTACGCGATCGGCACCCAGGCCGGATCCGACTACGTGCTCCTGTACGGGTCGCGCTCGGCCGATTCGACGGCCGAGCTCGCCGAATCCCTCATCCCGCAGATCCACGCCCTCTCGGAGGCCTCATGACCACGGCTCTCACCCCCGCCGCCGCCTGGAAGCAGATGCAGGAGGGCAACCAGCGCTTCGTCGCCGACGAGCCCCGCCATCCCAACCAGGACGTCGCTCGGAGGAAGGACCTGGCCGCGGCGCAGAACCCGGTGGCGACCCTCTTCGGATGCTCGGACTCGCGCCTCGCGGCCGAGATCATCTTCGACCTCGGCCTCGGCGACCTGTTCGTCGTGCGCAATGCGGGCCAGGTCATCGGCGAGTCGATCGTCGCGAGCCTGGAGTATGCGGTGGCCGTGCTGAACGTGCCCCTGATCGTCGTCCTCGCGCACGACTCCTGCGGTGCGGTGCGGGCGGCGATCGACGGCACCGCCATCGACGCCACTCCCCTGCCTCCGCACATCTGGAAGCTCATCGCCCCGATCGTCCCCGCGGCCCGCAAGGTGCTCGTCGAGAACGGCGGCACCACGGTCGCCGACATCGACTCGGAGCTGGTCGGCCGGGAGCACCTGCGCAACACCGTCAGCGACCTGCTGCAGTCGTCGGAGCTCATCTCCAACGCCGTCGCAGAGGGTCGCCTGGGCATCGTCGGCGCCAACTACCGACTGGCCGAGGGCACCGCTGTCCCGGTCATCACCGTCGGCATCGACGCCACAGACCCCCGATAGAAGCACCAGACACACATCCAGGGGAACGACCCCGAAACCAAGGAGGGTTCGGAATGACCGACACCGAGTACCGCATCGAGCACGACACCATGGGCGAGGTGCGGGTGCCCGTGAACGCGCTCTACGGTGCGCAGACCCAGCGAGCCGTGGAGAACTTCCCGATCTCGGGCAAGGGCCTGGAGTCGACGCAGATCGCCGCCCTCGCGCGCATCAAGAAGGCCGCAGCGCTCGCCAACAAGGAGCTCGGCACGCTCGACGGCGCCATCGCCGACGCGATCGCCCAGGCCGCGGACCAGGTCGCCGCCGGCATCCACGACGGCGAGTTCCCGGTCGACACCTACCAGACCGGCTCCGGCACGTCGTCGAACATGAACATGAACGAGGTGCTCGCGACCCTCGCGACGCGCATCCTCGGCGCGACCGTGCACCCCAACGACCACGTGAACGCGTCGCAGTCCTCGAACGACGTGTTCCCGACGTCCGTGCACATCGCCGTCACCCAGGCGCTCATCGACACGCTCATCCCCGCACTCGACCACCTCGCCGTGGCTCTCGAGGCCAAGGCCGAGCTGTGGAAGGACGCCGTCAAGTCCGGCCGCACGCACCTCATGGACGCCACGCCCGTGACGCTCGGCCAGGAGTTCGGCGGCTACGCGCGTCAGATCCGCCTCGGCATCGAGCGCGTGCAGTCTGCTCTCCCCCGCGTCGCGGAGGTCCCGCTCGGCGGCACCGCTGTCGGCACCGGCATCAACACGCCGCTCGGCTTCCCGCAGAAGGTGATCGCGCTGCTCGCGACCGAGACCGAGCTGCCCATCACCGAGGCGAAGGACCACTTCGAGGCGCAGGCCAACCGCGACGGCCTCGTCGAGGCATCCGGCGCCCTGCGCACCATCGCGGTCTCGCTGACCAAGATCAACAACGACCTGCGCTGGATGGGCTCCGGCCCCAACACCGGTCTGGGCGAGCTGCACATCCCCGACCTGCAGCCCGGCTCCTCGATCATGCCCGGCAAGGTCAACCCGGTCGTCCCGGAGGCCGTGCTCATGGTGTGCGCCAGGGTCATCGGCAACGACGCGACCGTGGCCTGGGCCGGCGCCTCCGGCTCGTTCGAGCTGAACGTCGCGATCCCGGTCATGGGCACGGCGCTGCTCGAGTCGATCCGCCTCCTCTCGAACGCCTCGCGCGTGCTCGCCGACAAGACCGTCGACGGCCTGCAGGCGAACCTGGAGCGCGCAGCGGCGTTCGCCGGCATGAGCCCGTCGATCGTGACGCCGCTCAACAAGCTCATCGGCTACGAGGCCGCGGCGAAGATCGCGAAGCACTCGGTCGCCAAGGGCATCACGGTGCGCGACGCGGTGATCGACCTCGGCTACGTCGAGCGCGGAGAGCTCACCCTCGAGCAGCTCGACGAGAAGCTCGATCTGCTGAGCATGACGCACGCCGGCTGAGCCGGTCGTCGAAAAGACGGATGCCGCGGGGACCTAGTCCCCGCGGCATCCGTCTTTCTGCGTCTGTCAGCTGAGCTCGCTGCCTTCCAGCAGCTCGGTCACGAGTGCGGCGATCGCCGAGCGCTCGGAGCGCGTCAGGGTGACGTGGGCGAACAGGTCGTGCCCCTTGAGCGTCTCGATGACGCTGGCGATGCCGTCGTGACGGCCCACGCGCAGGTTGTCTCGCTGTCCGACGTCGTGGGTCAGGATGACCCGCGAGTTCTGACCCATGCGGCTCAGGACGGTCAGCAGCACATTGCGCTCCAGGGACTGCGCCTCGTCGACGATCACGAACGCGTCGTGCAGCGAGCGCCCGCGGATGTGCGTCAGCGGGAGCACCTCGAGGATGCCGCGCTCGACGACCTCCTCCATGACGTTGCCCGAGACGACCGAGCCGAGGGTGTCGAACACCGCCTGGCCCCACGGTCCCATCTTCTCGTCGCGGTCGCCGGGGAGGTACCCCAGGTCCTGCCCGCCGACGGCGAACAGCGGCCGGAAGACGATGATCTTCTTCTGCTGCTGGCGCTCCAGCACGGCCTCCAGCCCGGCGCAGAGCGCCAGTGCCGACTTGCCGGTGCCCGCACGTCCGCCGAGGGAGACGATGCCGATGTCGGGGTCGAGCAGGAGGTCGATCGCGATGCGCTGCTCGGCGGAGCGGCCGTGCATGCCGAAGATGTCCCGATCGCCGCGGACGAGCCGGTACTCGCCGTCGCGGGTGACCCGTCCGAGCGCGGATCCCCGCTCCGAGTGGATGATGAGGCCGGTGTTGACCGGCAGCCCCCTGGCGTCCTCGCTGAGGCCGACCTCGCTCTCGTAGAGGTCGCTGATCTCGTCTCCGGAGAGGTCGAGGGTCGTGATTCCCGTCCATCCGGAATCGACGGCCTGCTCGGCGAGGTACTCCTCGGCGCGCAGGCCGAGCGATGCCGCCTTCACGCGCATCGGGAGGTCCTTCGACACGATGGTGACGTCCTGCCCGTCTGCGGCGAGGTGCATGGCCACGGAGAGGATGCGGGTGTCGTTGTCGCTCAGCCGGATCCCGGCGGGGAGCACCGATGAGTCGGTGTTGGCGAGCTCGACGCGGAGCGTGCCGCCGTCGCCCACCTCGACCGGGAAGTCGAGTCGTCCGTGCTCGACCCGCAGATCATCGAGGTGGCGCAGCGCCTGACGGGCGAAGTAGCCGATCTCGGGGTCGTGGCGCTTGCCTTCCAGTTCGCTGATCACGACCACCGGGAGAACGACGGAGTGTTCGGCGAAGCGGAAGAACGCCTGCGGATCGCTCAGCAGCACGGACGTGTCGAGCACGTAGGTGCGGAGGTCCTGATCAGGACCCTGCGGCGACGCCCCTCGCGTCGTCTTGCGGGTGGACTGCTGCTGCGCGGTGCCTGTGGGCTGCTGCGCTGTACGTGAGGTCACGACCACTCCCGACCCGGGGATTCCCGGCTTTGCGAACGAGTCGACCAGGGGGTCACGAGTCGAGAACCTGAGGCCGACCCGACCGGGCGCCTTGCCCGATGCCTAGAAGGTACGACCAGGCGCGGACATTTCCGCGCGACGACACGCCATCGATTCGTTACGCGCTGATGAACGTCTCGTTGCCGAACGATGCCAGGGTGTCGTCGAGGAGCTGCAGGGTCGCGTCGTCCGTCCCGGCGTGCGGGGCCAGACGCACCGATGCGCCGCGGGCGGTGACGACGAGCCCGGCGTTCGCGAACGCCGCCGCGAGTCGCGCGGGTTCCTCGGGCGCCAGCGTCACGATCCCCGCGCGGGCCGAGCGCTCACGGGGAGAGCTCACCGCGATGCCGTGCCGGTCGACGATCTCCAGGACCGCATCGACCCGCTCCGCGAGGCGCTCCTCGATCGACGCGACGCCGGCGTCGCGCACATCGCGGACGCCGATCGCCAGCCGCCCGGCCGCCAGCGTGTCCGGGCGGCTGACCGTGTACGCCTGCCCCGACGCCGCCGGCCCCGGCAGCTCGTCGATGACGAGTCCGGATGCCGTGGTGCCGGTGATCCCGCTGAGGACGGGGACGATGCGCTCTCGCGCCCGCGCGGAGAACCACGCGAAGCCGGTGCCGCGTCCCGCCCTGAGCCACTTGTATCCGTGGCCGACGACGACGTCGGCCGCGGCGTAGTCGGCCTCCACGAGACCGAAGGACTGCACGGCGTCGAGGATCAGCAGACGGTCGGCGCCGATCAGTTCGCGCAGCGCGGCGATGTCGACCCGATAGCCCGTGCGGAAGTCGACGTGGCTCACCGCGACCGCCGACACCTCGTCGTCGAGCACTCCGGCGACGGCATCCGGGGTCACGCGCCCGTCCTCCGGGGAGATCCATCGCGGCACGAGGGCGCCGTGAGAAGCCTGAGCCGCACGCTCCAGCGTGAGGCTGACGCTCGGGAACTCCCCCGTGGCCGCGACGACAGCGCCCGAGAGCCCGTACAGCGCCTGCATGAGGCCGTGCGTCGACGAGCCCTGCAGGGTCACGTCGGCGGCGTCTGCACCGAGGAGCTCGGCGACGAGCTCCTGCGCCTGCCCGAGGCGCTCCTCCACGAGCGCGAGAGACGACGGACGTCCGCTGCCGAGCAGATCGGCGTCGGCGAAGACCTCCTCGCGAACGGAGGGCGACAGCGGTCCGAAGGCGGCCCAGTTCAGATAGCCGGGTTCGGCGTCGAAGGTCGCGAGGTAGTCGTCGAAAGTGCTCACCGCGTCATTCTGGCACGCCGGCTCAGCGGCCGAAGCGGCGGTCGCGATCGGCGTAGTCGCGGATCGCGCGGAGGAAGTCGACCTGGCGCAGGTCAGGGCCGAGAGCCTCCACGAAGTAGAACTCGCTGTGCGCGCTCTGCCAGAGCAGGAAGTCGCTCAGCCGCTGCTCACCGCTCGTGCGGATCACGAGGTCGGGGTCGGGCTGGCCGCCCGTGTACAGGTGCTCGCCGATCATCTCGGGGGTGAGATGGGCCGCGAGGTCCTCCATCGTCCCGCCGGAGGCCTCGTGCTTCACCAGGATGCTGCGCACGGCGTCGACGATCTCGTTGCGTCCGCCGTAGCCGACCGCGAGGTTCACATGGAGTCCGGTGTGATCGCGCGTGCGCTCCTCGGCATCCGCCAGCACCCGCGCGAGCTCCTTCGGGAGGATGTCGGAGCGCCCGACGTGCTTGACCCGCCAATTGCCCTCGCGGGAGAGGGCCTCGGCGAGCTCCGCGATGATCTCGATCAGGTCGGCGAGCTCCGCGGAGTCGCGCTTGCGGAGGTTGTCGCTCGAGAGGAGGTACAGCGAGACCACCCGGATGCCGAGCTCATCGCACCAGCCGAGGAACTCCCGCATCTTGGCGGCGCCGGCGCGGTGGCCCTCCGCCGGCGTCGTGTAGCCCAGCTGTCTCGCCCACCGACGGTTGCCGTCGATCATCATGGCGACGTGGTGCGGCATGGACGCGCGGTTCAGGTGGCGGCGCAGTCGGCTGGTGTAGAGCCGGTACAGCGGACCTCGCCCCTGACTCTCCCGTGACATCACTCCCCTACGCTACCGCGCCGGAGGGCCCTGAGCCGGAGCGGAAGCTGTGGATATGTACGCCTCACGGCATGCGGCCCGGCCTAGAGTGAGCACGTGAGCACACCCGAGCCCTCGCTTCCCGACGTCCCGCAGCTGCCGCTCCTCGACGCGGCGGCGAAGGACGCCGCGGTCGAGATCAAGCCGACCTGGCGCGGCTGGATCCACGCCGGCATCTTCCCGATCGCGATCGTCGCGGGCATCGTCCTCATCGCGCTCACGGTCGGAACTCCCGGCAAGTGGGCATCCGCGGTGTTCATGGCGACCTCGCTGCTGCTGTTCGGCAACTCGGCGCTGTACCACCGCTTCAACTGGCGCCCCGCCGTCAAGGTCATCCTCAAGCGCATCGATCACGTGAACATCGTGCTGCTGATCTCCGGAACCTACACTCCGCTCGCCGTGCTCGCACTCCCCCCGGAGAAGGGCACGCTGCTGCTCGTGTTCGTGTGGAGCGGCGCACTGCTCGTCATCCTGTTCCGGGTGTTCTGGCTCAATGCCCCCCGCTGGCTCTATGTGGCTCTCTACCTGGCGCTGGGCTGGGCCGCGGTGATGTACATGGGCGATCTGTTCCGCGCGAATGTCGCGATGGTGGTGCTGGTGATCGTCGGTGGACTGCTCTACACGGTCGGCGCGGTCATCTACGCGATGAAGAAGCCCAACCCGTGGCCGGGGCGCTTCGGCTTCCACGAGATCTTCCACGTGTGCACGGTGCTCGCGTTCCTGTGTCACTGGGCGGCGTGCCTGCTCATCGCGCTTGCTCCGCTGAGCCCCTCGCTGGGTATCCCGGGCTGATCGCCCGGAGGGGCCGCCCTCAGTGCCTCAGCGCCTCAGCGCCTCAGCGGATCGTCATCGCCCTCGTCGACGATCGGGAGGTCGGCGTCGGTCTCGGTGGCTCTGTCGGCCGCGAGCGCGGCCTCTTCGGCATCCAGCTCCTCCCTGACCTCCTCGCGGTACCGCACGCGCCGGATGCGGCGGTTCATGTCGAGGATG
Source organism: Microbacterium sp. NPDC012755 (assembly GCF_042901325.1). Taxonomy (NCBI): domain Bacteria; kingdom Bacillati; phylum Actinomycetota; class Actinomycetes; order Micrococcales; family Microbacteriaceae; genus Microbacterium; species Microbacterium sp. NPDC012755. Next base: position 2,428,058 of record NZ_JBIBCT010000001.1, on the reverse strand, counting down.
AGCAGGATCACCGCGATGAGGATGATCACGACCGCGGCGAAGCCGACGAAGCCGGGGGTGACCAACTCCGGCTTCACCGTCATCGTGGGCGTCGGCATCGGGGTGTCGGTCAGAGCGAGCATGTGTCGGCCTTTCATGCGCAGGTCGCATAACCTGGAACCACCAGCCTAACGACCGGAAGACCCCACCCGTGACGACCGCACAAGAGCTCGACGAACGCTATGGCCGCACCCGCAGGAAGCGGATGCCGTGGATCATCGCGATCGTCGTCGCCGTCGTCGCGATCGGCGCGTTCGGATGGATGACCGCTGTGCGCGAGATGCAGTCGGTGGATGCCGACGATCTCGGCTTCGACCTCGTCGACCAGCACAGCGTGAATGTGCGGTTCCAGCTCACCGGAGTGCAGGGGAAGGCCGTCACGTGCATCGTCGAGGCGCTCGACGAGGAGTTCGGCGTCGTGGGCTGGAAGGTCGTCGAGATCCCCGCAGGGGACGACCATTCCCAGGCGCTGTCCGCCACGGTGCCGACCGTGTCGAAGGCCACCACAGGTTTGGTGAACACCTGCTGGGTCGCCTAGACTCGACGCAGACAGACGACGCCCTGGCACCGTGCCGGGGCGTCTTGGCATATCCCCCGCAGGTGCGGCCGGGATACCGAACGAAGGAGCTTCGTCATGTCTACCGATGCTCAGGTTCCCTTCCTCACGCAGGAAGCATACGACCGGCTCGTCGCTGAGCTGGAGCACCTGTCCACCACCGGCCGCGACGAGATCGCCAAGCGCATCGAGGCCGCACGCGAAGAGGGCGACCTCAAGGAGAACGGCGGATACCACGCCGCCAAGGACGAGCAGGGCAAGCAGGAGGCGCGCATCCGCACGCTGGAGAGCCTCCTCAAGACCGCGAAGGTCGGCGAGGCTCCCGCGAGCCGCGGCATCGTCGAGCCGGGCACCGTCGTCACCGCGATCGTCGCCGGCGGCGAGGAGGTCTTCCTCCTCGGCAGCCGCGAGATCGCGGTGGGCAGCGACCTCGACGTGTACAGCGAGGCGAGCCCCCTCGGACAGGCGATCCTCGGCCTCAAGGTCGGCGAGAAGTCGTCGTACGAGGCTCCGAACGGCCGCTCGATCTCGGTCGAGATCGTGGACGTCGAGACCTACACGGGCTGATCGCGTCCCGCATCACACGAAGAAGCCCCGTCCTCACGGACGGGGCTTCTTCGTGTGATGCGCTCAGTCGGGGACGACGATGGGCTCGAAGCCCGCACGGCGCAGCGTGTCGAGCGTGTGCTCAGAGTGCTCCGCGCCACGCGTCTCGACGCTGAGCTCGAGGAACACCTCGCTGATCTGCAGGCCGTGCCCATGCCGGGTGTGCATCGCCTCGATGACGTTGGCTCCGGCCTCGGCGATGAGCTCCGACACGCGGGCGAGCTGACCGGGCCGGTCGGGCAGAGGAATGCGGATGGTGAGGTACCGACCGGATGCCGCGAGCCCGTGCGACACGACGCGCTGCAGCAGCAGCGGATCGATGTTGCCCCCGGAGATCACCGCCATGGTCGTGCCGGTCGCCGTGACCTTGCCGGCGAGGATCGCCGCCACTCCTGCGGCTCCGGCGGGCTCCGCGACGACCTTCGCCTGCTCGAGCAGCACGAGGATCGCACGCGCCAGGTCGTCATCCGTGACGGTCACCACCTCGTCGACGAGGTCTTTGATGATGTCGAACGGGATCGCCCCTGGGCGCGCCACGAGGATGCCGTCGGCGATCGTGGGCCGTGTCTCGATGTCGACGGGGTGTCCGGCCACGAGCGACGGCGGGATCGCGGCCGCGTTCTCGGCCTGGACGCCGATGATGCGCACCGTGCGTCCGAGCTCGGCGGCACGGGCCTTGACCGCGGCGGCGACGCCGGCGATCAGGCCGCCCCCGCCGATGCCGAGGAGGATGGTGTCGACCTCGGGAGCGTCTTCGAGGAGCTCGAGTCCGAGCGTGCCCTGGCCGATCACGATGTCACGGTGGTCGAAGGGGTGGATCAGCACGGCGCCGGTGCGTTCGGCGAACTCCGCCGCAAGACGGAGCGAGGTCGCGACCGTCTCCCCCTCCAGCACGACGTCGGCGCCGTAGCCCCTGGTCGCGAGCAGCTTGGGGACGGGAACGCCCAGGGGCATGAAGATCGTGGCGGGGATGCCGAGCGACTGCGCGGCCAGAGCGACACCCTGGGCGTGATTGCCGGCGGATGCCGCCACGACGCCGCGTGCGCGCTCCTCAGGACTCAGCCGCGACAGCCGGTAGGCGGCCCCGCGGATCTTGAAGGATCCGGTGCGCTGCAGGTTCTCCATCTTCAGCAGCACGGGCGCGCCCAGAATGTCCGACAGCGCACGGGACGGCAGCGTCGGCGTGTGCGAAATCACCTCAGCCAGGCTCTGAGCCGCGTGCTCGAACTCGGTCAGGCTGGGGACTGCGCTCATCGATTGCTCCTTCTCCGCTGCCGCGGGACTGTACTCCAGATAAGGTCCGCATCGGGCTGGGCGCCGGTGCGCCAGGACCCGGTGCTGACGGTGACGGCCGCGACGTTGACGAACGCCGCGAGGGGAACCGCGAACAGCGCCCCGGGGATGCCGCCGATCATCGACCCGCCGGCGACGACGAGCACGACCGCGAGCGGGTGCACCTTCACCGCGGAGCCCATCATGATCGGCTGCAGGATGTGGCCCTCGACCTGCTGGACGAGGAGCACGACGCCGAGCATCGCCAGGGCGATCCACGGTCCGTTGTAGACGAGGGCGAGCAGGACGGCGATCGCACCCGTGACGACCGCTCCGACGATCGGCACGAACGAGCCGAGGAACACCAGCACGGCGACGGGGATCGCGAGCGGGACGCCGAGCAGCAGCGCTCCGAGCCCGATGCCCACGGCGTCGATGGCGGCGACGAAGAGCTGCGTGCGGGCGTAGTTGACGATCGTCGCCCACCCGTTGCGGGCGGCGCCGTCCGCGGCGGGGCGAGCGGCTCGCGGGAAGAGCCGCAGCGTCCACTTCCAGATGCCCCCGCCGTCGGCGAGCAGGCAGATCAGGATGAACAACGCCAGCACGGCGCCGGTGACGACGTGCGCGGCGGTCGTGCCGACCGTGAGTGCGCCGTTGAGCAGCAGATCGGCCTGGTCGTTGAAGAAGCCCCGGGCCTGATCGAGATAGCCGTCGATCTGCTTCTGGGTGAGGTTCAGCGGATCGCCCATCAGGAACTTCTGGAGATCGTCGACCGCCTGGGCGCTGCGATCCTGCACGTCCTGAAGCTGGGTGCGGATCTGCCAGACCACCAGCGTGATGAGGGCCGCGACGATGCCGAGAGTGCCCACGAGCGAGGTGGCCACCGCCGCCCAGCGGGGGAATCCCTTACGCAGCATCCATTCGAAAGCCGGCCAGAGCAGGGCGGTGACGAGGATGCCGACCATGAGCGGGATCACCAGGAGCTTCAGCTGGATGACGATCCAGATGAACCCGGCGACCACGGCCGCGATCAGCAGAATGCGCCAGGCGAAGCCCGCCGTGATGCGCAACCCGATCGGAACGGCCTCGTCGGCCTCTGTGATGACGGTGCGGTCGGTCGAGACCGGGCGCGGGCGGAAGAGATCCCTCAGCCTCGGACGCTGCTCTTCACTCATCGCCCAAGTCTACGGGGATCAGGCGTCGGCGAACGCCGGAGCGGCCGGTGTCGGCAGCCGGCGTTACGCTGGCGACGTGACAGACACCCTCAGCGCCGCCCAGGCCAGACGGATCGCTCTCGCCGCGCAGGGCTTCACGCGCTCGCGCCCCGCATCCGTCTCCGCCCGCCACCTGCATACCGTCATGGGGCGGCTCGGCGTGCTGCAGATCGACTCGGTCAACGTGTTCGCACGGTCGCACTACATGCCGCTGTTCTCTCGACTCGGGGCGTACGATCCGGCGCTGCTCGATCGGGTCTTCCTTTCTCGCACGACCCACTACGTCGAGTACCTCGCTCACGAGGCGACCTTCATGCCGATCGAGGACTGGCCGCTGTGGCGCTTCCGCCGCGAGTACTTCCGGAAGCGGCTCTCGAACCCCGATTCCTGGGCCGCCGGCAATGCCCGCACGCTCGCGTGGGTGCAGGACGAGCTGCGGGCACGCGGTCCGCTGCGGCCGGCCGACATCAGGGCCGACGCTCCGCGCGAACGCGGCACCTGGTGGGACTGGGACGAGGTGAAGCTCGCCCTCGAGCACCTCTGGCGCACCGGCGACGTCGCCATCAGCGGTCGCAAGGGCTTCGAGCGCACCTACGCGCTGGCCGAGCAGGTCGTGCCAGCGGGCATCCTGTCGCAGGAGATCGCGGTGCCCGACGCGATCCGCGAGCTCACGCGTCGCGCCGCCCGCTCCTCCGGAATCGCGACGGCGTCCGACCTCGCCGACTACTACCGCATCCGTGATCGGTCCGCGATCAGCACCGCGATCGCCGACCTGACGGATGCCGGTGAGCTGGTGCCCGTGCACGTGAAGGGGTGGGAGCGGCAGGGGCGCCCGCTCCCCGCGTGGCGCCATGCCGACGCCGTCCTGCCGCGGAAGGTGGATGCCGCGGCGCTGCTGACGCCGTTCGACCCGGTCGTATGGTTCCGGGACAGGGCTCTGCGGGCGTTCGACCTCGACTACCGGATCGAGATCTACGTACCGGCCGAGAAACGACGCTTCGGGTACTACTCCCTGCCCGTGCTCGTCGGAGACAGGATCGTCGCTCGCGTCGATCTCAAGGCCGATCGCGCCGCCTCGACGCTGCAGGTGCAGTCGGCCTGGTGGGAGCCGCAGGCCCGGCCAGCGGAAGACGCGGAGCGCATCGCGGCCGAGCTCGCCCTCGCGGCCTCATGGCAGGGCTTGGAGCACGTGTCGGTGTCGGGCTGGGGAACGGCCGCCGACGCCCTGCACAGGGAGCTCGATGCGAGAGGTGACGCCTCGGTGACGCGCCACGTGCACGCCAGGGAGAGCGCTGCGTGAGCAGACGGGCGGGGTGGATCATCGGCGCCGTCGTCGCGGTCCTGGTGACCGCGGCCGCCGCGGCGTGGATCTGGCTGGCGGCGAGCGCTCCGCCCGCGGCTCGACCCACCCCGAGCCCCGTGGCGACCACGGCCGCCCCTGCCGCCGAGCGGGCCCAGGCCGCGCTCGACGACCTGCTCACGGCGTGCGCCGACAGCACGGCGAGCGAACCACCGGAGCACTGCGGCATCCGCATCCCCTGGGGCACCGAGTTCTCCACGGTGAGCAGCATCCGCTATCGCGTCGAGAAGCTGCCGTCGCTGGTGCTGGACGGAGACTCCTTCACGGCGAGCGGCGGAGCGCTCGTCGCGACGGTCAGCGGAACCGGGCAGGACGGTGCCGCGCGCACCGAGACCTATCGCACAGACGACTGGGCGGTGCGCGGCGACGCGAAGGTCACCGACAGCGCGGTCGACCTCTCCGTGTGGTGAGACGTCGGATGCCGCACGGCACCGCAGTCTGGTGAGCCGTCAGATCCGGCGGGACGACACCGCGCCGTGAGGCGCCAAGGCCCCGTGAAGCACCACAGTCTGGTGAGACGTCAGATCCCAGCGAGGCGTCAGAACTGCACGCGCGGAGGCTCGGAGATCGCTCCGCTGTCGGCCACCTCGAAGAACTCGCGCTCGGTGAAGCCGAGCCCCTTGGCGAAGAGGTTGTTCGGGAACACCTTGATCTTGGTGTTCAGCTCGCGCACCCCGCCGTTGTAGAAGCGTCGCGCGGCCTGGATCTTGTCTTCCGTGTCGACGAGCGACTGCTGCACCTGGAGGAAGTTCTGGCTGGCCTGCAGCTGCGGGTACGCCTCGGCGACCGCGAACAGGCTGCGCAGCGCCTGCTGCAGGTGGCCCTCGGCGATGCCGGCTTCGCCCGGCCCGCCCGCCGACAGCGTCTCCGCACGCGCACGGGTGACGTTCTCGAAGACGGCCTTCTCGTGAGACGCGTAGCCCTTGACGGTCTCGATGAGGTTGGGGATGAGATCCGCGCGTCTCTTGAGCTGCACCGTGATGCCGCTCCATGCCTCATCGACGCGGACGTTGAGCTGCACCAGCGAGTTGTACGTCGCCCAGAGATAGATTCCGATGAGCAGAACCAGACCGACGATGATCAGTACCGGCACGAGCCATTCCATCAGAGCCCCACCCTTCCTCGTTTTGTCCCCATCCTATCGACGCTCTCTGCGCGTCGACTGGGTACGCCGCGCGGTGGGGTCAGGCGCCGAGCACGCGGTCGAGGTAGCGGTTGGCGAAGCGCCGCTCGGGGTCGAGTCGGTCACGCAGGGCCGTGAAGTCGTCGAATCGCGGGTAGCTCTCGCGCAGCTGATCCGCGGTGCGCGTGTGCAGCTTGCCCCAGTGCGGACGCCCTCCGTACTCGACCATGATCTGCTCGACCGCCTCGAAGTACGGCGTCGGGTCGGCGCGCCAGTAGCGGTGCACGGCGATGTAGCCGGACGCGCGTCCGTGGGCGGTCGACAGCCAGCGGTCGTCCTCCTGAGCGAAGCGCACCTCGATGGGGAACTCGATCCGCCATCCGCGCTCCCGGATCAGCTCCTGCACGGCGCGGAAGGCCGGAACGACGTTCTCGACCGGCAGCGCGTACTCCATCTCGCGGAAGCGCACCGTGCGGCTCTGCGTGAGCACGCGGTGCGAGAGATCGGTGTACGTGCGGTCGCCCGTGAGCTTCACCGCGAGCCTGCTGAACGGCGGCGTGATCGAGGGCACGGCCTGACCGGCCGCGCAGACCACGCGATACACGCCGTTGGAGAGCAGGGTCTCGTCGATCCACCGCCCGACGGGAGGGAGCGGCTCACGGCGCGTCGACTCGGGAAGCCGCGTCTGCCTCTTGGTGAGGGCGACGTCCGTGTGGGGGAACCAGTAGAACTCGAAGTGATCGGATGAGGCGGCGCGCTCGTCGATCGTGGCGAGCACGTCGTCCAGCGGAGCCGGCTCGTCGATCGCGGTCATGACGAACGCGGGCACGCACTGCAGAGTGACCTCGACGAGGATGCCGAGTGCGCCGAGCCCGAGGGCCACGGCGGGGAGCATCTCGGCGTTCTGCTGCTCGTCGATGCGGAGGAACTCTCCGGCGGCGGTGATCATCGTGACGCCGACCACCTGGGTGGCGAGTCCGCCGTATCCGACGCCGGTTCCATGGGTGCCGGTCGAGATGGCTCCGGAGATCGACTGCCGGTCGATGTCCCCCAGGTTCTGCATCGCGAGTCCGTAGGGCGCGAGCAGCGCGGGAATCCGGTGCAGTCTGGTGCCCGCGAGCAGCGTCACCCGACCGGTCGCGGCATCCGCCGACACCAGTCCCTGCAGGTCGTCGAGCTCCAGCAGCACGCCGGGAGCGACGGCGATGCCGGTGAAGCTGTGTCCTGCCCCCACCGCCTTCACCGTCAGGCCCTGCGAGACCGCAGCGGTCACCGCGCGCTGCACTCCCTCGGGAGAGCGCGGACGCTCCACTCTGAGGGGCTTCACGGATGCCGAGCGCGCCCAGTTCTGCCAGGTGCCGCCGATTCTCGTCACAGGAACGCCTTTCCCTCACCCCGGTACGTGGGCAGCTCGTCGATGATCTCGTCGCCGGAGACGAGGTGGTACGCGTCGATGCGCTCCGCGGCTTCTCCGCTCTTGGAGTGGCGGAACCAGACGCGGTCGCCGACGCCGAGAGTCGTCGCCGCTCTCCCCTGCAGCGGTGTCTGCACCTCTCCCGCGGCCTCGCGCGGCATCATGCGCAGACCTTCCGGCCAGACGGGAAGCGGCTGGCGAGACGCCACGGGCGGCCCGGAGGCGATCCATCCGCCGCCCAGCACCGTCGCGATGTCGGCGGTCGGCCTGCGCACCACGTCGAAGGCGAAGGCTGCCGCCGGGGCGGGGCGGAAGGAGCGGTAGCCGTCGAACAGGTGCCCGCCGAGCAGACCGCTGCCCGCACTCGCCTCCGTGAGCGACTCGTCGCTGCCCGTGAACTCCAGCGAGCCGGTGCCGCCGCCGTTGAGGAACTCGAGCGGCGTGATGGGAGCGGTCGCGGCGACGATCTCCGCCCTGCGCTCGCGGAGCTCCGATCGGGACCGCGCCTGCACCGCGCGGATGAGCGGAGCATCCGGCCCTGCGGCGTCTCCCTGACCGGCGATCTGAGCGTCGTACATCTGCAGCCCCACCAGCCGGAAGCCCGGACGGGCGACGACCTTGCGAGCGAACGCGGCGACCTCGCCGGCGGTGAACAGTCCGGAGCGGCGCACGCCGATGTGCCCGAGCAGCGGTGAGCGCAGCGAGGCGTCGACGTCGATCGCGACCCTGATCTCCGGACGGTTCCCGGGTCCTGCGACGCTGTCGATGACATCGAGGTGCACCGGGTCATCGATCATGAGGGTGATGCGCGCGGCGGCCTGCTCGTCGGCGAACAGTCGCTGCAGCGCCGCGCGGTCGACGGTCGGATAGCCGAGCACGATGTCGTCGTGCGTGTCGGCGAGCCAGAGGGCCTCCGGCAGTGTGAACGCCAGGATCCCGTGGAACCCCGGAAGCGCCAGCACCGCGTCGAGAACCGCGCGCACGCGCACCGACTTGGAGGCGACGCGGATCGGCAGACCACCCGAGCGCACGAGGAGATCGAGCGCGTTGTGGCGCAGCGCCTCTCGGTCGATCACGGCGACGGGCGCCGGCAGATGTCCGGTGGCCGCGGAGAGCCGTGGCCAGTATCGGGCGGGTTCCTCCCACTCGGGCGCGACCGGTGTGGGGCTCAGTTCTTCGGTGAGGTCGAGCACTCCCCCACCCTACGGCTTCTCGGACTCGGATTCACAGAATCGGGAACCCGGTCGCACCCCGGTCGCGCTTGTAGGCTGGCGACGGGCCCCCGTAGCCCAATGGCAGAGGCAGGCGACTTAAAATCGCTTCAGTGTCGGTTCGAGTCCGACCGGGGGTACTCTCGCTCCCCCGCGGCGTCGAGCACGGCAGCATCGGCGAGTGCTGTAGCCTGGGCTCTCGACTCCCGGACCCTGCGGAGGACCAGCACGACGAACGCCACGGCGATCGCGGCGTACACGACGTAGTCGAGGTATCCGAGGTAGCTCTCGAGCTTCTCGTGCTGCGTGCCGAGGGCGGCTCCGACGCCGATGAGCATCGCATTCCAGAGGCCGCTGCCGACGATCGTGTACACGCTGAAGCGCACCAGCCCCATGCGCGAGGCACCGGCCGGTATCGAGATCAGGCTCCGGATGCCGGGGACCATCCGGCCGACCAGGACCGTCCACCCGCCGCTGCGCGCGAACCAGTGCACGCCGCGGTCGAGGTCGGATCTGCTGACCAGTCGCGTCGCCGCGAGGAATCGCACGGCGCGCTCCATCCCGATGGCGCGTCCGAGTCCGTAGAGCAGCAGAGCGCCGATCCACGACGCGAGCGTGCTCCAGAAGATGAGCCAGCCGAGGTGCAGCTCGCCGCTCTGGCTCAGGTATCCCGCGAACGGCAGGATCACCTCGCTCGGGATGGGAGGGATCAGCACCTCCATGAACACCAGCACCCCCACCCCGACGTCGCCGAGGGCGGTGAGGACATCGGCGGCGAAACCGGTCAGTCCGGTGAAACCGTGTTCGGCGGCTGTCGCGACGGCAGCGGCGGGGCTCATCAAGGGCTCGTCTCTGTCAGGGGCTGTGCGGATATCGGAGAAGGCTCGGCTGAGTCATCCTTTCGGGCGTTCATCTGCCGAACAGGTCGCCGATACCCGGGATGCCGAGGTTCCCCAGCTGCTCTCCCCATCCCGAGGCCGTCTCGCCGAGACCGGACACCGTGTCTCCGACCGAGCCTGCGAGGTCCTCCGCGCCGCCCGTGAGCGACTCGACATCGAACCCGCCGGCGAGCGCCTCGACGTCCAGACCGGCGGCGAGCGACTCGAAGTCGACGCCGAAGCCCGCGGCCTGGTCCAGGAGCGGAGCGGCGACGGTGCTGAGCACGGCGCCACCGGCGACCACCCCGAGCACGCCGACCGCGGCGCCTCCCGCGAGCGCCGCGCCCCCGGCGCCCCCACCGCGGACACGCGAGAGGAGCCCGCGCATGCGGCCGGGGTTCATGGCCTCTGCACGGCCGGCGGCGCGCGACAGATCCTCCGACGAGGAAGAGCGCGGACGCTCGCCCGGCGGGAGCTCCTCGCGCATCCGCGCGGCGACGTGCTCGCGCTGCTGCGGGGTCAGCCGCGCGAAGGCGTCGCGGTGGATCCTCTCGACCTGCTCGGGGTCGGCCGTGCGGAGAAGGTAGTCGTAGCGGGCGATCGCCGCTCGATCCGACTCGGAGACCGGCGACGCTGAGCTCGCCGGTCCGGAGGTCGTCGGCGCACCGGCCGGCGGGGGCGAGTACCGGTCGGCGGACGCTGGACGCGCCTCCTGGGGTGCGGGCCGATGGGAGGAGGGCTCGGACGACCCCCGCACGACGTCGGCGGCCCGACGCCCCAGGTCGCCCCACTCGGTCGAGCGGGACGCACCGCCGTGTTCACCGCGTGTCGAACCGGTGGTCTTGTCGAGGGCCTCCGTGGCCAGGCCGAGGAGACGGGAGAGCTTTCCCATGGGTGATCCCTTCGTGGAGCGAAGCGGACCGGCGGGGACCACCACGTCGGGACGACGGCAGGGGGCACCACGGCGGTCCGCCAGGCGGACGCCAAGGTCTCCTCCACCCTCACGGGCCGGCGGGCCGGGACACGATGACATGTCCGTAGTGACGACTGCGCCGCAGACGGGAGTACTCCCCTTGCTCGCCCGAGACTATCCGGCGGAGCTATGCCTCTCCTCCGAGCCACGAGGGAACGCGAAAGGCCCTCCCCGAGCGGGAAGGGCCTTTCGCGCGAGACGAGGCGGACTACTTGGCGGCGACCTTCTCGGCGGCGGGCTTCTTCGCAGCGGCCTTCTTCGCCGGAGCCTTCTCGGCGACCTCGGCCTTGTCTGCAGCGGCCTTGTCGGCTGCGGATGCCTTGGCGGTGGGCGCGGTCTTCGCGGCCGCCGGAGCGGCTGCATCGGCCGCCGGACGCGGACGAGCGGCGAACTCTTCGAAGACGTAGCGCGGGTTCTGGACCGTCTCGAGGTTCACGAGGTCACGACCCAGCCACAGGTTGTTCCACCAGCCCCAGAGGACTCGCCACTTGCGCTCCCACGTGGGCATCGCGAGACCGTGGTAGCCGCGGTGCGCGACCCACGCCACGAAGCCCTTGAGGGCGAGCTTGCCGGACTGGAACACGCCGTTGTAGAGACCGAGGCCGGCGACGGCGCCCAGGTTCTTGTGGAAGTACTCCTTCGGGTCCTCTCCGCGCAGCACGGCGACGAGGTTCTTCGCGAGGAGCTTGGCCTGGCGCACGGCGTGCTGGGCGTTCGGCACGCAGAAGCCGCCGACGCCGCCACCGGACAGGTCGGGAACGGCCGAGACGTCACCGGCGGCCCAGGCGCCTTCGACGAAGGCCTCCGGGGTTCCGACGCGCAGATCGGCGCGGGTCTGGATGCGACCGCGCTCCTCGACCGGAAGGTCTCCGCCGCGCACGACGGTCGGGTTGGCCATGACGCCGGCGGTCCAGACGATGACGTCGGTCGGGATGACCTCGCCCGTCGAGAGCTCGACGTTGCCGTCGACCGCGCTCGTGAGCTGCGTGTCGAGGTGCACGTTGGCACCGCGCTTGGCGAGGTCCTTGAGCACCCACTCGCTCGTCTGCAGCGAGACCTCGGGCATGATGCGGCCCATCGCCTCGATGAGGTGGAAGTGCGTGTCGTCGAAGCTCAGCTGCGGGTACTTGCCCACCAGGGACGAGGCCAGCGAACGGAGCTCTGCGAACACCTCGATGCCGGCGAAGCCGCCGCCGACGACGACGACCGTGAGGAGACGGTCGCGCTCGGGCCCTGCGGGCAGCGACGCGGCCTTGTCGAAGTTGGACATCACGCGGTCGCGGATCGCGACGGCCTCTTCGATCGTCTTGAGGCCGATCGCGTTGTCGGCGATGCCGGGGATCGGGAACGTGCGCGACACGGCGCCAGCGGTGACGACGATCTGGTCGTACGCGAACTCGTACGGCTCGCCGAGCGGCGGGGTGATCGTGGCGACCTTGTTGGCGTGGTCGATGTTCGTCACCTTGGCGGTGAGGACGTTCGTGCGCTTCAGGTGACGACGGTGAGCCACGACCGAGTGGCGTGCCTCGATCGAGCCCGCGGCGACCTCGGGGAGGAACGGCTGGTACGTCATGTACGGCAGCGGGTCGACCATGGTCACGTCGGCTTCGCCCTTGCGAAGGTGCTTCTCCAGCTTCCACGCCGTGTAGAAGCCTGCGTAGCCGCCGCCGACGATCAGAATCTTGGGCACAGTGCTGTTCTGAGGCACAGGGGGACAACTCCTCGGAGTCAGGAATGTGGCGTGCGAGCGCGCGCCGATCGGATGCGCCGGGCAGCTGCGGTGACGCCAAGCGCTATCAGGATACCAGGGACTGTGAGCGCGACGAGCGGCAGGGTACCGTAGCGCAGTGAATCGGCGCTGGGAAGCAGCGGAGAACCCGGTTCCGTCGGCGAATCCGCCGCCGGAAGAGGCGGCACGGCGACCGGTGTGGAGGTGGGAACCGGGGCGGGCTGGGTCTGCGCGCGGCGGAACAGCTTGACCCATCCGGCGAGGTCGCCCATGGGGTTCTCCGTGACGGAGGGGACATCGGCGGTGACCGCGCCCTCGGCGTTCAGGAGTCCGTATCCGTAGAGGGGGTCGGGAGCCTTCGTCATGCCGGGAGCGGGAACCGCCGTCTTGATGATGCGGTTGATGACGTTGGCCGCGGACATGTCGGGATGCGCGGACCGGACGAGCGCGGCGACGCCGGCGACGATCGGAGCGGCGCCGCTGGTGCCGCTCCACGAGGCGAGCGTGCCGTCCGCCGACATGCCGATCAGGCCCTCGCTGGGCGCGGCGACGCCGATCGTGATGCCCTGGGTCGACGCCTCGACGCTCGCCGAGCCGGTCTGGTCGACGCCGCCGACCGTCAGCACCCCCGGGATGGTCGCGGGTGCGCCGATGATGTTGGTGCCGCTCCCCCGGTTGCCCGCGGCGACGACCACCACCACATCGTGCTCGAACGCGTAGAGGAACGCGTCGTCCCAGCTCCGGTCCCAGTCCAGCGTGTTCGTCGTGAACGAGAGGTTGATCACGTCGGCCCCGTTGTCGACCGCCCAGCGCATGGCCTTGGCGACCTGCTCGGTGAACGGGACGGATGCCGATGCGCCGAAGCCGACGGAGATCGAGAGGAGCTTCGCCTCGGGCGCGACGCCGATCATGCCCTTTCCGTCGGGGGCTCCGCGACCTGCGGCGAGGGAGGCGACCCAGGACCCGTGGTTGCCGTCGATCGCGCCGATCGGGGTCCGTCCGTCCGGGGTCCCGCTGCCCGACACGTCGGTGCCGCCCGCGACGGCGCCGTCGAAGATGCCGGGGACCTTGCCGATGCCGGTGTCGATCACCGCGATCGTCGCGCCGGCGCCGCGGGTCGTCTGCCAGGCCTCGCGGATGCGGGCGCCGTCGAGCCAGTACTCGGTCGCCCGTACGGGATCCGAGGGGTCGTCGGGAACGGGCGCGGGCGTCGCCGCCGCTCCGGCGAGCAGGACGGATGCCGCGATCACCGCCACCGCGACGGCGCTGCGCAGCATCCGGCGTCGGCTCATGCCACGGGTTCCTCGCGCACAGCGGCCCCAGGGTCGTCGCACCGGCAGTTCTGCGGAGACCAGGTCGAGCGGGCGAGCGCCTCGTCGCCGATGGGGTTCACGCCGGGGCCCGCCGCGAGAGCGTGACCCGCGAGCGCGTGGAGGCACTTGACCCTCGTGGGCATTCCGCCGGCGGAGATGCCGTCGATCTCGGGCACGTCGCCGAACTGCGCGCGATCGGCGAGATACGCCTGGTGCGCCGTCAGATACGCGGCGGCGATGTCGTCGTCTTCGGCGAGGAGCGCTGCGAGCTCCGGCATCACCTGCGTGGCCTCGAGCGTCGACATCGCGGCGGTCGCCGCGGGGTGCGTCAGATAGTAGAACGTGGGGAACGGGGTGCCGTCCGGCAGCCGCGGAGTGGTGGCGACCACGGTCGGGTTGCCGCACGCGCAGCGGGCGGCGATGCCGACGACGCCGCGCGCGGGGCGTCCCAGCTGTGCGGACACCACGGCGAGCTCAGCGGGCGTGGGTGCGGGGAACGGCGGGGTGGTCACCCCACCAGCGTAGGGGAGGCCGCCGGGAGGATGCTCGGAGCTACCTGCTCCGGGCGCGTCACTGCGCGGGGACGGCCGTCTGGCTGAGTCCGGCGGCTGTCAGGGTGCGCAGCATCTGCGGCATCCAGTCGGCCGGATCCTCCTCGAGCGTGTCGCTCACCGGCTTCTGCTCCTGTGGCAGCGCCGCGGGGTCGAGGTCGTTGTCGATGAGGTACACGATCTCGCCCGGCTTGACGTAGTACAGCCGCTCTCGGGCCTGCGTGGTGATGTAGGCCGGGTCGGTCCAGCGATCGCGCTCCGCCTCGAGAGAGGAGATCTTCTCCTGCGAGACCTGGATCGACGACTCCAGGGCGGCGATCTTCTGACGCTGATCGATGAAGGTGCCGAGAGTCGGCACGAGCACCCAGGCGCCGAGGACGACCAGGGAGAGCATGATCACCGAGAAGGCGGACAGCCGGATGCCGGAGGCCCATTCCCTGACGTCGACGCTGCGACCTGCTGCGCCCCCTGTCGAGGAAGAGGTCCGCGCGGAGGGCCTCTTCCGAGGGCTTGGTGCCGTCCGCGGCGCGGAGGTCGACGGCCGCGGAGACGGAGAAGGGGGAGCCGGACGTCTCGCCAAGGCTCCCCCTCTCGTCTGCCGCCTCAGGGCGGCACGGTCAATCGTGCGTGCGCGTCAGCCGATCAGGCCGAGAACCGCGGGAACGCCGAGCGACCCGCGAAGACCGCGGCGTCGCCGAGCTCCTCTTCGATGCGCAGAAGCTGATTGTACTTCGCGACGCGCTCGGAGCGAGCAGGCGCACCCGTCTTGATCTGACCGGCGTTCGTGGCGACCGCGAGGTCGGCGATCGTGGTGTCCTCGGTCTCGCCGGAGCGGTGCGAGAGCATCGCCGTGTAGCCGGAGCGCTGCGCGAGGCTGACCGCGTCGAACGTCTCGGTCAGGGTGCCGATCTGGTTCACCTTGACGAGCAGCGAGTTGGCGACGCCGCGCTTGATGCCGTCGGCGAGGCGCTGCGGGTTGGTGACGAACAGGTCGTCGCCGACCAGCTGCACCTTCGAGCCGAGCGCGTCGGTGAGGAGCTTCCAGTTGTCCCAGTCGTCCTCGGCGAGAGCATCCTCGATCGTGACGATCGGGAAGTCGTTGACCAGGCCCTGGTAGTACTCGATCAGCTCGGGGCCGGTCCAGTCCTTGTTGTCGAGACGGTAGACGCCGTCGGAGAAGAACTCCGTGGCGGCCACGTCGAGGCCGAGGGCGATGTCCTTGCCCGGGGTGAAGCCGGCCTTCTCGATCGCCTTGATGAGGAACTCGAGGCCCTCGCGGTTGCTGGGGAGGTCGGGGGCGAAGCCGCCCTCGTCGCCGAGGCCGGTCGCGTAGCCAGCGGCCTTCAGCTCACTGCGGAGCACGTGGTAGGTCTCGACGCCCCAGCGCAGCGACTCGGAGTAGGTCTCGGCGCCGATCGGGGCGAGGAAGAACTCCTGCATGTCGATGCCGTTGTCGGCGTGCTCGCCGCCGTTGATGACGTTGAACAGCGGAACGGGCAGCACGTGCGCGTTCGGGCCGCCCAGGTAGCGGAACAGCGGCAGGTCGGCGGAGTCGGCCGCGGCCTTGGCGACCGCGAGGCTCACGCCGAGAATCGCGTTCGCGCCGGTGCGCTGCTTGTTCTCGGTGCCGTCGGTCTCGTTGAGGATCTCGTCGACGATGCGCTGCTCGCTCGCCTCGACGCCCTCGATGGCCGGGCCCAGCTCGTCGATGACGGCGGAAACGGCCTTCAGGACGCCCTTGCCCCCGTAGCGGGACTTGTCGCCGTCGCGGAGCTCGTACGCCTCGAACGCGCCGGTGGATGCGCCCGAGGGGACAGCCGCCCGCTGGACGACGCCGTCGTCGAGGAGCACCTCCACCTCGACGGTCGGGTTTCCGCGCGAGTCGAGAATCTCGCGTGCGCCTACAGCCTCGATCAGTGCCACAGAAGTGCTCCTTGTTCAGAAAAGGGGTTTGTGGTGGAGCGACGTCGATCCGTGGCCAGTCTAGCCGTGCCGAAAGTCACCGCACGAGAGCGATGGCCACCCCGTCCCAGCCCTTGACGCCGACCGTCTGCAGCGCGGTCGCGTCGAACCGGGGGTCCTCCCCCAGCATCCGCAGTCCCTCCCGCGTTCCGACGACCTTCGGATCGGTCGCGTCCTCGCGGACGATCTCGCCCTCGCGCCCGATGTTGTCGAGCACGATCACGGTTCCGGGGTGGCCGAGCCTCGCGGCCCAGTCGAGGTAGATCGTGTTCGACTCCTTGTCGGCGTCGATGAACACGAGGTCGAAGCCGCCGACGAGGGTGGGCAGCACGTCGACGCCCCTGCCGATGCGGATGTCCACGCGCTCGCCGACCCCCGCGGCGTCGATGCTTGCCCTGGCGACGGCGGCGTTGTCCGCCTCGGCCTCGATCGTCACGACGCGCCCCTCCGCGCCGACCGCTCGCGCCAGCCAGATCGTGGAGTACCCGCCGAGGGTGCCGATCTCGAGCACGCGCCTCGCTCCGCTCATGCGTGCGAGCAGATTCAGCAGCTTGCCGCTGACCGGTGCGACCTCGATCTCGGGGAGGCCCGCCGCGTGCTGAGCGTCCAGCGCCGCGTCCAGGCCGGGATCATGACCGACCAGGGTGTCGGCGAGGAAGACATCGGCAGCGGCCCAGGCCGAGGGTGTGGAGTCCATGCCTTCAGCCAACCCCGCGCCGCGAGTCCGGTCAAGGGGCGTCCGGCAGCGGCGGCGAGGCCTCGGCGGGACGCGCGGGAGCGGCGAGCTCCGGCTGCAGGCGGAACTGCCCAGTGAGCGCGAGCACCGCGACGATCACCGCGACGACGATCCATCCCGCGACGCCGAGCGGACCGGCCAGCGCCATGTCGGGCTGAGTCGCCGCGACGAGCACGATGAGTCCGGCAGCGGCGTTGAGAGAGCCGTGGGCGATGACGGCGGGCCAGACCGAGGCCGAGCGCAACCGCAGCCAGCCGAGCAGGATGCCCCAGGCCACGCAGCCCCCGACCATGAAGAGGACCCCGGTGACGTCCGTGCGGCCGAAGTTGTAACCGAGCAGGATGACCGGGCTGTGCCAGAGACCCCAGATCGCGCCGCTCAGCAGGAGCGCGGGCCAGGTTCCCATCGGCCGGAGCGCCGGCACCAGCCATCCGCGCCAGCCGAGCTCCTCACCGAACGCGAAGACGCTGTTCAGGATGGCGCCGACAGGGATCATGGCGATCTGCGCGGCGACGACCACCCCGACCGGAGGCAGCGGCGTCCCCGGCGGCAGAGCGCTCTCGAGCTGCGCGGCGAACCCGGAGAACGCGAAGTCGAGCTGGACGACGCCGAGCGCCGCGGAGAGCAGGATGCTGAGGGCCACGATGATCGGCGGGGCGAGCCAGCCGAGCACGATGAGCCAGACGACGCGCTTCGCCGGTCGCAGAGGCCAGAGGCCGAGGAACCGCAGCCGTCCGCCTCTCGGCGGCACGCGCATCGCGAACACGACGATGAGAGCGGCGATGGTCGGGGTGAGCATCATCACCGGGAGCAGCACTCCGGAGAGGGGCTCGGCTAGTCCGTCGCCGAGCCACAGCGGCAGGCACACCAGCCAGGCCAGCGCACAGGCCAGGACGGTGAAGGCGATGACGGCTGCCCACGGCACGCGGCCAGCCCGAGGTGCGATCCGATCGGTCATGATGCCGTGTCTCCTGTTCTGTCGCCTCGCGGCGTCGCGGCTCCCCGTTCGACGTAGGCCTGCAGCAGCGCCGCGGCTTCCTCGGCGCCGTCGATCGTGACGATGAACGGCCGCTTGTCGCGTCGGCTGATCTCGATGGCCGCCCCGCGGCGCATGACGATGCCCGTCCTGCCGTCCACCGCGATGCGCCAGCCCCAGCCGCCGAACTCGCCGAAGGGCGAGATGTCGACGGCGCGGGCCGACTCGATCTCTCGGAGGGGGATGCTGATCCGCGGCCAGCCGACGAGCGCCCTGGCGGAGAACCCCTCCGGCGTGACCCGCACGCGGAAGGCGGTGGCTGTGGCCATCGCGATCACGATGACGACCAGCGAGAGCGCGACCACCCACCCGCCGTCGACACCCGTGCCGAGCATGAACGCGGCGAGTCCGGCGATGCCGAGCAGCAGCACGGAGACGGCGATGAGCGCGAGGCGCGGCATCGAGGCCGTGCCGAGCCACACGACCCGCTCCCCGTCTGCGACGTGCACAGCGTGGCGGGGCTCGAGCGTGCGTCCCTGCTCGGCGCGCACGCGGGGCTGCACCGCCCAAGCGACCGCACCGACGACGAGCAGCGCGGCGAAGGACAGAGCCATGACTCCCCCGACGCCCGGTGTCTCGCCCGCATCGGCGAGGCCGCGCTGCATTCCGAGCGAGCCGAGGCTCATGCCGGCGGCGAACGCGGCCATGCCTGCGGCGAGCGCACCCATCAGCCGGGCGGCGCCGCCCCAGTGCGCCCCGACGGCGGAGAGCGTCGTCACTGCCATGAGCACGGGCAGCACGAGTCCGATCCCGAGCAGCAGCCAGAGGTACGTCGTCGGAGGGCCGAACCCGTCCGCGCCGCTGACCCCCCAGTGCGTCACGACCGGGTCGGGCAGCGAGGGCAGCCACGCGATCACCACGACAGCCGCGGCAGCAGTCAGCACGAGGGGAACGATCACGGCGACGAGGAAGAACGTCAGCCGCGCGCGCCGGAGCAGCGACGGGGGCGTGCGGGTCAGGTCGTGGGTGGTCATGGCGAGACCTCCTGGTTCTCCTCGGGAGTGCGATGATCGGAGCGATCACCGCGGTGCGAGTGCACGATGCCGGCGAGCGTCTCGGCGGAGACACCGAGTGCGGCGGCCTTGCGCACGAGGACGTCGATGTCGTGGGCGAGTTCGGCGAGCGGGGCGGCGGACGCGGCGATCACGGCGCCCCGGCCACGGCGGAGATCGATGAGGCCCTCGTCGCGCAGCCGCTGGTAGGCGTGGAGGACCGTGTGCTGGTTGATCTCCAGCGCACCCGCCACATCGCGCGCCGGCGGCAGGCGATCACCGGGGGCGAGGGCGCCGGCGAGGATGTCGGCGCGGATCGATGCCGCGACCTGGTCGTACAGGGGCCGCGCGCTGTCGGCATCGACTCTGAGCAGCATCTCTCACCTCCCTCTACCGTGTTCTAGTAATTCTAGGAGAACTAGAACAACTGTGGCAACCCTCCAGAGAGCTTTGTGCCGACTCGGACCCTCGTCCAGACTGACGTCATGCGCATCACTCCTCGCCGTCTCGCACTGGGCATGAGCCTGTGGATCCCGAACCTCTTCAGCGGCATCCGCATCCGTCGATTCAGCGAGGACTGGACGCACGCCACGGTCGAGCTGCACGTGAACGTGTTCACCCGCAACTACGTCAAGACCGCGTTCGGCGGGTCGATGTCGGCGATGACCGACCCGTACTTCTTCATGCTCGTGATGCACCAGCTCGGCCGCGACTACGTCGTGTGGGACACCCGCGGCGAGATCGAGTTCCTCAAGCCGGGTCGCGGTGTGCTCACCGCCGAGTTCGAGGTGTCGAGGGAGCAGGCGGAGGAGATCCGCGAGAAGGCGAAGGGCGGAGCGAAGGTGCTCGAGTGGTTCGAGACCGTCATCACCGACCGCGAGGGCGACGTCGTGGCGAGGGTCCGCCGCGAGGTCTACATCCGCGAGAAGAAGCGGGTCACCGCGGCGCGTTCCTGACGCCCTCGCCCGCCGCCGACGCCGCAGGGACCAGCGTGGAGGCGCGGGCCACCAGCGTCGGAGCCAGCCGCACGGTCTCATGCGACGCGGTCGCGCCCGAGACGAGCCCGAGCACCAGCTCGAGCGCCGTCCGCCCGCTCTCCTCGAACGGCTGCCGCACGGTCGTCAGCCCGAGCGCCGCGGCCACCTCGCCGTCGTCGTAGCCGACCACCGCCAGGCGGTCGCGCTCCGGCCGTGCGCGCTGCGCGCTCAGGATCGCAGCGGCGAACTGGTCGTGGTTCGCGACGATCGCCGTGGCATCGGCGGCGAGCGCCGCCCGGAAGACGCGGTCGTCGATCGATGCCGGGTCGGAGAAGGCGAGCCTGGTGACCGCCACGTGCTCTTCGAGGCCGTCGATGCGCAGCATCCCCGCCGAGACGTAGGCCTCGGACCGCTGCGGCTCGTGCACGAACAGGACCCGGCGATGGCCGAGCTCCGCGAGGTGACGGCCGATCTGCGCGCCACCGTCGCGGTCGTCCACGAGCACGACCGGTCCGCCGACATCGGCGCGTGTGGGGACGACGTCGACGTACACGACGGGGATGCGCGCCGCGCGACTCGCACGCCTCGCCGCCCCTCCGAGCGGCACCCCCATCACCACGAGCCCCGACACGTCGGTGCGGGTGGGCAGGACGTCGAGCAGCGGCTCGTCGGCGGATGCCGCGGAGTCGAGGTCGTACGGGATGATGTCGACCGCGGCATCCCTGGCCCGCCGCAGCATGCCGGACAGCCGGCGCAGATACGAGGGATAGGTCGTGAACGGCGCGGCGACGGCGATCCGGGCGGCACCCACCCGGCGCCCGGCCGTCATCCGATAGCCGAGGGCGGTGGCGGCCGCGACGATCCGCTCCCTGGTCTCCGGACGCACCCGGTGCGGGGCGCTGACGGCGAGCGACACGGTCGAGATGCTCACGCCGGCCCGCTCGGCGACGTCGTAGATCGTGACCCGTCCAGGGCGTGCGCGCATGTTCCGGCCTCCGCACTTCATCGAAGTTCTTCGATTCCTCAGACTAGTCCGCAGCCGTCGAAGGAGATGACCGATGCCGAGAAGCCCCCGCTACCGCAGACCGACGCTCGACAGCGCCGTCGCCGCGTACGAGAAGAGGATCGCTCCCCTGCTCGCGCCCGAACCGGCCGATCCCTCCGGGCGCCGACGGGTCGCCCAGGAGAACGACACGGCGGTGAGCGCGGCGCTGGGGATCGAGCCGATCGCCGTGGCGACGGAGGACAGCACCGTCCCCGTGGACGAGCACCCCGACGTGCGGGTTCGCGTGTACTGGCCGGGCGCCGTGCCCGCGACCCGGGGTGCGGGGCTGCCGATCCTCGTCTACTTCTACGGCGGCGGCTTCACGATCGCCGGCATCGACTGGGTGTCGTGGGACGCACGGTTCCGCCAGCGAGCACGGGATGCCGGGATCATCATCGTGGCGGCGGACTACTCCCACGCGCCGGAGCAGCGCTTCCCCGCGCAGCCCGAGCAGTGCTGGAGCGCCTTCGAATGGGCGTACGCGCACGCCGAGGACCTGGGCGGGTCGCGGGACCGTCTCGCGGTGGGCGGCGCGTCGTCCGGCGGCGACCTCGCGGCAGCCGTGACCCTCATGAACCGCGACCGCGAGAACAGGCCGATCGCGATGCAGGTGCTGGAGAATCCGGCGCTCGACCTCACGATCGGCCACGCGGACATGCGCGGCATCAGCGCGGGGATGCCGGGCGTGATCGTGCGCACGGCCGGACAGGCCCTCGTGCGGCAGTACGTCGGCGACGACCGCGCACTGGCCCGCCACCCGTACGCGTCCCCGCTGCTCGCCGACAGCCACGAGGGCCTCCCGCCCGCGCTCATCCTGACCTCGGAGCTGGATCCGCTCCGCGGTGACGGAGAGGCCTACGCGCGTGCGCTCTCCGCAGCCGACGTCCCGGTGACGGCGATCCGGTTCATCGGACAGACCCACGGATCCCTGGGGTCCACGGGGTACGTGCCGGCGGCGGATGCTGCGCACCGCATCCTCGTCGGCGAGCTGCGCACCCTGCACGATCGGGGGCGCGCATGACCGGATCCGAACACGGCATCCCTCCGCTCGCGGCCCCCGTCCGAGAGTGGATCCGTCGCGCCGAGGAGCTCTCCGCCGCGATCCCCGGCATCGACTCGGACGACCCCGCCGCGCGACGCCTCGCCGCGTGGGAGCTCAGCGACCTGCTCGCGCTGGAGTTCACCGAACCCGCCGGAGACGGCGTGCGCGTCGACGAGACGGTGGTGGCCGGCGGCGACGGACTCCTCCGTGCACGCCGGTTCCGCCCGGAGAGCGCGAGCGGACTCCTGCCGACCGTGCTCTGGCTGCACGGCGGCGGCTGGGTGGGCGGAACCATCGACGAGATCGTCAACGAACGGCTCTGCGCCGACCGCGCTCTCCGCTCGGGAGTGCAGCTCATCTCGCTCGAGTACCGCCTCGCGCCCGAGCATCCGTTCCCGGCCGCGGTGGAGGATGCGGTCGCCGCGCTCGCCGATCTGCGCCTCCGCACCGACGAACTCGGCATCGCCCCCTCCCGGCTCGGCATCGGCGGCAACTCGGCGGGAGCGACGATCGCCGCATCGACGGCGCTGTGTGAACGGGACGCAGGGCGCGCGCTGCACCACCAGACCCTGGAGGTGCTGCCGGCCACCCTGCGGCCGACCGGCGGCTCCTTCACGAGATACCGCCGCGCCTCGGGGATGGAGGGCGCAGAGGTCCTCGCCGACGTCTACCGCGCCGGGGCGCCCCTCGCCGAGGCCTCCCCCCTCGAAGCGGCCGACCATCGGGACCTGCCCCCTGCGCTGATCCTCGTCGCGGAGTTCGACCCGCTCCGAGACGGCGCCGTCGCCTATGCGGAGGCGCTGCGCGCCGCCGGGGTCCCCGTCACCCTCCGTGTCGGCGAGGGGCATGTGCACGGCTCCCCCGGTGTCACCCGATGGCAGGGAGCACGCGACTGGCGAGATGCGCTCACCGCCGAACTCGCCGCCGCCTACGCCCCGCTCTCCGTCTCAACCACCGCCCGACCCTGAACCGACCTGACCCGACCTGACCCGACCCCTCACCCGCTCTGGAGACGATGATGTCCACCCACGCAGTCGACCCCGTGTTCCCCTCCCCTCCCGTCCCCCCGCTCGCGGAGGACGCCATCCCCGGCGAGCGCCAGACCCTCTGGTTCTGGATCGCCTTCGTGCTCACCTGGCTCGCGACCGGCATCGCCCAGGGCGTGGCCGGCGTCGCCGTGCCGCAGCTGCTGAAGGAGTGGAATCCCGACCAGGCGACGGGCGACCTCAGCATCGTGCTGACTGTCGGCGGCGCGGCGATCCTCGTCACGACCCCGATCTTCGGACGCCTCAGCGACCGCTCCATGTCGCGGCTCGGCATCCGCCGCCCGTGGATCCTCTACGGCGTGCTCGTCGCGGCCGTCGGCTACGTCGTCCAGGCCTTCGCGACCTCGCTGTTCCTGCTGGGCCTCGGGGTCGTCCTCGTGCTCATCGGCTGGGGCGCCGTGTCCATGACCGTGCACACCCTGTTCGCCGATCAGATCCGCCGCCGGATCCGTGCGATCATGTCGGCGGTCACCGGGGCCGCGACGACGATCGGCATCCTCGGCGGCGTCGCGCTGGCCGGAGCGGTCGCCGGCACCGGCCAGGTCGGCATGTTCCTGATCCCGGGTGGACTCGCGTCCGTGCTCGCGATCGCGCTGTTCTTCGCTCTCCGCGACCTGCACCGCACCGTTCCCGCCCCGCCGATGGACTGGCGCGGCGTGCGGGAGACGTTCTGGCTGAGTCCGCGTCGCTACCCGGACTTCGCGTGGGCCTGGGTCTGCCGCTTCTTCATGACCGCGTCGATCGTGTCGGTGACGAGCTACCTCTACCTCACGATCTCCAGCCGTTTCGGCCTGGACGACCCCGCCGAGATCGCGGGCGTGCAGACCCAGGCGACGGCCGCCTTCACCCTCATGAACCTCGTGATGGCGTTCGTGTTCGGCGTGATCTCCGATCGCACGGGTCGGCGCAAGCCGACGGTGGTGATCGGCGCCCTGACCAGCGCGGTGGGCCTCGTGTTCGCCGTCTCGTTCGGAGACATCGCGTTCTTCCTCATCGGCATCGCGATCGTCGGCGCGGGGCAGGGCGCATACATCGCAGCCGACGTCGCCCTCATGACGGAGTGCCTGCCGTCGACGGAGGACGCGGGCAAGGACCTCGGCATCGTCGCGCTCGCCTACCTGCTCCCCGGTATCCTCGTGCCCGTGTTCGGTTTCTTCGTGACGCGCATCGGCTCCCCCACCGGGGAGAACTTCGTGGCGCTCTATGTCGGCGCCGTCGCGATGGCGCTCCTCGCCGCCTTCGCGGTCACCCGGGTGAAGGCGGTGCGATGAGCGGGCCCCGGCGGATGCCGCGTGCGGCACGCAACGAGTACCGCCGCCTCCGTGCGGCCTCGGACATGCCGCCAGCGACGCACCCCGACGTGCATCGCGACATCGGCATCCCGGTCGCCGCCGACGACGGGGTCGAGCTCCTCACCGACCACTGGTGGGCCGACGGCGCCGGCGATCAGACGCTGCTCATCCGCACGCCCTACGGCCGGGACGGCGCCGCAGGGGTCGCCCGCTTCATCGCCGAGCGCGGGCACCACGTCGTGGTCCAGAGCTGCCGGGGCACCTTCGGCTCCGGGGGCCGCTTCACCCCCCTGCACGACGAGGTCGCCGACGGCCAGGCCACGATGCGGTGGCTGCGCGCGCAGCCCTGGTCGACAGGGCGCGTGCACTCCTGGGGCGGCAGCTACTTCGGCGTGACCCAGTGGGCGTACTGCGATGGAGACCTCCGCCCCGACGCCATGGGCATCGCCGTCTCGGCACGACGCTTCGACGACGCGATCCTCTACCCCGGAGGCGGATTCTCGATCGACACGCCGCTCACCTGGGCCTATGCCCTCGGCATCCAGGAGCGCCCCCTGTTCGCGCGCCTCTGGGCGCTGCTGCGCGCGCGGAGGGCCTTCGTGCGCGGTGCGCTCACCGCGCCACCGAGCGATGCGGTCCGCGTCGCTCTCGGCGAGGACCCGCCGTTCTTCCGCGACTGGGTCGAGCACAGCGACGCCGGCGACCCGTGGTGGGAGCCGATGCACTTCGCCTCGGACCCGCAGACGGTGCCGCCGGTCACGCTGATGGCCGGGTGGCAGGATCTCTTCCTCGTCGGCCAGCTGCACGACCATGCGGCGCTGACGGAGGCCGGGGTCCCTGTCCGACTCGTCGTGGGCGACTGGATCCACGGTGCACCGGAGACCACTGTGCTCGGGGTGCGCGAGGCGCTGCGCCAGTTCGAGGGCACGGGAACGACCACGGGAGCCCGGGTGGAGATCAGCGGGGGCGGCGGATGGCGCGAGCTCGCCTCCTGGCCCCCGGACAGCTCACCGCAGCGGCTCGAGCTGACCGGAGACGGCGGGCTCTCCGCCGCCGACGCGACCCGGGCTCCGACCACGATGTCGTACCGCTACGACCCGTCCGATCCGACTCCGGACGCCGGTGGTCGCACGCTCAACCCGTTCGGGGCCGGCCGTCGCGAGCAGCGTCGACGCGAGGCCCGCGACGATGTGCTGGTCTTCACCGGCGAG
Source organism: Microbacterium sp. NPDC012755 (assembly GCF_042901325.1). Taxonomy (NCBI): domain Bacteria; kingdom Bacillati; phylum Actinomycetota; class Actinomycetes; order Micrococcales; family Microbacteriaceae; genus Microbacterium; species Microbacterium sp. NPDC012755. Next base: position 2,402,480 of record NZ_JBIBCT010000001.1, on the reverse strand, counting down.
CTCCTCGCCGAGCCGCTCACCGTGATCGGAGAGCCGTCGATCGAGCTGACGCTGTCATCGTCGAATCCGCGAGCCGACCTCTTCGTGCGACTGTGCGAGGTCGACGCGAAGGGCGCATCGCTGGCGATCACCGACGGCTACGTCCGGCTCGCCCCGGAGTCCGACTCCGGGACGGCGGCGGGTGAGCCACGGCGCATCCGACTGCCCCTCGCCCCTCTCGCGCACCGTTTCGCCGCGGGGCATCGCCTGCGCGTGCAGGTCTCGTCGGGCGCCCACCCCCTGCACCTGCGCAACCCGGGCACCGACGACCCCGTGCGCGATCACTCGCGACTCGTCCCGAGCACGCAGACGCTCGCGCTCGGCGGAGACTCCCCCGCCGTCCTCTCCCTCCCCCTCGTCGTCGAGGAGGACACCGATCGTTCACCGGTCCGTGGCACGATGACGGAGTGCCCCTCGCCCGCCGCCTGACCCTCCGCGACGCCGTCGCCATCGGCCTCGGATCGATGATCGGCGCCGGTGTCTTCTCGGTGTGGGGACCGGCATCCGCGGCCGCCGGGGGCGGGCTGCTCATCGCGCTCGCGATCGCCGCGTTCGTCGCGTTCTGCAACGCCACGGCATCCGCCCAGCTCGCCGCCGCGCACCCTGTCGCCGGCGGGACGTACGCGTACGCGCGCGCCGAGATCGGTCCGTGGTGGGGCTTCATCGCCGGCTGGGGCTTCGTGATCGGCAAGATCGCGAGCTGCGCGGCGATGGCGATGACGTTCGCGGCGTACGCGGCTCCGGAGGGCTGGCGGGTGCCCGTCGCCGTCCTCGCCGTCGCCGCCCTGTGCGCGGTGAACTGCCTCGGCATCACCCGGACGGCCCTGGTCACCCGCATCCTCGTCGTCGTCTCGCTGCTCGGCCTCGCCGTCGTCGTCGCGGCCGGGTTCTCGTCCGCACCGACAGCCGCCCCCGTTCCGCTCCCCGACGCGACCGCGTACGGGGTGCTGCAGGGAGCCGGGCTGCTGTTCTTCGCCTTCGCAGGGTACGCGCGCATCGCGACCATGGGCGAGGAGGTCGTCGACCCGGCTCGCACGATCCCCCGCGCCATCGTGCTCGCCCTCGGCGGAGCCGTGCTCGTCTACGCACTGGTCGCCGTCGTGACGCTGCTGGTGCTCGGAGCGGATGCCGCGACGACGGCCGCCCCGCTCGCGGAGATCGTCTCCCGGTCCGGCTGGGACGGCGCGGTGCCGCTCGTGCGGGTCGCCGCGGCGACGGCCTCCCTCGGCGCGCTCCTCGCGCTCCTCACCGGCGTCGGGCGCACCACCCTCGCGATGGCCAGGGAGTCGGACCTGCCGCGATTCCTGTCAGCGGTCGACGAGCGGTGGCACGTCCCCCGGCGGGCGGAGATCGTCGTCGGGGCGGTCGTGATCGTCATCGTGCTCGTCGCCGACCTCCGCGGGGCGATCGGCTTCTCCTCGTTCGGGGTGCTCCTGTACTACCTGATCGCGAACGCCGCCGCGTTCCGGCAGCACGGCGCGGCTCGACGCTATCCGCGCTGGCTGCAGGTCGCCGGCGCGCTGGGCTGCCTCGTCCTCGTGAACTCCCTGCCGGTCGTGGCCTCGCTCATCGGCACGGGCGTCGTGCTCGTCGGCGTCGGCTACCGGATGCTGCGTCTGCGGCTCGCCCGCGCCTGATCAGTCCGCCGCATCGGCCCGGTACGTGCGCGGGGCGATCCCGAGCACGCTGCGGAAGTCACGGGTGAGGTGCGCGTGATCGGCGTATCCGAGCTCGGCGGCGAGTGCTGCCAGATCCGCACCGGGGTCGACCCGCAGCCGTTCGGCGGCGTCCTGCAGCCTCCTCCGGCGGATCATCGCCGCGGGAGAGAGTCCGACGTAGCGGTGCGCGAGACGCTGCAGGGTGCGCACGGACACCGCGAGACGTGTCGCCGCCTCCTCGGGCGAGGCCGCCGCGCTCTCGCCCAGGAGCACGTCGACGAGGGTGTTCGCCTGCAGGGCCACGTCTCCCGGCTCTCCCACGCGTGCGGCGATCCACGCGGAGAACGCGTCGACCGCCCGCTCGCGATGCCCCTCCCCCGACGACATCGCCGCGACGACGGCGGCGCGCAGCTCCGGCTCGTCGAGGACCCGCTCCCCGTCGACCAGGGACGACGGATCGTCGACGAGCGCCGCGACCGCGGCCGGCCGCAGCATGGCTCCGACCGCCCAGCTCGTGCCGCGGAGGTCGCGGTGCGAGGAGCGCGTCGTCGCGCCGGAGAGGGTGACGGCGTCGGGCTCGACCACGAGGTTGAGGGCCGGATAGCCGACGACCTCCTGCCGTGAGGACCGCCCCGGCTCGACGTCCCACTCGGGGACCCGGAACCACACCACGAGCTCGCGCGCGGCATCCGTCGGAGGCAGCCGATGGAACTGCGGCAGCCTCGCCGGATAGAGCACGCCGCGCGTGGGGTTCACCATCGCCCCAGCGTACGGTCCGCCGCCGACACGGCACCCGTCGAGGTTGTCGCGGATGTTCAAGCCCGCGGCATCATCCCCTTCCTACGCTGTCCCCATGACGAACAGCACACCTGCCGGCGCGACCGGCGAGCACACGACAGACGGGCGCCCGCACGGCGCGACCTCGCTGACCCCCTTCCTGGCGATCGCCGGGGCGAAGGATGCGATCGACTTCTACCGCGACGTCTTCGGCGCGCGTGTGATCGACGTGACCGAGTTCGGCGGGGTGGTCGCCCACGCCGACCTCGACTTCGGCGCAGGGCACCTGCAGCTGGGAGAGCCGAGCCCCGACTACCACCTCGTCCCCGCCCCGGCCGGGGAGGACGACTGCTACTCGATGGGCCTGTACGTGCCCGACGTCGACGCGGTCGTCGAGCGCGCCGTGGCCGCGGGGGCCGTCGTGCGCGAGGCGCCGTCGGATTTCGTGTCGGGAGACCGGTTCGCGAGCATCCGCGACCCCTTCGGCGTGCGCTGGTCGGTGATGACGCGGGTGGAGGACATCTCCGAGGAGGAGAGCGCGCGCCGCGTCGCCGAGTGGGCGGCGTCGTTCAGCGCCGCACCGGCGGAGTGAGCCGCTCGACGGAACGGCACAGCGCGGGAAGCAGCGCCTCGGCCGTCCGACGGTAGCCCAGAGCGCTGGGGTGGAACCGGTCGAGGCTGAACATCTCCTCCGGCTCGTCGAGGAACATCGGTCCGACCGCGCGGCGCAGGTCGACGGCCTCTGCCCCCGCCTGCGCCGCCGTCTCCGCCTGCACCTCCGCCAGACGGCGGGACATGCTCGCGGCGAGGCGGCGCAGCGGCTGCGGGACCGCGCGCAGGGCGCCGAGGTCCGGGCAGGTGCCGACGACGACCTCGGCACCCTGGGCGCGGAGTCTCCGGATCGCGTCGTCGAGGTGCTGGGCCGAGACGGACGTCGGGATGCGATGGGTGACGTCGTTGCCGCCGACCACGATCACCGCGACGTGCGGCCGATACCCCTCCGGCACGGCGTCGAGCTGGGCGGCGAGATCGGGCGACTCCGCGCCGACGACCGCGACCGTGCGCAGTCGGACGGGACGGTGCATCCGCGCCGCCAGCCCCTTCGCGAGCCGGCCTCCGAGCGTCTGCTTGCGTCGCTCAGCGCCGAGACCGGCGGCCAGGGAGTCGCCGAGCAGCAGCAGCTCGATCGGCTCGCCCTCGAACGCGCGACGCCAGACGCGGTCCGCGTCGAGCGACTCCTCGCCGAGCGGTTTGCCGATCCGGCGGCGGGCGATCGCCGCCTGCCTCGTCAGCAGAAGGCGGATGCCGAAGACGGATGCCGTCGCACCGATCCCGAGCGCGGCGAGGAGACGATAGCGGCCCACCCCATGATTCGACCCGACCGCCGTGAACGCCGGGTGAACGGGCGGCCCGAGACCGTCCGCGGGGCCGATGTCGTGGCAGGAGACGAGCGTGTCGACGCGCTCCGCTCGCTCGACGACCGGCGTCACCCGGTCGTCGAGCGAGGAGCGCAGCGACGAGACGAACGCCTGCACCCGCTCAGCTGAGCGGCTTGAGCTCCAGCTCCGCCGCACCGGGGGCGACGGTCGCGAAGGCGGTGTAGCCGTCGGCGGCCGAGCGCTCGAGCAGCGCCTTGAGGTTCTTCGTGCGGCGCTCCAGGCGCACGCGCGCGCCGTCGGCGACGAGCGCGGCCTTGTGCGCGACGAGCTCCGCGACCGGCACGTCGGCGTCGTGGATGAGCACCACGGCCCGCGCCGCGGCATCCGCGTCGGCGGTCACGAGGTCGACGAGCCGCTCGAAGCCGAGCGAGAACCCGACGGCCGCGACCTGCTGTCCGAGGAAGCGCCCGATCATGCCGTCGTAGCGCCCGCCTCCGCCCAGCGAGTAGTCCACGGAGGGGTGCGCCAGCTCGAAGATCGTGCCGGTGTAGTAGCCCATGCCCCGGACGAGGAACGGATCGAAGAGGAGCGGGATGTCGGTGCGGCCGGTGCCGGCGGCGACGGCGTCTCCGATGCCGACGAGGTGTGCGACGATCTCCTCCGGCGCGTCCTCCGGGAGGGCCTTGCGGATCTGCCGCTCGCCGAACGGGTTGTACTCCATCGTCTGCGGACGCCGCAGGAACGCTTCGAAGGCGTCCACCGCCTGCGGCGCGGCGCCGCGCTCGCGGAGCTCCGCGGCCACGCCGTCGGGACCGATCTTGTCGAGCTTGTCGATCGTGATCAGCACCCCCGGACGCTCGTCGGCGCCGAAGCCGAAGGTCTCCAGCATCCAGTCGAGCACCCGCCGGTCGTTGATGCGCACGGTCGCGCCCTCGAGCCCCAGCGCGTCCAGCGCGTCGAGCGAGGCCACCATGAGCTCCGCCTCGGCCCGCGAGGACTCGTCGCCCATGATGTCGATGTCGCACTGCACGAACTGGCGGTAGCGGCCCTTCTGCGGACGCTCGGCGCGCCACACAGGACCGATCTGGATCGAGCGGAAGACGCCGGGCAGCTGACCGCGGTTGCTCGCGTAGAAGCGGGCGAGCGGAACGGTGAGGTCGTAGCGGAGTCCGAGGTCGGCGAGGGCCGCCGTGTCGTCGGCCGCCTCGCGGATCGCCTCCGCATCGAGTCCCCGGCGCAGGACGTTGTAGGCGAGCTTCTCGTTGTCGCCGCCGATGCCCGCATGCAGACGCGAGTACTCCTCGAGGGCCGGGGTCTCGATCTCGTCGAAGCCGTGCGCGCGATAGCGGTCGCGGATGACGGAGAGGACGCGCTCGCGGCGCGCCTTGTCGGCGGGGAGGATGTCGCGCATGCCGCGCGGCGGGTTCACAGTAGCCACGCCTCCATCTTTCCAGGTCGGCGGAGCGACTCGACGACTCAGCGGTCGGACTCGGCGGCGCGGACCTCGTCTTCGAGCACTCGGAGGCGCTCGCGGAGCGCCCGTTCGGCATCCCACCCGCTGTCGCGAGCCAACGCGACGAGCGAGAGGAGCGCGTCGCCCAGCTCGGCCTCGGACCCCGGGGTCTGTGCGGGCGCCGGCACCACGGCGCCGACGCCCTCGGCGCGGCCGACGACCTTCTGCGCCAGCGCGAGAGCCGGCATGCCGCGCGGGATGCCGTCGAGCACGCTCCGCCTGGTGCGCTTCTCCGCGGCCTTCGCGGCGTTCCAGTGCACCAGCACCTCCTCGGGCGTCTCGGCCGTCTCACCGGCGAAGACGTGAGGATGCCGTCGCACCATCTTCTCGTTGAGCGTGCGGGCGACGTCGTCCACGTCGAAGGGGTCGTCCGGGTCCTGCGCGGCGATCGCCGAGTGGAACAGCACCTGCCAGAGCAGGTCGCCCAGTTCCTCGCGGAGATCGGCGCGCGATCCGCTCTCGACGGCGTCGATCACCTCGTGCGACTCCTCGATCAGGTACGGCACGAGGTCGCGGTGGGTGATCCGCTGCGACCACACGCACCGCTCGCGCACGGCCCGCATGGTCTCGGCGACCTCGCGCAGCGGGTCCTGGTCGGCAGTCGTCATGCGGACTCCTTCGTGGTCATGAGGACGCGGCGGACACGCGACGGTACCAGCCGGAGCGCAGGGACACCACGACCGCCGAGAGCAGGAGCGCGATGAGCGAGCCGACGAGGACGCCGAGGATCGCCTGATCGCGGATGCCGTCGTCCGCCGCGAAGGCGAGGTTCGCGAGCAGCAGCGACACGGTGAAGCCGATGCCGCCCAACGCGCCGGCCGCGAGCAGGTCGGCGAACGGGAGAGCGGGCGCGGCGCCGCGCGGACGGATGCGCATGGCGATCCAGCCGAAGAGGGAGATGCCCACGATCTTGCCGACGGGAAGCGCGATCACGATGCCCCAGAACGCCGGCGACAGTTCGGTCGGAGACACCGCGGGGATCACCACGAACGCCGCGACGAAGGCGAAGAGCGGCAGAATCGCACCGTTCACGGTCGGCTCGAGGGCGTGGCGCACGCGCCCCGCAGGAATCGGGGCCATCACGAGCCCCAGCAGCACGCCGGCGATCGTGGCGTGGATGCCGGACGCGGCGACGAGTCCCCAGGCCACGATGCCGACCGCAGCCATCGCCAGCGCGATCGCCGGATGCCCCGTGGCGTGCAGCAGTCGGCTCAGCGCCCAGAAGGCGGCCACCGCGACCACGGCGAGCACGAGCAGCAGCCACTGCACATCGTGCGCGAACAGCACCGCGATGAAGATGATGCCGATGATGTCGTCGAGGATCGCGAGGGCGAGGAGGAACACCCGCACGCCCGACGGCAGTCCTCGACCGAACATCGCGAGGACGCCGAGGGCGAAGGCGATGTCGGTCGCCGTCGGCACGGGCCAGCCCGACGCGGTGCTCGCGTCGCCGGCGATCAGGAGGTAGACGATGATCGGGACCAGCACGCCTCCGGTGGCGGCGATCGCGGGCTGGAGCGCCTTGCGCGGGGAGTCGAGCTCGCCGTGCGTGAGCTCGTGTCGCAGCTCGATCGCGACGACGAGGAAGAAGACGGCGAGCAGCCCGTCCGACACCCAGTGCGCGATGGAGAGATCGAGCGCGGTGCCGGGCACGGCGATGTGGATGTCCAGGACGGCGGCGATCCCGTCGTGCGTGGGCAGGTTGGCGAGCAGGATCCCGAGGCCCGCTGCGATCAGCAGGAGGACGGCGGGGAACTGCTGACCGCGGAGGGGGTTCGCCGAGATGCGCATTCCCACCATGCTACGTGCGGCCGCGTCCGCAGCGGCCGCACGAGACGCGGAGACCGATCGGACCGGCGCCGTTCATGAAGAGTTCGTTACGACGCGTCATGCGGGCGGAGCACCCTTCCGCTCCCGGCTACTCTCGAAGGGTGACCCCCGCACAGTCTTTTCCCGAGCCCACGAACACCGAAGCGATCCGCGTCATCGGACGGTTCGAAGCAGGCCGCGGCATCCCGGACGCCATGCGATCCGACGTGAGGATGCTGGGCGCGCTGCTCGGCCAGGTGCTGCGCGAAGCCGGAGGCGACGACCTGTTCGAAGATGTCGAGCGCCTCCGCCTCGCCACCATCCAGGCGTACGACGAGGAGACCCCTGACGCCTTCGACAGGGCGGCGGCGATCGCCGAGTCCTTCACGGTGCAGCGCGCCGACGAGGTGGCCCGCGCCTTCACCTGCTACTTCCACCTGGTCAACCTCGCCGAGGAGCACCAGCGCGTGCGCGTGCTGCGCGAGCGCGCGGGTCAGCCGGGCCGAGAGGATGCCGCCGACACCGTCGCCACCGCGTACGCGCGACTGAAGAGCGAGGTCGGCGAGGACGAGGCGCGCCGCCGGCTGCAGGGCCTGCGCTTCCACCCCGTCTTCACCGCCCACCCCACGGAGGCCCGTCGCCGCGCGGTGTCGTCGAGCATCCGACGCCTGTCGGAGCTGCTGACCCAGCACGACGCGGCGAGCGCGGGCGGGGCCGAGGAGCACCGTGCGCGACGCCGGATGCTGGAGGAGATCGACACCCTGTGGCGCACCGCTCCGCTGCGCGCGCAAAAGCCGTCGCCCACAGACGAGGTGCGCACGGTCATGGGCGTCTTCGACGAGACGCTGTTCACGACGGTGCCCCACGTGTACCGCACCATCGACGACGCGCTGCGCGGCGAGGAGTCGGGCGCGAGCGCCCCCGTCGTGCCGGCCTTCGTGCGCATCGGCTCCTGGGTCGGCGGCGACCGCGACGGCAACCCCTTTGTCACGGCATCCGTGACGCGCGAGGCCTCGCAGATCGCCTCGGATCACGTGCTGCGCGGACTCGAGCGCGCCCTGGAGCGCATCGGCCGCACGCTCACCCTCGACGCGGAGGACACGCCGCCGAGCTCCGAGGTCATCGCACTGTGGGAGGCGTACGCCGCGAGGGAGCCACGGGAGGCAGCCGAGCTGGCGACCCGCTCCCCCGGCGAGCCGCACCGTCGGGTGATCCTCGTGCTCGCCCGTCGGGTCGCGGCGACCCGGCGCGGCGACGAGCTCCGCTACTCCGGCCCGGACGAGCTGCTCGCCGATCTCCGCGCCGTGCAGGGATCGCTGGCGGAAGCCGGCGCCCGTCGGCACGCCTTCGGCGGCGTCCAGCATCTGATCTGGCAGGTGGAGACCTACGGGTTCCACCTCACCGAGCTGGAGGTGCGCCAGCACTCGCAGGTGCACGCGAAGGCTCTTGCGGAGATCGAGAGCGGCGAGCCCGTCAGCGCGCAGACCGAGGAGGTGCTGGAGGTCTTCCGCGCCATCGCCGAGATCCAGCGCGATCGCGGGCTCCGCGCCGCCGGACGCTACGTCGTCTCCTTCACGCAGGCGGCCTCCGACCTGGCGGCCGTACACCGTCTCGCCCGGCACGCGCTCGGCGACGATGCCCCCGTGCTCGACGTCGTCCCGCTGTTCGAGACGTTCGCCGACCTGCAGGCCGCCCCCGGCATCCTCGCCGAGGCCGTCGAGTTCCCCGAGTTCCGTGCGCGCATGGCCGCGACCGGCAACCGGCTGGAGGTCATGCTCGGCTACTCCGACTCCTCGAAGGACGTCGGCCCCGTGGCCGCCAACCTCGCGCTCTACGAGGCGCAGGAGAAGATCGCCCAGTGGGCGCGGGATGCCGACATCGAGCTGACCCTCTTCCACGGACGCGGCGGCGCGCTCGGACGCGGCGGGGGCCCGGCGAACTCGGCGATCCTCGCGCAGCCGCCGCACTCCGTCGACGGCCGGTTCAAGCTCACCGAGCAGGGCGAGGTCATCTTCGCCCGCTACGGCGAGCCGGCCATCGCGATGCGCCACATCGATCAGGTGGCCGCGGCGACGCTGCTCGCCTCCTCCCCCACGGTCGAGGAGCGCACGAGCAGCGCGGCCGCTCGCTACGCGGACATCGCCCGCACCATGGACGTGTCCTCGCGGGAGCGCTTCTTCTCGCTGGTCAAGGCGGAGGGCTTCGCGCCCTGGTTCGCCACGGTCACCCCGATGGAGGAGATCGGCCTGCTCGCCCTCGGGTCCCGCCCGGCCCGCCGCGGGCTCTCGGTCGAATCCCTCGAGGACCTCCGTGCGATCCCGTGGGTGTTCGCATGGACTCAGGCGCGCATCAACCTCGCCGGCTGGTTCGGCCTCGGCACCGCGCTCGACGCCGTCGGAGACGAGGCGCTGCTGGTCGAGGCCTACCGCGAATGGCCGCTGCTGCGCACCATGATCGACAACGTGGCGATGAGCCTCGCGAAGACCGACGAGCGCATCGCCCGCCAGTACCTCGCCCTCGGCGACCGCGACGACCTCGCGGCTCTCGTGCTCGATGAGCTCGCTCTCACTCGGCAGTGGGTCATCCGCCTCACGGGCGGTGAGGGCCTCCTCGTGAACAAGCCCGTGCTGCAGCGAGCCGTGCAGCTGCGCAGCCCCTACGTCGACGCGCTCTCGCTGCTGCAGTTGCGCGCCCTCCGCGCTCTGCGCTCCGCACAGGACGCGACGGGTTCGGGTGTCGATGAGGAGCAGCGCCGGCTCCTCCTGCTGTCTGTCAGCGGCGTCGCCGCCGGCCTGCAGAACACCGGGTGAGCTGCGCACGCACGTCGCAGAGGACGGCCCGCTCCGCGCGGCCGGTAGAGTGAAAACTCCGCCTGATCCGGCGAAGCACTCACGCGACACGATCGCCCGCGCTCAAAATCCCCCTTTCAGAAAGCATTCGCGTGACCGCAACGACGACCCCTGACTTCCATCCGCTCGCCGACTCCGTGCAGCCCGTCTTCGACACGGTGCTCGCCCGCAGCCCGCACGAGCCGGAGTTCCACCAGGCCGTGCACGAGGTGCTGCACTCGATCGCCCCGGTGCTCGAGCAGCACCCGGAGTACATCGACGGCGGCATCCTGGAGCGCCTGGTCGAGCCGGAGCGCCAGATCATGTTCCGCGTGCCGTGGGTCGACGACGCCGGACGTCTGCAGGTCAACCGCGGCTACCGCATCCAGTTCTCCTCGGTGCTCGGCCCCTACAAGGGCGGCCTGCGCTTCCACCCGTCGGTGAACCTCTCGATCATCAAGTTCCTCGGCTTCGAGCAGATCTTCAAGAACGCCCTCACCGGTCAGGGCATCGGCGGAGGCAAGGGCGGATCGGACTTCGACCCGCACGGCCGGTCCGATGCCGAGGTCATGCGCTTCTGCCAGTCGTTCATGAACGAGCTGTACCGCCACCTCGGCGAGCACACCGACGTCCCCGCGGGAGACATCGGCGTCGGCGGCCGCGAGATCGGCTACCTCTTCGGCCAGTACCGCAAGGTCACCAACCGTCACGAGTCGGGCATGTTCACCGGCAAGGGCACAGGCTGGGGCGGCGCCGAGGTGCGCACGGAGGCCACCGGATACGGCGCGGTGTTCTTCGCTCAGGAGATGCTCGCCGTGCACGGCGAGACGCTCGCCGGAAAGCGCGTCGGCATCTCCGGCTCGGGCAACGTCGCGATCTACGCGATCCAGAAGGCGACCCAGCTCGGCGCGACCGCCGTCACGGCATCCGACTCCTCCGGCTACGTCGTCGACGACGCCGGCATCGACCTCGACCTGCTCCGTCAGCTCAAGGAGGTCGAGCGCGCCCGCATCGTCGAGTACGCGAACCGCCGTCCGAGCGCCCGCTTCGTCGAGGGCGGCAGCGTCTGGGAGGTGCCGGTCGACATCGCCGTGCCGTCCGCCACGCAGAACGAGGTGAGCCTGCCCGATGCCGAGGCGCTCATCGCCAACGGCGTGCGCGCCGTCTCCGAGGGCGCGAACATGCCCTGCGTCCCCGACGCGGTCGACGCCTTCCAGAAGGCGGGAGTGCTCTTCGCCCCCGGAAAGGCCGCGAACGCCGGCGGCGTCGCGACCTCGGCACTGGAGATGAGCCAGAACGCGTCGCGCCAGCGTTGGAGCTTCGGCGACAGCGAGAACAAGCTCCGCGAGATCATGGCCGACATCCACTCCGCGGCCTTCGACGCCGCCGAGCGCCACGGCCGTCCTGGTGACTACGTCGCCGGGGCCAACATCGCCGGCTTCGAGCGCGTCGCCGCCGCGATGCTCGCCCAGGGCGTCATCTGACCCCTCATCGACGAGAAGAAGGCCGCCTCCCGCGTGAGCGAGGGGCGGCCTTCTTCATGAACGGATGCCGTCAGCTCTCGTCGACCGGCACCTTGACGACCTTGTTGTAGCCCGTCACGGCCTGGTTCTCGTCGAACGCGACGACCTTCTTGCGGAATCCCCTCGTGATGACGGCGAGGTAGATCACGCCGAGCACCGTCCAGACGAGCCCGCCGCGCAGCGCATCCTCGTGCAGGTTCGCCCACAGGAGGCCGGTGAGCACCATGCCGATCGCGGGCATCACGATGTAGTTGAAGATGTCGCCCGGCGTCTTCCGACGGCCCTTGCGGATCGCGAACCAGGCGATCACCGAGATGTTCACGAAGGTGAACGCGATCAGCGCACCGAAGTTGATCCACGCGGCGATCAGCTCGAGGGTGAAGGGGATGGCGAGCAGGCAGATCGCGCCGACGAGCACGATGTTGAAGGTCGGCGTGTGCGTGCGCGGGTTGATGTATCCGAAGAAGCGCTGTGGGAGGACGTTGTTGCGTCCCATCACGAGCAGCATGCGGGAGACAGACGCGTGCGATGCGAGACCCGAGGCGAGCGTGGCCGCGAAGCCCGCCGCCGTCAGGACCGCCATCAGGACGTCGCCGCCGACGAGCTTGCCGATGATCGGCAGCGTCGAGTCCTCGACGTACTGCATGTCGCCACCAGGGGCGAACTCGTTCCAGTCGGGGAAGCGCAGCTGCGTGACGTACGAGGCGACGAGGAAGATCGCACCGCCGAGCAGCACGGTGAGCAGGATCGCCTTCGGCATGATCTTGGGATCCTTCGCCTCCTCCGCGTACATCGTCACCGCGTCGAAGCCGATGAACGAGAAGCACACGATCGTGGCGCCCATGAGCACCGCGCCCATCGTGACGCCGTCGTGGATGAACGGCGCGGCCGAGGCGATGGTGGCGGCGCCCTCACCGCGCATGAGCTGTGCGACGACCATCACGACGAACACGGCCATGACGATGATCGAGAACACCAGCAGGATCATGTTCGCGTTCGAGGTGCCGCGCATCGTCATGTAGATGACCGAGGTGACCAGGATGCAGTAGAGCACGACCCAGATCCAGCCCGGGATGTCGGGGAAGAGCGCCTCGAGGTAGCTGCGGAGGATGAGGCAGTTCACCATCGGCAGCAGGACGTAGTCGATCAGCGAGGTCCAGCCGACCATGAAGCCGAGGTTCGGGTGGATCGATTCGCGCACGTAGGTGTACGCCGACCCGGCGCTCGGGATCGCGCTGGAGATCTTGCCGTAGCTGATCGCCGTGAAGACCATCACCACCAGGGCGACGAGGTACGCCGCGGGCACCACATCGTTCGTGTCGCGGGCGACCATACCGAACGTGTCGAAGACGACGGTGGGCGTCATGTAGCCGAGTCCGAGTCCGACGATCGCCCACAGGCCGAGGTTCCGCTTCAGGGTGCCACCGCCCTGGGCGAGCGGCTTGGTCTTTGTCGCCATATGTTCACTCCTTAGGGAACAACGCAAGGGGTCGGAGTCCGGGTCGTCCGACGTTGAGGATCAGTATGTACCCATCCATTCCTCAGCGCGACCCCTAGAACTGATTCGAAACACGCAGTTAACATGACGGAACGGCACGGGATTCGAAGGGGGCGAGTCAGCGACTACCAGCCTTCGCGCAGCACCCTGTCCAGCATCCGGACCACATGGTCGGCGCTCGCGGCCGTCAGACACAGAGGCGGCTTGATCTTGAGGACGTTCGAGCGCTCCGAGGTCGTGAGCACGATCACGCCCAGCTCGCGGAGCCGCTCGCAGATCGCGGCGGCCTCCGCGGCGGCGGGCTCCATCGTCTCCCGGTCGCGGACCAGCTCGACCCCGAGATAGAGCCCCTCCCCGTGCACCGGTCCGACGAGCGGATGCCGGTCGCCGAGGTCGCTGAGCGCCGAGGCGAGCCGCTCCCCGATCTCCAGGGCGTTGCGCTGCAGATCGTCTTCGACCATCGCGTCGAGCACGGCGATGCCGACCCGACAGCTCAGCGTGCTGCCGCCGGCGGAGGAGAAGAACTGCCCCTGCGCGGCCAGGGCGTCGGCGATCGCAGCGGAGGTGATCACCCCGCCGATCGGGAACCCGTTGCCCATGGGCTTGGCGATCGTGACGATGTCAGGGAGCACGCCGGAGCGTTCGAACCCCCAGAAATGGCGACCCGTGCGGCCGAATCCGACCTGCACCTCATCGGCGATGCACAGACCGCCGGCGGCGCGGACGAGTTCGTAGGCGCCGGCCAGATACCCGTCAGGCAGGAGCACCCCTCCCGCATTGCCGAGGATCGACTCGCACACGAACCCCGCGACGTCCCTCCCCTCGGCGGCGAGCATCTCGATGTCGGCGGCGAGATCCGCGAGATAGCGTTCGGCCGTGCCGTCGCCGCGGTAGGTGCCGCGGAAGACGTTCGGCACGTCGGCGACGTGCACCCACTCCGGGCGGGTGCCGACGGCATCCGGGTTGTCGTATGCGCTCGTCGTCACGGCATCGCTGGCCATGGTCCAGCCGTGATACGCCTCGCGCAGCGCCACGATCGACCGCCGACCCGTCGCGGCCTGAGCCAGGCGCAGCGCGAGGTCGACCGCCTCCGACCCGCTGTTCACCAGCAGGACCGTGTCGAGCCCGCTCCCCTGCGGCATGAGCGCGAGCAGTCTCTCGCTGTACTCGGCGAGCTCGCGGAACAGGAAGCGCGAGTTCGTGCCGAGCGTGCGCAGCTGCCTGTTCGCCGCCTCGGCGACGCGCGGATGACCGTGCCCGAGTCCCGCCACGTTGTTCACCATGTCGATGTAGGCGCGGCCCGTGGTGTCGACCAGGTGGTGCCGCCATCCGCGTTCAATCTGCGGAGGGTGCTCGTAATAGCGCTCCTGGGCACTGGCGAACAGTCGTTCCCTGCGGCGCAGCTCGGCGGCGGACTCGTCGTGCTGCACGAGAGACGCGAGCCCGAGCAGCGGGGCGGGGTCGGCGGTGAGACGGCTCCATGCCGCGACGCGGTCGGGAGCGACGAGCGCGGCTCCCGCCGAGGCCTCGGGTGGAAGCTCCGGCGCATCCTCGCGCCGCGCGCCGATCACGATCGTTCGCGCATCATCGGAGGCCGCGAGCGCGCCGATGCGCTCCCCCGCCCGCACCTCGCGAGGCACGAGCCCGTCGATCCGCACGCCTCGGATGCCGAGCACCCATCCGTCTTCGAGCACGATCTGCGCACCGCCCTCGTGCGCATGGAGCCTGCCGCCGAGCGGCGCGGCGAGGGCGAGCTCCGCCCCGGCCGCGACGTGGACCTCGGTCTCGACCGGCCAGGTCGCGGCGGCATCCGCCCTGTCGATCTCGGTGCGGGTCAGGCGGAACACTCCGTACGGGAGCACCGCGGCCGACGCCCCCGATGCGAACGCCGCGGCGGCGAGAGCGGCCTCGGCATCCGGATCGAGCCAGAGTCCGGACTCCAGCTCCGCCGACTCCACTCCGGGGTCGAGCACGACCACAGGACCGGAGAGCTCGGGGAGCAGCGACGCGAGCGGAGCCGCATCCGTCGCCGCCTCGAACCGCGGTGCATCGAACCCCAGGCGCGCCCGCACGTGCTCCACGACCTCCCGCAGCGGGATGAGGGTCGCGGCGTCGAAGATCGCCTGCTCGCCCGCGATGCGCTCCCTCGCGTAGTCGTTGTCTCCGTCGATCTCGAGCTGACGCCACCCGCTGGCGACGAGCAGGCACGCACGGAGCACGACGAGCGGCCACACGGCACGCGCCTCTTCGTCTGTGAGCGGAGCACGGTCGTGGAACGCCGCGATCGTGTCGAGCACCCGCAGCGGACGGTCCGGCTCGTGATGCAGCATCGACGACGCGCACACGGCGAGCTCCGCGACCCTCCAGCCGAGAGCGAGGTCGCCGAGATCGAGGACGGTGCCCGGGTGCAGGCGCGAATCCGTGCCGCGGGTCCCCGTGACGTTGTCGTCGGTGAGGTCGCCGTGGATCGGCTGCACAGGGAGCGCGGGCCCGAGATCGGCGACGACGGCCTGCGCCTCGTCGGCGGCCGCGCGGACCCGAGCGCGGAGCTCCGGGTCGGTGATCGACGACTCCAGCGCGACGGTCTCCGCATAGGCGACGCGCATGTCCCACATGTGCGCCCTGTCGAGGCCGGGATGCCGGAGAGCGGAGAGGGCCGTCACGGAGGCCGCGGCCAGCGCCCCGAATTCGGCCAGCACGACCGGAGCGAAATACCCCGCATCGACCATCGGCTCGCCCGCGGCGAACTCGCTGCGGCGCACCGCGAAGCCCCGCCAGCGCTGCGTGAGCTCGCCGTCGAGCCCTGGCAGCACGGCGGGCACCGAGACGCCGACGCGACGGTAGGCGTCCAGCGCCGCGTGCTGCGCGTCCCGCGCCTCGTCGCCGAAGACCGGGTTGTCGACGCGGAGCACGCTGCGCGCCCCTCCGGCCTCGGTCAGCACGAAGTTGCGGTCCTGATTGCTGCCGAGCTCGCTCGCCGTCGCGTCGAGGCCGTAGCACTCGCGCGCGATCGTCGCGGCATCCTGCTCTGTGACGGCGGGCCTGACCAGGCCTCCGCCCTGTTCCGCGCTCATGCGTCGCGGACCTCGGTGTCGTGCGCGTGCCGCGCGAGGGAGCTGCCGTAGCGCTCCGTGAGCTGCACCATGAGATCGGGGGTGTCGCGGTCGACCCCGAACACGTGACCGGGGAAGTCCAGCTCGGGCTGGGCGGCGGCGATCTCCGCCTCGCGGTCGGGCGAGAGCAGCTGGACCGGATCGCCCACCGCGACCCAGCCGATCGGGACGACGGCGCCCGCGGGGAGGACCGCCCTGCGGTGCACGATCGCGTTGACGCGCACCTCGCAGCGGTCGCCGATCAGCGCGCCGTTGAAGATGCGGGCCCCCGAGGCGAGGAAGACCTCCTCGCCCACCGTGGCGCCGGCGATGCTCGCGAGCGTGCCGACGAGTGTGTGCGCCCCGATGTGCACCGCGTTCGCGGCGGTCGCCCTGATGAGCGCGTTCTCCATCACGATCACGTGCTCGCCGAGCGTGATCGGGCCGCCCTCCGCGGTGATCACGGCTCCGTGCAGCACTTGGCAGTTCGGGCCGATCTCGACGTCTCCGGAGATCACGGCTGTGGGAGCGACGACGGCGGTGTCATGGATCCGGGGCCGAGCCCCGAGGTGCTCGTACAACATGCCGCCAGACTAGTGCGACGGACGGACGGGCGTGCACGATTCCCCCGCAACCGGGGTGCGGCAGGTGGGTCTCGCCTCGCTCCCCCGAGCACGGCTTCGGAGCGGCAGATCGACACCCCGTCGGCATCCCGCTCGTCCTCGGCGTGTCGCGCCCCTCCTCCGAAGTTGTGCTCCGCCGGATCCCAGGCGGGGGTGTCGGTGCGGAACTCCGACGTCATCTGCGCCGACCACGACTACGCTCGGGGCATGGTCGACGTCCCCTACCGTGCGCTGCCGGCAGCGCGGGATGCGGTGCGGCTCGCATCCGCCGCCGGCATCGTGCTCGGCGCTGCCGTGCTGACGGGATGCTTCCCCTCCCCGACTCCGCCTGCACCGACCCCGACTCCGTCCCCGTCGTCCGTCGTCGTCGTCGACGAGTACGCGTCCTACTACGACGAGCTCTCCCCAGCCGTGGCCCTGGTCGCTCCTGCGTCGATGTGGGGAAGCTTCGGCCCGGAGGATGCGACCCAGCCGGCCTTCTGGATGGATCAGAGCCAGCCACCAGGAGATCTCACCGTGGTTCTGGAGTGCGTCGGCGCAGAGACTCTCGATCTGCGCTTCGCCGAAGGAGATGCCCCGCCCAGCCACACCACGCCGTCTCTGCTGGAGGTGAGCTGCCCCTCGACGACGATCACGCAGGTGACGACGGTGGGAGAGGGGTTCGCGGTGGAGGTCGACAGCCACGGGCAGACGGGAGCCTTCCGGGTCAGCGTCGCACCGGCAGGGTGACGACTACTCCCGCGGCGACCCCACGCGAGGCCGCATCATCGCCGCGACGACGGCGGCGACGACCGCGGGCAGGAAGGCGAACCCCACGGTGGGTGCGCCGAGGAAGGCGACACCGAGGAGCAGCCCCGCCGAGACGAGACTCACGACCGGCCACCACCTCCCGCGGACCAGGGCAGGGACCAGCGCGATGACGACCGGGACCGCCACGACGAGCAGCATGATCGGACCGTTGTACTGCCAGATGCTCAGGGTGCTGGTGCTCTCGTTCCCCGCGGAGTCCGTGCGCACCACGGTGTAGCTGGGCAGGAAGAGCACGAGCGCCCCGGCGACGGCCGCCAGCACCGTCGACAGCACCTGCAGCGCGCGCTTGATGCTCAGCCGCCCCACGTCAGTCCCGCTGACCGGCCGCGACCGGCTCGGGGAAGAGCGCGGTGAACAGCTGCGCCACCCACTCCAGCAGGGCCTTGTCGGCGAGCGGCTCCAGGCCGACGCCGACGGCAGCGGGCACGGTCGGCATCGGCACGACCAGCGCTTCTCCCCCGCCGACGAGCTTCGCCTTCGGGTAGAGCCGCTGCATCCGCACCTTGATCGAGTCCTCGAAGCGCGCCGGGGCGATCCGCAGGTTCGACCCCATCGTGACGACATCCGTCAGCCCGGCCCTCGCGGCGCGACGGCGCAGGCGGGCGATGGCGATCAGCCCCTCGACCTCCTCTGGCAGAGTTCCGTAGCGGTCGGTGAGCTCGGCGATGACGAGGTCGATCGCCTCGTCCTTGGCCGTCGCGGCCGAAGCCGCCGAGAGCTTCTGATACGCCTCCAGGCGCAGTCGCTCGCTGTCGATGTAGAACTCGGGGATCCGCGCGTCGAGCGGGAGCTCGAGCCGCAGCTCCTGCCCGCTCTCGACCTCCTCGCCGCGGAACGTGGACACGGCCTCGCCGATCATGCGCAGGTACAGATCGAAGCCGACGCCCGCGATGTGACCTGCCTGCTCCGCGCCGAGCATGTTGCCCGCGCCCCGCAGCTCCAGGTCCTTGAGGGCGACCTGCATGCCGGAGCCGAGGTCGTTGTTCACGGCGATGGTCTGCAGCCGGTCGGCCGCCGTCTCGGACAGCGGCTTCATGTCGTCGTAGAGGAAGTACGCGTAGGCGCGTTCGCGTCCGCGGCCGACGCGTCCGCGGAGCTGGTGCAGCTGGCTCAGACCGTACTTGTCGGCGCGGTCGATGATGATCGTGTTGGCGTTGGAGATGTCGAGCCCGGTCTCGATGATCGTCGTCGAGACGAGCACGTCGAACTTGCGCTCCCAGAAGTCGTCGACGACCTGCTCCAGCTGGTGCTCCCCCATCTGACCGTGCGCCACGGCGATGCGGGCCTCCGGCACGAGCTCGGCGAGCTCCGCCGCGACGCGCTGGATCGACTGCACCCGGTTGTGCACGAAGAACACCTGCCCCTCGCGGAGGATCTCCCTGCGGATCGCGGCCGCCATCTGCTTGTCGCTGCGGGGTCCGACGAAGGAGAGGATCGGATGCCGGTCCTCGGGCGGCGTCGCGAGAGTGGACATCTCGCGGATGCCGGTGACGGCCATCTCGAGCGTGCGCGGGATCGGCGTGGCGCTCATCGCGAGGATGTCGACGTTCGTCTTCATCTTCTTCAGCGCGTCCTTGTGCTCGACGCCGAAGCGCTGCTCCTCGTCGATGATCATCAGACCGAGGTCCTTGAACATCACCTGGTCGGTGAGGATGCGGTGCGTGCCGATGACCATGTCGACGGTGCCGTCGAGGAGGCCGTCGAGCGTGAGCCGGGCCTCATTGTCGGTCTGGAACCGCGACAGCGGACGCACCTTGACCGGGAATCCGGCGAAGCGCTCGGTGAACGTCTCCAGGTGCTGCTTGACCAGCAGGGTCGTCGGCACGAGCATGGCGACCTGCTTGCCGTCCTGGATCGCCTTGAACGCCGCACGCACCGCGACCTCGGTCTTGCCGAAGCCGACGTCGCCCGACAGCAGCCGGTCCATCGGGATGGGCCGCTCCATGTCGGCCTTGATCTCGTCGATCGTCTGCAGCTGGTCAGGAGTCTCCGCGAACGGGAACGCCTCCTCCAGCTCACGCTGCCAGGGCGTGTCGGGGCCGAACGCGTGTCCCTTGGCCCCCATGCGCGCCGAGTACAGTTTGACGAGCTCGACCGCGATGTCGCGCACGGCCTTGCGCGCCTTGCCCTTCGCCGCAGCCCAGTCGCTGCCGCCCATCTTCGACAGCGTCGGGGCCTCGCCGCCGACGTATTTCGAGAGCGAGTCGAGCTGGTCGGTCGGGACGAAGAGCTTATCGCCAGGGTAGCCGCGCTTGGACGGCGAGTACTCCAGCACGAGGTAGTCGCGCACCGACTTCGTGGCGTTGCGGCCTCCGGTGGAGACCTCCCGCTGCGTCATCTCCACGAAGCGGCCGATGCCGTGGGTCGAGTGCACGACGAAGTCGCCCGGCTTGAGCTGCAGCGGATCGACGACGTTCTTGCGCCGCGAGGCGAGCTTCTTGACGACGCGCTGGTCGCCGCCGATGGTGCGGCCGTAGAACTCGTTGTCCGTGAGGACGGCGAGCTTCGCCTCCGGCACCTGGAACCCGGCCTCCACCGACCCCGTGACGAGGGTCGCGACCCCTCCGTCGGGCAGGCCGGTGAGGGAGTCGACGACGCGGGCGGCGATGCCGCGGTCGGAGAGCACGTCGCGTGCGCGGTCGACGAGACCGGCGCCGGTCGCGATGACGACCACGCGCCACCCTTCCGAGACCCGGGCGTCGACGAAGGAGATCGCACCGTCGACGTTGCCGTGGAAGGACGGGATCACCACGGCATCCGCGGTGTCGACGTCGGCGTCGCCGATCGAGAACGGGCTCAGCCGCCACAGGACGCCGCCGCGGTCGCGCACGACCTCGCGGAGCTCGGCGATGGTGAGGAAGTCGCCCGCGCCCAGGTCGATGGGGGCGGAGGCGCCGGAGGTCGCCGCACTCCACGCGGCATCGAGGAATTCGCGGTTGGTGTCGCCGAGCGTGATCGCGCGTGCGGTCGAGCGCTCCGGGTCGATGATCGCCGTCACACTGCCCTCCGGCAGATACTCGACCAGCGACTTGAGCGGACCCGCGACAGCGGGCAGCAGCGACTCCATGCCCTCGACGGGGATGCCCTCGGCCATCTTCTCGAGCATGCCCGCGATGGCGGGGAACGCATCCTTGAGCGCACGCGCGTTGTCACGCACGTCCTGCGTGAGGAGGAGCTCTCGGCTCGGCTGCAGGTCGACGAGATCGACGTCTCCCGGGAGTGAGCGCTGGTCGGCGACGGAGAACGCGCGGATCTGGTCGATCTCGTCGCCGAAGAATTCGACGCGGTACGGATGCTCGGAGATCGGCGGGAACACGTCGAGGATGCCGCCGCGCACGGCGAACTCTCCTCGGCGCGACACCATGTCGACGCGCGAGTAGGCACGCTCGACGAGCTGCGCCGCGACCGTGTCGAGCTCGTTGCCCCTGCTGCCGATCCTGAGCTCGAGGGGGGCGATCTCGCCGAGGTTGCCGGCGATCGGCTGGAGTGCCGCGCGCACGGAGGCGACGACGATCAGCGGGTGATCCCCCGTCCACTCGGCGATGCGGCGAAGGGCCTGGAGGCGCTGGCCCACCGTGTCGGGGCTGGGGCTCAGCCGCTCATGCGGCAGAGTCTCCCACGCGGGGAAGGTGAGCACCTCGGCGTCCGGCAGGTAGGCGCCGAGAGCGGCGGCCAGGCTCTCCGCACGACGCCCCGTGGGCACCACGGCGAGCGCCGCCGCCGTCTGGCCCGCCGCACGACGCTTCTCGAGCAGCCCGGCGAGCACCGGGGCGTCGAGTCCGTCGACGAGGCCGAGATCGGCGTCGGTCTGCGCCCAGCTGAGGGCGTCACGATACAGAGACGCCTCTTCCAAGGCGCGCAGAATCCCCGGAACAGTCACCGGACAAGCTTAGACCGGGGCCTCCGACATCGGGTCCGGCGCATAGGATGCCGGGATGGAACCGGTCACCCTCACCACCGATCGTCTCGTCCTGCGCACGCCCACGGAGGCGGATGCCGAGGCGATCGACCGCGCCTGCCAGGACCCGGAGATCCCACGCTGGACGACGGTGCCGAGCCCGTACACGCGCGAGCACGCGGACGGGTTCATCCGGATGATCGCCGACGGCTGGGCGGAGGAGACGGGCGCCGTGTGGGGCATCCGGGCGGACGACGCGTTCCTCGGCGTCATCAGCCTCGACGGATTCACGCCGCAGGTCGGCGGCGCGCACGCCGAACTCGGCTATTGGATGGCGCGGGAGGCCCGCGGTCGCGGATATCTGGTCGAGGCGGGTCGCGCCGTGGTCGAGTGGGGCTTCGCCGAGCTCGGACTCGCCCGCATCCAGTGGCAGGCGGTCGTCGGCAACATCCCCTCTGCACGTGCAGCCAGGGCGCTCGGGTTCCGCTACGAGGGCCTGCGCCGCCAGGCCCTGACCAGCCCGCGCGGGCGGGACGACGGCTGGACCGCCGGCCTCCTCCCCTCCGACGACCGCACACCCGTGCCCTGGCCGATCCTCTGACCCTGCCGGCCGTGAGGGGTCGCAGAATGCCGCATCTATGCCCCCGTATCCGGCAGATGCTGACCCCTCACGCTCCGGAGACCCGCTCGTACAGGGTGACGACGCACGCGCTGCCGAGGCCGAGGTTGTGCTGGAGCGCGAGAGTGACGTCGTCGACCTGGCGGTCACCGGCCGTGCCCCGGAGCTGCCACACCAGCTCTGCGCACTGCGCGAGTCCCGTGGCGCCGAGCGGATGCCCCTTCGAGAGCAGTCCGCCCGAGGGGTTCGTCACGACCTGTCCGCCATAGGTGTTCTGCCCGTCGAGGATGAAGCGCTCGCTCGTGCCCTCGGGCGTGAGGCGCAGCGCCTCGTAGGCGAGCACCTCGTTCGTCGTGAAGCAGTCGTGCAGCTCCACGACCCGCAGGTCGCGTGGATCGACGCCGGCCTCCTCGTAGACGGCATCCGCGGCGCGCTGCGCGATCGATGCTCCGACGAGCGCCATCGCGTCTCCGCCGAACGTGTCGGCTCTGTCGCTCGTCATCGCCTGGGCTCGGATGCGCACCGAGGCGTCGAGTCCGTGCGCCCGCGCGAACTCCTCGGTGCAGAGCACCGCCGCGGCCGCTCCGCAGGTCGGCGGGCAGCACTGCAGTCGTGTGAGAGGCCCGTACACGTGCGGGGAAGCGAGCACCTCCTCCACCGTGATCGGATCGCGGAACACCGCGTAGGGGTTCGCGGCGGCGTGCCGACGGGACTTGACCGTGACGTGCGCGAAGACGGCGGGATCCATCGCGTACCTCTCCGCGTACGCCGCCCCGGCGTCGCCGAAGAACTGCGCGGCCGGTGGCGCATCGGAGGCGCCGCGATGCGCCACCCGCGACTCGGTGAACCGCCACAGCGAGTCCGGGCGGTCGTCGTACATGCTGCCGATCGCGCCACGGGCCATCTGCTCGAACCCCACGACGAGCACGCAGTCGGCCGTGCCGGAGAGGATCGCCTGGCGCCCCAGCCACAGCGCGCTCGATCCGCTCGCGCAGTAGTTGTTGACGTTGAACACCGGGACCCCCGTCGTCCCCACCCCGTAGACGGCCGTCTGTCCGGCCGCCGTGTCGGCGTAGACGTACCCCGCGTACACCGCGTCCACGACGTCGAGTCCGATGCCGGCATCCGCCAGCGCCTCCCGGATCGCCCGCTCCCCCATCACGTCGTACGACGCGGTGCGCGAGGGCGTGACGAACGGGATCATCCCGACGCCGGCGACGACGACGCTCACGACGCGACCCGCAGTCCGCGGCGGAGCGCCGGCTTGTCGATCTTGCCGACCGGGTTCTTGGGGAGCTCGTCGAGGACGATGATGCGAGCGGGGCACTTGAACGACGCCAGGATGCTGCGCGCATGCGCGTCGAGCTCGTCGGGTGTGGCCGCGGCGTCCGCGCTCAGCGACACGAAGGCGACGGGGATCTCGCCCAGCACGGGGTCCGGTGCGCCGACGACGGCGGCCTCCCGCACGTCCGGATGCGTGTAGAGCGCGTTCTCGATCTCCTTGGGATAGAGGTTCTCTCCCCCTCGGATGATCATGTCCTTGATGCGGTCGACGATCTGCAGGTAGCCGTCCTCATCGAACCGGCCGAGGTCGCCGGTGCGCAGCCATCCGTCCACCACGGTCCGCTCGGTCTCCTCGGGACGCCCCAGGTACCCGGCCATGACGACGGGGCCGGAGACCACCACCTCGCCGACCTCGCCCGATGCCAGGTGCCGGCCGTCCTCTCCGATCACGGCGACGCGCTGGCCGGGCAGCGGAAGACCGACGGTTCCGGGCTTGCGGGTTCCGTGCAGTGGATTGATGGTCGAGGCGCAGGTCGTCTCGGAGAGCCCGTAGCCCTCCACGATCGTGACGTCGAACCGCTTCTCGAAGCGCTCGATCGACTCGGCCGGCATCGGCGCCGCGCCGCACACGGCGAAGCGCAGCGACGAGGTGTCCGGCCGCACGTCGTCGGGCAGAGAGGAGAGCAGCGCGTAGATCGCCGGCACGGCGGAGAAGTAGGTGGGGCGCAGCCGCTCGACGTCGGCGAAGAACCTGTCGCGTGAGAAGCGCCCGGTGATGCTGACCTGGCCCCCTGCGCGCAGCGGGGTCAGCGTGCCGAGCACGATGCCGTTCGCGTGGAACAGCGGGAGCACGAGGAGGCTGTGATCAGCGGCTCCGAGCTCGAACCACTCCACGAACGACGCGGTCATCGCGTCGAGGTTGGCGTGGGTGAGCATGACGCCCTTCGGGCTCCCGGTCGTTCCGCTCGTGTAGATGAGGAGCGCGAGATCGTCGGTCGTCGTCAGAGGATGCCCGAGGACGCGGTCCCCCGCTGCGAGCTCGTCGAGGAGGACGGAGGGTGCGCCGAGATCGCGCGTGCCGTCTTCCGCGACGACCAGCACCGCGCCGGCATCCGCGACCTGATACGCCGCCTCCGTCTGTCCGAGGACCGGATTGATCGGCGTGACCGCCGCTCCCAGTCGCCACGCGGCGAACAGCGCGACGATCAGCTCGACCCGGTTGGGCAGTGCCAGGGCGATGACGCTGCCGGCGCGAACACCGCGCGCGTGCAGCGCTCCAGCCGCGGCCTCGACCCTGGCGAGGAGGTCGGCGTTGCTGAGCTCGACGGCGTCGTCGCGCAGGCTGGGCGCTGCCGGGGCCTCGGCGGCGCGGACGGCGGGCAGTGCGGCGAAGTGCATGGGTGCTCCAGAGGGATCGAGGGTGCCTGCGGCGGGGGGGGGGCGCCGCGGGGGGGGGGGGGGCCCCGGGGGGGGGGGGGGGGCCCCGGGGGGGGGGGGGGGGGGGGGGGGGGGGGCGCCGCGCGGGGGGGGCGCGCCGCCCCTGTGGGGTGGTCACACCCGGGTGACCACGGGTTCGGCGACGAGGCCGAAGGCGCGGAGCTGCCCCAGCAGCTCGTGGTACCCGAACGCCTGGCACGCCGAGGCGAATCCGACCCGGCGGGGCGCCTCCTGGATCAGCGAGAACGCGGCGAAGGCCTGCAGCAGTCCGGTCTGCTTGTAGTTGCTGTTGCCGTGGATCACCACGTGCGACCGACCGAGCGGACCGGACGCGTGCACCGAGTCGACCGACCTGTTGTAGCGCGGGTTCTCACGCGGCGGCATGCTCGCCTGGAGGCCCGCGGCGATGTCGGCGAGCGCCTTCTCCTGCGCCTCCGGCTCGAGCGGCTTGATCTGCTCCTCGAACATCTGCACCGTCAATCCCACGTTCTCCATCACGGCGCGGTTGAGCACGCCGCCGAAGGAGCGGACGCTGGACACCCGCGGGTCGTGCTGGAACCAGATCGGATGCGACATCCCGCCCCACGGCACCGCGACGGCCTGCTCGTGGTAGCCGGGCACCGTCACGTCGAACCTCGAGAGGTGGTCCCACGCAACGAGCTGGTTCTGCTCGAGGTAGTACCAGTCGGCCTTGAGGATCGTGAAGATGGTCTGCGTCGACGCGAAGGTCGGCAGCCCCTTCCAGAACACGAGGATGTCGAGGGTGTCGTATCCCCCGGGCTCGAGGGCGATGTTGGCCGCGATCTCGCTCGTCGTGTACATGTGCGCGATGCCGGGAGACAGCAGCAGCCCCTTCGCGGCGAACTGCGCGCCCCATCGGTCGCGCGCGGCCATCACCCAGTCCTGCTCTCCGGTGGTGTCGGTGTAGTGCGCCCCGATCCGCAGGGCGGCCTCGACGACCTCCGGGCCGAACTTGATGAACGGTCCCACCGTGTTGCAGATCACCGTGGCGCCGTCGAATGCCTCCGCCAGCGCCGCGGCGTCGTTCTCGACGCCGACGATCTCGTAGTCGGCCGTCTCGATCCCCGGGATCTTCTCCACGACCTCGCGGACGCGTTCCGCATCACGCCCCGCGGCCACGAAGGGCACGCCGAGTTCGCGCAGGTACTCGCAGATCAACCGGCCCGTGTATCCGCTGACGCCGTAGACGACGACGGGCTTGTCCGTGCTCATGGTGTTCTCCTCACATCCCCATCGCGCCGTCGATCGACAGCGTCGTCCCGTTGACGAACGCCGAGTCCGAGGAGAGCAGGAACGCGATCCCCGCGGCGATGTCGTCCTCCGTCGCGAGGCGCCCCGATGGCGTCAGGCCGACCACGGCGGTCACGGCGTCCTGCGCCGAGGGGAACAGCCCCAGCCGTTCCATGTCCCCGGCCAGCTGCGCGCCCATCGCGTTGGGGACGAGCCCTGGGCAGACGGTGTTCACGCGCACGCCGTAGCCGAGACGGCCCGACTCCGCGGCGGCGACCTTGGTGAGCCGCTCGACGGCGGACTTGGATGCCGAGTACGCTGCGATGCCCGGGAAGGCGATGGTCGCCGCCACCGAGGCGATGTTCACGATCGCGCCGCCTGCTCCCGAACCGTCGTCCTGGCGCATGCTGCGGAAGGCGTGCTTGATGCCGAGCGCCGTACCCAGGACGTTCACGTCGAGGATCCTGCGCATGTTCGCGGCGTCGAGGTCGACGAAAAGGTCGGAGATCTCGATGCCCGCGTTGTTCACGAGGGCATCGAGTCCGCCGAGGGCGTCCAGCGCCTGCGCGGTGGCGGCGGTCCAGGACGCGTCATCCGTCACGTCGAGGGCCACGAACGTCGCCTGACGTCCGTCTGCCGTGAGCGCCGCGGCGGCTGCCGTGCCGGCCGACTCGTCGACATCGGCGAGGACGACGGCTGCTCCCCTCTCGGCGAGGACCTGCGCCGTGCGCAGCCCCAGCCCTCTCGCGCCGCCGGTGATCAGGGCACGTGTCCCCGTGAGATCAGTGGTCATGTCGATCCGTTCCTTTCGTCGTTGAAAGCGATGGGGACAGCAGATCAGAAATTTGGACACTTGACAAGGAAAATCTGGACATCTGCCCAAAAACGCGGATCAGCGCCCTCCGCAGGGCGTATGATCGCTTCACCGAGACCGGAGGAGGCGTGATGGGCGATGCGGCTGTGCGCGCGGAGCGGGCGGGGACCGACAAGTTCGCCGCGCGTCGACGCGAGCTGGCGGATGCCGCGCTGACGGCCATCGCCGAGCGCGGATTCGCCCGCACCGGCCTGCGCGATGTGGCCGCCCAGAGCGAGCTGTCGCACGGGCTGCTGCACTACTACTTCGAGGACAAGGACGATCTGATCGGCCAGGCGATCTGGCAGTACAAGTCGGAGTGCGCACGGCGCTACGACCCCATCGTCGAGTCGTCGAGGAGCGGAGCCGAACTCGCCGAGCGGTTCGGCGCAGAGATGGCGTCCACGCTGCGCGACGAAGCCGACATGCACCGGCTCTGGTACGACCTGCGCAATCAGGCCCTGTTCGACGCCGGCTTCCGCGACACCATCATCGCGATCGACGCGCTGCTCAGCGACATGGTGTGGGCCGTCGTCCAGCGCTTCTCCGAACTCGAGGGACGCGCGCCCGTCGTCGATCCGTCGTCGGCCTATGCGCTGTTCGACGGGATCTTCCTCAACGCGCTCATCGCCTATCTGCGCGGAGACCTGGATGCCGTCGAGCACCTGCGCGCCGCCAGCATCCGCCTGCTGCTGAGCGCCGTCTGAGCGTCGCCCCTAGCCGGATGTCGGATGCCGGTGTCAGGATGAGTCCATGCCGGAGATGCCCGAGGTCCAGGGACTGACGACGTTCCTCGCCGAGCGCGCCGTCGGGCGCACCATCACCCGCGCCACGGTGGCGGCGATCTCGGCGCTGAAGACCTACGATCCGCCCATCCACGCACTCCAGGGCGCGGAGATCACGGCGGCGTCCCGCCACGGCAAGTTCGTCGTGCTGACGTGCCGCGACGACCTGCACCTCGCATTCCACCTCGCCAAGGCCGGGTGGCTGCGCTGGTACGACACGCTCCCCACCACGCTGATCAAGCCGGGCAAGTCGCCGATCGCGCTGCGCATCGCCCTCGACGACGGCAGCGGGTTCGATCTCACCGAGGCCGGCACCAAGAAGTCGCTCGCGGTCTACGTCGTGCGGGATCCGCAGGACGTCCCCGGCATCGCCCGTCTCGGGCCTGATCCGCTGGACCCGTCGTTCACGCGCGAGGTCTTCGCCGGCCTGCTCGCGGGGAAGCGGATGCAGATCAAGGGCCTCCTGCGCGATCAAGCCGTGATCGCCGGCATCGGCAACGCCTACTCCGACGAGATCCTGCACGCCGCGCGCATGTCTCCGTACGCGATCTCCGCGAAGCTCGACGACGACGAGATCGACCGGCTGTTCGCCGCGACGCACGCGACGCTGACGGATGCGGTGACCGCGGCCTCCGGCAAGCCCCCCGCCGATCTGAAGGATGCCAAGCGCCGCGGCATGCAGGTGCACGCCCGCCGCGGGGAGGCGTGCCCCGTGTGCGGCGACATCGTGCGGAGCGTGTTCTTCGCCGATCGCTCGATGGAGTACTGCCCGACGTGCCAGACGGGCGGCAAGCCGCTCGCCGATCGCCGCCTGTCGCGGCTGCTCAAGTAGCACCGCATTCCCTTTCATGTCGCGGAATGAATCTCTGTCAGACGCGTTGAGTACACTCAGAGCATCAACGTGCTCCGGGGTCGGTGTGAATCCGAACCGGCGGTGACAGTCCGCGAGCGTCTCGGTTCCACCGGGATGCCGATCCGGTGGAAATCCGGAACCGACGGTGATGCGAGAGTCATCTCGCTAGTCCGGAAGGGAGGCAGCACGGCGCGCTCGCGCGCGCGTTCTGCATCCCCCGGAGCCTCAGAGGAGGACGACGGATGGCAGTGACCGAGGCTGAGCGCCGCGCGATGGGTCGCGCGCTCGAACTCGCAGCGCAGGGGCCGCGGGGCGTGAACCCGCAGGTGGGCGCCGTCATCCTCTCCCCCGACGGCGACGTCCTCGCCGAGGGCTGGCACCACGGCGCCGGCACCCCGCACGCGGAGGTCGATGCGCTCTCGAAGCTCACGCCGGGCGCCGCCCGCGGAGCGACGGCCGTGGTCACCCTCGAGCCGTGCAATCACACCGGCCGCACCGGCCCGTGCGCCCTCGCCCTGATCGACGCCGGCGTCGCCCGTGTGGTGTACGCCCTCGACGACCCCGGCGCGGTCTCGGGCGGAGGCGCGGAGCGGCTGCGGAACGCCGGCGTCCACGTCGAGTCCGGCGAGCAGGCGGATGCCGCGCACGCCCTGATCGACGGCTGGCTCACCGTGCAGCGTCTCGGGCGACCGCACATCACCGTGAAGTGGGCGCAGAGCCTCGACGGACGCGCCGCAGCGGACGACGGCTCCAGCCAGTGGATCACGGGGCCCGCGGCACGCGCCGACGTGCATCGACGGCGCGCGGCCGCCGACGCCATCGTCGTCGGCACCGGCACCGTGCTCGCCGACGACCCCGCGCTCACCGCCCGTGACGGCGATGCCCTGTATCCGCACCAGCCTGTCCCCGTCGTGATCGGCTCGAGGCCGACCCCTGACGACGCCGCGGTGCGCAGGCATCCGCACTCCCCCGTCTTCTACGACACCCGAGACCTGCGGGCCGTCGTCGCCGATCTGCACGCGCGCGGAGTCCAGAGCGTGTTCGTCGAGGGCGGCCCGACGCTCGCCAGCGCCTTCATCGCCGCGGGTCTCGCGGATCGCGTGCTCGCCTACGTCGCGCCCGTGCTGCTCGGCGGCCGGCGCCTCGCCCTCACCGACATCGGCGTGCCGTCGATCGACGCGGCCGTGCGCCTCGACATCGACGAGTGGCGGCCGCTCGGACCCGACCTGCTCGCGATCGCACACCCCGCGACCGCGACCGACGCTCACGACGAAGGAGCTGCCTGATGTTCACCGGAATCATCGAGGAGATCGGCGAGATCACCGCCATCGCGCCAGCGGGCGACGGCTGGCGGCTCACGGTGCGCGCGCCGAAGGCCGCAGCGGATGCCGTGCACGGCGAGTCGATCGCGGTGTCCGGCGTCTGCCTGACCGTGGTGGGCTCGACCGCCGACACCTTCGACACCGACGTGATGAAGCAGACCCTCGACGTGGCTGCCATCGGCGGCGCGACCGTGGGCACCCGCGTCAACATCGAGAAGGCGATGCCCGTGGGCGCCCGCCTCGGCGGCCACATCGTGCAGGGCCACGTCGACGGCACGGGAGCCGTGCTCCAGGTGCGCCCCGGCGCGCAGTGGAGCGTGCTGCGGATCAGCCTCCCCGCCGACCTCGCCCCGCTGGTCGTGGACAAGGGCTCCATCTCGGTCGACGGCACGTCTCTGACGGTGAGCGCCGTGAGCGCCCCGTCCGAGGCCGACGCGTGGTTCGAGGTCTCCCTCATCCCGGAGACCCTCGCCGCCACCACGCTGGGCGCGCGCTCTGTCGGCGACCGCGTCAACCTCGAGACCGACGTCCTCGCCCGACACGTCGAACGTCTGCTCGCCTTCCGCGAGCTCGGCGTCGCACAGGAAGGAGGCTCGCGATGAGCCTGTCCACCATCCCCGAAGCGCTCGACGCGCTCCGCGCCGGCCGGCCGGTGCTGGTCGCCGACGACGAGAACCGCGAGAACGAGGGCGACGTCATCCTCTCCGCCGAACTCGCGACACCCGAGTGGGTCGCCTGGACCGTGCGCTGGTCGTCGGGGTTCATCTGCGCGCCCATGCCCACCGATCTCGCCGACAGCCTGAACCTGCAGCCCATGGTCGCCACCAGCGAGGACGCGCGCTCGACCGCGTACACGGTCAGCGTGGATGCCGCGTCCGGCGTCACCACCGGCATCAGCGCGCACGACCGCGCGCACACCCTGAACGTGCTGGCGAACCCCTCGTCGACCGCGGGCGATCTGATCCGCCCCGGCCACGTGCTGCCGCTCCGCGCGGTCGACGGCGGCGTGCGCGAACGCAGCGGCCACACCGAGGCGGCCGTCGAGCTCATGAAGCTGGCGGGGCTGCGTCCGGTCGGCGCGATCGCCGAGGTCGTCGCCGAAGACGGCAGCATGATGCGGATGCCCGGCCTCCTCGAGCTCGGCGAGCGCGACGGCGTCCCCGTCATCACGATCGAGCAGCTGATCGCGCACCTCAACGAGATCGACCCCGACGGCGCCGTCGCCTCCCCCGGCAGGAGGGTGAGCCTGAGGGCCGATGCGACGGTTCCGACCTCGCACGGCACGTTCCGCTTCCTCGCGTACAAGGACAGGGTCAGCGGCACGGACCACATCGCCGTCGTCTCGGGAGAGCCGACCGAGACCGCGCTGGTGCGCGTGCACTCCGAGTGCCTCACCGGCGAGGCGTTCGGCTCGCTGAAGTGCGAGTGCGGGCCTCAGCTGGACGCGGCGCTCGACGCGATCGAGCAGGAGGGCGGCATCGTCATCTACATGCGCGGTCACGAGGGACGGGGCATCGGGCTCATCAACAAGCTCCGGGCGTACAGCCTGCAGGAGGAGGGGCTCGACACGGTCGACGCGAACCTCGCCCTCGGCCTCCCCGCCGACGCCCGCGAATACGCGGCGGCGGCGGGCATCCTCGCCGATCTCGGCGTGTCGAAGGTGCGCCTGCTGACGAACAACACGGACAAGGTCAAGCAGCTGCGCGAGCTCGGGCTCGACGTCGTGGAGCAGGTGCCGCTGATCGTCGGCGTCGGGCCGAACAACCACCAGTACCTCGAGACCAAGCGTGACCGGATGGGTCACATCATCGGAGAGGCGGAGCTCGCAGAGGCTCTCGCCGACGGAAAGGACGACGAATGAGCGGCGCAGGCGCACCCCAGGCCGGGAGCATCGACGGGCGGGGACTCGACGTCGTCATCATCGCCGGCACCTGGCACGACACCATCACGAACGGCCTGATCGCCGGAGCGGAGCGCATCCTGAACGAGGCGCAGGCGACGCATCGCCTGGTGCGCGTGCCCGGTTCGTTCGAGCTCGCGGTGGCCGCGCAGGCGGCGTTCGCCGGCGGAGCGGATGCGGTGGTCGCGCTCGGCGTGATCATCCGCGGCGGCACCCCGCACTTCGAGTACGTCTCGGCGGCCACGACCGACGGCCTCACCCGGGTGTCGCTCGACGCGGGCAAGCCGGTCGGCTTCGGCGTGCTGACCCTCGACGACGAGCAGCAGGGTCTCGACCGTGCCGGCCTCGAGGGCTCCACGGAGGACAAGGGCGCAGAGGCCGCGGATGCCGCGCTGCGCACCGCGCTCCTCATCAGGGAGCTGCGGGGCTGACGGGCGACGGGTCGCGCGATCGGACCGAGCGCGCGACCTCGTCGCACAACGGACGACCCTCGGAATAGCGCTCGGAGGCGTGAGCACTGAGGGTCGCCTATCTGGCGCGGAATACCGGTTCCGGCGTACGGTGAGCGCATGGAGATCCTGCGCCACATCGTCCTGTTCGTCCACCTCATCGGATTCGCCGTGCTCTTCGGCTCCTGGGCTGTGCAGGCGTTCGGTGGCACGCGCGAGTTCACGCGGCTGATGAGCGTCGGAATGACGATCGCCGCGGTCGCCGGTCTCGCACTCGCCGCGCCGTGGGGCCTGCCGGAGGGCGCCGAGATGAACTACGTGAAGATCGGCACCAAGCTGGTCATCCTGCTGATCATCGGAGCCCTGCTCGGCATCGGCACGGCCCGCCAGAAGCGCGGCGACGCCATCGCCCCCGCCGTGTTCTGGCTCGTCGGCATCCTGACCGCCGTCAACGCCGGCATCGCGGCCATCTGGCGCTGAGCCCCGACGGCGCGACCCGCGCCGTCCGGCGGGGACGGGTTCAGTCCTCGTCGGCGAACAGCATCCGCACCCGCGGCAGCACGCGCGCGTAGGTCGCGCGGACCTCGGCGTAGGCCTCGGCCAGCACCGGGTCCACCTCCACGCGCGCTCCGACACGCACCATCGATGCGACGGCGGACCCCCAGTCCGGGTGGATGCCGGCCCCTACCGCCGCGCAGATCGCCGCGCCCATCCCTGCCGCATCGCGGACCAGAGGAGTGCGGACCGGCACACCGTACACGGCAGCGAGAATCTGCAGCATCAGCTCCGATCCGCTGCCACCGCCCGTGACGACGAGGGTCCCGCGCGGGCGCCCGAGCGCGACGCGCGCACGGGCGTCGCCGGTCTCGGTCTCGATCGCGAGAGCCTCGAGGATCGCGCGGTAGACGTGGAACCGCCCCTGCGTGCCATCGAAACCCACGAGCGCGCCGCGACGCCACGGCTCGTCGGCCGGCGCGAGCCAGTCGAGCGCGGCGACGAGTCCTCCAGCGCCAGCCGGCACGAGCTCGGCGCCCGAGTTGAGCTCGTCCTCGGAGACCTCCGCGCCCAGCGGCGACACGAGATCGCGGAACCAGCTCACCGTCCACATGCCGCGACGGACCCCTCCGCTCTCGTACAGGTACCTGCCCGGCTCCGATGCGAAGTTCGTCCACACGTCGGGGTGCGCATCGATCGGCTGCGGGCCGGGGGTCATGGTCGCGACATAGGTGCCGAGCGAGAGAAGGGCATCGCCCTCGTCGCGGAGTCCCGCGCCCAGCGCTTCGACGGCCTTGTCGTTCGAGGTCGCGAACACCGGGAGCCCCTCGGGCAGCCCGGTGGTCGCCGCGACCTCGGCCGTCAGCGTGCCCAGCTGCTCACCCGGCGCGACGAGATCGAACAGCATCCCGGGTTCCATGCCGCACCGGGCATATTCCGCTGGATCGTCGCTCCAGGCCCAGTGCCGCGTGTCGATCGGCCACATGCCCTGGTAATTGCCTGCCGCATCCCGCCGCTCTCCCGTGAGGCGATGGCCGAGGTAGCCGGACGAGGTCGTGACGTATACCGAGTCGTCCGTCTCCCGCTCGTAGGCGCGAGGAAGCCGCTCATCCATCCAGCTCATGATCGGCTGGGCGAGCGAGCCATCGGCCCTGAGCACGGCGCGACAGAAGCGGATCGTGCAGAGTCCGACCCCGCGGATCTCCGCGGGGTCACCGTCGAAGTCGTCCAGGGCCGCGCGCACCGCGACGACGATCGAGTCCCACAGATCATCGTCCGGGTGCTCCCATCGGCCCGGCGCCGGGGTGGAGTACGGTCGCAGCGCGACCCGCGCGCTCGCGTGCACGCTCCCTGAGCCGTCGACGATCAGGACCTTGGTGCTCTGCGATCCGTTGTCGATCGCGAGCACGAAGCCCTCCGCCGTCTCGCTCACTCCGCCGTCGCCGTCTCCGCCTGCTCCAGCGGGTAGATGGTCCCCCGGTTCATGATGCCGTGCGGGTCGAGGCCGTCCTTGAGCACGCGGAGCAGCGAGTACGCGCTGCCGTGCTCTTCCAGCGTCCACGGCGTACGGTACTTGCCGATGCCGTGGTGGTGCACCATGGAGCCGCCGAGGCGCAGCGCCTCCTCCACCACGATCGCGTTGAGCGGCTCGTGGTACTCCGTGATCTCCTCGCGCGGCTCGCACGCGATGTCGTAGTCGTACACGAAGTAGAGGTTGGTCCCGGTCTGGTAACTGTGCGAGGAATGGGCGCCGAGCATCGTCAGATCGGCGGCTCGCGGGAACTCCGTGCGAGCCCTGTGCATGACCGACTCGAAGAGATCCTGCACACCCGACCAGTCGATCGAGACCTCGGTCGTGTAGCCCAGGTGCGACTTCTCGAGCATCTCGCGCTTCTCGGCGTCGATCTTGTCCTGACCCCAGTTGAGGTTGTCGAACCAGGTCTCGATCAGCGCGGGGTCGACCTTCTCGTGCGGGATGCGCGCGAAGATCTCCTGGACTCCGGCCTCGGTGGCCTCCGCGATGCCCTTCGGTCCCTCGGCCACGACCACGACCACGGCCTTGCCGCCGGCGAAGTGCGAGAAGTGCTGCGCGGCGTCCTCCTCGGAGTACGCGCGCGCGACCGACGGGTGATAGCCGGCGACGATGATGTCGCGGAGCCCCGAGACGCCGGCGGGGAGCGAGTCGACCAGGTAGCCGAGGAAGCGGTTGTTCTCCGGCTGGTAGCGGAACACCTTGACGGTGACCTCGGTGATGACCGCGAGCGCGCCCTCATTGCCGATCAGGATGTGCCGGATGTCGGGACCGGCCGCTCTGCGGGGCACGTTCTTGATCCGCACGATCTCGCCGCCGGGCAGCACGGCCTCCAGCCCGACCACCATGTCCTCGATGCCGCCGTACAGGGTCGAGAACTGGCCGATCGAACGCGTCGCCACCAGCCCGCCCATCTGCGCGAGCGGCTTGGACTGCGGCGAGTGGCCCGTGGTGAGACCCTGCGCGCGCAGCGTGTCCTCCAGCAGCTGGAGCGGCACGCCGCACTGCGCCGTGACCATCATGTCGATCGGGTCGATCTCGAGGATCGCGTCCATGCGCGACCCGTCCAGGACGATCGAGTCGTCCACGATCGTCTCCAGACCTCCTTCGGTCGCGGTGCGTCCCGTGCGGGGCACGACGTTGATGACGTTCTCGTCCGCGAAGGCGAGGATGGCCGAGACGTCGGAGGTCGAACGGGCGTAGACGATCGCCGCGGGGATCGGACCGTCGAAGATGCCGTGCACGGAGGTGTACTTCTTGAAGCGGTCGACGCTCGCCTCGCGCAGTGCGGTGGCGTCGGTGTCGACCTGATCGGCGCCGAGAAGCGCACGCAGACCGGAGACGATCTCCTCTCGGGAGAGGGCGGATCGGGAAGCGACCATGGGGATGTGTCCTGTTCGTTCGAGTGTCGTGTGTCGAGGTGCCGCGGTCAGCGCACCAGATAGCCGCCGTCGACGGTCAGCACGTGCCCGTTGACGAAGTCGGAAGCGGGACTGGCGAGGAACACCGTCGCTCCCATGAGGTCGGCGACGTCTCCCCACCTCCCCGCCGGGGTGTGGTCGACGATGCGTCGATTCGACTCGGGATCTGAGCGGGACTCCTCCGTGATGCGGGTGTTGAAATAGCCGGGCGCGATCGCGTTCACCTGGATGCCGTGACCGCCCAGCTCGTCGGCGTAGGCCCGCGTGAGTCCGGCGATGCCGTGCTTGGTCGCGGCATAGGCCGGTGAGCCCAGTCCGCCCAGGAATGAGAACAGCGAGGCGATGTTGATGATCTTGCCCGAGCCCTGCGGGATCATGCGCTTCGCGGCTTCGTGCGACATCTCGAATGCGGCAGTGAGGTTCACGGCGACCATGGGGTCCCACAGGTCGCGTCCGAACTCCGTGACCTCGGCGATCCGGCTGATGCCGGCCGAGTTCACGAGGATGTCGAGACCGCCGAACGCCGCCGCGCACGCCGCCACCGCGCGCGCGGGCGCACCGGTCTCGGTGATGTCGATCCGCAGTTCCTCGTAGCGGACGCCTGCCGCGGCCATGAGACCTGCGGTCTCGCCTCCGTCGTCGAACAGCGTGGGCGCGAAGACGTCGGCTCCGGCCTTCGCGAGAGCCAGGGCGAATGCCTGGCCGAGACCGGTGTTGCCACCCGTGACGATCGCGCTCCTCCCCCGCAGGGAGAAGTGATCGAGGGAGAAATCGGTGATGTGCACAGTGGTTCCTTCAGGAGATGCAGGTTCAGGCGAAGGGGTCGGAGATGCCGATGTAGGTCGTCTCGAGGTACTCGTCGATGCCCTCGAACCCGCCCTCCCGGCCGATGCCCGATTGCTTCACGCCGCCGAAGGGCGCAGCCGGGTTCGAGACGAGGCCGGTGTTCAGGCCGAACATCCCGGTCTCGAGGCGCTCGGCGAGACGCAGCGCCCGGTTCAGGTCGCGCGTGTATGCGAAGCACACCAGCCCGTACTCGCTGGCGTTCGCGAGGCGTACGGCCTCGTCCTCGTCGCTGAACGTGGTGATCGGGGCGACAGGGCCGAAGATCTCCTCACGGAGGATGCGGGCATCCTGCGGCACGTCCACGAGCACGGTGGCGGGGTAGAAGTAGCCGCGGCCCTGTGGGATCGCGCCGCCGAGCGCGACGCGTGCGCCGTCTTCGACCGCGCCCGCCACCAGCTCGGCGACCTTCTCGCGCGTGGACTCGTCGACGAGCGGTCCGAGCGTCGACTCCGGCTCGGTGCCGCGCGCGTTCACGTAGCCCGCCATGCGGTCGACCAGCTTGGCGGTGAACTCCTCGGCGATGCTCTCGTGCACCAGGAAGCGGTTCGCCGCGACGCACGCCTCCCCGCCGTTGCGGAGCTTCGCGAGCAGCGCTCCCTCGACCGCGGCATCCACGTCGGCGTCCTCGAACACCAGGAAGGGCGCGTTGCCCCCGAGTTCCATGGACACCCGCAGCACCTGGTGCGCGGCATCCGCGATGAGCCGACGGCCGACCTCGGTCGACCCCGTGAACGACAGCTTGCGCAGCCGCGGGTCGGTGATGAGCGGCCCGGTGACGGCACCGGCGCGGGAGGTGGGGATGACGTTGACGACGCCGTCCGGCACGCCGGCCTCGCGCAGCACCTCCGCGAACAGCAGGGCGGTGAGCGGGGTGAGCGCTGCAGGCTTGAGCACCGAGGTGCAGCCCGCCGCGAGCGCGGGTGCGATCTTGCGCGTGGCCATGGCCAGCGGGAAGTTCCACGGCGTGATCAGGAGGCTCGGGCCCACCGGCCGCTTGGCCACCAGCAGGCGGTTGCGTCCATCGGGGGCTGTGGCGTAACGACCGGAGATGCGCGGCGCCTCCTCGGAGAACCATCTCAGGAATTCGGCGCCGTAGCCGACCTCGGCGCGCGACTCGGCGAGCGGCTTGCCCATCTCGAGCGTCATCACGAGCGCGATGTCGTCCGCGCGCGCCGTCACGAGCTCGAACGCCCTGCGCAGGATCTCGCCCCGCTCCCTGGGCGCGGTCGCCGCCCACGAGGCCTGCGCGGCCGCAGCCGCGTCGAGCGCGGCCATGCCGTCTTCGGGAGTCGCATCCGCGACCTCGGCGAGCAGGTCGCCGGTCGCCGGGTCGTACACGGGGAATGTCGCACCGGATGCCGATGCCCGCCACTCTCCGCCGATCAGCAGTCCGGTGGGGACGGAGGCGATGACCTCGGTCTCGCGCGCGGCGGTCATGCGTGCACCTCGCGGCGCAGGTCGCGGCCCAGCAGTTCCTCGTACAGCTTGACCGGGGTCATCTCGCCCGCGCGGTCGCCGTAGCTCGCACGGGCCCGGCGGAAGATCTGCTCCACGAGCGACGACAGCTCCACCGGCATCCCGACCGAGCGGGCCAGATCGACCGACAGGCCGAGGTCCTTGCAGGCCAGCGCGATCGCGAAGCCCTCGTCGTAGTCGCCATGGTCGAGGATCGAGAGCACGTCGCGCGAGACGAACGTGCTGTTCGCGGGGCTCGCGACGAGCGCATCGCGGAGCACACCGAGGTCGACGCCGGCGGCGACGCCGACCGAGAGCACCTCGGCGGTCGCGACCAGGTGCGAGAACCAGAGCTGGTTGATCATGAGCTTCACGGCGTAGCCGGCGCCGGGGCCGCCGACGTGGAGGATCCGCTCGGGGTCGCCCATCGCCTCGAACACGGGGCGCAGGCGTTCGATATCCTCCGCTTCTCCGCCCACGAAGATCTGCAGCATCCCGTCGGCCGCACCGACGGACATGCCGCTCACGGGGGCGTCGAGGAGGTGCAGTCCCCTCCCCTCCTCCGCAGCACGCACACCGGCCTGCACCTCGGGCACCGAGGTCGACATGTCGATCCAGGTGCCTCCGTCGGGGAGCCCTGCCACGAGGCCGTCAGCCCCGCCGGCGACATCCGCGACGATCTTCGGCGTCGGCAGCATCGTGATCACGAGATCGCTCGATGCCGCGACCTCACGGGGCGTGTCGGCCCAGCGTGCGCCGCCCGCCACGAGCTCGTCGGCGGATTCCCGCCGGACGTCTGTGACGACGAGTGGGAAACCGGCGGCCTGGAGGTTCCTGGTCATGCCGGAGCCCATGTTGCCGAGTCCGATGAACCCGACGGTGGGCCGGGTCTCGTCGAGCGGAGAGGTGGGGGAACTCATCGGTCGTGCGTGTCCTTCGGTGCGGGAGTCGGAGTGTAGAAGGGGTTGGACGGTGCGTGCCTCGCGGCGAGCACCTCGTCGAGGTCGGGGAGGGAGGCCGCGCCGTTCGCGAGCGCGATGCGCGTGGCCTCCCGGTTGTTGCGGTACACGGCGTCGGCGTCGTCGGCTGCGGGGTTGACCCACACCGCGGCGATCAGCGCGTGGGTGTCGGCGTGCTCCCGCGGGATCGCACCGTCGGCGACGGCATCCGCGACTCCTGCGGCGACGCCGGCCTGCGCCGGTCCCCAGATCAGGAGCCCGTGCTCATCGCCGGCCGGGGCGGCCTTGGTCACGAACAGCGTCAAGGGCTTAACGGGGAGCGACGGCCGGAGCACCGCGACGAAGGGGACGTGACCCTGGCTGGGGCCGGCGAGGGCTGTCGCCCACGCCGTCCCCGCCGGACCCTCTCGGTGACCGAGCACCGTGTTGATGTGCGCCGCGTTCACGCCGTCTCCGACGAAGCTCTCGCCGATCTGGAGGGCCGAGGTCATCAGATGAGTCCCTGCTCCTCGAGCCAGTCGATCGCGACGTCCTCAGGGTCGTCGCCGTCGACGTCGACCTTGGCGTTGAGCGTCTGCATGACCTCGGTGGTCAGCAGCGGGCTCAGCTCGGCCATCACGTCGGCGATCTCGGGGTACTTCTTCAGCGTGCTCTCCTTGAGCGTGAAGCCGCCTTGGTAGCTGGGGAAGAACTCCTTGTCGTCCTGCATCACCACGAGGTCGAGAGCCGGGATGCGGCCATCGGTCTGGAACACCTCGCCGAAGTTGCAGTCGTCGCCCTTCTGAGCCGCGGTGTAGATCACGCCGGTGTCGAGCATCGTGACGTTGGAGTCGGGGGCGTCGAAGCCGTAGGCGGCCTTGAGTCCTGGCCAGCCGTCGTCACGGGTCGAGAACTCGCTCTCGATGCAGAAGGTCTGGTCTGCGCTCGGGAGCCCTGCGACGTCGCTGAGCGTCTTCACGCCGAGCTTCTTCGCCTCGCTGGCGCGGATGGCGAAGGCGTAGGTGTTGTTGAACGGGGCGGGGTCGAGCCACGCGATGCCGTTCTCGGCGTCGGCCTTCTTGACCGCGTCGAACTGGGCTTCGGCGCCCTGCACCGGCGCGGTGTTGCCGTTGTAGGTGATCCAGGAGGTGCCGGTGTACTCCCAGTACCCGAGGAACTGGTCGTTCTCGAGGGCCTGCCGCACGTTCGCGGAACCGACGAGCTTGGTGTTGGCTTCGACGTCGGCGCCGTGCGCGTTGAGCAGCTCGGCGGTCATGTAGGCGAGGATGTATTGCTCGGAGAAGTCCTTCGAGCCGATCTCGCCGGTGAGACCCTTCAGCTCGTCGCCCTTGGCGCCGGAGCCGCCGGCGGTTCCGGATGCGCATCCGGTCAGGAGGAGTGCGCCGGCGGCGAGTGCCGCCAACGACGCGGTGGCGATGGTTCGTGATGTCATGTCGAGTTTCCTTTCGGGAGGGAATGCGGATGCTGGGGATGTTCAGAGGCCCTTGGGGCGAACGATGTCCTCCACGACGCCGGCCGCCCAGTCGATGAGCACGGCGATCGCGGCGACGAGAATCGCTCCGACGACGAGGACGGGATAGCGCTGCAGCTTGAGGCCGTTGATGATCATGTCGCCCAGGCCCCCGGCGTTGATGAAGGTCGCGACGGTCGCCACGCCGACCGCGAAGACGAGAGCCGTCCGCAAGCCCGCGAGGATGACCGGAGAGGCGAGCGGGAGCTCCACACGGCGAAGCACCTGCCCCGTCGTCATCCCCATGCCGCGTGCCGCCTCCCGGATGCTCGGATCGACCTGGGCGAGACCCGCGATCGTGTTCTGCAGCACAGGAAGGAAGGAGTAGACGACGAGCGCGACGAGAGCCGTCGCGAACCCGGTCTGCCACACGATCGCCAACAGGATCACGACGCCGATCGCGGGAGTCGCCTGTCCGACGTTGGCGATGCCGACGACGATGCCGCGGAACACCCGGGAGCGCGAGCGGCTGACGGCGATCCCCGCAGGGATGGCCAGGACGGCGACCAGGATCGATGCGGTGATCGAGAGCACCAGGTGCTCACCGATGCGGGCCATGATGTAGCCGCCGTTGAGCGTGCGCTTCTCGATCGAGTCCAGGTCCAGCCCAGCCACCCAGAGGTAGGTGAGGCACAGCACGGCTGCGACGACGATCAGCGGCATCGATCGTCGCAGCAGCACGGGCATGCCGCGACGCGGAGCGCTCTGTGTCTGGAGCATCGCCGTCGCCGAGGGGACGACCTGAGGGGTCGTCATCGTCATGCCTCCCCGACGCGGCGCGAGGGCACCTCGACCCCGAGCGCGGCGGAGATCGCCGACTGGTCGATGGAGCCGACGACACGGCCGTCGCGGGTCACGTTGACGCGGGGCGCGCCGCTCAGCACGAGGGTGTCCAGTGCTTCGCGGAGGGACGACCCCTCATCGACCGTCGAGAGCGGGGCCGCGTCGTCCGCTGCGCCGATCCTCGCGTCGGCGACGGGGATCAGGGCGAGGCGCTTGAGCGCCGCCCCCTCGCCGATGAAGGAGCGCACATAGTCGTTGGCGGGTTCGGCGAGGATGCGCGCGGGGGTGTCGAACTGCTCGATGCGGCTGCGCTCGCTGAGAACCGCGATGCGGTCGCCCATCCTGATCGCCTCTTCGAAGTCGTGGGTGACGAAGATGATCGTCTTGCCGATGTCGGCCTGCAGTCGGAGGAACTCGGCCTGCAGCTTCTCGCGAGTGATGGGGTCGGTCGCGCCGAAGGGCTCGTCCATGAGCATGACGGGCGGATCGGCGGCCAGTGCCCGTGCGACGCCGACGCGCTGCTGCTGACCGCCGGAGAGCTGACGAGGGTAGCGGTCGGCGAAGACGCCGGGATCGAGCTGCACCGTGCGGAGGAGCTCGTCGACCCGCTCCGCGATCCGCGCCTTCGACCAGCCGAGGAGCTTGGGGACGATCGCGATGTTCTCGGCGATCGTGAAGTGCGGGAAGAGGCCGATCTGCTGGATGACATAGCCGATGTGGCGGCGGAGCTCGTTGCCGTCGAGGGAGAGGACGTCGTCGCCGTTGATGCGGATCGCCCCCGACGTCGGCTCGATGATGCGATTGATCATCTTCATCGTCGTGGTCTTGCCGCAGCCGCTGGGGCCGACGAACATGATCAGCTCGCCTGGCTCGACGCGCATCGAGAAGTCCTCGACGGCCGGCGACTGCTGCCCTGGGTACTGCTTGGTGATGTGATCGAGGACGATGTCGACCCCGCCCTGCTGGGCCGCGAGAGAGGAGAGAACGCCGGTGTTCGTGGTGATGTCAGGCACGGAGACCCCTTGAGGTGGTGAGACGGGCGACGAGCGCGAGGATGCCGTCGAGGACGAGCGCGAGGATGATCACCGCGACGGTGCCGGTGAGCGCGTAGTTCAGCGCGTTCTTCGAGCCGAGCGAGCTGAGGCCTTTGAAGATGTACTCGCCCAGGCCGGGCCCCGCGACGTAGGCCGCGATGGCGGCGATGCCGACCGTGAGCTGAGCGGC
This sequence comes from Microbacterium sp. NPDC012755, assembly GCF_042901325.1. Taxonomy (NCBI): domain Bacteria; kingdom Bacillati; phylum Actinomycetota; class Actinomycetes; order Micrococcales; family Microbacteriaceae; genus Microbacterium; species Microbacterium sp. NPDC012755. The sequence continues at coordinate 2,360,056 of NZ_JBIBCT010000001.1, read as the reverse complement.
GACGCGCACACCGGTCATGATGATCGGCCAGGCGATCGGGAGCTGCACGGTGAGCAGCACCCGCACCGGGCCGAGCCCCATCCCCCGTGCTGATTCGAGCACGGACACCGGCACCTCGCGGAGTCCGACGACCGTGTTGCGCACGACGGGGAGGAGCGAGTAGAAGACGAGCGCGACGACGGTCGGCAGCCAGCCGAGGCCGAGAACCGGGCTGAGCAGGGCGAGGAGGGCGAGCGACGGGATGGTGATCGCGACGGCTGCCGCCGTGAGCACGGTGGTGCGGGCGATGCGGCTGTCTCGGATGACGATGCCGAGCGCGATCCCGATCGCCGAAGCGAGCACGAGGGAGATGAGGACCACGACGAGGTGGTCGCGCGTCAGATCGAGGATGTCGTCTGCGCGGCGGGTGAGGAAGGCCATGAGGTCTTCCCAGTTGAATCCGGTCAAGAGGGCTCCTGTCTCGTCGTTGAGGCCGGTACCGGGATGACTCTCACCGTAGCGCGAGTATCCATTTGGTCAAAGGGTGTTGTGACTATGGCAACACTCTGCATAGGATGAAGGCGTGACCTCCCCCGCCTCTCCCCCCGCTCCCCGACGGAACTCGTCAGGCCTCGGCCGCGACATCGAGATCCTCGAACTGCTCGGAACCGATGAAGCACTCAGAGCCGGAGGGCTCGGAGTGTCGCAGGTCGCCCAGCTCACCGGGCGCGACAAGGCCGTCGTGTCACGCACCCTGGCCACACTCGCCGAGAACGGCCTGGTCGAGCGCGACGAGGACTCGCTGCGCTACCTGCTCGGGCCCCGCCTGTACGCCCTCGCGGCCCACACGGCGACGACGACGCTCGTGCATGCGTCGCGCGGGATCCTCCGCCGGCTCGTGCAGTCGACGAGGGAGACGAGCCACCTCTGCGTGCTCCGGGGCGGCAACGTGCTCACGCTGCTCAGCGAACTCAGCCCCCATGACGTGCGGACCACGGGATGGGCCGGCACCACGACCGCCGCCTGGCGGACGCCGTCGGGCCGGGCACTCCTCAGCGATTGGGACGAGGTCTCGCTGGCGCGCTGGTACGAAGACCACGGGCAGGATCAGCCACTGGTCGGGAGATTCGATCAGGCCGACCCCTCGGTGTTCCCGGTCCTCGACGCGCCGCCTCCGGGGAACTCCCCCGTCGCAGACTTCGCAAGCCTCCTCGCCGAGCTGGAGCGCATCCGCGAACGCGGCTTTGCGCTGTCCGATGAAGAGCTGGAGTTCGGCGTCGTCGCGGCCTCGGCCCCGATCACGGATTTCACCGGCAGGGTCGTCGCGGCCGTCAACGTCAGCGCCCCGAAGGCGCGCATCGGCACCCGCCTCGAAGCCCTCGGCGTGTTCGTGTCGCGCACGGCACGAGAGCTCTCGGCGCGGCTCGGCGCAGCCGCCTAGCGCCTCCGCGGCGGCGCCGTGCTGCCCCGAACCACGAGCTCGGTGCCGACGAGCGGAGTGTGCCGTCGCTCTCCGCTGTCGAGCTCCGCGAGGAGGGCGTCGACGGCGAGTGCCCCGACGCGCTCCGGATGCTGCTGCACGGTCGTCAGAGGAGGCCACAGCTGCGCGGCGTCCGGCAGCCCGTCGAACCCGACGATGCTGACGTCGCCCGGCACGTCGCGGCCGATCTCGCGGAAAGCCCGCAGCACGCCGATCGCCATCTGGTCGTTCGCCGCGAAGACCGCGGTGACTCCGTCGACCTCTCGGAGGCGGAGACCCGCGGCGTAGCCGGACTGCGCGCTCCAGTCGCCGACCAGGGCGCCGGGGACGTGGAGTCCGCGCGATTCGAGGGTCGCCTGCCAGGCCTCCCGACGGCGCTCTGCGGAGTAGGACCTCTCCGGCCCCGCGACATGCCAGACCGTGTCGTGCCCGAGATCGAGGAGATGCTCGGTGGCCAGGCGTGCGCCCTGAGCCTGATCGGTGTCGACGAAGGGATGCTCGACCGTGCGGTTCGAGTCGACGAACACGACGGGCAGCGCATCGGGGATCTCCACGTCGGCCTCGTCGAGCTGGTGGGCCTCGATGACGATGATGATGCCGTCGACGGCGTGCTCCTCCAGGCGACGGAAGGCGCCGGCGACGGTGTCGCGCGCGCTGGACTCGACCGGGATGAGGGTGAGCGCGTATCCGAGCTGGGCGGCGCGCACCGCGATCGCGTCGAGCGTGCGCTGGTTGCCGTACGAGCTGAACGAGAACATCACGACGCCGATGGTGCGGAATCTGCCCGACCGCAGGGCGCGCGCTGCGCTGTTCGGCCGATATCCGAGGCGCTGCATCGCCGCCTCCACGCGCTCTCTGGTCGCCGCGCCGACGTAGCCGCGCGCGTTGACGACGCGCGAGACGGTCTGACCGGACACTCCGGCCTCGCGTGCGACATCCTCCATGGAAGGTTCACGGCGCCGATGCGGCGACTCTGCCGTTTCTGCTGAGGACACGATCACCTCCATTCATGTGTTGACGTTGACACACTAACAGTCCATCGCATATGTTGACGTTGACACATGGCGCACCCGACGCCCGAATCAGAGAAGGTCTCGTCGATGACGACAGAAATCACCGCGGCACGAGGTGCGCTGAGCATCCCCCGCCGCGAGAAGCGCAATTGGAACGGCTGGGCGTTCGTCGGCCCCTTCATGGTCGTCTTCGCCCTGGTGTTCCTCACGCCGCTCGCCTACGCGCTCTACCTGAGCTTCTTCCAGGAGAAGCTCATCGGCGGCACGGCCTTCGTCGGCCTGGACAACTACGTGCGAGCGCTCACCGACCCGCAGTTCTGGGAGGCGTTCGGCCGCGTCCTGCTGTTCCTCGTGGTGCAGGTCCCGATCATGCTCGCGCTGGCGCTCGGCGCGGCGCTCGCCCTCGACAGCGCGCGACTGCGGGGAGCATCCTTCTTCCGCATCCTGATCTTCCTGCCCTACGCCGTGCCCGCCGTCGTCGCCGTCCTCATGTGGGGCTACATCTACGGCGACCAGTTCGGCCTCGCCGGCAACGTCAACGACCTCCTCGGATTCGATGCGCTCACGCCGTTCGCGAAGGAGTGGATGCTGGCCTCGATCGGCAACATCGTGACCTGGGAGTTCGTGGGCTACAACATGCTGATCTTCTACTCCTCGCTGAAGACCATCCCCACCGACATGTACGAGGCCGCCTCCCTCGACGGGGCCGGCGCCTGGCGCACGATCTTCTCCATCAAGATCCCGTCCGTGCGCGGGGCGGTCGTCATCGCGACGATCTTCTCGATCATCGGCAGCTTCCAGCTCTTCAACGAGCCCAACATCCTGCGGCCGCTCGCGCCGAACGTGATCACCACGTACTACACGCCCAACATGTACGCGTACAACCTGTCCTTCGCCGGGCAGCAGTTCAACTACGCGGCGACGATCGCCATCATCATGGGCGTCATCACCGCCGTCATCGCCTACGTCGTGCAACTGCGCGGCTCGAAGTCGGAGGTGCGCTGACATGGCTCTCCCCCTCGCCCGCCCGCGGACCCGTCGGAACGACCCCCTGAACCCGCGCAAGTCCAACACGCTCCTCATCGTGATGATCGTGTACGGCCTGTACACGATCGTCCCCCTGGTCTGGCTGCTCTTCAGCTCCACCAAGACCCAGTCGGGCCTCTTCAGCTCCTTCGGGCTGTGGTTCGCCGACGACTTCGCCTTCTTCGACAACCTCGCGGCGACCTTCACGTACCGCGACGGCATCTTCCTGCGCTGGCTCGGCAACACGCTGCTGTACGTCGTGGTGGGGGCGGGCGGCGCGACGCTGCTCGCGACGATGGCGGGATACGGTCTCGCCAAGTACCGCTTCCCCGGCCGCCGTGCCGTGTTCGCCGTCGTGCTCGGCGCGGTCGCCGTTCCCGGCACGGCCCTCGCGGTGCCGACCTTCCTGCTGTTCAGCGAGCTCGGGCTCACGAACACGCCGTGGGCCGTGATCATCCCCTCCCTGATCAGCCCGTTCGGCCTCTACCTCATCTGGGTCTTCGCCTCGGAGTCGGTGCCGACCGAACTGCTGGAGGCGGCGCGCATCGACGGCGCCGGGGAGTTCCGCACCTTCTTCACGATCTCGCTGCGCCTGCTGGCGCCCGGCATCGTGACGGTGGCGCTGTTCACGGTCGTCGCGACCTGGAACAACTACTTCCTGCCCCTGATCATGCTCTCCGACCCCGCCTGGTATCCGCTCACCGTCGGCCTCAACCAGTGGAGCTCCCAGGCGATCGGCGCGGGCTCGCAGCCCATCTACAACCTCGTGATCATGGGCTCCCTGCTCACGATCGTCCCGATCGTCATCGCCTTCCTGCTGCTGCAGCGTTTCTGGCAGTCAGGTCTCACCGCGGGAAGCGTCAAGCAGTAGCCTCCCGTCCCCCTCCCTGCAACACCCGGTCCAGAGCCGGACCACCTCCCGAAAGGACACAGCAATGAAGCACCTTCCCTCACCCGCGGTGCGGCGCGCCCTCACCGTGCTCGCGGCCGGCACCGTCGCCGCCATCGCCCTCGCCGGCTGCTCCGCCGGCGGCGCCTCCGACGGCGGCGGCAGCGCCGCAGGCGACGGCACGTTCGACTCCGTCAAGGCGGCACTCGAGAAGGGCGGCGAGATCACCTACTGGTCGTGGACGCCCTCCGCCGAGGCCCAGGTCGAGGCGTTCGAGAAGGCCTACCCCAACGTCAAGGTCAACCTGGTCAACGCCGGAACGAACAACGACGAGTACACCAAGCTGCAGAACGCCATCAAGGCCGGATCCGGCGCCCCCGACGTCGTGCAGATCGAGTACCAGGCGTTCCCGCAGTTCTCGCTGACGGACTCGTTCGTCGACCTCGCGCAGTACGGCTTCGCCGACTTCGAGGACGACTACACGGCATCCACCTGGGGCTCCGTGACCAGCGACAAGGCGATCTACGGCCTCCCGCAGGACTCCGGCCCCATGGCCCTGTTCTACAACAAGTCCGTCTTCGACGCGGCCGGCATCGCCGTCCCCACCACGTGGGACGAGTACTACGAGGCCGCCAAGGCGATCCACGCGGCGAACCCGAACGCGTACATCACCAACGACACCGGCGACGCCGGCTTCGCGACCTCGATGATCTGGCAGGCCGGCGGCACGCCGTTCCAGACGGAGGGCACCGATGTCACGATCGACCTCCAGGATGCCGGGTCGAAGAAGTGGACCGAGAACTGGAACCGCCTCGTCTCCGAGGGCCTCGTCGCCCCCACCTCCAGCTGGAGCGACGAGTGGTTCCGCGGCCTGGGCGACGGCAGCATTGCGACCCTCATCATCGGCGCCTGGATGCCGGGCAACCTCATCTCCGGCGCCCCTGACGGCTCGGGAGACTGGCGCGTCGCCCCGATGCCGACCTACGACGGCTCGCCCGCCAGCGCGGAGAACGGCGGCGGCGGTCAGGCCGTGACCACCCAGAGCAAGAACCCGGCCCTCGCCGCGGGCTTCCTGTGGTGGCTGAACAACTCCGAGGACAGCATCAAGATCTTCCTCGAGTCCGGCGGGTTCCCGTCGACCAACGCCGAGCTCTCCAGCGACGAGTTCCTCAGCGAGGCGCCGGAGTACTTCGGCGGCCAGAAGATCAACGAGGTGCTCGCGGATGCCGCGAAGAGCGTCGTCAAGGGATGGCACTACCTGCCCTACCAGGTCTACGCGAACAGCATCTTCGGCGACACCGTCGGACAGTCGTACCAGAACGGCACCGACCTGAACGAGGGCCTCACCGCCTGGCAGGACGCGCTGGTCGAGTACGGCAACGCCCAGGGCTTCTCCGTCAACAAGTAACACCCGGGGCGGGCGCGCCGCACGGCGCGCCCGCCCTCTCATCGAAAGCACTTCATCGTGACCAGCTTCTCCCTCGGCGACGACCACTTCCTCCGCGCCGGCCGCCCGCACCAGGTGATCTCCGGCGCCATCCACTACTTCCGCGTGCACCCGGACCAGTGGCAGGACCGCATCCGCAAGGCGCGGCTGATGGGGCTGAACACGATCGAGACCTACGTCGCCTGGAACGCCCATGAGCCGCGGCGCGGCGACTGGGATGCGACGGGCTGGAATGATCTCGGCGGATTCCTCGACCTCGTGCACGCCGAGGGCCTGGACGCCATCGTCCGCCCCGGACCCTATATCTGCGCCGAGTGGCACAACGGCGGACTCCCCGTCTGGCTCACCGCCGACGGCACCGCGCTGCGGTCGTCCGACCCGGCCTACCTCGCCGACGTGAGCGCGTACCTGCGCCGCGTGTACGAGATCGTCGCTCCCCGGCAGATCGACCGCGGCGGACCCGTCGTCCTCGTCCAGATCGAGAACGAGTACGGCGCCTACGGCTCGGACAAGGAGTACCTCCGCGCTCTCGTCGAGGTCACCAGGGATGCCGGGATCACCGTCCCGCTGACGACCGTCGATCAGCCCACGGCCCAGATGCTGGAGGACGGCAGCCTGCCCGGGCTGCACAAGACCGCGTCGTTCGGCTCGCGCAGCGTCGAGCGCCTCGCCACGCTCCGTCGGCATCAGCCGACCGGACCGCTGATGTGCTCCGAGTTCTGGGACGGCTGGTTCGACTGGTGGGGCGGCGTGCATCACGTGACGAGCACGGAGGCCGCCGCATCCGACCTCGATGCGCTCCTCGCGGCCGGGGCATCCGTGAACATCTACATGTTCCACGGCGGTACGAACTTCGGCCTCACCAACGGGGCCAACGACAAGGGGCGCTACCTTCCCCTCGTCACCTCCTACGACTACGACGCGCCGCTCGACGAGGCCGGACAGCCCACCGCGAAGTTCTTCGCCTTCCGCGACGTCATCGCGAAGCACGCGCCGGTGCCCGACGAGCTGCCCGCGCCGCGACGCGAGGCCCCGACGTTCTCCGTCGACCTCGACCCCGCCGGCTCCTGGACGGATGCTCCGGCATCCGCCGTCCGCACCGACGCCCCCGCGTCCTTCGAGGAGCTCTCGCACCTCAGCGCGCTCGTGCGGTACGACGTCGACCTCCCCGAGGGGCGCGGCGGCGTGCTCCGTCTCGACGACGTGCGCGACCTCGCCTGGGTGAGCATCGACGGCGTGCCCGTCGGCACGCTCGCCCGCACCCGCCACGACCGGACCATCGCGATCCCCGACGGACGCGTGCTCAGCATCCTCGTCGAGGATCAGGGTCGGGTGAACTACGACCACCGCCTCGGCGAGCGGAAGGGCCTCATCGGCGCCGTGACGCTGGAGGGGGCGCCCCTCGTCGGCTGGGCGTCCACGCCGCTGGACGTGGCGCAGATCGCCGCGCACCTGCCTCTGACCACGAGCACGGCCGGACCTTCGGCGTGGACCGCGGCGTTCGACCTCGATGAGCCGACCGATCTCTTCATCGACACCGCGGCGTGGAGCAAGGGGTACGCGTTCCTCAACGGATTCTTCCTCGGGCGGTACTGGCGCAACGGCCCGCAGCGGACGCTCTATGCGCCGTCGCCCGCGACACGCTCCGGGGAGAACCGACTCGTCGTGCTCGAGCTGGAGCAGCTGCTCTCCCCCACCGCCGACTTCCTGCCCGGCCTCTCGCTCGGCGTCACGGAGGAGTGAGCGGCCGGGCCACCGTGTCGGCTCCCTCCCCCGGTCTCAGTAGTCCGCGGTGATCGTCTGCACGGCGCCGTCGAGCACCATCGTCCCGCCGTAGGGCAGGATCCACTGCGGTCGCGTGTGGCCGAACGGGACGCCGACGCAGACGACGGCATCGGGGTTGTATCGTCCGACCACATCGATCACGACGTCGCGCTGAGCGTCGCGCAGCGCCTTCGCCTCACCGGGCGTCGGCCGGAACTCGACGTCGCTCACCGGGGGCCGTGCCATGACCACGCCCGCAACGGCCCCGAGGATGCCGAGCTCGCCGAGGTAGCGCAGCCAGCGCGCCACCCAGCCGGCCGGCGGGCGCTCCTCGCTCGTCTCCAGCAGCAGGATCGCGCCCTCGAGCTCGTGCGGCTGCGGCAGACGCCCGAGGAACGCCAGACCGTCGATCGACTCCAGGCAGCCGCCCCAGGTCCGCCCCGCCACCCGCGCGGCGGGGCCCGCCCAGGTCCACGGCTCGGTGGGCACGCGATCTCCGTACTCGGTGAGCGCGCGCGGATCGGCCCAGCGCCGGCCCACGTCCTCCGACTCCCCCGGCTCGGTGATCTCGAGCGTCCCGCCCTCGAGGAGCAGGGCGCGCAGCGCACGCAGGTGGACGTCGTCGACGGCGGGGCCGGGGCCGAGGTGCACCGCGGTCGAGCCGCCATAGTATCCGCTGATGCCGTGGGTCCACAGCCAGTTCAGGATGTTCGTGTTGTCGCTGTATCCGACGAACGGCTTCGGATCCGCCGTCGCGAGCGCGGCGTCGAGATGCGGCACCACCAGAATCTGATCGTCTCCGCCGATCGTCGCGAGGATCGCGCGGATGCTCGGGTCGGCGAACGCCGCGTTGACATCGGCGGCCCTCGCCTCGGGCGTCGCGTCGAGGAGTCTCGTCGTCGGATACTCCACCGGGACGAGCCCGGTGAGGGTCGCGAGACGGCTCATCGCCTGCTCGTGCAGGGCGGGCGCGACCGCGGGGGCGGCGAAGGCCGGGGACAGCACGGCGACCCTGTCGCCGGACGTGAGCTTCGGAGCGGACAGCATCCGCCCAGTCTGTCTCAGCACGGCGGCCTCCGCACACCGGCGGGCTTCTTCTGGTCAAGAGCGGCCTGATCGACTATTCTTGGACCCGAGCCACGTCGCACTGTGCGTGCCCGCCTCGAGTCATCTCGGCGAACGCCTGCGATCGTTAAGTTCTTCTTACAGATCACGTGCAGAACTGCTCGATGGACGCCGTCGCAGACGCGCCGACAGACTGCATTCCTGAGAGACCACTCTCGCCCCCGACCCGATGGGGGACCGCCTCACAGGAAGCGCGATCAATGGTGAATCGATCTCGGAAAGTGCTGTTCGGAGGGCTCGCGCTCGTCGTCGCCCTCGTGGTGACCGGGTGCAATGCGAACTCCGGCCCCACGGAGTCCACGTCCGACGGCACGGCGACGGCGATGGAGTCCGTCCCCACCGGCGGCACCCTGCACTACCTCTCCCGTCGTGCGAACGAGTCGTGGGAGACCGCGAACGCGCAGATGGTGCCCACGAGCCGCCTGCGCTGGGTCCACCGCGGACTCACCTCGTGGCAGACGTTCCCCGACAAGGAGACGATCCTCACCCCCGACCTGGCGACGGACACCGGCACCACCGACGACGGAGGGAAGACCTGGACCTTCACGCTCAAGGACGATCTCCTCTTCTCCGACGGCACCCCGATCACCGCCGCGGACGTCAAGTACGGCGTCGAGCGGTCGTTCGCCCCGATGTTCCAGGGCGGCCTCGGCTACCACAAGACCCTGCTCGTCGGCGCGGAGGACTACGAGGGCCCCTACGACGGCGAGGAGCTGGACTCGATCGAGGTCGTCGACGACCAGACGATCGTGTTCCACCTCAACCGCCCGTTCGGCAACTGGCCGTGGATCGTGAGCATGCCCGCGTTCGCGCCGGTGCCGGCCGCCGCCGACACGGAGCCGGAGACCTACGGCGAGCACCCCGTCGCCAGCGGCCCGTACATGATCACCGAGTACTCCAAGGGCTCGCAGGCCGTGCTGGAGCGCAACCCGCACTGGGATGAGAAGACCGACGACGTGCGATTCGCGGGCCCCGACAAGATCGTCGTCGACATGGGTCTGAACAACGACACGATCGTGCAGCGCCTCATCGACGACAAGGGCGATGACAAGGACGCGATCAGCAACGCCCTGATCTCGCCGTCCCAGTTCCAGCGCATCGAGTCCGACCCCTCGATCTCGGACCGCCTCGCCAACGGCCCCTCCGGCTATTTCCGCTACCTCGCACTGAACATGAAGAGCCCCGAGCTGGCGGATGTGCGCGTCCGCCAGGCGATCAACTTCGCCCTCAACAAGGCCGAGGTGCAGAGCGTCTACGGAGGCCCGAAGTTCGGCGGGCAGATCAGCTCCACGATCATGACGCCCGGCATGCCGGGCTACGAGGAGTTCGACCTCTACGACGGCGGCGACAAGGGCGACGTCGACAAGGCCAAGAAGCTCCTGGCGGATGCCGGCGTCACCGATCTCACGCTGAGCCTCACCTACCCGACCGATGTGAGCGCGATCGAGGAGAAGGAGGCCCTCAGCATCAAGAACTCCCTCGAGAAGGCCGGGATCACGGTCGAGCTGAACGGGCTCGACTCCGACACCTGGTACGAGCTCGTCTCTTCCGGGGGCGGCGACTACGACATGACGACGAGCGGATGGGGAGCCGACTTCCCGAGCGGCATGAGCACGATCCAGCCGCTGTTCGCATCCAGCGAGATCGGGAACGGCGGCGGGAACGCCTCGAACTACTCGAACCCCGATGTCGACGCCGCGATCGACGCCGCGATCTCCGAGCCCGACCTCGACAAGGCCGGAGAGATGTGGGCCGCGATCGACAGGCAGATCATGGAGGATGCTCCGATCGTCCCGATCCTGGTGCAGCGCACCCAGGCTCTCGCCGGATCGAACATCGTGAACTACTTCATCCCCGCCTACCCGCCGTTCGCGAACGAGCTGGTCGTCGGCATCTCCGAGTGAGCACCATGACCCTGGTCGACACGAAGCGCGCGGAGGGCCGACGCCCGTCGGTCCTCCGCCGCTTCACCCGGAAGCGCTCGGCGGTGATCGGACTCGTGATGCTCGCGATCCCGCTCCTCGCCGGGGTGCTCGCGCCGGTTCTCGTCGCGCTCGAGGGGCAGGACCCGTACTCGTTCCACACGGATCTCCTCGACCCGAACGGCGGTCGGCCGCTCGGCCCCCTCGGCGGCGTGAGCGCCGAGCACTGGCTCGGCGTCGCCCCGGTGACCGGCATCGACCTGTTCGCGCAGATCGTCTACGGCATCCGCTCCTCGCTGTTCATCGCCTTCGCGGCCAGCATCATCTCGATCGTCTTCGCGGCCGCACTCGGCACCGCGATGGGCTACTTCGGCGGCTGGCTCAACGCGGTCGCCGGACGGGTGATCGACTTCATGTTCGGCTTCCCCGGGCTGATGTTCGTGATCGCCGTGATGGTGATCGTCCCCCCGGAGTTCCCCCGGGAGCTGGTGCTCGTGTTCGTGCTCGCGTTCTTCGGCTGGACGGTGCCGGCCCGGATCATCGGGGCCCAGGCCGGAGCCGTGAACGCCCGCGCGTTCGTCGAGGCCGCACGCTCCACCGGTGCGCCGCCCTGGCAGATCATCCGCCGGGAGATGCTCCCCCACCTCCTCGGACTCGTCGTCGTGCTGTTCGCGATGTCCCTCCCGGCGAACGTCAGCATGGTCGCCGGTCTCTCCTTCCTCGGCGTCGGCCTGCGCGGCGACGTCCCCGACCTCGGCAAGCTGCTGTCCGACTCCCTCCCCTGGATCTACAGCGGCGCCGACGTCTGGTACATGGTCTTCCCCGGCGCTGTGGTGTTCTGCATCGTGTTCGGGGCCACTCTCGCCGGAGACGCGCTCCGCGACGTCCTCGATGTGCGCACGGAGGACGCATCATGATCGGCTACATCTCCCGCCGCCTGTTCACCGCGGTGTTCATGCTCCTCGCGATCGCCTTCGTGACGATCGCCCTCTTCTTCGGCGCATCGCGCGACCCCGCTCGCGCCATGTGCGGCAAGCCCTGCCCCGCCGACACCCTCGCCAAGGTCAGCGCCTACATGCAGACCGACAAGGGCGTGCTCTGGCAGTACGTCGAGTTCGTGAAGGGGCTGTTCGTCGGCCGCACCTACGGCTCCGGTTCGCAGCAGGTGCACTGCGCCGCCCCCTGCTTCGGGTACTCGTTCCCCAACCAGAGCGACGTGACGACGCTCATCGTGGAGCGCCTTCCCGTGACGCTGTCGCTGACGTTCGGCGCCGCGGTGCTCTGCCTCCTCGTCGGCGTCGGCCTCGGCGCGGCATCCGCCATCCGCAAGGGCGGCCTCATCGACAGGTTCTCCGCCGGCTTCGCGATGTTCGGCCTCGCCGTGCCGACGTTCCTCGTGGGCCTGCTCGTGGTGCAGGTGTTCGGGTTCATGCTGAACGCGCTCCCCTACTCGGGGTTCGTCCCGATCTCGGAGTCGCCGTGGGAGTGGGCCTGGCATCTGATCGGCCCGTGGATGGTGCTGTCGATCATCCTGGCGGCCGGCTACATCAGGGTGACGCGCACCCAGCTCCTCGGCGAGCTGTCCTCCGACCACCTGGTCGCGATGACCGCGCGTGGTGCATCCCCCCGCCGTGTGAACGCGCACGCCGTCCGCGGCGTGATGATCCCGATCGTGGCGATGTTCGCCCTCGACGTCGCCGCGCTGCTGGGCGGCTCGGTGATCGCCGAGAAGGTGTTCAGCCTCCACGGCCTCGGCGACCTCCTGCTCGCGGGGGTGAACGAGTCCGATCTCAGCCTGGTGGTCGGGGTCACCCTGTTCTCCGCCTTCCTCATCATCATCGGCAACCTCCTCGCCGACATGCTCATGCCGCTTCTCGACCCGAGGATCCGCCGTGCCTGAACCCGTGCTCCAGATCGACGACCTCTCCATCTCCTTCGCCCTGGGCGGCGCCGACGTCGACGTCGTCCGCGGCCTCTCGGTCTCGGTCGAGAAGGGCCGCACGCTCGCCGTGGTGGGCGAGTCCGGCTCGGGCAAGACCATCACGGGCCGCTCGATCATGCGGCTCCTGCCTCCGGCGGCGAGCGCGCGCGGCAGCATCCGCGTCGCCGGTCGCGAGATGCTCACCGCCGATGAGAGGGCGCTGCGCCGGATCCGCGGAGCCGACGTCGCGATGGTCTTCCAGGACTCGCTCTCCGCGCTGAGCCCCTACCTCAGCATCGGGGCGCAGATCGTGCAGGCGGTGCGGCTCCACGACTCCTCCGTCTCCCGCCGCGCCGCGCTCGCTCGCGCCGTGGAGATGCTGGACCGCGTCGGCATCCCGAACCCCGCCGAGAGCGCCCGACGCTATCCGCACGAGTTCTCCGGCGGCATGCGCCAGCGCGCGGTGATCGCGATGGCGCTGGTGAACCGCCCCGCCCTGCTGATCGCCGACGAGCCGACCACGGCCCTCGACGTCACCGTGCAGGCGCAGATCCTCGCGCTGCTGCGCGGCCTGCAGGACGAGTACGGCATGGCGATGCTGCTGATCAGCCACGACTTCGGGGTCGTCGCGAGCGCCGCCGACGATGTGCTCGTGCTCTACGCAGGGCGCGAGGCCGAGTACGGGACCCTGCGCGACATCTTCGAACGGCCGGCCCATCCGTACACCGCGGGGCTCAGGGCCGCGACCCCGCGTCTCGACGCCGAGGGCGAGCGGGCGCGGCTCCGAGCGATCCCCGGGGTCCCCACGTCGCTGCGGGACGCAGGAGCCGGGTGCGCGTTCGCTCCCCGTTGCGCCTTCGCCGCGCAGCTCGACGGACGGTGCGAGACCGAGCTGCCGGCGCCGACCGTGCGGGGCGCGCGCACCGACGGCCTGCACCGGGCCGCGTGCCACCTCGATCGTCTCCCCGACCTGCAGGAGGCCGCCCGATGAGCAAACCGATCCTCGTGATGACGGACGTCACCAAGCGCTACCGCACGGGAGGCGTGTTCGGCCGGAACCGCAAGACCGCGCTCGCGGTCGACGGCGTCACCCTGCACGTCGGCCGCGGCGAGGCGCTGGGGCTGGTGGGCGAGTCGGGGTCGGGCAAGTCGACCCTGGCGCGGATGGCGAACGGGCTGATCGCTCCGAGCTCCGGCTCCGTCGTCACCGACGGGCAGGACATCGCGCAGCTCAGCGCGAAGGGCCTCCGCGGCCTGCGGCGCAACGTCGCGATGGTGTTCCAGGATCCGCTGGCCTCGTTGAATCCGCGGCAGACGGTGCGGCAGACGCTCGAGAACGTGTTCCGCGCGCACGGCGAGACGACCTCGACGGCGGAGCTGATCGACCTGCTCGCCTCGGTGGGGCTGGGCTCCGACTACCTCGAGCGCTACCCGCACGAGGCCTCAGGCGGACAGCTGCAGCGCGTCGCGGTCGCCAGGGCGCTCGCGCTCAAGCCCGCCCTGATCATCGCGGACGAGCCGACCTCGGCGCTCGACGTCTCGGTGCGCGCGCAGATCCTCAACCTGCTCGCCGACCTGCAGCGCGATCAGGGGATCTCGTTCCTGCACGTCAGCCACGACCTCGCCGTGATCCGCCTCTACAGCGATCGCGTCGCGGTCATGAACCGCGGGCGGATCGTCGAGACGGGGCCGTCGGACGAGATCTTCCGCTCGCCGCAGCATCCGTACACGCAGTCCCTCGTCGACGCGACGCCCGAGGCGGAGCTCCCGACTCATGACGACGCCCCCGTGCGCACGATCGGGCGCACGTGCGACGATCGTGACCATGACTCACCGAATGACCACGACGCCGTGGTTCGGCCAGAAGCCGGCCCGGCACGAGACAGAAAGAGGACACGTGGGTACTGACCTGTTCGTCCGAGAGTTCGGACGGGATGCCGAAGAGGCTCCCGTCATCCTGATCCTGCACGGCGCCGTCGAGTCCGGCGCCTGCTACGGGGATGCGGTGCACCGCTGGGGGGACGACTTCCACATCGTCGCCCCCGATGCGCGGGGTCACGGCCGCTCGCCCGGACGCCTCCCCGAGCACGAGGGCGTGCCGTCGACCGACGTGATGGTGCAGGACGCGATCGACATCCTGGAGGACATCCTCGAGGAGACCGGACGGCGGACGCTGATCGTCGGGCACTCGATGGGCGCGCGCATCGCCGCCTTCGTCGCGGCCGACGCGCCTCATCTGGTGGCCGGGGTGGTGCTGGAGGATCCGCCGTGGTGGGTGCCGGAGGCCGGCCCCAACCCGTGGCTCAGCGTGGAGCAGACCGAGAAGGACCCGTTCGACTTCGCCGACACCGCGACCGTCGACGAGCTCGTCGAGATGCAGCGCGCCCAGAAGCCGCACTGGCCCGAGGAGGAGCTGCGGCCCCTCGCCGAGGCCATGAAGGCGGTCGACATCGCCTACATGGAGCAGCGCGTGCACGAGAAGCGCCGCATCTGGACCCCCACGGCCCGCCAGATCACCGTCGGACCGACCGGGGTGCCCGCGCTGCTGGTCACCGGGACCGGCGACGTCATCGTCGACAAGCACTCCCGTGAGCGCCTGACCGCGGTCGCTCCCGGATTCGACATCGTCGTGATCGACGGGGCGCACCACTGCGTGCGCCGCGACAAGCCGGTCGAGTACCACCGGCACGTCGACGCCTTCCTCCGCGAGAACGCTCCGTCGACGGGGTCGGTCACTCCACGCTGAACGTGTCGGAACGCGCGAGCGGACCGTGGATCTCCGAGTCGGGCTCGGCGAGCACGGTCCGCATCGCGTCGAGGCCCGCGCGCACCACCGGATGCCCCTGGTTGTCGCGACGTGTGGTCATGATGACCTTGCGCAGCGGGGCGATCCCCTGCGTGGGAAGGATCGTCACCCACTCGGCATCCCGCGCGGACAGTGCGGACTCCGGCACCAGGCACACCCCGGCCTCGGCGGCGACGAGCGAGACCGCGGCGCGGTAGTCGTCAGACACGTGCGTGATCGTCGGGTGGAACCCCAGCTCCGCGCACGCCTGCAGCACCATGGTGCGCGAGGGGTTTCCGGGAGAGGGCATGATCCAGCCGTCCTCGATGAGCTGCGTCAGCTCCACACCGTCGGATGAGGCGAGCGGGTGGCTGTGCGGGACCGCCGCCTTGAACCGCTCGATGTAGAGCGGGAACTTCACGATGTCGGGGGAATCGCGCTCGGGGTCGGACTCGTACTCCAGGCTGACGGTGGCGTCGATGTCTCCGCGCATGAGCATGCGGTGGCTCATGTGCGCCTCGGCGTCGACGACCTTGACGTCGATACCAGGGGCGTTGCGGCGCAGCTCCACGATCGCGGGGGCGACGACCCAGCTGATCGCGGTCGGGAACGCGCCGATGCGCAGCTGCCCGAGGAGGCCGCCGGAGTGCGCGGCGAGCTCCGCCTCGGCGATCTTGAGGCGGGAGTTGATCTCCTCCGCGTGCTCGGCGAGGATGCGTCCGGCGGGCGTCAGCGCGAGCTTGCGCCCCGTGCGCACCATGAGCTGCTGACCGACCTCCCGTTCGAGCGCGGCGAGCTGCTGGGAGACGGCGGATGCCGTGAGGTGCAGTGCGGCCGCCGTGGCGGTGACGGAGTCGGAGAGCACGAAGGCGCGCAGGACGAGCAGACGTCGGGGGTCGATCGTGGCCACGGGGACTCCATCGGCGGGTGGTGGCCGGTCGCCGTTCCGTGCGGGTTCACGCGGCTTCCGGATGCCTCATCCTATCGAGGCGAAGGGCCGGCGCCCGGTGCCCGGCCGCCCTGTCGGAGGGGACGGACCTGTCGTCAATTCATGTTGACATTCGCCGACTCTTCGATCAGGATGGACGTCAATGATCGTTGACGGAAAGGTCGTGGATCATGGTGAAGGCATCCGCCGTCTCCGAAGACGGGGCAGAACCCCTGGCCGAGCTGCACCGCCTGGCGGGGCTCCGCCTCGACATCGCGCGCGCCGAGGAGGCGCAGGTGCGCAAGGCCCGCAATCTCGGCTACTCCTGGCAGGCGATCGCGAGCGCACTCGGCGTCACGAAGCAGGCCGCGCACCGCCGCTTCGGCCGCAGCTGAACCGGCCACACAGCCCATCCACAGAAACCGCATCGACACGAAGTACGGTCGAAGTACCCACCCCTCTCAGATCGAGGTTCCGCATGTCCAGCACGGCGACGACACGCCGACGCGGACGCGGCGCGCCGCAAGACGGTCCCCGCGCCACGTTCCGCCAGCTCCTCCCCTTCCTCTTCGAGCACAAGCGCACGCTGATCGTCGTCGCCGTGCTCAGCGTGTTCGGCGCCGCGACCTCGCTCGTCCAGCCCCTCCTCGTCGGCCAGGTCATCGAGGCCGTGCAGTCGAACAGCGGCCTCGGCATCCTGATCTGGCTGCTCATCGGGTTCGTCGTCGTCTCCTCGATCATCTCGGGTTACCAGCACTACCTCCTCCAGCGCACGGGCACCGCGGTCGTCCACTCGAGCCGCCGCAAGCTCATCGCCCGCATCCTGCACCTGCCGATCAGCGAGTTCGACGCCCGCCGCACCGGGGATCTCGTCTCGCGCGTCGGCACCGACACCACGCTCCTCTACGCCGTGCTGACGCAGGGCCTCGCGGATGCCGTCGGGAGCGCGATCCTGTTCGTCGGCGCCCTGATCGCGATGCTGCTGATCGACCCCCTGCTCCTGCTGCTCATCGTGATCGTGATCGGCGTGTCCGTCATCGTCGTCGTGGCCCTGAGCGGACGGATCCGCACCGCGTCCACCGCGCAGCAGGTCAAGGTGGGCGAGCTCGCCTCCGGCGTCGAGCGTGCGGTGGGCTCGATCCGCACCGTGCGCGCCTCCGGCGCCACCGAGCGCGAGACCGAGAACGTGTCCGCACTCGCCGCCGACGCGTACGGCATCGGCGTGCGGATCGCGAAGATCTCCTCGCTCGTCGTGCCGATCGCCGGCATCGCCCTGCAGCTGTCGCTGCTCGTGGTCCTGGGAGTCGGCGGCTTCCGTGTCGCCGCGGGCACGATCACGATCGCCTCCCTGATCACCTTCATCATGTTCCTCTTCATGCTGGTCATGCCGCTCGCCACCACGTTCGGCGCGATCACGTCGGTGAACCAGGCGCTGGGCGCGCTCGGACGCATCCAGGAGGTCCTCGACCTGCCGACCGAGACGCAGGACGACGAGGCCATCGCGGCATCCGTCCCCCGCGATGAGACGGATGCCGCCGCGCCCGCCGTCGAGTTCCGCGACGTGCGCTTCCGCTACCCGGAGAACGTCGTCGCCGCTCGGGAGAAGGCCGCGCGCGAGGCGCGGACCCTGCTCGCCGACGCGCACCTGGAGTCGGCGGACGACCCGGCGCCCTCACCTTCCCGCGAGGTCCTCCGCGGCGTGTCCTTCACGGTGCCCCGCGGCGCCCGCGTGGCTCTCGTGGGCCCGAGCGGCGCCGGCAAGAGCACAATCCTCTCGCTGCTGGAGCGCTTCTACGACCCCACCGGAGGGTCGATCCGACTCCACGGACACGACGCCCGCACCTATCCGCGCGACGAGCTGCGCGCGCAGTTCGGCTACGTCGAGCAGGACGCCCCGACCCTCGCCGGAACGCTGGCGGACAACCTGCGCCTCGCGGCCCCGACGGCATCCGACGCCGACTGCGAGCGTGTGCTGCGCGCGGTCAACCTCGGCGAAGTGCTGGAGCGCGATCCCCTCGGTCTCGACGCCCCCGTCGGCGAGGACGGCGTGATGCTCTCCGGCGGCGAGCGCCAGCGTCTCGCCATCGCGCGGGCACTGCTCACCGACGCGCCGATCCTGCTCCTCGACGAGTCGACCTCGTCGCTCGACGGCGTGAACGAGCAGCGCATGCGCGAGGCCATCGACGCGGTCTCGACGGACCGCACCCTGGTCGTGATCGCGCACCGACTGTCGACCGTCGTCGACAGCGATCAGATCATCGTGCTGCAGGACGGCGTGGTCGCCGGCACCGGCACGCACGCCGAGCTGGTCGAGTCGACTCCCCTGTACCGCGACCTCGCCCGTCACCAGCTGCTGGCCTGAGTCCGGCCGGCGCACGCCGCCGAACGCGGACTGCCGCGTCGGTCGGTGCCCAGCGCGAGAGCTCGGCCGGTCGGCTCAGCTCCCGGAAGGAGCGGCGATCTGCCAGGCCGTCACGTGCACGGTCGCACCGGGGATGATGTCGAGTGAGATGTCCGTGGCGGACCGCAGCTCCCCCGGACGCACGGCGATCCACACGCTGCGGGCGGCGAGCTGACCGTTCACCGAGTTCGCGTCCCAGCCGATGACGGCGGAGGCCGTCTCGCCGGGCTGGAGGGTGACGGGTGCGGGTCCAGGGTCCTGCGCCATGAACGCGCCCCCGTGCTCGACGATCACGTCGAGCAGATGCCCGTTCTGGTCGCCGTACGCGACATCGGGATACCCCTCGACGACGCACGGCTCCTCGGAGACGTTCACGAGCTGGATCCACTGACCGCGATGCCCGGTCGCGGCGTCGGTCCCCGGGGCGGTCAAGAACGTGTCCTCCGCGGTGCACGCGCCGTCGGGGGCCGCCCCCTCGGCCGGGGCTGCTGCCGGCACCGGCTCGCCCGGCGCATCGGGGTCTCGCGGAGCGGCGCCGTCGGGATCGGCCAGTTCCTGAGCCTCGACCTCGGCCGCGGCCTGGTCCTGTCTCAGCTGCTCCTGCGCCGCGTTGTTCCCGGCCTCGGCCGCGACGGGCAGCGCGACCAGCGCGACCGCGACGACGGCCGCCAGCACCACGCTCCGCGACCGGAGACGCTCGGCAGGGGTGGCATCCGCCTCCCGCCCCCGCCCTGCCTTGAGGAAGACCAGAGCGGGGAGCCAGCCGACCAGCGCCGCCCACCAGGTCGTCGACATCGTGAACCCCGTGCTCCCCGCGGCGCCCCTGATGCCCGACCAGCTGATCGCCGACGCGACGCTGCCCAGATCCAGGGCGGCGCCGATCGCGAAGGCCGTCAGCACCGCGGCGAGCCAGGCGGCCGCGAAAGCGGTGCGTCCCGTCGCCGTCGACTCCCTGCTCGTCGAGAACCAGGAGGCGAGCAGCGCGAACCCGCCGACGAGCACGACGAGCGTCAGCACGTGCTCGACGATCGCCCAGCCCACGGGGCTCCCGAACATGCCCCATCGCATCGGCGACGGGAGCAGCTGCCCGAGCGTCGCCAGGCTCCCGCCCGCCCCGGACAGGACGTACGGCAGCCAGCCGCAGAAGAACCACAGGACGGCGAGCACGCCGCCCCCGATCAGACCTCGACGCATCGCACTTCCCCCCGGCAGCACCGCGCGGACCGCGGATATCACGACCCTATCGCCGTGAACTCCCCGGTCCGGGGATTCCGCATGCGCGAAGGCGGGATGCCGGAGACCACTCAGCCATGGGTTCGTCTCGAGCATCCCGCCTTGGCAGAAAGGAGGGCGCCGTATCCCCCGATGGCGGCGCCCCGTCCGTGTCAGGCGTTCGACAGCCTGTAGCGCAGCGATGCCAGCTCGGCGCGCAGCGCAGCGGGCAGCTTGTCGCCGAAGGTGTCGTAGAACGCCTCCGTGAGGTCGGCCTCGGTCTTCCACGCCTCGGCGTCGACCGAGAACAGCTCCTCGAGGTCCGCCTCGGGGACGTCGAGTCCGTCGAGGTTGAGGTCCTCCGTGCGGGGCAGGCGACCGATGGGGCTGTCGACCGCGGTGACCTCACCGGAGATGCGGCGGATGATCCAGTCGATGACGCGCGAGTTGTCGCCGAATCCGGGCCACAGGAACCGGCCGTCGGAGCCGCGGCGGAACCAGTTGACCTGGAAGATCCGCGGCGCGCGGTCGAAGCGGAGCGTGCGTCCGACCTTCAGCCAGTGCCCGAAGTAGTCGGCCATGTTGTATCCGCAGAACGGGAGCATCGCGAAGGGGTCGCGGCGCAGCTCGCCCACCGTGCCCTCGGCGGCGGCCGTGCGCTCGGACGAGATGTTCGATCCGAGGAACACACCGTGCGTCCAGTCGGTCGCCTCGACGACGAGCGGGACGTTGCTCGCGCGGCGTCCGCCGAAGAGGATGACGTCGAGCGGCACCGCCGCCTCCCAGTCCTCCGAGATCTGCGGGCACTGCGCGGCCGACACCGTGAAGCGCGAGTTCGGGTGCGCGGCGGGGCGTCCCGAGTCGGGCGTCCACTCGTTGCCCTCCCAGTCGATGAGGTTCGCCGGCGCCTCGTCGGTCAGACCCTCCCACCAGACGTCGCCGTCGGGGCGGAGCGCCACGTTCGTGAAGATCGTGTTGCCCCAAAGGGTCTCGACCGCGGTGACGTTGGTCGACTCGCCGGTTCCGGGTGCGACGCCGAAGAAGCCGGCCTCGGGGTTGATGGCCCACATGCGGCCGTCCTCACCCGGGCGGATCCACGCGATGTCATCGCCGAGGGTCTCCACCTTCCAGCCGGGGATCGTCGGGCGGAGCATGGCGAGGTTCGTCTTGCCGCAGGCGGAGGGGAACGCCGCGGCCACGTGGTACGCGGTGCCCGCGGGGTCGATCACGCGGATGAGCAGCATGTGCTCGGCGAGCCAGCCCTCGTCGCGGGCGATCACCGAGGCGATGCGCAGGGCGAAGCACTTCTTCGCGAGGATCGCGTTGCCGCCGTAGCCCGAGCCGAACGAGTAGACCTCGAGCGTGTCGGGGAAGTGCACGATGTACTTCTCCTCGTTGCACGGCCACTCGACGTCGGTCTGTCCAGGCTCGAGCGGGGCTCCGACGGAGTGGACCGTCTTGACCCACGGCGCGCCCTCGGCGATCTGGCGGGTGACGGCGTCGCCGACGCGCGTCATGATGCCGATCGAGGCGACGGCGTAGGCGCTGTCGGTGACCTGGACGCCGATGTGCGACAGCGGGCCGCCGACCGGGCCCATCGAGAACGGCACGACGTACATGGTGCGACCGCGCATCGATCCCTCGAAGATCTCGGTCATCTTCTCGCGCATCTCGGCGGGGGCGGCCCAGTTGTTCGTGGGGCCGGCATCCTCTTCGCGCTCGGAGGAGATGAACGTGCGGCCCTCGGTGCGGGCGACGTCGCTGGGGTGCGAGCGGGCGAGGTAGGAGCCGGGGCGCCACTCGGGGTTGAGCTTGATGATCTTGCCCTCGTCGACCAGTCCGCGCAGCAGCCGGTCGTTCTCGGCGCGAGAGCCGTCGACCCAGTGGATGCTGTCGGGCTGCGTGAGAGCGGCGATCTCGTCGACCCAGGCGGTCAGCTCCGCCATCGCGGGGGTGTCGTAGGTCGGCGCCGTCCCGAACGTGCGCGCGGGGGCGACGGATGCTGCTCGAGGGGTGAAGATCTCGGCGATGGCCATGACTGCTGCTCCTTTGAGTGGGGGGCGTTGCATCCATCTTCTTCTGGGTTGAGGGCGATTTTCTGACGAATCGGGCGATAAGAATCTCAATTCTTTCGATAGGATCAAGGAATGGCGACCTCCGGCATCCACCTCACGACCCTCGGCCACCGCATCCGTCACCACCGGCTGGAGAACGGCTACACCCTCGATGAGCTCGGCGCCCTGGTCGGCGTCGCCGGCTCCCAGCTGAGCCTCATCGAGAACGGCAAGCGCGAGCCGAAGCTCTCCCTGCTGCAGGCGATCGCGCAGGCCACCCGCACCGAGGTCACTGACCTCATCTCGGGAGAGCCGCCGAACCGCCGCGCCGCCCTGGAGATCGAGCTCGAGCGCGCGCAGGAGAGCCCGGTGTTCCGCCAGCTGGGCATCGCACCCGTCCGCGTCACGAAGGGCATGAGCGACGAGACGATCGAGTCGCTGCTGGGGCTGCACCGCGAGCTGCAGCGCCGCGAGCGCGAGGCCATCGCGACTCCAGAGGAGGCGCGCAGGGCGAACACCGAGCTCCGCCTGCGCATGCGCGCCCAGCACAACTACCTCGCCGACATCGAGAAGCTCGCCGAGAAGCATCTGCGGGCCGCAGGGCACGTGCAGGGCGCGCTCACCCACCGCACGGTGAGCATCATGGCCGAGAAGCTCGGGTTCGAGCTCATCTACGTGACCGATCTTCCCCACTCGACGAGGTCGGTCACCGACCTCGAGAACGGACGGATCTACCTGCCCCCTGCGTCCATCCCCGGCGGTCACGGCCTGCGGTCGATGGCCCTGCAGGCGATGGCCCACCGACTGCTCGGCCACACGCCCCCCACCGACTACGCGGACTTCCTGCAGCAGCGCCTGGAGATCAACTACTTCGCGGCATGCTGCCTCATGCCGGAGACGGCATCCGTCGCCTTCCTGCAGCAGGCGAAGAAGGACCGCAACCTCGCGGTCGAGGACTTCCGCGACGCGTTCGGCGTCACGCACGAGGCGGCGGGCATGCGGATGACGAACCTGCTCACGCAGCACCTGGGGATGCCGCTGCACTTCCTGCGCGTCGCGGCGAACGGCGCGATCACCCGCGTCTACGAGAACGACGACCTGCCGCTGCCCATGGACGTCACGGGCGCCGTCGAGGGGCAGCGCGTGTGCCGCAAGTTCCAGGCGCGCGGTGCGTTCACGCAGCAGAACCGCACCACGGAGCACCACCAGTACACCGACACCCCCTCCGGGACGTTCTGGTGCTCCACGCAGACCGGCTCGGCGACCGACGGCGAGTTCTCGGTGACGGTCGGCGTGCCGTTCGACGACGCGCGCTGGTGGCGCGGGCGGGAGACCGCAGACCGCGCCGTCTCGACCTGCCCCGACGAGGCGTGCTGCCGCCGGCCTCCGTCCGACCTCGCTGAGCGCTGGAGCGGGAAGGCGTGGCCGAGCGCCCGCGTGCACACGCACATGTTCTCGCCGCTCCCCCGCGGCGCCTTCCCCGGTGTCGACGACAACGAGGTCTACAACTTCCTCGGGCGGCACGCCGACGAGTGAGCCCTGACGACGCGTCGACGCGAAGAGGGATCAGCGGGCGACGAAGTCGCCGTACCGGCTGAGCGCCGCGTGGACGGCATCCGGATCCAGCGCCGCGTCGAAGGGCTCGGCGATCGGCGCATCGCGGTGCCGCCCCACGGCGGCGGAGTGGGTCCATGCTCCGGCGATGCGCCCGCCCGCGAGCAGGCTCGCCCTCACCATCCCGTTCTTGCCTGGGCCGATGCGCGCCATGGCGTCGGCATCGGCGACAGGGGTGCGGTCGGCGTAGGAGATGTAGTACTCGTCGAACATCGGCAGTGCGCGCAGCTCGGCGTCATCGACCCCACGACCACGACGCGGCCGCACGGCGGACACGAAGAGCCCCTCCTCGACCTCGGTGACGCGATGCCGGGCACGCTCGACCGCCTCGCGAGCCGCGCCGAGGGTCAGCCCCGACCACCACGCGAAGTCCGCGGCGCCCGCGGGGCCGTGGCCGTCGATGTAGCGCACGAAGAACTCCGCCAGCGGGTCGTCCGGCGCGACGGCATCGGGCAGGTGCTCATCGGCCAGCACGAACAGCTGCTCACGTCCGACCGCTCCGTCGCGCGCAACCACCGGCCCCTGCACGAGGACGCCGTCGACGCACAGCGCGCCGATGAGGTGCACCCCGCGCTGCGCCGACGGGTCGATGCCCAGCGCCGCGATGTCGTCGAGCAGCTGCGCCCGCGTTCTGCCGCCGTCGGCGAGGCGCTCTCGAAGCGCCCCTCCGACACGGGCGAGCATCTCCCCGTCGATGCCGAGCTCCCGGTGCCTGCCCGCGACCTGCTTGCGCTGCCGCTCGCCGGTGATCGAGAGCACCCAGCGCAGGTCGGCGGCGGGGATGATGTGCAGCGTTCCCCGCATCGTCCACGACCGCACGAGCTCGCCGCGCGCGAAGGCCCTGTCGACCGCGGAGAGCGCTGGCGCCCCGCTCGTCCGGATGCCGAGAGCCCACCGACCGGCGAGGAACTCCTGACCCTGCACCGCGAGCATGTGCGAGGCGGCATCCGTCACGGTGCGCGCGGGCGCGGTGAGCCTGTGGGAGCGGAGCCGTTCGGACAGCAGGGCGCTGGGCGTCATGCCCCCATACTGCCGTGCGGCGCCGACATCCGCCCGCTCAGCCCTCGAGCGTCACCGTGCGGCGCGCCGGCAGCACGACGGGGTGCGACCCCGCCATCGTCTCCAGCACGCGGATCACCTGGCAGGAGTATCCGAACTCGTTGTCGTACCAGACGTAGAGGATCAGCGTGTCCTCGTCGGCGATCGTGGCGAGGCCGTCGACGATCCCGGCGCGGTGCGAGCCCACGAAGTCGGTCGAGACCACCTCTGGCGACTCCACGTAGTCGATCTGCTGACGCAGGCGCGAGTGCAGGGAGACGCGTCGGAGGTAGTCGTTGACCTGGTCCTTCGTGGCGGGGCGCGCGATCGTGAGGTGGAGCACCGCGAGCGACACGTCGGGGGTGGGAACGCGGATGGAGCTGCCCGTGAGCTTGCCCTCCAGCTGCGGCAGCGCCTTGGCGACGGCCTTCGCGGCCCCGGTCTCCGTGATGACCATGTTGAGCACCGCGGAGCGGCCTCGACGGTCGCCCTTGTGGAAGTTGTCGATGAGGTTCTGATCGTTCGTGAACGAGTGGACCGTCTCGACGTGCCCCTTGACCACGCCGTAGGCCTCGTCGATCGCGGCGAGCACCGGCGTGATCGCGTTGGTGGTGCAGGATGCGGCGGACAGGATGCGGTCCGCATCGTCGATGACGCCGTCGTTGATGCCGTGCACGATGTTCTTGAGCGGGCTCTTCCCCGGTGCGGTGAGCAGCACGCGTGCGACGCCCGTGGAGTTCAGGTGCTGCGAGAGACCGGCCTCGTCGCGCCAGCGTCCGGTGTTGTCGACGACGATCGCGTCGTGGATGCCGTACGCCGTGTAGTCGATGGCGCCGGGGTCGTCGGAGTAGATCACCTGGATGCGGGTGCCGTTGGCGATGATCTGCTCGGCCTCCTCATCCACGGTGACGGAGCCGGCGAACCGTCCGTGCACCGAGTCGTGCAGGAGCAGCGAGGCGCGCTTGACGAGGTCGTTCTCCGAACCGCGGCGCACGACGATGGCGCGCAGGCGGAGCCCGCTGCCGCCGCCGGTGTGGGCGATGAGGATGCGGGCGAGCAGGCGCCCGATGCGGCCGAAGCCGTACAGCACGACATCGGTGGGCTCTGCGGCGACGGCGCCGACCGCGGGGGCGAGCACCTCTTCGAGGTAGGCGCTGAGCTCCTGGCCGCTGTCCGCGTGCCCTTCGGCGAGACGGGCGAGGTCGAGGGAGGAGGCGCCGGGGGTCAGCGCGTGCACGGCCTCCAGCACGGCGAGCGTGTCGTCGAGGGCGAGCGGGGCGTGGCCGAGCCGCTCGACGCGGTCGTGCACCTCGACGATGCCCGTGGCCGAGAGCCCGAGCAGGCGGTGCCCGTGCAGAGACGTGATCACGTCGTGCTCGCGCTTGAGCGCGCCGATGAGGGGGATCATCCGCTCGGCGAGTTCTTCTCGGGCGGTCCAGTCGTCGCGCTGTGCGTCGGTCATCTGCATCCTTGCATCTGTGTGGGCGCGCCGAGGGGTCGCCGGCGCGCGGAATTGCCGGGTGAGCTTCGGGGGTGATACCAGGGTACGCGCCGCCGACACGCCCTCGCGAATCCTCTCGCGCTGCGGAATCTTTTCGTCTACGCTGGTGGAATAATGAGTACGACAGTCGCCGGCGACGACGCCGATCTGATCATCCGCGGTGGACGCATCCGCACCTTCGACGCTGCGGGCACGACGGCATCCGCCCTGGCCGTCCGCGGGGGACGCATCGTCGCGCTCGACGCGGATGCCGAGGCCCTGCGAGCCCCCTCGACCGTCGAGCTCGACGGCCGCACCGTCGTCCCCGGCATCAACGACGCCCACCTGCACGCCGCCTGGCTGGGAGCCCGCTGGCCGCACCTCTTCTTCTCCGACACGCCGCCGGAGCATCAGCCGTCCGGCACCCTCGTGTCGACCGCCGCCGAGCGCCGCGCCGCCCTGCGGCACGCGTGGAGCCTCCTCGCCGAGCTCGGCATCACGAGCTACACCGAGCCGGGCATCGGCCCCGGAGAGGACGACGGCGAGACCGGATGCTTCGGCACCGACATGCTCGACGCCTACGTCGCCCTGCACCGCGAGGGCGCGCAGACCTCACGGGTCACCCTGCTGCGGCTCTTCGGCACGATCGACGGCGAGAGCACGCTCGCGGACTTCGAACGCGGCATCCACTCCCCCGCGCCGGAGACCGACGCGCGATGGCTCTCGATCCCCGGAGTCAAGATCTTCGCCGACGGCATCCCCCCGATGGCCACCGCGTGGGTGTGCGAACCCTACGCCGACGGATCGACGGGCCACCTCCTCACCCGCGGCGACGACCCGCTCGCGGCCTTCCGCCGCATGATCGAGCTCGCGGCGGGCGGCGGCCTGCAGGTCGCCGTGCATGCCACGGGCGACCGCTCGATCGAGGAGTTCCTGCGCGTCCTCGAAGCGCTGCCCGCCCCGCCGAGGGCACCGCACTACGTCGTGCACGGCGATCTCGCGACGCACGATCAGATCGCGCGGCTGCGCGCCATGGGGGCTGGTTTCGCCGTGCAGCCGATGATCGCCGCGCACACGCATGCCTGGGCGGGAGCCCAGCTGGGCCCCGAGCGCCTCGCCGCGGCGTGGCCGCTCGCCGAGATGCTGTCGTCGGGCGTGCTCACGACGATCACCAGCGACGCGCCCATCGCCTCCCCCGACTGGCGCCTCGGCCTCGACGCCGCGCTCGATCTGCTCGGCTCGGACGACATCGCGACCCGCACGGCGCTGCTGCGCCGGATGACGACGGATGCCGCACGCCAGGACGGCGCCGCCGAATGGAAGGGCTCCCTCGAACCGGGGAAGGTCGCCGACCTCACCGTCCTCGACGAGGATCCCCTCGAGCCCGGCCGCGCCTTCGCGTCGATCGGAGTCGCCAGGACCATCGTCGAAGGACGCACGGTCTTCGCGCGCGACTGAGGTCGTGCGCACCTCCCCGCGTTTCGACTCGCTCCGCTCGCTCAACGACCCGCGAAAGCGATGACCGACGAACCCCCGCAGAGACGAAGACCGAGAAGCCCCGCGACTGAGGGCGCGCGCCCCTCACCGCGTTTCGACTCGCTCCGCTCGCTCAACGACCCCCGCGAAGGAAGCCCGGCCGTTGAGCGAGGAGCGCAGCGACGAGACGACGCGCCAGCGACGACGACACCCGCCCCAGGAAAACGGCGGGCGACACGCTCTCGCGTGCCGCCCGCCTCTCTGATCCCCCTCGGACCAGCTCAGCTCCCCTCTCGGGGAAGATTCACACCGCGGTGGCGACGAGCACGCGCGGGCTGGCGGGGAGCGCGATCTTCTCGCGCACCTGCCATCCGGCATCCGTCAGCCATCCGCGCACCTCGGACTCGGGGTACACGACCGTGCCGTCGATCACGAGGTACTCGCCCGCGTGCAGCGCGTCGATGCCCCGCTGCTCGGCGTCGTCGTCGAGGAAGAAGTCCAGCACCGTCAGCGTCGCCCCCGTCCGCGCGGCGGCACGCAGGTTACGGAAGATCTGCGCGTTCTCCTCGGCGCTGAAGCGGTGGATCACGTGGTTCGCGAACACCGCGTCGTACTCGCCCTGCGGCGTCGCCGTCGCCGTGTCGCCGACCTCGACCACGGCCCGTTCGGCGACCCCTGCCTCTTCGATCGCCTCGGCGATGCCGCCCTCGAATCCGGGAGCGTAGACGAACGTCGTGTGGAGCTCGGGGTTCTGCGCCATGGCCGCGAGCGCGAAGCCGGCGGAGAGGCCGCCGAAGTCGAGGGCCTTCGCGGCTCCCGCGAGGTCGACCAGGCGGCCGAACTCCTGCGCGTGCAGGGCGTTGTAGGTCATCACGCCGGCCATGAACGTCGCCCAGCGCGCATCGTCCATCTGCAGGTCGCCCGGCTCGGTCGTGTCGACGGTGTGCGAGAACTGCAGCCAGTGCGGGTAGCTGATCTCGCCGAGGAACGTGAGGAAGGGCGCCAGGTCGATCGCCGAGTCCGCCCCGGTGAGGTAGGCCGCGGCATCCGGCGCCACGCCGTAGACCCCGTCGGCGCGCGTGAGCAGCCCCTTCGCGGCCATCGCGTCCGCGAGGATGCGGGCGATGCGCTCGCTCACGCCGCAACGCTCTGCGATCGCGGAGACCGTGTCGGCGCCGCCAGCGACGGCGGCGAAGAGTCCGATCCGGCTCGCCTCGAAGAGCTGCTTCGAGGCCATGTAGCCCGTCGCGATGTCCAGGATCCGTGCGGCGTCGGGGGTGTTCGTCATGGTGAGTGCCTTTCGTGAGGATGCGCAGGATGCGCTCAGATGCAAAGGAGTGTCTACAGTTGTAGGAATTTGAGGATGGGGAAAGCCCCGAACGCGATCCGCACGCGTCAGTCCGCGAGGAAGTCGCGCACGGCGGCGCGGAACTCCGGTGCATGCAGTGCGGCGAGATGGTCGCCGGGCACCCGGACCGCACCGGCATCCGGCAACAGCGCGGCGAGGTCGTCGATGCCCGCGGCCATGCCGTCCTCGGCGCCGCCGATCAGCAGGACGGGCTGCGTCGGGCCCCCGCTCGCGGGGGTGAACGGCTCGGCGGCCAGCCCCTCGATCAGATCGAGCAGCTCACCGGCGCGATTGCCGGGGAGGGAGACCATGTGCAGGATCATCCCGGTCAGCGGATCCGCCGGAGACGCTCCTCCGTCGAGGGCCGAACGCGCGGCCGCGAGATCCACCGAGGCGAAGGGCTCGCCAGCGGCGAGTCCGCCGAGCACGAGCCGTCGGACCCGCACGGACGGATGCCGCGCGAGATCCCACGCCAGCCGTGCCCCGAGCGAGTAGCCGACGAGATCGACCTCCTCCTCGCCCACCGCGGACGCGATGGCGTCGAGCACCCGTGACGTCGGCGCCGTCCCCGACACCGGGCTGGAGCCGTGCGCCGGCAGATCGACGACGAGGGCCGGTCGGTCTCCGAGCACGCCCTGCCACTCGGCATCCGGCCAGTCCAGGGCTCCGGACGACGCGAGGCCGTGCAGGAACACCACAGGGCGACCTGAGCCGGGACGGCGGTGAACGGAAAGGGTAGGAGTCACGGCGCGCCGTCCTCTCGGATCAGGCGCGTCGCCGCCGTCGGAGCGGCGTGCGCTCCGACTAGCGCAACCGCGACAGGAACTGGTCGATGTAGGCCTGGTAGTCGGCGACCCGGTCGCCGTCGGGGTACATGAGGTTGATGACGGTCGCGCCGACGGCGACCGAGATGTACTCGTTCGCCGCGGCCGTGTAGTCCTGCTCCCGGATCGCCCCCTCGTCGCGCGCCGCCTCCATGCGGGCGATCAACGAGGTGCGCCAGTTCGCGAGGTGGCTGCGGTACAGCTCCGCCAGGGACTCGTTCGACATCGCGTACTCCCACAGCGCGAGCAGCACCCGACCGGCCGCGATCTGCTCCGCATCCCGAGGGATCGTCGCCTCCAGCCACCCGCGCAGCGCGTCCTCCGCCGACGCCGACTCCGCGGTGTCTGCGGCCACGCCCTCGGCCATCTGCTGCAGGATCGTCTCGAACGTCGCCGCGACGATGCTCTCCTTGCCGGGGAAGTAGTGCTTCAGCGCCCCGTTCGCGAAGCCCGCCTCCGCGGCGATACTGCGCATGGTGGCAGCCTCGAAGCCCCCCTTGAGGATGATGCTCTTCGCCACCTCGACGATGTCCCGCCGACGCTGGTCGTGATCGATGATCTTCGGCATGGCGTCCTTTCAGCCTGGTGCTACCGTACAGCCGCATCGCGCACCTCCCGGAGAGCCAGCCATCGGGCACGCCGTTCGCGCTGCGCGGCGGGGTCGGCGACCGGCGACGCCAGCCGCAGACGCTCGGAGTACGGATGCTGCGGGTGACGCGTGACCTGCTCGCCCTCGCCGATCTCCACGAGCTCGCCGCGGTACATCACGGCGACGCGGTGGCAGACGCGACGCACCACGCCGAGGTCGTGCGACACGAAGAGGTAGGCGACGCCCGTGTCGCGCTGCAGTTCGATGAACAGGTCGAGGATCGTCGCCTGGGTGGTGAGGTCGAGCGCGCTCACCGGCTCATCGCACACGATCAGCCGCGGGCCGCGCACAAGCGCCCTGGCGATCGCGACGCGCTGCCGCTGCCCGCCGGAGAACTCGCTCGGGTAGCGTTCCATCGCGGTGCTCGGCAGCCGCACGCGGTCGAGCATCTCGCGGACCTTCGCCGCCGCCCCGTTCGCGCCGATCCCGGTCGTGAGCAGGGGCTCGGCGAGGATGTCGCCGATCGTCATCGCCGGGTTGAGCGAGCCGTACGGGTCCTGGAAGACGACCTGGATGTCGTCGGCCAGCGCGCGGCGACTGCGCCCTCCGAGTCCGCCGATCTCGCGCCCGTCGAAGCGGATGCTCCCCGAGGTCACCGGGGCGAGCCCCAGGATCGCCTTGCCGAGCGTGGACTTGCCCGATCCGGACTCCCCCACCAGCCCCAGGCACTCCCCCGGAGCGATGTCGAGGGACACGCCGTGCAGGGCGCGGAAGGCGCTGCGCCCTCGGCCGTACTCGACGACGAGATCGTTCACTTCGAGCAGAGCGCTCATGCGGACACCTCCGGGGATCCGAATTTCGGACGCTTGCGGGAATCTCGGACGATCCCGGCCGAACTCTCCGAGAAACGCGCGAGCGTCCGAAATCCGGAGGACGGATGCTGCGGAGTCATGCGGACACCTCCGTGGTGCGTGCGGCGTCGAGCGCCGCGCGCCCCTCCGCGTCGTCGAGGGATGCGGCGATCAGCTCCCGTGTGTACTCCTCGGCCGGATGCGCGAACAGGTCGTCGACCTGACCGGACTCGACGATGTCACCCCCGCGCATCACGATCACCCGATCGCAGATGTCGGCGACGACACCGAAGTTGTGAGTCACGATCAGCAGCGCCATGCCGTACTCGGCCTGCAGTTCACGCAGCAGCTCGAGCACCTCGGCCTGCACCGTCACGTCGAGCGCGGTGGTCGGCTCGTCGGCCACGAGGAGCGAGGGCTTGCCTGCGATCGCGCCGGCGATGAGCACGCGCTGCGCCATGCCACCGGAGACCTGATGCGGATAGCTGCGCATGACCCGGTCGGGATCGGTGAGGCCGACCCTGATGAGCATGGCCCTGGCCCGCTCCTTCGCCGCCGCCCTGCTCAGTCCGTGCGTGCGACGCAGCGGCTCGACGAGCTGGTGGCCGATCGTGTACGAGGGGTCGAGGTTGCTCATCGGCTCCTGCGGCACGTAGCCGATCTCGCGGCCGAGCAGCGCCTGACGCTGTGTCGCCGTCGCATGACTGACGTCCTCGCCGCCGATCCAGATCGCATCGGCCTCCGCCCGGCCGGTCGACGGCAGCAGGTCCAGCACGGAGAACACCGTCTGCGACTTGCCCGAGCCGGACTCGCCGACGATCCCGACGACCTCGCCAGGGGCGACGTCGAGCGTCACGCCGTGCACGACCTCGGTCTCGCCGGTCGGCGTCGCGTGCACGACGCGCAGGTTCTCGACGCGCAGCGCGGAGTCGGCCGCCTGGTGACGTGCGGTTCCGGTGGCCGGCGTGGAGGGGCGCGCCGCGGCATCCGCTCTGCGCCTCGCCACCCGGGGGGTGCGGACCTGCACGAGCTCGGCGAGCGTCGATCCCATGATCGCGAGCACCGCGATCGTCACGCCGAGCGCCGTCGACGGCCACAGCAGCATGAGCGGATAGGTGAGCATGAGACGGAAGCCCTCGAGCATCATGGCTCCCCAGCTGGGGACGTTCGAGTCGCCGATGCCGAGGAACTGCAGGCCGGCCTGCATGCCCATCGCGATGCCCGCGGTCAGGGCGGTCTGGATGATGACGGGCGGGTACACGGCCTTGATCACGTGGCGGAAGATGATGCGCCCGTCGGAGAGGCCGGAGACTCTGGCCGCGTCGATGTAGGTCTCCCCGCGCACGGCGAGGGTCTGCGACCGCGAGATGCGGAAGTAGCCGGGCACCATGAAGACGCCGACCGTCGCCATCAGGACCTCGAAGTTGTTGCGGCTGCCCGCGGCCACGACGAGGAGGATGATCATGCCCGGGATCGACTGCAGCGCATCGCTGATCCACGTCGCCACCCGGTCGAGCACGCCGCCGAAGTAGCCGGCGGCGACGCCCGACGGCACGCCGATCACGAGGGCGACGACGATCGTGATGAGCGCACCCCAGATCGTGGTGCGGGTTCCGTAGATCAGCCGGCTCAGGATGTCGCGGCCGGTGGAGTCCCCGCCGAGCAGGTGCTCCGGCCCGGGGGGCGCCTTGGCCGCGGCGAGGTCGACGAGGTTCGGGTCCATCGGCGCGAGCAGCGGCGCGAACACGCCGACGAGCACGATGAGGAGGAAGATCGCGAGCGGGATCCAGCCGCCCGGATGCCTCAGGAAGCGGCGGAACAGGCTCGACCGGCGCTTCTGGGCGGCGCGGTCGAACGCCACGCGGATGTCGGTCGTTATCATGCGACGCGCACCTTCGGGTTGATCCAGCCGAGCACGAGGTCGAGCAGGAGGTTGATCAGGATGACGAAGACGATCGAGATGACCGTGATGCCGAGGAGCATCGGGATGTCGCCGTTCTGCGAGGACTGGTTGGTGAGCTGACCGAGTCCGGGAAGGCTGAAGATCTGCTCGACGACGATCGCCCCCGAGAGCAGGCCGACGAACATGAGCGCGATGACGGTGAGCGCCGACGGAGAGGCGTTGCGCAGGATGTGCAGGTTCACCCGCGCCGGCGAGAGTCCGCGGCTGCGGAGCGTGCGCACCCAGTCCTGGCGGGTCTGGGCGATCACCGCGTTGCGCAGCTGCTCGGACACCGCGACGATGCCGCCCAGGGCGAGCGAGATCGCGGGGAGCGTGATGGACCGCAGCCACCCGTCGACCGACTGGGTCGGCGTCACGTAGCCCACGGCAGGGAACCACTTCAGCTGCACGGCGAACCACATCACCAGCACGAGGCTGATCCAGAATCCGGGGAGGGCGAAGAGGACGACCGAGACGCCCTTGATGACCCGGTCGAACCAGGTGCCAGGGCGGAGACCCGTGATCATGCCGAACACGACGCCGACGACCGCGGTGATCAGGGTCGCGAAGGTCACGACCGACAGGGTCACCGGGACCTTGATGGCCAGCTGCGCGCCGACCGGCTGGAAGTTGCGCCAGGAGGTGCCGAAGTCGAGCAGCACCGCGTGCGACAGCCAGTCCCAGAACTGCACGAGCAGGGGCCGGTCCAGGCCGATCTTCTGCGCCAGCGCCTCCTGCTGCGCCGGGCTCGCCGTGGTGCCGAGCAGGGCGGCGGTGGGATCGCTGATCGCCAGGTGGGCGAGGAAGAACGTGCCGATCGACACCGCGACCAGCAGCAGGATGCCTGACAGCACGCGCTTCGCCGTGAACAGGAGCATGGGGACCTCTCGGGGGTCGGAGGGGGATCGATCGGCATCCGGTCGTTGAGCGACGAGCGCAGCGAGGAGACGAAACGCTGCTCGCCCTCGATCGCTCAACGACCGGGCATGAGGGCGTCAGCCCTTGGTGATGTACCGCAGCGTCGGGAACATCATCCCGACGACCGGCTGGAGCGTGATGCCGGGGGCGCTGTAGTACGTGTTGTTCGCCTGGTACCAGACCGACCACCACGCCTGGTCGACCAGGCCTTTGTTCAGTTCCTCGACCGCGGCGGTCTGGGCGTCGCCGCGCTCCGTCTGCACCTTCTCCACGAGGGGCGCGAGCACCTCGTTGTCGGCGTAGTCCGGTGCGGGGTTGAACCACTGCACGCTGGTCACCTGGCGGGCCACGGTGGCGAGCTGGTTGCCGTCCATCGCGAGGAACGAGATGAACATCGGGTAGTTCGGGGCGTTCAGCTGGTAATCCGGCATCTGCATGTTGTCCCACGTGACCTTCACGCCGAGCTCGGTGAGAGCCTGCTCCGCCGCAGGCTTCCACTGCTCGAAGATCGGCGACATCGGCATCGAGATCGAGAAGCCGTCGGGGTAGCCCGCGTCGGCGAGGAGAGCCTTCGCCTTGTCCATGTTGTACGCGTAGGTGTCGTTGAGCGCGGGGTCGTTGATGTCTCCGCCGTCGGGGAACACCTGGTTCGTCGCGACCCCGGCACCGCTGCCGACGGCTCCGAGGATCGCGGCGCCGTCGAACGCGTAGTTGAGCGCCTGGCGGACCTCTAGCGTGCCGAGGGGCTCGCTCTTGGCGCCGGTGTGATCGGTGATCACGAGGCCGGCCCAGCCGGACACACGGGATGCCGTGTTCCAGCCCTGCTCGTCGGCCTGCGCCTGGTTCGCGACGTCGCCGTACTGCACGTTGATCTGACCGCTCAGCATCGCGTTGTGACGAGCGGTGGCGTCCATGATCGGGAAGATCGCGAGCTCGGAGAACGGGTAGGTCTTGGCGTCCCAGTGGTCGGCCACCTTCGTGAAGTGGTACTCGGCCCCGGCGACGCTCGTCGTGCTGTCGAGCGTGTACGGTCCCGATCCGACGGGCTCCTTGCCCAGCGTGCCGGCGTCGATCGCGGCCGGCGATGCCACGTAGCTCCGCCCGAGTCCCATGAAGTAGAGGATCGTGTCGTCGCGCTGGGTGAGGTTGATCGTGAGGGTGTCGTCGTCGACCTTCTCGAAGGAGGCGACGTTGACGTAGGCCTCCCCCGATCGTGCGCCCGCCTTGAGGTAGTCGAGGCTCTTGATGACGGCTTCCACGTCCACCGGGGTGCCGTCGCTGAACGTCGCGTCCGTGCGGATGTCGAGGTCGATGCTCATGTCGTCGTCGGCGACGGTCCAGTCGGTGGCGAGCGACGGGATCGGGTTCCCGTCGGCGTCGAGGGCGATGAGGGCGTCGTAGACGGCGGACAGGTAGGGGCCGTCGAAGCCGATGTCGGCCAGTGACGGATCCCACGAGGTGACATCGAGGAAGTTCCCGATGTTCAGCGCGTCTGGTCCGGCGGCGCCGCTGTCGCCGGACGGTGCGGGGGAGGTTCCGCCGCTGCAGCTGGTGAGCGCGATGGTCGCGGCCACGGCCGCGGCGAGCGCGAGGGGCAGTCGTTTCATGGTTCCTTCTCTCGGGTGCAGGGAGTGGTGAAGAAGGTACGAAGGGCCTCTGGCCGGGGAGCCGGATCCGACGCCACTTCGATGTGTCGTGCTGGTTAGTCTACATGCGTGGAAAAAGAGCGCAAGGGGCGATTTCGCGACGCGGGCGCCCTGACATGTCGCCGGGCGCGCCAGGCTTGCCCAGGAGCGCAGGAGTTCATCTGCCGGACAGGGAATCGTGCGAGCATCCCCCGCGTTCCTCCCCACGAACCCTCCACGAAAGGCACTCGATGACAGACCGCCCCCGGCCGTCGGCCTGGCCGCCGCTCCTCCTCGCGATCGCCCTCGAGGTGACGGCGACGCTCTCGCTGCGCGCCGCCGAGGGGTTCGCGCACCCTCTGTGGCTGATCCTGGTCGTCATCGGATACTCCGGGTCGCTCTGGCTGCTGTCGGTCGTCCTCGACCGAGGGATGCCGGTCGGCGTCGCCTACGGCATCTGGTCGGCGATCGGCGTCGTGCTGACCGCCATCCTGGGCGCCGTTCTGTTCGGCGAACTGCTCGGCCCCGTGCAGATCGTCGGCGTCGGCGTGATCGTGGCCGGAGTGCTGCTCGTGGAGCTCGGCTCTCGCGCCGGTCACACCGCGGAGGTCTCGTCGTGACCTGGGTGCTGCTCGCGCTCGCGATCGCCAGCGAGGTCACCGCGACCCTGAGCCTCCGCGCCTCGGAGGGCCTGCGGCGCAAGCGCTGGATCCCCGTGATCGTCGTCGGATACCTCGCCGCGTTCAGCCTCCTCGGCGCGATCCTCGCGATGGGCATGCCCGTCGGCGTCGCCTACGGCGTATGGGCCGCGGCGGGGGTCGCCGTCACCGCCGTCCTCGGCCGCGTGATCTTCAAGGACCACTTCTCGCTCCTGATGGGAATCGGCGTCGCCCTGATCGCGATCGGCGTGGGGCTGATCGAGTTCGGCGGAGGACACTGACGTCTCGGAGGGCGATTCCGGCGGTCTCCTGATTGAATGAACCTGAACACAAACCGGCAGGAGAGGAGCCACGACGTGGGCACGTGGGGACCAGGGAACTTCGAAGACGACACGGCCGCCGATGGACTGGGCGAGATCACCGACGACCTCATCGCGAAGATCTCGGAGCAGTTCGCCGATGAGGACGATGACACCGCACTGGAGCCGGACGAGTGGGGAGGGAGCATGGTGCCCGCCTGGCTGGAGCTCCTGACGGACCTGGGCTCCGCCGGACGCGTGGGGGCCACGTTCCCCGCCAGCACGACGATCGAGACCTGGCGCGACCGCTACCTGCGCGTCTGGGACGAGTACATCGACGAACTGGATCCCGACGAGGACTACCGGGTCGAGAGGCTGCGCGTCCTCACATCCACCTTCGAGCGCGCCCTCGCCCTCGCCCACAAGCGCGAAGCGTAGCCCCCTCTCACCAGGCCCCGTCTGCGCGCACCTCGCGATCGACCCAGCAGTCCGCGAGCTCTGCGCGCACCTCGGGTCCGTGGTCGCGAGCGAGGGCGAGGGCCGCGTGGTTCTGCTCGAGCTGCTCGACGCGCGAGGCGCCGAAGAGCACGTTCGCGGTCGCGGGGTTCGACAGACAGAACGCGATGCCGAGGGCGGCGGGGGTGACCCCGAAGTCCGCCGCGACCCGCGCGACCTCGGGATAGACGGCGGCGATCCGCTCGCGGATGCCGCCGACGTCGGCGCCGATCTTGCGCTGCGGAGTGCGCCCGGTGGCGAGGATCCCGCCCTCGAACACGTCGGACGCCTGCAGCGTGAGCGTGCCGTCGGCGAAGAGCGGCCCGTAGGCGTCGCCCTCGGCCATCGCCCGACGCGCGATGCCGTACTTGAGCTGCGCGAACACGGGCCCGGCGAGCCCCTGGGCCGCGGCGTCGGCGAGGGCCTGGCGCGTGTGCTCGATGCGCCAGTTGTTGATGCCCCATGAGCCGACGAGCCCCTGATCGATGAGCTCGTTCACGTCGGCGACGAGGCGCGGGACGTCGGGGGCGTCGAGGTAGTCCCCCACCACGAGGGTATCGAAGCGGTCGAGACCCGCCCTGTCGAGCGACTCGGCGAGCTGCGCGCGGAAGCCCTGGTTCGGCCAATCCCACAGCCACAGCTTTCCGCACAGCACGATGTCGGAGCGATCCACGCCGCTCTCCCGCAGCGCCCGTCCGAACAGGATGTCGGTCGTCGAGTTCTCCGCGTGCGGACCCATGTTGTAGTACGCGACGTCGAAGAAGCCGGCGTCGAGCTCGACGGCTCGGCCGATCAGCTCGACCGCCTCGGCCTGCGGCATCCTGTCCCAGGTGTTCCACGATCCGAGGGCTAGCGGGGGCACCGGCGCTCCCCCGCGCTGCAGCGGCATGCGGGGATATGTCGGAATGGGCATGAAGGCTCCTTCGGCGTGCACGACTCGGGGTTGTGTTTTTCTATGTTTGTAGAATATAACGGAGACACCCCCGTCAGAGAAGCGTCAGTGAGGACGAGCATGACCGAATCCACCGCCCGCAGAGTCCTGGTCACCGGAGGCGCCTCCGGTCTCGGCCGCGGCATCGCCGCCGCCTTCCGCGCCGAGGGCGCCGACGTCTTCATCGGCGATGTGAACGCGGATGCCGCCTCCGCCGTCGCCGCGGAGATCGGAGCGACCGCGCTCGCCCTCGACATCGGGGACGAGGCGTCCGTGCGCGCCGCTGCCGAGAGGATCGGCACGACCGGGGGCCTGGACGTGCTCGTGAACAACGCCGGGATCGTGGCGGGAGGGGGCACGCTGCAGGAGGTTCCCGTCGACGTGGTCGACGCGGCCCTGCGCGTGAACGTCCGCGGGACGTTCCTCATGCTCCGGGTCTTCGGAGCGCTGCTCGCCGAGGCCGGCCACGGCACGATCGTGAACATCTCGTCGATCGGGGCACGCCAGCCCACCCCTGGTCTCGGGCACTACGAGGCGACCAAGGCCGCGGTCGACGCCCTCACCCGCACGGCCGCGATCGAGTTGGCCCCGTCCGGGGTGCGCGTCAACGCGGTCGCCCCGGGCCCCGTGCTCACGCCGCTCACGGCCGCCTTCGCCTCCGACCCGCAGGCCCGCGCGGCCTGGGAATCGCGCATCCCCCTCGGCACGATCGCCGAGGTCAACCAGATCACACCGCTCGTGCTGTTCCTCGCGAGCGACGCCGCCAGCCACATCACCGGGGTCTCCGTCGCCGTCGACGGCGGACAGCTCCTGGTCTGAGAGGACACCCCATGACGCTCCCCGCCACGACCCGCGCCGCCGTGCTCACCGCACACGGCGAGCCGCTCACGCTGCAGGACCTGCCCCTCCCCCAGGACGTCGAGCCGGGGGCCGCCCTCGTGCGCATCTCCTGCACGACCCTGTGCGGCACCGACATCGAGATCTGGGAGGGCCGGATGACGTTCCCCGGCATGCTCCCGATGGTGCTCGGGCACGAGATGGTGGGCGAGATCGTCGCCACCGGACCCGACACGAAGGACGCTCTCGGCCGCCCCCTCTCTCCCGGCGACCGCATCGGCTGGTCGGAGTCGACGTGCGGCGAGTGCTACGGCTGCGTCGTGCTGCGCGAACCCGTCGCCTGCTCGCGCCGCGGCTACGGCTTCCTCCAGCGCGCCGACGTGCACCCGTTCGCCACCGCTGGCCTCTCCGAGTACGCCTACGTCACCCCGGGGGCTGCGAAACTGCAGCTCCCGGCATCCGTGAAGGACACCTGGGCGTCGATGGCCGGCTGCGCGGCGAAGACCGTGCTGCGGGCGTTCGAGCGCGCAGGGCGGATCCGCCCCGGCTCGACGGTCGTCGTGCAGGGCTCTGGCGCGCTGGGCATCTTCGCCACGGCGGTCGCGAAGATCGCCGGAGCGGGTCGCGTGATCACGGTGGGCGCCCCGGCGTCGCGCCTCGAGCTCGCGGCACGGTTCGGAGCGGATGCGGTGGTCGACTTCCGCGACGGTCCCGTGGTCGATCAGGTGCTCGAGCTCACCGAGGGCCGCGGCGCCGACGTCGTCTTCGACGTCGCCGGGGCGCCGAGCATCGGACCGGACGCCGTCGGGATGGCCGCCCAGCGCGGCACCGTCGTGATCGTCGGATCCACCGGCCCCGCCGGCGACGGCTTCGCGCTCAGCACCGTCATGGGCAAGGAGCTGACCCTGGTCGGCTCGCTCAACGGCGACATCTCCGACTACTCCCGTGCGATCGGCTTCTTCGAGTCCTTCGCCGACCGCTACCCGTGGGACGACCTGTTCAGCCCACCGGTCGGCCTCGCCGAGGCCTCGGACAAGATCGCGCACATGCACCAGCTCGATGAGGTCAAGGCCGTCATCGACCCGAGACGGTGAGGACCCCATGACCACGACGCTCCCCCTCCGCGAGATCGGACGCAGCGGCATCCGCTCCTCCCTGTTCTCGCTCGGCTCCTGGCACACCTACGACCGCATGGACTTCGCGGATGCCGTCGGCATGCTGCGCGAAGCGGTGGATCGCGGCGTGAACCTGTTCGACGTTGGCGTGTACTCCGCGCCCGGCTCGCCCCCGGTGTTCACCGACGTGATCTTCGCCGGCATGGTGCGCGCGGCCGGCCTCCGCCGCGACGAGTGGCTGCTGTCGTCGAAGCTGTGGCTCGAGGCCTTCGGCGCCGACGGGTTCCGTCCGCAGCTCGAGAACGCGCTCATGCGGGTCGGGGTGGAGCACGCCGACCTCGTGATCCTCGGCGACCTCCGCCGCGACGACCTGGAGCTGCGCGACCTCGTGCTCGACCTGGCGCGGCTGACGGATGCCGGGCTCATCCGGGCCTGGGGTGTGAACAACTGGTCGGCGACGAGCATCCAGACCCTGATCGACATCGCGGCCGCCGAGGGGGTCGCCGGCCCCCGGATCGCGCAGCTGAAGTACAGCGTGTCGCGGCGCTCGATCCCCGACGGCGAACCGTTCGCGCGGCTGTGGGAGCAGGGTCTGACCCTGCAGGCGTCGGACTGCCTGGAGGGCGGCGTGCTCGCCGGGAAGGTCGACGGCGGTCGCCAGATCGGCCGCGACCCCGGCGACATCCGGGCGCGCATCATCGCCGACGTGCCCGCGTTCACCGAGGTCGCCTCGTCGCTCGGCGTCACGCCGGCGCAGCTGGGCATCGGGTTCACGCTCACCCACCCGGCGCTCACCACGACCCTGTTCGGCGCGTCGAGCGTCGAGCAGCTGCGCGCCAACCTCGACGCCGCCGAACTCGTCGACCGAGTGGGCGCTGCCGAGCTGCGTCGCCTGGTCGAGCCGTTCTGGGCCGATCGCGGCGTCGTCGACCCCGAGGGCCCGTAGCCGATGCCGTGCGGGCCTCACCGTGTGTCGTCTCGCGGAGACTCGTGCTGAGCGAGCGTCAGCGAGTCGAAGCGTCGCTCGACGACCGGGAAAGCTCGCCCGACGACCGGGGCAGGAGCCCTCGGTCGTTGAGCGAGGAGCGCTAGCGACGAGACGAAACACCCATCCCCAACGACCCCAGGAGAACCGCATGACCGCCACCGCCGCCGGACACCCCACCGTCGCCCCCGTGCCCTTCGACCCCGAGGTGCAGGCCGTGCTCGACGAGCTCGCGAAGAACCCTCAGCCTCCGCTGACCCGCGACACCCTGCCTCGGACGGGCACCGATCGGATGTTCCCCGGCACCGACGCGGTGATCGCCGGGCGGGCGATCATCTGGGAGGACAGGATCATCCCCGGCCCCGCCGGCGCCCCCGATGTCGAGATCACCGTCTTCCGCCCACGGGGCAGCGAGGGCGAGGTGCTGCCCGGATTCGTGAACATCCACGGCGGCGGCATGATCGTGGGGCATCGCTCGTGGGAGACCGCGCGCGTCGTCGACATCGTCGAGGAGCACAGGGTCGTCGCCGTCAACGTCGAGTACCGCCTGGCTCCGGAGGATCCGTTCCCCGCGGGTGTCGAGGACTGCTACGCCGCGTTCGTGTGGGCGCACGCCAGAGCCGAGGAGCTCGGCATCGACCCCGAGCGCATCATCGTCGGCGGCGGCAGCGCCGGCGGCGGACTCACGGCCGCGGTGGCGCTCATGGCCCGCGACCGCGGCGGTCCCGTCATGGCGGGGCAGCTGCTGCTGTGCCCCATGATCGACAACACGAACACCACGGTGGCGAGCCGGCAGTACGACGGCATCGGCACGTGGCAGCGCGAGATGAACCTGCTCGCCTGGTCGTGCGTGCTGGGCGACGAGCTCGCCTTCAGCGCGGACGCCCCCGCCTATGCCGCTCCGTCCCGCGCCGCCGATCTCGCGGGTCTCCCTCCCGCGTTCATCGAGGTCGGCGAGGCCGAGGCCTTCCGCGACGAGGACACCGAGTACGCGATGCGCATCTGGGCGACCGGCGGCCAGGCCGAGCTGCACGTGTGGGGCGGCGGGGCGCACGGCTTCGACATGTACATGCCGGATGCCGAGATCACCAGGGCGGCCCTGTCGGCCCGGTCGTCGTGGCTCCGCCGCACGTGGGGGTCCGCCCGATGAGCATCCCCGTCCCCTACGACCCCGAGCTCGTCGCCGGGCTCGACGCGTTCGTCGACCTCGTCGAGATCATCCCGCTGCGCGCGGACACCATCCATGCGAACCGCGACCACTTCGCCACGATCATCCCGCCCATGAGCGTGCAGACCGCCGGCCGCGCGGTCTCCTGGGACGACCGCCTCATCCCCGGCCCCGCCGGGGCCCCCGACGTCGAGATCACGGTCGTCCGGCCCGCTCGCCCCTCCTCCGCCCCCGCCCCCGCCGTGCTCTCCATCCACGGCGGGGGAATGGTGCTGGGCACGCGGTTCTTCGGCACCGGGGAGCTCATCGACCTCGCAGAGCGCCACGGCGTCGTCGGCGTCGCCGTCGAGTACCGACTGGCGCCCGAGCATCCAGGGCCGGCGCAGGCCGAGGACTGCTACGCCGCCCTGGAGTGGATGGCGGCGCACGCGGACGAGCTCGGCATCGACCCAGAGCGCATCATCGCGTCCGGCATGAGCGCCGGCGGCGGTCTCTCGGCGGCGGTGGCGCTCCTCTCGCGCGACCGCGGCGGGCCGCGCCTGGCCGGCCAGCTGCTCGGCTGCCCCATGCTCGACGACCGCAACGAGACCGTCTCCAGCCGTCAGTACGACGGCTTCGGCGCCTGGGACCGCAACAACAACGACACCGCGTGGGACGCGATCGCCGGCGCCGACCGGTTCGGTGACGACCTGTCCGCGTACGTCGCGCCTGCCAGAGCGCGCGACCTCTCCGGACTCGCTCCTGCGTTCATCGAGGTCGGCGCCGCGGAGACGTTCCGCGACGAGGCGGTGGACTACGCGCTGCGCATCTGGGCCACGGGCGGACAGGCCGAGCTGCACGTGTGGGCCGGCGGATATCACGGCTTCGCCGGCTTCTCCCCCGACGCCGAGGTCTCGAAGGCCGCCGTCGCCGCGCGCGAGAGCTGGCTGCGCCGCGTGCTGCGCCTCGGCGGATGAGCGTTCCCCGCCCGCGCATGGGGGCGCTGCGCGCCATGCTCGTGCTCGGGATGCTCGAGGCCTTCGGCCCGCTGTCGATGGACCTCTATCTGCCGCAGCTGCCTCAGCTCGCGGCATCCCTCGGCACCTCGGAGGCGCTCGGCCAGGCGACCATGTCGGCGTGCATGATCGGGCTCGGGCTCGGTCAGCTGATCGCCGGCCCGCTGAGCGACCGCCTGGGGCGGCGCCTGCCGCTCATGGTCGGCGTCGCCGCGTTCGCCGTGCTCTCGGTGCTGTGCGCCGTCGCGCCGAGCATCGAGCTGCTGCTGCTCGCGCGGTTCCTGCAGGGTCTCGCCGGATCCGCGGGCATCGTCATCTGTCTCGCCGTCGCCCGCGACCAGTTCGAGGGCGTCGAGCTGTCGAGGATGCTGTCGCTGCTGTTCCTCGTCTCGGGCACGGCACCGGTCATCGCGCCCCTCGTCGGCGGCCAGCTCGCGCGGATCATGGACTGGCGCGGCATCTTCTGGGTGCTGGGAGGTGTCGGCGTCGCTCTGCTGCTCGTGGTCGTGCTGGCGCTCCCCGAGACCCTCGACCGCGGTGACCGGCACGGCGGCGGCGTGCGGGTGCTCGCAGGGCACGCGGGCGCCGTGGTGCGGGACCGGCTGTTCCTCGCCGTGCTGTGCGCGGGCGCCGCGGGCGGGGTCGCGTTCTTCACGTATCTGTCGATGTCGCCGTTCGTGCTGCAGGACCGGTTCGGGCTGAGCCCGCAGACCTTTAGCTTCGCGTTCGCCGCCGGAGCGCTCGCGAACATCCTCGGCAGTCAGGCCAGCCGCCTCGTGGTGCGGCGCCGGGGACCGCTGCGGGTGTACCTCGGGGGCATCACGGCCACCCTGATCGCGACGACGGCGTTCCTGGTGGTCGCGATCGGCGGCGCCGGAGTGATCGGCGTCGCCGCAGCGCTCATCGGCTTCATGCTGTGCGCGGGGATCGGCGGGCCGAACGGGCAGACCCTCGCGCTGGCCCACCACGGGGCGCGGGCGGGCACGGCCTCGGCTCTCCTGGGTGTGTCGATGTTCCTGTTCGGCCCCGTGGTCGCCCCGCTCGCGGCCGGCATCGGAGGCACGACCGCGCTCACCATGGCGCTCACGATGACGGCGGCCGCGACCGTGGCCGCGATCTCCGCCTGGGTGTTCGTGCGCCCGGCCGCGCGCGGCTGAGCGTCGGCCTCAGAACTCGGCCGAGAAGGCCCCGTCGGACTTGAGCAGTTGACCGGAGATCCAGCGGCCCTCGTCCGACACGAGGAACTCCACGGTCGCGGCCACATCGGCGGGGCGCCCGAGCCGGCCAAGCGGAGTCATCCCGCCGAGGGCCGTGCGGGTCTCGTCGTCCATCCAGCCCGTGTCGATCGGACCGGGGTTGAGCACGTTCGCCGAGATGCCCTTCGGCCCCAGCTCGCGCGCGGCCGAGATCACGAGCCGATCGAGGGCCCCCTTCGAGGCCCCGTAGGGCAGGTTGCCGGTGACGTGATCGCTCGTGAGCGCGACG
The DNA here is from genome assembly GCF_042901325.1 of Microbacterium sp. NPDC012755. Lineage (NCBI taxonomy): Bacteria > Bacillati > Actinomycetota > Actinomycetes > Micrococcales > Microbacteriaceae > Microbacterium > Microbacterium sp. NPDC012755. Next base: position 2,315,436 of record NZ_JBIBCT010000001.1, on the reverse strand, counting down.
ATCACTCCGCCGCCCTCCCCCGCCTGGCGGGCGAACGCGGCGATCATCAGCAGGCTCGCGCGGGCGTTCACGGCGACGTGCAGGTCGAAGCTCTCGGCCGTCGTGTCGAGGATGCCGGACTCGACGTCGTGCGCGTGGCTGAGGATGAGGGCCGTGATCGCGCCGTATCGACGGTTCACCTCGGCGATCAGCTGCTCGGGCCCCTCGGGCGTCGAGAGGTCGGCGGGCACGTCGGCATCGGTCAGGTCGCTCGTGACGACCGTCCAGCCGGCGGCGCGGAGACGGGGGACGATGCCGGCCGCGATGCTGTTCGCGCGGGCGGCGCCGGTGATGAGGGCGAGGGGCATCCGGCCACGCTACCGAATCCGCGCCGTGACCGGGAGTCGCGGGCCCCGTCGCCGGTTCAGAAGCCGAGGCACATGACGGCGACGCCCGCGGCCATCGCCCACGATTCGATCGTCAGCAACGTCGCCGCGCGCCCCTCGTGCACGGGCTCGACGAACCACTCGGCGACGACCGTCCACAGCACGACGCCGACGACGCCCACGATCCCGATGATCGAGAGGACCCCGTTCAGGCCGTGCCCTGCATGCCCCGAGGTCGCGACGGCGTCGCTCGACGAGCCGGCCGAGGCGCTCTGGAACGCGCAGACCGCCATGACGAGAGACACCAGGGCGCGGTGGCAGCAGGCCGCCGCAGCGGGCGTCCCCCGCACGCCGATCGTCCCGAGCATGGCCGAGAGCAGCAGGACGGCGCCGAGGAGGAGTCCCCGTGCCACGTCGCCGCCGCCCGCCGCGACGACGAGCATCGCCGCCGCCATGACGAGGGCGGACTGCCGCCCCTGCCAGGGCACCGCGCGCCAGGCCGCGACGCAGGCGACCGCCGACACCAGCGCCGCCAGTGCCATCAGCCACGGTGCTGCGGGCAGAATGGGATCCACCCCCGCATTATATTGATCGAGCGCTCAAAATAGCCAGACCCACTTCGGATGCGGCAGGATGGGCAGGTGCCCCGCGTCGTCGACCATGATGAGCGCCGCCGGCAGATCGCCGAGGCGCTGCTCGCGGTGGCCGCCCGCGACGGGCACGAGAGCGTGTCGTCGCGCGCCGTCGCGAAGGAGCTCGGCGTCGCCACCGGCTCGCTGTGGCACTACTTCGACGGATTCGACGACGTCATCCGCGCCGCCGCCGCGGAGGTCACCCGCCGCACCGACGAGCGCATCGCCGCGGCCACGGCAGGACTGCACGGGCTCGCGCGACTGGAGGCGCTCATGGGCGAGGTGCTCCCCCTCGACGAGCGCACCCGCAGCGAGGCGCGCGTCGTCGTCGGCTTCTGGGGACGCCTCGCGACGCTCGCGCCGACTCCGGATGCCGCCGCACCCACCCTCGCGACCTGGCAGAGCAGCATCCGCGACGCCCTCGACGAAGCCGTGGCCGCGGGCGAGCTCCGCACGGAGACGCCGACGGATGCCGTCATGGCACTGCTGCGCTCGATCACCTACGGCCAGCAGGTCGTCGAGGTCACCGAGCCGCAGGATGCCGCGGCCCACGCCGCCGTGCTCGACGGCATCCTCTCCCCCTGGCGCGCCTGACGCTCCGCAGCACACCCCCACCCCCGCACCCCACCCGCGCCACACACCCGCGCCGCACACCCCGCCCGCGCAACGCACCCCACGCCCGCGCCACGCACCCCCGCCCACGCCGCACCCGCACTCACGCCCGCATTCACACCCGGTGCGGAGGGTGAGGGGCCACACATCGTCGGATCCTCCGCCCGCGATGCGGCGATACGCGACCCCTCACGCGCTCGAAAGGCTTGTGCGCAGGCCCTGAGCCGTCGTACCATCGTCGAAACCCGTTTATTGAGCAATCGCTCGAAATAGTGAGGTACGCCGATGTCCCACCAGCCCGTCACCATCGACAAGATCGCCGCGCCGCATCCCCTCGACCCGCTCACGGGCGCCGAGATCGCCGCCGCCAGGGCGGTGCTCGAGTCCGCAGGCCTCATGGGCGACACCGTCCGCGTGCCGATGCTCCTCCCCGACGAGCCGACCAAGGCCGAGCTCGCCGCGTGGACGCCGGGCGCCCCCATCGACCGTCGCGTCGATGCCACCCTGCTCGACACCGCCACGGGCGTCGCGACAGAGGTCGTCGTCTCGATCACGCGCGGTGAGGTCGTGAGCGCCGAGCGCGTGCCGAACGACGCGCCGCCCTACGGCCAGCCGCAGTACCTGTTCGAGGAGTACGAGCGCGCGGAGGCGATCGCCAAGGCCTCGCCCGAGTGGCAGGCCGCGATGCGGCGGCGCGGCCTCGAAGACCACATGGAGCTCGCGTTCTGCGGTCCCCTCGCCCCCGGATACACGGGGCGCGCCGACGAGGTGGGTCGCCGCGTCATCCGCTCCCTCACCTTCCTGAAGTACGACGAGGACGACTCGCCGTGGGCACACCCTGTCGAGGGTCTGATCGTGCACATCGACCTGACGGCGAACAGCGTGATCCGCGTCGAGGACGTGGGCGATGTGCCGGTGCCCGCCGGCCACGGCAACTACTACCCCGAGGTGCAGGGCGAGGCCCGCACGACCCTCAAGCCCATCGAGATCACGCAGCCCGAGGGCCCGAGCTTCTCCGTGTCGGGCTCCCTGGTCGAGTGGGAGAACTGGTCCATGCGCGTGAGCTTCAACGCCCGCGAGGGTCTCGTGCTGCACGACGTGAGCTTCGACGGTCGCTCCGTGCTCAGCCGTGCGAGCGTGCCCGAGATGGTCGTCCCCTACGGCGACACCGCGCCCGGACGCTTCTGGATCAGCTACTTCGACGCGGGCGAGTACCTCCTCGGCAAGAACGCCAACCACCTGGAGCTCGGATGCGACTGCCTCGGCGTCATCCGCTACCTCGACGGGTACGTCGCCGACGACCACGGGCACCCCGTGCGCATCCCCAACGTCGTCTGCATGCACGAGGAGGACTACGGCATCCTCTGGAAGCACACCGATCTGGCCGGTCGCGCCGACGTGCGCCGCTCGCGCCGCTTCGTGGTGTCGTACTTCTCCACGATCGGCAACTACGACTACGGCTTCTACTGGCACTTCTACCTCGACGGCTCGATCGAGGTCACGGCCAAGGCCACGGGCATCGTCTTCGTCGGCGCGGGAGAACCGGGCGTGCGGCAGAGGCACGCGACCGAGCTCGCCCCCGGCGTCTTCGCACCGGTGCACCAGCACCTGTTCAGCGCGCGTCTCGACGTGGCGATCGACGGCGAGGACAACCGCCTCGTGGAGGTCGACGCGCAGCGCGTGCCCATGGGAGCGGAGAACCCGTTCGGCAACGCCTTCAGCTGGTCGGAGACCCCGCTCGTCACCGAGAAGCAGGCGCAGCGCGAGGCCGACACCTCGGTCGCCCGGGTGTGGGAGATCCAGAGCGCCTCGCGCACGAACGCCGTGGGCCGCCCCACCGCGTACCACCTGATCCCCGAGCCGACCGCCCTGCTGATGGCCGACCCCGCATCCTCCGTGGCGGCCCGCGCGGCCTTCGCGACCAAGCATCTGTGGGCGACGAAGCACGAACCAGGCCAGATCTGGCCCGCCGGACGCTACCCGAACGCCCACCAGGGCGGTGCAGGCCTCCCCGAGTACACCGCAGACGACCGGTCGATCGACGGCGAGGACATCGTGCTGTGGCACACCTTCGGGCTCACGCACTTCCCGCGCCCGGAGGACTGGCCCATCATGCCCGTCGACTACGCCGGCTTCTGGTTCAAGCCCTACGGCTTCCTCGACCAGAACCCCGCGATGGACGTGCCGGAGTCGTCCCAGGCGCATGGAACCGCAGACGCAGGATGCTGCGGCGGAGGCGCCGCCTGCACCTGCGGCCACTGAGCTGACGCGCACCTCGAGACGAGGCGCGCGTCAGCTCAGTGCGGCGATCGCCTCGCGCAGGATGCCGTCGGCGCTCTCCAGGGCGGATGCCGCGGCATCCGCCTGAGCGCCCGTCGCCAGCATGAGGAGTGCGAGCTTGACCGAACCCGAAGCGGCGGACAGCGCGACGGCGGCCTCCTCGGCCTCGACGCCGGCGAGCTGCATCACGGTGCGGATGGAGCGCGCGCGGAGCTTCTCGTTCGTGGCGAGGAGGTCGACCATGACCCCGCGGTAGGTCTTGCCGAGCTTGATCATCGACAGGGTCGTGAGCATGTTCACGACGAGCTTCTGCGCGGTCCCCGACTTCAGACGCGTCGAGCCGGAGATGAACTCGGGGCCGGTGACGACCTCGATCGCGATCTCGGCCTCCGCACCGATCGCGGAGTGCGCGTTCGAGGCGATCGCGACCGTCAGCGCGCCGATGCCGCGGGCGAAGCGCAGTCCTCCGACCACGTACGGGGTGCGACCGGAAGCCGAGATCCCGACGACCGTGTCGTCTGCGGTCAGGGCCAGTTCGCGCAGCGACAGCTCGGCGGCATCCTGATCGTCCTCGGCGTTCTCGACGGCGGAGCGGATCGCCGTCTCGCCTCCCGCGATCAGTCCGACGACCATCGACGGGTCGGTGCCGAACGTCGGCGGGCACTCGCTCGCGTCGAGCACGCCGACGCGACCGGCGGTTCCCGCGCCGATGTAGATCAGACGCCCGCCGCGGCGGAACCGCGCGGTGATGCCGTCGACGGCTGCGGCGATCTCCTCGGCGCGATCGGCGACAGCCTCGGGGACCCTGCGGTCCTCCGCGCTCATCGCGCGCACGAGCTCGACGGAGCCGAGCAGGTCGAGGTCGCCGCGCTCGGTCGTCGAGGCCTCGGTGTCGAGGCGCGAGAGCTCGTCGAGGAGCTCGGTCAGACGGTCGTCATTCGGCACGGTGCGCGAACCTTTCGTGGGGGAGGTCGGTGCGGAGCGCGAGCATCAGCGCTCCGTCGATGGCGTCGCCCGCGGAGGCGACGACGGTGCGGTCGGCGGAGTCGAGGGACGAGGTGAGCCGGGCGCGGAACCATCCGTGGTCGGTGAGGCCGCCGTGCAGTGCCGCATTCGCCGTGCGGGAGGCGGCAACGGTCGTGGCGGTGAGCAGCCTGACCGCCTCGTCGGCGATCGCGAGGGCGACGTCGTCGCCGCGCTCGGCGGACTCCAGGACGAGCGGCGCCAGCTGTGCGAGCCGTCTGGCCAGGGGCTCATCGCGGCCGATCCACGACGGGACGGCCGACGCGGGGCCCACCACGGTCTCGACGGCGGCGGTCAGCACGGTCGCAGGACCCAGGCCCGAGGACGCGCGCACCACCGCGCGCAGCGCCTCCCGTCCCAACCAGGAGCCGCTGCCGAAGTCGCCGAGCTCAGGACCCCAGCCGTCGACGAGGCGCACGCCGTCGGCATCCGCTCCGAGTGCGGCGGCGCCCGTTCCCGCGATGAGCAGGGTGCCCTCGGCTCCGTCCAGAGCGCCCGCATGCGCGGTCACGACGTCGGAGGCGACGACGACCGGCGCCCCCGTCTGCCGCGCCAGTCGTCGAGCCAGGGCGGATGCCGCCTGCGGAGCCGCCCAGGCACCCGCAGCCCCCACTCCTAGGGGTCCGATCGGGCCCTCGAATCGCGCGAGCAGCGATACGATCGCATCGAAGGCGGCGTCCGCTCCGTGCGGGGCGGCCAGGCCCGGGGCGCCGACACCGTCGTGACGCACTCGCTCCCGATCGACGACGCGCACGACCCGGCACCGGGTCTTGCCGAGGTCGACGGCGAATGCGGGGGCGGGCGAAGTCATGAAAATAGTCTACGCATAGTCGCGAGGGCGTGAAACAATTATTCAACGCGGAGAGGTCCGCCACGACCGAGAGGGCGGCATGAGCATCCAGACCACGATAGCCACGGCCACCGAGACGCTGCCACCCTCCCTCGCGCGCATCGCCCGCGCCGTGAGCGACAACCCGTCGATCGTCGTCGACCTCACGATCAACGAGCTCGCCGCCGCGTGTGACACCTCGGTCGCATCGGTCGTGCGCTTCTGCCGCGCCATCGGCGTCAGCGGCTACGCGGCGCTCCGCGTGTCACTCGCGACGGAGCTCGGCAGGGAGTCCGCCCAGTTCAGCATGCCCACGGGCTTCGGCTCGGAGATCTCCGCCGGCGACACCCTGCGCGAGGCGACCGCGAAGATCGCCGCCCTCGAGCTCCTGGCGATCGAGGAGACCGTCGGCAACCTGGACTACGACGTGCTCGCATCCGCGGTCGACGCGATCGACGATGCCGACAGGATCCTCCTCTTCGGCATCGGCGCCAGCCGCCTCGCCGCCGACGATCTGGGCCACAAGCTGCTGCGGATCGGCCGATCGGCGATCGTGCTCTCGGACTCGCACGAGGCGAGCGCCGCCGCCGCGCTCAGCGCCACGAAGTCGGTCGCGATCGGCTTCTCGAACTCGGGCACCACGCTGGAGACCGTGCGCTTCCTGCAGACCGCCCGCGACAACGGCACCGCCACGATCGGCATCACCGGCGCCCCCGACTCCCCTCTCGCCCGTGGGGCGGATCACACCCTCTTCACGCACGCCAGGGAGTCGCGCTTCCGCGCGGGCGCCATGGTGAGCCGCATCGCGCAGCTCGCCCTCGTCGACGCGGTGTTCGTCGGCGTCGCGCAGCGGCGACACGCGCACTCCGTGCACGCCCTGCAGCGCACGGCCGACGCCACCCGCGAGCTGCGCGCCGAGTGACTCCGCCCCCTCGGACGACGCTTTCGCATGCCGTCGGGAATACCCTAGGGGGGTATTCCATTGAGTCCTTTCAGAGGATGCCGGCCGTCGGCGTCCCGATCGAGAGGAATCCCGTGTCCACGACACAGAACGCCGGAGCCGCCCCGCTCCCGAGAGCCCCCCGCCGCGGACTGGGACTGGCGCTCATCGCCGCCGCCCAGTTCGTCGTCATCATGGACACGTCGATCATCGGCGTCGCGCTCAGCGACATCGCCCGCGACGTCGGATTCGCGCAGGAGGCCCTGTCGTGGGTCTTCAACGCCTATGTGATCGCCTTCGGCGGACTGCTGCTGCTCGGCGGGAGGCTCTCCGACCTCTTCGGGGCGCGACGCATGTTCACCATCGGGTGGGCGGTGCTGCTCGCGGGCTCCCTCGCCGCCGGCCTCGCCGGAGACGCCGGTGTCGAGATCGCCGCCCGCGCCGTGCAGGGCGCCGGGGCCGCGCTGATCGCGCCCGCCGCGCTGACGCTGCTCATGACGCTGTTCGGCGGGACGCCACAGCTCCCCCGCGCATTCGCCGTCTACGGCGCGGCCGCCCCGATCGGCGGCACGGCCGGAGTCTTCCTCGGCGGACTGCTCACCGAGTACCTCGGCTGGCCCTGGGTCTTCTACATCACCGTGCCGATCGCGATCGCGATCCTTGCTCTCACACCGATCGCGTTCCCTCGCGGCGTGCGAGCGACGGGTCGCGTCGACCTCCTCGGCGCGATCGCGGGCACGGCGGGCCTCGCCCTGGTCGTGTACGGCGTCGTGCGGGCGCCGGAGATCGGGTGGCTGAGCATCGAGGCCACCGGATCGCTGGGCGCGGGCATCCTGCTCCTCGGGCTGTTCGTCGCCCGGCAGGCTCGCGCCGCCGAGCCGCTGCTGCGCCTCGGGATGCTGCGTCTGCCCCAGTTGGCCGGCGCCAACATCGCCCAGCTCCTGCTGGGCGCCTCCTGGATCCCGATGTGGTTCTTCCTGAACCTGTACCTGCAGAACGTGCTCGGCGCATCAGCGTTCGCCGCGGGCGCGGCGCTCGTGCCGATGACGGTGCTGATCGTGATCGGCATGACTCTGGTCGCCCCTCGCCTGTCGGCGCGGCTGAGCACGCGGACCATGGTGGCATCCGGCTTCGTCCTGCTGGGCGTCGGCGTCGGCTGGCTGGCGCTCGCTCCCTCCGACGGCGTGTACGCGGCCCACGTGCTGCCCGCGTCCCTGGTCGCCGCATCCGGCATGGCGCTCGCTTTCGTTCCGTCGCTGAGCACGGCGATCGCGAGCGCGCCGCCGGAAGAGGCGGGCGTCGCGTCCGGCCTCGTCAACACGAGCTACCAGATCGGCTCCGCGGTCGGGCTCGCCGTGCTCACCGCGGTGAGCGCCGGCGCGAGCGTCGACGGCGGGGATGCCGCCGGCTACAGCGCGGCGTTCGTCGGCGCGGCCGTGATCGCCGCGGTCGGCCTCCTCGCCGCCGTCCTCGGCCTCCGCGCACGCCGCGGCTGAGTCAGCGCGACGACGAACCGGGCGGCCCGGCCTCGGTCACCCCTCTGCGGTGACCGGGACCGGGTCGCCCGCCGTGCTGCCGACGACGGACCCAGCGGTCCGCAGGAAGACGATGATCCAGCTGAAGATCAGGACGGCGGCGATCAGCTCGACGGCCGTGAGGTTGTAGTAGCCGACGGCGAAGAACGCCCCGAGCACGGCGATCACGAGCACGTACGCCCACCCGAACAGCACGAAGACGCGGGGGATCGTCCGCAGGAACCAGGGCAGGCCCACCACGACCACGGCGAAGACGACGGCCATGCCGGTCGCGACGGTGTTGTGCAGCAGGAAGAACTCGTCGACGGGGAAGATCCCGACGCAGGCGAGGAAGACGCCCATGAGGATCAGCCCGCCGCGCACCAGGAAGCGACCCCGCCGATCCTTCTCGTCGTCGACCGGCAGCCCGGCCGTCGCGTAGCGGGAGATCGTGGTGATCATGACGCCGGCGATGATCAGCGTCGCGTTGAACGCGATCGACGCGCTGTTGGTGCTCATGCCCAGGGCGGAGAGGTTGTCGCGCCACCAGTTCTCGTCGCTCGAGGCGAGCATCGCGGCGAACGCCCCGACCACCAGGAACACCGCCAGCACCAGCGAGAGCACCATCGGGGTGAGGGCCACCGCGCTGAGGAAGCTCACGTAGGCGGTGAGCGCGAACGCGACGCTGACGAGGATCGCGCCGGGGAAGGCAAACACGGGCGCGCCGATGAAGCTGAGCTCGAGCAGCTTCGCGATGCCGAGCCAGCCCAGATACGCGATCGCCGCGTGCGCGAAGGCGATCGCCGCGAGGTCGTACCAGCGCAGCCGGTCCCCCGGCACGCTGAAACCGTCGCGCACGGCATCCTCCGCGATCTCGACCGGACGCACGGCGACCCGTCCGAGGACGAACGCGAGCACGGCGGTGAGAGCCCCGCCGTACGCGGCGAAGCCGCCGATCGAGCCGGATCCGCTGATCGCGAGCTCGTGCCCGAAGAACACCGGGAAGGCGATGACGAACCCCAGCACGAGGAACAGCGTCCCGACGATCAGCGCCGTCGCCTCGAACACGGAATCGGATGTGTCCGGCCCCCGCAGCTGTCGCAGCACCCGCATGGCCTGCTCGCCGATCCTCTTCATGCTCCGCCCTCCGCTCCACATCCTAGAAGCCGCGCGGGGCGGGCGCAGTCGGTGATAACATCACGGAACGGATCGTATACAACGTCGTCGTTCCACCACCCGAGGTGATCTTTCATGAACGGTGCACCCACGGCTTCCGCCGAATCGGTGTCGACTCTCGTCGCGCGCAACATCAGCGAGTTCCGCGCCGCGGTGTCGGAGTCCTTCGTCCCCCTGCAGGTCTCCAGCAGCGGAGCAGACCACTTCCGCGGCATGATCCGCGCGGCCTCCGTCGACGAAGTGCACGTGACGGACCTGCGCGCGACGTCGCACGTGGTCGAGCGCACCCCCGAGCTCATCGCCCGCGGAGATCGCTCCTACTTCAAGCTGAGCCTGATGCTCGCCGGCACCGGCCTGCTCATCCAGGACGACCGGGAGGCCGTGCTGCGCCCCGGCGACCTCGCCGTGTACGACACCGACCGCCCGTACTCCCTCGTGTTCGACGAGGACTTCCGCACCATGGTCGTGATGTTCCCGAAGCATCTGATCAGCCTGCCGCCGGAGATGATCGGACAGCTGACGGCCGTGCGCATCTCCGGTCAGGAGGGGCTCGGCGGCATGGTCGTGCCCTACCTGACCCAGCTCGCCGGCAATCTCGACCAGCTCGCGGGGACCACCGGCGCCCGCCTCGCGCACAGCGCTCTCGACCTCGTGTCCACCGTCTTCACCCGCGAGCTCGGTCTCGACGAGGTCTCCGCCGATCCGCACCGCGCGCTCGTGCAGCGCATCCGCTCCTACATCGACCGCAACCTCGCCTCGACCGACCTCGGGCCCGCCTCGATCGCATCGGCGCACTACATCTCGACCAGGCACCTGCACGGGCTCTTCCAGGAGCAGGGCGTCACGGTGTCGACCTGGATCCGCACGCGACGCCTCGAGCAGTGCCGCAGGGATCTGCTCGACCCCATGCTCGCCGACCGTCCGGTCGCGGCGATCGCCGCGCGCTGGGGGTTCGTCGACGCCGCGCACTTCAGCCGCGCGTTCAAGACGGCCTTCGGCATCTCGCCCAGCGAGTACCGCGCCGCGCACTGACGGCTCGCCGACGGCCGCTGCGCGGCGACCGGCATCCTCTCGCCGCCCAGCGCGCCCGTGCCGTCGTCGTCGTGGCGCGCCGCTGCTCGCATCGGTGCGCGGGTGAGAGCCGTCGCCCCGCATCCTGCACTTGCCCCGGAGGGCACGCCGGTTGACTCTCGGCGCGCGATGGTCGCGCGCGCCTTGAGCGGATGAGGCGCCCGGATCGAGCATGAGGCAAGCGCACCGCGAAGCTGCGGTGCCCGGAGCGAGGATGCTCCGCCGTGTGCGACGTCAGGACCTCCATGACCGACATCTCCACCGACCCGGCACTCGACGAGTGGCGCACCTACGACGAGTTCGCCGCGGGCATCGACACCTTCCGCCTGCCGAACGTGTCCCTCGCGGGAACCGCGGTGGCGCTCACCCTCGACGACGGCTCGGCCTTCTCGCTCGTGTTCGATTCCGTGGCCGCGACGTGGACCGGGTTCGACGCCGCGGGGACCGACCCGTACGACGCGGTCGCGGTGCGCGACGACGTCGTGTTCGTCAACATCCCGCTGGAGAGCCGCGAGCGCGAGGCGATCACCGTCGTCTACTCGACCTCGACCCGCAGGGCGACGGTCGTCCGCTCCCGCATCGCCGCCGAGGCTCTCCCCGGCGAGCCGCAGGTCGGCCAGGAGTTCTGGGCCGCGACCGTCGACGGCGGGGATCCGACGGGCGAGATACCCGGTCCGAGCCGCGACCTCATCGGCAAGCGCAACGTCTACCGGTACAGCCCGCACCACCTGTACGAGCACGTCTACGTCTCCAGCCAGCGCTACGCCTGGCAGTGCTTGGAGGGCGTGCAGCGCGGCCACGGAGACATGGATCTCTCGACCGTCTGGAAGTTCGCCGACGGACTGTACCTGTTCTGCTTCCGCGAGTTCCGCATCGCCGTCGCCAGCGTCTGGCTGCACGATCTCGGATACCAGCTCATGACCACCGGCATCTTCCTCGGCCTCAACGGAGACGGGGACGCCGAGCACTCCCGCGGCGGCGGCCACATCTATCCCCTCGGCTCCGTCACCTATCCCGACGCCCAGCCCGTCTGATCGAGGAGCGCGCACATGAGCAACGCAGACATCATCCGCGAGCACTACGCCGCGAGCGACCGCGGCGATCTCGACGGGATGCTCGCCCCCCTCGCCGACGAGGTGCAGTGGACCGAGGCGGCGGGGTTCCCCTACGCCGGCACCTACATCGGCCCCGACGCGGTCGCCGCCGGCGTCTTCCAGCGGATCCAGGAGGAGTGGGACGACTACACGGTCGCGATCGACGAGGTCGTCGACGGCGGCGACGTGGTCGTCGGCATCGGCACCTACTCCGGCACCTACACGCTGACCGGGCGCTTCTTCGCCGCCAGGGTCGCCCACGTGTGGCGGCTGACCGACGGCAGGGTCACCGCCTTCGAGCAGTTCACCGACACCGAACTGGTCAATCGCGCCCTGCGCGGCTGACCCGTCGGCACAGCAACACCCGAAATCGAGAGGCAAGGAAGCACATGAACAAGCGAGTAGCAGGCACTGCGGCCCTTATCGCCGTGGCAGCCCTCATCCTGTCCGGCTGCGCCGACGACGGCGGATCGGGCGGAGGCGGGGGCGGTTCGATCGTCGTCGGCTCCGTCAACACGATCAGCGGACCGGCGACCTTCCCCGAGGCCTCGCAGGCGGCGGCCGCCGTCTTCGACGCCTTCAACGAGGCCGGGGGCCTGAACGGCCAGAAGATCGACTACAAGGCGCTCGACGACAAGGGCGACCCCGCCACGGCCACCGCCTCGGCCCGCGAGCTCGTCGGCAGCGACGGCGCCGTCGCGCTGGTCGGCTCGGCGAGCCTCATCGAGTGCGAGATCAACGCCAAGTACTACGAGCAGGAGAGCATCCTCTCCATCCCCGGCATCGGCGTCGACACGGGATGCTTCGACAGCAAGAACATCTCCCCCGCCAACGTCGGCCCGTTCAACGACATGACCCTGACGCTGCAGTACGGCTCCGAGGTCCTGGGGCTCGACGACATCTGCGTCCTGCTCGAGATCGCCGGTTCCACGCGCCCGACCTACCAGGCCGCGATCGACAAGTGGACCGAGATCACCGGCAAGAAGCCGAAGTACGTCGACGACACCGTGCCGTACGGAGCATCCGACTACACGCCCTACATCGTCAAGGCGCGCGAGCAGGGCTGCAAGGCCCTCGCGATCAACCCGGTCGAGCCCGACGCGATCGGCCAGGTCAAGGCCGCGAACGCGCAGGGCTGGGATGACGTGACCTGGCTCTACCTGACGAGCGTCTACAGCGAGAACTTCGCGAAGGCGGTCGACAACGCCGGCGCCGGCATCTACGTGCCCGCCGAGTTCTACCCGTTCACCGACGACAACGACATCAACAAGGACTGGCGAGCGCTGATGGAGAAGAACGACATCCCGCTCACGTCGTTCAGCCAGGGCGGCTACCTCGCGGCGACGTACTTCATCGAGGTGTTGAAGTCGATCAAGGGCGACATCACGCGGGAGAGCGTCAGCACGGCGCTGCAGGACATGAAGGCGATCGACAATCCGATGGTGGGTACGCCCTACGCGTTCGGCACGCAGAACACCGCCGGCTGGCCGATCATCCTGAAGTCCGGCACCAACGCCTGGGAGAAGGTCGCCGACGACTGGCTGCGCATCGGCGAGTAGTCCGCCTCCCCCGGTCGTTGAGCGAGAAGGGCATCACCGCCCCGGTCGCTGAGCGAACGGCACCACCCGGTCGTTGAGCGAGGGAGCGGAGCGACCGAGACGAAACGCCTCATCCGGCGCCGAACGTCCGTCGCGGCGTTTCGTCTCGCTTCGCTCGCTCAACGACCGGGGATCTCGCTCGCTCAACGACCGGGGCCCTCCCCGCTCGACGCTCGAGTTCCCCTCCCCCCTCAGATCAGAAAGGACGCCTCATGCTGCAAGGCGCCATAGCCGGTCTCGCCGCCGGCGGACTCTACGCCGTCCTCGGCGTGTGCCTGACGCTGATGAGCCGCCTCGTGCGGGTCGTCAACTTCGCCCAGGCCGCGACCGGGATGTTCGGCGCGTTCACGGCCGTGTGGTTCGTGAGCAGCCTCGGGCTGCCGATCTGGCTCGGCTCCGTGCTCGGCATCCTCGTCGCGGGGCTCCTCGCCGCGGCGATCGGCTGGATCGCCGCGACCTGGCTCTCCGAGGCCTCTACGACGACCCGCTCGGCGATGACCGTCGGTCCGCTGCTCCTGCTGATCTCGCTGTCGTTCATCCTGTTCGGCAACAAGCCGCAGCCCTTCACTCCGATCATCGCGGGCCCCGCCTTCTCCTTCGGGGGCGTCGTCGTCAGCCAGGTCACCGTCGCCACCGTGCTGATGGCCATCGTCACCGCCGTGGTCGTGCGGATCATCCTCCGCCGCACCAGGGTCGGCACGCAGCTGCGGGCTCTGTCCGAGCGGCCGACCACGGCCGAGCTGCTCGGCATCCGCTCGCGTCCGCTGTCGATCTCGGTGTGGTTCGTGACCGGGGTGATCAGCGCGATCGCGATCATCATCGTCGCTCCGACCCAGTCCAGCGACGCCACCGGGCTGTCGATGCTCATCGTCCCCGCGGCCGCCGCGGCGCTCCTCGGCGGCTTCCGGCGGCTCGACCTCGCCGTCGTCGGCGGCATCGTGCTCGGCGTGCTCGGCGGTCTCGTCGCGCAGATCGACGAGGTCGCGCTGGTGCGCAACTTCCTTCCGTTCCTGTTCATCGTGGTCCTGCTCCTGTGGACCCAGCGCAAGGAGGTGTGGGATGCCGCTCGCTGACCGCTCGCCCCTGTCCGACAACCGCGTCGTCAAGGCCGTCTGGCCGTTCGCGATCGCCGCCGTCGCCGTGGGGGTGGGCGCGATCCTCAGCGCCGCCCTTCCCGGCTACTTCGTGTTCCTCGCGATCAGCGCCGTCGTCGCCGCCATCGCGATCCTCGGCCTCGGCATCGTCACCGGCTCCGCCGGGATGATCGCCCTGTGCCAGCTGACCTTCGCCGCCGTGGGCGCGTGGATCGTCTCGCTGCTGAACGTGATGCAGGCCCCCGGAGGCTTCATCGTCTGGCTCGTGCTCGGCGGCGTCGCCGCAGGGCTCGTCGGCGTCCTCGTGGGGCTTCCCGCTCTGCGCCTGCGCGGCGTCAACCTCGCCGTCGTCACCCTCGGGTTCGCGGCAGCCGCCGACGTCACGCTCGTGCAGATCCAGTTCCCCGGCTCGGTGGACGGCACGTCGATCGAGCGGCCGGAGCTGTTCTCCAACGACCGGCAGTTCTTCTTCCTGTCGATCGTGGTTCTCGCGGTCTGCGCGCTCGGGGTGTTCTTCCTGCAGCGCGGACGCTGGGGCTCGTCGTGGAAGGCCGTCGCCTTCTCCGAGCGCGGAACCGCCGCGGCCGGGCAGAGCGTGCAGGTCGCCAAGCTCACCGCCTTCGCCGTCTCCGCCGCCCTCGGCGGCATCGCGGGTGGCCTGCTCGCCGGACAGGTGCAGCTGCCGTTCGCATCGAGCTTCACGCCCTTGCAGTCACTGGCCCTGTACGTCCTTGCGATCATGTCGGGCGCGCACCTCATCGACATGGCCGTCCTCGGCGGCATCCTCTGGGTCCTCGTGCCCGAGCTGCTCAAGCGCTGGGGCATCGACCAGAACTGGGGCTTCGTCGTCTTCGGCGTGCTCGGGGTGCAGGCGCTGACCGGCGGGACGAACCTCGGTCAGACCGTGCGCGACGTGTTCTGGCGCCGCGCCGACCGCAGGACCGCGAGCGCGGCGCTGACAGCGCTGCCCCCGGATGCTCCCGCCGACGCCGCGGCCATCACGACGACCACCACCGCGACGGTGGACGAGGCCGCGCTCGACGGCGCCCCCGTGCTCACCGTGGAGGGGCTCACCGTGCAGTTCGGCGCCCTGAAGGCGCTCGACGACGTGTCGTTCCAGGTGCCCGCCGCATCGATCATGGGGCTCATCGGGCCGAACGGCGCGGGCAAGTCGACGTTCGTCGATGCGATCAGCGGGTTCCTGCCGAAGCACGGCGGCCGTGTGCTGCTGGGCGACCGCGATCTCGCCGGACTCTCCCCCACGCGGCGGGCCCGGCTGGGACTGCGGCGCACGTTCCAGCAGGACCGCGTGCCGCCCGCGCTCACCGTGGGCGCCTACGTGCGGTTCGTCGCGCGGCGGCGGCTCGCGGCATCCGACATCGACGAGGTCCTCGAGTTCTTCGGGTGCCCGCCCGCCCGCGCCCGCCTGTCGAGCGTCGACGTCGGCACCCGGCGGCTGGTGGAAGTCGCGGCGAACGTGATCTCGCGTCCTCGGCTGCTGATCCTCGACGAGCCGGCCGCCGGGCTGTCGCACGAGGAGCACCTGGCTCTCGCCGCCCGCCTGCGGGAGCTGCCGTCGCGCTACGGCGTGGCGCTGATCATCATCGAGCACGACCTCGACCTCGTGCGCTCGGTGTGCCCGATGCTCACGGTGCTCGACTTCGGCAAGGTGCTGGCGAGCGGCCCCCAGGCCGAGGTGCTGGCGAACCCCCACGTCGTCAAGGCGTACATGGGAGAGACGGAGCTGCTGTCATGAGCGAACTCGTCCTGGACGGTGTGACCGTCAGCCGCGGCGCCGGGCCGGTGATCTCCGACGTGTCGCTCACCGTGCGCGGCGGAGAGGTGCTGGCGCTCGTGGGACCGAACGGCGCGGGCAAGACGAGCCTGATCGAGTCGGTGTCAGGCGTGACCCCGCACTCCGCCGGATCGCTGACGCTCGACGGCGACCCGATCGACAAGCTGTCACGGGTCGCCAGGGCGCGGCGCGGGATCGTGCACATCGAGCAGGGACGGGCCGTGTTCCCCTCGCTCACCGTGCGGGAGAACATCTCGCTCACCGCGAGGACCCCGGCGGAGCTGGATGCCGCGCTCGAGCAGTTCCCCGAACTGGAGAAGCGCATCGACTCCCCCACGGCCCTGCTGTCCGGCGGCGAACAGCAGATGGTCGTGCTCGCGCGCGCGTTCGCCGCGAAACCGCGCATCCTGCTCATCGACGAGATGTCATTGGGGCTCGCGCCCGTCGTGTTCATGCGGCTCATGCCGATCGTGAAGTCGATCGCCGAGTCCGGGGTCGGCGTGCTGCTCGTGGAGCAGTTCACGCAGCTCGCACTCGGGCTGGCTCGTGAGGCCGTGGTCGTCGCGGGCGGTCAGGTCTCGTTCCAGGGGACGTCTGAGCAGCTCAAGGGCGACCCCGAACTGCTGCATCGCGCCTACCTCGGCGGCTGACCGGCCGTCATTCGGGGTCGTCCTGAGGGGCGCTCCCGAAGACGCCTCCGGCGAGGAGGGCGACTCCGCCGGCCAGGATCAGCAGAGCGGCGCCGTGCGTGATCCACCCCAGCACGGTGTCCATGCCGACGATCGTGTGGATCGCCTCGTGGTTGCGCACCGCGAACCATGCGAGCGCGAGCCCGACGAGCAGCACACCCCCGGTGATCAGCATCGCCCTGCGCGTTCTCCGCATCCTGCCCCCTCGGTCTTTCCCGTCGACGCTACCCGACCCGTCCGCGCCCAGGAAGGACGGATGCGGCGGCACTAGCCTGGGAGCATGACCGAGATCGTCCACGTCCGCGCCGCCCTCCTCGACATGGACGGGACCCTCGTCGACTCGACCGCGGTGGTCGAGCGGCTCTGGCTCGCCTGGGCTGCGCCCCACGGCATCGACCCCGCCACGGTGCTCAGCGTCGTGCACGGCCGTCAGGGGCACCAGAGCATGGCGATCATGCTCCCCGAGCGCGACCACGAGATCAACCTCCAGGAGAACCGGGAGATGCTCGCCAACGAGGCGAGCGACGTCGACGGCGTCGTGGCGATCGAGGGAGCCGACGTGCTCCTCGCCGACCTCCTCCCGTTCCCGCACGCGATCGTGACGTCGGCCGACGTGCGACTGATGAACGCCCGCATGGGCGAGGCGGGGCTCACCGTGCCCGCGCTCACCGTCACGGCGGAGAACGTGTCGAGGTCGAAGCCCGACCCCGAGGGCTTCCTGCTCGGCGCGGAACTCCTCGGCATCGATCCGGCCGACTGCGTCGTCTTCGAGGACTCGGGGGCCGGCATCCAGGCCGCCCACGCCGCGGGCATGCGCGTGATCGGCGTCGGCGCCCACGCGACCTCCCACTCCCCCGAATACCACGTCGCCGACCTCACCCAGGTGGCCGTGGTCGCCGTCGACGGCGGGTTCGAGCTGCACGTCGGCTGAGGTCAGGCGTCGCGCGAAGTCTGCGTCGGGACGCCGGCGTGTCGGGCCCGGGAGTTCGGCTCCCGCCCTGCGCCCGGCGTCGCCGAACGGACGGCGTCGCCGAACAGACACCGCCTGCTCAGGCGACCGCGATGAGAGCGCGTCTCGGTCGGCGCTGCTCACGCCACTCGCGACTCGGATCCCACCATCCGGGACCCCTGATCTGCGGAACACCCTCCGACATCCGGATCTCCCATCCGGAGCGATCCAGGGTCCGGTGGTGATGCCAGCACAGGGGCACCCCGTTGTCGGTGTGGGTCGGGCCGCCGCGCGCGTGCTCGGTGACGTGGTGGATCTCGCACCACGACGCGGGGACGTGGCATCCGGGGATCAGGCACTCGCCGTCGCGGAGCACGATCGCGCGGCGCTGAGTCGCCGTGAAGACGCGGTCGGTCGCACTGATCCCGACGATGCGGCCCTCGTCGAAGAGCACGCGCTGCACAGCCCCTGAGCACGCGGTGTGGACCGCCACGGATGCCGGAACAGGCGCCTCGACGCCGGGCATGGTCGCCCATCCGCCGCTCTCGCGTTCAGAGATCTGCGCCGCGTCGACGTGCACCACGAGGGTGGGGGCCGCGCCGCCGAGCGACGGCATGTCGTCGTGTCGAGCCGCGATGCCCAGTGCGGCGGCCAGCGCATCGTGCTGCTTCTGCGCCCGCGTGCGCGAGTCGGCGTCGCCCCGCTGCTCCGCGTCAGGACGCGCATCTCCCGTCAGCTCCTCGGAGGGTCGGAACATCACGCCGAGATCGGCGGGTCCTTCGACCTTCGGATTAAGCTGGGCGTCGAAGATCAGCTGCAGCTGCGCATACACCTCGGGCAGGAGAGCACCGCGGATCGGATAGGCGCCGTCGCGCAGCCGCCCGATGACCACGGAGCGCCGCTGCGACGCGCGCGCCTCGATCGGCGTCGAGCCGTCGGGGTCGAGGTACAGCGCGATCAGCTGCGAGTACTGCCGCAGGTCGTCGGGAGTGGCGGGCGGAACCGCAGTCGTACGGCCGTCGTCTTCCCTGACGATGCCCCGCGCCTGATCTGCCAGCTCGGCATCGGCGCGCAGACGGTCGGCTGCGCCGATGCGATCCCCGGCCTGCTCCATCGGGCCGGTCGCAGCGAGGAGTCCGGCGACGCCCACCTCCCCGTCGAGCATCGCCTCACGCAGCGCAGGCCACCGCGCAGGCAGGCGCTCCCCGGTGAGCAGGCTCAGCTCTCGACGCAGGGCGGATGCCGACTTCACCATGCGCGCCGCAGTCGCGGCATCCACGCGGAGCACGCGCTGCAGGAGCTCGTTCAGCGACCGGCATCCGAACGCATCCGGCAGCTCTCGGGCATCGGCATCGGCGACCGTCTCGACGACGATCGCCTCGAGCCGCCGCAGTGCCTCGCCTGCGCCTCTGAGCACGTCCATCCGCTCGGTCGCGGACAGCCCGCCGAACCCGACGGCACCCAGCATCAGATCGAGGTCGGTGACGACCCGATCGAGGATGCCGGCGGTGCTGCTCATGACTCCATCCAACCGAGAGCCACCGACATTCGAGGCCGGTTTTCGGCTGTTCAGGCTAATATTCCGGAACAGAGCCGTCAGACACGATCGCTCAACGACGGGGAACCCGTCCGGCTGTTGCGCCGATCCCCGACCCCGCCGCGATCCCTACATCCCGGCGTGGTCGAAGGCGATCGTCGGCACGTCCACCACGTGCGAGCCGCCGTCGGCGACGATGACGGCGCCTGTGATGTACGACGACTCGCCCGATCCGAGGAAGCGCACGACCGAGGCGATCTCGGCCGGACGCGCGGGGCGCCGCAGCGGCACGTCAGCGGTCACCGTGGCGTAGGCCTCCTCGCGCGACCCGAGGCCGGCGTGCGTGGCGAACTCGTCCATCTCGTCGTCGGCCATCGGCGTCTGCACCCACCCGGGGCACACCGCGTTCACACGAACGCCGTGCTTGCCGTAGTCGCGCGCGAGCGTACGGGTGAGGCCGATGAGCGCGTGCTTGCCGACCGTGTACCCGGCCACCGACGGCCCCGCGAAGAGCCCGGCGAGCGACGAGACGATCACGATCTGCCCCTTCGACTCCAGCAGTGCGGGCAGCGCCTCGCGCGCCATGACGAACGCCGTCGTGAGGTTGGCGCGGATGGCGGCGTCCCACCCCGCGTCATCGGTGTCGCCGACCGGTGAGAAGCCGTGGCCTCCGGCGTTCGCGACCAGCACGTCGATGCGGCCGAACGTCGCCAGCACCTCGGCCACTGCGGCCTTGGCGGACTCCGTGTCCGCGGCATCCGCGATGATCGCGTGCGCGCCGACCGCCTTCTCCACCGCCTGCAACGGCTCGGCCCGGCGTCCGACGACGACGACGTGCGCCCCCTCGGCCGCGTACCGCTCGGCGATGGCCGCTCCGATGCCCGTGCCGCCTCCGGTGATGACGACGACGCGTCCGGAGACCGTCGATCCGACTACGAGTCCCATGTGCTGCTCCTGTCTGTCTGGCGCGTGCGCGCTCAAGCGGGGAATCCCGACCGGGCGGTGTACCCGAAGTCGCTGAGAAGGGTGGTGCCGTTGACCGCGCGGCTGCGCGGCGACAGCAGGTACGAGACGTGCGCGGCCACCTCGTCGGCCGTCTGCACGGGGAACGCCGCCTCGTCGAGAGCCGTGTCGCCCAGGTCTCCGCGGCTCATGGGGGTGTCGACGACCGAGGGGGCGACGGTGTTCACGCGGATGCCGGTGCCCGCGAGGTCGACCGACAGCGCCCTGCCGAACTGCACCAGCGCGGCCTTCGACGCGCAGTACGGCGCCATGCCGGGAGAGGCGACGAAGGCGGAGTCGCTGGAGATCAGGACGACGGATGCCGCGGCCGATGCGCGCAGCAGGGGCAGCGCCGCGCGGAGCACGAGGAAGGGCCCGGTGACGTTGACGGAGAGCACCGCGTTCCACTCCGCGAGCGAGACGTCCTCGATGCCGGCGCCCACGGGGCCGGAGATCCCCGCACAGCACACGACAGCGTCCAGCCTGTCGACCCGCGCGAGAGCCGAGGCGACCTGCGCCTCGTCCGTCACGTCCGCCACGAGGAGCAGGGCGCCCGGGCATCCGCTGGCCGTCCGCGCGAGGGCCGCTCCGTCGCGATCGAGAAGCGCGACGCGCACCCCCTCGGCGGCGAGCGCGAGCGCGACGGCCCTGCCGATGCCGCTCCCCGCCCCGGTGACGAGGGCGGTCGTACCGCTCAGATGCAGGTCCATGTCGCCTCTCCTGACCCCGCCGGCGCATCTGTCGACGCGGAGGACGGCGGCGTCCTGACAGTCATCCTGCTCTGCGGCGTCCTCGACGTCGAAGCACCCCGACGCGGCTGTGCACGCTGACACCATCGTCTTTCACTCAGGGTCAAGCGCGGGCGACGAGGGCGGAGCAGACTCGCTCTATCGACGATCCCCCTCGTCGTCGATGCCGTGCGCGCACGGCCGTCACCGAGCAAAGGAGCCGCCGTGGCAGATCCGATCGCACCATCCGCAGAGCACACCTCCCTCCGCCCAGGAGCCCTGGGCGTCGCCGGCATCGTCTTCCTCGTGCTCGCCGCCGTCGCGCCGCTCACGGGCATCGTCGTCGTCGCCTCGCTCGCCATCGCGCTGGGCAACGGCGGCGGCACGCCCATGTCGTTCTTCATCGTCGCGGCGATCCTGCTGCTCTTCGCGGTGGGCTACGCGCAGATGTCGAAGCAGCTCGTCAACGCCGGCGGCTTCTACGCCTTCGTGGTGAAGGGCCTCGGCCGCACCGGCGGACTGATCGCCGGGCTGATCGCGACGCTCGGCTACAACTTCTTCGTCGTGGGCACGATCGGCACCAGCGGCTTCTTCATGCAGACGATCATCCGCGACCTCACCGGCCTCGACGTGCACTGGCTGGTCTGGGGGCTCGCCTCGATCGTGGTGTGCTTCGTGCTCGCCAGGGTCGGCGTCGACTTCAGCTCCAAGATCCTCGGCGTGTGCCTGGTGCTGGAGACGCTGATGCTCGTCGTGTTCGACATCTCCGTGCTCGTGCAGACCGGCTACGACGTCGCGGCGTTCAGCCCGGAGTGGGTGCTCTCGGGCTCTCTGCCGATCGGCCTGCTGCTCGCCGCCACCGGGTTCCTCGGGTTCGAGGCCACGGCGCTGTTCAGCGAGGAGGCGAAGCAGCCGCTGCGGACGATCCCGCGCGCGACGTACACGGCGATCATCGCGATCGGCATCATCCTCGGCGTCACCACCTGGGCCGTCGTCAGCGCCACCGGCGTCGCGCAGGCGCAGGCCACCGCGGTGGAGCACCTGCCCACCGGCGACCTCATCTTCACGCTGTCGCAGCAGTACCTCGGCGGCCCGCTCACCACGGTCATGATGATCCTGCTGCTCGTGAGCCTCTTCGCCGCGATGCTCGCCTTCCACAACTCCGCCACGCGCTACCTCTACTCCCTCGGCCGCGCCCGCATCCTGCCGCAGGCGCTCTCCCGCACCCGCACCAACGGCGCACCGCAGCTCGCCGGCATCGTGCAGGCGTCGTTCGCCGCGATCGTCGCCGTGATCTTCGCGATCGCCGGAGCCGACCCGATCGTCACGCTCGTGCCCGCGATGCTCGGCTTCGGCACGCTCAGCGTGCTGATCCTGCAGGGCCTCGCGGCGATCTCGATCGTCGTGTACTTCCGCCGCAAGGGCGACCCGCGGTGGTGGAGCACGTTCATCGCGCCGGGCATCGGCTTCCTCGGCATCGCGGCGATCTCGATCCTCGCGATCGTGAACTTCGACATCGTCGCCGGCTCCCAGGAGCTCGCGATCCGCCTGATGCCGCTGCTGCTCGTGCTCGCCGTGATCGGCGGCATCGTCTACGGCGCGTACCTGAAGAAGTCCCGACCGGCCGTGTACGACGGTCTCGCCACCGACCTCGAGCGCGTCAGCGCCCGCTGACCCGCCCCATCCGACAGGAGAAGAAATGACGACCCTGAACCCCGCAGACACCTCGACCTGGCTGCCCCTCGAGGGCCTCGCCCCCGGCTTCGACGCGAACAAGGCCCCGCACACGACCGCCCTCAGCGGCCGCGAGATCACCGTCGTCGACGGGCGCGGCACCCGCATCGTGCACCGCTTCGCCGACACCACGGTCACCTGGGACTACCAGCCCGGCGCCGATGACAGCACCGCCGCGGCATCCGACACCGACGATTACGAGGCCGTCGAGGTCGACGAGGACCTGTTCTACGTGCAGTTCCACCACGACTACCTGCCGAACGAGGCCGTCTCCCTCGTGCTCGATCTTCGGCACGGCCGTGCGCTCGCGGTGATCTCGCTCATCCTCCCCGCGCCCGAGAAGGGGAAGACGCGCGTGCAGCACGTCTTCGCCCCGAGCATCATCGAGGGCGCGGAGGTCACCGGAGCAGAGGCCGCTCCCACCACGTCCCTCATCGGCCGCCGCGTCGAGTGGGTCTACAGCACCGAGCACGCCTACGAGCACGTGTACCTGTCTGAGCGCTGGTACTCGTGGCAGTGCCTCGCCGGCCCCGAGCGCGGCCTCGCCGACACCGACGAGAACACCGTGTGGGAGGTGCGCCCCGGCATCTACATCTTCGCGTGGCGTGAGAAGGTCATCCCCTGCGCATCCGTGACGATCGCCGACCACCGCGACGTGAACGCCATCCGCTCGCACGGCGTGCTGTTCGGGCTCGACGAGACGGGCGAGATCCCCACGCACTTCACGTTCGGCGCGCACGGCCGCCTCATCTCGACCACTCACCACAGCGCCGGCCTGGAGCCCGCGGAGTTCGGAAGGATCTGAGATGACGGATGCCGCAGACCTCATCGTCACCGGATCGGTGATCCGCACCGCCGACCGGTCGCAGCCGTTCGCGGAGGCGTTCGCGGTGCGGGACGGCCGGATCTCGGCCGTCGGCGCGCTGTCTGCGGTGTCCGCCCATCGCGGGCCCGAGACCAGGATGCTCGACGTCGGCGACGCCGCGGTCTACCCCGGCTTCGTCGACGTCCACAACCACCACGCGCTCGCCGGTCGCACCGAGCTCTTCGAGCTCTCGCTGCCCCCGTCGCTCACCCTCGACGAGATCCTGGAGAGGGTGGCCGAGAAGGCGGCGACCCTTCCCGAGGACGCGTGGATCATCGGCGGGGTCGTCGCGACGACGCTGCTGCCGACGCTCGCGAACACGGCGACCCGCCTGCGGCTGGACGAGGCCGCGGGTGGACGGCCCGTCGTGATCGTCGAGGACTCCCGGCACAACCGCTGGGCGAACACGCGCGCCCTGGAGCTCGCCGGCATCACGGCCGACGGCCTCCCCTCGGGCGGCGTGACGATCCTCGATCCCGACGACGGCACCCCGACCGGGGTGCTGCTGGAAGCGGCGGGCATCCCCGTGCAGGAGGCGTACGACCGCAGCGGCGGCCTGACCGCGGAGCAGCACGTCGCCGCCTCTCGGCGCGGGGTCGAGCTGCTCAACTCCTTCGGCATCACGACCTTCCAGGATGCGGGGGTCTCGACCGACATCCTCTCGGCGCTCGCGACGCTGGACCGCGACGGCGACCTGAACGCCTGGGTCGTGTCATCGCTGCTCATCAACGACGAGATCTTCGGCTTCGACCCGATCGGACAGGCGCTCGTCGAGCGCGGCGAGGAGTTCCGCACGCCGCACCACCGGCCGGACTTCGTGAAGATCTTCCTCGACGGGGTGCCGCCGGCGAGGACGGCGTCGTTCCTCGAACCGTATGTGGCGGATGCCGCGCACGGCGCGCACTTCCACGGCGAGACGACGATGACCTTCGACGAGCTCCACGGCTGGCTCCGCACGGTCGCGGAGCGCGGGCTGGGCGCCAAGGTGCACTGCACGGGCGACGGCTCGGCCCGTCTCGTGCTCGACGTCGCCGAGCGGATCCGCGCCGACGGCTTCACGACGCCGATCCAGATCGCGCACGGGCAGTTCCTGGCGGATGCCGACATCCCCCGCCTGCACGCGCTGGGCGTGTCGGCCGACATCTCCCCGTTCATCTGGTTCCCCGGTGTCATCACGCAGGCGCTGGCCGATGTGCTCGGCGAGCGCGCCGAGCACTCCCAGCCGAACAGGGCGCTGCTCGACGCGGGCGCCCTGGTCGCGGGCGGGTCGGACTGGCCGGTGTGCGAATCGCCCAACACGCTGGAGGGACTGCAGGGTCTGGTCACCCGCGCCGATCCGCTGCACCGCGCGCCCGGCGTGCTGTGGCCGGAGCAGGCGATCACCGCCGAAGAGGCCCTGGAGGTCTTCACGATCAACGCCGCCACGGCCATGGGCCTCGGCGACGAGACCGGGTCGATCGCGGTGGGCAAGTCCGCCGACTTCGTCGTCCTGGAGCGGGATGCGATCGCGGGAGACGCGGAGCGCATCATCGAGACGCGCGTGCTCTCCACGTGGTTCTCCGGCCGAGAGGTGTTCGCGGCCGGCTGACCATGCATCGATACGATGAGCCCATGCGCCGCTTCCCCCGCTCCGTCTACTCCGTCGGCGACGAGCCGGATCCGCGGTTCTCCCTGGCGAACGAGCGGACCTTCCTGGCCTGGACGCGCACCGGACTCGCGCTGATCGCCGGCGGCGTCGCCCTCGAAGTGCTCGGCCTCGACCTGCACCCGGGGTTCCGGCTCGCCGCGTCGCTGCTGCTGATCGTGACGGGCACCGCGGTCGCTCCCCTGGCCTGGTGGGAGTGGATGCGCGCCGAGCGCGCCCTGCGCCTGTCCCGGCCGCTCCCCGGAGCCTTCTCCGCCCTGCTGCTCGCCGTCGTGGTCGTCGTCGTCGGGCTGCTGGTCACGGCCGGTGTGCTGTGGCGATGACGGCGTACCGCCCGTTCGACCCGGGGCTGCAGCTCGAGCGCACCGAGCTCGCGTGGCGGCGCACGGCGCTCTCGATCGCGATCGGCTCGCTGCTGTCGCTGCGCGTCCTGCCGATCGCCCTGCCCCCGGAAGCCACGTTCTGGGGCTTCGCTCCGGGCATCGTCGGGCTGCTCTCCGCATGCGCCCTCTGGTTCGCCGCCCACCGACGCCAGCGCAGGCTGGGCGCGTTCCTCTCGGGCGCGACCGGCGTCTCCCCGCACGGCGGCGCCATGCTCGTCCTCCTCGCCGTGCTCGGTGCGGGTTTCGGAGCCGTCGCGCTGGTCTTCTCCGTGCTGTCGGCGCTGCGATGAGCCACGGGATGGTGCGCATCCCCGCCGGGCTCCTCCGGATGGGCTCTGACGATCACTACCCGGAGGAGGGACCCGTCGTCGAGCGCGAGGTGGCAGCCTTCGACATCGACGAGCATCCGGTCACCAACGCCGAGTACGCCCGCTTCGTCGCCGAGACGGGGTACGTGACCGTCGCGGAGCGCCCGCTCGATCCCGCCGACTTCCCCGGAGCCGACCCCGCGACGCTCGTCCCCGGCGGGCTCGTCTTCACCCCCACCGCCGGCCCCGTCGACCTCGGCGACTGGCGCCAGTGGTGGCGCTGGCAGCCCGGAGCGCACTGGCGGGCGCCGCAGGGTCCATCATCGGACGTGGACGAGATCCTCGATCACCCGGTCGTCCAGATCGCCTTCGCGGATGCTCTGGCCTACGCGGAGTGGGCGGGCAAGCGTCTGCCGACGGAGGCCGAGTGGGAGTGGGCCGCCCGCGGCGGACTCGTGGGGGCGCGCTACGCGTGGGGCGACGAGCTGCGACCGTCCGGCATCCTCATGGCCAACACCTGGCAGGGCGAGTTCCCCTACCGGAGCACCGGAGCCCTCGGCTGGTCGGGCACCTCGCCCGTCGGCGCGTTCCCCGCCAACGGGTACGGTCTGAGCGACATGATCGGCAACGTGTGGGAGTGGACGGCGGATGCCTGGACCCCGCGCCACGGCATGACCCCGACGGTTCAGCCCGGCGACCGCGTCACCCTCCTCGACTCGGCAGCACGGGGACCTGCACGGCGCGTCACCAAGGGCGGCTCGCACCTCTGCGCCCCCGAGTACTGCCTCCGCTACCGCCCGGCCGCCCGCTCCTCGCAGACCGAGGACTCGGCGACAACGCACCTCGGATTCCGCTGCGCGCTCTGACCGCGCCGCGCCGCACCTGCGCGCTCAGTCGGCGATCGCCTGCACCGCCTCGCCCACGGCCCGCAGCACGGTCCCGTCATAGGAGGAGCGCCGGCCGGGCACGTACCGCACCGATCGCAGCTCGCCCCCGCCGAACGGATAGGTGCGATGCGCCTCGTGCAGCTCCCAGTCGACGGGACCCCCGTAGTCGTAGCCGACGCTGATGCCGGTGAACGGGGCCATCCCGAGCAGCATGGGCACGTCCTCGACGACCGCGACCTCGACGCCGTCGACGTCGACGCCCAGGCGCCAGCGCAGGTGGGGTCGCTCGTCGAAACGGACGAGCACACGATGCGCGCCCTCCCCCAGGCGATCGCCGCGTGCGCGGTGCATGGCGCCGTACGCGTTGTACACGAGGAGCGGCCGTCCGTCGTCGACGGCGAGGAGATAGCCGCCGCCCTGGTCACCGTGCGCCACGATGACGCCCGCCGCCTCCGCGCGGGTCTCGATCTCGATCTCGATCGTGAAGGAGCGCAGCACCGTGAGCTTCGCCGAGCGGAAGCGCTCCAGCGGGGGCCGGAACGGCACGAGCGTCATCGGCGCCGACAGCGGCTCCTCCGTGTCTGGCCGGAGCCGGAAGAGGGAGCCGTCGTCGTCGAGCGGGAACACGGTGTTGCGCCAGGCCTCCGCGTGCCAGCGCTCCGCCATCCGCGCCACGCGCTCCGGATGCTCCGCCGACAGGTCGACCGTCTCGGTGGGATCGGCGGAGAGGTGGTACAGCTCCCACTCGCCCCCCTCGGCGCCCTCGGCCTTCGTCGGCGCCGTCGCCGACAGTGCCTTCCACTCGCCCTCCACCAGTGCGCGGCGGCCGACGCACTCGAAGTACTGCGCCTCGCGCCCCTCGGCGTCGGGATCGGCGAGCACGCCCGCGATGCTGCCGCCGTCCATGTCCTGCGCCGTGCGACCACCGCGCTCGGAGAGCGGGGTCACGCCGGCGAGGTCGAGCAGCGTGGGAGCGAGATCGGAGACGAACACGAACTGGTCGCGCAGTCCGCCCTCCATGGGGGCATCCGGCCACGAGATGATGAGAGGAGCGTGCACCCCGCCCTCGTAGGTCGTCGACTTGAACGAGCGGAACGGGGTGTTCGAGACGCGGGCCCACCCCGTGGGGTACTGCCCGAAGAGCCGCGGCCCTCCGATCTCCTCGACGTCGCGGGGCACATCGGTCACCCAGCCCTCCGGCATCCCTCCGTGCGTGCCGAACTGCGCGAAGTAGCTGCGCGTGCCGCTCGGACCGCCTTCGGCCGTCCCTCCGTTGTCGCTCGCGAGGATGACGATCGTGTTGTTGCGCTCTCCGCTGCGCTCCAGCCGTTCGAGGAGCCGCCCGACGCTCTGATCGATCTCGTCGACCGCCGCTGCATACACCTCCATGTGCCGTGCGAACAGGCGGCGCTCGTCCTCGCCCAGCGCATCCCAGGAGGGGATCCGGTCGCCGTCCGCGATGGCGTCCTCCGGAAGCCGGGCGTGCGACGGCACGATTCCCCGTTCGCGCTGACGGGCGAAGCGCTCCTCGCGAAGGGCGCTCCACCCCGCCTCGTAGCGGCCGCGGTACTTCTCGATGTCGGCGTCCTTCGCCTGGATGGGCCCGTGCACCGAGGTGTGCGCGTAGTAGAGGAAGAACGGCTTCTCCTGGTCGTTCACCCGGAGGTCGTCGATCATCCCGATCGCGCGATCGGTGAGCTCGTCGGTGAGGAAGAACCCGTCGGGGAACTCGCGGATGCCGACGACGGAGTTGTCCTGCACGAGGCGGTGCGGATGGTGCAGCGAGGTGAAGCCGTCCATGCTGCCGAAGTACCGGTCGAACCCTCGCTGCAGCGGCCAGCTGGCGCGATCCGCGCCGTCGTGCAGGCGCGATTCGAGCGTGAGATGCCACTTCCCGACCATGAAGGTCGCATAGCCGCCCGCGCGCAGCGACTCCGCCAGCGTCGGGGCGTCGGCGGGCAGCTCACAGCTGAACCCCGGATAGCCGGGGTCGATGTGGGCGACGAAGCCGAAGCCGGCGCGGTGGGGGTTGAGGCCCGTGAGCAGGGCGGCCCTGGCCGGCGAGCACATCGGCGCCGTGCGGTAGTTCGTGAAGACCCAGCCGTCGTCGGCGAGGGCGTCGATGTGCGGCGTCTCGATCTCGCTCCCGAACGGGCCGAGGTCGCTGAACCCGAGGTCGTCGATGAGCATCACGATGATGTTCGGGGCCTTCCTCCGCGCCCGTCGCGGCGCGGGCCACCACGGTGCGGAGTCCGAGGTGAACTCGGCGACCCGCCCCTCGAACGCCTCGTATCCGCGTGCCGTCCGATCCGCCATCTAGCCGGCCCTCCTGATCAGCTCGAAGATCTCCGTCCGCAGCTCCGCGAAGGCGGGCAGTGCGCGCGTGCGGAGCTGATCGCGGGGGCCGCCGAAGTCGATCTCGATGATCTCGGTCACCTTCGCGGGTCGCTCGCCGAGCACGACGACGCGGTCGGAGAGGTACACCGCCTCGTCGATGTCATGGGTGACGACGACGATCGTCATGCCGAACTGCTCGCGGATGCGCAGGCACAGGTCCTCCAGCTCGAAGCGCGTCTGCGCGTCGACGGAGGCGAAGGGCTCGTCCATCACGAGGACCTCGGGGCGATACGCGATGGCCCTGGCGATGGCGGCGCGCTGCTGCATCCCGCCGGAGAGCTGCCACGGGTACTTCGACTCGGCTCCGGCCAGACCGACCGCGGCGAGCGCTGCGGACACCCGCTCCTCACGCTCGGCGACGGGCAGCCGCAGGTGCTTCAGCGGCAGCCGCACGTTCTTCTCCACCGTGAGCCACGGCATGAGCGACCGCGTGTACTCCTGGAACACCAGGGCCATCTCCTCCGGCGGCCCGTCGATGGGCCGGCCGTCGATGGCCGCTGTTCCCGCGGTGATGCTCTGCAGCCCGGTGAGGCATTTCAGCAGCGTCGTCTTGCCGATGCCGGACGGGCCGACGATGCAGCACACCTCCCCGACGCGCACGTCGAAGGTGAGGTCGGCGATCACGGGGACCGGACCGTTCTTCGTCTGATAGGACTTGGCGAGGCCTGCGACGCTGAGGCGGACGGGGGCCTGTTCTGCGATGGTCATGAGTTCTTCTCCTGCTGCTGCGAGGCGATGTACCAGCGCAGCACGCGGCGCCGGAAGAGGGTGAAGACGGCCGTGGCCGCGTAGCCGATGATGCCGAGCACGAGGATGCCCGCCCACATGTCGGGGATCGCGAACGACTGCTGCGCGAGCAGCGTGGCCGCTCCGAGTCCGGTCGACGACCCGAGCATCTCGCTGGCGATCATCACGACGAACGCCGTGATGAGGCTGACCTGCATGCCGGAGAGGATGCGCGGCCCCGCGCCGGGCAGCACGACCTGGAACAGGCGTTCGGCCGGGGTGAGCCGGTAGACCCTGGTGACCATCTCCATCGTCGGCTCTCCCGCCCTGATGCCGTCGATCGTCGAGATGAGGATGGGGAACACCGCGGCCAACGTGATCGACAGCACGCGGGTCTCGTTGCCGAAGCCGATCAGCGACACGAAGATCGGCACGAGAGCCACCGGAGGGATGGCGCGGAAGAAGTGGATGGCGGGCTCGGCGAACCAGCTCAGCGGTCGGACGAGCCCGAGTGCGCAGCCGAGGATCACGCCGATGAGGGTGGCGAGCACGAACGAGAGCGCGAGGTTGCCGACCGAGGAGGCGACGCTGCCGAGGAACGCCGGCGTCTGCAGCAGCTGCCCCAGGCGGGTGAGGATGGTCTGCAGCGGAGGGAAGAAGGTGTTCGTCGACCCGGCGGAGGCGAGCCACCAGGCGGCGAGCAGCACGACGGGCACTGCGATCTCGGCGCCGATGAGGATCCACCGCGGCGACCCGCTCTGCGACCTGCTGCGGCGCACGCGGGCCCTGGTCTGGATGGAGGTGGTCAGGGTCATCGGTGGTCCTGCTTCCGGTACTGCGGGTGCCAGTGCAGCAGCATCCGCTCCCCCTGCTGGCTCAGACCCTGGATGATCAGGCCGAGCACGCCGAGGATGACGACATAGGCGAACAGCTGCGGCTGATTGCCGGAGATCTGCGACAGCAGCAGGCTCTGTCCGAGCCCTGGACCGCCACCGAGGAGTCCGGCGACCACGGCGACGACGAGCGAGGTGGGTGCGGCGACACGCACCGCGGTGCCGATGTAGGGCAGGGCGCTGGGGAGCACCACCCGGCCCAGGATCTCGGCCGACCCCATGCCGTACGACCGCGCCGTCGCCCTCGCCACCGGGTCGGTGTCGAAGACGCCGGCCGCCGACTGCACCGCGATCGCCGTCACGCAGCCGAAGAACACCAGGAACACACCCATCCCGGAGGTCGGACCGAGCACGAGGACGACGATGGGCAGGATCACGATGGGCGGGATGGGCTTGAGGAACTCCAGCGGGACGCGGGTGGCGTGCAGCGCGAGCGGCGACGTGCCGATCGCGACGCCCAGGAGGACTCCCACCGCCACGGCGAGGACGAGTCCGAGCAGGGCCATGGCGAGCGTCGCGCCGATGGCCTCCCAGAGCTGTGCGGTGCCGAGCATGCGCACCGCCTCACCGATCGCCTCAGTCGCGGTGGGCAGCGGCGACGAGGACAGCGGCCCGACGGTCGCCGCCAGCTGCCACGCCCCGAGACCGCACACGACGCCGAGTGCGCCGACGAGAGCGCCGGCCACGGAGGAGGTGCGCATGCCCGCGGTCACTTCGCGCTGACGATCACGCCGTCGAGCGGAACGGGCTGCGCCAGGAAGCCGAGCGCGACGAGCTTGTCGTTGACGCGCTCCAGCTCCTCGGGGAGCACGGCGAGAGGCCAGTACGGCACCTTCACCTCGTCGAGGGAGAGCGTGGATCCGGTGTACTCCAGACCCGCCGTGATCGCCTCCTCCGGGTGCTCGTTCGCATAGGCGTTGGTCTTGGCCAGCGCCCGCTGGAACGCCGCGATCACGTCTTTCCTGTTCTCGACCGTGGAGGCGCCGGCGGTCCAGAGGCCCGTCGCGCCCTCTTCGAAGAACCGGACGGACGGCGAGGAGAGCCGGACGGCGCCGATCGCATCGGCCTCGGCCGTGAAGGGGTTCACGAGGCCCGCGGCGTCGACCGTCCCGCTCTTGAGCGCGGCCACGGCGGAGGTGAAGTCGAGCACCACCCAGTTCACGGCGGCGGGGTCGATCCCCTCGTCCTGGAGAGCGTCGGCGATCACCACCTCGAGCTGCGCCTTGCGGGCGGGGATCGCGATGGTGGCGCCTGCGAGATCGGCCACGGAGGTGATGCCGCTGTCGGCGCTGGCATACAGGCCGGTGTCGTCGAGGGCGTCGGGGTCTTCGGAGTCCGCTGCGCCGTCGATGTAGCCGTCGGCCGCGCCGATGACCGTGAGCGGGACGCCGCTGGAGAGCGCGTTCAGCAGGGGGATGCTGGGCGAGTACGCGATGTCGACCTGGCCGCTCTGCGCGGCCGCGAGACCGGCGGGAGGGTTCGCGACGATGGAGGTCTCGATCTCGAGACCCTCGTCCTCGAAGAAGCCCTGCGCGATCCCGGTGAGCAGTGCGCCGTCGGACGTGAGGCCGATCGTGGCGACCTTGACCGTGGTCATCCCGCCTCCCCCGCCCTGAGAAGGCTCGGCAGCCGGAGACGACGAGCAGGCGGCGAGGGCGAGCACCCCGACCGCGGCCAGGACACCGCCGGCGCGACGGGTGAGTCGATGGACGTTCATTGCAACTCCTCTTCGAGTTAGTCACCAGTTGGTGATTAAAAAGATCGTACTCTTGCCTTGTATTTGATTGGTTACGATTGCATCACATTCGTCACCATTTGGTGACTAAAAAGGTCAAAACTAGAATCGTGAGAACGAGGGGGGCCTGCCATGCCGAAGATCGTCGACCATGACGAACGCCGCGACCACATCGCCGACGCCGCGGTGCAGGTCATCATCCGCGTCGGGTTCGAGAAGCTGACGATGCGCGAGATCGCGACGGAGGCCGGTTACGCGCACGGCGCCATCGCGCGGTACTTCCCGAACAAGCAGAGCCTGCTCACCGCGGCGTTCCTGCGCCTCTACACCCAGGCGAACGATCGGATCCACGCGGGCATCGAGGGGATCCGCGGCCTCGCCGCTCTGGAGCGGGTGTGCCGGGAGATCCTCCCTTACAGCCCCAACGGCCCGCTGTACGCGCGCGTCGTCATCTCCTTCTGGGATCACGCCTCCCAGGACGACGAGGTCACCCGCATCCATCGCGTGAACAACCTGCACTGGCGGGAGCTGTTCCGGCGATTCCTTACCGAGGCGCGCGAAGACGGCGAGCTCGCCGACCACGTCGACATCGAGACCGCGGTCAGCGAGGTCGCCTCGCGCAACGCCGGATGGCAGATGATCGCCGTGCTCATGCCCGACTCGGCGGGCGACGGGCGCCTGAACGACGCTCTCGAGGCTCTCCTCGCGACGTTCCGCCGTCCGAAAGCCCGCGCCGCCCGCTGACACCGTCATCGTCGCCTCCGGCGCTCACGCCCCGAGCAGGAACCGCGCCCCGCGCTCCGCGATCATCGCCGCAGGCGCGTTCGTGTTGCCCGTCGGCACCGTGGGCATGACCGAGGCGTCGATCACACTCAGCCCCGCGATCCCCCTGACCCGCAGCTGCGGGTCGACCACGGCGCCCGCATCGCTGCCCATGCGGCAGGTGCCGACCTGGTGGTGGTAGGTGATGGCGGTGCGGCGCACCCAGTCCTCGACGTCGGCATCGGCCACCTCGGGTCCGGGGTAGACCTCGGTCGCTCCCCACTCCCCCGCGAGGGCGGGCTGCGCGCCGATGCGGCGTCCCTGGCGCACGGACGCCGCGAGAGAGGCCACATCGCGCTCGTCGGCGAGGGCCGCCAGATCGATCAGCGGCTCGTCCGAGAGACCGGGGCCCGAGAGTGTGAGCGCGCCGCGGCTGTGCGGGGTGACGAGACCGGCCATGAGCGTGAAGCCGTCGTCGCCCCGCGGCTCGAGGTCGCCCCACATCGGAACCGAGAAGTGGATCGGCTGAGTGTCGGGCTCGGCGAGGTCAGGCCGGCTGCGCCAGAACAGGTGGCTCTGCGTCACCGAGACGCCGGGCTGCGGCGGTCCGATGCGTCGCGACGTGGTGAAGATCACCGGAGACAGGAGGTGGTCGTGCAGGTTCTTCCCGACCTCGGGCGAGTCCTGCACGACCGGGATGCCGAGTGCGGCCAGCTCCTCCGCCGGCCCGATACCGGACCTCAGCAGGATCACCGGAGACCCGAGGGCGCCCGCCGAGAGGATGACCTCGTCGGCCCGCAACTCCTCGGCATCCGCCCCCTCCCCGAGCCGGACCCCCAGCGCCCGACCGTCTTCGACGATCACCGAGTGCACCTCACGGCCGGTGACGACCGTGAGGCGGTCGGTGATCGGCTGCGCGTATGCCATCCACGTGTTCACGCGGCGCCCGTCACGCATCGTGACCTGCTCCTGCGAGACGCCGTCGAGGGTGCCGGCGTTGTAGTCCGGGTTGTGCGGCAGTCCCTCCTGCACGGCGGCCTCGATGATCGACGCCTGGATCGGCGACAGCGGGTAGTCATCGGTCACGGGGAGCAGGTCGTTCTCGATGGCCTCGTAGACCGGCTCCACGTCCGACCAGCCCCAGCCGGTCGCCCCGTCGCGCTCCCATCCGTCGTAGTCGGATGCCGCGCCCCGCACCCAGATCATCGCGTTCAGCGCGTGCGATCCGCCCGTCACCTTGCCCCGAGGCAGATGCAGTCGGCGGCCGGCCGCGTGCTCCTGCGGAACCGTGAAGAAGTCCCAGTCCTCGGCGGAGTGCCACAGCTCCCCCGCACGGGACGGGTCGTGGATCGCGGGGTTGGTGTCGTAGCCGCCCGCCTCGATCAGGGTCACGGCGACGCCCGCATCGGCCAGCCGTCGCGCGACGATGGCGCCCGATGTGCCGGCGCCGACGACGATCGCGGTCCGCACGCCTCAGCCCTTCCGTCCGGGGCCGGAGACGACCTGCGTCACCGCGACCGACTTGAGTCCCTCGACGCCGAACTCGAGGCCGTAGCCCGAGCTCTTCACCCCGCCGAACGGCACCATCGGGTGCAGCCCGCCGTGCGAGTTGATCCACACCGTGCCGGACTGCATGCGCGTCGCCGCCTCGCGGGCGGCATCCGGATCGCTCGACCACACGGACGCGCCGAGGCCCACATCGACCGCGTTCGCCCAGGCGAACGCCTCGTCGACGTCGGAGTAGCGGATGATCGGCAGGGCCGGTCCGAACTGCTCCTCCTGCACGAGGGCGGCGTCGTTCGAGATGTCGGCGATGATGGTCGGCCGGTAGAACAGCTCGCCCAGCTCCGGGGCGGCCTCGCCGCCCGTGACGACCCGCGCCCCCGACGCCTTCGCGTCGTCGACGAGCCGCGAGACGATGTCGAACTGCGCTCTGTTCTGCAGCGGTCCGAGGACGTTGTCCTCGT
The DNA here is from genome assembly GCF_042901325.1 of Microbacterium sp. NPDC012755. Taxonomy (NCBI): domain Bacteria; kingdom Bacillati; phylum Actinomycetota; class Actinomycetes; order Micrococcales; family Microbacteriaceae; genus Microbacterium; species Microbacterium sp. NPDC012755. The sequence goes on along the minus strand of NZ_JBIBCT010000001.1, from coordinate 2,280,206 downwards.
CGAGGCCGTTGCCCATCGGGACCGACGCCGCGATCTCGCCCAGCGCGTTCACGACGTCGTCGTACACCGAGTCGTGCACGTACAGGCGCTTCATCGCCGCACAGGTCTGGCCGGTGTTGATGAACGCGCCCCAGAAGAGGTCCTGCGCGATCGCCGCGGCATCCGTGCCCGGCAGCACGATGCCGGCGTCGTTGCCGCCCAGTTCCAGCGTGAGGCGGGCGAGGTTGCCGGCCGAGCTCTCGATGATGCGGCGCCCCGTGGCCGTCGAGCCCGTGAACATGATCTTGGCGACGTCGGGATGCGAGGCGAGACGCGAGCCGACCTCGCGGTCGCCGGAGACGCCGATGAGGACGTCGGCCGGAAGGACCTCGTTCATGACCGAGAGCATCGCGAGCACGCTCAGCGGCGTGTACTCGCTGGGCTTCGCGACGACCGTGTTGCCCATGCGCAGCGACGGCCCGATCTGCCAGATCGTGATCATGAGCGGCCAGTTCCACGGACCGATCGCCCCGACCACCCCGGCCGCCTTGTACACGAGCTCCGCGTGCAGGTTCTCGTCGTCGACGAGCACCTGCGACTCCAGCACCGTCGCAGCGTTCGTGCGCAGCCACGCCGAGCACGCTCCGAGCTCGAACCGGGCGTTCGGTCCGTTCAGCGGCTTGCCCTGCTCGCGCGAGAGGATGTAGGCGAGAGCCTCCGCGTTCGCGTCGATCGCATCGGCCGCGGCGAGCAGCAGCTCGATCCGCTTCTCGTGGCCGAGCGCCTCCCAGGCGGGCTGTGCCGCCCTGGCACGCGCGATCGCGTCGTCGAGGACGTCGACCGAGTCGACGGGGGCCCGTCCGATGATCTCGCGCGTCGCGGCGTCCGGGATCTCTCGTCCTGCGCCCTCCGGCGCCTGGATGCGGTCGAGCAGCGCGGCGGCTGCGGATGCGGCGGATTCGGACATCGGGACTCTCCTTCGAGCGGGGGCTTCGACCGGTGGACAGCCCCGGTCCCCTTCATTGTCGGATGCCGCGGCCCGCCGGACTTGTCGCGGAGCGCGCCGGTGATGTCCGAGTGCGAAGGGATCGAGGGAAGGCGGACACCCTCCCGTGACTCTCAGGCCCTGGTGAAGTCCTCGAAGATCAGCGTGGTCCGCGTCGAGCGGATCGACGGGATCGCCTGGATGTCCTCCAGCACGATGCGGCGGAGGTCTCGCGCATCACTCGCGCGCACCAGGAGGATGACGTCGAAGTCCCCGCCGACCAGCGCCATGTGCTCGATCTCGGGGATCGCGCGCAGCCGAGCGCTCACGTCCTGCCAGGTGGCCTGCTCGATCGCGAGCATGACGTACGCGCTGGCGTGGTGACCGAGCAGCACGGGGTCGGTCCGCACGGCGTACCCCGTGATGACGCCGGCCTCGGTGAGCCTCTTGATGCGGGCGTGGGCGCCGGCGCGGGAGATGTGCACGGCATCCGCGATCGCCGTCATCGAGGCGCGGGCGTCCTGACGCAGCTCTCGGAGGATCGCGTGATCGGTGTCGTCGAGCGTGATCATGGCACCCCTTCGTTCTGTCGATGAATTCTGACACTTCGATGCCTGAATCAACAATCCTCATCCATTCGTCCAGGATTCGCGGATAGATCTTGGACGAGTGCGCGGAGCGACGCATGCTGGACCCATCGAGTTCGGCAAGGAGGGCGGACGGATGCAGGACACGGACATGCTCCCGCGTGAAGAGGCGGTGCAGCTGATCGACCAGGACGGCGCTGTCGTCGCCGACGACCACTACGCGCTGCCGGACACCGCCAGCCTGCTGCGCGCGTACCGCGGTCTCGTCGAGGGCCGGCGGATCAACGACCAGGCCAGCGCCCTCGTCCGGCAGGGGCGACTCGCGGTGTACCCGTCGTCGCACGGGCAGGAGGCCTGCCAGATCGGGGTCGCGCTCGCCCTCGCCGAGACGGACTGGCTGTTCCCGACCTACCGCGACTCCGTCGCCGTGATCGCGCGCGGTGTCAGCGCCGCCGACGCCCTGGTGCTGCTCAAGGGCGACTGGCACTCCGGCTACGACGCGAAGACCCATCGGGTCGCCCCGCAGGCGACCCCGCTCGCCACGCAGCTCCTGCACGCCGTCGGCTTCGCCTATGCGGCGAAGCAGCGGGGCGAGGACACGGTCGTCGTCGCACTCTGCGGCGACGGCGCCACGAGCGAGGGCGACTTCCACGAGGCGATGAACTTCGCCGCGGTCTTCCACGTGCCGGTCGTGTTCTTCGTCCAGAACAACGGGTTCGCGATCTCGGTGCCGCTCTCGCGTCAGACCGCCGCCCCCTCCCTCGCGCACAAGGCCATCGGCTACGGCATGCCGGGGCAGCGCGTCGACGGCAACGACGTCGCCGCGGTCCTCGCGGTGCTCGGAGAGGCCGTGGACCGCGCGCGCACCGGCGGAGGGCCGACTCTCGTCGAGGCCCACACGTATCGGATGCAGGCGCACACCAACGCCGACGACGACACCCGCTACCGCGAGCGCGCCGAGGTGCAGGCCTGGGTGGCCAGGGACCCGCTCACGCGCCTCCGTGCACACCTGACGGCCTCCGGCGTCCTCGACGAGGCGCTCGACGCCGAGTACGCGGCCGGGGCCGAGACGATCGCCCAGGCCATGCGCGACGCGCTGAACACGGATGCCGAGCTCGACCCCGAAGACCTCTTCCGCTTCGTGACCGCGACCCGCTCACCGCAGCTCGAGGAGCAGTGGCAGCTGCTCCGCGGAGAGATCGATCGGACCCCCGCCGAGACCTCAGGAGGCGCACGATGACCATCGCCGAGCACGACGTCCGGACAGAGGCGTCGACACCCGCCGTGGCCACGATGAGCATGGCGGCCGCACTCAACCTCGCCCTCGCCGATGCGATCCAGGCGGATCCGGAGGTCGTCGTCTTCGGGGAGGACGTCGGCGCCCTCGGAGGCGTGTTCCGCATCACCGACGGCCTCACGGCCCGGTTCGGCGAGGACCGATGCTTCGACACACCGCTCGCGGAGTCGGGCATCGTCGGCACGGCGGTCGGCATGGCAATGAACGGCATGCGCCCCGTGGTCGAGCTGCAGTTCGACGCCTTCGCGCTTCCTGCGTTCGAGCAGGTCGTCAGCCACGTCGCCAAGCTCGGCAACCGCACGCGGGGCGGGGTGCGGATGCCGCTGGTCATCCGCATCCCGTTCGGCGGCGGCATCGGCGGGGTCGAGCATCACTGCGACTCATCGGAGGCGTACTACGCGCACACCCCCGGTCTCACGGTCGTCAGCCCATCGACTCCGCAAGACGCGTACTCGCTGCTGCGCGCCGCGATCGCCTCCCCCGATCCCGTGATCTTCCTCGAGCCGAAGAAGCTCTACTGGGCCAAGGGCGAGGTCGACACCTCGGTCACCGCCGAGATCGGCACCGCACGCGTCGCCCGCGACGGCACGGATGTGACCCTGCTCGCCTACGGGTCCTCGGTGCCGCTGGCGCTGGAGGTCGCCGAGGTCGCCGCCGCCGAGGGACGCAGCGTGCAGGTCGTCGACGTGCGCTCGCTGTCGCCCTTCGACGACGAGACGGTCACCGCCGCCGTGCGTTCGACGGGCCGCGCGGTCGTGATCGCGGAGGCTCCGGGCTATGTGAGCGTCGCGTCGGAGATCCAGGCGCGGGTGTTCGAGCGCTGCTTCGAGTATCTGGAGGCCCCCGTGCGCAGGGTCACCGGTTTCGACACCCCGTACGCGCCGCCCAAGCTGGAGCACTGGTACCTGCCCGACGTCGACCGCGTTCTCGACGCGATCGACTCGCTGCACTGGGAGGACGAGAAGTGAGCGCCCTCACCGCGCGCGTCTTCCGCCTCCCCGATCTCGGCGAGGGACTCACCGAGGCCGGTCTCGTGCAGTGGCTCGTGGCTGTGGGCGACACGATCACGACGGATCAGCCCATCGCGGAGGTCGAGACGGCGAAGAGCGTCGTCGAGCTGCCGTCCCCGTTCGCCGGCGTGGTCATCGCGCTGCACGGCTCCCCCGGCGACACGATCGACGTCGGAGCACCCGTGCTCGAGGTCGCGGATGCCGCGGCATCCGACGCCCACGAGGCCTACCGCACCGAGGAGCGCGCGGGCTCGGGCAACGTCCTCATCGGCTACGGAACCTCGGAGCGCGGTGCCACGGGGCGGCGCCGGCGCCCCGCCGCGCGTCCGGGTGCTCCGACCGTGACTCCGGATCTCTCGTCTGCCGCTCCGGACACCCCGGTCACGACTCCTGAAATCGGAGACCCGCGCATTTCTCGGACGATTCCGCCAACGGCATCCGAGAATCGTACGATCATCCGAAATTCGGATGCAGAGGCGGCCGCCCGTCGACCGGTCGCCGTGCGCTCACCCCTCGTCCGCCGGCTCGCGCGAGACCTCGGCCTCGACGTGCGCCTCATCGCGCCGACCGGGGCGGACGGAGCGATCACCAGGGCCGACGTGCTCCGCGCGGCCGTCGATCACGCCGTGGACGGCGTGACGGCCGCGGCATCCGCTCCCGTGGAGGGCGGTCCGGCGGCGTCCGCTCTCGAGAGCGACGCACGGATCGACGGCCTGGCCGTGCGGTCCCGCACCCGCATGTCGCCCCTGCGCAAGGCTGCGAATGCGACGCTGAGCCGCAGCAGGGCCGAGATCCCCGAGGCGACCGTGTGGGTCGACGTCGACGCCACCGCGCTCTGGAACGCCCGCGCCGAGATGGCGCCAGAGGGCGGACGTGCGCCCTCGATCACCGCGCTGATCGCCCGCTTCGTGCTGATCGCGCTGGAGGACCATCCGCTGCTCGCCTCGCGCCTCTCCCCCGACGCGTCGGAGGTCATCGAGTTCGAGGGAGTGAACCTCGGCATCGCCGCCGACACTCCCCGTGGCCTCATGGTCCCCGTCATCCCGCACGCCGATGCCCTCAGCGCCGCTGACCTCGACGCCGCTCTCCGCGAGCTCGCCGGCACCGCGCGCGGCGGAACGATGCCGCCGGAGCGCCTGCGGGGCTCGACCTTCACCCTGAACAACTACGGCGGCTTCGGCGTCGACGGGTCCGCCGCGATCATCAACCACCCCGACGTGGCGATCCTCGGCCTCGGTCGCATCCTGGAGCGTCCGTGGGTGGTGGAGGGCGAGATCGTCGCCCGACGCATCGCCCAGCTGTCGCTCGTCTTCGACCACCGCGTCTGCGACGGCGGGTACGCCGCCTCGTTCCTGCGACGCGTGGTCGAGCTCATCGAGCATCCCCTCCGCGCCTTCGGGAGGGTGTGACCGGCAGGACGTCAGGATCCGAGCGCCACGGATACCGCGGCTCTGGCCTCCTCCGCCGTCCGTGCCGCGAGCACGGCCTCGGCAGCCGCGCGGCATTCCTCATCCGTGACACCGGCGAGGGATGCCGCGACCCGTCCGAGGGCGCGAGGCGTCATCGACAGGCTCGTCGCTCCGAGTCCGACGAGCACCGGCGCGAGCGCAGGGTCTCCCCCCGCTTCACCGCAGACGCCGACGGGCTTGCCTGCCGCCCGCCCCGCGGCGCCGACCGTGCCGATCAGGCGGAGCACCGCGGGCTGCCACGGGTCGTTGAGGTCGCCGAGATCGCTGAGGAGGCGGTCGGCGGCGAGCGTGTACTGGGCGAGGTCGTTCGTGCCGATGCTGACGAAGTCGACGACCTCCAGCATCTCCGCGGCCAGCAGCGCGGCCGACGGCGTCTCGATCATGATGCCGACGCGCGCGAGCCCCGCTGCACGCGCCCGCTCGGCGAACTCCCGCGCCTCCTCGACCGTGGCCACCATGGGCGCCATGACCTCGACCAGCGCGTCTTCCGAGGCGGCCGCGGCGGCGAGGGCGCGCAGCTGATCCTCGAGCAGAGCCGGCGAACGACGGGCGATGCGGAGCCCGCGCACACCGAGCGCGGGGTTCTCCTCGTCGTCGGCGTTCGCGAACGGCAGCGGCTTGTCGCTGCCCGCATCGAGCGTGCGCACCACGACCTTGCGTCCGGGGAACGCTGCGAGGACGCTGCGATAGGCCTCGATCTGCTCCTCGACCGACGGAGCCTCCGTGCGGTCCAGGAAGCAGAACTCGGTGCGGAAGAGCCCGATGCCCTCCGCGCCGGCCGCTGCGGCGGCCACGGCATCCGCCGCTCCGCCGACGTTGGCGAGCAGCGGCACCTCGTGGCCGTCCGCCAGCCTGCCCGCGCCGTCGAACGGCACGATGACGGCGGCGGCGACCGCCGCGTCGATCCTGGCGGGTGACGGCTCCACCTCGACGATGCCTCGGTCCCCGTCGACCAGGACGGTCGCGCCCGAGGCGATCCCCGTCGCCCCCGCGACGCCCACGACGGCCGGCAGCCCGAGGGAGCGAGCGATGATCGCCGTGTGCGAGGTCGGTCCGCCCTGCTCCGTGACCAGGGCGACGCAGCGCCCTCCGTCCAGCGCTGCGGTGTCTGCGGGGGCGAGATCGGTCGCCACGAGCACGAACGGCTCGTCCCGCTGGGGCACCCCCGGCATCTCCACCTCGAGGATCTCGGCGATGATCCGGTCGCGGACGTCGCGGATGTCGGCGGCCCGCTCGGCCATCCGTCCGCCGAGAGCGGCCAGTCCCTTCTCGTGCGCGGATGCGGTCTCCCAGACGGCGCGCGCGGCGGTACGTCCCTTCGTCCGCACGAGCGCGGACGCCTCGGAGACGAGCTCGGGGTCGGAGGCCAGCAGCCGAGAGGCGTCGAGGATGTCGCGAGCCTCGCCTGACGCCTCCGCCGTGCGGCTGCGCAGTTCGTCGGCGACCGCGACCGCTGCCCACTCGATCGCGGAGACCTCCGCATCGCGGTCGGCCTCGTCGATCACGATGTCGGCCTCGGGCTCCGGCAGCGGCGGCGCGAGACGCACGACGACCGCAGCGGCGGCCCCCGCGCTCACGCCACGGCCCCGCAGCACCGCGCCGGCCGCGACGGTCGCAGGGGGCGCCTCGACGGGAGCGGAAGCAGGCGCCGCCGCCTCGACGCCCTCGCCGAAACCGTCGTGGAAGAGGGCGGCGAGACGCGTGAGCGCCTCCTCGGCGGCGTCTCCTGACGCCGAGAGCTCGATCTCATCGCCCTGACGTGCGCCGAGGATCAGCAGGCGCGACAGGCTGGCCGCGGCCGCCTCCGGCCCGTCGGGCAGGAGGCGCAGCCGCACCTCGGCTCCCGTCGATGCCTTGGCGATGAGCGCGGCGGGGCGTGCGTGGATGCCGAGCGGATTGCGCACCCGCACGGTGCGAGTGATCCGCTCCCCCTGCGCCTCTCCGCGCTCGTCCGCGGGTTCCCGCTCGGGCTCGGTCGTGTGCTCTCCCAGCTGCCCGGTCTTCGCCCCCAGAGCAGCGGAGGCCTCGTCGGCGACGACGTCCAGCGACGCCCCGGTCGCCGCCGATACGACGGCGGCGAGGAGTCCCTCGACGAACGGCGCGGGAACGAGCCGCACGGGAACCTCGCTGGTCCGGAACTCCAGGGCGAGCTCGGCGCTCATCACCGCAGACCCCAGATCCATCAGCACGAGCACGCCGTCGCAGTCGGGGGCGAGCTCGTCGATGGCCGCGGCCACCGCGGTCGCGTCTGTTCCGAGGATCGGCGTGCCCTCGGCATCCGTTCCCGCTCCTGCCGCGACGCGCACCTGCACGCCACCGCCCTGCACCATCTGGAGGGCGAGTTCGAGCGCCGCCTCCCCGAGCCGAGCGCTGTGGGAGACGGCGACGATGCCGATCATCAGGAGGCGGCCGCGATCGCGGCGTCCAGCGTCTCGAACAGCAGAGCGGTCGACGCGGCGCCGGGGTCGAGGTGACCCGCGCTGCGCTCCCCGAGGTAGCTGGCGCGGCCCTTGCGCGCCACGAGCGGGAGCGTCGCATCCCGACCCGTCGCCGCCGCGACCGCGGCCGCGTGGGCCGCCTCGCTCACGGAGGCGCCGCCCGCGAGGGCCCCGTCGAATGCGTCGACGGCCGGAGACATCGCGTCGAACATGGTCTTGTCCCCCGCTTCGGGCTTGCCCCGGGCGACGATGCCGTCGAGACCTGCGCGCAGAGCGCCGGCGAGCGACGCGCCGTCGAGGGAGTCGACCGCTCCCGCGCTCATCCCCATGCGCAGGAAGAACGTGCCGTAGAGGGGGCCGCTGGCGCCGCCCACCGAGCTGACCAGGGTCATCCCCACCGTCTTGAGCAGCTCATCCGCCGTGGCCGGCGCGCCTCCGCTCAGCTTCTCGACGACGGCGCCCATGCCCCGCGACATGTTCGCTCCGTGATCGGCGTCGCCGATGGCCGAGTCGAGCTCGGTGAGCCAGTCCTTCTTCTCGGCGACAGCCGCGCTGAATCGCGCGATCCAGTCCTGCAGCGCCGCGACTCCCACGTTCCCCATCAGGCGCCCCACCGCAGACCGGGGGTGACGACCGGCGCATCCCACAGCCGCAGGATCTCGTCGTCGGCCTTGAGTACCGTGACCGAGCATCCGGCCATGTCGAGCGAGGTGATGTAGTTGCCGACGAGGTTGCGCACGATCTGCACGCCGGCCTTCTCCAGCAGAGCAGCCACCTCGGCGTACATCAGGTACAGCTCGATCTGCGGGGTGGCGCCCATGCCGTTGAGCATCACGATCACGGGTCCCGTGAAATCGAGGTCGGCGAGGATCGGCTCCACCAGCTGCCGGGCGATGTCGGATGCCGGGGCGAGGGGCTCGCGGTGGCGACCGGGTTCGCCGTGGATGCCGATGCCGATCTCCATCTGGTCCTCGGGGAGATCGAAGGTGGGCTTGCCTGCGGCCGGCACCGTGCAGCTCGTGAGCGCCATGCCCATCGACCGGCCCTGGGCGTTGACGCGCTGGGCGAGTGCGACGACGGAGGCGAGGTCCTGCCCCTCCTCCGCGGCGGCGCCGACGATCTTCTCGAGCAGCACGGTGAGACCGACGCCGCGTCGACCGGCGGTGTACAGCGAGTCCTGCACGGCGACGTCGTCGTCGACGACGACCGTGCCGACCTCGATGCCCTCCATCTCGGCGAGCTCGGCGGCCATCTCGAAGTTCAGCACGTCTCCGGTGTAGTTCTTCACGATGTGCAGCACCCCGGCGCCGCGGTCGACGGCCTTCGTGGCGGCCTGCACCCGGTCGGGGGTCGGCGAGGTGAAGACCTCACCGGCCACGGCGGCGTCGAGCATCCCGATGCCGACGAATCCGCCGTGCAGCGGCTCGTGTCCTGAGCCTCCACCGGACACCACGGCGACCTTGCCCTGCGCCTTGGGCGTCGCGCGCGTGATGACGCTGGTGTCGAGGTCCACCGACAGCTCGGGGTGCGCCGCGGCGACTCCCCTGAGCGACTCGATGAGCACGTCCGCAGGGTTGTTGATGAGCTTCTTCATCGTCCGATCTCCCTTGATCACTGCCTGGCTGAAAGTCGTCGAAATCCGAAAGGAATTCGTTAATGTCGAATATGCTCGGAGTCGGACGGGATGTCAAGACCCCGTCGAGTCGCCGATTCGAGGAAGAATCGTCTGAGAGGGAGGGCCGCATGATCCAGGCCATCGACCGCGCCGCGAAGGTGCTCGAGCTGCTGCAGGGCGCCCGGCATCTGGGCATCACCGACCTCGCCCTCGCGCTGGACCTCCCCCCGTCGACCGTGCACGGCATCGTCAAGTCGCTCAGGGAGCACGGCCTCGTCGCCAAGGAGCGCGGCGGGCAACGCTACATGCTCGGCCCCACGCTGCTGCGGCTGAGCAACGTCTACCTCGACACCCTCGACGTCCGCGCCCGCGCGATGCGCTGGACGCAGGATCTCGCCCGCCGCACCGGCCTGTCCGTGCGGCTCGGCGCTCCGCACTTCACCGACGTGCTGGTGATCCACCACAACCTGCGCCCGGACGACAGCCAGCAGATGCTCGAGACCGGGGTCGCGATCCCGGCGCACGCGTCTGCGATGGGCAAGGTGCTGCTCGCCTACGATCAGGGGTTCCAGCGCGACGTGTTCGCGCAGCCGCTGCGCAGTCTGACCGGCGACACCGTGACCGACGTCGCGAGGCTCACCCTCGAGCTGCCGGCGATCGTCGAACGGGGAAGCGCCTCGGAGACCGACGAGGCCGTGCTCGGCGAGACGTCGATCGCGGCGCCCGTGGCCGACGCGCGGGGCGACATCGTCGCGGCGCTCGCGGTCGTGATGCCGACCGCGCAGGCCCCGGCATCCGACGTGGTGCTCGCGGCCCTGCGGGAGACGGCCCGCAACATCTCCCGCGAGCTCGGCTCGACGACGTGGCCCCCGCGAGTCGCGCCGGCCGAGGACTGATCCGGCGCCGCATCGCCGCACCTGATCCCGGCCGACGACCCGAGGTCAGCGCGACTGGAGCCCGTCCAGACTCACGCGCAGGATGTCCTCGCCGAGCTCTTCGGGGTCTACGGGGCCGCCTGGTCGGTACCACTCGACGACCGAGTTGATCATGCCGAAGATGAGCCTGGTCGCGACCGCCGCATCGACGTCATCGCGGATCAGCCCCTCGCGCTGCGCCTCGGCGACGATCGCCGTGACCCGCTGATCGAAGTCGCGCCGACGCCGCAGCGCCGTCGTCTCGACCTCGCTGTTGCCCCGCACCCGCAGCAGCAGGGTCACGGAGGGGAGCTTCTCGGTGAGCACGCGAACGGCTCCTCGGACGATCGAGCGCAGACGGTCGGCGGCGAGCGGATGCTGCGCCACGGCGTCGTCCACGACCTGCTCCAGTCCGTCGAGCGCGTCGTTCAGCGCGAGTTCGAGGATCGCGGACTTGGAGTCGAAGTGGTGGTAGAGCGCCGACTTCGTCAGCCCGAGCGCGGCGGTGAGGTCGGCGACGCTGGTCGCGTCGTAGCCGTGGTCGTTGAACACCTTCACCGCGACGGCGAGCACCTGCTCGCGGTCGTAGCCCGGCCTGCCCCGCTTCGGCGTCGGATCTGCGGGATCGGTGCGGGGCATGCGACCAGTCTGTCATCTCGGAGTTGCCAACCGCCGGTTCATCTGAGAATGTATTCCTGACCGATCGGTCTGAAATTATCTGCCAGTGGCGGCAGACAGGAGGATGACGATGTCCGAGGCCTACCTCGTCGGCGGTGCGCGCACCCCGGTCGGCCGCTACGGCGGCGCGCTCTCCAGCGTCCGCCCGGACGACCTCGCCGCCCTCGTCGTCGGCGACGCGGTGAGCAGGTCGACGGCGCCGGTCGATGCGATCGACGAGGTGATCCTGGGCGCGGCGAATCAGGCGGGCGAGGACAACCGCAACGTGGCCCGCATGGCCGTGCTGCTCGCCGGCCTTCCCGATTCGGTCCCCGGGCTGACCGTGAACCGGCTGTGCGCGTCGGGGATGTCGGCCATCGCCCTCGCGGCGAACGCCGTGCGCGCGGACGACGCCGACCTCATCGTCGCCGGCGGCGTCGAATCCATGACCAGGGCGCCCTGGGTGCAGGCGAAGCCGGAGCGGGCATGGAGCAAGCCGGGAGCCGCCTTCGACACGTCGATCGGCTGGCGATTCACGAACCCTCGGCTGAGCGCACGTGACAAGGCGACCTTCTCGATGCCGGAGACCGCAGAGGAGGTGGCGCGCGTCGACGGGATCTCGAGGGCGGATGCCGACGCGTTCGCGCTCCTGAGCCATCAGCGCGCTCTGGCTGCGATCGACGCGGGGCGCTTCGTCCCCGAGATCGTGGGGGTCGAGACGGCCCGCGGGCTCGTCGACACCGACGAGGGACCCCGCCGCGACACCGCGCTCGACGTGCTCGCGGGGCTCCGTCCCGTCGTCGCCGGCGGCGCGGTCGTCACGGCCGGCAACTCCAGTTCCCTCAACGACGGGGCCTCGGCGATCCTCGTCGCGAGCGCGCAGGCCGTCGCCGCGCACGGCCTGCGCCCCCGCGCGCGCATCGTCGCCTCGGCCACGGCGGCCCTCGCGCCCGAGATCATGGGGCTCGGCCCGGTTCCGGCGACCGAGAAGGCGCTGCACAAGGCCGGGCTGACCATCGCGGACATCGGCGCCGTCGAGCTGAACGAGGCGTTCGCCTCGCAGTCGCTGGCCTGCATCCGCCGCCTCGGACTCGACCCCGCGATCGTGAACGCCGACGGCGGTGCGATCGCCCTCGGCCACCCGCTCGGCTCCAGCGGATCGCGGCTGATCGTCACGCTGCTCGGACGCATGGAGCGCGAGGGCGCACGTTACGGCCTCGCCACGATGTGCGTCGGCGTCGGCCAGGGCACGGCGATGATCGTGGAGCTCGTGTCATGACGCTGCGCATCGAGGAGCGCGCCGACCGCGTGATCGCGACCCTGGACCGCCCGGAGAAGCGGAACGCGATCGATCAGGAGACGATCGACGCCCTGCACGAGCTGTGCGCAGGGCTCGAAGCCGCGCCGCGCACACTGATCCTCACCGGCTCCGGAGGAACCTTCGCGGCGGGGGCCGACATCGCCCAGCTGCGGGAGCGCACGGCCGAGGACGCGCGGAAGGGCATCAACGCGACCGCGTTCATCCGCATCCGCGAACTCCCGATGCCCGTGATCGCGGCGATCGACGGCTATGCGCTCGGCGGTGGCGCCGAGCTCGCCTATGCGGCGGACATCCGCATCGCCACCCCCGCCCTGAAGATCGGCAACCCCGAGACCGGGCTCGGCATCATCGCCGCGGCGGGCGCCACCTGGCGCCTGCCCGAGATCGTCGGGGAGGCGAGAGCGAGCGAGCTCCTCCTCACCGGTCGGGTGCTGGATGCCGAGGAGGCGCTGGCCTGGGGGCTGATCTCCGCTGTGCACGCCGCGGACGACCTCCTGCCCGCCGCCCACGCGATCGCAGATCGGATCGCCGCGAACGACCCCCTCGCGACGCGGCACACCAAGCGCGCCCTGCGCACGCCGAGGGCCCAGCATCCGGCCATCGAGCTCGAGCTGCAGGCCGAGCTGTTCGAGTCCCCCGAGAAGCACCGCAGGATGACCGCGTTCCTGGAGCGCCGCACTGAGCGAGCGCAGCGAGACGAAGCGAGGAAGAAGCGATGAGCGACCCCGCTCCCACCCCCCGGTCGTTGAGCGAGCGCAGCGAGACGAAACGCCCGCCGGCACGCGTCGGCGTCCTGGGCGGCGGACGCATGGGCGCCGGCATCGCGCACGCGTTCCTGCTGGCGGGGTCGCACGTGACCGTGGTCGAGCGCGACGACGCCAGCGCGGATGCCGCGGCCGACCGCATCGACGACAGCATCCGCCGCTCGGCCGAACGCGACGCCTCCCTCGACGGGACCACGCTGCGCTCGCGCCTCACGACCGGCACGGACATCTCGGCCTTCGGCGAATGCGACCTCGTGATCGAGGCGGTGCCGGAGGACCGCGACCTCAAGGAGCAGTCGCTCGCCCGCGCGGAGGCCGCCATGCCCGCGCACGCGACGCTGGCGAGCAACACGTCGTCGATCTCGATCGACGACCTCGCCGCCACGCGCCTGCGCCCGGAGCGCGTCCTGGGCCTGCACTTCTTCAATCCCGTCCCCGCCTCCGCGCTGGTCGAGATCGTGCACGGCACGGCGACCGCGCCCGATGTCACCGAGAGCGCCCGCGACTGGGTCGCGGCCCTCGGCAAGACGCCGATCGTCGTGCGCGACTCCCCCGGCTTCGCGTCTTCGCGCCTGGGCGTCATGCTCGGCCTCGAAGCGATCCGGATGCTGGAGGAGGGCGTCGCATCGGCCGCCGACATCGACGCCGCGATGACCCTCGGGTACCGGCATCCCACCGGCCCGCTGCGCACCACGGACATCGTGGGCCTCGATGTGCGCCTCGGGATCGCGGAGGAGCTGGAGCGCGCCTTCGGCGAGCGCTTCGCCCCGCCGGAGCTGCTGCGGCGCATGGTCGCCGAGGGGAGGCTGGGCCGCAAGTCCGGCCGCGGTTTCTACGAATGGAATGAGGAGAGATGACCGAGTACCTGTCGAGCTACGTCAACGGCGAGTGGTGGACGCCCTCCTCACCCGCCCGGGCGACGGACGTCCGCGACGCCTCCACCGGCGAGCTGATCACCCGGGTGTCCACCGAGGGACTCGACCTCGCCGGTGCGCTCGAGTTCGCCAGGACCACCGGGCAGCGGAACCTCGCCGCGCTCACCTTCCACCAGCGGGCGGTGCTGCTCAAGCAGTTCGCGCTCGCCCTCACCGCGCGCAAGGACGAGCTGTACGCGCTGTCCTCGCGCACAGGCGCCACGAAGGTCGACTCCTGGGTGGACATCGACGGCGGGATCGGCGTGCTCTTCTCCTACTCGGGCAAGGGCCGGCGCGAGCTGCCGAACGGCACCGTGCACGTCGACGGGCCCGTAGAGCCGCTCTCCAAGGACGGATCCTTCCTCGGCCGCCACGTCTACACGACCCTCCCCGGTGTGGCGGTGCAGATCAACGCCTTCAACTTCCCGGTGTGGGGGTCTCTGGAGAAGTTCGCTCCCGCGTTCCTCGCGGGCATGCCGACGCTCGTCAAGCCCGCGACGCCGACCGGCTACCTGGCCGAGGCGATGGTGCGGATCCTCGTCGAGTCGGCGCTGCTGCCCGAAGGATCGCTGCAGCTGGTGAGCGGCAGCGTGCCCGAGCTGTTCGAGAACCTGCGGCTCGGCGACCTCGTCGGCTTCACCGGCAGCGCCTCCACCGCGGAGAGCCTGAAGGCACACCCGTCCGTGCAGACGGGCGGCGTGCGGTTCACCGCCGAGACCGACTCGATCAACGCCTCCGTGCTCGGCACCGACGCGGTGGAGGGCACCCCCGAGTTCGACGCCTACGTCCGCCAGCTCGTGACGGAGATGACGACCAAGGCCGGACAGAAGTGCACCGCGATCCGCAGGGCGATCGTGCCCGCCGCATCCGCGGACGCCGTGATCGCCGCCGTGCAGGCGCGCATCATCGAGAAGACCGTGCTGGGTGACCCCCGCGCGGAGGGCGTGACCATGGGTCCGCTCGCCTCGACAGCTCAGCGCGACGAGGTGCGGCGCCAGGTGCGGGTCCTGCAGGACGCGGGCGGCCGGGTCGTCGTCGGATCGACCGACGCCCCCGAGGTGCGCCTCGCCGACGGCACGACCGGCCCCGCGTCCGACGGCGCCTTCGTCTCGCCCGTGCTGCTGCGCTTCGACGACGCGCAGTCGGATGCCGTGCACTCCGTCGAGGCGTTCGGCCCCGTCTCCTCGCTGCTCACGTACGACACCACCGCCGAGGCCGCGGCGCTCGTCGCCCGCGGCGGCGGCTCGCTCGTCACCAGCATCGCGACGCACGACCCCGCACAGGCCGTCGAGCTCGCCACGCGCATCGCGCCCTTCAACGGACGCATGCTGCTGCTCGACCGCGACGACGCCCGGTCCTCCACCGGCCACGGCTCCCCGCTGCCGAACCTCGTGCACGGCGGTCCCGGCCGGGCCGGCGGCGGCGAGGAGCTCGGCGGCATCCGCGCCGTGCTGCACCACATGCAGCGCACGGCCGTGCAGGGATCCCCCGAGATGCTGACGGCGCTGACCGGCGTGTGGCATGCCGGCGCCGCGGCGCACAGCGGCGGACGGCATCCGTTCCGCAAGTCGCTGGCCGAGCTGCGGATCGGCGACCAGATCGTGTCGGCCTCGCGCGAGGTGACCCTCGACGACATCGAGACCTTCGCGCACTTCACCGGCGACACCTTCTACGCGCACATGGACGAGGAGGCCGCTGCGGCCAACCCGTTCTTCCCCGGGCGCGTGGCGCACGGCTACCTGCTCGTCTCGTGGGCGGCCGGGCTGTTCGTCGACCCGGAGCCCGGGCCGGTGCTCGCGAACTACGGACTCGAGAACCTGCGCTTCCTCACCCCGGTCTCGCCCGGAGACGAGATCCGCGTCGAGCTCACGGCCAAGCAGATCACGCCGCGCGAGACCGATGAGTACGGAGAGGTGCGCTGGGATGCCGTGATCCGCAACCAGAACGACGAGACCGTCGCCACCTACGACGTGCTGACGCTGGTGAGCAAGTCATGAGGCCGATGATGCAGCGTGACAGCGCCTCGGCGATGCTCGGGATGGTCGTCGAACTCGACGAGCCGGGGCACGCGATCGTGTCGATGCCCGTGCGGGAGGACATGCTGAACGGCTTCGCGATCACCCACGGAGGACTCGTGTTCGCTCTGGCGGACACGGCGTTCGCGATCGCGTGCAACGAGGACGAGCGGGTGACCGTGGCCGCAGGAGCCGACATCACGTTCCTGAAGTCGACACGGGCGGGGCAGACCCTCACGGCGACCGCCGTGCGACGCGTGGTCAGCGGCCGCACCGGGCTGTACGACGTCACGGTCACCGACGAGATCGGCGACGCCGTCGCCGAGTTCCGCGGACGCTCGATCACCACGAACCGGTCGGCTGCGCGCTGAGGCGCGGGCCGTCACGGATGCCGCCGCCATGCGCGCCTCTGACGCAGAGAAGGGCCGGGGTCGTCACGACCCCGGCTCTTCCGCGCGTTCGAGCGGTTCAGTGCTGGATCACCTGGGGAGCGGCGACGGCCTTGAGACCGATGTGGGCGACGACGGTCGTCCGATTGCCGCGAGCCTACGAGCCGCGCACGTGTACGGCAGATCACGCCCGACCGACACCCGCTGAAATGAAGATGCCGCCCCTGCGACGAAGGAGTCGACCATGACCTCAGAGCTTCCCGAGATCGGGACCGAGACCGAACTGCACTCGCGCGATGCGCTCGCCGAGCTGCAGCTGCACCGCCTGCAGTGGACCGTGCGCCACGCGTACGACAACGTGCCGCTCTACCGACGCACCTTCGACGAGCACGGTGTTCATCCCGACGACATCCGCGAGCTCGCCGACGTCCAGAGGCTCCCGTTCACGACCAAGGCCGATCTGCGCGAGACCTACCCGTTCGGCATGTTCGCCGTGCCGATGGCCGATGTGCGCCGCATCCACGCCTCGTCGGGCACCACCGGCCGACCGACCGTCGTGGGCTACACGGCGGGCGACCTGGAGCGTTGGAGCGACCTGGTCGCACGATCGCTGCACGCCGCGGGCATCCGCGCGGGCATGAAGGTGCACAACGCGTACGGCTACGGGCTGTTCACCGGCGGCCTCGGCGCGCACGCCGGCATCGAACGACTCGGCGCCACGGTCATCCCGATCTCCGGAGGCCAGACCGCGCGGCAGGTGCAGTTGATCACCGACTTCGAACCCGATGCGATCCTGTGCACGCCGAGCTACCTGCTCACGATCGCGGATGCTCTGGAAGCCGCCGGCCTCGACCCTGCCGCGACCTCGCTGAAGGTCGCGGTGCTGGGCGCGGAGCCCTGGACGAACGAGATGCGCCGGGAGATCGAGCGGCGCCTGAACATCGACGCCGTGGACATCTACGGTCTGAGCGAGGTCATGGGCCCCGGCGTCGCGAGCGAGAGCGTACTGACGAAGGACGGTCCGCACATCTGGGAGGACCACTTCCTCCCGGAGACCATCGACGGCGACACCGGAGCCACCGTGCCGGATGGCGAGCTCGGAGAGCTCGTGTTCACGTCGCTCACCAAAGAGGCGTTCCCGGTGATCCGATACCGCACGCGCGACCTCACGAGACTGCTGCCCGGCACGACCTACCCTGCGGTGCGTCGGATCGAGAAGATCACGGGCCGCAACGACGACATGATCATCCTGCGCGGTGTGAACCTGTTCCCCACCCAGATCGAGGAGATCGTGCTCGGCATCGAGACCCTGACCCCGCACTTCATCCTCGAGCTGCACCGAGCCGGGCGGATGGACTCCCTGACCGTGCGGATCGAGCGGCATCCGTCACTGAGCGCCGAGGAGTGCGAGGGCGCGGCCGCCGTGCTCAGGCACCGCATCAAGATGCACATCGGCACGAGCGTCGAGGTGCAGGTCGAGGAGCCGGGGGTGCTCCCCCGCAGCGAGGGCAAGTACAAGCGCGTGTACGACCTGCGCTGAGGTCTCCTGCGTATCCGCCCTGCGCTGCCGATCAGCCCCGCAGGGCCAGCACGAACGGCAGCACCTCGGTCGCACCGGCCCGGCGGAGAGCGCGGGCGGCGATCGTGAGGGTCCAGCGGCTGTCGGCCTGATCGTCGACGAGCAGCACCGGCCCGTCCGGCACGTCGAGTCCCTCGGCGCTGAACCGCTCCCAGAGTCCAGCGATGCGGAAGGCGCTGTTGCCGCCGGGCTGACCGGTCGGTCCTCCGCCGACCAGCCCCAGCTCGCCGAGGTACGGCAGCCGGCCGATCTCCGCGATGCCGCGGGCGAGGGAGTCCACCAGCTGCGGGCGGGAGCGCGACGGCATCGCGACGACGGCGACCGGCCGCTGCTCCCATCCCCACCCCGCGAGCACGCGCACGCACCCGGCGAGGAGCTGCGGTGGGACCACAGCATCCGCGGCCCCCGCGCCGAACAGGTCTCGCAGCGCTCCTCCCCAGCCGAGATCGGTGAGCCGCGCCAGCGCGCGCCCCTCGGCCGCCTGCTCGGCCGGTGCGATGCGCCCCTTCACGGGAACGCCCAGCCGGTCGGCGCCGGTCGGCCAGGCTCGTCGTGGCTCGATCGGCACGCCGACCCGATCGAGGGACTCGGATGCCGCGGCCGTCGCCCGCTCCTCGATGTCGCGGGGGAACCACGCCCCGGCGCAGTTGTCGCAGCGTCCGCACGGGACCGCGGTGTCATCGTCGAGCGCGCGCTGGAGGAACTCCATGCGGCAGCCTGCCGTCGTCTCGTAATCGAGCATGCTGCGCTGCTCGGCGACACGCTCCGCCGCGATCCGCTCGTACCGTTCGGCGTCGTAGATCCACGGCTCGCCCGTGGCCACCCATCCGCCCTGCACCCGCCGCACCGCACCGTCGACGTCGAGCACCTTGAGCAGGAGCTCCAGAGGTGTGCGCCGGATGTCGACCATCGCCTCGAGCACCGGGGTCGAGACCGGGCTGTCGCCGAGGGCGGCGATCACCCGTTCGGCGCGCTCCCGGTCGGGCATCGACGCGGTGGCGAAGTAGTGCCAGATGTCGCGGTCCTCGACGCCGGGCAGCAGCAGCACGTCGGCGCTCTCGCTCGCACGGCCGGCGCGACCGACCTGCTGGTAGTACGCGACGGGAGAGGACGGGGCTCCGAGATGCAGTACGAACCCGAGGTCGGGCTTGTCGAAGCCCATCCCGAGAGCGCTCGTGGCGACGAGCGCCTTGACCTCGTTGCGCTTGAGCATGCCCTCCGACTCCTCGCGCTCGTCGGCGTCGGTCTGCCCCGTGTAGGCGCGCACCTCGTGACCGCGCTCGCGCAGCAGCCGAGCGGTGTCGACGGCGGCCGCGACGGTGAGCGTGTAGATGATGCCGGAGCCGGGCAGATCGTCGAGGTGGCTGAGCAGCCAGGCGAGACGACTGGCCGAATCGGGCAGCCGCAGCACGCCCAGCCGCAGCGACGTGCGTGCGAGGGCGCCGCGGATGGTCAGCACCTCGGCATCCGATTCGCCGGTGCCGAGCTGCTCGGCCACATCGGCGACGACGCGGCTGTTCGCCGTCGCCGTGGTCGCGAGCACCGGGACATCGGCGGGCATCTGCGCGATGAGGTCGCGCAGGCGCCGGTAGTCGGGGCGGAAGTCGTGACCCCAGTCGCTGATGCAGTGCGCCTCATCGACCACGAGCATGCCGATGCGGCGCACAAGCGCGGGCAGCCGCTCCTCACGGAAGGACGGATTGTTCAGCCGCTCCGGCGACACCAGCAGCACGTCGACCTCGTCGCGGTCGAGCTGCGCGAGCACGTCGGACCACTCATGCGCGTTCGTGGAGTTGATCGCGACCGCGCGCACCCCAGCCCGCTCGGCGGCCGCGATCTGGTCGCGCATGAGCGCCAGCAGCGGTGAGACGAGCACGGTCGGCCCCGCTCCCTGCCTGCGCAGCAGCAGGGTAGCCACGAAGTACACCGCCGACTTGCCCCACCCCGTCCGCTGCACGACGAGCGCGCGACGGCGACGTTCGACCAGAGCCTCGATGGCCTCGTACTGCCCGTCGTGGAACCCGGCGTCCGGCCTCCCGACCAGTTCGCGCAGTGCGGAGAGGGCGGCGGTGCGGGTGTCGCCGGAGAGCGGAGAGGTCATGTCCCCACTCTGCCTCACGTCGCGGACATCGTCGGCGACGCGCAGATGTCGATGCTCTACCGTTGACCCATGATCGCCCGTGAGCTCGCCGTCGCCCTGCGCGAAGCCGGGCTGGTGTGGCACCCCGCCGAGGGAGACCGCTTCCAGCTCGATCTGCCCGATGAGGTGGAGCTCGAGGCGGAGGCCGACATCTTCACCGTGAGCGAGATGACGATCGAGGCGCGTCAGACCCCGAGCGGCACCGACCTCGCGTTCAACGGCACGACGGAGTGGGCGCTCGACGCCGTGACTCTCGCGAACGCCGTGTGGCTGCCCCGAGAGGATCAGCTGCGCGACCTCCTCCGCGGCACCTTCCGTCGGCTGACCCGCCTCAGCGACGCCTTCCTCGTCGAGATCGAGATCGCCGGGGAGACGCGGGCGTTCGAGCATCCGGATCCTGCGGAGGCGTACGGCCTTGCGCTTCTGGAACTGATCTCCCGCTCGCACTGACCCTCCCCTCCCGCTCCGGGACTCCGGAGATCGGGCGGCGCCGGCCATCCGGATACCGCTCGACTCACGCATGCGCGAAAGGGGCAGATCTCGCATCTCCGGTTTCTCCGGAGTTCTGGAGTGCCGACCCCGAGCACGGCGGAGGGCTCTGTCTTGCGCGCGACGACGCCCCGTGTCAGAATTACCTAACGAACGGTCAGTAAAGAAGGCCGGACCCTGAGGAGTCGATGATGACCAGCCCCGCAGACCTCTCCCTCGTGAACGAGGAGCTCTCCGACGAGGAGCGCCTGTTCGACGAGCTCATCGCGAACGAGCAGCGCATCGAGCCCCGGGACTGGATGCCCGACGCCTACCGCAAGACGCTGATCCGTCAGATCTCGCAGCACGCGCACTCCGAGATCATCGGCATGCAGCCGGAGGGCAACTGGATCACCCGCGCGCCGAGCCTCAAGCGCAAGGCGATCCTCATGGCGAAGGTGCAGGACGAGGCCGGCCACGGACTCTACCTCTACTCCGCCGCACAGACCCTCGGCATCACCCGCGACGAGATGATGGACCAGCTCATCAGCGGCAGAGCCAAGTACTCCTCGATCTTCAACTACCCCACCCCGACCTGGGCCGACATGGGCGCGATCGGCTGGCTCGTCGACGGCGCCGCGATCTGCAATCAGGTGCCACTGTGCCGCGCCTCCTACGGCCCGTACGGCCGTGCGATGGTGCGCGTCTGCAAGGAGGAGTCCTTCCACCAGCGGCAGGGCTTCGAGATCCTGCTGACGCTCATGCAGGGCACCGAGGAGCAGCGGCAGATGGCGCAGGATGCCGTGAACCGCTGGTACTGGCCGAGCCTGGCGATGTTCGGACCGCCCGACGACCAGTCCCCCAACTCCGCGCAGTCGATGAAGTGGAAGATCAAGCGCTTCTCCAACGACGAGCTGCGCCAGCGCTTCGTGGGGATGCTCGTGCCGCAGGCCGAGATCCTCGGCATCACCCTGCCCGACCCCGATCTGCGCTGGAACGACGAGACCGGGCAGTACGACATCGGCGAGATCGACTGGGACGAGTTCTTCGAGGTGCTCCGGGGCAACGGCCCCTGCAACGCCGAGCGTCTCGAACGGCGCCGCACGGCGCACGCGGAGGGCGCATGGGTGCGCGAGGCCGCGGCCGAGCACGCCCGCAAGCAGCGTTTCGGCTCGCCTGCGGCTCGCTCGACGACCGGTCGGGGAGCGGCGTGATGGCGACCCCCGGCGCCGACGAGCGCGAACCCTGGCCCCTCTGGGAGATCTTCGTGCGCGCGAACCGCGGACTCAGCCACGTGCACGTGGGTTCCCTGCATGCTCCGGATGCCGACATGGCGATCCGCAACGCCCGCGACCTCTACACGCGGCGCGGTGAGGGCGTGTCGATCTGGGCGGTGCCCGCCGAGGCGATCACGACGAGCGACCCGGACGCGAAGGGCGCGTACTTCGAGAGCCCCGCCGGCAAGAACTACCGCCACGCCGTGTACTACACGGCGTCCGAGGGGGTGCCGCACCTGTGAGCGACGACATCCACGGCGACGTCTCCGTCGACGAGCTCCGGCTGAGCGACGAGCTCGCCGGCTCCGGGGCGATCGCGGCATCCGCCGACATCGCCGAGTACGCCCTGTGGCTCGGGGATGACGCGCTGATCCTCTCGCAGCAGCTGGGCGCCTGGATCTCGAACGCCCCCGAGCTGGAGGAGGACGTGGCCCTCGGCAACATCGCCCTCGACTTGCTCGGCCACGCCCGCTCGCTGCTGCGCTACGCCGGATCCTTCGACGGCCGCAGCGAAGACGACCTGGCCTACTTCCGCGACGAGCCGGAGTTCCGCTGCGCCTGGATCGTGGAGCAGCCGAACGGCGACTTCGCACAGACCATCGCGAGGCAGTTCATCGTCGCGACCTACATGTTCGAGCTGTACTCCGCGCTGCGCGGGAGCACCGACGAGACCTTCGCCGCGATCGCCGAGAAGGCGCTCAAGGAGGTCGACTACCACCGCGACCACGCCGTGCAGTGGGTGCTGCGTCTGGCCGGCGGCACGGAGGAGTCGCGGACCAGGATCGTCCGCGCGTTCGGCGACGTCTGGCCCTACGTCGAGGAGCTGTTCCGCGACGACCCCCTGATCGACCGCCTCGGAGACGCCGCGGTGCGTCCGTCGTCGCTGCGCGCCGGTGTCGACGGGGTCATCGACACCGTGTTCGCCGAGGCGGAGCTGTCGACGCCCGCCGTCGCCGCATCGTCTGCCGGCGGTCGGCACGGAGCCCACGCGACCCCGCTCGGCCACCTCCTCGCGGAGATGCAGGTGCTCGCCCGCCGGCACCCCGGGGCGACATGGTGACCGCGGGCGAGGCCCGGTCGCAGGCTCCCTCGCTCGACGGCCGGGATCACGACGCGTGGCGGGTCGCGGCATCCGTCGCCGACCCGGAGGTGCCGGTGCTCACCATCGAGGACCTCGGCGTGCTGCGTGCGGTCGAGGTGGACGGAGACGCCGTGCGCGTCGACATCACGCCCACCTACAGCGGCTGCCCCGCGATGGACGCGATCCGCGACGACGTGATCCTCGCTCTCACCGTCGCGGGGTACGCGGAGGTCGACGTGCGGCTCGTGCTCTCCCCCGCCTGGACCACGGACTGGATGTCGGATGCCGGCAAGCGGAAGCTGACGGAGTACGGCATCGCCCCGCCCTCCGGCCGCGCCGCCGTGTCGACCGGCCCCATCCGGCTCGCCCTCAGCGTCCGCTGCCCGCGATGCGGGTCGCTGGACACGCGTGAAGTCTCCCGCTTCGGCTCAACCTCCTGCAAGGCGCTGTTCGAGTGCCGTGCGTGCCTCGAGCCCTTCGACCATTTCAAGGTGCACTGATGTCGCTGTTCGCCTCCGCTCGCACCGCCCTGGCATCCGCCCCCTCGCGCGGCGTCTCCGGCGAGCGCACGCGCGCTCGCTTTCACACGCTCACGGTGGAGGACGTGCGTCCCCTCACCGACGATGCGGTCGAGGTCACGTTCGCCGTGCCCGCCGAGCTCGCCGACGACTACGACCACCTGCCCGGCCAGTACGTGGCGCTCAGGACGACCCTCGACGGCGTCGAGGTGCGGCGCTCGTACTCGCTGTGCCGCGCGCCGGAGCACAGGGGCGCGGGGCAGCCCACGCGTCTCAGCGTCGCCGTCAAGCGCGACGAGGGCGGGCTGTTCTCGACCTGGGCGCAGACCGGGCTGCATCCGGGGTTCCGCATCGACGTGATGAGCCCGCAGGGGACCTTCACCTCGGGTCTCGACGACCTCGACCACCGCCATGTCGTCGGGATCGCGGCTGGCTCCGGCATCACGCCCCTCATGGCCCTCGCGCACACCGTGCTCACGCGCTCGGAGACCTCGCGCTTCACGCTGCTCTACACGAACCGGTCGACGCTCGACGTGATGTTCCTGGAGGACCTGGCCGACCTCAAGGACCGCTACCCCACCCGGCTCACGCTGCACCACGTGCTCTCGCGCGAGCAGCGCACGGCGCCGGTGCTCTCCGGCCGCATCGACGAGGAGAAGCTGCGGACGATCCTGCGGGTGCTCATCGATCCGACCGATGTGGACGAGTGGTTCCTGTGCGGCCCGCTGTCTCTCGTCGACCTGTGCCGCGAGGTGCTCGCGGATGTCGGGGTGGCCCGCGAGCACATCCGCTTCGAGCTGTTCACGACGGGCGACGAGCCGCTGCGCACCGCGCGCCCTGTCGAGGTGCGCAAGGGCGAGAAGACGTTCCGCATCGAGGTCAACCTCGACGGCGTCTCCTCGACCGTCGAGAGCCCCGTCGACGCCCACGAGTCCGTGCTGAACGCCGCGCTCCGGGTGCGCCCCGACGCCCCGTTCGCGTGTGCGGGCGGCGTCTGCGGCACGTGCCGCGCGCGGGTCATCGAGGGCAGTGTGACCATGACCGAGAACTACGCCCTGGAGCCGGACGAGCTCGAACGCGGCTACGTCCTCACCTGCCAGTCCCACCCCACGAGCGACCGCGTCGTGGTCGACTACGACGTGTGAAGCGGAGCATCCGATGATCGACCTGAGCATCCACGACGACGTCGCCACCATCGTGCTGAACGCGCCGTCGCGCCTCAACGCGCTCGACGAGCAGGCGCTGCACGGCCTGGGCATGGCCTACGACGAGGCGGAGGCCGCAGGTGTGCGCGCCCTGGTGCTCCGCGGCGAGGGCCGGGCGTTCTGCGCCGGCCGCGACATCTCCGGCGTGGATCCGAGGGATGACGACGTCATCGGCTACCTCGACGGCCTCGTGACCCCGCTGCTGCAGCGGATGTCGCGGTTCCCCGCGCCGACCTTCGCCACCGCCCACGGAGCATGCCTCGGTGTGGGACTCGGGCTCCTCATCGCCACCGACGTCGTGTACGTGGCGGAGTCCGCGAAGATCGGCTCGCCGTTCGCTGCCCTCGGCGCCACGCTCGACTCGGGCGGCCACGCGCTTTTCCTCGACCGTCTCGGCGCCCACAAGACGCTCGACCTCATCTACACCGGGCGTCTGATGAGCGGCACGGAGGCGGTGCAGTCCGGCCTGTTCTCCCGGGTGCTCCCCGACGACGAGGCGGCGCAGGCGACGACGGATGCCGCGACCGCTGCGGCCCGCGGAGCCACGGCCGCGTTCCTCGCGAGCAAGCGGCTCGTCGCACGGATCCGCGACGAGCGCCTCGCGCTGTGGGATGCGGTGGGCATCGAGAACGCCGCCCAGGCCGCGCTCTGCGACACCGACGACTACCGCGAGGGCTTCGCGGCGTTCCAGGAGAAGCGGAAGCCGGAGTTCCGCGGCCGCTGACTCGCCTGCTCCCTGGATCTTCCCGTCCTGCCCCACGTCTGTGATGGATCAGAGACGTCGCTGAGCACGTCGTCCCCCGAGCGTTTCTGATCCATCGCCGATCGGTGCGAGACGGGGAGAGGGTGACCGAGGGCCGTCAGATCGCGTGCCGGATGTCGGATGCCGGTGGGATGATTCGGGGATGAAGCTCGGTGAGGTCGTCTCTGCGGCGGACGAGGCCGGGGCGACCGCGTCGCGCCTGGCGAAGATCGATGCCCTGGCGCGGGTCATCGCGCCGGCCGACCCCGACGAGGTGCCGGCGCTGATCGGCCTGCTGCTCGCGGCTCCGCGGCAGGGGCGGCTCGGCGTCGGGTGGCGCACCCTCATGGACCTCGACGTCGTGCACGCGGATGCCGCGGCGCTGACGATCGGCGAGGTCGACACCGCCCTCGACGGGCTCGCCGCCGCGTCGGGAGCCGGATCCGTGTCGGCCAGGCACGCGCTCCTCGTCGAGCTCGCCTCTCGCGCGACCGCGGCGGAGTGGGACTTCCTCGCCCGCTCCATGCTCGGCGAGCTGCGCACCGGCGCGCTCGCGGGCGTCCTGCTCGACGCGATCGCGCGGGCATCCGACCGCCCTCCCTCCGCCGTCCGCCGAGCGGCGATGCTGTCGGGCGACCTCGGCGTCACCGCGGTGATCGCCCTCACCGGCACCCCCGACGAGCTCGACGACGTCGGTCTCGTCGTGGGCCGCCCCGTGCTGCCGATGCTGGCCTCGACCGCCGCGACGCCGACGGCGGCGCTGGAGCTGACGGGAGAGTCGTCGGTCGAGTACAAGCTCGACGGCGCGCGCATCCAAGTGCATCGGCACGGAGACGAGGTCGGCGTGTTCACGCGCAGTCTCGCCGACATCACTCACCGCGTGCCCGAGATCGTGGAGATCGTGCGCGGCCTCCCGGCGAACGACCTCATCCTCGACGGCGAGACCCTCGCGCTCGATGAAGACGGAGGCCCGCGCCCGTTCCAGGAGACCATGTCGCGGTTCGGCGCCGAGGCCTCGCGCGACCTCGCGCTGCGGCCCTGGTTCTTCGACCTGCTCCACGTCGACGGACGCGACCTCATCGATGAGCCGCTCTCGGTGCGGCTGGCCGAACTCGATCGGGTCGCCGAACGCTGGCGGATGCCCGGCGTCGTCACGGGCGACGCCGACGCCGCGGAGCGGCTCTCCCGCGATGCTCTCGCCGCCGGTCACGAGGGCGTCGTGGTCAAGAGCATCGACTCGCCCTACGCCGCCGGTCGGCGCGGGAAGTCCTGGGTCAAGGTCAAGCCGGTGCTCACGTACGACCTCGTGGTGCTCGCCGCCGAATGGGGGTCGGGGCGCCGCCGCGGCTGGCTGTCGAACCTGCACCTCGGCGCACGCGATCCCGACGGGGAGTTCGTCGAGCCAGGGGGCTTCGTGATGGTCGGCAAGACCTTCAAAGGGCTCACCGACGAGCTGCTCCGCTGGCAGACGGAGACCTTCCCGCAGCACGAGGAGAGGCGCACGGCATCCGCTGTCTTCCTGCGCCCCGAGCTGGTCATCGAGATCGCGATCGACGGCGTGCAGCGCTCACCGCGGTATCCGGGCGGCCTCGCCCTGCGCTTCGCGCGCGTCAAGGGCTACCGACCGGACAAGACCCCCGAGGGCGCCGACACGATCCAGACCCTGCGCGCTCTGCTCCGCGGGTGAGTCCCGCGCAGTCCGCGCGCGACGTCCCACGTCAGGCGGAGGGAGCGAGCCCCAGGTCCTCTTCGCGCACCGTGCCCTGGAACGACCACGGGAAGTTGATCCAGAGATCGGTGTCCTTCCAGGCGTAGTCGGGCTGGATGATCGTCGACGGCTTCGTGTAGATGGTGACGGAGCGCACGTCGGCGCCCTTCTCCTTCAGCAGCTCGACGGCGAGCGCGAGGGTGCGCCCGGAGTCGGCGACGTCGTCGACGAGGAGCACGCGACGTCCGTCGAGGTAGGCCATGTCGAGCTCTGGGGGCAGCACCTCCGGAGCGTCGAGCACCGTGCCGATGCCCGTGTAGAACTCGACGTTGATCGCGCCGCAGTTCTTCGCGCCGAGCCCGTACGCGATCGCGCCGGCCGGGAGCAGCCCGCCCCGAGCGATCGCCACGACGACCTCCGGCTCGAAGCCGCTGTCGAGGATCTTGCGCGCGAGGTCGCGCGTCGCGGATCCGAAGCCGTCCCAGGTGAGCGTCTCGCGCTCGTTCGATGCATCAGTCACCGGTACATTCTCGCTCATGCACGGGCGTCGCGCCGCCGGGTCGGAGGATGCGCTACAAACGAAGGACCATGTGCCGCCTCTTCGCCTTCGTCTCCCCCACCCCGTCGTCGGTGCGCCGCGAACTCGGCGACACCGGTATGGAGCGCCTGATCTCCCTCGCCCGCCTGCACGGAGACGGCTGGGGCTGGGCCGGGGTCGAGCGTCGGCACGAGACGCCCGTGGTGCGCAAGTCCGCTCTCTCGGCGGTCTCCGACCCCGATTTCGAGGGCGCGGCGACCACGATGGCCCAAGCTGCGATGGTGCACCTGCGGTGGGCGACAGCGGGCATCGAGATCGCCGACCGCAACGCTCACCCTTTCCTCCGCGGCGCCGTGGCCTTCGAGCACAACGGCTCGCTGAAGCCGATCGAGAGCGCCCGCGCCCTGCTCTCCCCCGAGAGCCTCGCCGAGATGACCGGGGAGACCGACAGCGAGATGTACTTCACCCTCATCCGCGAACGGCTCGCGCTCGGCATCCCGCTCTCCGCGGCGACGGCGGACGCCGCCCGCATGCTGCGCGAGGTCTTCCCTCTCGCGAGTCTCAATGCGATCATGCTCGACCGGGAGCAGATGGTCGTGGTGCGCGCGAGCGCACGCAGCGTGCTCTCCGACGACGACCTCGACGAGATCGCGCAGCATCCGCTGCTGCCCGAGGAGCACAACGAGGACTACTTCGCTCTGCGTTGGACGCGCACGGACGACGGCACCCTGCTGATCGGCTCCACGGGGGTCTCCGGGTACGACTGGGAGGCTCTGCCGCCCGAGTCGGTCACGACGATCCGCCTCGACGACCTCACCGCCTCGACGGTGCTCCTGCACCGCGCCGAGTCGGACGTCACTCGAGCCGGGTGATCTCGACGGAGACGAAGAGCTCCGAGGCGCTCGGCCCCGCGTAGACCCCGCGCAGCGGAGCCACGTCGCCGTAGTCGCGACCGTGCCCCACGTACACGTGAGACTCCCCGATCTCGACGAGGTTGGTCGGGTCGTATCCGCGCCACCGTCCCGAGTACCACTCCACCCAGGCGTGCGACTCGCCGATCACCGGCTGCCCGATCCCCGCTGAGGGGTCGGGGTGCAGGTACCCGGACACGTACCGCGCGGGGATGCCGGCCGCTCGCAGCACCCCGAGCGCGACGTGGGCGATGTCCTGGCACACCCCCGAACGCGTCGGCCAGGCGTCTCGCGCCGTGGAGCTCACCCCGGTCACCCCTCGCCGGTACTCCATCGCCTCCCCGACCGTCCGGCAGATCTCGAAGGCCGTCTCGTCGACGTCGCCGCCCTCCGCCTCGATGCGCAGGGCCAGGTCGCGCATCTCGTCATCGGGTTCGGTCGCCGGCGTCTGCGCCACGCACTCGGCGAGCGCGAGCGACAGCGGGATGCGGGCGGCCAGCTCGTCCCAGTCGATCGAGGCCGCCGCAGCCGGAGCGGGCCGCACGTCGACCACGCTCGTCGCGGTGACCGACAGCAGCTGGTGGGGCGTGAGCACCTCGAACGTGGAGACCCTCGTATCCCAGTAGTCCGCGTAGGAGTGCTGGGTGGCGGTCGGCGTGATCTCCAGGTTCGCCTGCAGCACGAACTGCCCGTCGCGCGAATGCGGCAGCATCCGCGCCTCGTTGTACGACGCGGTGGCCGGCTTCTCGTAGCGGAACCCGGTCCTGTGCACGATCCGCAGCCGGCTCACAGCGCTTCTCCTATCCACACCGGCATCGCGATCGACGGGAAGTAGCGCTCCCTGATCGCGTCGCTCGCCATCGACATCCCCACCTGCACCTCTTCCATGCTCTCCGACAGGCGATGCACGATGTCGCCGATCGGCCGGTACTCCAGCTCCGACCGCATCCGTCCGAGCACGCGGTGCGCGCGGTCGGGTGCTCCGAACGCGCCGGCCGGGTCGATGCCGCGCAGACAGTCCTCGGCCTGCAGGATGCTCGACAGCACCGAACGAGGGAACAGCCGATCCACCAGCAGGAACTCGAGGGCGGACGCCGCGGTCGGCATCGCCCTGTGACTCCGGAGGTGCGCCTCGTACGCCCCGCAGCTGCGCAGCAGGGTCGTCCAGCTGGGTCCGGCGGCGTCCGTGAGCGACCGGGTGGCGAGGAGCCGTGCGGTCATGTCCGCGCGTTCGATCGACCGCCCGAGCACGAAGAAGTGCCAGGCCTCGTCGCGGCTGGTCGAGGAGTCCACCACCCCGAACGCGAGGGCGGAGCGGTCGCGCACCCAGCGGAAGAACGGGTGGGTCTTGTCGGAGGCGATGCGACGCGGCATCCGCGCGTTGGACTCGTTGAGCGTCTCCCACAGGTCGGTGGAGATGATCTCCCTGGCGCGCCGCGCGTTCTCCCGAGCGGAGGCGATCGAGTGCGCGATGGATGCCGTATGCTCCCTGTCGAGGGCGAGCAGGCGCACGACGTCGTCGCGGCTCAGCACGACGTCCGGCTCTGCGCTGGTGCCCATGACCGACAGGAGCGCACGGCACGCCGTGTCCTCCTCGACCCAGGGGTCCTCCAGCAGCAGCTGCAGGTGCACGTCCAGGATGCGCGCGGTGCCGTCGGCGCGCTCGACGTAGCGGCCGATCCAGAACAGCGCCTCGGCGATGCGGCTCAGCACGACGCACCTCCCTGCTGTTGCTGCTGCTGCTGTTGCTGCTGGTGGTGCCGCGCCTCGACGTCCTCGTCCTGCGGGGACGAGAGGAACGGAGGGTGCGGGTCCTCGCGGGGAGGCGCGACCACGGCGATCGCTCCGGTGGCGAGCGAGACCTCGTCGGATGCCGGGTCGGGTGCCCCCGCGAGAGTCGTCGGCCCGGTGAACAGCGAGGGGTCGAGCACCCACGTGTCCTTCGAGCCGCCGCCCTGACTGGAGTTCACCACGAGCTGCCCCTCCGGCAGGGCGACCCTCGTCAGTCCGCCGGGGAGCACCCACACGTCGTCGCCGTCGTTCACCGCGAAGGGGCGCAGATCGACGTGCCGCGGACGGAACCCGTCTTCGACGAGCGTCGGGATCGTGGAGAGCTGCACCACCGGCTGGGCGATCCACCCGCGGGGGTCCGCGAGGAGGGTGCGGCGCAGCTCCTCCAGGGTGGCGCGGGAGGCGTCAGGCCCGACGACGAGCCCCTTGCCCCCTGACCCGTCGACCGGCTTCACCACGAGCTCGTCGAGCCGATCCAGCACCTCCTCCAGAGCGGCGGGCTCCTCCAGCCGCCAGGTGTCGACGTTGGGGATGATGGGCTCCTCGCCCAGGTAGTACCGGATCAGGGCCGGGACGTACGTGTAGACGAGCTTGTCGTCGGCGACGCCGTTGCCCACCGCGTTCGCGATGGTGACGGTGCCGAGCCGCGACGCCAGCATGAGCCCCGGGGCGCCGAGCACCGAATCGGGGCGGAAGTGCTGCGGATCGAGGTACTCGTCATCCACACGCCGGTAGATCACGTCGACACGCGTGGGGCCTGCGGTCGTGTGCATCCAGACCCGTCCGCCAGAGCAGAAGAGGTCACGCCCCTCGACGAGCTCGACGCCCATCATCCGCGCGAGAAGGGTGTGCTCGTAGTAGGCCGAGTTGTGCACTCCCGGGGTCAGCACCACGACGTTCGGGTGGTCGACGCCCTCCGGCGCGGCCGCACGCAGCGCCTGCAGCAGGCGCCCCGGGTAGTCGACGACGGGCCGCACGCGGAGGCTGGTGAACAGCTCGGGCAGGGTCTGCGCCATGACCCGCCGGTTCGCGAGGACGTAGCTGACGCCGCTCGGCACGCGGACGTTGTCCTCCAGCACCCTCCACGCCCCGGCCTCATCGCGGATGACGTCGATCCCGGCGACGTGG
Organism: Microbacterium sp. NPDC012755; assembly: GCF_042901325.1. NCBI lineage: Bacteria > Bacillati > Actinomycetota > Actinomycetes > Micrococcales > Microbacteriaceae > Microbacterium > Microbacterium sp. NPDC012755. The sequence goes on along the minus strand of NZ_JBIBCT010000001.1, from coordinate 2,248,766 downwards.
ATGCGCACGCCATTCGCCCCGACGATGCCCGCCGCCTGACGGTGGAAGTGCGAGGAGGAGCTGATGAGGGATGCCGGGATGACCCCGTCCTGCACGGCGAGCTGCGGACCGTAGACGTCGGCGAGGAACGCCTCCAGCGCCCTGACCCGCTGCTTCACACCGGATTCGACGTAGAGCCAGTCGTCCGCCGCGACCACGCGCGGCACCACGTCGAGCGGGAACGGCCGCTCCTCCCCCGCGAAGTCGAAGGTCACGCCCTGGGCGAGGTAGCTGCTGGCGAGCGCATCCGTGCGCGCCCGCAGCTCGCTGTCGTCCATACCGGCCAGCGCCGGGTACAGATCCCGATAGGGGCCGCGCACCTCTCCGTCCGGCGCAGCCGGGAACATCTCATCCCAGGGTCCAGGCCCGGTCCGCACCGCGCTCCGTCGTGAGGTGTATCCGTTGAACAGCGACTCCATGACCGCATGCTTCCGCGTCGCGGTTTCCACGATGTTACGGTCGCGAGACAGCGCCGAGTCGGACCCTCTCGCGCTAGAATCGACGGGTCCGGCTCTGACGAGGCCGGTGCCTGAAAAAGAGGCACGAAGCGCCCCGCATCGCAGCGGGGGCGAGACACATACGGAACAGCATCCTCCGTCCCTGTCTCGAAAGGCTTTCGCATGCCCACCGTCTCCGCGCACGTCGCACTCACCCTCGCCCAGCACATCGACGCCGTCTTCGGCGTGATGGGCAACGGCAACGCCTACTTCCTCGACGCCATCGAGACCCAGACGGATGCCGTCTTCACAGCCGTCCGCCACGAGCAGGGCGCCGTCGTGGCCGCCGACGCGCACTTCCGCGCCTCGGGGCGCATCGCCGCCGGCACCTCGACGTACGGCGCCGGCTTCACCAACACGCTGACCGCTCTGGCCGAGGCCGTGCAGGCGCACGTTCCGCTCGTGCTCGTCGTCGGCGACGAGCCCACCTCCGGCCCTCGTCCGTGGGACGTCGACCAGATCGCGCTCGCCTCCGCCGTCGGCGCCCGCACCTACACGGTCGGACGGGCAGATGCCGCCGCCACCACCGTCATCGCGATCGAGCACGCCCTGACCTACCGCGTGCCCGTGGTGCTCGCGATCCCCTACGACGTCGCCGCCCTCGAGGCCGGTGACGTGCCGCCGGCGCCGTCTCCGCGCATCCCCGCGCCGCTCGCTCCGCGCGGTGAGTTCGCCGAGGGGATGCTCGATGAGATCGCGCACGCCCTGCGCGGCGCCGAGCGCCCGTTCCTGCTCGCGGGGCGCGGCGCCTGGCTGGCCGGCGCCGGTTCAGCGCTCGGCGAGCTCGCCGCCCTCACCGGAGCGCTGACCGCCTCGTCGGCGCTCGGCCGCGGCGTCTTCCCCGAGACGCAGTACGACCTGGGCGTGACCGGCGGCTTCGGCGCCGACGGAGCCATGGAGCTCGTCCGCACCGCCGATGTCGCCGTGGTCTTCGGCGCGTCGCTGAACCAGTTCACGATGCGCTTCGGCGAGCTGTTCGCGCCCGGAACCCGCGTCTTCCAGATCGACACCGCCCCCGCGGCCACCCACCCGCACGTCGGCGGCTTCGTGCGGGCCGACGCCCGCGTCGTGGCGGAGGAGCTCGTGACGCGCGTGGCCGCGGCATCCGCCACGTCTGCCGGGCCTGCCGGGCCTGCCGAGCCTGCCGGGCCTGCCGAGCCTGCCGCGCCTGCCGGGCCTGCCGAGCCTGCCGAGCCTGCCGAGCACAGCTTCGGAGCGGAGACCGGACACGCCGGGCGGATCACCGATGCCCGCGGTGTGTCGGATGCCACATCCGAAGCTGTGCCCGGTACCGCATCCGAAGCGATGCCCGGTGTCACATCCGAAGCCGCGCCCGGTGTCATGCCCGCTCGTCCCTGGCGGGAGACGGTCGACGTCGCCGGCTCGCGCGCATACGAGACCGGCGACGACCTCGCCCCGGACGGACGGCTCGACCCCCGCTCGGCGGCACGACGCATCGCCGAGCTGCTGCCGGAGGACCGCGTGGTCGTGTCCGACGGCGGCCACTTCATCGGATGGGCGAACATGTACTGGCCTGTCGCTGCTCCCGACCGCATGATGATGGTCGGCACCGCCTTCCAGTCGATCGGTCAGGGCTGGCCGAGCGTCGTCGGCGCCGCGCTCGCGCGCCGTGAGTCGACCATCGTGCTCACGAGCGGCGACGGCGGCGGCCTCATGGCGATCGCCGACCTCGAGTCCGCTGTGCGCGCGGCGGCCGGACGGGGCATCGCCGTGATCTGGAACGACGCCGCCTACGGCGCCGAGGTGAACCTCTACGGGCTGAAGGGCCTCGCCGAGGGACCGATGCGCATCCCGGAGGTCGACTTCGCGGCGTTCGGCGCGGCCGTCGGCGCCGAGGGCGTCGTGGTGCGCACCCTCGCCGACCTCGACCGTCTCGGCGAGTGGGCGCGGGAGGATGCGGCCAGCCGCCGCTTCCTGCTCCTCGACCTGCGGATCTCGGGCGATGTCATCGCGCCGTACCAGCAGGAGATCATCCGCGTGAACTCCTGAGGTCGCCGACGCAGGTCGCGGTCCGCATGGTGAGATGAAGCATGCGCTACGTGTTCCGCCCCAGCGTCCTGAGCACGCTCATCACCACGATGAAGGCGATCGAGGTCCGCACGGAGACCGGCGCCCTCGTCGGGACGATCAGCCGAGGCACGATCACCGGAGCCGAGACGGCAGGGACGTTCTGTTTCGAGCCGGAGGGTGCGACGCCGACGACAGTGGGGATCGGCAGCTTCAGCCGGTCCTGGCTCAAGCGGCTCGTACGTCCTGACTACCTGGTGCGCCGAGGCGATCGCGAGGACCGGCTGAGCGACCGGCTCGGCGAGAACCTGCTCTACTTCGCGGTGGACGGAAGGATCGACGGCCACGACTACCTCGCCCGACAGGACTGGGACGACTCGGTCGAGGTCAAGGTCGATGGCGCCCTCGCCGCACGCTGGAACATCGACGACCTGAGCGGAACGGTCACGATCGACGCAGATCCGGAGGGCATGATCGCGGACCCGGCCTCCACGCTCTTCGCCGTGACCGTGCTCCTGCCCTTCATGCAGATGATCCACTCCGATGAGTCCGAGCTGATCGAGTCAATTCTCGACTGAGATCGAGCTCGGTTGAGTCAGTCCTCGGTTGAGTCGGTCCTCGACTGAGTCAGTCCTCGACTGAGATCCGTCATCGACTGAGATCCATCCTCGACTGAGGTCGGCCCTCGACTGAGGTCGAGCCTCGGCTGAGTCGGTCGGATGACCTCTGCGGTCCGGAACTGCTCACTGGACCGCAGAGGTCAACCGGTTCGAGCGCCCCTTCAACCGGGACGAACCGCATCGGTCCGACGCAGCTGCTCTTAGGGCTGCTGGTTCGCCGCCGCGTAGTCGGGCAGCTCCTGCAGGGTCCACGTGTTGCCGTCGGGGTCGTCGAACCAGACGAAGCGGCCCCAGCCGAGGTCTTCGACGCCGCGCGTCGTGACGCCGACGGCTTCGAGCTGCGCCTTCGCCTCGTCGGCGTTCGGGACGACCACCTGGATCGTCTTCTGCTGCCCCGGCTCGAGCGGGATGTCGAGACCGGTGCCGAAGGCGATCGAGCAGGCCGACCCCGGAGGGGTCATCTGCACGAACCGAAGCCCCTCGTAGGGCACCTGATCGTGGTCGGGATTGAAGCCGATCTTCGTGTAGAAGTCCTTCGCGCGGTCGACATCGGTCACCGGCACGAAGATGAGCTCGATCTTCCAGGTCATCGCACACACCCCTCCATCGCGGGCATCTCCCGCTGCGACCAAGGTACGCGGGGCCTCCGACATAGCGACACCCCCTTCCGCGCGCTTCCGCTGACCGTGCATCCGACGCCGCATCGCCCCTCCGGCGCCTTCTCAGCCCTCGACAGCTCACCCTCTCAGGCCCCGGCCCCTGTCCCCCGACCCTCAGGCCCACGGCCCACGGGCCCTCAGAGCCCCCGGTCGCATGCCGCTCCGGTCCCGAGATCCGGACACCGCCCCCAGATCCGGACACACCAGCCGACAGCATCCGGATATCGGTCGATCCTCCGGACTTCAGCCTCCCGCGCCACATCGCTGCAACACTGCCCCCTCTCACGCCCCGACTCCGCCGCGAGCCGCCCAAGCCCCGAACTCCAGCCCCAGGCGCCCCGAGCGATCCGGACGCCGCCCCCAGATCCGGACACGCCAGCCGACAGCATCCGGATCTCGGTCGATCCTCCGGCCTTCAGCCGCCAAGGCGAACGACCCACCGGATGTCGACCGATCGGGCAACCCCCTCAGCCCCGGCCGGCTCCCTGCCCCGAGTACCGGACGACGCCCCGAGATCCGCACAACTGACCTGCATCCATCCGGGTCTCGGTCGATCTTCCGGATCTCAGCCGTCCGACGCGGGCCGGACCCGCCCCTGACCCACCCGACGCGGGCTCAGAGCCATCCCTTGTCGAGAGCGATCCGCACGGCCTGCGCCCTGTTCGCGCCCCCGGTCTTGCCGATCGCCGCGGAGAGGTGGTTGCGCACGGTCCCCGCCGAGAGGAAGACCTCCGCGGCGATCGCGGCGGCCGATCTGCCGTCTGCGGCGAGACGCAGCACCTGCCGCTCCCGGTCGCTGAGCGGGTTCGCCCCGTCGAACAGGCTCTCCTCGGCGAGGGCCGGGTCCAGCACGCGCATGCCCGCGTGCACGCGGCGCACAGCATCCGCCAGCTTCTCCGCCGGACTGTCCTTGACGATGAAGCCGCTGGCACCCGCGTCCAGAGCCGAGCGCAGGTACCCGGGCCTGGCGAAGGTCGTGACGATGAGCACGCGGGTGCCGGGGTGCGCCGCCCGCAGCAGCCGGGTGGTCTCGATGCCGTCCATGCCCGGCATCTGGATGTCCATGAGGCACACGTCCGGCGCGGTCTCGGCCGCCAGGCGCACCGCCGTCTCCCCGTCGGCGGCGAGCCCGACGACCTCCAGATCGGGCTCCAGGTCGAGCAGGGCGCCGAGCGCTCCCCGCACGAGCGCCTGATCGTCGGCGATCAGCAGTCGGATGCCGTCGGTCACCAGGTCACCTCCACGCTCGTGCCGCCGGACTCCCCCGCGCCGAACGCGAACGATGCCCCCGCCGCCGCCGCCCGCTCCCGCATGCCGCGGACGCCGTTGCCCTCGCGCGCTCCAGGGCCGGCGCCGTCGTCGACGATCCGGAGCCGCCCCGGCGCGATCTGCACGTCGACACGGGTGGCGTCGGCATGCCGCAGCGTGTTCGTCGTCGCCTCCCGGAGGATCCACGCAGCGGTCAGCGCCTGCGCGGCGGAAAGCGAGCTCGGTGCCCCGTCGACGGCGAGCACGACGTCGGCCGACCGCAGCGCGTCGCGGCTGGATGCCAGCTGCTCGGTCAGCGTCGTCGCGCGCGCTCCGGAGACCGTGGCACGCACCCCGGCGATCGCCTCCGCGGTGAGCGCCTCGATGTCGGCGAGCTCGGCCTTCGCCCGCTCGGGGTCGGTGTCGATCAGACGCCTGACCAGCTGGGCCTTCAGCCCGACGACGGTGAGCGAGTGCCCGATCAGGTCGTGCACGTCGCGGGCGACCGCCTCCCGCCCCTCGCTCGTGGCGAGCTCGAGCCCCAGTCTCTCCGCCTCGTTCGAGCGCAGGATCAGCCAGGTGGACACGGTGTTCACGACCCCCAGCAGCACGATGATCGCGAGCACCGTGAGGAAGTCCAGCCCGCCGGGCAGGAGGAACACGCACAGCGCGGTGATCGTGACGGACGCCGCGAACGTGATCCAGTGCCAGACGCGGGTGAGCCCGTACGAGGCGAAGGACATGATGAACGGGAGGAAGCTGAGCGCCGATCCGCCCTCCGCGGGGATCGACATCAGGGCGCAGACGATCAGGAGCCCGAAGGTGACCCACTGCCGCGGAGCGACCGGGCGCCCCAGGCCGCCCCCGCCGCGCATGCCGTACATGAAGCCGACGACGTACAGCACGATGAAGGCGACCAGGGCGGTCCAGCCGACCACCACCCAGGCGATCGGCGCCTCGGAGCGGAGCAGCGAGAGGACGGGGTAGATCAGGAAGATGAGCCAGACGACGGCCATCAGCCAGCCGAATCGTGCCCAAGGATCCGCCGGTTGCGCGGACCCCGCCCCTGAGCCGGATGCCGCCCATGCCGCGGGCGGAGCACCCGCTGCGGCGAGCGCCGCCGCGTCGTCTCGCTGATCGGTCATGGAACCAACCTACTGACGTGCGCGGGAGCGCTTGGCTCCCGCCATCACCAGGGCCGCGAAGAGGACGACCCACACCGCGACGTTGAGGAGCAGCATCCAGAGCTCGTCGGTCTGCCCCGTGGTGAGTCGTCCTTCGGTCAGAGGCCACCTGCTCAGGGCCACGAAGCCGTAGAGCGGGGTGAACCGGGCGATGTCGAGCATGACCCCGTCGAGGGGCATGAACACGTTGCCGAAGAAGGCGAAGAACGTCATCGAGATCGATGCCAGCGCGGTCGCGGAGTCGCCGTTGAAGAACAGGCCGACCCCGAGACCCCAGAGGCCGTAGATCAATCCGAGTCCGAGGACGATCCCGACGGTCGCGAGCCACCGCCACGCGCCGTCGGCCTCGGCGCCGGTGAGCATCCCCGCCACGAACACCCCGAGCACCGACAGCGCCGCGTAGGAGAAGGCCGTGAGCACCTTGGTGAGCGCATAGCCGGTGGTCGTGAGCGGCGACATCGCCAGCTGGCGGCCCCATCCCTGCTTCGACTCCGTGGCGGCGAGGGAGGTCAGCGAGCTCATGGCGACGGCGGTGCCGTACGCGGCCATCGACGTCATGACGTAGAACGAGACGTTGCCGTGCCCTGCGGAGAGCGTGCCGTAGCTCATGCTCGCGCCGAAGAGCAGGTACATCGCGATCGGCATGGCCAGGGTGAAGGCGAGCGTGTAGGGGTTGCGCAGCTGGCGGACGGCCTCGATGCGCAGCATGGTGGGTGAGAGAAGCATCGGTCAGTCCTCCGTGAGGGCGGTGAAGGCGGTTTCGAGGGTGGGCGCGGCGATCTCCAGATCCCGGGCCCCGGCGTCGAGCAGGGTGCGCGCGGCCGCGTCGGAGTCGGCGGCCGTGAGGCTGAGGCGATCGGCGTCGACGCGGATGCCGACCACGCCGGCGATCGCGGCGAGCCGCTCGACGATCGACATCGACGACCCGGCCGGCAGCGTCGCCGACACGGTGCGCTCGCCCAGGCTCGCCCTGAGCCGCGCGGTGGGGGCGTCTGCGACGATCGTCCCCCGGTGCATGACGACGGTGCGACGGGCGAACTGCTCGGCCTCTTCGAGGTAGTGCGTCGCGAAGATGATCGTGCGGCCGGCGTCGGCGTCGGCGCGCATGACGTCCCAGAAGTGACGACGGGCCGTGACGTCCATGCCGGCGGTGGGCTCGTCCAGCACGAGGATGTCGGGATCGGGCACCATCGCGAGGGCGAACTTGACGCGCTGCTGCTCACCGCCGGAGCACTTCGAGACCTTGCGCTTCGCGAGCGCGACCAGATCGGCGCGGCCCATCACCTCGGGCACCCGATCGAGCGCCTGGCGTCCGTGGAGCGAGGCGATGAGCTGCACCGTCTCGAGCACCGTGAGGTCGCCGAGCAGCCCGCCGGTCTGCAGCACGGCCGCGATCGCCCCGGACTTCGCCGCGGCATCCGGATGCCCGCCGAGCACCGACACCGTGCCGGAGCTCGGTTCGGTGAGCCCCAGCAGCATGTCGAGGGTCGTCGTCTTGCCCGCCCCGTTCGGCCCGAGAAGGGCTGTGACCTCGCCCCGTTCGATGCGGAGGCTTACACCGTCGACGGCCTGCACGCGCCGGTCGCCGACGCCGAAGTGGCGGCGGACGTCGGTCAGCTCGATCACCGCGGATGCGGCACCTGATGTGTTCATGCCTCCAGCATCGCGACGCGCAGCGTGCGGCGCCGTCGTCCGCTGTCACGTGTTCGACGTGACACGTGTCATGCCGGACGCCCCTGGGGCCGGTTCAGGACGCAGGCAGGAACGCGCCCTCCAGGAACGACTCCAGCTCGGCCACGGCATCCAGCGGCAGGATCGCGGCGACGTACTGGTCCGGGCGGACCACGACGACGACGCCGTCTCGGGAGAGCTCACGCGCCTCGAAGATGTCGGCATCCGTCCAATGCGAGGGGCCGGCGGCGTACACCTTCTCCCAGTCCGTGAGTCCCAGCGGGCCGGTCTTCGGCTGGAACAGCTCGGGAGCCGACGTCACCTCGACCTCCTCGTACGACTGCTGGTAGACGGCCTTCACGTCGAAGACGGCGTCGACGTCGGCATCCGACGGGGTGAACCGGGCGAGCACGGGCGCCGCCTCCGCGGCCCACGACTCCAGCGTGGTCCCGTCGCGGTCGCCGAACGCATAGACGCGCCAGCGTCCGTCCGCCTTGGCATGGTGGCCGAGGTGGATGGCGTTGCCGTCGCCGACCCGGACGACCTCGGCGGACTTGAACCGCTTGCCCAGCGGGAACCCGGCGGCGAGCGACTGGTGCGCGTCGGAGCCCGTGATCATCGACGCGGTGTACTGCGTCATGAAGCCGGAGGGGAACTCGGCCGTGCCGAGGTAGAAGGTGGCGAGCTCGTTCGGGTCGGAGATCTCCTCGGGCTTGCGGGCCATGAGCGAGGACCATTCGCGGTCGAAGTCGATCAGCTGCTGCGCCACGGGGCGGCGCTCGGATCCGTATGTCGACAGCAGCGCCTCCGGGCTGCGTCCGGTGAGCACGGCGCCGAGCTTCCAGCCGAGGTTGAAGCCGTCCTGCATCGACACGTTCATGCCCTGCCCTGCCTTCGCGCTGTGCGTGTGGCAGGCGTCTCCGGTGAGGAAGACCCGCGGCGTGCGCTCCACGCCGGGGTCGACGTCGTCGAAGCCGTCGGTGACCCGATGACCGACCTCGTACACGCTGTGCCAGGCGACCTGCTTCACGTCGATGGAGTATGGATGCAGGATCGCGTTGGCCTTGCGGATGATCTCCTCGACCGGGGTCTGACGCACGCGATGGTCGTCGTCCTCGGCCACCTCGCCGAGGTCGATGTACATGCGGCTGAGGTACCCGCCCTCTCGCGGGATGTGCAGGATGTTCCCCGCCTCGGAGTTGATGGCGCACTTGGTGCGCCAGTCGGGGAAGTCGGTGTTCACCAGCACGTCCATGACGCCCCAGGCGTGGGCGGCCATCGCGCCGACGTGAGTGCGTCCGATCGCTCCGCGCACGCCACTGCGGGCGCCGTCGCAGCCGACGACGTACTTCGCGCGGACCGTGCGCTCCTCCCCCTCGCGGGGGCCCGCGACGTAGCGGATGCGCGCCTCGACCGGGAACTCGCCGCCGTCGTGGACGGTGAGGCCCGTGAACTCGACGCCGTAGTCCGGCACGATCCGCCCCGGACCGTCTGCGGCGGCCTCGGCGAAGTAGTCGAGCACGCGCGCCTGGTTCACGATCAGGTGCGGGAATTCGCAGATGTCGTAGGCGTAGTCGGCCGTGCGCGCCGTGCGGACGATCTCGTCGCGCTTCTCGGGGTTCGGACCCCAGAAGTTCATCCAGCCGATGTTGTAGGCCTCGGCGATGATCCGCTCGGCGAACCCGAAGGCCTGGAAGGTCTCGACGCTGCGCGGCTGGATGCCGTCGGCCTGGCCGAGCACGAGGCGTCCGTCGCGCTTCTCGATGATGCGGGTCACGATGCCCGGGTACTGCGACATCTGCGCCGACAGGAGCATTCCGGCGGGGCCGGAGCCGACGATGAGCACGTCGATCTCGTCCGGCAGGTCTGCGGGTCGGTCGGCGACTCCCGCCGGGAGCACGCGCGGGTCACCGGAGACGTAACCGTGGTGGTGGAACTGCATCGTCGTCGATCCTTCCGGACTTCTCTGTCGGGTCTTGCGGCGCGAACCGGAGTGTTCTATATTCGAACACACTGTTCTACTATTGAACACAGCTTAGACGCGACCCTCTCCGACCGCAAGGGAGCACCATGGCCGACACCGCCCCGGCGTCGCAGACCCTCAGCCGCGGCATCCGCATCCTCGAGGTGCTCGCCGACGCCCGCGGCCCGCTGTCGATCGACGAGATCGCCGCCGCCATCGGCGTGCACCGCTCCATCGCTTACCGGCTGCTGCGCACCCTCGAAGACCACCGGCTCGTCGGGCGCGACGCCGCAGGAGCCGTCTCGCTGGGCGCGCGCATGGCGGCCCTCGCGGCCGGCGTCGCACAGGACCTGCAGGCCGAGGCCCTCCCCGAGCTCACCGACATCGCGAACGAACTGGGGATGACGGCCTTCCTCGCCGTGCTCGACGGCGAGGACTGCATCACGCTCGCGAGCATCGAGCCCCGTCACGCGGTCGCCAGCGTGGCGCAGCGACCGGGTGCGCGCCACCCGGTCACCGTCGGAGCGCCGGGCAAGGCGATCCTGATGCAGCTCACCCCCGCCGAATGGCCGGCGGATGCCGCGGCGGGGGTGCGCGCGGAGGTCGAGGCCTCCCGCGCACACGGCTACACGACGAGCCACGACGAGGTGATCCCGACCGTGCAGTCGGTGGCCGTGCCCCTCGCGCTCCGGGGCCAGCGCCCTGCGGCGATCGCCGTCGTGCACGTGGCGACGTCGGTCGAGGATGCGGCGATCGCCGAGCGGCTGGAGCGCTCGGCATCCGCGATCCGCGAGGCGCTCGAGGGCTGACGCGGCTCACACGTTTCGTCTCGTCGCCGCGCTCCTCGCTCGACGACCGGCGGTCAGGCCTTCGCGAGACCGTGGATCGGGCTGACGGCCTGCTCGGCCTCGTGATCCGGTCCGAGGGGGATGCCGGAGCGGTCGCGCAGCAGCAGCGTCGCGACGAGCCCCAGCACGGTCATGCCGGCGAGGTACCAGGTGACGGCCTGCGTCGAGCCCGTGGCCTGCACGATCGCCGTCGCGATGGTGGGCGCGAAGGCGCCGCCGGCGATCGCGCCGATCGCATAGGAGATCGAGACGCCGGAGAAGCGGATGCTCGCCGGGAACAGCTCCGTGTACAGCGCGGCCTGGGGGCCGTAGGTGAACCCGAGGCCGATCGTCAGGATCGCGAGGCCGGCGAACAGCAGGCCGATCTGCCCCGTGTTGACGAGCGGGAACAGCGTGAAGACACCCGCGAGCTGCAGCACCCAGCCGATGATGTAGGTGCTGCGGCGTCCGATGCGGTCGGAGACCCAGCCGGCCAGCAGCGTGGTGAGCAGCCAGGTCACGGCGGAGCCGGCCACGGCCCACAGCACCGGCCCGCGCTCGAGGCCGATCGGCCCCTCCGGGTTCGTCGCGTAGCCCTGGATGTAGCCGCCGGTCGTCATGTAGCCGACGGCGTTGTTGCCGGCGAACACCAGCGCGGCGATGATCACGAGCAGCAGGTGCTTGCGGAACAGCTGCACGATCGGCATCTTCGCCTTCTCCTTGCGCTCGGCGAGTTCGGTGAACACCGGGCTCTCCTCGACCTTGCGGCGCACGTAGTAGCCGACGAGGATCAGCACGACGCTGAGCAGGAACGGGATGCGCCAGCCCCACGCGACGAACTGATCTCCGGGGGCGATCGCGGTCATGAGCGCCATCACGCCCGAGGCGAGGAGCAGCCCGAGGGGGACGCCGATCTGCGGCGAGGCGCCGAAGATGCCGCGCTTCTGCCGCGGCGCGTGCTCGACGGCCATCAGCACGGCGCCGCCCCATTCGCCGCCGGCGGAGATGCCCTGGATGATGCGCAGGAGCACGAGGAGGATCGGCGCGGCGAGGCCGATGGCCTGGTAGGTGGGCAGCACGCCGATGAGGGCGGTCGCCGCGCCCATGAGGATCAGCGTCCACATGAGGACGGCCTTACGGCCGAGCTTGTCGCCGAAGTGCCCGGCGAGGAAGGCGCCGAGCGGACGGAAGAGGAAGCTGACGCCCACGGTGGCGAAGCCGATCAGCGCGCTGTTCGCACCGAGCGGCTCGAAGAACAAGTGGCCGAACACGAGGCCGACGGCCGTGGCGTAGATGAAGAAGTCGTACCACTCGACGGTGGTGCCGACGACCGTCGCGAAGATGACGCGCCGTCGATCGGCCTGCGAGGCGATGGTTCCGGTGGGCGTGAACCCGCCCTGTGACTGCCCGCTCATGGGGCCTCCTTTGCTGGTGACTGCACTGTCACGGCGCACATCCGAGGGGGAAACGAGTGCTTGCCGAGGGGTGAACCGATAATATATGATTTCAGATACGACGCACAAGGCGTCGTAGAAAGCGCGAGGAGGCGCATCCGTGACGGCATCCATCCCCCGCCCCGGCAAGATCATCGCGATCCACCTGAGCTATGCCTCTCGCGCCGATCAGCGCGGCAGGCGCCCCGCCTTCCCCTCCTACTTCTTCAAGCCGACCAGCTCCGTCGCCGCATCCGGCGGCACCGTCGAGCGGCCGGCCGGCACCGAGCTGCTCGCCTTCGAGGGCGAGATCGCCCTCGTGATCGGCACGGCGGCGCGCCGCGTCTCCCTCGCAGACGCCTGGTCGCACGTGGGATGGGTCACGGCCTCGAACGATCTCGGCCTCTATGACCTGCGCGCGAACGACAAGGGCTCGAACGTCCGCTCCAAGGGCGGAGACGGGTACACCCCACTCGGCCCCGAGTACATCGACGCCTCCGCCGTCGACCCCGCAGCCCTCCGCGTGCGCGCCTGGGTCAACGGCGAGCTCCGGCAGGACGACACGACGGCCGGCCTCATCTTCCCGCTCGCGCAGCTCGTCGCCGACCTCTCGCAGCACTTCACGCTGGAGCCCGGCGACGTCATCCTCACCGGCACGCCGGCCGGGTCCAGCGTGATCGCCCCCGGCGACGTCGTCGAGGTCGAGGTGGACGCACCGACCGCGCACGGCGCCCCCTCCTCCGGTGCGCTCGTGACCACCGTGACGCAGGGCGACGTCCCGTTCGACGCCGAGATCGGCTCGCTCCCCGCGGTCGACGACCTGCAGCGCACCGAGGCCTGGGGCTCACGTGAGGCGGCCGGCCTGCCCCCGGTCGCTGAGGAGTCGCAGAACGCCGCGTCGACCCCCTCGGATGCCGCATCTTCTGGCTCCTCGGCATCCGTGGCCGGGCTCTCCGCCGAGCTGCGCGCCAAGCTGCTCGAGGCGCCGACAGCCGGACTCTCGGCGCAGCTGCGCAAGCGCGGCCACCACTCCTGCTTCGTCGACGGCGTCGCAGCGAATATCGCCGGCACGAAGATCGTCGGCACGGCGAAGACGCTGCGCTTCGTGCCGTTCCGCGAAGACCTCTTCAAGAGCCACGGCGGCGGCTACAACGCGCAGAAGCGCGCGTTCGACGCCGTCGACGAGGGCGAGATCATCGTGATCGAAGCCCGCGGCGACGCCACGACGGGCACGCTCGGCGACATCCTCGCTCTCCGCGCCCGCGCCCGCGGAGCCGCAGGGGTCGTCACCGACGGCGGGGTGCGCGACTTCGACGCCGTCGCCGAGATCGGCCTTCCCGTGTTCTCGCAGGGCGCCCACCCGTCCGTCCTCGGGCGCAAGCACGTGCCGTGGGACGTCGACGTCACGATCTCCTGCGGAGGAGCGACCGTGCAGCCCGGCGACATCATCGTCGGCGACGGCGACGGCGTGATCGTCATCCCCCCGTCGCTCGTCGAGGAGGTCGTCGACGACGCTCTCGCTCAGGAGATCGAGGACGCCTGGATCGCCGAGCAGGTCGCCGCAGGGCACCCCGTCGACGGGCTGTTCCCGCTGAACGCCGAGTGGCGCGCGAAGTACGAGGCTGCGACGAGCCGCGCATGACCACCGTCGAGAACTCCAGCAAGTCGGAGCGCGCCTACGACTGGATCCGCTCGCGCATCTCGGCGCACGCCTTCGGGCCCGGGTACCGTCTCGTGCTCGGCTCGATCGCCGACGAGCTCGACATGAGCGTCGTGCCCGTGCGCGAGGCGATCCGCCGCCTCGAGGCCGAGGGGCTCGTGACGTTCGAGCGCAACGTCGGAGCGCGCGTCACGCTCGTCGACGAGAGCGAGTACGCGCACACCATGCAGACGCTCGGACTCGTCGAGGGCGCCGCGACGGCGCTCTCCGCCCCGCTCCTCGACGAGCAGGCGCTCGCGGAGGCCGCGGAGGTGAACGAGCGGATGCACCGGCTGCTCGACCACTTCGACGCCCACGCCTTCACCGAGCTGAACCGCCAGTTCCACTCCGTGCTGTTCGAGCCGTGCCCCAACCCGCATCTGCTCGACCTCGTCCACCGCGGATGGGCCCGGCTCTCCGGCATCCGCGACTCCACGTTCGCGTACGTGCCCGGCCGCGCCCAGCACTCCGTCGACGAGCACACGCAGATCCTCGAGCTGATCCGCGAGGGCGCAGAGCCCCTCGAGATCGAGCTCGCCGCCCGCAACCACCGTTGGCGCACGAGGGACGCGTTCCTCGATGCGCTGCACACCCGTTCCACCCACACCTCTGGAGAAGGCTCATGACCGATTTCCGCATCCCCGCCGACCTGCCGGACCACATCCAGCACTACATCGACGGCGCCTTCGTCGACTCGATCGACGGCGACACCTTCGACGTGCTCGACCCGGTGACCAACCAGACCTACACCACCGCCGCCGCGGGCAAGAAGGCCGACATCGAGCTCGCGGTCGCCGCCGCGAAGCGCGCCTTCGACGAGGGCCCCTGGCCCCGGATGCTGCCGCGGGAGCGCTCGCGCGTGCTGCACCGCATCGCCGACATCGTCGAGTCGCGCGACGCGCGCCTCGCGGAGCTGGAGTCCTACGACTCGGGTCTGCCGATCACCCAGGCCCTCGGCCAGGCGCGTCGCGCCGCCGAGAACTTCCGCTTCTTCGCCGATCTGATCGTCGCGCAGTCGGACGACGCCTTCAAGGTGCCCGGCAAGCAGATGAACTACGTCAACCGCAAGCCGATCGGCGTCGCGGGCCTCATCACGCCGTGGAACACGCCGTTCATGCTCGAGTCGTGGAAGCTCGGCCCCGCGCTCGCGACCGGCAACACGGTGGTGCTCAAGCCCGCCGAGTTCACGCCGCTGTCGGCATCCCTCTGGGCCGGCATCTTCGAGGAGGCCGGCCTGCCGAAGGGCGTCTTCAACCTCGTCAACGGTCTCGGCGAGGATGCAGGCGACGCCCTCGTGAAGCACCCCGACGTGCCGCTCATCTCGTTCACGGGCGAGAGCTCGACCGGACAGCTGATCTTCGGCAACGCCGCTCCCTTCCTCAAGGGCCTGTCGATGGAGCTCGGCGGCAAGTCGCCCGCCGTGGTGTTCGCCGACGCCGACCTGGAGGCCGCGGTCGACGCCACGATCTTCGGCGTCTTCTCCCTCAACGGCGAGCGCTGCACCGCCGGTTCCCGCATCCTCGTCGAGCGCTCCATCTACGAGGAGTTCGTCGAGCGCTACGCGGCGCAGGCGCAGCGGGTCAAGGTCGGCTACCCGCACGACC
The DNA here is from genome assembly GCF_042901325.1 of Microbacterium sp. NPDC012755. Lineage (NCBI taxonomy): Bacteria > Bacillati > Actinomycetota > Actinomycetes > Micrococcales > Microbacteriaceae > Microbacterium > Microbacterium sp. NPDC012755. The sequence continues at coordinate 2,233,294 of NZ_JBIBCT010000001.1, read as the reverse complement.
CCACGACCGAGGTCGGCGCGCTCGTGCACCCCGAGCACTACGAGAAGGTCATGAGCTACGTCGAGATCGGCAAGACCGAGGGACGCCTGGTCGCCGGCGGCGGCCGCCCCGAGGGCTTCGACGAGGGCAACTTCGTCGCCCCGACCGTGTTCGCCGACGTCTCCCCCGACGCGCGCATCTTCCAGGAGGAGATCTTCGGCCCCGTGGTCGCGATCACGCCGTTCGACTCCGACGAGGAGGCGCTGTCGCTCGCGAACAACACGAAGTACGGCCTCGCCGCCTACATCTGGACCAACGACCTCAAGCGCGCGCACAACTTCGCGCAGTCCGTCGAGGCCGGGATGGTGTGGCTCAACTCGAACAACGTGCGCGACCTCCGCACCCCGTTCGGCGGAGTGAAGGCGTCCGGCCTCGGCCACGAGGGCGGCTACCGCTCGATCGACTTCTACACCGACCAGCAGAGCGTGCACATCACGCTCGCGGAGAAGTCGCACAACCCCACCTTCGGCAAGAACTGACCCCACCTCTCCCGTTTCGTCTCGTCGCTGCGCTCTTCGCTCGACGACCGACCCTGAGATCCGGTCGTTGAGCGAGCGAAGCGAGACGAAACGAACGCACGACACGAAAGCAAGGACGCTGACATGACCAACCGCGACGACATGACGCTGACCTCGTCTGGCTTCTACGTGAGCCAGGAGGCGCCGATCCATCCCGCCGACCCCACCCCCACGCCGACGAGCACGCCCCCGGACGTGCTGCGCTGCGCCTACATGGAGCTCGTGGTCACCGACCTCGCGGCGTCCCGCCAGTTCTACGTCGACATCCTCGGCCTCTACGTGACGAGCGAGGACGACGAGGCGATCTATCTCCGCTCCACCGAGGAGTTCATCCACCACAACCTCGTGCTGCGCAAGGGCCCGATCGCCGCGGTCGCCGCCTTCTCGTACCGGGTCCGCTCGGCCGAGGACCTCGACCGCGCCGTCGAGTTCTACACGGAGCTCGGCTGCGATGTCCGTCGCAACCCCGACGGCTTCGTCAAGGGCATCGGCGACTCCGTCCGCGTGGTCGACCCTCTCGGCTTCCCGTACGAGTTCTTCTTCCAGACCGAGCACGTCGAGCGGATGTCGTGGCGCTACGACCTGCACATCCCCGGCGAGCTCGTGCGCCTCGACCACTTCAACCAGGTCACCCCCGACGTGCCGCGCGCGGTGAAGTTCATGCAGGACCTCGGCTTCCGCGTCACGGAGGACATCCAGGACGAGGAGGGCACCGTCTACGCCGCGTGGATGCGCCGCAAGCCGACCGTGCACGACACCGCCATGACCGGCGGCGACGGACCCCGCATGCACCACGTGTGCTTCGCGACACACGAGAAGCACAACATCCTCGCGATCTGCGACAAGCTCGGAGCCCTGCGCCGGTCCGACGCGATCGAGCGCGGGCCCGGCCGTCACGGCGTGAGCAACGCGTTCTACCTGTACCTGCGCGACCCCGACGGCCACCGCGTCGAGGTGTACACGCAGGACTACTACACGGGCGACCCCGACAACCCCGTCATCACGTGGGACGTGCACGACAACCAGCGCCGCGACTGGTGGGGCAACCCGGTCGTGCCGAGCTGGTACACGGACGCCTCGCTCGTGCTCGACCTCGACGGCAACCCGCAGCCCGTGGTCGCGCGCACCGACAGCTCCGAGATGGCCGTGACGATCGGCGCCGACGGGTTCAGCTACACCCGCCCGGACGACGAGGACGCGATGCCGGAGTGGAAGCAGGGCGAGTACAAGCTGGGGCACCAGCTCTAGTCGCGCGTGGCGGCCTACGGGATGTTCTCGTGGGGACAAGAGCGGGGACCCCTACCCCGATTGTCCCCACGAGAACATCCCTCCGGCCCGACACTCGCGCATCAGCCGCAGCGTGTGCCGGTGAGAAGAAGAGAGAAGGAACGGATGCTGTCAGCAGAGGACATCGCGACGATCGCGGCCGAGCTCGCCGAGGCCGATCGCACGCACGGGGTGATCCCGCGCATCACCGCGCGCTATCCCGCCGCGACGGTCGAGGACTCGTACGCGATCCAGGGCGTGTGGCGCGACTCGCAGATCGCCGCCGGCCGCCGGCTGGTCGGTCGCAAGATCGGCCTCACGTCGAAGGCGATGCAGCAGGCGACGGGCATCACCGAGCCCGACTACGGGGTGATGTTCGACGACACCGTGTACGAGTCCGGGGCCGACATCCCCACGGAGCACTTCTCCAACGTGCGCATCGAGGTCGAACTCGCGTTCGTGCTGAAGCATCCGCTCGAAGGCCCGGACTGCACGCTGGAGGACGCCCTGGCCGCGATCGACTACGCCGTTCCCGCCCTCGAAGTGCTGAACTCGCACATCGAGCTGGAGGGGCGCACGATCGTCGACACGATCAGCGACAACGCCGCGTACGGGGCGATGGTCCTCGGCGACGTGCGCAAGCGCCCCGATGAGATCGATCTGCGCTGGGTTCCGGGGCTCCTCTTCAAGAACGGCGAGATCGAGGAGACCGGCGTCGCCGCCGGCGTGCTGAACCATCCCGCCACCGGCGTCGCCTGGTTGGCGAACAAGTTCCACCAGCACGGCGCGCGTCTCGAGCCGGGGGAGATCATCCTGGCAGGATCGTTCACGCGCCCGATGTGGGTGACGCGCGGCGATGAAGTGCTGTGCGACTACGGACCGATGGGAACGATCGCATGCCGATTCGTCTAGACGCCTCCTTCCGCGAGCAGCTCGCGGCATCCGACCGCTCGCTGATCGGGATGTGGGCATGCTCCGGCAGCGCGATCGTCACCGAGGTGGCTGCGGGCTCCGGCCTCGACTGGCTGCTGATCGACATGGAGCACTCCGCGAACTCACTGGAGAGCGTGCTCCTGCAGCTGCAGGTCGCCGCGGCCTACCCGATCGCCCCTGTCGTCCGCGTCCCCTCCAACGACACGGTCGCGATCAAGCAGGTCCTCGATCTCGGTGCGCAGAACATCATCGTTCCGATGGTGTCGTCCGCCGACGAGGCCCGCGCGGCCGTCGCCGCGACCCGCTACCCGCCGGAGGGCGTGCGCGGCGTCGGCAGCGCCCTCGCCCGCAGCGCCCGCTGGAACCGCGTCGACCGCTACCTGCAGGAATCCGCAGCGCACACGTCGCTGACGGTGCAGATCGAGACGGCAGCCGGAGTGGATGCCGCGGCGGAGATCGCCGCGGTCGACGGCGTCGACGCGGTCTTCGTCGGCCCGTCGGATCTGTCGGCGTCGATGGGCCTGCTCGGTCAGCAGACGCATCCCGACGTCGTCGCCGCGGTGGAACGCGTGTTCGCCGCGGTGAAGGCCGCCGGGACCGCCGTGGGCGTGAACGCCTTCGATCCGACCGCCGCCGACGGGTACATCGCCGCCGGCGCCGACTTCGTCGCGGTCGGCGCCGATGTGGCACTGCTCGCCCGCGCCTCCGAAGGACTCGCGAGCCGTTTCATCCCCGTCTCGGACGACACGCGGCGCGCCAGCTACTGACCGTCAGAATCGGAGCGGATCCGCCAGCAGCGGCGCGAAGGCGGCCTCGGCGGCGCCGATCAGCAGACGATCGGCGCCGAGCCCTGCGGCCGTCACCTCCATCTGCTCCGCCGGCGCCTGCAGCGAGCGCGCCCGCACCTCGGCGTCGAAGCTCAGGGCGTCGCGGGCACGCAGCATGGCGAGGAAGCCGCCCAGGACCACGATCGACGGATTCAGCACGTTGACCGCGTTCGCGAGCGCGGCCGTGAGCACGCGGCGCTGCCGGTCGATCTCGGCGATCACCTGCGGATCGCTCGTCGCCGAGAGCACCGCCGCGAGGGCGGTGTCGTCCACGGGGCCGAGCTGGGCGGCCTGCAGCAGGCGCGAGCGGTTGACCTCGTCTTCGAGGACGCCGCCGTCGGTGCGGCGGTCGTCGTCGGACAGGATGCCGGGGCGCGTCTGCCCCCACTCCCCTGCATAGCCTCCCGCACCGCCGATGAGCCGGCCGTCCAGGATGAGCCCTCCGCCGATGCCGCTCGATCCGCCGTTGAGGTACACGACGTCCTCGTGAGCGCGCGCGGCTCCGAACAGGCGCTCGGCGCTCGCTCCGAGAGAGGCGTCGTTGCCGACGAAGACGGGGAGTCCGAGCGCCGTCGCGAGCGCATCGCCGATCGGAGCATCCCGCCACTCCAGGTGGGGGGCGAGTCGCACGATGCCGTCCTCGGCCCTGACCAGCCCCGGCACGGCGAGCCCGATGCCGACGATCCTCGCCGCCGGCCCGGACGACTCCCGCCACCGTCGTACGAAGCCCTCGACCGCCGCGGTGACGTCTTCGACGGAGGGCGGCTCGACGCATTCGACTCGTACGCGCTCGCGTACACTGCCGCCGAGGGCGATGACGCCGATCTCGATCGCGTCGACCTCGGGGTTGACCGCGATCGCGACGACCTGCTCGCTCGGCGCGACGATCGGCGAGGGGCGCCCCACTCGGCGGGTGGAGTCGGGTTCCTGCTCCACGACGAGCCCATGAGAGACCAGCTCGGCGACGAGGTCGGCGACCGTCGACCTGTTCAGTCCTGTGTCGGCGGTGATGACCGCGCGGGATCGCGGGCCGTCGTGGTGCACGAGCCGAAGCACCTCGCCGAGGTTCGCCCGGCGCACTCCCTCGACTCCGGATGCCCGATCCGTCATCCCCCGCCTCCTCCGCGCGTCGTGCTGCTCCTGCCACGATATCCGCCCGACGGGCGCGCTCCGGTCAGGCCCGACCCTCGCGATCACCGAGGGACGTACTCGACGCGCTCGACGCGCATCGTCGAGTCGGTCGCCGCGCCGTTCGACGTGCCGTGGACCCCGATCCAGAGTCCGAGGAAGCCGCCGGTCGCGATCGAGTCGAGCGTGCGTCCGTCCGCCGTGGCGACGGCGGCGAGGTCGTCGCCCGACCTTCCCGCCCGCAGCTCGTAGTCCTGACCGCGCGCCCGCAGCATGAGAACGAGGTCCTCGTGGGGCGCTCCCGCGACGACCGCCTCCCCGAGCACGCGCTCCGTTCCGGCGCTCCGGTGGATGGCGACTACGCGCGTTCCCTCCCCCGTGATGCCGATGGCCGACAGCCGCACGTGGTCGTCCTCCGACTGACGCACGACGAGTCCCGCCTCTTCGCCCTCGCGCAGATCGCAGGCGATGGTCGCCGTGACGTCGACATCTCGATGCTGCTGCCGCACGCCGAGGAAGGCACTGCGGGTGGCATCGGCGAGGGACGCCGGGAGCAGCGGGAGCACCCACGCGTCGCCGTCGGCCGCGGCGATCTCCGAGGGCAGGGCACGCACGGAGGTCCAGCGCGGATCGCTCGACGCGATGATCCCGCCGGCGGGCGCCGCCGCCCGCGGCTGCGCGAACGGCACCTCGACCTCGTGCTCCACGCGACCGATGCCCGGTGCGAAGACCGGCCATCCGTCCTCCCAGACCACCGGCACCAGGAAGGTCTCCCTGCCGAGGTTGCAGTGGTAGCCGCCGTACGGACGCATGCCGAGCAGCACCGCCCACCAGCTGCCGTCCGGCGCCTCCACGAGGTCAGCGTGCCCGACCGCAGTGATGTCGACGCCGCGCCCGAGGTGCCGGTGGGTGAGCACGGGGTTGCCCTTGCTGCCGCGGTACGGACCGGTGACGGCATCCGCCCTCGCCACGCTGATGGCGTGATGGAAGTCGGTTCCGCCCTCCGCGGCGAGCAGGTGGTAGGCCCCGGCCACCCGGTAGAGGTGAGGGCCCTCGGCCCACACCGCGCCCTGCACCGCCCCGCGCCACAGGACATGCTCCTCGGCCTCGAGGGTCATCGTGTGCGGGTCCAGCTCACGCAGCCAGACCTCGGTCTGATCGTGCCATTCGGGCTGACGAGCCGGTCGCGTGCCATGCACCCAGATGCGACCGTCGTCGTCGAAGAACACCGACGGATCGATCCCGTCGACGTCGAGCCAGACCGGATCGGACCAGGGGCCGGACGGCTCCTCCGCCGTGACGACGAAGTTGCCGCCCCTCGCGTCGTCCTCCTGGTCCACGAGCGTGCACAGCAGCCAGAACCGACCGTCGTGGTGCCGGAGGGTCGGGGCGTAGAGGCCGCCCGACGAACGGATCCCCTCGAGATCCAGCATCCCCGGCCGATCGATGACGTGCCCGACGACCTCCCAGTCGACGAGGTCGCGGCTGTGGAACACCGGGAGACCGGGCAGGTACTCGAACGTCGAGGTGACGAGGTAGTAGTCCTCGCCGACACGGCAGATCGTCGGATCGGGGTGGCACCCGGGCAGGATGGGATTGCTCACCACCGTCATCGCGACACCGCTCGATCCACGATCATCTCCTCCGATGTCGCCACGCGTGCGTCCGCCGTCGTGACGGGGTGCGGCGCCCCCGTGATCCGCAGGGTCGCCCGGGCCGTCGCCGTGCCCTCCTCGACGGATGCCGCGGCGTGCGCTCCCACCCAGACTTCGACGTCTCCGGGTTCGACCACACGGGTCATCGAGCGGTCGCTGAAGGCGAATCGCTGGGTGGGGATGTCGAAGGTCACCCGCACCGACTCCCCGGCGTCGAGCGTCACCCGGCGGAACGCCAGGAGCTGGGCGACGGGTCTCGTGACGGATGCCACGACGTCGTGCCCGTACAGCTGCACGACGTCGGCGCCCGCCCGGTCGCCCGTGTTCGTCACCGTGACCGCGACCCGGAACGCTCCTCCGGCGGCCACCTCGTCGTCGACATCGAGCCGATCGACCTCGAACCGCGTGTACGACAGGCCGAACCCGAACGGACGCACCGGAGTCGAATCGGTCGCCGTCACCTCCGAGGGGCCGCCCAGGCGAGGGTGCAGATACGAGTAGGGCTGCGCTCCCGCAGAGCGCGGCAGCGACACCGGGAGGCGCCCCGAGGGCACGACCCTCCCGGAGAGGACTCCGGCGAGCGCCGCGGCGCCCTCCTCTCCGGGGAAGAACGCCTGCAGGACGGCCGCCGGTGCAGACACGGCATCCAGAGCCCAGCCGATCGCGTACGGGCGACCGGTCACGGCCACCATGACCACCGGCGTTCCCGTGCGCACCAGCGCCTCCACGAGCTCGCGCTGCACGCCGGGCAGCTCGAGGCTCTCGGAGTCGTTGCCCTCGCCGACCGTGCCCCGCCCGAACAGCCCGGCCTGGTCGCCGACGACGACGATCGCCACGTCGGCCGCGCGCGCGACGTCGACCGCCTCCGCGAAGCCCGAGCGGTCGTCGCCCTCGACGTCACAGCCGTGCGCGGCGATCACCTCGACGCCGAGAGCATCCGCCTCCTCCGAGAACGCCTCGAGGAAGCTCGGGATGGAGAAGCCGATCGGATGCTCCGGATGATGCGCGAGCACGTGGTTGGCGAACGAATAGCAGCCCATCAGCGCCTCAGGGCGCGCGGAGTTGGGGCCGATCACGGCGACCGTCGCCAGAGGCGTCGCCGCATCGGCGAGGGGAAGGATGCCGTCGTTCGAGAGCAGCACCGCCGACTCCTCCGCGAGCCGTCGTGCGATGTCGCGATGGCGGGGCGAGTCGAGGTCGACCGCCGCGGGCGGATCGTCGTCGAAGGCGTCGGGCTCCAGCAGCCCGAGCTCCTCCTTCTGGTTCAGCGCGCGCAGGACCGCGCGGTCGACGAACGCCTCATCGAGCGCCCCCGACAGGACGCGCTCCCGCAGCGGCGCCAGATACGCGTCTCCACTCGGGAGCTCGACGTCGACCCCGGCCGTGAGGGCGGCCTCCGCCGCCTCTCCCCTGTCGCGCGCGATGCCGTGCATCATCTCCAGGAAGGCGACGGCGAAGTAGTCCGCGACGACCACGCCGTCGAAGCCCCACGTCTCGCGCAGCAGACCCGTGAGATGCTCGGCGCTGCTGCCCAGAGGCACCCCGTCGATCTCCGCATAGGAGTTCATCACCGAGCGCGCGCCGCCGTCGATCACCGCCATCTCGAACGGCGGGAGGAACACGTCGGCCACCTCCCTGGGTCCGGCGGAGACCGGCGCATGGTTGCGCCCCGCGCGCGAGCCCGAGTACCCGACGAAGTGCTTGAGCGTCGCGTGCACACCGGCGGACTGCAGCCCGCGAACATACGCCGTGCCGGTCACCCCCACCACGTACGGATCCTCGGCGATGCACTCGTCCACCCGCCCCCACCGGGGGTCGCGGATGACGTCGAGCACCGGCGCCAGCCCCTGGTGGATGCCGAGGTCGCGCATGGTGTCGCCGATCGACGCCGCCATCTCCTCCACCAGCTCCGGGTCGAACGAGGCGCCCCAGGCGAGCGGCGTGGGGAAGGTCGCCGCTTTCCACGCGGCGAGCCCGGTGAGGCACTCCTCGTGCACGAGCGCGGGGATGCCCAGCCGCGTCTCCCGACGGAGGCGGCGCTGCTCCTCCCAGAGCCACGCCGCGCGCGCGGCGGCATCGACCGGGCGCGTGCCGTAGACGCGCGTGTAGTGGCCGATGCCATCACGCGTGATCTCGGCCAGCGCCCCGGGGGCGGCCTTGCCTCCCATCTCGTTCTGCATGGGCGCCACCACCTCGCCGCCCTGGTCGATCCAGTAGCCGACGAGCTGCGCGAGCTTCTCGTCCAGCGTCATCCTGGCGAGCAGATCCCGCACCCGATCGGATGCGTGGGGGAATGCGGGGATGTCAGCGCTCATGTGCGCCTCCATTCGTGGTTCGTGGTCTCTCAGCCCTTGACCGCACCGGTCAGACCGCCGACGATGCGGCGCTCGAACAGGCTGAAGAAGATCAGGGCGGGAAGCATGGACAGCGAGGTGTAGGCGAGCACACGGGCGGTGTCGACCGAGTACTGCGAGGCGAAGTTCTGCACGCCGAGCGGAAGGGTGAACAGGCTCTGGTCGCTCAGGATGAACAGCGGGAGCATGTAGCCGTTCCACGCGCCGATGAAGGCGAGGATCCCGACCGTGATGACTCCCGGCAGGCTCAGCGGGATCACCATGCGCCAGAAGAATCCCAGACGGGACGCGCCGTCGATCGACGCCGCCTCCTCCAGCTCCTTCGGGATCGCCTTGAGGAACGGCACGAGGATGATGATCGTGGTCGGCAGGTCGAACGCGATCTGCGGAAGGATGATGCCCGCGAGGCTGTTCACGAGCCCCAGGTTGCGGATCAGCAGGTAGAGCGGCGTGATCGCGACGGTCACCGGGAACATCAGCCCCGCGGCGAACAGCGAGTACATGACGCCCTTGCCCGCGAAGTCGTAGCGCGCGATGACGTAGCTCGCCATGACGCCGAGGATCACGGCTCCCGCGGTGGTGCCGACGGCCGAGATCGTCGAGTTCAGCATCGCGGTCCAGAACTCGGAGCTGCCGAGCACGTCGGTGTAGTTCGCGAACTGCCACGGGGCGGGCCAGCCCGACGGATCCGTGGTGATCTGCGAGTTCGTGCGGAAGCCGCCGATGATGATGTAGAGGATCGGCGTCACGCAGACCGTGATCAGCACGAGGGCGACGAGGTACACGCCGGGGCTGCCCCAGCGCACCTCGGGGGCGGCGCGGCGGCGCCCCCTGGGCCCGATCGCCTGGATCGCGACGGAGGTCTTCAGTGTGTCGGTCATCGTCTGCGCGCCTTTCCGCTGTCTCCGGTGAGTGCGCCCTCGGTGTCACGCCGCAGCACGAAGCGCTGGTAGATGAGCGCCACGACCATGGAGATGAGGAAGAGCATCACGGCCACGGCGTTGCCGAAGCCGTAGTTCCCCGCCAGGTGGCCGTTCTGGTACATGTAGGTCGCCATCGTCGAGGTGCCGGCGGTCGCCGCGATGTACTGCCCCCAGATGATGTTGACGAGGTCGAACAGCTGGAGGGAGCCGATGATCGACAGGAACGCCCAGATGCGGATGGTCGGGCCGAGCAGGGGAAGCGTGATGCTCCACTGCGTCTTCCAGAACCCGGCTCCGTCGATCGCGGCCGCTTCGTAGAGCTCCTCGGGGATCGACTGCATACCCGCCAGCATGAGGATGACGGCGAATCCGACGTACTTCCACGTGATGATGATCATCAGCGACCACATGGCGATCGCGGGGTCGGCGATCCACGAGTGCTGGAGCGCGCCGAGGCCCCACTTCTCCAGCAGGGAGTTGAGGGCGCCGGCATCCTGCAGCATCAGGCTCCAGCCCGTGCCGACGACGACCTCCGCGATCACGTACGGGGCGAAGATCAGGACGCGGATGACCGAGCGCCCGCGGATCTTCTGGTTGAGCAGCAGCGCGAAGAGGATCGCGACCGGCCCCTGCATGATCAGCGACAGGAAGATGATGATGAAGTTGTGCGACACGGCCGCACGGAACGTCTCGTCCTGCAGCATGAGCACGTAGTTGTCGAGGCCGACGAACTCGGTCGGCCAGCCGAAGCCGTTCCACTTGAAGAATCCGTAGAACGCCGCCATCAACACCGGGAAGATGACGAAGCCGACGAACACGAGGAGGGCAGGGCCCGAGAGGAGGGCGATCTCGCCGCGCTTGCGCCAGTCAGGGCGCGGCTTCCGCCGCCGTGGGGCCGACGATGCGCCGGCCCCACGGGAGCTCCCCTCAGGCGCCTGAGCGAGCGCCTGGGTGATGGTCATGGCGCGGGTCAGCCCCTGGCCGCCGCGTTCGCGAGGCTGTCGACGAGCTTCTTCGGGTCTCCCTGACCCGCGAGCATCTCCACGACGCCGGTGTTGAGCGCGTTGCCGACGTTCTGGCCGAGGGCCGTGTCCAGCCAGAGCGAGACGTAGGGCGCCTTGCTGTACGCCTCCATGAGCGGGATCAGCGACGGATCGGTGACCGCGCCCATCGCGTCCTGAGAGGCCGGGATCGTCTGGAAGGCGACAGCGTACTTCTCCTGCCACTCCTTCGAGGAGACGAAGTTCAGGAACTTCTCGCAGGTGTCGGGCGAGTCGACGGAGCACGAGTATCCGTCCACGCCGCCCATCATGGCGCCCGGGGTTCCCTTGCCGCCGCTGACCTCGGGGAAGGGGAACCAGCCGAGGTCGGGAAGGGGCTTCTGGTCGGGCGTGAGGCTGGCGATCACACCGACGTTCCACGCCCCCATGAGCTCCATCGCCGCCTTGTGGTTGGCGACGAGACCTGCGGAGGAGTTCGCGCCCTGCTGCGCTGATGTCGTGAGGAACCCGTCGTTGAACGGCTCGGTCTCGGCGAAGTCGGCGAGGTTCTGTGCGGCGTCGAGCCAGCACTTGTCCGAGAAGTCCGGCTTGGTCGACAGGTTGGCGATCACGTCCTGGTCGCATGCGCGCACCGCGAAGAAGTAGTACCAGTGCGCGGCCGGCCAGGCGTCCTTCGCGCCGAGCGCGATCGGGGCGACGCCCGACGCCTTCAGCTTGTCGACGGCGCCCTCGAGCTCGTCCATGCTGCTCGGCTCGCCGGTGATCCCCGCCGCGGCGAACAGGTCCTTGCTGTAGAACATGCCGCCGGGGAGCACCGCGCTGGGCATGCCGTAGATCTTGCCGTCGACCGTGAAGGCGCTGAACGGCGCGTCGCCGAAGGCCGACTTCACGTCGGCGTCGATGAGCTTCGTGAGGTCCTTCACCTTGCCGGCCTTCACGACGTCGGCGAGCTTGCCGCCTCCGCGCGCCATGAAGATGTCGGGCATGTCGCCGGAGTTGACGGCGGTCTGGAGCTTGCCGTCCATGTCCTCGTTCTGGATCGAGGTGACCTTGACCGTCACCTCGGGGTTGGCCTTGTGGAATGCGGCCGCAGCGTCCTCCCAGTACTGCTTGCCCGCACCGGTGGTCGAGTTGTGCCACATCGTGAGCGTGCTGCCGTCATCGGCGCCGCCTCCCCCGCCCGCGCACCCGGTCAACCCGAGCGCCCCCAGCGTCACGATGGCCGCCCCCGCAGCCCACGCTTTGCGCATCTTCATGCTGTGTCTCCTCTTCATCGAGTTCCGTGCAGCAGAGCGAACCTATTTGTTGTCAGCCACACCAATGTGTCGTGCGCCCACTCTGGCATCTGGACGAGATCGTGTCAAACGATATCGATAACGTTTTCCATGATTAGTCTGTTCTGATGAACGCACGCACCACGATCACCGACGTCGCCCGCGCAGCAGGAGTGTCCGTGGCGACGGTGTCGAAGGCCATCAACGGCCGAGACGGCGTGTCCGCGGAGACCCACGCCCGGATCCTCCGTGTCGTCGCCGAACTCGGATACGAGAGCTCCCTGGTGGCGACGTCGATGAGGAGAGGGCGCACGAACGTCATCGGCGTGCTCGTCGCCGAGTTCGAGCCCTTCGCGCTGCAGCTGCTGCGTGGCGTCTCCACCGCCCTGCAGGACACACCGTACGACGTGCTCGCGTACGCGGGAAGCGTCTCGGCGGGCGAGCACCTCGGCTGGGAGCGCCGCTCCCTCTCCCGTCTGGGCGGGACGCTCATCGATGGGGCGATCCTGGTGACCCCGACCACGACTCCCCCGCAGGCCGCGGTGCCGATCGTGGCGGTGGACCCGCACGAGGGGCCGCACGGAACGGCGACGGTCGCGGTGCACAACGTCGAAGGCGCACGCACGGCGACGGAGCACCTCATCTCCCTCGGGCACCGCAGGATCGCGCACCTGCACGGCCGCTCCGATCTCGAGTCGGCGCAGCAGCGCGAGGCGGGCTACCGCTCAGCGCTGGACGCTGCCGGTATCCCGTTCGATCCGTTCCTCGTGGTCGACGGCGGCTACCGCACCGCGAGCGCGACCGCCGGCGCCCACGCCATCCTGGATCTCCCCGAGCGGCCGACCGCGGTGTTCGCCGCCAACGACCTCACGGCGCTCGAGGCGATGCGCGTCGCCGCCGAGCGCGGCCTGCGCGTGCCCGACGACCTCTCCGTCGTCGGATTCGACGACATCCCCGAGGCCTCGTCGAACAACCCGCAGCTCACGACCGTGCGGCAGCCCCTCGCAGAGATGGGGGCGGCGGCGGTCGGCGTGCTGCTGGGGATGCTGCGCGGCGAGGACCCCGCGCACATCAGGATGCACGCCGAGCTCGTGGTGCGCAGCTCGACGGCGCCGATCGGCGGCTGACCGCACCTCCGGCGCAGGATCGCAGCGGACGGACACGTTGCGGAGGCCACCCACCCCTGATATGTTCCTGGCAACAACAATTCGCCCTCACCGTGGAAAGCGATCCGAGCCATGTCCCTCACCCCCACCCGCGACGACAAGTTCTCCTTCGGACTCTGGACCGTCGGCTACAACGGCACCGATCCCTTCGGCGGACCGACCAGGCCGCACCTCGACGTCGTGCACGCCGTCGAGCGACTCGCGGAGCTCGGCGCCTACGGCCTGACCTTCCACGACGACGACCTGTTCGCCTTCGGGTCCACCGACGCCGAGCGTCAGACGCAGATCGACCGCCTCACCGGCGCACTGGCCGACACCGGGCTGATCGTGCCGATGGTCACCACGAACCTCTTCAGCGCACCGGTCTTCAAGGACGGCGGCTTCACCTCCAACGACCGTCAGGTGCGCCGCTTCGCGCTGCGCAAGGTGCTGCGCAACCTCGACCTCGCCGCCGAGCTCGGCGCCAAGACCTTCGTCATGTGGGGCGGCCGCGAGGGCGCGGAGTACGACTCGGCGAAGGATGTCCGCGCAGCGCTCGAGCGCTACCGCGAGGCCGTCAACCTGCTCGGCGACTACGTGACCGACAAGGGCTACGACATCCGATTCGCGATCGAGCCCAAGCCCAACGAGCCGCGCGGCGACATCCTGCTGCCCACGCTCGGCCACGCGATCGCATTCATCGACTCCCTCGAGCGCCCCGAGCTCGTCGGCGTGAACCCCGAGGTCGGTCACGAGCAGATGGCGGGACTCAACTTCACCGCGGGGATCGCGCAGGCCCTGTTCCACGGCAAGCTCTTCCACATCGACCTCAACGGCCAGCGCGGCATCAAGTACGACCAGGACCTGGTGTTCGGCCACGGCGACCTGCACAACGCGTTCTCGCTCGTCGACCTGCTCGAGAACGGCGGCCCGAACGGCATCCCCGCCTACGACGGCCCCCGGCACTTCGACTACAAGCCGAGCCGCACGGAAGACGAGACCGGGGTCTGGGACTCCGCCGCCGCGAACATGCGCACGTACCTGCTGCTGAAGGAGCGCGCGGCGGCGTTCCGCGCCGACCCCGAGGTGCAGGAGGCTCTGGCCGCGGCGAAGGTCGCCGAACTCGCGGCTCCGACCCTGAACGAGGGCGAGTCCTACGACGATCTGCTCGCGGACCGCAGCGCCTACGAGGACTTCGACGCCGACGCGTACCTCGGCGGCAAGGGCTTCGGCTTCGTCCGTCTGCAGCAGCTCGCCACCGAGCACCTGCTCGGCGCGCGCTGATGGCACTGGTCGCGGGCGTCGATTCGTCGACGCAGAGCTGCAAGGTCGTCGTCCGCGACCTCGACACCGGTGCGGTCGTGCGCACCGGCCGTGCACCCCATCCCGCCGGCACAGAGGTCGACCCCGCCGCATGGTGGGCGGCGCTGCGAACGGCACTGGCGGATGCCGGCGGACTCGACGACGTGTCGGCGATCGGCATCGGCGGGCAGCAGCACGGACTGGTCGCGCTCGACGAGTCCGGCCGAGTGATCCGCCCCGCCCTCCTGTGGAACGACACCCGCTCGGCGCAGGCCGCGGCCGATCTCACGGCAGAGGTCGGCGCCTCCGAGTTCGCGTCGCGCACGGGTCTGGTGCCCGTCGCGTCGTTCACCGTCACGAAGCTCCGATGGCTGGCCGACGCCGAGCCGCAGAACGCCGCCCGTGTGGCGGCCGTGGCCCTCCCCCACGATTGGCTGACTTGGCGCCTGCGCGGGTACGGCCCTGCCGACGAGTCCGACCTCGGCCCCGCACTCGGCGAGCTCGTCACCGACCGCTCCGACGCGAGCGGGACGGGCTACTTCGACCCCGTCCGCGACGTCTACGACCGCGAGCTGCTGTCGCTCGCCCTCCGCAGGGACGCGTCGGATGTGGTGCTCCCCCGGGTGCTCGGGCCCTCGGAGCACCTGCAGGGTTCCGGTGGGCTCGTGGTGTCGGCGGGTGCGGGCGACAACGCCGCCGCCGCGCTCGGCATGGGCGCGCGCACGGGCGACGTGGGCGTGTCCATCGGCACGAGCGGCACGATCTTCGCCGTGACCGATGCGCCGATCTTCGACGTCTCCGGCACCGTCGCAGGGTTCGCGGATGCCGCGGGCGGCCGCCTCCCGATCGTCACGACCCTCAACGCCGCGCGCGTGTTCGACGTGACGGCCGCCCTGCTCGGCGTGGACCTCGAAGAGTTCTCGCGGCTCGCCCTGCAGGCGGAACCCGGTGCCGGTGGACTGTCCCTGCAGCCGTGGTTCGAGGGCGAGCGGACCCCGAATCGGCCGGACGCGACCGCGACCCTCTCGGGCATGACGCTCGCGTCGACCCGTCGCGAGAACCTGGCGCGGGCCGCGGTCGAGGGCGTGATCGGCGGTCTCGCGTTCGGCCTCGGCGCCATCCGCGACCTCGGCGTCCGCACGGAGCGCGTGCTGCTCATCGGAGGCGGCGCGCAGAGCCCCGCCGTCGCGGCCGTCGCCCGCGAGGTGTTCGACATCCCGGTCGTGGTCCCGGCGCCGGGCGAGTACGTCGCCCTCGGCGCCGCCGTCCAGGCGGCCTGGGCCCTCACCGGCATCCGCCCCTCCTGGTAGACGCCGAGCGCCCCCTCCGCGCCACTCGTCGCGTCGCGTCGCGTGGCAGGATGGTCGGATGCAGAGACGCGAGGACCGCCGATGACGCGCGGGCTCGCCGCGATGCAGGACGCAGGATTCCGCTGGTTCTTCCTGGCGAGGGCGATCACGATGATCGCCGGATCCATGTCGTCGATCGCGCTCGCCTTCGCCGTGCTGGAGATCGACAACGACGCCCGCTCGCTGTCGATCGTGCTCGCCGCCTTCACGGTCAGCAACATCGTCTTCCTCCTGTTCGGCGGAGTGATCGCCGACCGGCTCCCCCGAGCGCTGATCATCCAGTCGTGCTACGTCATCGACATCCTGACCGTCGGGGCGATGGCCGCCCTGCTGTTCACCGGAACGGCGACCGTGCCGATGCTCGCCCTGCTCTCCGTGCTGAACGGGGCGTCAACGGCCTTCGTCCTGCCCGCCATGCAGGGGATCATCCCGCAGCTCGCCTCGCCGGAGCATCTGCAGCAGGCGAACGCGATGCTCTCCTTCGTGCGCTCGGCCACCACCATCGGCGGCCCCATCATCGCCGGCATCGTCGTTGCATCGGCGGGCCCCGCCTGGGCGATGGTCGTGCAGGCGATCGGGTGGGTGATCGCGATCCCCGTGCTGGCGATGGTCCGCCTTCCTCCGCCGGCGCACGGCGGAGGGACGACGCTGTTCCAGGATCTCCGCACCGGCTGGCACGAGTTCCGCACCAGGACCTGGCTGTGGGTGGTCGTGCTGGCGTTCATGGTGATGAACGCCATCCACGTGGGCGCGTGGGGTGTCGTCGGCCCGTACATCGCGAAGAACGACCCCCGTCTCGGCATCACCGGCTGGGGCTGGGTGGTCAGCGCGGAGGGCGTCGGCATCCTCCTGATGACCCTCATCCTCATGTGGTTCCCGCTGAACCGACCGCTCCGCTACGGGATGATCGGCATGGCCGCGTTCGCGATCCCGCTCACGGTGCTCGGCGTCCACCCCGCCGTCGTCCTGCTCGCGATCGCGGCTTTCGTGGCCGGCGCCGGCGCCGAGGTGTTCAGCACCGGGTGGAATCTCGCGATGATGGAGAACGTGCCGGGCGAGACGCTCTCCCGCGTGTCCAGCTACGACATGCTCGGCAGCTTCGTGGCCATGCCGATCGGCACGCTGATCTACGGCTGGCTGATCACCCACAGCGACGTCGAGACCGTGCTGGTCACGTCCGGCATCCTCTATGCGAGCATCGCGCTGATGACTCTGGCCGTGCCGAGCGTGCGGCGCATGGGGCGTCCGGATGGCGCCGTGACGACATGAGCGCTCTGGCGGATTCATAGCAATCCGGGCGAGACTGGGGGTATGACCTTCGCCGCGCTCCAGCCGCTCGCCGACCGCTCCGCCCTCTTCACCGCGCTCCGCCAGGACGCCCTCGCCACGGCGACGGACGAGCTCGGCGACCACCGCTGGGATGCCGACATGACGGCGGGCACGATCACCTTCACCGCGAACGCCGATCCGTCGCGCACGCTGGTGACGACGGCCCATCTGATCGCGACGATCGCACCCGGGCCGCGGTCGCTGCTGTGGGCGTGGGCGCACCCGCAGGGTGACGCGCAGGGCGTCGCCGCACAGCTCCGCGACTACGGCGTCGAGCACGGACTCGCCGACCTGGCGGAGCCGGAGCTCCCCTTCCCGGCGGACGCCTCCGGCGACGAGGAGTGGATCGCCGCCGCCGCGCACACGATCGCGGGCGTCGCGGTGGAGATCACCGGACGCTCGCCCTACTACTCCGCCCCGATCTCCGGCGGCACCAGGGCGGTCTTCCTCCTCGACGCGCCCGTGCCCGCACTGACCGTCGCATCGGCGACCACCGCTCTCCCCCGCATCCTCTCCGGCCTGGCTCTGCCCGACGCCAGGACCGCCGTGTGGGACCTCGCCCGCCTCGCCGGCTGGAACCTCGCCTGGACTGACGACGCCTACACCGGCGCCACGATCACCGACGCGACGGCATCGGTCACGTTCCGCTTCGACGAGAGCGCGCGCATCACGAACATCGAGGGCACGCTGCAGCCCCAGGGCTGAGAGGTGGGGTGGATGCCGCCGCGTCCACCCCACCTCCGTCACCGCCCGAGTCGCTGCCGCGCCGTCTTCATGCCCGGGCCGACGGGCACGTGCGTGGTCGCCGCGGCCAGCCCGAACGCGGGCATGTCGACGTACACGGCCTCGAGATCGGCGACGGGCACCTGATACGTCTCGTGCCAGACGCCGACGCTGCCCGACCCCTGCAGCGAGCGCATGAAGTCACGCCACGGCTGCAGGTGCGGGGCGTCGCGGTCGGCGGCGAAGCGCTGCAGATGCTCGGGGCTCTCCCAGTAGGAGAGCAGGATGGTCGTGCGCCCGAACCAGTTGTGGGCGCCGAGCATCCCCGCCTCCGGATGGGTGGCGAGGTGCCGCAGCATCGGCGGCATCTTGCTGGCCGTCCACCACACCTTCCCCAGCTGCCACCAGCGGTTGGCCCGCATGCCGATGACGAAGACGGTGATGTCAGACCGGTCGGGTGCTGCCGTGTAGCGACCGGGGAAGACCTGCTGAGTCATGCGATTCTCCTTGGAACGTTGTTATGTAACTACGTTATGAAACAACGTTACGATAGACTTCCGTCCATGGCAAGACCTGTCTCCTACGACGACGCTCTCCGCGACCGACTGCTCGACGCCACGGCGGAGATGGTCGACGCGAAGGGCCCGGAGCGCATCAGCCTCCGCGACATCGCCCAGTCAGCCGGCACCTCGACCTCGGCCGTCTACTCCCTCTTCGGCGGCAAGGCGCAGTTGCTGGTCGCCGTGATCGAGCACGGCTTCGCGTCGTTCGGAGCCGCTCAGGCCGCGACCGAGCCGGAGGGGCTCCGCGCCCTCGGATACGCGTACCGAGGGTGGGCGAAGGCCAACCCCGCCCTCTACCGCCTGATGTTCGGCGGAGCGATCACGACCGTCGAGGACTGCGCTCCGGATGCCGCCACCACCTCCACCGCGATGGCCCCGCTCGTGCGCGCCCTCGCGGCGCGCGTGCCGGAGGAGCAGGTGATGGCTGCCGCCGTCACGGTGTGGGCGCAGGTGCACGGCGCCGTGAGCCTCGAACTCGCCGGAGTCGCGCCAGAGGTGCCCGACTGGGATGCCGTCTACGATGCCGTGGTCGACGCAGTGGAGCGCTCCTTCCCGCGCGCGTGAGGTGCCGCACGGCGCGCAGATGTGGAAGTCTGGTCGCATGAAGAACGGAATCGTCCGGTTCGCCGCGCTCTACGTGTTCAACGTCGCGGTCCTCCTGCTCATCGGCCTGCTGTTCAGCGGCGTCCGCGTGGGTTTCAACGCGCTGTGGGCGGCCGTGATCCTCACCCTCGCCGCGCTGTTCGTGAAGCCCGTGCTCGGCTCCGCGTTCCGGAAGTCCGCCGCGAAGTCGTCGGCCAGCCGCACGAAGGTCGGCGAGAAGACCGTGCAGTACGCGCTCGTCTACGTCGTCGAGCTCATCGTCTGGGTGCTGACGGTGTGGCTGAGCGGGGTGCGCGCGTCGGGCTTCTGGGCGTTCGTCCTGCCTCCGCTGATCCTGCTCTTCGGCTGGATGATCTACGACCAGTTCGACGACAGGCTGCGCGCCAAGGCGGGCGAGGTGTACGACACCGTCTCCGCGAAGATCTCGAAGAGGCCGGATGCCGCGGCATCCGCTCCCACCCCCGACTCCCCCGCGACGACCGAGGCGCGCCAGGAGCTGAACGACGGCCTCACCCCCGAGCAGCGCCGCATGCTCGACGAGCTCGGCTGATCCGCTCCGCGGAGCAACCCGGTCGTTGAGCGAGGACGCGCAGCGACCGAGCGCCGTGCTGAGCGAGCGCAGCGACTCGAGGTGACGAAACGCCCCACGAGACGTGACGCGTCAGACGAGCCGCTCGGCCGCCTCGACCACGTTCGTCAGGAGCAGGGCGACGGTCATCGGTCCGACGCCGCCGGGGTTCGGGGAGAGGAAGCCGGCGACCTCGGCCACGTCGGGATGCACGTCGCCGAAGACGAGGCTCTTGCCGGTCTCGGCATCCGTCTCGCGCGTCACGCCCACGTCGAGCACGGCGGCTCCAGGCTTGACGTCTTCGGCGCGGATGAGGTGCTTGACCCCGGCGCCGGCGACGATCACGTCGGCCTGGCGGAGGTACGGCGACATGTCGGGCGTGCCCGTGTGCACCTGCGTGACGGTGGCGTTGATGTCGCGGCGGGTGAGCAGGAGGCCGATCGGGCGGCCGATGGTGACGCCGCGTCCGACAACGACGACGTGCTTGCCCTTGAGGTCGTAGTCGTTGCGCAGCAGCAGTTCGATGACGCCGCGCGGGGTGCAGGGCAGCGGCGTGTGGATCGGGTTGTTCACGTTGAGCACGAGACGACCGAGGTTGGTCGGGTGCAGGCCGTCTGCGTCCTTCGCCGGGTCGATGCGCTCGAGGATCGCGTCGGTGTCGAGGTGCTTCGGCAGCGGCAGCTGCACGATGTAGCCGTGGCAGTCGGGATCGGCGTTGAGCTCGTCGATCAGCGCCTCGACGTCGGCCTGCGAGGCATCGGCGGGGAGCTCGCGCTGGATCGAGTTCATCCCGATCGCCTCGGACTGACGGTGCTTCATGCCGACGTAGAGCTGCGACGCCGGGTCGGCGCCGACGAGCACCGTCGCGATGCCGGGGACGATGCCCTTCTCGCGGAGCGCGGCGACGCGCTCGGTGAGCTCGGCCTTGATGGATGCTGCGGCGGCCTTGCCGTCGAGGATCTTCGCGGTCATGTCGCGCTCTCTTTCGTTCTACTTCTCACGGGGCGTTTCGCCACTTCGACTCGCTGCGCTCGCTCAGCACGTCGCTCGTCGCTGCGCTCCTCGCTCAACGACCGGGGTCACGCGGAACCGGTCGTTGAGCGAGCGAAGCGAGACGAAACGCAGCAGCGTGGTGCTTACTGCTGCAGGTCGGGGTACAGCGGGAAGGCCGCGGCGAGCGCGTCGACGCGGGCACGGAGCGCCTCGACGTCGGCGCCGGGCTGCAGCGCGAGGGCGATGACGTCGGCGACCTCGGTGAACTCGGCGTCGCCGAAGCCGCGCGTCGCGAGCGCCGGGGTGCCGATGCGCAGACCCGAGGTGACCATCGGCGGGCGCGGGTCGTTCGGCACCGCGTTGCGGTTCACGGTGATGTGGATGTCGTGCAGGAGGTCCTCGGCCTGCTTGCCGTCGATCTCGGCGTCGCGCAGGTCGACGAGCACGAGGTGCACGTCGGTGCCTCCGGAGCGCACGGCGATGCCGGCATCCTTCACGTCCTGCTGAGACAGACGCTCCGCGATGATGGCGGCGCCGCGCAGCACGCGCTCCTGACGCTCCTTGAACTCCGGGGTGCCGGCGAGCTTGAACGCCGTCGCCTTGGCGGCGATCACGTGCATGAGCGGGCCGCCCTGCTGTCCGGGGAAGACGGCGGAGTTGATCTTCTTCGCGATCTCGGCGTCGTTGGTGAGGATGAAGCCGGAGCGGGGTCCGCCGATGGTCTTGTGCACGGTCGAGGAGACGACGTGCGCGTGCGGCACCGGGTTCGGGTGCAGCCCCGCGGCGACGAGGCCGGCGAAGTGCGCCATGTCGACCCAGAGGAGCGCGCCGACCTCGTCGGCGATCTCGCGGAACGCGGCGAAGTCGAGGGTGCGCGGGTAGGCCGACCAGCCGGCGATGATGACCTTCGGCTTGTGCTCGATGGCGAGGCGGCGGACCTCGTCCATGTCGATGGTCGAGGTCTCGGGGTTCACCCCGTAGGCGACGATGTTGTAGAGGCGGCCGGAGAAGTTGATCTTCATGCCGTGGGTGAGGTGGCCGCCCTGGTCGAGCGAGAGGCCGAGCAGCGTGTCGCCGGGGCGGGCGATCGCGTGAAGCACAGCGGCGTTGGCGGAGGCGCCGGAGTGCGGCTGGACGTTCGCGAACTCCGAGCCGAACAGGCTCTTGGCGCGGGCGATCGCGAGCTCCTCGGCGACGTCGACCTCCTCGCAGCCGCCGTAATAGCGGCGACCGGGGTAGCCCTCGGCGTACTTGTTCGTGAGCACCGAGCCCTGCGACTGCAGCACGGAGACGGGAACGAAGTTCTCGGATGCGATCATCTCGAGGAACGTCTGCTGGCGCTTGAGTTCCCGGTCGAGGACCTCGGCGATCTCGGGGTCGACCTCGGCGAGCGGGGCGTTGAAGTAACGGTCGGTCATGTGACGTGCTCCTCTGACAACGGATTCGAAAGGGGTGCTTCCATCGGCCCAGGCGCGCGGTCGAATTCCGTGGTCAGTCGCTCCCCGGTGGTAGTCCACCCAGACGCCAGTCGCGACGGTTACGAGCATAGCGGATGCCGCGAGCTCGGGCCGCAGAGATGACGCCGAACCGCGCTCACTCGCGCGCGACGACCTGGACCTCGGCTCGGACCCCCGGAACGCCCGCGAACTTCCGATCCGTGGTCAGAAGCGGCACCCCGAGCTCTTCCGCGAGCGCGAGGTACGCCGCGTCGTACACCGTGGCATTGGCGGCGAGCTCGCCGATACGAGGCAGAAGAGGAGCGATCGGAAGAAGACGCATCTCGAACCGTGCCAGCTGAGTCAGCTGCGCGCGGAAGTCGCCGTCGCTCGACCGTCGAGCGAGCCACAGTCCTCTCAGAGCACTCGCCGCTTCCGAGGGGCCGTGCGCTGGCATGACCCAGTCGGCATCGAGCGACATCGCGGTGCGCACCGCCGCCCCGTGCGCGGTGCCGTCGATGATGACGTCGACGACCGCCGAGGCGTCGACGACGATCATGGCTGATCTGGCCGTGTGACGGTGTCGATGATCTGCGCGTCTCGCCCCTCGTGGCCGCGACGGATCAGCTCCGAAATCTCCCCTGGCGCCGCCCCGCCGAGCACGGGGATCGGCGTCATCGTGCGCAGAAGTTCGCGGTTGCGCGACTTGCGCGCCTCCGTCTCCAGCACGTCTGCGAGGAACGCCTGGAGCGACTGCCCTCGCTCTCGCGCGGCGCGGACGAGATCGTCTCGCACGCTCTCCGGAACGTCGCGCACTTGGATCGCCACCATGTGGTCGACGATAGCATGCAGATCTGCATGCACGAGGGAGATTATGTTCATGCGGTTGACCGTAGCCGTGTGCAACGACAGCGTGAGGACTTATCCACAGCGCCCGCGTGGGGCGGCTCAGCCGTGGTCGAACAGGGCGCTGACGTCGAACCAGGGGATCCTCTGTGTACTGATCGTGCTCATGCCCGACATGCGTACGAAGGACGGCCGGACTTCCCGACGCATCAGCCAACGGAATGGACCGTTAGACAGCGCCGCGATCAGGTTCGCGTCGTACCAGGCGAGCGCCTGCTTTAGAGACGCCTTCTGAGCCCACGAGTGAACCAGGAGCCAGGCCAAGAAGGCGCTGGGAATCACAACCCACAGCGCGAGCCCGCGAATGAAGTGAAGGAGAAGCCAACCTAGCCCCTTGGGGAAGCTCATCCTCTTGGCTCCTTCCGCGCGTTGGTCCTGCCGCGAATCGCGCCCCGTTTGCGGTTCGCTCATGATCACACGCCGGCCGCGTAGGTCGCGAGAAGCAGGATGCCGAACACGACCGCGATCGCACCGTACGTGGCGAGGACGGTTCCGCCGCCCATCCTCACTCGATCACGTGTGGGCATTGTCAGCAAGCCGGAGGAATCGTGCTGCCAGCTCGACCTGTCCTTCCATGCCCGCCAGATGAAGCGCAAGCCGAACAGCATCCCCGCACTGCCTGTGATGACGAGCGCGATGCTGAGCACAATGCCCCCTGCTCCGAGGATCTCGGAGAGAGCGGTCAGGGCACGCAAGAAGTTGTCCTCACGGCTCCGAAAGGATGTCAGCGGCGTCAGGATCAGGAGGCCGGCGCCGATGAGCAGCTGCATCACGGAGATCAGGACCGAGTAGGTCGTCGCGGACATCCGCGAGCCCTTGACGATTCCGGCCTGCGACATGTTGGCAGCAACCCGACGCCGCCCCACGAGCATGACGACGCCCGAGACCAACAGCAGGATGCCGATGGCCATGAGGATTCCGGACACCACCGACACGCTTGCTCCCTCGGTCACCGCTGACGCTCGTATCTGGACGATAGCAGCGGTCGTCACCAGTACGCCCCCAGCACCTTTCTGTAGTGCTGGTTCAGGAGCAGATCCGGAAAAGAAGGCTTCGAGGCGTTCTTACTCCGATGGCAGAGGCCCCGCCTCCGCCAGCGCCCGTTCGCGTTCGACTTCCTCGCGCCAGAAAAGGGCGTGATCCTTCGCCTTCACCCAGAAAACGAAGCTGGGCACGCCGAGCATCAGGAAGGGCAGTACGAGCGCCGGGCCATTCAGCGAGACTCCTCTCACTAAGGAGACGATCTCGAACAGGACCAGGGCTACCCCGAGGACGATACAGATAACTGCAAGAGCGCGATAGAGTAGCCGGCGCCGGCGGATCTGACGGCTGTCGCGAAAGTCGTATCCGCCGAACACGGCCTTGGCGAGGACGCGCCGCTGGCCCCGCGGCCCCTTCACGCCGTCTTGCATCTTCATGCGTACCCATCCCTCGAGCGCCTCTTATCAGGACTCGATCGTATGTCCCGACGAAGCCGACATCACGGGAGTCCGTCGAGTTGTGGTCCACAGCTACGAACCCGCCCCCTCGTCATCATCGGCCTGTTCCGCGACGCCTGCCGCGATCGCGGCCTCGACCGCCGCTTCGCTCGCGTCGAGGTCTCCCCTCTCGTGTTCGACATCGGCAAGGTCGAGGTACGCACGCGGTTCACCGGCTTCTGCCGCAGCACGGAGCACATCCGCGGCAGCATTGAGGTCCCCTGCCGCACGCAAGGCATCGCTCAGCTGCCAGCCGGTCGTGGGGTCAAGGGCGTACGCATGCTCAAGTGCTGCCCGTCCGGCGTCGTCGGAGCCGAACTCCAACTCCAACGTGCCGAGGTTGACGAGGGCGGCGACGTCGTCCGGATCAAGGAGGAGCGCCGCCCGGTAGTCCGCTCTCGCCGACTCGACATCACCCACCCGCTCGTAGGCCAGGCCGCGATTCACTCGACTCTGCAGATCCGGTTCCGCCAAGGTGCTGTATGCATCGATGGCTCCCTGATAGTCCTCAAGCCCCAGGCTGACGAGTCCGAGGTTCGAGAACACGATCGAGTCTGCACCAACTGCACCGGATGCTTCGACGAGAAGATCTCGGGCATGCAGCAGATTCCCCTGATCGAACGCCGCCTTGGCGCGCTCTTCGAGCCGCACCCAGTCAGGCTGGGGATCGTTTGTGCTCATCGTTCTTCGCACTCCTTGTTCGACGGTGTCTCCTCAAAGGTGAGGACTCTGCGTCCCCTTCTTCATCAAGCCAGGCGTTGAGCGCATGAACCATGTCGAAGGACACGCGGCTGTTACAGACCGTGCCGCGAAGAACAGTGGTCGTGCCATCCTTCAGCTCAACCTCGACGTCTCTGCTCGCAAGCGCCCCATCGACGATCGTCCAAGCGAGGTAGAAGAAGGGGCCTTCGTACGGCCGGCTTCGGAACATCCGTATGCTGCCCCGATGCAACCGCCTGCGCGACCACCATGACGTCGCCGTGACGACGTCGCCGCTCACGATCACCCCCGTGAACGGTAGCCGCACCCAGAGCCAGCCCGTCATGCCGAGGAGTCCTATCAGGATGACATGAATCGCCTGCGGCACTCCTGCGCCCATCGGGCCGAGGAGGAACATGGCAGGCACGAACCCGGTGAAGACTGAACTCACGGCCAGCCTCAGCGCCCGCCCCGCCCTACCCGCGGGGATGGCCGTCGTCGGCAGAGCCATAGAACCGTCCTATCTGAGGCGACCGTCGTGGACGAACTCGAGCGAGCACGTCTCGCAAGTGTAAGGAGAAAACCGCAACTTCTCCTCTGGAAGGGCGGCACGCACCCGCACGTGGAAGTGCAACAGAACGGAGCCGCGAGTGACGGACCACGCTGTTGGCCCGCCATAATGGTGTCGTGAGCATCGATCCGCACGGACGTTTCGGACCGCTGGGCAAGTACGGGGCGTACGGTCGCGTCGGTTCTGCCGTCAATCTGATCATGTGTGTCGTGCTTGTGGTCGTCGGCACGATCATGATGATCACTCAGGGCTTTGACGGCGGACTGCCGGTGTGGTTCGCGCTCGCGTGGTGGGGTGTCGGAGCATTCCTGATCTGGCGATTCGCACTCATCTTCCGATCTGTTCGCCGCCGGGAACGGGAGAAAGCTGCGTCTGAACGCCAGGACGACGCCCCACCTTCAGAGAAGCAATAGCGTTCGCCCTCCACGTCGTGGATCACCGCTCCGCTGTCAACGTGGAAGCCCGTCCATTGACAGTCCCTCGCCGTGCGAGGGGTCGGAGGACATCAGATTCCTTCTAGAAGCCTTGCCTGTCGCAGCCGACGTCCGGCGCCGCTCGAACGCATCCGGGATGGGCCCGCACCGCTGATGGACAGCGCCGCCCGCAGCACTCTATGAACTTGATTGCGCTGAGTCACTATCCAAGTTCTGCAGGGTTCGACCCATCCATCCCACTCTGTGCGAGATGTTGGCCATGTGTACCAGTCTGACGTATCGAGCAGTCGGCATGTACTTACCCGCACGCACTCCGACGAGTCCCGTAGCAAGAAATAGAAAGATGTTCCAGTCGTACCACCCCAGGCACGCACCAAAACTGGTCCTCTGTCGCCACGAGTGGACGAAGATCCATCCAAGAAATGTTGCGGGTATCAATACCAGTAGATACAACCCTCTGAATGCACAGAGAGCGAACAGGACAATGACGTCAAAGATGACGATCATGGCAAGGCTCTCGATCCCGCGGATCGGGGCGTAAGCCTTGGCGGGAGTTCATGTCCAACAGAAGTATCCGATCTCTCCACGTGCTGCTCGCCGGCCTTCCGCATCCCGGCCGGAGCGAGCTCGCCCGTATAGTACCTCTGGACATACTCATCCATGCTCAATCGACTACGTCGAGTCCCTCCGGCGATCTGATGCCCAGTCGCGACGCCGTCGATTCCCGGAGCGTAGGTGACGACGTTGGGATGCAGCGTCTCTCCATCGCGCAGCCGGGCACGCACGTAGGCGACGACTTCCTCACGCGCGGCCTCGTTGTTCCCCTGCATGACACACCCCATCATCTCGCGCACAGTTCCCTCCGCCGTGGTCGCGTACGCCAACCAAACTATGAATCGTCGTTGACTCCACGGACCAAGACGCAACCGAGACAACTGAATGTCATAGGAGAAAGGACCAGGACTCGGAATCGACGCCCACGGATCCGGCAACGGATCGGGCGCATCGGGCCAGTACAGCGGGTTCGTTCCCGTCTCGACAGACGCATCCGGTTCAGGCAGCCTGGAGACGGAAGCATCTTCCGCGACACCTAGCAATGCTTCACCGCTAGCGCCATCGGCATCCCTGCCAGGTCGCGGATGCTCCACGCGATCGCGGAACACCTCGCGACCCGCCGCCACGATCTCGCATCGGTAGTACAACGACGCATCCGCACTGATCACACGCTCCTCCCCCTCTCCCACACCGACGGCATTGAGGGGCTGGTCAAGCTCACGCAACCGCGCGACCAACGTGTCACGGAAGAAGAGAACATCCCGATACGGCAACGCCTCCAATGCCTCCGTCAGCTCCGCGATCTTCTCGTCCTCCAACGACCCGCCGAGACGGTCGATCAGAGACCAGAAGCGATCGTCGTCCATCAATGGCCGCGCTGGAGCGTCCTTCCCGGTCTCCGGGATCTCTACGGTTCCAACCACCGAGTCCACCCAGGCGACCGGATCCTTGAACACTGTAGGCAACACCCGATCTTGATCACCTTTTGGGACACGCTCAAATCCCCCACTTCGATCAGAGCATTCATCCCATCACCTTTCCCCTGCGGGTATATAGAGGCGGATGGCGCCCGAGCAGCGTTACTGGGAACGGCACGTCCCTGACCTAATTATTGTCAATGTTGCCTTCATCAGAGCTAATCTACGGTGATTGTCCCTCCACGGTGCTGCCGTCACGCCGCGCATTCCTTCGCCGAAGAATGAAATCACCAATCGCACAGACAAGCGCTAGTGCAACAGAGGAGCTGATTGTCCAGGGGGCACCCACACCGCCGATGGCAAGCAAGGAAAGTAGGCTTGCTAGAGGCATAGTTGCCCCCCACAGTAGCGTTCTGCCGGTCGTCAACTTCGGGTCACCGTCATGCGGAGAACCTGAATCCATCTGAGTTTCTTTTCTCATCGTGGGCATCATTCAAAACTAAAAGGCACGACCACGAACTGCGCGTATCAGCCGTCCACCAGTTTGAAAGAGATCTCTTGCAGCTTGCGTGACGATTTGAATATTCTTTCGCATGATGTTCGCCCTGGGTACGGCAAACGCGCCGCGCACCGCTGAGCCTACGACGTATCCGACGGCATCTGCCGGAGGGGTCTTGATGCCGATCACCGCGTCCAGGGCGAAATGGGGGACTACTTGGACCATCAGCCGCCCCGGCGACAGTGGTGGAGTCGTCGGCCGTCGTGCGCGTGACCAGACCGTAGTCCCGACGCAGAGCCGTGCCGGGCACGATCGCCGCCGTCGTCGGAGACGACGGCGTCTTCCACTTCAACTGGAGAGTCGACGCCCAGCCGTCCTCTCGATGTTCGATCCTGATACGCCGGGTCTCCCCTGCCGCGACCGTGATAGGTGCCCCATAACGCTCCGCTACCGTGCGAAAAGAAACAACATTCCCTATATCCAGGGATCACCCCAGGCGATAGGTTTTGTTCATGGTCCTTCCCCATCTTCTGCCCCTCGTTCCAGCGCCCGTGACCGCCACCGCAGGAGAAGGACGGATGCCGCTCACCGCCGCCTCCTCGGTGTCCGGACCCGCAGCCGCCACGGCGCAGCTTATCGACGCGGTCGCCCGACGCAGCGGCATCCGGCTGTCCTCCGTCGAGGGCGATGCCGACATCACTCTGCGCGTCGACGGCACTGTCGCGAAGCCCGAGGGCTACAGCCTCACGGTCGGCGAGCGTGTCGAGGTCGTCGGCGCCGATGACGCCGGCCTCTTCTACGGCATCCAGACCCTGCTGCAGCTGCTGCGCGAAGACGAAGACGGCTCCTGGGGCCTCCTCCTCGCCACCGTCGCGGACGCGCCCCGCTTCGCCCGCCGCGGCGTGATGCTCGACGTCGCACGCCACTTCTTCGGCGTCGACGACGTCAAGACCTTCATCGACGCGACCAGCGCCCTCAAGTTCAACCACCTGCACCTGCACCTGAGCGACGACCAGGGCTGGCGCATCCACATCGACTCCTGGCCGAAGCTCACCGAACTGGCGGCGACGACATCGGCGAACGGCGACCCCGGCGGCTTCTACTCGAAGGACGACTACCGCGAGATCGTCGCGCACGCGGCATCCCGCCACATGATCGTGATCCCCGAGATCGACCTCCCCGGCCACACGCACGCGATCGGCGTCGCGTACCCGGAGCTCGTCGAGGCCCCCGTGCTGAACGACGGACTGATCTCGGAATCCGCGCGCCTCGGTCAGCCGCTCCCCGTCGCCGGCGAGACCTACATCGGCTGGGGCGTCGGGCACTCCAGCGTGCGCATCCACGAGGAGCGCACCTACGACTTCGTGCGCGACGTCGTGCGCGAGCTCGCCGAGATGACCCCAGGCCCGTACATCCACGTCGGGGGCGACGAGTCGCTCGGAACCCCCCAGGCCGACTTCGACCTGTTCGCGGCACGGGCCACCGAGATCGTCGTCGCGGCGGGCAAGACGCCCGTCGCCTGGCACGAGATGGGCTCAGCGGCCGACATCGCGGAGGGCGCTGTCGGACAGTACTGGGGCAACACCACCCCGCAGGGCACGCATGCCGAGGAGGCAGCGCAGTTCGTCGCACGCGGCGGGGCGCTCATCATGTCGGCCTCGAACGTCGCCTACCTCGACATGAAGTACACGCCGGAGTTCCCGCTCGGACTCGACTGGGCTGCCATCATCGACGTCCGGGCCGCCTACGAGTGGGAGCCGACAGCCGTGCTCGACGTTCCCGCCACCGCGATCCTCGGAGTCGAGACCCCGCTGTGGAGCGAGACGACCCGCACCATCTCCGAGGTCGAGCAGCTCGTCTTCCCGCGCGCCGCAGCCCAGGCGGAGATCGCCTGGTCGCCGCAGACCGCGCCGGAGCGCACCTGGGACTCCTTCCGCGCACGGCTGGGTGCACTCGCTCCACTGTGGAAGGCTGAGGGGGTCGACTTCCACCCCAGCCCCGAGATCCCCTGGAGCGCACGATGAGCGTCCACACCTCCACGACGGGCTCGCTCGTCATCCACTCCGCACGCGTCGTGGACGGCGGCGAGATCGTCGAGAACGGCTGGGTGCGATTCGAGCACGGCGCCGTGGCCTCGCGCGGCTCAGGGTCGGACTGGGCGCCGGCCGACGAGATCGTCGATGCGTCCGCGGTCGCCGGAGCGGATGCCGTGCTCACGCCGGGGTTCGTCGACATCCACGGCCACGGAGGCGCAGGCGCCGCCTTCGACGACGGCATCGAGGCGATCCGCACCGGCAGGGCGCTGCACCGCGCGCACGGCACGACGCGCGCCGTCATCTCGCTGGTCACGGCGACACTCGACGAGCTCGCGCTCAGCGTCGCCGGCATCGCCGACCTGATGCAGACGGATGCCGACATCCTCGGTTCGCACCTCGAAGGCCCCTTCCTCGACCCCGGGCACCACGGCGCCCACGAGCCGACGCTGCTGCGGCACCCTGTGGCGGGTGACGTCGAGCGCCTGCTGGAGGCGGGGCGGGGCACGATCCGCCAGATCACGATCGCGCCGGAGCTCCCCGGAGGGCTCGACGCCATCCGGCAGATCGTCGCCGCCGGCACCGCGGCCGCGGTCGGGCACACCGATGCGGATGCCGCGATGGCCGTCGCCGCTTTCGAAGCGGGAGCCTCGATCCTCACGCACGCCTTCAACGCGATGCCCGGCATCCACCACCGCGCCCCCGGGCCGGTGCTCGCCGCAGCGGCCGACCACCGCGTCGTGCTCGAGGCGATCGCCGACAACGTGCACCTCGACCCGCACGTGATCAAGCTCGTGTTCGACTCCGCCCCCGGGAGGGTCGCGCTGATCACCGACGCCATGGCGGCCGCGGGCAGCGCCGACGGCCACTACGACCTGGGCACGGTGAGCGTCACGGTCGAGAACGGGATCGCGCGCGCCGACGACACCGGGTCGATCGCGGGCTCCACGCTGACCCAGGATGTGGCTCTGTTGAGGGCCGTGCAGGCGGGCGTGACGCTGCCCGAGGCGGTGCGCGCATTGACCGAGACCCCGGCCCGCGCGATCGGGCGCGGCGAACGGATCGGCTGCCTGCGGATCGGATCGGTCGGCGACGCCGTGCTTCTCGATGCACAGCTGCGCGTCGCGCGCGTATGGGTGGGTCAGCGGCTCTGAGAACCGCGCATCGCGCGACGACGCGCAGCTCTGCGCTCTCCGGTCGAAATATGTGCGGGGCGGGAGGCCGCCTTCTCCCCAGATCGGCGGCCTCACCCCCACAACAGAGCAGGTGGGCCGGGAACTCCTCCCCCGAGGCTCCCGACCCGCCAGCTGGTGCTGTTACCCCTCGCACCAGCGCCTCAGGACTCCGCCCCCCGGTGGAGCCCTTATGGCTGTCTCTACGTGATGAGACGAACTCAGCCGCCGTTCATTACGCGACTTCCCAGAAAATCTTCGAAAATCTTTCCCCTCCGCCAGGCCACAGATTCGGAAATAGTGAATGACCTGGACTTTTGGCCAAAACTCATGATCTGCTTTGGACTTTCGTCAGGGGTGGCCTAGCTGAAAGAATCGGGAGAGAATGGAAAAGACGCGTGATGAAGAGCGGTCTCACGCGTCTCTTCATGTGAAGGCGCACCCGCGCCCCACGACAGATGGATGACTGTGGACGACGAGAACACACTGCACGACGACGCGATCGCGGACGCCGACCTGGTTCTGCGCACCCGCTCGGGTGACGCGACGGCCTTCGGCGAACTGTGGCGACGGCACTATCCGTCCGGCATGTCCGTCGCGCGCTCGATCACGTCTTCGATCGACCCCGACGACCTCGTGCAGGAGTCCTACACCCGCATCTACCAGGCGATCATCAAGGGAGGCGGACCCAACGGCTCCTTCCGCGCCTACCTCTTCACCAGCATCCGCAACACCGCCGCCGCATGGGGACGCTCCCGCCGGGAGTCCGCGATCGATGAGCTCGACGCGGTCGCCGACCCTGACAGCACCGAGCAGGCGGCGAACGAGGCCCTCGACCGCGGTCTCACCTCGCAGGCCTTCCGCAGCCTCCCCTCCCGCTGGCAGGAGGTGCTCTGGTACACCGAGATCGAGCAGATGAAGCCCAATGAGGTGGCGCCGCTGCTCGGCATGAAGGCCGGAGCCGTGTCGCAGCTCGCCTTCCGTGCTCGCGAAGGCCTCAGAGAAGCGTGGATCCAGGCGCACCTGCGCAGCGCGGCCCCCGGGTCGGACTGCCAGTGGACGATCGAGCATCTCGGCGCGTACACGCGAGGAAACCTGAGCACTCGCGACCACAAGCGCCTCGAACAGCACCTCGACGAGTGCGCACGCTGCATGATCGTCGCCGCCGAGGCCAAGGACGTCTCGAAGCGCCTCGCGCTCGTACTGCTCCCCCTCGTGCTCGGCATCGCCGGCTCGGCGGGCTACCTCGCCACCCTCCAGGGCGGCGGCGCACCCATCGTCGCGCTGGCGGCCATGCCCTCCAGCGTCGTCCAGGGCGGCGTCGTCGTCGCCGGTGGCGCCGCGGGCGGAGCAGCCGGCGGATCTGCAGGATCCGGAGCCGGAGGCTCTGCGGGCGGCGGCGGCGCAGCAGCGGCCGGAGGCATCTTCACCGGAGTCGGCGCGCTCGTCGGAGCTGGCTCCGCGGCGCTCATCGTCGCCGGCGTCGTCGCGGCGGCCACCATCCTGCCCGGCCTCAGCAGCGCTGACCCGTCGACCTCGCTGTCGAACGCCGCGGCGAGCGACTCCTCGTCGATCGCCGCCGACATTGCCCCCGACGACTCGATGTCGTCCGAGGAGACGACCGTCGTCGAGCCGCCGGCACCGCCTGCACCCCCGGCGCCGCAGCCGCCGGTCGAAGAGGCCTCCGCTCCGGAATCCGCTCCCGTGGTGACGCCGCCGGCGCCCCCGGTGACTCCGGAGAAGCCCGTCGACCCCGTGAAGCCGGTCGACCCCGAGAAGCCCGTCGACCCGATCGATCCCATCGACCCCGAGCCTCCGGTGCTGCCGGAGGGAGCTCCGACGGTCGGGAGCGCGACGGTGAGCTTCTCCTTCGACGAGCAGGATCTGATCGTCACGCACTATCGGGTCCCCGTCACGGGAGTGGCCCAGGCGAAGGTGAGCACTCTCCTCGGCGGCTCGACCGCCGGAAACGGCGAGGTCGTGCTCGTTCCCTCCGCCCTCGACTCGACGACCGGCGAAGGAACGATCGACCTGCGGCCATCGCTGCAGCAGATCTGCGAGAACGCGACGGTCGAGTTCTTCTATGTGGCCGGAGACAAGAAGGGCGCCGTCACGAGCACGACCCTGCGCGAGCTCAACGACTTCTATCCCGAATTCCTCTGCGATTTCGGCATCGGTGTCGTCACGGATCCCCCCACTCCGACGGAACCGACCAGCACGGAGCCCCCCGCCGAGACATCGACTCCCGGGCCCGCGGAATCGGCTCCGCCTGCTCCGGTCGAGTCCGCCGCTCCGGTCGAGCCCGCTACTCCGGTGGAGCCCGCGGCCCCCGTCGAGCCGGCAGCACCGCCCGCACCGGTCGAG
Source organism: Microbacterium sp. NPDC012755 (assembly GCF_042901325.1). Taxonomy (NCBI): domain Bacteria; kingdom Bacillati; phylum Actinomycetota; class Actinomycetes; order Micrococcales; family Microbacteriaceae; genus Microbacterium; species Microbacterium sp. NPDC012755. The sequence continues at coordinate 2,199,737 of NZ_JBIBCT010000001.1, read as the reverse complement.
GTCGCACCCGCGCCCGCGCCCGTAGAGGCTCCCGCCGCACCTGCTCCTGAGGACTCCGCCGCACCCGCGCAGGCGAGCCTGCTGGGCGCCGCGGTCGACACCGTCGCAGACGTCGCCGGCACCGCTCCTTCGCCGGCCGAGTAGCTCCCGAGCGGCGAATAGACTGGGGTCATGCCCCAGGAATCCGCACCCGTACCCGGCGTAGACCGCCCGAACATCACCGTGCTCGACGTGGTGCGCGCCATCGTCCTGGTCGTCGCCGTCGGCACACTCGCGCTCTGGGGCTTCGCCACCTGGCCGCTGCCGTGGAATGTCGTCCTGGGCATCGGCGCCCCCGTGATCGTCATCCTCGTCTGGGCGCTGTTCCTGTCTCCCAAGCCTGTCCTCCGGCTGCACCCGTTCCTCCGCGCGGCTGTGGAACTGCTGATCTACGTCGGCGTCACCATCGCATGGTGGCTCATGGACCAGCCGCTCGTCGGCATCGCCTTCGGCGTCGTCGCCGTCGGCGCCGGACTCGTCAGCGGGCGCCGCAGCCTGTCATGACCGCGCTCGAGCAGCTGACAGCCGCTCTCGGCGACCTCGTCGACACCGCTCCCGCCGCGCTCGAGTCCGCACGGGCCGACCGCTCGGGTCACGCCGCTCCCGGTCTCCCCCTCGCCGTCGTGCACGCCGAGACGGTCGAGCACGTCCAGCAGGTCATGCGCATCGCCACGTCGACGCGTACGCCGGTCGTCGTCAGAGGCGCGGGAACCGGTCTCGCCGGGGCCGCGAACGGAGGCGCGGGAGAGATCGTGCTCTCCACGGCGCGCATGACCGCGGTCACCGAGATCCGCGCCGATGATCTGCTCGCGGTGGTCGAGCCGGGCATCCTCAACGCCGACCTCAACGACCTGCTCGCCGAGCACGGGCTCTGGTGGGCGCCCGACCCCGCCAGCCGCGCGATCTCGACCGTCGGCGGCAACATCGCCACGGGCGCAGGCGGGCTCCTCTGCGCCAAGTACGGAGTCGTGCGCGACGCCGTGCTCGGCGTCGATCTGGTCCTCGCCGACGGACGACTGCTCCATCTGGGGCATCGGAGCGTCAAGGGCGTGACCGGCCTCGATCTCACCTCTCTCGTGATCGGCTCGGAGGGAACGCTCGGTGTCATCGTCGGTGCCACTCTGAAGCTGCGCCGGCTCGTCTCCGGCACCACGTGCACGATCACCGCGACCTTCCCCAGCGTGCGGGCGGCAGCCGTCGCTTCCGCGGCGGTGACGGCGACCGGCATCCAGCCCGCGATCATGGAGCTGATGGATGCGGCGAGCCTGGCCGCGGTCGCCGCTCTGCTGTCCCTGCCAGCGCCGGATGCCGGCATGGCGCAGCTGACCATCCAGGCCGACGGTCCCGCCGCCGTCGCCGAGGCGGATGCCGTGGCCGAGGTCCTCCGCACGACCGGCGGCGCCGTGCAGGTCTCGCACGATCGCGAAGAGGGCGAACGCCTTCTCGCCGTCCGCCGATCCATGCACGCGGCCATGGCAGCGCTCGGCACCACGCTCATCGAAGACGTCTCGGTCCCCCGCAGCGCGATGCCGGCGATGTTCGACGAGATCGCACGCATCGAACGCGAGTACGCGCTCACGATCCCGACCGTCGCGCACGCCGGAGACGGCAACCTGCACCCGAACTTCATCTTCGAGGGCCCCGATGTGCCCGAGCACGTGTGGGATGCCGCTGGCGCGCTGTTCCGCGCCGCCATCGCCCTGGGCGGCACGCTCACCGGCGAGCACGGCATCGGCACTCTGAAGAGCCGCTGGCTGGCCGAGGAGCTGGGCGACGATCAGTGGGAGCTGCAGCGGCAGATCACCAGGGTGTTCGACCCCATCGGCATCCTGAACCCGGGAAAGGTGTTCCATGCCTGACATCCACGTGAGCGCGGCCGTCATCGTCGACGACGACGGGCGCGTGCTCGTCGTCCGGAAGAACGACACCGTCCGCTTCATGCAGCCTGGCGGCAAGCCGGAGGAGGGCGAGTCCCCCGCGCAGACGCTCGTCCGCGAACTGCACGAGGAGCTCGGCGTGCTGCTCGACGAGGGTGACCTCGAGCCCCTGGGCACGTTCATCTCGGAGGCGGCGAACGAGCCGGGGCACCGCGTGGTCGCCGAAGCCTTCGCCGCGACGGTCGACCCCGCCGCCGTGACGGTCCAGGCCGAGCTCGCGGAGCTGCGGTGGATCACCCGCGAGGACGCGGAGACGCTCCCGCTCGCCCCGCTGAGCGTGGAGCACCTGCTGCCGATCGCCTGGTCGCGCTAGAGGCGCACGAACCTCACCGCGTTTCGTCTCGCTCCGCTCGCTCAACGACCGACAGCGGACTCGAGTCGAGCGACCGAGACGAAACGCTCCGGTTCGGGTCAGATGCCCTGCCAGGCCGGCTTGTTCGCGAACGTATAGCGGTAGTAGTCGGCGAGCTTCAGGCGCGACGCGGCGGCCTCGTCCACGACGACGGTCGCGTGCGGGTGCAGCTGGATGGCCGATCCGGGGAGGAGCGCCGAGAGCGGCCCCTCGACGGCATCCGCCACCGCCTGCGCCTTGCCCTCGCCGAACGCGAGCAGCACGAGGTGCCGCGCCCGCAGGATCGTCCCGAGCCCCTGGGTGATGCAGTGGCGGGGCACGTCGTCGATCGAGTCGAAGAAGCGGGCGTTGTCCTCACGGGTCTGCTCGGTGAGGGTCTTGACGCGCGTGATGGAGGCGAAGGACGAGCCGGGCTCGTTGAACCCGATGTGCCCGTCGGTGCCGATGCCGAGGATCTGCAGGTCGACGCCGCCCGCCGCCGTGATGGCCGCCTCGTAGTCCTCTCCCGCGTGCTGGATCGTCGCCTCGGCGCCGTTGGGCACGTGGATGCGCTGAGGGTCGAGTCCGAGCGGCTCGACGACCTCTCGGGTGATCACCGAGCGGTAGCTCTCGACGTGCGCGGGGTCGAGGCCGACGTACTCGTCGAGGGCGAAGCCGCGCACCCGCGAGACGTCGACACCGGCGAGCCGCGAGCGCAGGGCCTGGTAGACCGGCAGCGGGGTCGAGCCCGTGGCGAGTCCGAGAACCGCATCCGGACGACCGGTGATCAGCTCGACGATCTCGGCGGCGACCAGCTCCCCTGCGGCTTCCTTGTTCTCGACGATGACGACTTCAGCCATGGGAAACGATCTCCTTCGAAGGGACGGACGCACCCACGAGGGCGGCGCCGAAAGCGGCCGCCGGAGACCCGGCGGGGAGCATCTCGATTCTCTCATCCAGGTGGAGAGAGCGCATGAACGGCGACGATGCAGCGCCGGCCAGAAGAGCAGAGCGGATGCCGTCTTCGAGACGGTCTCCGAGGGCGGTGAGGCCACCGCCGATGATGACCCTGTCGACGTCCGCCGAGAGGACGAGGACGCGCACTCCGGCAGCGCCCCCGGCGAAGAGGTCGGCACGGAGGGCGAGCGCGAGCGGGTCGCCGGACTCCGCGGCATCCAGGATGTCCCGCACGGGGAGCGCACCGGGGCGGCCCCAGGCCTTGGCCAGAGCACCGCCGCCGCAGAGCGTCTCCACGCAGCCGACCTGGCCGCATCCGCAGAGCCTGCCGTTCGGGTCGACGGAGAGGTGGCCGACCTCGCCGGCCGTGCCGCGGGAGCCGCGCCAGATCCGACCGTCGACGACGATGCCGGCGGCGACGCCGGTGCCGAGGTTCAGGTACGCCATCGATCCCGCAGCTCCGCGCAGCACCGCAGCGCCGAGGGCGGCGGCCTTGACGTCGTTCTCCACCCGGAATCCGATGCCGAGACGGGCGCTCGCGAGCTCCGCGAGGTCGAGGGATTCCACGCCGAGGTTGACGGCGTGCAGCACACGGCCGGACTCCTCGTCGACGAGTCCGGGGATGCCGACTCCGACCGACCCGATGTCGGCCAGGTCGAGGCCCGACTCCACGGCGAGCGTGGTGACGGCGTCGACGACGTTCGCGACGACCTCCTCGCCACCCCATCCGCTCAGGCGACGGACGCGTCCGATGATCTCGTCGTCCTCCCCCACCGCGACGGCGTCGATCTTGGTCCCACCGACGTCGAGGCCGACCCGGACCGGCCTCGCGGTCACGAGACTCCCAGCTGGCTGGAGAGCACCATCACCGCGGCTCCGCGCAGGACGATGTCGTCCTGCTGCGTCAGGCGGATCTCCACGTCTTCGAACACGCCCTCCAGGGTGCGGGCGTGCAGGGTCTCGATGGCGGCGTCGATGAGGGTCCCGTCGAGCAGTTCGGCAGGGCCCGACAGCACGACCTCGGAGAGGTCGAGCGCGGCGACGATCGGAGCGATGCCGATGGCCATGCGGGTGCCGGCGTCGCGCAGGATCTCATCGCGCGACTCGGGGGTCGCGTCGATCGCGGCGCTGAGCCTGCTGACGCTCAGCCAGGCCTCCAGGCATCCGTCCTTGCCGCACGCGCAGCGCGGGCCGCCGTCGGTGCCGACCACGACGTGGCCGATCTCGCCCGCGGCGAAGCGGCTGCCCAGCAGCGGCTGGCTGCCGGTGATCAGACCGGCGCCCACTCCTCGGCCGATCTTGATGAGCATGAAGTCGGCCTTCGCCTCGCCGAAGGTGTACTCGGCGAGGACGGCGGCGTTGGCGTCGTTGCGCACCAGCACGGGCAGATCGAGGTCGATGCCGAGCTTGGCCTCGAGCGGCAGGTTCGTCCAGCCGAGGTTCGGCGAGCTGAGCACGAGCCCGTCGGGGCGCACGACACCGGGGGTGCCGAGGCCGACGCCGAGCACCGGCTGCGTCGCCGCGGCCACGAGGGTGCGGGCGAGCTCCAGCGTCGCCGCATAGGCGGCGGCGCCGTCTGCGGCCTCGGGGCGCGGCACCTCACGGCGCTCCAGCACGTCGCCGTCGAGGCTCAGGACGGCGCCGACGAAGGCGCTCGGACCCGAGAGGTCGATTCCGACGATCTGGTGGCCGACGCGATCGATGTCGATCAGGATCGGAGGCTTGCCAGGGCCCACGGTCTCGCGGATGCCCATCTCGACGACGATGCCGTCGGCGATGAACTCGGCGACGAGGTCGGAGATCGTCACGCGGGTCAGTCCGGTCTCCCTGGAGAGGTCTGCCCGGCTCATCGCCCCTGCGTGGTAGAGCGTCTGCAGAACGAGGGCGCGGTTGTGCCCGCGGGCGTGCTCGGGGAGCACTTTGGAACGGGAGCGCAGGTGGCGTCCAGGCCCGAAGGCGTGAGTGTTCGCACCGGCGTAGTCTGACGACGATGGAGGACGCGTTTCATCCGATACGGACATGTTTGTTAGTAGACCTTACGAACAAAATTTACGCAACCCCCGCCACACGGTGCGGAACGAGGGTTACCAAAACGTTACATTATTTCGGCGTTGATATCGCCGCCGCTTCCGCCCTCTCTACGAGACGTTCGACCAGTCCCGCGACGATCTCCTCGCGCTGAGCGATCGTCAGCGGCTTCCCGGGGATGCCGGGTCGACGCTGTGCGGGAGTCGGACCGTCGAGGGGACGATACCGCACCCCCGCCTGCGCGAGGCGACGGAGATGGGTCGGCAGGCGTCGCGAGAAGTCCGCGACGTCACCGGAGTCCCCACCCTCCCACAGCCGCTCGGCGATCGCCGACAGGCGGGGGAAGGCCGAGAAGTCCACACGGTCCCTGGTGGGCAGGTGCTCGGTCCAGATGTTCGCCTGGCCGCCCGCCGCCCCCGGCTCGACCCGGAGCGAGTACGCCCGCTCGATCGTGAGCGGCGGACCCACCCTGATCGGCTCCTCCTCCGAGTCGGACTGCGGATAGTCGAGGTACACCTCCAGATCGGGGCAGGCGATCACAGGGATGCCGCGGCGGAGCGCCTCACGCATGGCGGCGGGTCCGCGCCAGGCGAGGATCTCCACGCCGTCCGGGACATCCCCCTCCAGCACCTCGTCCCAGGCGAGCGCCGTGCGGCCGTTGCGCCGCACCCGCTCCACGAAGTGCGCCGTGAACCACGGCTGCACATCGTGCGGATCGTCGAGCCCGAGCTCGCGCATCCGCTCCCCCGCTGCGGCGCTCTCCGCCCATTCCGTGACCGGCACCTCGTCACCGCCGATGCCGATCCAGGGTGAGTCGAACAGGGCGCACAGCGCGTCGATGGCCGCGTAGCCGAACGCCAGCGACGCGTCCGTCGGCGCGAGTGTGCGCGGATTCACCCCGAAGCGCTCCCACGCCGAAGACGGCGGCTCTCCGACATCGAGGTTGCCGAGCTCCGGGTAGGCGGCGAGCCCCGCCTGGATGTGTCCGGGCAGCTCCGCCTCCGGAACGACCGTCACGAACCGCTCGGCGGCGTAGGCGACCAGCTCACGCAGCTCGGCATCCGTGTAGAAGCCCTCGTGCACGCCCGGCTCGACCGTCGCCAGGACGCCGTGACCCCGCTGCGTCGCCTCGCGGCGAGCGCCGACCTCCACGAGCCGCGGGTAGCCGGGCACCTCGAAACGCCACCCCTGGTCATCGGTGAGGTGCAGATGCAGCACGTTCAGGTGGTGGTCAGCGAGCAGATCGATCAGGCGGCGCACGTCCTCAGCCGGACGGAAGTGCCGCGCGACGTCGAGCATCGCACCGCGCCAGCCGTACGCCGGCGAGCCGTCCCACGTTCCCGCGGGTATCCGCGCCGAGTCCGCTCCCGGCTCTCGCAGCTGTCGCAGCACGGTCGCCCCTCGGAACACCCCCGCAGGGCTCGCCCCGCACACGTCGATGCCGTCGGCGGCGACGACGATGCGGAACGCCTCCGTCCCGATGCGCCCTTCGGCGTCCGGAGCCGCGGCGAGCGACTCGTCGATCCGCAGACGGATCCCCGGCAGCGCGCCGTCCGCCTCCCCGCCGAGGCGGGCGACGCTCGATGCGAGATCGGGCGAGGCGATGATCGGCGTGGCCGATGTCCAGACGAACGCCGGTGCCGACGGATCGATCACGCTGCGCACGAGCGGGACCGTCGCGCGGTGCGGAGCGGGCGGCATCCGCAGCGCCGCTCCGGGCGTCGCACCGGTGACGGCTCCCCGCTCGACGACAGGGACGCCGCCGACGAGCACCTCGACGACGCCGATCGGAGCCTCCCTCGGCGACTCGAAGGTCGCTCCGGCCGCCACCGTCTCGGGATCGAACAGGACCAGATCGGCGGTGGCGCCCTCGCGGATCACTCCACGCGGCGCATCGCCGCGGTCGAGACCGAGCCGGGCGGCGGGTGTCCCCGCGAGATGGCGCACGGCCTCCTCCAGCGTCAGCACGCCGAGCTCCCGCACATAGTGCCCGAGATAGCGGACGAACGTCCCGCGCCCGCGAGGATGCGGCCTGGCGCCGATGAGGATGCCGTCGCTGCCCCCGCTGTGGCGCGGATGCGCCATGATCGCACGCACGTTGTCCTCGTCGCCGATGTGCATGAGGATGCCGGTCGCTCCGGCATCCTGCACGATCGTGTCGAGCACGACGTCGACCGGGCGCCGCCCGGAGTCCGCGGCGATCTCCGCCACCGTGCGCCCGACGAGGTCGGCCAGCTCCGGTGCGGTCGTGCCGGAGATCTGGATCGCGCTCCAGTCGGCCTTCTCGCCGTGGAACCCGTCGCAGCCGATGTCCTCCAGCTCGACCCGCACGGTCTCACGGCCCTCGTCGTCCAGCGCGGAGATCGCGGCGAGCAGATCGCCGCTCTCAGAGAGCCTGCTGGGGAGCAGAGCCGCCAGCGTGGTGGCCCCCGGGAGGTAGGGGTAGGTGTCGAGCGTCACGTCGACGCCGTCGGCGATCGCCGCGTCCACGAGAGCGAGCAGCTCGGCTGCCCTCCCCCGATTGGGCGCGAAGTTCATGGTGGCGTGGGTGAGGTGCACCGGGCAGCCCGTGCGGCGGCCGATCTCGATCGCCTCGCGGTAGGCGTCGAGGGCGGCGCCTCCGTAGCTGCGCGTGTGCGGAGCCCAGTATCCGCCGCGCTCGGCGACCACGCGGCACAGCGCCTCGAGCTCCGCGGTGTCGGCGTACATCCCCGGGGTGTAGGTGAGCCCGCTCGACATGCCGAACGCACCCGCGTCGAGCGCCTCGCCGAGCAGATCCGACATCGCGGCGATCTCACCGGCGGTCGCCCTCCGGTTCTCGTGGCCGACGACCATCATCCGGAGGTTGCCCTGCGGGACCAGGACGGCCGCGTTCGCCACCGCTGCGGCGTCGATCGCATCGAGCAGGTCGCCCATCGTGCGCCACGGAACGGCTGCCGGCGTGCCGTTCCAGCCCGCGATCTGCGCGGGGATCACGGATGCCGTCGCCTCGTCGAGCGGCGCGTAGCCGAGCCCGTCCTGACCGAGGACCTCGGTCGTCACTCCCTGCAGGATCTTCGCATCGTGACGTGCGCCCTCGAGCACGGAGAGCTCGCTGTGCGCGTGCATGTCGATGAATCCGGGCGCGAGGACCAGACCGGTCGCATCGACCTCCACCGCGCCGGGTGGAAGCTCGACATCGCCGCCGAGACCGTCGCGCATCAGCGCGACCACTCTGGCGCCCTCGATCGCGACATCCGCGAGGAAGCGCGGGGCGCCGGTGCCGTCGACGACCGTCGCGTTCCGATAGACCCGTACCGGCTTCTCCGAGCTCAGAAGCATCCCGCCACCGCCGCTCGCGCGCACAGGTGAACGGCGTTCGGAATTAGTACAGGCATCTAACAACGCTACTAGTCTTGAGCCATGACTGTGAAGACCCGCGTTTCCACCGACGCCGCCCCCGCTCCCGCACACACGTTCTCCCAGGGTGTCCGCAAGGGCCCGATCGTCCAGGTCTCCGGGCAGGGTCCGGTCGATCCGGTGACCAACGAGTACCTCTTTCCCGGTGACGTCGCCGCGCAGACCACGCGCACCCTCGAGAACGTCAAGGCCATCGTCGAGGCGTCGGGAGCGACCTTCGACGACGTCGTGATGCTGCGCGTCTACCTCACCACGCGCGAGGACTTCCCGATCATGAACGAGGCCTACGGCGCCTTCGTCACGGCGCACACGACCAGCGGAGTGCTGCCGTCCCGAACGACCGTCTTCACCGGTCTTCCGCGCGAGGAGATGCTGGTCGAGATCGACGGACTCGCGGTCGTCGGCTGACCCCTGCGGGATCGCAGGAGACCTGGGGTTTTCCGTTGCCTCCTCGTTACCTGCGATCCCGTACAATTAGTGGACAAAAGAGCCACGTGAGAGCCGGGGGGTGAAGTTCGTGACCGATCTGATTTCAGCGCCGGACGCTGCGACCGGGAAGCTGGTGGATGCCGCCGCGCCCAGCGAGGGTCCCGCGTCCGTCTCGCCCGCTGACGACGCGCCCACGCAGGCTCTGCCGCCCACCGATGGCGAGCAGCCTCTCGCCTGGGCCCCGATCGAGCCCGCGCCGAAGAAGAAGCGCCTCGGACTCTGGATCGGCCTCGGCGTCGGCGTCCTCGCTCTCGGAGCCGGTGCGGCATCCATGATCCTCATCGCCCCCGGCACCACCGTCGCCGGCGTGTCCGTCGGCTGGATGACCCCGGGAGCCGCCGCCGATGCGATCAGCGCCCACGTCGCCGAGACGAAGATCACGCTCACCGGGGCCGGCGACGACGCCGTGCTGACCGGCGCCGACCTCGGGGCGTCGATCGACGCCCGCGAGCTCGCTGACAAGGCCTTCTCGTCGAACCCGATGTGGAACGTCACCGCGTGGGGCGCCGCCCTTCCCGGCACGATCACCCTCGACCAGGCGAAGTCCGAGGCCGCACTGCGCGACGCCGTTCCGTCGAGCTTCGTCGACCCGGTCGATGCGTCCGTCGCCTTCGACCCCGCCACCGGCGCCTATGCGGTCACCCCAGCCGAGGCGGGCACAGCGATCGACGTCGACGACCTCGCCGCCGCGATCTCCGAGACCGTGTCCGATGGCGGCAAGAACCTGGAGTTCTCCGGCGACCCGACGCCCGCCATGGCTGCGGTCACCGACGAGAACGCCACGACGATCGCGACCTCGCTGAACACGCTGCTCGGCACCATCGGCTTCTACGTCGGCGATGAGCGCACCGTTCCCGTCGACGCCGCCACCGCAGCGAGCTGGCTCAAGGTCGTCGACACCGACGGGAAGCTCAGCATCGAGGCCGACCCTGCGCTGATCCAGGAGACCGTCGACACCCTGCCCGGTCTCGTCGACCGGGCGCCGGTGAACGCGGCGAACGTCACCAACTCGGCCGGCAAGGTGCTGCGCGAGGAGACGGCCGGAGTCAACGGACGCACGATCGGCGACACCTCCGACATCGCGTCGGACTTCGCGACCCAGCTCGAGAGCGGCGACGGCATCTACCCGCTCACGGTCACCGAGACGCCGTTCCAGTCCGTGAACCTGGTGCGCACCGCCGACGTGAACCTCAGGACCCAGACGGCGAGCTTCTACGAGAACGGCCAGCTGGTCAACTCCTGGAAGATCTCCTCTGGGGCCGCAGGACACGAGACGCAGACCGGCAACTTCACGATCCGGGCGCACGTGCGCATCCAGGACATGAAGGGCGCCGACTACGTCACGAAGGACGTCCCCTGGGTCACCTACTTCAACGGAGACCAGGCGTTCCACGGCACGTACTGGCACAACAACTTCGGACGGGTCATGAGCCACGGCTGCGTGAACATGCCCATCTCCGCCGCGAAGTGGGTGTACGACTGGGCGCCGGACGGCGTCGAGGTCTCGGTCCACTACTGAGCAGCTGAGAGAGCGCCCGTCGGTTCACCGGCGGGCGCTCTCTCGTATGTGCTCGTGCGACCTGAGGCGACGTCGACCGCTCGGGCACATCGGACGGCGACCGCCCCCATGCATCCGAGATTCGGATGATCTGCCGTTTCTCGGAGGTTATCCCCCGGATCATCCGAAAAACGGCGCTGCGTCCTTTGGGCCCGCATCGACAAGAAAGGGACCGGATGCTCTCGGCATCCGGTCCCTCTCGTCGTTCAGATCACGCCAGGGCGTCGACGATCCCGTTCAGCGTGGCCGACGGGCGCATGACGGCGGTCACGAGCGCGTCGTCGGGGCGGTAGTAGCCGCCGATCTCGACCTTCTGACCCTGCACCGCGTTCAGCTCGGAGACGATCTTCTCCTCGTTCGCGGCGAGGTCCGCAGCGATCGGGGCGAAGGCCGCGGCGAGGTCGGCGTCCTTCGTCTGCGCGGCCAGCTCCTGGGCCCAGTACAGGCCGAGGTAGAAGTGGCTGCCACGGTTGTCGATCGTGCCCAGCGCGCGGCCGGGCGAGCGGTCCTCCTCGAGGAACGTGCCGGTCGCGGCATCCAGCGTCTCCGCGAGCACGCGCGCCTTCTCGTTGCCCGTGCGGTCGGCGAAGTGCTCGAGCGACGCCGCGAGCGCGAAGAACTCGCCGAGCGAGTCCCAGCGCAGGTAGTTCTCCTCGACGAGCTGCTGCACATGCTTCGGCGCGGAGCCACCCGCACCGGTCTCGAACAGACCTCCGCCCGCGAGCAGCGGGACGATGGAGAGCATCTTCGCCGACGTGCCGACCTCGAGGATCGGGAACAGGTCGGTGAGGTAGTCGCGCAGCACATTGCCGGTCACCGAGATGGTGTCGAGGCCGTGACGCATGCGCGCGAGCGTGTAGCGCGTGGCCTCCTCGGGGGCGAGGATCGTGATCGTGAGGCCCTTGGTGTCGAGGGTCGCCAGACCCTGGTGCACCTTGGCGATGATCTGCGCGTCGTGCGAGCGGTTGGCGTCGAGCCAGAACACGGCGGGAGCACCCGTGGCGCGGGCACGACCGACGGCGAGCTTCACCCAGTCCATGACGGGGATGTGCTTGGTCTGGGTCGCGCGCCAGATGTCGCCCTTGCCGACCTCGTGCTCGATGAGCACGGTGCCCTCGCTGTCGAGCACCTGCACGGTGCCTGCGGCGGCGATCTCGAAGGTCTTGTCGTGGCTGCCGTACTCCTCGGCCGCCTGCGCCATGAGTCCCACGTTCGGCACGGTGCCGATCGTGGCGGGGTCGAGCGGGCCGTTCGCGATCACGTCGTCGATCACGGCCTGGTAGACCCCGGCGTAGGAGGAGTCGGGGATGACGGCCAGGGTGTCGGCCTCTTCACCGGACTTGCCCCACAGCTTGCCTCCGTTGCGGACGAGCGCGGGCATCGAGGCGTCGACGATCACGTCGCTGGGGACGTGCAGGTTCGTGATGCCCTTGTCGGAGTTCACGTACGACAGACGCGGACCCGCGGCGATGGCCTTGTCGAACGCCGCGGCGATCTCGGCGCCGCCCGTGACATTCGCGAGTCCGGCGAGGATCGAGCCGAGTCCGTCGTTCGCGTTCAGGCCCGCGGCCGCCAGCTGCTCGCCGTACTGGTCGAACACGTCGGCGAAGAACGCCTTCACGACGTGGCCGAAGATGATCGGGTCGCTGACCTTCATCATGGTGGCCTTGAGGTGCACCGAGTACAGCACGTCGTCGGCCTTCGCCGTCTCGAGCGTCTCCGCGAGGAAGGCGTCGAGTGCGGATGCCGAGAGGAACGTCGCGTCGATGATCTCGCGCGGCAGGACCTTCAGTCCCTCCTTCAGCACCGTGACGGTGCCGTCAGCGGCCGTGTGGCGGAAGCTGAGCACGTCGTCGTGGGCGGCGACCCAGGAGCGCTCGTTGTGCTTGAAGTCGTCGTGGCCCAGCGTGGCGACGCGGGTCTTCGAGCCCTCGGCGAACGGCTTGTTGCGGTGCGGGTGCTTCTTGGCGTAGTTCTTCACCGCGAGCGGGGCGCGGCGGTCGCTGTTGCCCTCGCGCAGCACGGGGTTGACTGCGGAGCCCTTGATGCGGTCGTAGCGGGCGCGGACGTCCTTCTCCTCCAGCGAGCTCGGCTCGTCGGGGAAGTCGGGGATGTCGTAGCCCGCGGCCTGCAGTTCGGCGATGGCGCCCTTGAGCTGCGGGATGGATGCCGAGATGTTCGGCAGCTTGATGATGTTCGCCTCGGGCAGGGTCGCGAGGCCGCCGAGCTCTGCGAGAGCGTCTCCCACCTGCTGCTCGGGAGCGAGCTTCTGGGGGAAGGCGGCGAGGATGCGACCGGAGAGCGAGATGTCGCGGGTCTCGACCTCGATTCCCGCCTGGCCGGTGAAGGCCTTGATGATCGGGAGGAGGGAAGCCGTGGCGAGTGCCGGAGCCTCGTCTGTGTGCGTGTAGATGATGGCGTCGTCGGTCACCGGGAGGTTCTCCGTTCACGGGGTGATTTGTCTCGATACCAAGATACCTGAGCGACCCTGCGCCCGCTGTCCGCCGGGTCCGGCATCCGTCCGTCGATGGGAAATGTGTCCCGGCTGCGTGTGCGTGCGCCCGCGAGGGGTTAGCCTGGGATCATGTCCGAACTGCGCATGGTCGAACTCTCCGCCGCGACGATCGTCGCCGTGAACAACCTGTCGCTCAAGCCCGGACAGGAGCAGTTCCTCGCCCCGGTCTCGTACGGGATCGCGGCGACGGTGATGAACCCGAAGACCTCCTGGCAGCGCGTGATCCTCGACGGCGATACCGTCGTCGGCTTCGTCAGTGCCAACTTCGACCCCGAGGCCCCCGAGGAGCACTTCCGCTCCGTGCTGTGGCGCATCAACGTCGATGCAGAGGGCCAGGGCAAGGGCGTCGGCCGCTTCGCGGTCGAGAAGCTCATCGAAGAGGCACGCGCGCGCGGATTCGACCACGTCAACGTGATCTACGAGGCCGGCGACGGCGGACCCGAGGCGTTCTTCCTTCGCGTCGGCTTCACTCCGGTCGGTGAGACCGCCTACGCCGAGGTCGTCGGCGAGATCCGGATCACCTCCTAGACCGGCGGCGGGGTCTCGAATCCCCTCCCCCATCGAGACTCCGTCGCCCTAGACCGGCGGTGACGCATCGTCGGCGCGTCATCCTGCGCGCGGTGCTCGGACGGCAGTACGGACCGGCTCAGCGGTCGTCGCGGCGACCGCGCGTCGTCCACGCGGCGATGACGGATGCCGCCGCCCCCGCCGCGCGATCGATCGCATCGGCGGAACGCGCGAGCACGTCCTGCGCTGCGTCCTGCCAGGCCGCTGCGGTCGGCGACTCCCCCACGAGGACGTGAGCTCTGTGCTCTGCAGCCTCGAAGGCGCGCTCGAGATCAGAGACCGCCTGGCGGTAGGCCGAGAAGTCGGCCGGCGTCGCGCGATGCTCGACCGCACGACGCAGCTCGTTCGCCCGGCCGGCCGCGCGCAGGTAGGCCGCTGTCGACGGCTGCTTGACGTCGGTCATCGCGGGGTAGGTGATCTGCAGGGCGGGGTCGGTCTCGTAGCGCATCCAGCGGGCGACGATCGCGTCGTGCTCCGCGCGCAGGATCTCCAGCGGACGGGGAGCGGATGCCGCAGGAACCGCCGCCTTCGCAGCGCTGAGCCGCACCCTGCTCGCCTTGGCATCGGCGTGGGCCGCCTTGAGGTCGCGCTCCCGCTCCCGCAGGATCCGCCGAGCGCCCGCGAGCTGGTCGGCGCTCGCGCGCTGGGCGCTCCGCTCGGCGGCGATGCGGGCGTGATCGGCACGAGCGAGCTTCAGAGCCGTCCGTCGATCGGTCACGGTCCGCTGGGCCGTCGTCAGGTCATGACGGGCGGCATCCACGGCGAGACGGCGTCCGGATCTCCGCGTGCGGCGACGCATCCCGATCGTCCCGACCGCGGCGACGGCCCCCGCGCCGACGGCTGACGGCGCGATCCACCACCACTCCGCCACGAACAGGAAGGGGTCCATGACTCGATCGTACCCAGCGACTCGCGCGCAGGTCCTGTGCGGCCTCGACGTGCGCCCGGCCCCACCACGATTTTCGGACGGATGCCGGTTTCTCGGACGATCCCGAGAGAATCATCCTCGAAACGGGCATCCGTCCGAAAATGCGGCCGCGCGACCTCTCGTTCACACTTCGGCGCAACGCCGGATCTCTCCACAATCGCCCATCGGCGCCCCGCCGCAGCGTCGGACATCGCCAGAGTGATCCCCATGGATCTGATCACCTGGCTGCGGCAGCGCGATGGCATCGCCCACCGCGCGGACGCCCTGGATGCCGGCTTCACCGTGTCACGCATCCGCACCGCCATCCGAGCGGACGCCGTGCGTCGCATCCGGGCACGATGGATCGCTCTGCACGATGCCCCGTCCGACCTCGTGCGCGCCGCTGAGTCGGGAGGGCAACTCACGTGCGTGTCGCTCGCGCGGCGCCGAGGCTGGTGGGTGCCGCCCGGAGCGGCGGAGCAGGTGCACGTGCACCTTCGTCCGAACGCCGCAACGCCCGGCATCCCGGTCGTCGCGCACTGGTCCGCGTCGCTCGGTCCTTCCCGCCCGCGCCGGGTGCTCGCACGCACGGAGGACGCGCTCGCCCATGCTGCCCGGTGCTTCCCGCTCGATCAGGCGGTTGCGATCTGGGAGAGCGCAGCCCGAGTCGAGCGCGTCTCGATCGACTCGCTGCGCCAGGTCAGATGGCGGGATGCCGTGGCAAGGCGCTGCGCCGCCCACCTGCGCCCCGGCACGGACTCCTCGCTCGAGACCATCTTCCACGTGCGCCTCAGCGCGTGGGGCGTGCGGCTGCGCATGCAGGTGCGGCTCGCCGGCCACACCGTCGACTTCGTCATCGGCACACACCTGATCGTGCAGGTCGACGGATGGAGCTTCCACTCCTCTTCGGCCGATCGCACGCGCGACATCGCCCACGACGCCGCACTGCGGATGCGCGGGTACACCGTGCTCCGCTTCTCCTACGAGCAGGTGATCAATCGCTGGTGGGAGGTCGAGGCGCTGATCGCCGAGGCCATCGCGCGCGGGCTCCACCTGGGCCCCTCCTGACGCCTCTCCAGCCCCGCCCCCTCGGCGAACGAATATCGGACGGATGCTCGTTTTTCGGACGATCCGAAGTGGATCATCCGAAAAACGAGCATCCGTCCGAAATACGCGACGCATCCGTCACCGACACGGGGCGGTCCGTCCGAGGATCGGATGCCGCGCCGGGCGGCGCCGACGATCAGACGAGCGTCTCCTGCCAGGCCGCATGCAGCTGGGCGAACTTGCCCGTGCCGCCGATCAGCGTCGCAGGGGTGTCGTCCTCGATGATGCGGCCGTGCTCCATCACGAGCACCCGGTCGGCGATCGCCACGGTCGACAGACGGTGGGCGATGATGATCGCCGTGCGGTCCTTGAGCAGCGTCTGCAGAGCATCCTGGATGAGGCGCTCCGAAGGGATGTCCAGCGACGCCGTCGCCTCGTCGAGGATCAGCACCGCGGGGTCTGCGAGGAATGCCCTGGCGAACGAGATCAGCTGACGCTGCCCCGCCGAGACCCGACCGCCGCGCTTGTTCACGTCGGTGCCGTAGCCGTCGGGGAGGGACGAGATGAACTCGTCGGCCCCCACCGCCCGCGCGGCCGCCCGGATCTCGTCGAGCGTCGCATCGGGCTTGCCGAGCGCGATGTTGTCGGCGACCGTCCCGCTGAACAGGTAGGCCTCCTGCGTCACCATCACGATGGCACGGCGCAGGTCCTTGGGGTGGAGCTTGCGCAGATCCACCCCGTCGAGGGTCACCCGCCCCTGGGAGGGGTCGTAGAACCGCGAGATGAGCTTCGCCAGCGTCGACTTGCCCGCACCGGTGGTCCCGACGAGCGCGATCGTCTGCCCGGCGGGGATGTCGAGCGAGAAGTTCGGCAGGATCGTCTTCTCGCCGTTGTAGCCGAAGGTGACCTCGTCGAACTCGATGTGACCGCGGGACTCCCACAGGTCGACCGGCTTCTCGGGATCGGGCACGCTCGGCACCTCCTCGAGGACGCCCGACACCTTCTCCAGCGCCGCGGTGGCGGACTGGTAGGAGTTCAGGAACATCGCGATCTCCTGCATGGGCGCGAAGAAGTTGCGCACGTACAGCACGGCCGAGAGCAGCACACCCACGCTCAGCGCGCCGTCGGAGACGCGGATGCCGCCCCACAGCACGACGAGTCCGAGCGTGAGAGCGGCCACACCCATCAGACCGGGCTCGAACGTGCCGAACAGCAGCATCGAGCGACGGTTCACGTCGCGGTAGTCGCCGGCCACCTTCTGGAAGGCGGCGTCGTTGCGCGGCTCCTTGCGGAACGCCTTGACGGCGCGGATGCCGGTCATCGTCTCGACGAACTGCACGATCACCTTGGCGCTGATCACACGGGACTCGCGGTACACGAGCTGCGAGCGGGTGTAGAACCAGCGCATCAGGAAGAACAGCGGGATGCCGGCGAGCGCGAGGATCACCCCCGACTGCCAGTCCCACACGCACAGGGCGATGAAGGTGAAGACGCCGAAGAGCACGCCGGAGACGAGCTCGTTCAGCCCGCCGTCGAGCAGTTCCTTGATCGAGTCGAGGTCACTGGTCTGGCGCGAGATGATGCGACCTGACGTGTACGACTCGTGGAACTCGAGGCTCAGCCGCTGCGTGTGCAGGAAGATCCTCTTGCGCAGATCGAGGAGCACCGCCTGGGTGATCCGCGCCGCGATCATCACGTACCACGCGATGAGGACGGCGGCGAAGAGCCCGGCGAACAGGTAGGCGAGACCGACCATGAAGGTCGGCATCCAGTCGGCGTGGTCGAGCACGGCGGGCAGCGCCCTGTCGAGGCCGATGCTGATGAGGATCGGCCCCGCCACCTGCAGCGCGGTCGAGACGACCAGCACGGCGGCGGCGAGCACGATCTGCGGGCGCAGCGGCACGACGAGCGAGCCGAGCAGCCGCAGCGAACGACGGCGGATGGCCTGGCTCTCCTCTCGCGTGTAGCGGGAGCGGTCCTCATCCTGGGTTCCGGTGATCGCGGAGCTCATGCCTGCACCTCCTTCTCGCTGATCAGGTCTTCGTCGGCGGCGGCATCCTCTCGGATCCCCTCCTGCACGACCTCGTCGATCTCGTCCGCCGTGTCGCGGATGACGGGGATCGTCCCGGTCCGCGCCGCTTCCTCGGCCTCCAGGCTGGAGATGACGTGGCGGTAGTGGCGGCTCGACTTCAGCAGCTCGGCATGGGTGCCGACGGCCGTGATGCGGCCGGCCTCCAGCAGGGCGACCCGATCGGCGAGCACGACCGTCGACGGCCGGTGCGCGACGATCATCGCGGTCGTGTCGGCGAGCACGTGGCGCAGCGCCTCCTCGACGAGAGCCTCGGTGTCGACGTCGAGAGCCGAGAGCGGGTCGTCGAGGACGAGCACCTTCGGCTTCGCCGCGACGGCGCGGGCGAGGGCGAGACGCTGGCGCTGGCCGCCGGAGAGGCTCAGCCCCTCCTCGCCGATGATGGTCTCGACGCCCTCGGGCAACGCATCGACGAAGGCCGCCTGCGCCACGTCGAGCGCCTCGCGCAGCACGCGTTC
Source organism: Microbacterium sp. NPDC012755 (assembly GCF_042901325.1). Taxonomy (NCBI): domain Bacteria; kingdom Bacillati; phylum Actinomycetota; class Actinomycetes; order Micrococcales; family Microbacteriaceae; genus Microbacterium; species Microbacterium sp. NPDC012755. Next base: position 2,181,416 of record NZ_JBIBCT010000001.1, on the reverse strand, counting down.
GGCCTCCTCGCTGTGCACGTCGAGGTCGGCGCGACCGAGCAGCACGTTCTCCCGGACGGATGCCGAGAACAGCGTCGCGTCCTCGAAGGCCATCGCGATGTGCTGGCGCAACTCGGCGAGCGTGAGGTCGCGCACGTCGACGCCGTCGAGCGTCACGCGGCCTCCGGTCACGTCGTAGAGCCGCGCAGGCAGAGTGGTGAGCGTGGTCTTACCGCTGCCCGTGAGCCCGACGAGGGCCATGGTCTCGCCGGGGCGCAGCACGAGGTCGATGCCGTCGAGCAGGTCGCGCTCCGAGGCCCCCGCATCCTGGTACCGGAAGTGGGCCGCCTCGAAGGCGAGCTCGCCGCGCGGCTTCTCGATGCTCACCGGGTGCTCCGGATCGGTGATCGAATTCGTCTCGGAGAAGATGTCGAACACGCGGTCGGTCGCCGTCCTGGCGTCGAGCATGAACGAGAACAGGAAGCCGATCGACTCGATCGGCCAGCGCAGCACCACGGCCATCGCGAAGAACGCGAAGAGCTCAGGCACCTCGATGGCGCCCTGCGAGATCAGCCAGATGCCCGACATCAGGCTGAGGCCGAACGCGATCTGCGGCATGAGGTCGAGCCAGAACCAGATCGACGCGATCGCGCCGGCCTTGCTCATCTCGGTCTCGCGGAGCGTCTCGGCCTGACGGCTGAAGCGGCTCAGCGCGTGCTTGCCCCGACCGAAGGCCTTGAGCACGCGGATGCCGTGCACGCTCTCCTCGACGCTGGTGGCGAGGTCTCCCGCCTGATCCTGGCTGCGGCGGGTGAGCGCCCCGTAGCGCTTCTCGAAAAGGTAGCCGCGGATCCAGAGCGGGACGGCCGTGACGAGGAAGATCGTGCCGAGCAGCCAGTGCCAGCGGAAAAGCAGCACCGAGCCGATGATGATCGTGAGGACGTTGACGACGAGCAGCACGAGGCCGAACGCGAGCCAGCGGCGGATGAGGCCGATGTCCTGCATCATGCGGCTGAGCAGCTGTCCCGACTGCCAGCGGTCGTGGAACGCCACCGGCAGCGTCTGCAGGCGCGAGTAGAGGTCGGTGCGCATCTTGTACTCGACCTCGGTGGCGGGGTTGAGCACGAACTGGCGACGCAGCCACACCATCACGGCCTCGCCGACGGCGAGACCGAACACGGCGAGCGCGCCCCAGCCGATGGCGCCGAGGTCGCCGGACTGCACCGGACCGCGGATGATCTGCTCGAGGACGATGGGGATCATCAGGGCGATGATCGCCGCGGCGAGCGCGCTCGCGGCACCGCCGGCGAGTCGCCAGATGACCGGCTTGACGAAGGGCTTGAGACGCCACAGCGCCGCCGGCGTGGACAGGGAGGACGAGTGCGAGATGTTCTGCGATGAAGACGAGGAAGACATGTCTCTCAGACGAGTTTCGTATGGAAAGCGGTTGCTGAACGGGGCGGGCGCGTGAGACGGACTCTGAGAGTCCGGGCGTCCGATGCGGAGAGGCGGGTGGCTCTAGATGAAGAGCGGGCGCGCCGGGGTCGAGCCGAGAGCTGCGATCCGCGCGGTGGCGATCGTGGTCATGGTGTCCTCCTCAGGGGCTCGGTGGCGTCGGCCGGTCGGCGCGAAGCCCTCCAGCCTATTCCTGTGAACAAGCTGAGCACAAGAGGAATTCCGAACTCTTCGAAAAGGACCTTTCATCCATCGAGCCCGACCAACGGAGGCCGTCGCGTTCGGTCGTTCCGACAGCACTCTCGCGTCGGCAGCGTCGCAGGATGGATCCGCAGGGAATCGGCATGCCACAGCAAGGGAGCAGCGATGCCAGAACGCACCGCCGCCATGATCGCGGACATCCAGCACCTGGTGCGGTGCGAGTCCCCGTCCGACGATCTCGTCGCGGTCTCCCGGAGCGCGGATGCCGTCGCCGCCCTGGGCGCGCGGCTTCTCGGCGCCGATCCGGAGCGCATCGTGCTCGACGGCTGCACGCACCTGCGGTGGCGCTTCGGCGGGGGCGCGAAGGTTCTTCTGCTCGGCCATCACGACACCGTCTGGCCGCTCTCCACGATCGTCACCCACCCCGCCGACGTCGAGGACGGCGTGCTCCGTGGCCCCGGCTCCTTCGACATGAAGGCGGGCCTGGTGATCGCGTTCCATGCGCTCGCCGCCCTCGACGACCTCGACGGCGTGACCCTGCTGATCACCGGCGACGAAGAACCGGGCTCGCACACCTCGCGCTCCCTCATCGAGGAGGAGGCCGCCCGGTGCGCTGCGGCCCTCGTGCTCGAAGCCGCCGGCCCCGGCGGCGCGCTCAAGACCGAGCGCAAGGGCGTCTCCCGCTACGAGGTGCACGTCACGGGGCGCGCGGCCCACGCCGGCCTCGAGCCGGAGCAGGGCGTCAACGCGACGATCGAGCTCTCGCATCAGATCCAGGCCGTCGCCGATCTCGCGGCTCCCGACCTCGGCACCACCGTCACCCCCACGCGCATGCGCGGCGGCACGACCTCGAACACCGTCCCCGCGCACGCGTCGTTCATGGTCGACGTTCGCGCCCGCTCCGCGCGCGAGCAGCAGCGCACCCACGAGGCGATGCTCGCGCTCGCACCCCGCATCCACGGCGCCGTCATCACGGTCGAGGGCGGCATCAACCGCCCTCCCCTGCAGGCCGACGCCTCTGCGGCGCTCTTCGACCGCGCCCGCGGGATCGCGGAGCGCCTCGGCATCCGCCCCCTGGAGTCGATCGCGGTCGGCGGGGCGTCCGACGGCAACTTCACGGCCGGCGTCGGCACGCCGACCCTCGACGGGCTCGGCGCCGTCGGCGGCGGCGCGCACGCCGACGACGAGCACGTGATCGTGGCCGAGCTGCCCGACCGCACCCGCCTGCTGACGGCGCTGGTCGCCGACCTGCTGCAGGACGAGCACGCCGTCCGCGCCGCCGAGACGGCACGGCGATGACGATCTCGGAGCGGGCGGACGCCGACGCCCTCGCCGCGGAGCACGCGTCGGGTCTGCGCATCCGCCTCATCGACGACATCGACGAGCACGCGGCGGTGCGCACCCTGATCGAGCAGGTCTGGCGCACCGGGGAGCGCAACCCGCCGGTGACCGCCGACATGCTCAGCGCGATGCGCGCGGCGGGCGGCTACGTCAGCGGCGCCTTCGACGAGCACGGTCTCGCCGCCGCATGCCTCGGCTTCTTCGCACCGCCCGCCGAGCGGCGCCTGCACAGCCACATCGCCGGAGCGCTGCCCCGCACCCGCGGCTCCGGCATCGGCTTCGCGCTCAAGCTCCACCAGCGGGCGTGGGCGCTGCACCACGGCGCCGAGACGATCACCTGGACCTTCGACCCGCTGATCCGCCGCAACGCCTACTTCAACCTCGGCAAGCTCGGCGCCGGCGTCGGCGCCTACCTCCCCGACCTGTACGGCACGATGGACGACGCGATCAACCGCGACGACATCACCGACCGCGTGATGGCGAGGTGGTCGCTGACGGCTCCGGCATCCGTCGCCGCGGCGAGCGGGCACCCGCGTCTGTCGAGCATCGCGGACGAGACCGATGCCGCGATCGGCCTCAGCGTCGACGGCGACGAGCGCCCCGTCGACGGGCGCACGGACGCCGCGACCGTGCTCATCGCCGTGCCCGCCGACATGGAGGCGATGCGCGAGCAGGACCCGCGGAGGGCGGCCGACTGGCGCCTGGCGATCAGGCGCACCCTCGGCGCCCTCATCGCGGAGGGAGCGACCGTGCGCGGATTCGACCGCGCCGGCTGGTACATCGTCGACCGCGAGCCGGTCGACAGAACGGAGTTCTCATGAAGCTCGAAGGCGTGGAGATCCTCCACATCGCGATGCCGCTGGTGGGTGCCTTCCGCACCTCGTTCGGCACCGAGGCCGTGCGCGAGACCCTGCTGCTGCGCGCGGTCACCGACGAGGCCGAGGGCTGGGGCGAGAGCGGGGCCAGCGAAGCGCCGCTCTACTCCGGCGAGCACACGCACGGCGTCGCGGATGTGCTCGCACGGCACCTCATCCCCGCTCTCGCCGCAGCGCCCGACCTCGACGCGCACAGCGTCGCCCCTGCGCTCTCGGCCTTCAAGGAGAACCGCCTCGCGAAGGCCGCGCTGGAGACCGCGATCCTGGACGCGGACCTGAAGGCCCGCGGCATCCCCCTCTCCTACGCGCTCGGCGCGGTGCGGCGCTCCGTCGCCTCCGGGGTCTCCGTGGGCATCGCCGACTCGATCCCCGAGCTCCTCGACACCGTCGACGGGTACCTCGCCGACGGCTACCTGCGCATCAAGCTGAAGATCGAGCCGGGGTGGGACGTGGAGCCCGTGCGCGCGGTGCGCGAGCGGTTCGGCGACATCATGCTGCAGGTCGACGCGAACGCGAGCTACGAGCGCAGCGACATCGACGACCTCCTCGCCCTCGACGACTTCGACCTCTCGCTGGTCGAGCAGCCGCTGCCGGCCGACGACCTGCTCGGCCACGCGATGCTGGGGCGCCGTCTCGCGACGCCCATCTGCCTCGACGAGTCCATCGTGTCGGCCAGAGCCGCGGCGACCGCGATCGAACTGGGCGCCTGCCGCATCGTCAACATCAAGGCCGGGCGCGTGGGCGGCTATCTGGAGGCCCGACGCATCCACGACGTCTGCGCTGCGCACGGGGTGCCCGTGTGGTGCGGAGGGATGCTGGAGACCGGCGTCGGCCGGGCCGCCAACGTCGCCCTCGCCGCCCTCCCCGGCTTTACGCTCCCCGGCGACACGTCGGCCTCCGAGCGCTACTTCGCCGAGGACATCACGGAGCCGTTCCGACTCGTGGACGGGCACCTCGCGGTGCCCACCGGCCCGGGGATCGGCGTATCCCCCGACCCCGACGCGCTCGCCCGCTTCACGGTGTCGCGGCAGTGGGTCCCGGTCCGATGAACGCCCGGTGCGCGGTGCTAGCCTCACAAGAATGCGAGCCGCGATGAACCACCGGCCCCAGGCGAGCCTCGTGCACGTCATGGAGGAGCTCGGTGGCACCCTGCTCGAGGTCGTCGCCGGAGAGGTCAGCGCCGACCGCACGATCGAGGCGGTGGCGATCCACGACCCCCGAGACGAGCCGGAGGCCCCGCGCAACGCGATCGTGCTCGGCGTCGGCCTCGAGCAGAGCGACGACGTCGTGCAGGTGCTCACGCGGCTCGGGCTCAGCGGGGCGGCCGGTCTCGTCGTGCGCGCGCCCTTCGCCGCCGACGACGAGCTCCGTGCCGCGGCGCACCGCGCGGGTGTCGTGCTCTTCTCGCTCTCCCCCGGCACCACCTGGGCTCACCTGGCCGGCCTGTTCCGCGCCCTGATGACCCCCGGGGGCCCAGACGACGCGCGCCCTGTGACGTTCGGCGGCATCCTCGCCGGCGACCTCTTCGCGATGGCCAACGCGATCGCAGCCCTGCTCGAGGCGCCCGTCACGATCGAGGACCGCAACTCCCAGCTGCTGGCGTTCTCGCACGCGCAGGAGAGCGCGGCGCCCCGGGGCAGGCAGCTCCCCCCGCACTACACCCGCCTGCTGGAGGAGACCGGCGTCTTCCAGGAGATCAGCCGCAGCGACGACCCCGTGGAGGTGGCGCCGTCGAGCGAGACCGCCGACAGCCGCCGCACCGTCATGGCCGTGCGGGCCGGCGACGAGGTGCTCGGGACGATCTGGGTCGCCTCTCCCGCGCCGCTCAGCGAGGAGCATGTGCGCGTGCTCCGCGACTCGGCGAAGCTCGTCGCGATGCACATGGTCTGGCAGCGCACGGATGCCGACGTGGAGCGGCGACTGCGGGCCGATCAGTTGCGCAGCGTGCTCGACGGCGGCCCGACCGCCGCGGAAGCCGCCCGCCGACTCGGCCTCCGCGAGGAGCCCGCGGTCGTGCTCGCCCTCTCGCTGCACGCGCCGGCGACCGATCAGCTGCCCCACGCCGCTCTCGCCGCTGAGCGCAAGCGCGTCGCCGACGCCTTCTCCGTGCATCTGCTGTTCGCGCATCCCCGTTCGACGGTCGGGCTCATCGGCGAGGTCGCCTACGGCGTGCTGCCGGTGACCGCGACGACGACGGATGCCGAGGAGAGCGCCGTGCGCCTCGCGAACGAGTTCCTCACCAGGGTGCGCTCCTCGCAGCAGCCGTTCATCGGCATCGGCAGCGTGGTGCAGGAGACCGCGCAGCTCCCCCGCTCCCGCTCCAGCGCCGATCGCGCCCTCCGCGTGCTGCGGGCCGGAGTCGCCGAGCGGCAGGTCGCCCGTCTGGAGGACGTGCACGCCGAATCGCTGCTCCTGGAGCTCGCCGGCTCGTCCCGGGATGTGCCGTCCGGTCCGCTCGCGCGCCTCATGGCCTACGACGATTCGCACCAGGCGAGCCTCGTCGACACGCTGCGCGCGTGGCTCGATGCGATGGGCGACGTGACGCTGGCGTCCGCCGCGATGTTCGTGCACCAGAACACGTTCCGCTACCGGCTGCGCCGCGTCGCCGAGGTCGGGCGGCTCGATCTCGACGATCCGAACGCGCGCTTCGCCGTGCAGCTGCAGCTGCGCCTGCTGGCGATCACGACCGAGCGCTGAGTCCGAGCGCGCCCATCAGGCACGCGAGCCACTCGGCATCCTGCGCCCGCAGCACCTCGGGGCTCGTGCCCGCGCCGTGACCGGCGTTCTCGAAGACGTGCAGCAGGACGGGCGCGTCGCCGCGCTGCGCGGCCTGCATCCTCGCGACGAACTTGCGCGCCTGCGCCGGAGGACACCGGGGATCGGTGGCCCCCGCCTGCACGTAGACGAGCGGGTACTCCGCCTCGACCACGCGCTCGTACGGAGACGAACGGCGCAGCCGCTCGACGTCGACGGGGTCGTCGGGGTCGCCCCACGCCTTGCGGATCACGAACTCGAGGTAGGGGATGCGGATGCCGCCGATGAGGTCGAGCAGCGGCGACCGCGGCAGCACGGCGCGCCACAGCTGCGGAGCGGTCGTCACGGCGACACCGCACATCAGCCCGCCGTCGGATCCGCCCGTCAGCGCCAGCATCCGCGGTGCGCTGATCCCTCTGGCGATCAGGTCGTCGGCGACGGCGCGGAGATCGCCGTCGCGCACGCCTCTCCGCTCCCGGTCGGCGCCGCGGAACCAGTCGCGGCCGAACTCGCCGCCGCCGCGGAGGTAGGCCTGGATCAACGTGCCCCCCGCCGCGACGAACGCCGCGAGGTCGAGCTGGTACTTCGGCAGGGTGGGGATGCCCGCAGCTCCGTATGCGGAGATCAGCGCGGGGGCCGGTCCTGTCGCCCCGCCGGCCGGACGCACCACGTGGTACGGGATCGGCGTGCCGTCGGGGGCCGTCGCGCAGACGTACTCGACCTCGGCGTCGACGGCGACCAGCGGGGCGAGGAGCTGGTCGATCCCGACCGCTCCAGGGCGGTGCCGGTACGCACCCCACGACGTCGTGAGGGTCGAGAACGTGAAGAGGAACTCGCCGCTGCCGTCGTCGGGGTCGAGACCGGTGAGCGGGAAGAACGCACCGCCCAGAGCGCCGTCCGCCGGGAGCGGCACGGCGCCAGCGTCGGAGCCGTCGGCGCGCAGCACGCGCACGCGCGCGGCCGTGTCGGCGAAGCCGCTGAGGTACAGATGCCCTCCCACCGGGGTCAGGGAGCGCAGCACCGTGTCTCCCTCGGGGACGAGCACGCGCCAGGACGCCGGGTCCTCGGGCGCCGGTGCATCGAGCGGAATCGCGACGACCCGGCCGCGCGCCGCACCGTGATCTGTGACGGCGATGTACTCGTCGCCGACGATGTGCCCGGCGATCGTGTCGGCGCAGTCGTGGATGAAGGCCCGCCACGGCGTGCCCGCGTGCAGGTCCCTCACGGCGACCGGGATTGGGGTTCCCACGCGATGGCTCGCGACCGCCCAGCGTCCGTCGGCGGAGAACTGGATGCGGGTGTACTCCCGCGAGCCGTCGCGAACGGGGATCTCCTCGACGGAGGATGCCCCTCTCTCGCCGAGTGCGCGACGGTACACGACCTGACGGAAGCCCTCGGCGGTCCCGGCGAGCGCGAGGAAGAAGAACCCCGAGCCGTCGGGCAGCCAGGAGACCCCTCCGGCCCACGAGCTGTGCAGCACCTCGGGCGGAGCGTCAGCGCGCAGCACTCCGGTGGCGACGTCGACGAGACGGATCGTGTTGTGCTCGCTGCCGTCGGTGCACACGCCGAGGGCGAGCACCTCGCCATCGGGCGACGGCGCGAACCACGAGAGCACGGCGGGGCGCCCGGGCTCGTCGAACAGCGCGAGCGAGACCAGCGCCCTGCCGGCGCCGTACGGCTCGTCGCTCACGACGACCGCCCCGCTCTCCACCCGGAACCATCGACCTCCGCCGTGCCGCGGAAGCTCGGGACGGGATCCGAGCTCGTGCCGCTCGATCAGCGCCAGCGCGGCATCCCTCCGTCCGCCGGCGTCGATCGTCGCGATCGCGAGCTCGGCCTGCGCGCGCTGCCAGTCGTGCACCTCCGCGCTGTCCGCCTCGAGCCATCGGTAGGGATCAGGGATCGGGATGCCCGCGACCTCCTCGACGACGTCGACCGTGCGCGTCGGCGGATAGATCCGGCTCATGCCTCCGACCGCCCTGGAGCATCGAACTCCGCGCGCAGCCGCTCGAAGGCGCCGGGGGTCGGGCGGACCCGGTGCAGGTGGAGCAGGGCGTCGAAGCTCGCGGGGAAGTCGTCGACCCGCTCCAGGCTCCCGCTTGCCAGCATCCCCTCGACGCCGTCGAGAAGGGCCGCGTCGGCGCGAGAGAGATCCACGAGCACGGCATCCGCTCCGATCGCGTCCAGCCGCTCCTCGATCGATCCTGGCGCGGTGCCGCGCTGACCGAGCGAGACGTCGCAGTCGAAGGGCCGCGGCGAGCGCTGCGTGAAGGTCACCACGGGGCCGGCGCCGTACGTCATGCCGATGACGCGGAGGTCCGCCCCGAGTGCGGAAGAGAGGAGGGCGCCCATCATGGGCCTCCCGTCGAGCGGGGTGCGGCGGACGTGGCCGTTGTGCGCGTAGACGAGGATCCTCTCCTCGCGCGCGGCGATCCACTCGACGGTCTCGGCCATGAACGTCTCGCGGGGGTAGGGGCCCGCGTCGTCGTCCCCGTCGAGCTCCGCGAGATACGCGTCGATCGACGCGGCGCAGCGCAGCGCGATCTCGTCGCCGTCTTCACGGACCCGGGCGATCAGTGCGCGCAGGGATTCCGCGAACTCCGTGCGCTGCCCGTCCGACATCGAGGCGTAGGCGATGGCGGCCTCCGTGCGGCCGCCGAGGTCGGCAAGGCGCTGCAGCTCCTCGTCGCCGTCGCGCGCCGGGATCCGGGCGAGGCAGGCGCGCACAGCTGGCCCCGGCGAGGTGGAGGAGCCGGGCAGGTCCATTCCGTAGAAGCGGATGCCGCCGCCTGCGGCGTTCCATTCCCGCATCCATTCCAGCTGCCGCCAGAGCGACTCCGATTCCCCGAAGCGGTAGGTGATGCCCTCCCTGGCGATGTCCTGCACGGCGCCGGGGCCGCCGCGGATCCACTCGTCCACGAGAAGCCCCTCGGCGAAGCCCGACTCCATCACGAACGCCGTGACGCCGTGATCGCGCACGAGGGTGCGCAGGAAGGCGTCACCGTAGGCCGTGAACTCGACGATGCTGTGGGCGCCCTCGCCGAGCGCGACCACCCTGGACGCGCCGATGAGCGCGCCGATCGCGGCGGAGCCGGGGAGCTCCGGATGCGCGAGGTCGATCTCGGGGATCGGCTGCGCGTATGCGGCGGTCTGCGCGCTCATCGGCGGGTCCCTACTGCTTCTCGGTGAAGTACCACTGCTCCGGAGAGTAGACGAACTTCAGGAGCGATCGGAAGGTCGAGGGACGACCCGACAGCGTGTCCTTCCAGACGATCAGGTTGTCGGGCGTCGGGAAGAAGAGCACCGGAAGGTCCTTCGACAGCATCGTGACCTCGGCGCTGAGCGCGGTCGGGTCTGAACCGAACGTGCTCGCCTCGATCAGCGCGTCGGCCTCGGGATTGCTGTAGCTGCCCAGGTTGAAGCTGCCGCCCGTGTTGAAGGCGTTGTTGCTGGTCGGGTACGCGGTCTGCACGAAGGCGCCGAAGTCCTGCATGGCCCATTCGTCGGCGTTGTCCGGCGCGTAGCTGTTGCCGTAGTTCTCGTACATGTAGTTCAGCGACTTCGTCACGATCTTCGCCTCGATGCCGAGCTTCTTGAGCTGGGAGACGAACGCGAGATCCCGAGCGCCCACGTAGGCGGGCTCGTTGGCGGAGGCGATCGTGAAGGTGATCTTCTGCCCTTCGGGGATCCCCTCTCCGCACTCGTCGTCGCCGGTGCCCGGCTTGACGCAGGTCGTGCCCTTCTCGGCATCCACCTTCCAGCCGTGATCGGTGAGCAGCTTCTCCGCCGCCTTCGGGTCGAAGGGGTACGTCGCCTCGTCGCCGAACTCCGGCGGGTACGCCGAGTTCAGACCGCCCGTGCTGTAGTTCTCCGTGGCGGTGCCGCTGTGGATGCCGCGGCTCTTGATGTACCCGGCCTGGTCGATCGAGTGCTGCAGCGCCTGGCGGATGTAGAGCTGCGCGATGACCTTGTCGAAGTTGTCGACGGTGTTCGCGAAGTTGAGGACGAGGCCGTCGAACCGGGCCGGCGACGGGGCGCCGTACACGTTGTAGCCCTTCTTCTTCAGCTCGTCGATCTTCGAGGCGTAGCTGGCGTCCAGTCGGCCGACCGTGAGCGTGCCCGCCTCGTACTGGTTGTAGATCGCCGCAGCCGAGGTGAACGCCTTGAAGTCGACGCGCTCGATGGTCGAGTCCCCCGGGCCCGCGTACTCCTCGTTCGGCGTCAGGGAGAACGACCCCGTCGTCGGCTCGAACGCCGACAGCCGGTACGGGCCGTTCACGACCTGCCACAGCGGGTTCGTGGCGAACGTCGACTGGTCGGACGACTGCGCGGTGAGGTAGTGGTAGATCGCCGTGGCGTTCGCGGGGTCGCGGAAGTCGAGCACGGGCCCGCCGGTCTCGGCGATGCTCCAGTCGGCGGACGGCATGACGTAGAGCAGCTGCAGGAGCGACACCAGGTACGACGGGTTGTACGGCGTCTCGAAGGTCAGGGTGAGCGTGTGCGCATCCGCCGCCGTCGCCGTCACGCCGTCGGGGAACTGCCCCGGCGTGTAGAAGCTCCAGTTCGCGGGGCTGTCGGCGATCGCCGCCTTGAGGAGGTCGAAGGAGAACACGACGTCGTCGGCGGTGACGGGCTTGCCGTTGGACCAGGTGTAGTCCTTCAGCGTGATCGTGGCGGTGTGACCGTCGTCGCTGACGACCGGCGCCTCGGCGAGGCTGGTCGCCTCATCGAAGGGCTCACCCTCGAGGCTGGTGCGGTACAGCGCACGCCACATGAGGTCGTAGCCGATCACCGTTCCGCCGGCCTCGGCGGGCGGGAACGGGTAGATGTAGTTCGGGGTGAGGCCCGGCGTCAACGCGATCGTGACGACGCCCCCGTCGACGTGCGAGCTGCTCGCCTCGGGGATCTTGTCGTACGACGCCGTATCGACCTGCGAGCTCGTGCCGGTGCAGCCGGTCAGTGCGAGCACCCCGGCCGTGGCCAGGGCGAGAAGGAGGCGTGCTCGCCTCCGCGGAACCTGCGACATGTGCGGTGCTCCTCGTTCGGGTTGAGATGGTGGTCGGACCGATCGGGTGGTGCAGAGGTCCGATGCTCCGAGAGTGCAGCATCCCCGATGTCGGGCGTTCAGGGATCCCGACAGAATCGCGGGGCGTGATCCGTCGAGGCCTACACAGCCCCGCCGGGGTTCACAGGGATCGGTGCTCGATCGCGTCGCGGAGCGCGTCGCCGAGCAGGTTCAGCGCCAGCACGGTGAGCACGATGCACGCTCCGACCGGGTAGATCAGCCACCAGTAGTCCGCCGCGAGGAACGTCACCCCGCTGGAGAGCTGACTGCCCCAGTCTGTCACCGGATAGCTCAGGCCGAAGCCGAGATAGCCGAGAGCGGCGAGCACGATGATCGAGTCGGCGACCTGGAACGTCAGGTTCACGATGATCACCCCGAAGGTGTTCGGGATGAGGTGGCTGAAGATCAGGCGCCGGTTGCTCGCACCCATGAGGCGCGCGGCCGACACGAACTCCCTGACACGGAGCGACAGCACCTCGCCGCGGATCAGCCGCGCCGCGACGAGCCAGGAGAAGCCGCCGATCACGAGGCTGAGGGTGAGCGGCGTGGCCGTGAACCGCGCAGCGATGATGAGCACGAAGAACAGGAACGGAATCGACAGCAGCACGTCGACGACGCGCATCATGATGCCGTCGACGACACCGCCGACGAGGCCGGCGACCGCTCCGTAGATCGTGCCGAGCGTGGTGGCGAACAGCGCGGCGAGCAGGCCGATCTGCAGCGACACCTGACCGCCCTGCATGAGCCGGCCGAGCACGTCGAAGCCGTTGCTGTCGGTGCCGAGCGGGAAGCCCTCCCCCGGGGCGAGCGCGGCGTTGAGGAGGTCGACGTCGGTCTGGTTCGTGGGGTACACGAGCGGTCCGAGGTAGCAGAACAGCACCAGGCCGACGAGGATGAACACCCCCGCCATGCCCGGCTTGTTGCGCCACAGCGCCTTCAGCACCGCGGAGCGCGAGAGGGGGTTGCGCGTGGCGAGGACGGGGAGCTCCTCGGCCGCGATCTCCGCGCGTGCCGTGCTCATGCTCCCAACTCGATCCGGCGGTCGGCGCGGGCGACGACGAGGTCGGCCACGAAGTTCCCTGCGACGGTGAGCGCACCGCCGATGAGCGTGTATGCCAGCAGCACCGGATAGTCCTCTCGGTGGAGGCTGTTCAGGAAGAGCAGCCCGAGTCCCGGGTAGTTGAAGACCGCCTCGACGATGAGATTGCCCGCGAGGAGGGTGGGGATCAGCACGCCGACGAGCGTGATGATCGGGGTGATCGCGTTGCGCAGCAGGTGCCGGGTGAGCACGATGCGCTCGGAGGCGCCCTTCGCCCGCGCGACCTTGATGTAGTCCATGCCGAGCTGCTCCAGGGCCGAGGAGCGCTGGTACTGCGCGAACACCACGATGTTCGTGATCGCGAGGGTGATCAGCGGCAGCGCCATCGCCCTCGTGTCGGTGAACACGACCCACGGCGAGGTCGACTGCGACGCCTCGGCGGGGAACAGCGGGACGGTCTGGCTGAAGACGCCGATGAGCACCAGGGCGATGAGGAACGACGGCGTCGCGTACAGCAGGTACGACACCGACGTCGCGGCTCTGTCGACGAAGCGCCCCCGACGGACCGCCTGCAGGATGCCGAGCGGGATCGCGATCACGAGGGCCAGCACCAGACCGCACAGCGAGAGCATCGCGCTGCGCGGCGCGTTCTGGAGCAGGAGGGTGCCGACCTCCTCGTTGAGCTTGTACGAGCGTCCGAGGTCGCCCTGCAGCAGCTGCAGCAGGTAGTCGGCGTACTGGATGAGCACGGGGCGGTCGTAGCCGTTCTCGCGGTTGAACGCGTCGACGGCCGCCTGCGTGGCCTGCTGACCGAGGACCGCGCGTCCGGGGCTGTCGGAGATCAGATGCAGCATGAGGAACACGACGAGCGAGATGCCCAGCAGCACCGCGAGGGACACCAGCACCCGGCGGGCGACGAACCAGATCATGCGTGCGCCTCCTCAGCGGGCGAACCGGTCTTCCGGAGCTTCGGCTGCAGGGGGAAGTGGCAGGCGACCCCGTGGTCGGCCCCGACGGCCTCGAGCGTCGGCTCCACGCTCGCGCACAGCTCCGTCGCCAGGGGGCAGCGGGTGCGGAAGCGGCATCCGCTGGGCGGATCGAGCGGACTGGGCAGCTCGCCCCGCACCCGCTCGACCGGCGTCTCCACGAGGTCGGGGTCAGCCACGGGGACCGCGGCGAGGAGACCGGCCGTGTAGGGGTGAGCGGGGCGGGCGTAGACCTCCTCGGTCTCGCCCACCTCGACCAGGGCGCCGAGGTACATCACGCCCACCCTGTCGACGAGGTAGCGCACGACGGCGAGGTCGTGCGAGATGACGACGCTGGAGAGGCCGCGCTCCCGCTGGATCGTGCGCATGAGGTTCAGCACCTGCGAGCGGATCGACACGTCGAGGGCGCTCACCGGCTCATCGGCGACGAGCACATCGGGGTCGAGCGCGAGGGCGCGGGCGAGGCCGATGCGCTGCCGCTGCCCTCCGGAGAGCTCATGAGGGTAGCGCTCCATGATCGAGGCGCCCAGGCCCACGCTCGCGAGCGACGCCAGCGCCTTCTCGGTGCGCTCGGCCGGAGTGCCGACGCCCTGGATGACCAGCGGCTCCCGCAGGATGTCGTCGATGCGCATCTTCGGGTCGAGGGACGCGTGCGAGTCCTGGAACATCATCTGCAGCTTCGCGCGACGCGGTCCCAGCTGCCTCGACCCGAGACCGGAGACGCGGGCACCGTCGAGCAGCACCTCTCCCGAGGTCGGGCGATCGAGAGCCACGAGCATCCGCCCGAGGGACGACTTGCCGCAGCCGGACTCGCCGACCAGGCCGAACGCCTCCCCCGCTCTCACCTCGAAGCTCACGCCGGCGACGGCCTTGACGGAGCGCTTGCGTCCGAACAGTCCCTGGGCCGACACCGGATGCTCCTTGCGGAGGTCGACGACGCGGAGGCGCGGCACCGCGGTCTCCGGCCGCGGCTCCTGCGCGGCGAATCGACGCTGCACGGCCGTCTCCGACACGGTCGTCACCGGGTTCCAGCAGGAGAACACGTGCCCCTCCCCCGGGCCTGCGACGGAGACGGGCGTGTCGGTGCGGCACTGGTCGGTCGCCGCGGCGCAGCGGGCGGCGAAGCGGCATCCGACCTGCGGTTCTGCCGGGTCCGGAGGCGAGCCGGGGATGCTGAACAGCTCCACGTCCTTGTCCTGCGCCTGCGAGGGGATCGACGACAGCAGCGCGTGCGTGTAGCGGTGGCGGGTGTGGCGGAAGAGATCGGGGGTGGCTCCGGTCTCCACCAGGCGCCCTCCGTACATCACGCCGACGCGATCGGCGTGCCGCGCGACGACGCCCATGTCGTGCGTCACGAGGATCATGGCCATGCCGAGCTGCTGCTTGAGCCCGCTCAGCAGCTCGAGGATCTCCGCCTGGATCGTGACGTCGAGGGCCGTGGTCGGCTCATCCGCGATGAGCACACGGGGTTCGCAGATCAGCGCCATCGCGATCATCACGCGCTGACGCATGCCGCCGGACAGCTGATGAGGGAAGTCGCCCATACGCTCGGACGGACGGGGGATGCCGACGAGTGCGAGCATCTCCTCCGCCCTCTTCCGCGCCGCCCTCTTCGAGAGCCCGCGGTGCAGCAGCAGGGGTTCGGCGACCTGGTCTCCGATGTTGCGCGTGGGGTTGAGCGAGGTCATCGAGTCCTGGAAGACCATCGAGATGTCGTTGCCGCGGATCGCCCGGTACTCGGCGGCGCCGAGACCGACCAGCTCGGTGCCGTCGAAGTCGATCGAGCCGCTCGTGATGCGGCCACCGCCGGGCAGCATGCCCATCACGGCGAGACCCGTCATCGACTTGCCAGAGCCCGTCTCGCCGACGATGCCGAGGGTCTCCCCGCGGCTCAGCACGAGGTCGACGCCCGTCACGGGGCGCACGGTGCGACCCGACCGGTGGATCTCCACCGAGAGGTCTCGAATCGTCAGCATGCCGCGCTCCCTTGCGAACTACAGTGGCCTGCCCGCGGGGTCCAGGGCGGCCCTGCGTCATCCTCGATACTGCGGCAGAAGCCGCGCATGCCGTTCGTCGGAGCTGTCGAACGGAACCGGCCCCGTTCGTCGGAGCCGACGAATCAGGCGGGGCGTCCGGCGACGCCGAGCTCGGCGCGGAGCAGCCGCTGCACGTTCCCGCCGAGCACGGCGAGGATATCAGCCTCTCCCCACCCTCTGCCCAGCAGAGCCTCGGTCACCAGCGGCAGCCCTGCCGGGCCGTCGAGCCCCGGCAGGTACACATCGGCAGGGACGCCCTCCACCGTGTCCTGCACGCAGCAGGGCGCCGTGGTGTCGGCGAGCACCTCGCGCACGAAATCCGGTCCCATGCCCACGTGTTCGACGCCTGCGACGCCGACCAGGTGCTCGAAGTGATCGAGCAGCGTGTCGATCGTGTACGCGCTCTCGTGCAGGTAGGCGGCGAAGAAGTTCACGCACACGACGCCGCCCGTGGCCGCGATCCCCCGCGCCTGCTCGTCGGTGAGGTTGCGGTGGTGGTCGAACAGCGCACGCGCAGAGGAGTGCGTGGCCATGACCGGTCGCGTCGCGAGCTCGAGCACGTGGTCGACGCCGCCGGAGCCGAGGTGGCTCACGTCGAACAGCATCCCGATGCGCTCCATCTCGGCGACCGCCCTGACGCCGGTCCTGGTGAGGCGGCTGCCCGCGGCGTCCTCGCCGCTGCCGTCGCCGAACGCGCTCCGGCCGAAGTGCGCGATGGAGCCGACGCGCACGCCGAGACGGTGCACGGTCTCCAGCAGCTCGACGTCGTCGCCGATCCCCGGCATGCCCTCGAGGGCCAGCACCAGGGCGATACGCCCCTCCTCGATCGTGCCGTCGACCTCCGTGCCGGTGAGGCAGAGGGAGACGGCATCCGCGTTGTCCTCCGCGATCCGGTGTGCGGCCTCGATCATGCGGAGCGTGCGGCGCAGCGCCCCCTCCGGACGGTACTGGTCGTCGATGAACACGGGGAGGATCTGCAGATCGACGCCGCCGGCGTGCAGCTGCGGCAGCCACTGCGCACGGAAGTACTCCGACCACTCATCGGGTTCGCGGCTCGCGACGGAGCACAGCAGGTCATTGTGCGCGTCCGCGACGACCGCGCGGCGGTGAAGGTCCAGGCTCATGAGTCCATCCTCCTGTCTGCGCGTCCCGTATGCAGGTGCGCCGCGCGCCCCGTGCCGTCGTCGCCCAGAAAGGCGATGGGCTGGCGCACGCCGCCCTCCGGGTCGACGGGCAGCAGCACGTCGTCCCGCCAGGAGACGAGCTCGGTGCGGTAGGGCAGATCGCCGAGGTCGGCGACGACGCCCCGGGGTGTGCGGTCGAGCCAGAGCCGCCCGTCGTCGGTGCGGCTGATCGTCGTGATCGCCGTGCTGGACTCGTAGCGGCCCACGAAGCGCCCGGCGTCGTGCGGAGCGGGTCCGGATGCGGCGGGCGTCTCCTTCTGGCCGATGCCCGCGACCTCCCGCAGCACCTCATCGACCAGCTCGGCGAACACCGGATGGGGGTCCCCTCCGTTCGCGAGCACGGCCACCGCCACCCCCTCCTCCGGGAGCAGACGGAGGCAGGCCGACTGACCGATGGTGTTGCCGTCATGACCGGGGAACACGCGGCCGTCGCGTGCGAAGAGCTCCCAGCCGAGACCCCAGGCGACGCCCTGGTCGATGTCCGGCAGCCGCACCTGGGGGCGGCGCATGTCCTCGACGGATGCCGTGGACAGCAGCCGGGATCCGTCCGCCGCGACGCCTCCGGCGAGATGGAGGCGCCCGAAGCCCAGCAGGTCGCGCGCGCTCATCGCGAGTCGGGACCCCGCCGGACTCCCCGAGCGCTCCATCGACCACACGGTCGTCGGAGCGATGTCTCCCGCCGCGGTGCGCAGATGTCCGACCGCCGTGCGGTGGAGGATCGCCTCCGCCGCATCGACGGCGGCGTGCCGGAGTCCGAGCGGATCGAGCAGGCGTTCGCGGAGCACCCGGTCGTACGGCGCTCCCCGCAGCACCTCGACGAGGCGGCCGAGGGTCGAGAACCCCGCGTTGTTGTACGAGAACATCTCTCCAGGCGCGAAGAGCTGCGGAGTCCCGGCGAGGATGTCGACGTAGCGCTCCAGGTTGTCGTCGCCCGCCCCCGTGTCGACGAACACATCGCCCTCGAAGCCCGAGGAGTGACTGAGCAGTTGGCGCACGGTGATCCACGCCGATGCGTCGGCGTCGGCCACCCGGAATCCGGGCAGGATGTCGCGCACCGCCTGATCCAGCCCGAGCAGCCCCTCGTCGACGAGCTGCATGACGAGCGTCGCCGTGAACACCTTGGTGACGGAGCCGATCTGGAAGACCGCATCCGTCGTCGCCTCGACGCCGGTGGCACGGTTCAGGATGCCGTTCGCGAACTCGATCGTCTCGTCGCCGAGGCCGATCGCGAGCGACAGCGCGGGGACCCGGTGCGTGGCGACGAGCTCCGGCATCCGCCGCTCGACCCAGGTTCTGATCGTCTCGACCTGCGCCATCGGCCCTCCTCGACCTCGTTTCTCGCGTCGAGCATACGAGCGGGGACACAGTGCCGGTTCGTCGCCGCGCACCACTTGCGCGCCGCGGAGTCGTCGGATCGGCTCAACGAGCGGCGGCCTCCCGCGCCAGGAGGCTCTCCTTGACGTCGAGTCCCCACGCGAAGCCGCCGAGAGTGCCGTCCGTGCGGAGCACCCGGTGGCAGGGCACGAACAGCGCGGGGGCGTTGCGCGCGCAGATGGACGCGGCCGCCCGCACGGCACGAGGATTGTCGAGACGCGCCGCGAAGGTCGTGTACGTCAGCGGCGCACCGGGGTCGATGCGGCGCAGGAGCTCCCATCCTGCGAGCTGCAGGGAGGTGCCGGTCTGCATCACGGCGACCGTGTCGATCGCCGCGAGGTCGCCCCCGTAGTAGGCGACAACGGCGGAGGCGGCATCCGTCTCCGCCTCGATGACCGACTCCGGCCGACGGGCGACGGCGAGCCGGTCGAGGATCGCCTCCTGATCGGCGGTCCACCCCGAGGACAGCACGCGCTGCCGGTCGTCGGCGAGGATCGTGAAGGGGCCGTCCGCGGTGTCGATGGTCTGGATGAGGGCGTTCATAGGGTCTCCTTCTTCGTCGTCTTCGTGCGCGTCGGCCTGACCGGCGCCGCGCGCCACAGGTGCGCGCTGAGGTAGCTGCGCCAGGGCGCGACGCGCTCGGCCCAGTCCGTGAGGGGGCCGGGGTCTCCCGGCAGGCCGGAGGCCGCGGCGCCTGCGCGCAGGGCCACATCTCCGGGGAGCAGGATGTCGGGGTCGCCGAGCACGCGCATGCGCACGTAATCGGCGGTCCACGGGCCGATGCCGGGCATCGCGAGCAGTGCGGAGCGCTGCTGCACGCCGTCGTCGCCGACGGTGAGGGTGAGGGTGCCGTCGGCGAGCGCGGCGGCTGCTCCCACGATCGCCCTGATGCGCGCGGCGGGCCCGCGGAGCACCTCTGCCCCGTGCGCGGCGATCGCCGACATCGTCGGGAACAGCAGCCCCGGCTCACCCGTTCCGTCGGGAACGGGGTGCGGCGTGCGCTCGCCGAGCGCGTCGGCCAGGGCCGTCAGCGCCGTGCGGGCCGCGACCACGGTGATCTGCTGCCCGATCATCGCGCGGATGAGCATCTCGTGCGGGTCGGCCGAGCCGGGGACGCGGATGCCGGGGGTTCGGGCGACCAGCGGCGCGAGCTCGGGGTGCGCGCTCAACGCGTCGTCGACGGCCAGCGGGTCGGCGTCGAGATCGAAGATGCGGCGGACAGTGGCCACGAGCGGGGCGAGGTCGCCGAGCTGGGTGACGCTCGCGCGCAGACGGAGCCGCGAGGAGGCATCCTGCCGCACCTCGAACCACGCAGGACCTCCTGCCAAACGCAGATGCCGAGCGAACGAGGTCGGCGTGACCGTCTCGATGCCAGGTACAGCCCGCGCAGCCATCCACGCGAACACACCGGCCGCGTCGAACGGACCGCGATACGGAAGCACGAGGTCGATCGCACCGGGGGTGGGCTCCGCCGCCGCGTCCTTGCGTCTGCGCGCGCGCAGCTCCCCCGGGGTGAGTCCGAACACCTCGCGGATCGTCTCGTTGCCCTGGCGGATGCTGGCGAACCCGGCCGAGAACGCGACGTCGGAGATGGGCATGTCGGTGCCGACGAGGAGCATGCGAGCCGTGTGGGCGCGATGGGCCCTGGCGAGTGCGAGCGGCCCGGCACCGAGCTCGGCGGCGAGGAGGCGGGTCAGATGACGGCTGGAGTACCCGAGACGCGAGGCGAGCCCCGGCACGCCCTCGCGCTCCACGACCCCGTCGGCGATCAGCCGCATCGCCCGCGCGGCGGTGTCTCCCCGGATGTCCCATGCCGGGGAGCCGGGCGCGGCCTCCGGCAGGCAGCGCTTGCACGCACGGTAGCCGGCCTCGTGCGCGGCGGCGCTGGTCGGGTAGAACGTGACGTTCTCGGGCTTGGGGGTGCGCGCAGGGCAGCTCGGTCGGCAGTAGATCCCGGTCGATCGCACGGCGGTGACGAACTGCCCGTCGAAGCGGGTGTCGCGGGCGCTGATGGCGCGATACCGCTCGTCGAAGTCGATCACGGGGAAGCTCATGGATCCATGCTGTCATGCCCCGCCGACACGCACTGGCGGAAATCGGACATCGCTGTGGTCGTATCAGGGCACGACCGGTTCAGCGACTTCTCGGCAGCGCCTTACCTACCGCGCGAAGCGGTGCCGTCACCTTCCAGCTCGTGCTCTCCTGCAGGGCCACGATGCGCGCGTCCCTCGCCGCCACCTCGTCCGTCAGATACTGGCTCTCCGCCTGCAGCGCGCCGATCTCGCCGCGCAATGAGGAGACCTCTGCTTCGAGACGCTCCGCCCGTTCCACCAGCGCGATGACTCCGCCGAGCCGTTCGAAATCGTTCCGAATGCGATCGGCCGTGGCCTCATCGGCTTCGAAGAGCGCACGGAGCGGCTCGTTCACCACATCGCCCACAGCGAGAACGCCGAGCCCGTGACCGTGTTCGAAGGTGAAGGAGCGCCCCGGTTCCGCGATCTCCTCCCACAGCCGCCATACGCCGAAGTCCTCGCGCCGCTCGGCGATGTCGTGAAAGAGGATCACACCTCCATCGCGCACCGTGTCGCGCCACTGCTCGTAGTCGGCGCGGACGTCGTCGTATGCGTGGCGACCATCGATGTGCAGGAGGTCGGCGGATGCCGGGGCGAACGCCGAACGCACCTCGGAGAAGTACCCACGGTTCAGGACGACCGACGTGCTGTAGTCGTGTTCCGCGATCGCGCGCACCGCATCGTAGACGGATTCGTCGTAGAAGCCCGCGTGGTCGTCGCCCACCCAGCTGTCCACCGCATCGATCCGGACCTCATGGCCGAGACGCTTGGCCGCCTCCGCGAAGGCGAAGCAGGAGAACCCGTTGTGGGTGCCGAGCTCGATGACATCGCGCGGACGCAGCGCATCGACGATCCAGGCGGCGAAGGAGCCGTGCGTCAGCCAGGCCGAGACGACCAGATGCTCGGGCACCCAGTACGAGGTCGGTGTCAGCCACCATGCCGTCTGCGCCGCCATACCTCTGCTCCATCACCCAGGTTTCCCTCAGTATACGGACGGGGAGTCCGCATGCAGCGCTCATGTCGTCGGCGCAGATGCCGAGACCCTCGCGCTCACGTGGGCACGAGGGTCGGCACTGCGGAGGGCTCCCGTCTCGAAGCCCAGGAACGATCAGTGGAAGAAGTGGCGCTCCCCGGTGAAGAACATGGTGACGCCGGCCTTGCGGGCCGCATCCACCACCTCTTCGTCGCGCACCGAGCCGCCGGGCTGGACGATCGCCTTGATGCCCGCGTCGATGAGCACCTGCGCGCCGTCTGCGAACGGGAAGAACGCGTCGGATGCCGCGACCGATCCGGTCGCGCGGTCGCCCGCCCGCTCGACCGCGAGACGGCAGGAGTCCACGCGGTTGACCTGGCCCATGCCGACACCGACGGTGGCGTTGTCCTTCGCGAGCACGATCGCGTTCGACTTCACGGCGCGGCACGCCTTCCACGCGAAGATGAGGTTCTCCATCTCCGCGTCGCTCGGGCGCTCGCCCGAGACGAGCTCCCAGTCCTTCGCGACCGACCAGATGTCGTCGGGGAACCGGTCGGCGTCCTGCAGCAGCAGGCCGCCGGACACCAGGCGGACGTCCATGCGCTCCTGCTGCCAGTCTTCGGGGAGCTGCAGCAGACGCAGGTTCTTCTTGGCCTTGAAGACCTCGAGCGCGGCGGGCTCGAACGAGGGAGCGACGATGACCTCGGTGAAGATGTCCTTGAGGTTCTCGGCCATCTTGAGCGTGACCGTGCCGTTCGCGGCGATCACCCCGCCGTACGCCGACACCGGGTCGCACTCGTGGGCCCGCAGGTGCGCGCTGGCGATCGGGTCGAGGGCGTTCGGCGCGGTGGTGGCGATGCCGCAGGGGTTCGCGTGCTTGATGATCGCGACGGCGGGCAGCACCATGTCGTAGGCGGCGCGCAGGGCGGCATCCGCATCGACGTAGTTGTTGTACGACATCTCCTTGCCCTGCAGCTGCGTCGCCTGGGCGATGCCGTGGCCGCCGGCGCGCGTGTAGATCGCGCCGCGCTGGTGGGAGTTCTCGCCGTAGCGGAGGGTCGCGAGACGCTCGGCCTGGATCGTGAGGTGGGCCGGCAGGTCACCCTGGTCGATCAGGGTCCCCTCGGCGAACCACGAGGCGACCGCAGCGTCGTAGGCAGCAGTGTGCGCGAAGGCGCGCGCCGCGAGCTCGCGCCGCTGCGAGAGGGACGTGCCGCCCTCCTTGATCGCGCCGACGATCGCCGGATACGACTCCGGCGAGACGACGATGGCGACGTTGGCGTGGTTCTTCGCGGCGGCGCGCACCATGGCAGGGCCGCCGATGTCGATCTGCTCGACGACGTCATCGCCCTGAGCGCCAGAGGCCACGGTCTCGACGAACGGGTACAGGTTCACCACCACGAGTTCGAACGGCGCGATGCCGAGGTGCTCGAGCTGTCCTTCGTGATCCTCCAGCCGCAGGTCGGCGAGGAGGCCGCCGTGGATCTTCGGGTGCAGCGTCTTGACGCGGCCGTCGAGCATCTCGTCGACGCCGGTGACGGCGGCGACGTCGGTGACCTCGAAGCCCGCCTCGCGGATCGTCGCGGCGGTGGAGCCCGTCGACACGATCTCGGCGCCGGATTCGGCGAGCGCCGCGGCGAGGGCCAGCAGCCCGGTCTTGTCGCTCACCGAGACGAGCGCGCGGCGGATCGGGACCGCATCGCGATCGCGGTACAGCGAGGGGTCGTGGCGGGGGCCGGCCATGGAGGGCTCCTTCGTGCGAGGGTGAGGGGTCAGGAAGCGGAGGGCAGCGCGAGCTCGCCGGTCGCGATGCGTCGCACCACGTCGATGAGGAGTCGGCGCTCGACGGGCTTGATGCGCTCGTGCAGCGTGTGCTCGGTGTCGCCCTCGACGATCGGCACGCGCTCCTGCGCGAGGATGGGGCCGGTGTCGACGCCGTCGTCGACGACGATCACGCTGGCCCCGGTCTCGGCGGCTCCGGCGGCGAGCGCATCGCGCACGCCGTGCGCTCCGGGGAACTCCGGCAGGTAGGCCGGGTGGGTGTTGATCAGACGCGGCGAGTACGCGGCGACGAGAGACGGCGGCAGCAGGCGCATGAGTCCGCTGAGCAGGACGAGATCCGGCTTCCAGACGTCGAGCTGACGGCCGACCTCCTCGCCCCAGTGCTCGCGGCTCTCGTGCAGGTGCCACGGCACCGTGAAGCTCGGGATGCCGAACTCCTCGGCGTGCGCGAGCCCGTCGGCTTCGCGGTCGGCTCCGACCACGACGACCCGCGCGGGGAAGTCGGGGTGACGAGCAGCCTCGAGGAGGGCACGAAGATTCGAGCCTGTGCCCGAGATGAGAACGGCGACCGTGAGCACGCGCCCAGTCTACCGGGGCGCCGCGGCGCGCCCGACCCGCATGTCAGCCCCCGGAGCCGCGCGGAGGGAGATCGTCCAGCGGCGTCGTGTCGAAGGAGGAACCGGCATCCGGTGCGTCGTTCAGCGGCAGGTCGGATGCCGCCATCTCGGCGATCCACCGATCGGTGCGCTCCTCCGCGAGCTCATCGCGATGACGGGGCGCGAGCAGCAGGATCGCGGCGCCGATCAGCACCTCGCCGCCGAGCGCCAGCGCGAAGGGCAGCGCCGCGGGTCCGACCACTCCGAGCCGCCCCGGACCGATCGATCCGTTCGCGACGACAGCGGCCGTCGCAGCCACGCCCGCGGTGAGCACGGCGATGCCCAGCGCGATCGCCCCGCGCTGGGCGAGACCGAGCGGCGTGCCCTCCCAGACGAGACGCGAGCGCACCGCCCAGCCGGCGAAGGCGCCAGCCGCGATGGGGACGAGCACGACCACCAGCATCCACATCGAGCCGTTCTCGGGCAGCAGGCCCAGCACCGGGATGCCGGGCACCACGCCGAGCTGCGTGCCCGCCGGCGACACCGCCGTGCCGGCGCCGACGGCGAAGCCGGGACCGGCGAGCCAGGAGGCGGCCCAGACGATCAGCGTGGGCAGGTAGACGAGATGTCCGAGGGTGAGCACCGTGGCGCCGAGCACGTCGACCCTGGCGGCTTCGAAGAGCGCCACGACCTGCCCTCCGCGCAGCATGGTCATCACCGCGACGGCGAGCGCGGATGCCGCGACCACGCCGACGAGCGCGAAAGCCGCTCCCCGCACCGCTGCGGCGGGCACCGGCCCCCACTCACCCCAGGAGTCCACGGCGTCGTGAACACGGTCGAGGATGCCGCCGTCGCCGTCCTCCCACGCGATGCGCACGGCTCCGCACACGGCGCCGACGAGGTAGACGGCCGACGGCAGCAGGATCGCGAGAGCGAGAGGCGTGCGGGCGACACCGAGGCTCGAGGTCAGCGCGACGCCCACGGCGATCAGCGCGAACGCGGCGGATCCCGAGAGCGCGCCGAGCAGCCAGGTGCCCGCGCGAGCCGCCCGCGCACCGGATCGCGCGGCGAAGAGCAGCGTGAAGACGAGGAAGGCCAGTGGCGTCACCGACAGCGTGAACGACGCCGCCTCCGGGGCGATCCCGGCGGCGGTCAGCACCTCGGTGGGGATCGTCAGATCCAACGGCACCCCGTGCCCGAACTGCCACAGGGTTCCCGTGAGAGGCCACAGGGCGCCCCAGTCGGCGCCGACGCCGAACGCGAGCGTCCAGAGCAGGGTGAGGGGCGCCAGCAGCACGGCGAGACCGATCGCGGCCGCGATGGCCGCGTCGACGGCCGCGAGGAGCGCGACGAGGAGGCGTTGCATATCCCTTCGAGACTACGACGAGAACCTGCGGCTCCCCTCGGGGCGCGCGCGACTCGGGCGACACGATATCGTCTCCACGGAGGTTCCCCCGATGACAACTGCCCCGTCCCCTGCCCGCGCGAGCGCAGAGCCCACGAACGCTCTCGACCGCTTCTTCGAGATCAGCAAGCGCGGATCCACGATCGGCACCGAGGTGCGCGGAGGCCTGGTGACCTTCGTCACCATGGCCTACATCGTGATCCTCAACCCGATCATCCTCGCCACCCCCGACGTCGACGGCCACGTGCTGTCCGGCCCCGCGGTCGCCGCAGCCACCGCGCTGACCGCCGGGATCATGACGATCCTCTTCGGGCTCGTCACCCGCCTGCCGTTCGCCTTCGCCGCCGGCCTCGGCATCAACGCGTTCCTCGCCTTCACGGTCGTCGGCACCGTGACCTGGCCGGAGGCCATGGCGCTGGTCATGATCAACGGCGTGATCATCGTGCTGCTCGCGGCGACCGGTCTGCGCAAGCTGATCTTCGATGCCGTCCCCGTGCAGCTCAAGCTCGCGATCACGGTCGGCATCGGCCTCTTCATCGCCTTCATCGGCTTCGTGAACGCCGGGTTCGTGACCTCGACCAAGAACGCCTCTCCCCCGGTCGATCTCGGCATCGGCGGCTCCGTGGCATCCATCCCCACCCTGCTGTTCGTCATCACGCTGCTGATCGGCGGCGTGCTCATCGCCCTGCGCATCAAGGGCGCCATCCTCATCGCCCTGGTCGGCGGCTCCGTGCTCGCAGCGCTCGTCAACCTCATCTGGCCCTTCGGTCAGGACTTCGGATTCAACGGCAGCATCGTGGGGCTCCCCGACCTGAGCCTGATCGGCCAGGTCGACTTCGGCTTCGACTTCGCGAAGGTCGGCGGCGTCACCCTGGTGATGTTCGTCTTCACGCTGCTGTTCTCGAACTTCTTCGACGCCATGGGCACCATGACCGGTCTCGCCAAGGAGGCCGACCTCGCCGACGAGAAGGGCGACTTCCCCCGGATCAAGTCGGCCCTCGTGGTCGAGGGCGTCGGCGCGATCGTCGGAGGCGGCACCTCGTCGTCGTCGGCCACGGTGTTCGTGGAGTCGGGCGCCGGCATCGGCGAGGGCGCCCGCACGGGCTTCGCGACGGTCATCACCGGCGCGATGTTCCTGCTCGCGATGTTCTTCACGCCGCTCACGTCCCTGGTGCCCAGCGCCGTCGCCGCGGCGGCTCTCGTGCTCGTCGGCGCCATGATGCTCTCGCAGATCAAGAACATCGATCTGAGCGACTTCCGCGTGCTGCTGCCGGTGTTCCTCACCGCCACGGTGATGCCGATGACCTACTCGATCGCCAACGGCATCGGGGCGGGCTTCGTCAGCTGGATCGTCGTGAACGCGTTCTCCGGCAGGGCCAAGACGATCCACCCGCTGCTGTGGGCGGTGGGCGTCGGCTTCGTGCTGTTCTTCGCCCGCGGCCCGATCGAGGCGCTGCTCGGCGCCTGACACCCGCACGACAGAGGGGCGGATGCTACGGCATCCGTCCCTCTGCCGTCTCACCGCCCCCTCTGCCGTCTCTGCTGCCGCTCTGTCATCTCTGCCGCCCCCTCGGACCGTCGCACGTTCCTCGGACGATCGCACGTTCATCGGACGATCCGCCGCCGATCCTCCGAAAAAGCGACAACCCTCCGAAAAACACGAGGGCGAGCATCCGCCCGACTGCACGAGCGGGCGAGCGGATGCCCGAGCGGATGCCGCAGCCGGACATGCAACGAGCGAGTACGCAGCATCCCCACCAACCTTCGGGCCGTCGCACGTTCCTCGGACCGTCGCACGTTCCTCGGACGATCCGCCGCCGATCCTCCGAAAAAGCGACAACCCTCCGAAAAACACGAAGGCGAGCATCCGCCCGACTGCACGAACGGGCGAGCGGATGCCGCAGCCGGCTGCCGCAGCCGGACATGCAAGAAGGCCCCGGGGTGGAGCCCGGGGCCTTCATGTCAAGCGTAGCTCAGATCAGAGAGCTTCCACGATCGCGCGCATGAGGTCGGCGGTCTCGGACGGCGTCTTGCCGACCTTGACCCCGGCGGCCTCGAGGGCCTCCTTCTTGGCCTGAGCGGTGCCCGCCGAGCCCGAGACGATGGCTCCGGCGTGGCCCATGGTCTTGCCCTCGGGGGCGGTGAAGCCCGCGACGTAGCCGACGACCGGCTTCGTGACGTTCGCCTTGATGTAGTCGGCCGCGCGCTCTTCCGCGTCGCCGCCGATCTCGCCGATCATGACGATGGCCTTGGTCTCGGGGTCGGCCTCGAACGCGGCGAGCGCGTCGATGTGCGTGGTGCCGATGACCGGGTCGCCGCCGATGCCGATGGCGGTCGAGAAGCCCAGGTCGCGCAGCTCGAACATCATCTGGTAGGTCAGGGTGCCCGACTTCGACACGAGGCCGATCGGGCCCTTGCCGGTGATGTTCGCCGGGGTGATGCCGACGAGCGCCTCACCGGGTGTGATGATGCCGGGGCAGTTCGGGCCGATGATGCGGGTCTTGTTGCCCTTGCTCTGCGCGTACGCCCAGGCCTCGGCCGAGTCGCCGACGGGGACGCCCTCGGTGATGACGACGAGGAGCGGGATCTCGGCGTCGATGGCCTCGATCATCGCGTCCTTCGTGAAGGCGCCGGGGACGAAGGCGATCGACACGTCGGCGCCGGTCTCCTTCATGGCCTCGGCGACCGAGGCGAAGACGGGGAGCTCGACGGCGTTGCCGTCCTTGTCCGTGTGCGCGACCGTGGTGCCGGCCTTGCGGGCGTTGACGCCGCCGACGACCTGGGTGCCGGCCTTCAGCATGAGCGCCGTGTGCTTGGTGCCCTCGCCGCCGGTGATGCCCTGGACGATGACCTTGGAGTCCTTGTTGAGGTAGATCGACATTTCTCTAGTCCTTGTGTCTCTCTGCGATCAGGCGTTGGCGAGCTCGGCGGCCTTGTCGGCGCCCTCGTCCATCGTGGCGGCCAGGGTGACGAGCGGGTGCGCGTACTCGGCGAGGATCGCGCGGCCCTCGTCGACGCGGTTGCCGTCGAGGCGCACGACGAGCGGCTTGGATGCCGCGGCGCCCAGCGTCTCGAGGGCGCCCTTGATTCCGTTGGCCACGGCGTCGCACGCCGTGATGCCGCCGAAGACGTTGACGAACACGCTCTTGACCTGCGGGTCGCCGAGGATCACGTCGAGACCCGCGGCCATGACCTCAGCAGAGGCGCCGCCGCCGATGTCGAGGAAGTTGGCGGGCTTGACGCCGTTGTGGTTCTCACCGGCGTAGGCGACGACGTCGAGCGTCGACATGACCAGGCCTGCGCCGTTGCCGATGATGCCGACCTCGCCGTCGAGCTTCACGTAGTTCAGGCCGCTCGCCTTGGCCTTGGCCTCGAGCGGGTCAGCGGCGTCCTTGTCCTCGAGCGCCTCGTGCTCGGGGTGGCGGATCTCGGAGGCGTTGTCGTCGAGCGTGACCTTGCCGTCGAGCGCGATGATGTCGCCCTCTTCGGTGCGGACCAGCGGGTTGACCTCGACGAGCGTCGCGTCCTCGCCCTTGTAGACGTCGAAGAGCTTCACGAAGACGTCGGAGACCTTCTCGACGAGGTCCTCGGGGAAGTTCGCCGCGCGGGCGATCTCGACGGCCTTCGCCTTGTCGATGCCCGTGAGCGGGTTGACCTCGACGCGGGCGAGCGCCTCTGGGCGCTCGACGGCGAGCTCCTCGATCTCCATGCCGCCCTCGACCGAGCAGAGGCTCAGGTAGGAGCGGTTGGCGCGGTCGAGCAGCACGGAGAAGTAGAACTCCTCGGCGATGCGGGCGCCCTGTGCGACCATGACGCGCTTGACGATGTGGCCCTTGATGTCGAGGCCGAGGATGGCCTTGGCCGCCTCGTACGCCTCTTCGGGGGTCTTCGCGACCTTGACGCCGCCCGCCTTGCCGCGACCACCGGTCTTGACCTGTGCCTTGACGACGACGACTCCGCCGATCTTCTCAGCGGCTGCCTTCACCTCCTCGGGGGTGTCGGCGACGATGCCGGCGAGGACCGGCACTCCGTACTTCTCGAAAACGTCTCGTGCCTGGTACTCGTACAGATCCACTGTGGTTCCTTCACTGGGATGCGGCTGGTTTTTCTCTCGATGTCGAGACATCGACCAGTCCCCCAGCTTACTACCTCGCTCTGAGCGCCCCGTGCCGGGAAAGCCGCCTCGCAGTTCGCCCGCGAGGTTCTAGGCTTTCGTCATGCGAGACTTCCCCGAACCGCGCTCCGCCGTCGTCGCCGCAGCGCTCGAACTGTTCCAGACCCAGGGTTTCGACCAGACGTCCGTCGAGCAGATCGCCAAGGCCGCCGGCGTCTCGCGATCGACCTTCTTCCGCCAGTTCGGCGGCAAGGAGGACGTGGTGTTCGCCGACCACGAGGTCCTCATCGAGCAGCTCAGGGAGTTCCTCGCCGAGGGGCACGAAGACCCGTGGGGCGCGGTCTGCGCGGCATCCGAGTCCGTCTTCTCGCACTTCGCGAACGATCCGGAGCTCGCGCGTCGTCGCTACCAGATCGTCCGGCAGGTCCCGGTGCTGCGTGAGCGGGAGATCATCACCGTGTTCCGCTACGAGCGCCTGTTCGACGACTACCTGCGCACATCCCTCCCCGGTATCGACCCGCTGGACGCGGTGGGCTTCGCCGCCCTCGTGACGGCGGTGCACAACCACGTGCTGCGCCAGCTGCTGCGCGGCAAGAAGAAGGTGCCGCTGTCGACGCTGCAGTCGGCGCTGGCCGATGTGCGGCGCCGCTACGGCGTGCCCGCCGAGGCACCTGCGGAGGCGCCGGACGACGTGGTGGTCGCCGTCTTCCCCCGTTCGATGCCGATAGCCGAGGTCACCCGCCGCCTGCGCACGCAGCTCGACTGAGCCAGGGCCGGCCCGTCCTTCACCCGCGTCGCGGTCCGCCGCGAACGGCCGGTTCTCGGCGCACGCACACGCCGTTCGCGACGGCTCGGCGGTCTCGCGCGCCCGGGCTCGGCGGTCTCGCGCGCCCGGGCTCGTGAAACTGAGTATCGAGGAGTACGATACTTGGTGCCACGAAGGAGCCTCCCATGAGCACTGCAGCTTCCCCCTTCCCCGGCGAGCGCGTCTCGTCGTACGACATCACCGGTCGCCAGGACAGCGACTACTACGCCGTCTTCCTCGATATCCCCGCCGCCGACCGCGAGGCATGGGATCGCGCACGCGCGTACATCGACGAGGTCGGCCCGCAGATGGCGGATGCCTGGGATCGCGCGGAGTACCCGCTGGATGCCGCCCGCCGCATGGGCGAGATGGACCTCGTCGTCGACGGCATCGAGCATCCGTCGCTCACCCGCCTGTCGCCGCTGGCCGCGGGCCTCGTGAACATGGAGATCTCCCGCGGAGACGGATCGCTCGGCACCGTGCTCGCCGTGCAGGGCGGTCTCGCGCTGCGCACGCTCGCGCTGTTCGGCTCCGACGCGCAGCAGGAGAAGTGGCTGACGGGCCTCGCCGACGGCTCGGTCCTCGGCTCCTTCGCCCTCACCGAGCCCGATCACGGCTCCGACTCCGTGTCGCTCGAGACCGTCGCCCGTCGAGACGGCGAGGAGTGGGTCATCCGCGGCGCCAAGAAGTGGATCGGCAACGGCGCCTCCGGCGGCATCACGTTCGTGTGGGCGCGTGTCGACGATCCGGATGCCGCCGAGCACGGCGCTGTCCGCTGCTTCCTCGTCGAACAGGACACCCCCGGCTACATCGGCACCGTCATCCGCGGCAAGGCCTCACTGCGTGCGATCTACCAGGCGCACATCGCCCTGGACGACGTGCGGGTGCCCCTCGACGCCGTGCTCCCCGGCACCCACAGCTTCAAGGACGCCTCGACCGTGCTCTACGCGACGCGATCCGGAGTGGCCTGGTCGGCTCTCGGGCACGCGACCGCCTGCTACGAGGCCGCCCTCGCCTACGCGAAGGAGCGCGTGCAGTTCGGCAAGCCGCTGGCGAAGTTCCAGATGGTGCAGGAGCGGCTCACGCACATGCTCGAGGACCTCACCGCCATGCAGCTGTACTGCCGTCGCCTCGCCGACCTGGAGACGGCGGGCGAGCTGCGGCCGACGCAGGCGTCGCTCGCCAAGTTCCACAACACCCGCGCCGCCCGCCGCATCGCATCGACGGCCCGCGACCTGCTCGGGGGCAACGGCATCCTGCTCGAGAACGGCGTCATGCAGCACATGGCCGACATCGAGGCGATCCACACGTACGAGGGCACCGAGAGCGTGCAGGCCCTGCTGCTCGGCCGCGACATCACGGGGATGAGCGCCTTCGCCTGAGCCAGGCAGCGACGGAACGCGAGATCAGCCGCCGTAGGGGGCCTTCGGAGGATCGGTGACGACGGGCTGCGGCTCCACCGGCGTCTCATCCTCATTGAAGTAGATCGGACCGTCGGCGGGGAAGTAGAACTGCGGCACCGAGTCCGGCCCCTCCGTCGCCGGCAGGTACCGCCACGTCGAAGGGCCGTCGCCGCGGTGCTCGTCGTCGGTCACCATGTACGACAGGTCGCCCGCCTTCCCCGGCACGCACGGCGTGTCGGCGGATACCTCGACCCTCCCCTCGCGCGGACGGATCGTCGCCACCACGTTTCCGAGCGTCTCGTCGTCGGCGATGACATTCCACTCCGCGGACTCGCCGGACCCGTAGGTGGTCGGCGTCCCGTCGAATCCCGCTTCCCGGAACGCGGCCACCGCCGCGGCGCTCACCGCTTCGGGATCCATTCCCGGCAGGTCCACGGTTCGCCGGTAGGAGAACGCGTATCCATCGGCGCCGCCGAATCCGATCGTGCAGCTTCCGGGGACGGCCCCGTCCCCGCCCACGGGGATCGTCCACACACCCTCGTGGATGCCCATCAGCACGGTGTGCATCCGCGTCGCGAGCTCCATGAAGCGCTTCTCGCCATCCCGGTAGAGCGCATCGCCCTCCGGTACCGCCGCACCGCAACCCGTCATCACCAACACCAATCCGACGGCCACCGCCGCCCACGCACGCCTCATCATCGACACCCTAGTATCCGAGCCCATAGCCGCCCTGCGACATCCCCTCGGCCACGAGATCCCAATACCCCTTCTCGCTTCCTTCGCCGCCGGGCTCGGTACCCGGCTCGCCGGTGCGCACGATCTCGCGCACGTTGTAGAAGGATTCGCTGCCCTTGAGCAGATAGCCGCCGGGGGCGTTCTGACCCGGGAAGTTCACGCCCGAGTGGGCGCTGTGGCCGGGGGTCGCCAAGAGCGGCTCGCCCGCGGCATCCACTCCCCCGTCGCTGTCGAACGTGGTGACCCCGTCGAGGCTCGCCGGATCGGTGTGGTGACCCCACCCCGTCACCTTGCCGACAGGCGCCCAGAAGTCATTCGCCGACGTGGTCGCGTAGATGCGCGGAGCATCCGGGGACTGCAGATTGGCGAGCACCTGAGCGTCGTCGGGCAGGCCCGCCGACCCGACCGTGATGAATCTGTCCACGCCGAGCCCGTCCGCTGCCGAACCGATCGCCAGCGCCGCGGTCGTGCTGCCGTAGGAGTGCGCGATCACGTTGATCGTCCGCGAACCGGGTTGCGCATCGAGTCCCAGCAGGAAGGATCGCAGGGCGGGAGCCCCGTTCTGCGCCCTGTCCATGAACGGCTCCTCGGGGACCTCTGGCGAGTCATAGCCGAACCATGCCACGGCTGCGTCGCCGGTGCCGTCGATGAGGTCTCGCGCGGACTTCCCGAACTCCCCGATGCCGTTCACCTTCGACAGCATGCCCGGCACCAGCGTCGACACGTTCGCCGCGTCGAACGGGCCGTACCAGAGCGCGGCGGTCGTCTGCTCCGAACCGTCCGGATCGAAGGAGATGAGCTTGCCGTTCTTCTTCTCGACCTCATCCCACAGCGCCGCCACCTCGGACTTCTGCGGCTCCGAGAGGAACTGCAGCCTGTTGTGCAGCTCTTTCAGCCTGCGCAGGTTGGCCTCGGCGCGGACGTCGTACGGGATGCCGTCGAGATTGCCGATGATGTCCGGGTAGTGGTCGGCGAGAGCATCCCGCAGAGCCGGGTTCGCGTTCCAGAGCTGCCAGACCGCAGCCGGGTCATTGGCCGCGAGGAGCTGATCGAGCAGCGCCTTCTCCTCGTTCGTGAGGTAGACGCTCGCTCCCGAGACGAGCGACGACAGCGCCTTGTCATAGGCCTCATCCCATGACGTGTAGAGCGTCTCCCACGACGTCCACAGCTCGTCGAGCGCCTTCTTGGCGGCATCCGCCGTCGCCATCGCCTCGCGGGCATCGTCGTTGGCTTTGGTCGCCTCGTCGTCCGGCCCGGATCGAGACGACCACAGCGCCTTGAGCCCCGCCTGCTCGGCCTCGCCTGCGGCGCTCTCCCACGCCGCGTGGGCGTTCTGGATCTCCTCGATCATCCTGTTCGCAGGCACCGCATGCGCCGAGTACGCATCGGCGTATGCGGACAACACGCTCGACAGCAGTTGCGCGTCGACGATGCCCGAGCGAACCGGGCCTGCGATCACCTGCGCGTCGCTTCGCGCGCGGCTGATCGCGTCGCCCACACCAGGGAGCTCGGCCACACGATGCGCACGGTCACGCAGGTCGCCGAGATCCTTCGCGATGCGGTCGAACGTGCCCACCCATGTCTCCATCGAGCCCGAGTTGCCCTCGATCCGCTCCAGCGGATAGCCGCGATGGGGAGAGACCAGATTCACGGCTGCTCTTTTCCTGTGAGTTCGACATCGAGTTCGGAGTGACGGTCGCTGATCGCCTGCAGACGCACGGCGATGTCACTCGCATCGGTGATGATGCCCTCGACGGCGCTGCGCAGTGCGATGAACCTCCGATGCATCTCCAGACGGAGCGATGTCCTGTGCGCCGGATTCTCGACGCCGACATCGTCGCCCTGGAGATAGCCGACCGTGGCGAGCAGCGCCGTCGTCGAACTGTTAACCGAGGATGTCTCCGTGATGAGCTCGGTGTAGAACACCTGTACTTCGTCAGCCATGCCCCCCATGCCTTTCGACGATCAGTCGAGCCCGGCCCCCCTCCGGCCTGACACCATCAACTTTACAAAACAACGGCCACACAGGGGATGGGCACAACTCCCCATCGCCGAACGAGCTCAGCGATTCGGTCGCAGCTGCCTGCCTCGACCTCGACTCTTTCGTGACGATGGCACTCGTCCGCCTGAGTCCTTCGCACCTCATCCTGAGAAGCTCTCCGCGCCGATGACGGAGAGCAGGCGCAGCTTCTCCTGACTCTCGCTCCCTGGAGCAGCCGTGTAGACGAGAAGCGCGTGGGACTGCTCCGGTTCGAAGATCGTCTGGCATTCCAGCTCGAGAGCACCCAGTTCCGGGTGGACGAAGTGCTTGACCGCTCGCGGGCGGAGCCCCACCTCGTGCAGCCCCCAGATCCGAGCGAACTCGTCGCTGCGATCGAGGAGTTCCCTGGTCCACCGCGCGGCGCGCGACGAGGGTCCACGGCGCGTCACGACGTCGCGAAGGCCGGAGGCCCAGAGCCGGGAGAGGAAGTCGTGCTCCTCCTCGGCATAGATCCGACGCGACGAGGGATCGACGAACCACCGGAATCCGATGCTGCGTTCCGGCCCCTCGAAGCGTGTGAGGTCGCCGACGAGCGCCGTGCCGAGCGCGGTCTGTCTGAGGGTCTCGCCGAGCTCCGTCACGACCTCCGCGGGGGTGTCGTGCAGGCGATCGAAGATGCGCAGCATACCGGGACTGATGTGACTGCTCTCCCCTCCCCTCGGCGGAGGCGCGTGCCCGGCGAGGACGAAGAGGTGATCTCTCTCGGCCAGCGTGAGATGAAGCCCCTGGGCGATCGCCGCGATCATCTGCGGCGAGGGCTGAGGACCCCGCTGCTGCTCGATCCGTGCGTAATAGTCGGTCGACATGTGGCTGAGGCTCGCGGCTTCCTCGCGCCTCAAGCCGCCCGTCCGCCGGCGTCCGCCTCTGGCGAGGCCCACGTCCTCCGGCTGCAGCGCCTCGCGTCGCAACCGGAGGAACTCCGCCAGCCCTGCCCTGTCGATCTCCATGCGCACCCCCGTCCCGTCCTTTGTACCAGCAGCCTTCGGGCGCATCCACGGACGGACGATCCCTGGATGCCGCACGGCGTACGGAGGAGAGTCGGAAGGTCAGAAACGAGGAGACCATGCCCCGCACACCATCCATCGACATCCCGCACCTCGACGGCCGGCGCGCCGTCGTCACCGGCGCCAGCGACGGCATCGGCGTCGGCATCGCCGCACGACTCGCTGCCGCGGGCGCCGAGGTCGTCATGCCCGTCCGGAACCGGGACAAGGGACGTGCGGCGATCGAGCGCATCCGCACGACGGTTCCCGACGCGCGGATCTCCCTCCGCGATCTGGACCTCTCCGCGCTCGACTCCGTGGCCGCTCTCGGCGAGTCGCTGCGCGCGGAGGGGACGCCGATCGGCATCCTCATCAACAACGCGGGCGTCATGACGCCGCCGGATCGACGCACCACGGCTGACGGCTTCGAGCTCCAGTTCGGCGCGAACCACCTCGGACACTTCGCACTCGTCGGCGAACTCCTCCCGCTGCTTCGAGAGGGCCGCGCACGGGTGGTCTCCCAGATCAGCGTCGCCGCGAATCAGGGCGCGATCAACTGGGACGATCTGCAGTGGGAGCGCGCATACGACGGCATGCGCGCGTACAGCCAGTCGAAGATCGCGTTCGGCCTCTTCGGGCTCGAACTCGACCGTCTCAGCCGATCGCGCGACTGGGGCATCACGAGCATGCTCTCGCATCCGGGCGTGGCCCCGACGAACCTGCTCGCCGCCCGTCCCGACCTCGGCCGGGAACGCGAGACGAACGGCCGCCGCTTCATCGGCGCGCTCTCACGGCGCGGAATCCTCTTCGGCACCGCGGAGTCCGCCGGCCTTCCTGCGGTGTACGCCGCGACCTCCTCGAAGGCCGTGAGCGGCGGGTTCTACGGCCCCCGCGGACCCGGCCACCTCGGCGGCGCCCCGGGACCGCAGCGGCTCTACTCCCGACTGCGCGACGATGATGCGGCGCGCAGGATCTGGGAGGTCTCCGAAGAGCTCACCGGAAGACCGTTCGCACGCCGCCCGTGACGAGACGCGGCACCGCGGTGACGCAGACGGGCCGCGTCGACGGGTTCAGTCGCAGGCGCAGCCGCCGGCGGCGGTCTTGACCATGAAGCACACATCGCACACGCCGTAGTCGCGCTCGATGGGCTTCGGCGTGCGCTCCGTGCGCGGAGAGCTCGCAGTGCGAGGAACGCTGACGCGCGGGGTGCTCGGCCGCATCGACCGCGCGGTCGTGGTCACCTGGGGGTACTCGCTCGGGTGCGTGACGAAGAAGTACGGCTCACGCCCCTCGCTCGGCTGGAGCCGCAGCGGGGTGGAGCCGATCGTGATGACCTCGTCCTCCCCGAACCCGTTCGTGTACGTGCGTCCGATGTGCAGGGATGCGCCCTCCCCACGACGGATGGCCTCGATGTACCGACCTCGGTCGATGAAGGAGGAGATGCCCACGGCATCGGTGACCGCAGTGATGAACTCGTAGTTCTCCAGGGCGACCCGGTGCGCACG
Source organism: Microbacterium sp. NPDC012755 (assembly GCF_042901325.1). Classification (NCBI taxonomy): domain Bacteria; kingdom Bacillati; phylum Actinomycetota; class Actinomycetes; order Micrococcales; family Microbacteriaceae; genus Microbacterium; species Microbacterium sp. NPDC012755. Next base: position 2,144,713 of record NZ_JBIBCT010000001.1, on the reverse strand, counting down.
AAGCGCCTCCGTGAGCGAGCGATACGGACGGGAGGTGCCAGTAGGGGTGGGACCCTGTACTTCAGTCATCTCCTCAATGGTCTCACCCCGGAGACGGCGCGAATACCACTTGTGCCGTGGAAGACTGGGCGCATGGCGCGCGCGACGATCATCGGCTCCGGTCCCAACGGACTCGCGGCGGCCGTGTCGCTGGCCAGAGCGGGGTACGAGGTGCGCGTCCTCGAAGCCGCGGACACGATCGGCGGCGGCGTGCGCACCGCCGAATCCACGCTCCCCGGCTTCCTTCACGACGTGTGCTCCGCCGCGCATCCTGCGGCCCTCGCATCCCCCTTCTTCCAGGCCTTCGGCCTCGCCGAGCGGATCGACTGGATCCACCCCGAGATCTCCTACGCGCATCCTCTCGACGGCGGCCGCGCCGGGATCGCCTGGCGCGACATCGAGCGCACGGCATCCGCACTCGGCGAGGACGGCAGGGCGTGGCTGTCGCTGCTGCGCCCGCTGAGCACGCACATCGACGGAGTCGTCGACTTCACCGGCAACCAGATGCTGCGCTTGCCGCATGAGCCGATCACGGCCTTCCGCTACGCGATGCGGATGCTGGAGCAGGGCACCCCTCTGGCGCGGCGCACCTTCCGCACCGACGAGGCGGCAGGCCTCCTGTCCGGGGTGCTGGCACATGCGAACACCCCGCTCCCCTCCCTCGCCGGAGCGGCGGCGGGGCTCCTGCTCGCCGCACAGGCGCACGCCGGAGGGTGGATGTATCCGCGCGGAGGCGCACAGGGCATCGCCGACGCCCTGGTGGCGGATCTCGTCGCCCACGGCGGCGCGGTCGAGACGGGCGTGCACGTCACCGATCTCTCGACCCTGGACTGGGGCGACCCCGCGCGGGGCGATCTGCTGATGCTCAACACCTCGCTCCGGTTGGCTCTCACTCTCCCCGACGTGCCGACCCGCTACGCGAGCGCCCTGCGGTCGTACCGGTACGGCCCCGCCGCCGCGAAGGTCGACTTCGCCCTCGACGGCCCCGTGCCCTGGATGAACGACGAGGTCGCGCAGTCCCCCACCGTGCACGTCGGCGGCACTCAGGCCGAGGTGTGGGCCAGCGAGAACGCGGTCGCGCGCGGACGCGTCAGCGAACGCCCCTACGTGCTCACCGTCCAGCCCTCGGTGTTCGATCCCACGCGTGCGCCAGAGGGCAAAGCCGTGTTGTGGGCGTACATCCACGTCCCGCAGGGCTCGGATCTCGACGCCACCGAGCTCATCACGCAGCAGGTCGAGCGCTTCGCCCCCGGCTTCCGCGACCGCATCCTCGCGCACCACTCGGTGCCGGCATCCGCCCGCGAGGCGATCAACCCCTCGGAGATCGGCGGGGACATCCTGGGCGGGGCCTTCACGATCCCCCAGGCGCTGCGTCGCCCCGTGCTCGGCACGAAGCCGTGGCGCACCCCGATACCCGGCGTCTACCTCGCCTCCGCCTCCACCCCGCCGGGGCCGGGTGTCAACGGCATGGCAGGGTGGCACGCGGCGCGCACGGCACTGGGCGATGCCGGCATCCCGGCGACCCTCGCAGACCTGTTCTGATCGGAACCCGGGTCGCAGTCTCCCCGCCCTCAGGTTCACAACTCCTCAAGAAACGCGCGCCTCGACGGCTCATCGCCCGTCGATCGGCGGTTCCCTCGTTCCGGAGCAGCCGAACGTGAGGAGTTGTGAACCGCGACCAGCGCCGCAACTCCGGAGAACCGGCCACTCCGGGCCGAAGAGCCGCGCGCGTCCGCGGAGCGTCCGCCGACGTCCTCCGATTCTCCGGAGTTCTGGCGCGTGTCCCCGCCAGTCGCCAGGATGGACCCATGCGCTACGACATCCCCGCACCGATGCTGGCGAAGGCCGCGGCATCCGTCCCCGACCCCGCGAAGAGCTCCGGCGGGCTCCTGTTCGAACCCAAGTGGGACGGCTTCCGCGGTCTGATCGCGTGGGACGGCGAGACCGTCGAGATCGGCTCCCGTGGCGCGAAGCCGCTGACCCGGTACTTCCCCGAGCTCGTCGAGGCCATTCCGAGCCTGCTGCCGGGGCCGTGCCTGCTCGACGGCGAGATCGTGGTCGCGACCGGCCCTGCGGGGGCGCAGCGGCTCGACTGGGATGCCCTCAGCCAGCGCATCCACCCCGCAGCCTCCCGCGTCGCGAAGCTCTCGACCGAGACTCCCGCGATGTTCATCGCGTTCGACCTCCTCGCCGAGGGCGATGAAGACGTGCAGTCGTCGCCGTTCTCCGTGCGTCGCGAGCGGCTGGAGCGGATGCTGGCCGGAGTGGCGCATCCGCTGCACATCACGCGCACGACCCGCGATCGTGAGGCCGCCGTCCGCTGGCTGGCCGAGTTCGAGGGCGCCGGTCTCGACGGCGTCGTCGCGAAGCCGCTGGACCAGCCCTACGCTCCGGGCAAGCGCACGCTGATCAAGATCAAGCACGCGCGAACGGCCGACGTCGTCGCGCTCGGCTACCGCATCCACAAGTCGGGGTCGGGAGTCGGGTCGCTGCTCGTCGGGCTCTACGACGCCGACGGTACCCTGCGCCAGGTCGGCGGCGTCGCGGCCTGGAGCGACGTGCGACGACAGGAGCTCGTCGACGAGCTCGCGCCCCTCGTGGAGCGCGACGAGTCCGGCGGCGCCGTGACCGGGGAGGGCGAGCGCTCCCGATTCAGCGGCTCGAAGGACGTGTCGTTCGTGCGGCTGCGGCCCGAGCGGGTGCTCGAGGTGCGCTACGACCAGCTCGAGGGCGCGCGCTTCCGCCACACCGTGCAGTTCGAGCGGTGGCGCCCCGACCGCGATGCTCGCTCCTGCACCTACGACCAGCTCGACACCGTCGCCGGCTACGACCTGGCCGACGTGCTCGGCTGAGCCCGGCGCTCTCCCGGCTCGCTCACTGCGCGGAGGGCTGCCCGTCCTCGTCCCAGTTCGCCGCGACCTTCTTGCTCGGCTGCACTCGCGGGGGCTCCCCCGGCATCTTCGGGAACTCCGGCGGGAACGGCAGCTCGCCGAGGCCGTCGGCCTTGTCGCGTTCCCACCACTCCAGCAGGGTGTCGATGCGGCCGGGACTGCTCTGCTTGCCGGCCCACGGGTCGCCCACCTCTTCGAGCCGCTTCGGGATGCTGCGCACCGTGAACCGCGCCGGGTCGAGCCCGTCGAGCTCCTCCCAGTGCACGGGGGTCGACACGGTCGCTCCGGGGAGTGCACGCGGACTGTAGGCGCCCGCCATGGTCCGGTCGCGGTTGGCCTGATTGAAGTCGATGAAGATGCGCTCGCCGCGCTCCTCCTTCCACCAGTTCATCGTGACCTGATCCGGCATCCGCCGTTCCAGCTCACGCCCCGCGGCGATCACCGCGTGCCGCACGTCGAGGAACTCGTGGCTGGGCACGATGGGGGCGAACACGTGCAGTCCGCGGTTGCCGCTGGTCTTCACGAAGGCGTCGAGCCCCGCCTCGCGCAGCACCTCCCGCAGCGCGTGGGCGGCGGTGACGGCATCCGCGAAGTCGGTGCCCGGCTGGGGGTCGAGGTCGATGCGCAGCTCGACGGGGTTGTCGGGGTCGGACGCCAACGACGCCCACGGATGGAACACGATCGTGTTCATCTGCGCCGCCCACACGATCGCGCTGGGCCTGTTCAGCACGATCTGCGGATGCTGTCGCCCGCTGTTGTAGGTCACCATCACCGCATCGACGTAGTCGGGCGTGCCCGCCGGCGGGTTCTTCGAGAAGAAGCCGCCGCCCTTGCCGACGCCGTCGCGGAAGCGCTCCAGGGACACGGGGCGACCGCCGTTCGCCTCGAGGAACGGCCCGCTGACGACCTGGAAGTACTCGGCGAGCTCGGCCTTCGTGATGCCCGGAACCGGCCAGACCGCCTTGTTCGGGCTCGAGAGCACGACCTCGCGCTCTCCGTCGGGGTCGACGATGGTCAGTGTCACGCGCTCGGAGGCCATGACTCGACCCTAGAGGCAGCCCCGGACGCGCGGAAGCCCCGCCCCTCAGGACTCGATGTCGACTCCGAGCACCAGCACCGGGGCGAGCGCGTCACGCTCGACGAGAAGGGTCGGTCCCGCCGGATCGACGATCACTCCGGCCATCTCGGCATGCCCGGTGAGCACCTTGGCGAGCTGCGTGGGCTCGAACGGGAGCGGGCGGTCGCCTCGTCCCATCGCGATGACCTCGAGCGGGTGCGAGAACAGCTGGAGGAACCTCTTGCCGTCGGGGGTCTGCGCCTCGGCGATGCCCACGGGCGTCCCGTTGCTGCCGTCGTTGACGGCGACCCACATGCGCGTGGAGGCGAGAGCCTCGGCGACTCTGGCCGCGGAGTCCTGCTCGCGCGGGGCGGCGAGGATCGTCTTGACGGTCATCTCGGGGTCGCCCTGCTCGAGTGCCTTCTGCAGCAGCTCGGTCGGGAAGACGACGCGATGCGGCGCGGAGGCGTTGTCGACGATGAGACCGGCGAAGTCGCCAGCGACGACCTGCTGCAGCACGGACGTGACGGGCTGGGCGACCGCAGTGGTCGCGGCCGGATCGGCCTCGAGCTGCACCGAGTCGCGCACGGCACCGGCCGAGCTGAACGCGAGCATGAACTGACGGTCGCCGTCGCGCACCACGGCGACGGACAGCGGCTTCCCCTCGCTGATCTGCGCACGGGCATCGCCGTTGACGCGGATGTACAGGTGCCCCTGCAGCGCCTGACGCATCACGCCGAGCAGCTGATCGTTCGACGCGCCCTGCTCGATCTCCTTGAGGGCGTCGCGGAGGAGGACGTTGTCCTTCATGCCGGCGACGGTCTCGGTCTGCTCCGGGGGCAGCGCAGGAGCGAGCGGAAGACGACGTTCCTGAGGATCGGGCAGCGCTGCCGGGGCCGCGGACTGCGTCGGAGCAGGAGCGACCGGGGCGGCAGGAGCGGGAGCGGCGGGTTCGTCCAGCGACACCTCGGGGCCGGCCTCGGCCCCCACTCCGCGGAACGCCTGCACCGAGATGCCGATCGTCGGGGCGGGAGCGGCCTCGACCGGGGCGACGGACTCGGCGCCGGTCGACTCGGATTCGACGTTCTCGGAGGAGATGTCGGATGCCGGGACTGCAGCGTCAGCGGACTTCTTGCGGCGGGAGAACAGGGCCATAATGTGCCAGCCTAACCGGCGACGACGACGGTTCCGTGCGCAGGACCCGCCGTTCGGGGTCGGCTCTCAGCATCCACCCCCGGGCGCTCCTCGCCGCACGGGCTGCGGGGTCGCGCCTCCTGGGCGCCGGAGCGTCGATGCGGCTCAGATCTTCTCGATCGGCGCGACCTTGATCAAGAGCTTCTTCTGACCGGCGGTGTCGAAGCGCACGTGGGCGATGCGCTTCGCGCCCTCGCCGGTCACGGCATCCACACGCCCCTCGCCGAAGTCGCTGTGGCGGATGCGGTCTCCGGCCGTCAGCTCGAGATCGCCGTTGTCGCGCATCTTCGCGGTGACCCGGTTGGGGAACTTGTCCATCGCGGTGGAGAGCGGCGTGAGCGAGTCGCGACCGGGGAGCGGCTTCACCGCGAACCTGTCGTTCGAACCGGATCCGCCGAATCCGCCGGAGCCGCCAAAACCGCCGGAGCCCGAGCGGCGCGCGTTCAGCGCGCGGGACTGCATGCCGCCGCGCGAGTTCACGTCTCCCGGCGACTGGCGCCAGTCGATGAGCCCCGCGGGGATCTCCTGCAGGAAGCGACTGGGCATGGCGACCGAGACCTCGCCGAACTGCGCTCGCGTCATCGCGAGGGAGAGATGCAGTCTCTTGCGGGCACGAGTGATGCCCACGTAGAAGAGCCGCCGCTCCTCCTGCGGGCCTCCGGGTTCTCCTGCCGAGATGCGATGAGGGATCAGATCCTCTTCGACGCCCGTGACGAACACCGCGTCGTACTCGAGGCCCTTCGCCGTGTGCATCGTCATCATCGACACCGAGCCCGACTCGTCGTCGAGGTCGTCGGCGTCAGAGACGAGCGCCACCTCGGTGAGGAAGTCGACGATCGTGCCCTCGGGGTTGTTGCGCGCGAAGTCGCGGGCGACAGCCACGAACTCGTCGAGGTTCTCGACGCGCGCCTCGTCTTGAGGGTCGCGGCTGGCGCGCAGCGAATCGAGGTAGCCGCTCTTCGACAGCAGCACGCTGAGGCCGTCGGCGACCGTGGTCGGCGCGGGCACCTCGCCCGTCGCGGGCAGCATGATCTCGGTCGCCTCGGCGAGCACGGCGTCGAGCTGGGTGATCGCCGCCTGGATCTTCGGTCCGAAGCCGAGCTGGTCGGGCGCGGACAGCGCCTGCCGGAAGGTGATGCCATGCTCCTCGGCGAAGCGCGCGATGGCGGTCTCGGTGACGTCGCCGATGCCGCGACGCGGCTTGTTGAGGATGCGTCGGACCGCCATCTCGTCTGCCGGATTCGCGACGGCCACGAGGTACGCCAGCGCGTCCTTGATCTCGGCGCGCTCGTAGAACTTGGTGCCGCCCATGATCTTGTAGGGCACGGCCGAGCGGATGAAGATCTCCTCCAGCGCACGGGACTGCGAGTTGGTGCGGTAGAAGACCGCCATCTCGGAGTACGGGTAGCCCGCACGACGCAGCGCCTCGACCTCGTCGGCGACGAACTGGGCCTCGTCGTGCTGCGAGTACCCGGTGAAGCCGATGATCTTGTCGCCGTCGCCCTTGTCGCTCCAGAGCTTCTTGTCCTTGCGGTCGAAGTTGTTGCCGATGACGGCGTTCGCGGCCGAGAGGATGTTCTGCGTCGAGCGGTAGTTCTGCTCGAGGAGAACGACGCGCGCGCCGGGGAAGTCGCGCTCGAACTCGCTGATGTTGCGGATGTCGGCGCCGCGGAAGGCGTAGATCGACTGGTCGGAGTCGCCGACCACGGTGAGCGAGGCGCCCTCGAGCTCCGGTGTCGTCTCCGGCTCGAAGATCATCATGCCGTTCGAGGCATACGAGTCGGGGGCGTCACCCGAGACGGGGCGGGTGAGCTCGTGGATCAGCGCGTACTGGGCGTGGTTGGTGTCCTGGTACTCGTCGACGAGGATGTGCCGGAAGCGCCGGCGATAGGTGTCGGCGACCTGCGGGAACGCCCGGAACAGGTAGACGGTCTGCCCGATGAGGTCGTCGAAGTCGAACGCGTTGGCCTTCTGCAGCTGGCGCTGGTAGTCGGCGAACAGCTCGACGAAGACGCGCTCTGCGGGGTCGCTCATGTTGGCCTGCCGCGCGTACGCCTCGGCATCGGACAGCTCGTTCTTGAGCTTCGAGATGCGCGACTGCACAGATCCCGGGGTCATGCCGTAGGCATCGGCCTCGTGCTCCTTGACCAGGCGCTTGATGAGCGCGCGCGAGTCACCGGAGTCGTAGATGGTGAACGACTTCGTGAAGCCGAACTGCTCGGCCTCACGCCGGAGGATGCGCACGCAGGCGGAGTGGAACGTGGAGATCCACATGCCCCTGGCCGCATCTCCGACGATCGTCTGGACGCGCTCGCGCATCTCGCCGGCGGCCTTGTTGGTGAACGTGATCGCGAGGATCTGGCTCGGCCATGCCTCTCGGGCGCGCAGCAGGGAGGCGATGCGACGGGTGAGCACGCTCGTCTTGCCCGACCCCGCCCCCGCGACGATGAGCAGCGCGGGGCCGCGATAGGTGACGGCCTCGAGCTGCTGGGGGTTGAGCCCGGCGAGGAGGTCGTCCTGCCCCTCCGCCCCAGTGGAGCGGGGGCCGACGGATCCGGGGACGATGAGAGGTGCTTCGGTCATGGCCTTATGAGTCTAGGCGTCACCACCGACACCGCAGACGGGGTGCGAGCGGGCATCGGACGTTCAGGCCGCGAGTGCGAGAATCGAGCGGTGCGCACGATCCTCAACGTCATCTGGCTGATCTTCGCCGGCTTCGCCCTCTGGCTGGGCTACATGCTCGCCGGCATCCTGCTGTGCATACCGATCGTGACGATCCCGTGGGCGATCGCGTCCTTCCGCATCGCGGGCTACGCGATCTGGCCGTTCGGCCGAGAGGTCGTGAGCAAGCCCACCGCGGGCGTCGGATCCTTCCTCGGCAATGTGCTCTGGGTGATCCTCGCCGGCTGGTGGCTCGCCATCGGGCACATCGTCTCGGGCATCGCCCTGTGCATCACGATCATCGGCATCCCGATGGGGATCGCCGACTTCAAGATGGTCCCCGTGTCGCTGATGCCGCTGGGCAAGGAGATCGTCTCGACGAAGAAGGGCGCGTTCGACCGAACGCTGTGAGACGCGCCTAGACTGGCGCGGATGGATGCCGACCGCCTGATCGCCTGGGACGCGGAGCTCCGCAGCGCCCACGCTCGGCTCCGCGCGGCGCTCGCGGCCACGCGCGAGGCTCTCGATGCGGGAGCAGCGGCGCCGGATGCGGCATCCGACCTCCTGCTGTACTGCATCGGCTTCTGCTCGGCGCTGGACGGCCACCACCGGGCGGAGGATCGGAACCTGTTCCCCGCCCTGCGTGAGGAGCACCCCCGGCTGGGCGGCATGATCGACAAGCTCATGCAGGACCACTCGATGCTCACCCACCTGCTCGCCGGGCTCCGGCATGCGGTCGAGAGCGGCGAGAGCCCCGACTCGATCTCCCGTCATCTCGACGGCGTCGGCGCGATCATGGAGTCGCACTTCCGGTTCGAGGAGCGCGAGATCCTCGAACCTCTGCGCACGATGCGCCTCGACGCCGAGGTCGCGGACGTGCTCGGCCCCCTCTGAGCCGTCGTCCGTCAGCCGCGGAAGAAGCTCACGCCGAGATCGGGGTGGTCGACGAAGACGCCGTCGACGCCGGTCTCGGCGATCACCCGCCACTCCGACTCGTAGTCGCCGTACGCGCCCTTGCCACCGCTCCCCCGGTACTCCGCCGCGAGGAACGCGTTCTCAGGTCGGCAGGTCCAGGTGAAGACCTTGAGGCCCCGCGCGTGCGCGTCGGCCACGATCGTGTTGCCGCGGACGAGCAGCATCTTCTTGCTCACGCTCACGCCGTCGACCCTGCCCACGAGGGCGTCGAGGCCCTGAGGGGTCACCGTCGACGCGTAGGTCGGGGCCTGCTTCCCCTGCGCGACCAGGAGATCGTACGGACGCCCCGTGGACTCGATCAGGTAGACGTACGACGCCGGGATGCCGCGCTCGCGCAGCTCGCCGAGGATGGTCGACTCGAAGCACTCGATCACGAGAGGCAGCTCGCCATCGGCCCAGCCCGCGGCACGGAGGTCGCGTTCGATGAGAGGGGCGAGATCGATCCCGATGCTCGCGAAGTAGGTCGCGTGCTTGACCTCCAGCACGACGCCGATCTCCCGGCCGTGCTCGACCGACCCCTCGCGCACGAGGTCGAGCACGTCGACGAGCCGGAGGATCCCCTGCGCGTCGTCGAAGCTCGCGCTCGAGACGCGCACCGCGGGGAGGCGCTCGCGCGTGCGCAGCACCGACAGCTCCTCCCACGTGAAGTCCTCGGTGAACCAGCCCGTCAGCGCCTGCCCGTCGACCCGCTTGGTCGTCTTCCGGTCGGCGAACTCCGGATGCAGCGCCACATCGGTCGTGCCCGAGATCTCGTTCTCGTGACGCACGACCAGCACGCCGTCCTTGGTGGCGACGACGTCGGGCTCGACGGCATCCACCCCCATGGCGAGCGCGAGCTCGTAGGAGGAGCGGCTGTGCTCCGGACGGTAGCCGGGCGCACCTCGGTGCCCGATGACGAGAGGGGATTTCCTGGGCACGCTCTCAGCGTAGAACACCCAGGTGACGCGCCCATCCGGGTATCGTGGAGGGAAGCGACCTACAACCACTTCGGAGTGAGGCCCACCATGAGTAATTTCGCATTCAACAATCCGGCGTTCCAGCAGCAGGATCCGCGCAACGTCGCGACCTACCCCGGGGCACCGCAGGCGGCTCAGGGTGCTCAGGCCGCCTCGTTCCAGCAGGCCGGTGTCGACGCCGCGGTCAACGCGCAGCTGGAGGGCATGTACGCCGCTCCCCCGGCCGGCGCGATCGAGACCGACCGCATGTCGGTCGAGGACACGGTGTGGAAGACCGCCGGTCTCTTCGGCATCCTCCTCGTCACCGCCGCGATCGGCTGGGTGCTCACGCTCGGCGGCATCGCCGCGCCCGAGCGCGACCCGTACAACAGCTTCGCGCCGAACATGCTCCCCTGGATCATCGGCGCGCTCGGCGGCTTCGTGCTCGCCATGGTCATCACGTTCACCTCGCGCAAGAAGGTCCGCCCCGCGCTGATCTTCGCCTACGCGGTGTTCGAGGGCCTCTTCATCGGTGGCATCTCGGCCTTCTTCGAGGTGCTGTGGCCCGGCATCGTCATGCAGGCCACGCTCGCGACCGTCTCGGTCGTCGCGGTGACGCTGGCGCTGTTCGCGAGCGGCAAGATCCGCGCCTCGGCGAAGATGACGAAGATCGTCATGATCGCGATGATCGGCTACCTCGTCTTCTCGCTGCTGAATGTCGTCCTGATGTGGACCGGCGTCTTCGGCCCCGGTCAGGGATTCGGCATGCTCAGCGAGGTCAAGATCGCCGGCATCCCGCTCGGTCTCATCATCGGCGTACTGGTCGTCTTCATGGCGGCGTACTCGCTCGTGCTCGACTTCGACCAGATCCAGCAGGGCGTCCGCAACGGCGCTCCCCGCAAGTACGGCTGGCTCGGCGCCTTCGGCATCATGGTCACGGTCGTCTGGCTGTACGTCGAGATCCTGCGGATGATCGCGATCGCGCGCAGCAACTAGTCGCAGAACACGCTCGTCCAAAGAGGCCCGTCCCCCTGGGGGCGGGCCTCTTTGCACACTCCGGCGGTCCTGCGCAAGGGGGTGTCGGAGAAACCCGGATGGGCGGATGGTGGCGTGTACGAGCCCTGGCACCCCGGGGCTCCTGACACAAAGGAGCTGACCATGAGCTTTCTCGGCTTTCTTCTTCTCGGCCTCATCGCCGGAGCCATCGCGAAGCTGATCCTTCCCGGCCGCCAGGGCGGAGGATGGTTCATCACCCTTCTTCTCGGCGTCGTGGGAGCGCTGCTCGGCGGATGGCTCGGCAGCCTGATCCTCAACCGTCCGCTCACCGAGTTCTGGGACCTGGGCACCTGGCTGCTCGCGATCGCCGGCTCGATCGTCGTGCTGCTGATCTACGGCCTCGTGGCCGGACGCGGACGGGCTGTCCGCGACTGACCCGCGCTGATAGGCACGCCCGTCCCCTTCGAAAGCCGAGGCTGTCGAAGGGGGCGGGTCTTTCAGTCTCCGGCGGCCTTCGCCTGCAGCAGTGCACGCTCGCGATCGTTGCCGGCGAGGGAAGCGGCCGTCGCGAACTCACCCCGCGCCTCCTCGGTACGGCCGAGCCGCAACAGCAGCTCGCCGCGGGTGGCGGGCAGCAGGTGGTATCCGCGCAGCGCACCCGACTCCGCGATCCGGTCGATGATCCGGAGAGCGGATGCCGGCCCCGTCGCCATCGCGACCGCGGCGGCACGATTCAGCTCGACCACCGGTGACGGCGCCAGGCGCCCCAGCGCCTCGTAGAGCACGACGATGCTCTCCCAGTCGGTCTCCTCGACGGAGGGCGCGACCGCATGGCGTTCGGCGATCGCCGCCTGCAGCCCGTACGCGCTGCGTCCCCCTCCCCGCGCATCGGCGGCGGCGAGAGCGGCGCGTCCGCGCGCGATGCGTCCGCGATCCCAGCGCGACCTGTCCTGATCGGCCAGCAGCACGGGATCCCCGTTCGCGTCGATGCGCGCAGGGAACCGAGCCGCCGTGAGCTCCATGAGCGCCAGCAGACTGTGCACGTCGCGCTCGCGCGGCATGAGAGCGGCGAGCACGCGGGTGAGCCTGATCGCCTCCACGCTGAGCTCCGGACGCATCCAGTCGGATCCGCTCGACGCCGCATGCCCCTCGTTGAAGATCAGGTACAGCACGCCCAGGATGCCCCCGAGCCGCGCCGCATGCTCCTCCCGCGACGGCATCTCGAAAGGGACGTTCGCCGCCGCCAGCGTCTTCTTCGCGCGCACGATCCGCTGCTGCACGGTCGCCGTGGGCACGAGGAAGGCGCGCGCGATCTCCTCGCTCGACAGGCCGCCCACCACCCGCAGCGTCAGCGCGACCTGAGCCTCCCGCGACAGCACGGGGTGGCAGGAGATGAAGATCAGGCGCAGCACGTCGTCATCGACGGCATCCGGGTCCCAGGGCAGCGCGTCGGCCGCCTCCTCCTGCTCGCGCTCCAGGTCGTGGGCGAGCACGGCGATACGGTCGTCCAGCCGCTCGCGCCGACGCCAGCCGTCGATCGCCTTGCGCTTGGCGACCGCGGTGAGCCAGGCGGCGCCGTTGCGCGGCACGCCCTCGACCGGCCACTGCGCGAGTGCGTCGAGCAGCGCCTCCTGCGCGAGGTCCTCCGCGAGACCGAAGTCTCCGACCAGACGCGACAGCGTCGCGACGATCTTCGCCGACTCGATGCGCCACACGGCCGCGACGGCGCGCTCCGCCGCTCCCCTGTCGGGTGCGGAGCGCGCCATCGCCTCACCGGTCATCGTCGGCATCCCGCCCGGTTCAGGCCTCGGCGGCCTTGGCGGCGGCGTCCTCGATCCACTGCTTCTCCTTCTGCACCCACTCGTTGTCCTGGGGGAAGTCCTCGACACCGTGGATGCGACGGATCTCCAGCTTCGAGCCAGGGCCGAGCGGGCAGCGCTTCGCCCACTCCACGGCCTCCTCCTTGGACGAGACCTCGAGGATCCAGAAGCCGTTGAACAGCTCCTTCGTCTCGCCGTAGGGGCCGTCGGTGACGAGGGGCGGCTCGCTGGAGAAGTCGACGACGACGCCTTCAGCGGCGTCCGTCAGACCGTCACCGCCCGCCATGACGCCGGCCTTGATGAGCGACTCGTTGTAGCGCCCCATCGACTCGATCATCTCCTCGAACGGGATCTCCTTCGACGCCTCGAGTGCCTCGTCGGTCGCGCGCATGATGAGCATGTACTTCATGATGTTCTCCTTGATCGTGGGGCCGTCTCTCGACCCTCTCATTGAAGACGTCGAACGGGAACGCATCGGATCGACATCCTCGCGAAAAAGTTTCCGAGATCCGTCGCAGGTCCGCTCTAGACTCGCTCCGTGACCGCCGCAGACCTCGTCGACAGCATCCGCCAGGCCCTCCGCGAGAGCGCGGATCCCACGATCGCGCCCGGTCAGCAGGCGTACATGAAGTCGTCCATGCCGTTCCTCGGCGTGAAGGTGCCGCAGGCGCGAAGGATCGCGCGACAGGCGGCCCGCGGACGGAAGGATGCTGCGGAGCTCCGTGCCGCCGCGCTGGAGCTGTGGCGCGGGGCGACGCACCGCGAGGAGCGCTACGCCGCGACCGAGATCATGGGGCTGCGTCCGCTGCGCGGTCGGCTGGACATGCTCGACGTGCACGAGGAGATGATCCGCACCGGCGCCTGGTGGGACCACGTGGACGAGGTCTCGCACCGGCTGGCGGAGACGCTGAACGCCCGCCCCGAAGAGCTCACGCCCGTGCTCGTCGCCTGGGCGCGCGACGAGGACTTCTGGGTGCGACGTGCCAGCATCATCTCCCAGCTCGGACGGCGGGGCGATACCGACGTCGCGCTGCTGGTGAGCGCGATCCAGCCGAACATCGCCGACACGGAGTTCTTCATCCGCAAGGCGATCGGCTGGGCCCTGCGCGAGTACGCGAAGACCGACCCGGAGTGGGTGCGCACGTTCGTCGCCGCGCACGAGGGCGAGCTCAGCGGGCTGTCACGGCGCGAGGCGATGAAGCACCTGGGCTGAGCCGCGCCGCCCGCAGCGCCCGGGGACGCGAAAGGGCACGGACCGCGATGGTCCGTGCCCTTTCGGCGTCAGGCGAGTGGGAGCGACGGCGTCACTCCCACTCGATGGTCCCCGGCGGCTTGGAGGTCACGTCGAGGACGACGCGGTTGACGTCGCGCACCCCGTTGGTGATGCGGTTCGAGATCTTCGCCAGCACGTCGTACGGCAGGCGCGTCCAGTCGGCGGTCATCGCGTCTTCGCTCGACACGGGACGCAGCACGATCGGATGACCGTAGGTGCGGCCGTCGCCCTGCACACCAACGGAGCGGACGTCGGCGAGCAGCACCACGGGGCACTGCCAGATCTCCTGGTCGAGGCCGGCCTTGGTGAGCTCCTCGCGCGCGATGGCATCGGCCTCACGCAGGATCTCCAGGCGGTCCTTCGTCACCTCGCCGATGATGCGGATGCCGAGGCCCGGGCCGGGGAACGGCTGGCGGCCGACGATCGCCTCGGGGATGCCGAGCTCGCGGCCGATGGCGCGGACCTCGTCCTTGAACAGCGCCCGCAGGGGTTCGATCAGCTCGAAGTCGAGGTCGTCGGGGAGCCCGCCCACGTTGTGGTGCGACTTGATGTTCGCGGTGCCCGCGCCGCCGCCGGACTCGACGACATCGGGGTACAGCGTGCCCTGCACGAGGAACTTGACCGGAGCGCCGCCCGCGGCCTTGGCCTCGGCGACGAGGTCGAGCTGCACCTTCTCGAACGCGCGGATGAACTCGCGCCCGATGATCTTGCGCTTCTCCTCCGGGTCGGTCACACCCTCGAGGTGGCCGAGGAACGTGTCGGCCGCGTCGACCGTGATGAGACGGACGCCGGTGGACTCGACGTAGTCCTTCTCGACCTGCTCGCGCTCGCCCTTGCGGAGGAGGCCGTGGTCGACGAACACCGCGGTGAGCTGGTCGCCGATGGCCTTGTGCACGAGGGCCGTGGAGACGGCGGAGTCGACGCCGCCGGAGAGGGCGGAGATGACGCGGGCGTCGCCGACCTGCTCGCGGATGCGCTCGATCTGCTCGGCGATCACGTTGCCGCTGTTCCAGTCGGACGCGAGACCCGCGCCCTTGTGCAGGAAGTTCTCCAGCACGCGCTGACCGTGGTCGGAGTGCTTGACCTCGGGGTGCCACTGCACGCCGTAGAAGCGACGCTCCTCGTTCGCGAAGGCCGCGACCTTGGTGGCGGACGTGGTGGCGAGGACCTCGAAGCCCTCGGGGGCCGTGGCGACCTGGTCGCCGTGGCTCATCCACACGTTCTGCTCCGCAGGCTGGCCGCCGAGCAGCGTGCCGCCGTCGCCGGAGATGACGGCATCCGTCGCGCCGTACTCGCGCAGGCCGGTGTTCGCGACCTCGCCGCCGAGGGTCTGCGCCATGTACTGGAAGCCGTAGCAGATGCCGAGGGTCGGCACCCCGAGGTCGAAGACCGCAGGGTCGAGGCGCGGGGCGCCCTCCTCGTACACCGACGACGGACCGCCGGAGAGGATGATCGCGACCGGGTTCTTGGCGGCGATCTCCTCAGCGGTGGCCGTGTGCGGCACGATCTCGCTGTAGACGCCGGCCTCGCGGACTCGACGGGCGATCAGCTGCGCGTACTGCGCGCCGAAGTCGACCACGAGCGCTGGACGCTGCTGGGTCTCGGATTGTTCGGTCAACGGACACCTTCCGGGGAGGGGCGGGAATCGGGGTCTGCGGGGAGCGCATCGGGCTCCGGCTGCGCGGTCGCGGCCTCCCTGGTGGAGAGGTACGTCTTCACCTCGCGGGCGACGATGCCCTCCATGAAGAACGACAGCAGCGGGATGACGCCGCCGAGCGCCAGGGTGATGAAGCGCAGGAACGGCCAGCGCATCAGGCTCCACATGCGGAAGCACGCGAAGAGGTAGACGACGTAGAACCAGCCGTGGGCGACGAGGATGCCGAGGGAGAGGTTGAGACCGTCGCCCGTCGACTCGAGGCCGTCCGGCCCCTCGACCACCGGCGCGAACCAGAGGAAGCCGCCCCTTCCGCCCGCGAAGAGCTCGAGGTGGATCGGCGTGTACTTGAGCACCATCTCCGTGACCAGCAGGAGCAGCATGACTCCGGTGATGATCGACGCGATCTGATAGAACTTCAGCGCACCGCGGATCGCCGGAAAACTGGCGACTTTCGGTTCTGGCA
The DNA here is from genome assembly GCF_042901325.1 of Microbacterium sp. NPDC012755. Classification (NCBI taxonomy): domain Bacteria; kingdom Bacillati; phylum Actinomycetota; class Actinomycetes; order Micrococcales; family Microbacteriaceae; genus Microbacterium; species Microbacterium sp. NPDC012755. The sequence continues at coordinate 2,128,752 of NZ_JBIBCT010000001.1, read as the reverse complement.
TGGAGTCCAGTCTAGCCGGGCCGGGATCGCATCCGTTCCGGTGCCCGGGCGCTCCGCGCTGCGGACCGCGACGCGCGACGACGGCCGCCGGGGCTTCCCGGCGGCCGTCGGCACGATCACTCCGCGTCGAGATCCGTCTCGAGCAGGGCGACGAGCTCGTCGAGCGCCTGCTCCGCGCCCTCGGCGTCGGATCGCAGGGTCACGACGGCGCCCTTCGAGGCTCCGAGCCCCATCAGCGCGAGGATGCTGCCGGCGTTGAGCTCGGCCCCGCCCGCGAGGGAGATGGTGATCGGGATGCCCTTCTCCTGCACCGCCGACACGAAGAGCTTCGCGGGGCGGGCGTGCAGCCCTGAGCTGCTGGCGATGGTGGCCTGGCGTTCGGTCATTTCTGTTCTCCTTCGATGCGGTGTCGGGTGCGTGATCAGGCGGCGACGGCGACGGGGTCTCCCGCTCCGACGAACCTCTTCAGGGCGACGATGGCGAGCGCGCTCACGATCGTGCCCGCGGCGAGAGCGAGGAGGAAGCCCCAGATCGGATTGATCGCGAAGAACACGAAGATGCCGCCGTGCGGGGCCAGCGACTGCACGCTGAACACCATGCTGAGCGCACCGGTGACGGCGCCGCCGAGCATGGACGCGGGGATCACACGCAGCGGATCGGCGGCGGCGAACGGGATCGCGCCCTCGCTGATGAAGGAGGCGCCCAGCAGCCATGCGGCGACCCCGTTCTCGCGCTCGACCGTGGTGAACCGGCGACGGGCCAGCACCGTGGAGGCGAGGGCCATCGCCAGCGGCGGGACCATGCCCGAGCACATGACGGCGGCCATGATCAGGTACGGCGCGGGGTTGTCCGAGGATGCGGAGGCGAGACCGGCCGTCGCGAACGCGTAGGCGACCTTGTTCACCGGTCCGCCGAGGTCGAAGCACATCATGAGGCCGAGGATCACACCGACGAGCACGATGCCCGAGGTGCCGGCGAGCCCCGTCAGCCACTCGTTCAGGATCTGCATGAGCCCCGCGATCGGTCGACCGAGGAACAGCAGCATCAGGCCGGACGCGACGATCGAGGCGAGCAGCGGGATGATCACGACCGGCATGAGGCCGCGCAGCCATCGCGGCGCGTCGATGCGTCCGATCGCCCAGGCGATGAACCCGGCGAGCAGACCGCCGACGATGCCGCCGATGAAGCCGGCGTTCATGAGCACCGCGATGGCGCCGGCGACGAAACCGGGGGCGATGCCCGGCCGGTCGGCGATCGCGAAGGCGATGTACCCGGCGAGCGCCGAGACGAGGAAGCCCATCGACGTGGCGCCGATGACGAAGAGGACCGAACCGATGTACTGGCCGAGGCCGCCGTCGGGCAGCGCCCACAGCGCGTTGCCGAGCACGATGTCGAACGCCTGATCGTCCTTGTTGACGTTGAACCCGCCGAGGAACGGCAGGAAGCTCAGTGCGATCAACAGTCCGCCCGCGGCGACGAACGGGATCATGTAGCTGACGCCGGTGAGCAGGATGCGCCTGATCCGCGACCCCATGGACTGCGCCTGCGCGGGCGCTGCAGCGGACGACGACGACGCGGCGCCCGACACCCGGGCGGCCGACGGATCCTTCGACGCGGCGATCGCCTCGGCGATCAGGCGCGCCGGCTCCTCGATGCCCCTCTTCACCCCGGAGCGCACCACGGGCTTGCCGGCGAACCGCTCCTGGGCGCGCACGTCGACGTCGACCGCGAAGATGACGGCATCCGCATCGTCGATCACGCTCTGCGGCAGGGCCTTGTACCCGCTCGATCCCTGCGGCTCCACCACGAGGTCGACGCCTTCCGCTCGCCCCGCCGCAGTGAGGGCGTCGGCGGCCATGAAGGTGTGGGCGATGCCCGTCGCGCACGCCGTGACCGCGACGATGCGGGCGCGACGCGGTGCACCGTCTGCGGCGAGCGCTCCCGCAGATTCGGACGGTGCGACGGCGGCGGATGCCTCCGGCTGCGGCTCATCGCTGATCGCCGCAGCCACGATCGTCACGACCTCCTCGGCGGAGCGAGCCGCGCGCAGGGCGCCGGTGAACTCCTCCTGCATGAGGCTCCGTGCGAGCTTCGACAGCATCGCGAGATGCGCCTCGGCGGCCGTGTCCGGCGCGGCGATAAGGAAGACGAGATCGGCCGGCCCGTCAGGGGCGCCGAAGTCGACCCCCGGCGCGAGACGGGCGAAGGCGAGGGTCGGGATCGTCACCGACGCGCTCTTCGCGTGCGGGATGGCGATGCCGCCGGGCAGACCCGTCTCGTCCTTCTCCTCCCTCGCCCAGGCGTCGTCGAAGAGCCCCTGCGCGCTGTTCGCGCGGCCCTGTGCGGCGACGCGCTCGGCGAGAGCGCGGATGACGGCGGACTTGTCGGCGCCGAGGGCCGCATCGATGCTGACCAGCTCGGCGGTGATGGTGTCGGACATGATGACCTCCAGTGGTCGTCAGGGTTACAGAGAGCGGACGATGATGTCGTCGTCGCCGAGATCGGCGGACGACGGCACCTGGGTGCCCGGAAGAGATGCCGCCGCCGCCCCGTAGCGGATCGCGGAGCGCAGACGATCGGCCGGCTGCTCGCCGGCCAGGTCCGCGAGAAGGTAGCCGGCGAGGGAGCTGTCTCCCGCGCCGACCGTGCTCACGACGCGGATGCGCGGAGCCGCGGCGCACCAGGCGCCGTCTGCCGTCACCAGGACGGCGCCGGCCCCGCCGAGCGTGACGAGCGCCGCCGCGACGCGACCGGGGACGATCCCCCGCGCCACCGCGGCGACCGCGCCGTCGTGGTCGTTCTGATCGATCGGCCCCCCGACGAGATCGGCGAGCTCCTCGTCGTTGGGTTTGATGAGGTCGACGGCGGCATGCTCCACGACGTTGCGCAGAGCGGCACCGGAGGCGTCGACGGCGACCTTCGGAGCGCGCGTTCCCCATCGATCCCGCACCGCACGGACGACGTCCGCATAGAACATGTCGTCGAGCGTGTCAGGGAGCGACCCCGCCAGCACCAGCCAGTCCGCATCGGCGCTGGTCTCGACCACGGCGGAGAGCATCGCGTCGGCGTCGGCCACGGTGAGAGGGGCGCCGGGGAGGTTCAGCTTCGTCGTGACACCGGCGGGATCGGTGATCGCCAGATTCGTGCGGGCGAGGCGTTCGACGGGGACGGGGCGCACCGCGAGGCCCGCGGCGTTGAGCGTGGCGCGGAAGGGATCGTCGGCAGCCAGCGGAAGCACCGCGCGCGTCCTGACGCCTGCCGCCGAGACGACCCGGGAGACGTTGATCCCCTTGCCGCCGGCGTCTTCCCGGGCGGACGCAGCGGTCTGCACCTCTCCGGGGCGCAGTGCGTCGCGGAGGGTGATCGTGCGATCCAGCGCCGGGTTGACGGTGAGCGTGACGATCATGCGACCCAGACCTCGACCCCGGCCTCGGCCAGCGCCTCCGCGAGCTCGGGCGACGGCGCGGCATCCGTCACGAGGATGTCGATGTCGCTCAGCGCGGCGAACGTGACGAGCAGCTCCCTGTCGTGCTTGCTCGAGTCCGCGACGACGACGACCTTCCGCGCCGAGCGGACGATGGCCGCCTTGACGGAGGCCTCATCGGGGTCGGGCGTGCTCAGCCCGAATCCCGCGGAGATGCCGTTCGCACCGACGAAGGCGACGTCAGGGCGGAGACGGCCGATCGCTCCGACGGTCTCGGCGCCGACGGCCGCCGCGGTGATCCCCCGGATGCGACCGCCGATGACGGTGAGGGACATCCCCTCCGCCGCCGCGAGGACGGGCGCGATCGTGAGAGAGTGCGTCACCACCTCGATGCGCTCATCTCCGGCTGATGCGAGAGCGCTGCGCGCCGACAGGGCGTCGGCGACGGTCGCGGTCGTGGTGCCGGCGTCGATGAAGACGGAACCGCGGAAGCCGCTCCCCAGGGCGGAGAGGGCGCGGGCGGCGATGGCCTGCTTGGCCGCTCCGTGCCGGTGCGTCCTCTCGAGCACCGTCGGCTCGTCGATGCTGTCGGCATCCCGTGCGACGGCTCCCCCGTGCACGCGGACGAGGGCGCCGGCGTCTTCGAGTGCTCCCAGATCGCGACGGATCGTCTCGGTCGTGACATCGAAGCGCTGCGCGAGCTCGATGACGGCGACACGGCCCTCGTCGAGCAGAATGCGCTCGATCAGCTGCTGACGCTCCAGTGCATACATTGCCGACTCCGTTGTTGAGGGAAGATTCCCACACGATACAACAGAGAACAACACAAACACAATGATGAATCTGCGATCACCTGCGTTTCGCGAGCTCGCCCCTCAGCTCGGATCACACACCTACGGCGCCGGCGGTCGGGCGATCAGCAGCTCGCCGCGCCCGTCGACGACGACCTCTCCCTCATCGGCGGCGACGAGCAGAACGCTCCCCCGGTGAACGGCCTCGCCGCCCACCTCCATCCGCCCATCCGTCGCCACGACGACGGAGAAGCCCGCGGCGATACCGGTCGCGCCGTCGACTTCGACCCGCTCGAGCCGGAAGTACCGGTCGGCCTCCGCGGGGAACACCGAACCGGCGCGCGGGGCCCGATGCACGAGCGACGCGATCTCGGGCTCCGAGCGTCTGACGGTGGAGACCGCGCTCAGGGCCAGATCGGAGCCGAGGCCGAGATGCCACACATCCTTCGCGTCCAGCTCGTACCCGCGCCACTCCAGGAGGATCGAGAGATCCTCTGGCTGCTGGAGCTCCAGCAGCAGGACGCCCGCACCGATCGCGTGCAGCTCCCCCGGCGGCACCCAGACCACGTCCCCCGGTGCGACCTCGATCTCGTGCAGCAGCGAGAGGAGTCCCTCGGAATCCTGCCGGGAGACGAGATCCGCGAGCACCGCGGCCCCGGCTTCCTGGCGCAGTCCGACGTGGACGACGCCGCCCTCGAGGATGTACCAGGCCTCCGCCTTGCCGTGAGGCCGGCCGAGATGAGCCGCCGCGAAGTCATCGTGCGGATGCGCGTGCACGGGCAGGCGCTGACCGGCGTCGAGGAGCTTGACCAGCAGGCGGGCATCCGCACCCCACCTCTCTACGTGCGCCGCACCGAGCCAGGCGACGGGGTCGTCGGCGATCGCATCCCGCAGCATCCGCCCGTCGGGCAGGACTGTCAGGCCGAGGTCGCTCTCGCCACGGATCGTGGTGATCGACGCGATCCAGTCCTCCGGCTCGCGTGCGGCCGCGGGGGCCTCACCGCGGAACCGCGTGATCCGCACCCCGCCACGGTAGAAGCGTTCACGAGGGCGGTTCGAGGGCAGGGCGATCGGCATCAGGATCGCCGCCCCGTCGCCCGCACGGGTTCGACGTGGCCAGCCAGGAAGCCGCCGACGAACGTGTCCCCCAGCCCGACCGTGGTCGGAGCGAGCACGTCGAGGTGGAACGCCGCGACGCCCGCCGCCTCGGGCAGAGAGCCCTCGACCGCCCTGATCAGCTCGCCGCCGCCCTCATGACGCGGGAGCCCTGTCGTCGCCGCCACGTCGTCGGCCGTGATGCCGTCTCCGAGCCGGTAGCGGGTCGCGGCGACGCTGACGGCGCTGTCGAGAGCCTTCCTGTGGCGCGCGGCCTGCGGGCCCACGGCGACGGCCCAGTAACGCGTGTGCACGACGAGAGCCGGGACCGGGATCAGCGCATGCACCTCGCGCAGCGCATCGGCGACCTCGTCCGCATCGAGCAGCCGCACGGAGCGTCCGACGTACTCCTGGAGCTCGTCCTCGTTCATTCCGTAGACGTCGATCCGCGGCAGCAGCCGCGCACGGACGGTCTCCGAGAACTCGCGCGTGTAGAACCCCGCGTCCTCGTAGTACAGCAGCGCGTCGGCGGGCAGCGTCCGCATCGCGTCCTGCAGCTCGCCGAGGCGCCGCTCGAGGAGCGAGTGGTCCTGCATGGTGTTGAACCCCGAGACCAGGAATCCGCCGGCATCCGTCAGCTCCGCGGAGAGCGCCGGGGCGATGGCCATCTCACGATTGGGAGGATCGTTCGCGAAGATGAGACGGTTCGACGCGGGCGAGACGATATCGGCATCGACGAGCTGCACCTGAGCTCCGGCCGGGTACTGCACGATGAGGTGCGGGTCGAGGGTGTCGGCGTCGGCCGAGCACACGTACGAGACCGCTTCCGGCAGGAGCCTGCGCACCGTGTCGTCGATGCTGACCAGGTGCTGAGTGCTCGGGATGCCGAGTCCGGCGAGCGCGAGCCCTGCGCGCACTCCGGTGCCGCCGAGGGTCACGTCGTACGCGAAGTGCGCGCTGAAGTACTCGATCACCGCCGAGTCGGACACGAACCGCTCCGCTCCTGTCCCCGATGCGACGAACGCGAGGATCGACACGATCAGCGACCTCTCGTCGACGATCGGCGAGGTGGAGGTCACCTCGTGCCTGCGGATCCCGTGAGCCCGCGCCAGCCTTCCGAGCACGGCGGAATCCCACCGCAGCTCGTAGTCGACGGTCCCGCCGAGTCCCAGTACGAGTCTTCGCCTGCCCACGTCGCCGATCATCCTTCTGTCGCGCCCGTCCTGCCGCTCAGTACAGCGGAGCCTTGCCGTCCGCCCCGAACAGCTCGATCTTCTCCGCCGCGGTGACCTTCATCGCCGCGATCGGCTCGGGCTGGATCGCGTTCGGCTCCCGAAGGCGCTCGTCCGTCCCCAGGATCTCGCGCATGCGGTTGTGGTACGACACCTTGATGTCGCTGGAGATGTTGATCTTGTTGACCCCCAGCTCGACGGCACGGCGCAGCTCCGCATCGGGGTTCGAGGATCCGCCGTGCAGCACGAGAGGGATGCCGACGGCGGCCTTGATCTCCTCCAGCAGGTCGTGGCGCAGCTCCGGGTTCTTGTCGGCCGGGTAGAGACCGTGCGACGTCCCGATCGCGATCGCGAGGCTGTCGACGCCGGTCTCCTCCACGAACCTCACGGCATCCGCGGGGTTGGTGTAGATGATCTCCGCGGCACCCGACTCGCCGTAGCTGTCGTTGGCGCCGATCGTGCCGAGCTCGCCCTCCACCTGGATGCCCACGGCGTGCGCCGCCTCGACGACCTTGCGGGTGAGTGCCACGTTCTCATCGAAAGGCTGCAGCGACGCGTCGATCATGACCGAGGTGAAGCCGGAGCGGATGGCGGTGATGATCTGCTCGTAGGTGCCGCCGTGGTCCCAGTGGATCGCGACCGGCACGCTGGAGCGGTGCGCCCGCGCGTGCATGGCCGCGATGAGGTCGGTCGTGATGTGGGAGACCTCGTCGGGGTGGATCGCGATGATGACGGGGGCCTCCTTCTCCTCGCTGACGTCCATGATGCCGGTGAACATCGCCCAATCGCTGATGTTGAAGGCGGGGATGGCGAAGTTGTTGGCGTTCGCGACGTCGAGGATGGACTTGCCGGTGTAGAGCACTTGATTCTCCTGTTTCGTGGTGGCGGGTGGCAGCGGCGGAAAAGTCAGCTCTTCACGGACCCGGCCGTGAGCCCGCTGATGAAGTACCGCTGGAAGAAGAGGAAGAGGATGAGGACGGGGATCGAGCCGAGCACGCTCATCGCCATGATCTGGTTCCACTCGTACGAGTGCTGCCCCATGAGGAGCTGGATGCCGATGGGGACGGTGCGCATGTCGATCGACTTGGTCAGCGTCAGGGCGAAGAGGTACTCGTTCCACGCGATCATGAACGTGTAGATCCCGATGGAGACGATCCCGGGCACGGAGATGGGGACGAGCACCCGCCACAGGGCCGTCATCGAACCGGCTCCGTCGACCCTGACCGCCTCGTCGAGCTCGCGGGGAAGGGTGTTGAAGTAGCCGGTCATCATGATGATCGCGTAGGGCAGGGTGAACACCATGTACGTGAGGATGAGCCCCGGGTAGGAGTTGTAGAGGCCGAGGGCGACCATGAGCCCGAAGTACGGGATCAGCAGCGTGATCGGCGGAACGGCCTGGACGCTGACGATCACCACGTTCAGGATGCGCTTGCCCCGGAAGTCGAATCGGCTGAACGCGTAGGCGGCCTGGATGGCGACGACGAGGGTCAGGATCGTGACGGCGCCCGCGACGATGTAGCTGTTGAGGAAGAACCTCATCGTCTCGGGGTTCGTGAAGATCGCGATGTACGCGTCGAACGAGAACGTGTCCGTGATCAGCCGGGGCGGCAGCTCGAAGATCTGCGTGTTCGACTTGAACGAGCTCGACAGCATCCACAGCACGGGGCCGGCGGCGAAGACCGCGCCCAGCAGCAGACCGAGAGTGACCGCGATCTTCGCGACCGTGCGTCGGCGGGTGGCGGTGAGAGCCATGATCAGTCCCTCGCTTTCTGATGACGGACGTAGAACACGGCGAGCACCATCGACATCAGCAGGACCAGCACGGCGGAGGTCGCCGCACTCGAGAAGTCGTACTTCGCGAAGGCGAGCTTGTAGGTGAAGGTGCTCAGCACCTCGGTGACGTCGATCGGACCGCCGCCGGTCGTCATCCAGATGAGGGCGAACTGCTGCGACGTCCAGATGAGGTCGAGCAGCACGAGGCTGACGATGATCGGTCGCAGCTGCGGGATCGTGACGTTCCAGAAGCGCTGCACGGCGCCGGCCCCGTCGACCGTGGCCGCCTCGTTCAGCTCGGTCGGGATGCCCTGGAGACCCGCGAGCAGGCTCACCATGAAGAACGGGTACCCCGCCCAGATGTTGATGAAGATGATGGTGCCGAGGGCGAGCTGCGGGGAGGCCAACCACTCGATGTCGGTGTTGAGCAGGAAGTTGATCACGCCGTTCGGGGCGAGGAGCATGCGCCACAGCACCGCGATGACGGCGACCGTGAAGAGCCACGGGAGGATGTAGAGGGCCCGGAAGACCGCCCGCGACACCCGGCCCAGCAGCGGGCTGTTCAGCATCATCGCGAAGGCGAGACCGAGCACGAGGTGGGCGACGACGCTCGCCACCGTGAACAGGACGGTGTTGCCCGTCGCCTTCCAGAACCGGGGGTCGGAGAGGATCCCCGTGTAGTTCTCGAGGCCGACGAACTCCGGCGACTTGTTCAGGATGACGTTGTCCTGGAAGGAGTACCCGATCACCATGACGATCGGCACGATCATCAGCACGAAGAGCAGGATGATCGTCGGCGAGAGGAAGACGTAGGACTCGGAGGTCTTGCGCAGCTGCCGACGTCGACGCGACAGCGGGGCTCCGGTGACGATCACCTCGGTGTCGTCGGTTGTTCTCAGGCTCATGGGAACCGGTGCTCCTTGGTTGGTCGGGTGCCGCATCGCATCCTGTGCGATGCGGCACCCCGTTCAGAGGGGATGCGGGAGGGTCAGAACTCCGCTTCCCAGGCCTGCTGGGCCTTCTTGAGCGCGTCCGGAATCGACTGCTGCCCGTCGAAGGCGGACTGCAGCTGCTCTCCGAGCTGGCGCATGAGCTCCTCCGCCACGGGGAGTCCGGTGAACTCGTTCGCCGGGTAACCCGCCTGGTAGATGTCGAACGCCGTCTTGAAGAGCTCGTCGTCGTTCACGAAGTCCGGGACGGACTTCGAGTTGCCGGGGAACGCCTTGGCCATCGTCGACAGCTCGGAGTTCGTCTTCTCGCTCATCAGGAACGACACCAGCTTGAACGCCGCTTCCTTGTGCTCGGAGTTCTCTGCGACGCCGATGCCCCAGGAGGCGTAGGGGATGCCGCGCTCGCCGTCGTATCCGTCCTCGGCGGGCAGCGCCGAGATCGAGAACTTCAGATCGGGGTTGGTCTCCCTGATCAGGTTGATGTGCGCGAGCGAGTCGATCATCATGCCGACGCGGCCGTTCGTGAACTCCTCGACCTTGTCCTGCTCCTTCATCGTGAAGGAGCCCGATGCGATCACCCCGTCGTCCCAGAGGCCGCCGATGTACTCGACCGCCGACGTGACGTCGTCGTTGGTGAGATCGGGCTTGCCGTCCTTCAGCATCGATCCGCCGGAGGCCCACACCCAGGACATGACGTCGTTCTGCACGCCGTTCGGCGCCTCGAGCGAGAGCGGGAGCACCCAGCCGGAGACGTCGCCGCCCAGTGCCGAGACCTTCGCGGCCGCGTCGGCGAACTCGCTGCGCGTCGCCGGCGGTGCGTCGACGCCCGCCTGGGCGAGCAGGGTGTCGTTGGTGAACATCGGGTAGACGAAGTTCACCACCGGGATCATGTAGGTGCTGCCGTCGACCTGGATCTGGCTGGCGAGCTCGCTGTCGTCGTAGTCGTACTCCTTCATGAGCGCCGTGAGGTCGGCGATGACCCCCTGCGACGCGAAGTCGTTGACCCAGGCGCCGTCGAGACCGACGACGTCCGGCATGGTGCCGGATGCCGCACCGGCGAACAGCTGCTCCTTCGTGGAGGCGTACGGGCCGCTGACGAGCTTGACGGTGATGCCGGGGTTCTCGTCCTCGAACTTGTCGATCAGCGCACGGAACTCGCCGTCGGGGAGTTCGGGCTCCCACCACTGGGCGAACTCGATCGTGACGTCTCCGCCTGCATCGCCGCCCGATCCGCTGTCGCCGGCGGAGCAGCCGGCTACGGCGAGAACGGTCAGGGTCGCGGTCACCGCACTGGCGAGCGTCAGAGCACGTCGCCGCCCTCGTCCCACTGTCATCATCACTTCTCCTCTTCGAGATCGTGCCGCATCACGCGCCTCAATGCTTGTTCATGCGGTTTTAAGCAATGTTATGCCGAGATATGCGGCCAGGTCAAGAGATTCTCTGCACGATTTCGCGTACAGCCCTGCCGACGCGCGGCCTCGAGGGCGCATGCGCGCATCCCCTTCTTGCTGTTTTCTGCCGCAACATGCGGGAAAAAGCGCACCGTGTGCTAAGAAGACTGCATGGAAGCATCCGGAACCGGCCGCAGACGCCGCCTCCCCGCAGGTCGAAAGGCCGATCTCGCCGCGTACGTCGAGCAGACGGGTCAGGTCACCGTCGCCGACCTCGCCGAGCACTTCGACGTCTCGATCGACACCATCCGCCGGGATCTCGATCAGCTCGACCGGGAGGGCGTGCTGATCCGTACGCACGGCGGCGCGGTGAGCGCCGCCGAGGGGCAACTGAAGGATCGCGCACTCGACGTGCGGCTCCAGATGCAGACGGAGGAGAAGGAGAAGATCGCGCGCGTCGCCGCGGGCCTCATCGACGACGGCGCCGTCGTCATGATCAACGCGGGCACGACGACGCTCGCGCTGGCTCGAGCCCTCCGCAATCACAAGGACCTGACCATCGCGACGAACAATCTCCGCATCCCCGCGGAGATCTCCCCCTCGGCCTTCCGCGACCTCTACGTCTTCGGCGGGGCGGTCAGAGCGATCACCCAGGCGACCACCGGCCCGGTGACGTTCACCATGACCCCCGGGGGCCCCGAGGTCGACATCCGGTGCGACCTGGCTCTCATCGCGGTGGGCGCCGTGGACGAGGCGGGCTACTCGACATCGAACCTGGGCGATGCCGCCATGATGTCGGAGATGATCCAACGGGCGGAGCGGACGGCGATCCTCGCCGACACCTCGAAGCTGGGCCGTCGGCTGTTCGCCCAGGTGGCGCCCCTCGATCGTGCGGACTACCTCGTCACGGACGCGCGCCCGGAGACCGGCATGGCGGAGGCACTCGCCCAGGCCGAGGTCGACGTCCTCACCCCGTGATCGTCGCCGCACGCCCCTCCACCGATCCGGTCAGGAATCGAGAAGCACGCGGAATGCCGCGTCCGTAGCGTCGAGGGCATGAACAGCGCAATCGAATCCCTCACCCTCGACGTCTCCGACGTCACCACCGCTCAGGCCTTCTACGACGCGGCCTTCGGGCTCGGCGACAGGCTGCGATTCCGTGCAGCGGATGCCGAGAGCTCCGGCTTCCGCGGCTACACCCTCTCGCTCGTGGTCGCCCAGCCCGCGAACGTGCACGCGCTCGTCGACGCCGCCGTCGCTGCGGGGGCCACGGTCGTCAAGCCCGTATCGAAGTCCCTCTGGGGCGTCGGCGGCACCGTGCAGGCTCCGGACGGTGCGATCTGGAAGATCGCCACGTCGGCGAAGAAGGACACCGCTCCCCCGAGCCGCGCCGTCGACGAGATCATCCTCTTGCTCGGCGCCGCGGACGTCCTCGCCTCGAAGACGTTCTACACGGAGCGCGGCATCCGCGTCGCGAAGAGCTTCGGTCGCAGCTACGTGCAGTTCGAGACGGGGACGAGCCCCATCGGGCTCGGACTCTACCGGCACGCGTCGCTCGCGAAGGACGCGGGGGTCGCGGCATCCGGTTCCGGCTCGCACCGGCTTAGCATCAACGGCGTGCTCGGAGCAGCCGTCGACCCCGACGGCTTCGTCTGGGCCCCCGTCGAGGCCGGTGCGAGCCTCTGACCTGCGGGCATCCCGTCCCCGCTACAGACGACGGAGGCCGCCGGAATCACTCCCGGCGGCCTCCGCGTTGTTGTCCCTGAAGGTCAGAACCAGCCCTTGATGATGTCCCAGAGCCAGTCGAGGATCGCACCGATGATGCCGCCGATGCCACCCGCCTTGTTCACGGTGACCGTTGCGGTCGCCTTGTCGCCGTCGGCCTGAGCCACCGCCACGGTGTACTTGCCCGCCGGCACGCTCTTCGGCACGACGACCGACGTGCTGAACGTCCCGTCCGCGCGGACCTGGACCGTGCCGAGTGTGAGCGGCTGACCCTTCTTCGGCTGCAGCTGAACCGTCACGGTCTCCCCGGCCTGGTAGCCCTTTCCGGTGATCGTGAGCTTCTTGCCCGCGGTGACCTTCGAGGAGTCCAGGGCGATGGTGCCCGCGAACACGGGCTGACCCGCGATCGTGAACGGCACCTGCGCCGTGGTTCCGGTGCCCGCGACCGAGACCGTGAGCGACGTCGCGCCGTACACACCGGACGGAACCGTGAACGTGAGCGCCGCGCGGCCGACCTCGTCGAAGGTGTCGACGATGGCCGGGTCGATCGCGCCCGTCGCGAGCACGGTGTCGCCGAGCTTCAGCGTCACCTCGCCCGGCGCCTGCTCGCCTGCGCTGAACGCCAGCGAGGAGAGCGACACGGTGACCTGGTCGCCGGCGCTGTAGCCGTCGGCATCCGGGGCGCTGACCGCGACGCCGACCGCACGCTGCGCAAGGTCGGGGGTCGCCGTCTTGTTCGCGTCGAACCAGTCGACCATGGACTGCAGGTCGATCTTGCCGGTGTCGCGCTTGCCCGTGCCGAGCTTGAACGAGGTGAAGTTGTCTCCACCCGCCGCAAGGAACGAGTTCGCCGCCACCGTGTAGTTCGCCGCGGGGTCGACCGGTGCGCCGTTCAGCGTCATCGTCGTGATCCGCGAGCCCTGGGCCGCCGTGGGGTCGTACGTGTACGACAGCTCCTTGGAGACGCCGAGCTTGAGGAACGGACGCGCCGAGCCGGCCGGCTGCCACTGCTCCTCGAGCACGCTCTTCAGCTGGGCGCCCGTGAGCGTCAACGTGACCAGCGTGTTGGCGAACGGCTGGACCGTCGCCGCCTCGCGGTAGGTGACGTTGCCGTTCGGGTCGCTCGCCCCGCTCGACGCGTAGGTGAGGTTCGCGCGGATGCCACCCGGGTTCATCAGCGCCAGGTCGGCGCCGGTGGACCACTTCTGCACGTCGGCGACGAAGTTGCCGATGGTGGACTCGCCACCGCGGTTCTCCGTCTTGCCGTCGCTCTGGCGAGCGCGGTTGAGGTCGCCCGTGATGTCGCCGACCTTGACGGCGCCGAGGATGTCGGCCTCCGCCTTGGCCTTCGCGACGATGTCGGCCACCTCCGGCACTGCCGGGTAGAGCGGCTTGCCGCCCGCGGTGAGGGGCTTGATCTGGTTGGTGATCGAGATCAGGTCCTTCGTCTTCGGGTCGACCTTGATGTTCATCAGGCCGAGGTTCTCGCCGTACTGACCGGCCGAGACGACCGGACGGCCGTCGATGACGTGGTTGTAGGCGAGGTGCGTGTGCGCCGAGACGATGGCGTCCACGTCCTTGTCCACCCCGTAGACGATCTCCCCGAGCGGCGAGTCCGGCGTGATGCTGGACACGTCGACCGTGGCTGCGCCCTCGTGCACGAGGAGGATGACGACATCCGCCTCGCCGTTGGACTCGTCGCCGTCGCGCAGGTCGTCGGCCACGGCGTTCACCGAGTCGACGATGCTGCGGACCTCGAGGTCCTTGATGCCGTCGGGGGACACGAGCGAGTCGAGGTCCTCCGTCACGGCGCCCACGAAGCCGACGCGCACGCCGTCGAGCTCCTTGACCCAGGCCGGGGCGAGTGCAGGCTGCCCGGTCTCGGTGAGGAACACGTTCGAGGAGATGTACTCCCAGTTCGCGCGCTCCTGCACGCGGTCGCGCAGGTCGGCCCAGCCCTGATCGAACTCGTGGTTGCCCGCGGCGCTCACGTCGAGTCCTGCGGCGTTGAGCGCGTCGATGGTGGGGTTGTCGTCGTTGATGAACGAGGTGAACGTCGAGGCGCCGATCAGGTCGCCGGCTCCGGCGAAGATCGTGTTCGGATTCTCCGCGCGGAACTGCTTGACGGCGCCCGCGAGGACCGCGGCTCCGGCAGCGGCCCCGTCGGCCTCGATCCGACCGTGGAAGTCGTTGACCGTGACGACGTCGATGCTCACCGGCGGGGTCGTGGCCGAGACGCCGACGATGATCGGGTCGTGGTCGCTGGAGCGGTAGGGCGTGCCCGACTCGGTGGCGCCGAACGCGTAGCCGCGGTCGCTCCACTCGGGCGAGTTGATGCTCCAGACGCCGGCTCCGGTGATCGACGAGGCGAGCGACGGCGAGGCGATGACGTGGTCGAGCGAGCCGACCTCCCCGTCGAAGCTGTACGTGTGCTCGTCCGCCGCCTTCTCACGCGCGACGTCGCTCCAGCCCGCATCCGTGAAGACCCGGATCGGGTCCTCCTTCGCGTAGGCGTTGAAGTCGCCGATGAGCAGCATGTCGGCGCTGCCCGTGGTCTGCTCGATCTTCTGCGTGAACGCGAGGATCGACTTCGCCTGGGCGACGCGGTCGGCGTTGAAGAAGCCCTGCTCGTCGGCCGGCACCGGGGTGCCGTCCTTGGGGTCGGACTTCGACTTCAGGTGGTTCGCGACGACCGTGACCACACGGCCGTCGACGTCGAACGCCTGGGCGATCGGCTCGCGGGCGTTGCCCCAGACGGTCTCATCCGTGACGGTCATGCTGTCGCCCACCGGGGAGACGGCGCCCTTCTTGTAGATGATCGCGCTGGTGATGTAGTCGGTCGTCGCCGCGTTGTTCAGCGCCGCCGGGGTGTGCACGTAGGCCCAGACATCGCTGCCCGCGGCCTCGTTGAGACCCGCGACCAGATCGGCGAGGGCCGAGTCCAGCGTGCCGCCGAGCTTGACCGAGTTCTCGATCTCCATGAGCGAGACGATCTCGGCGTCGAGGCCGTTGATGGCCGCCACGATCTTCGACTTCTGGATCGCGAACTCCGCAGCGGTCGCCGCTCCTCGCGCGTTCGAGTTCTGGCTCTTCAGCGTCGTGAAGTAGTTGTAGACGTTGAACGACGCGACCTGCACGTCGCCGCCGACGACCGGAGCCTTAGCGGGGCGCGGGTTCGTGGCGGTGAAGCCCACCTTGAGGTCGGCCGACGACGTGCTGTCGATCGGCACCACCGGCTGCAGACGCCAGTCGTCGAAGCTCCACTGCAGCACGTAGCCGTTGTCGCCGAAGTCGACGGTGTCGCCGTTGCGGACGACCGCGTCCTTGGTGAAGTACGGCTGGTCGTTCGGGTGGCCGTTGTTCGTGACCTGGATCGACCATCCGTCATCGAGGAGGATGCGGTTCGCACGGTTGGCGGCGGTGATCGCCGCTGCATCCGGGCCGGGAAGAGCGGCCTCGGTGCTCTTCTGGGCGAGTCCGCCACCCACGTTCAGCCACAGCGCGCCGTAGTTGTACAGCTGGTGGCTGGACGCGACGCGGTAGGTGCCGGTCGGAGCGACGTACATGCTCTCGAACTGCTCGCGTGCGGCGCCGACAGCCGTGTCGGGCAGCGGAGTCGCGGCGGGGACGCCGACGCCCGCCTGCACCACCGAGATCGCGGAGGCGGTCGCGGGGTTCACCTGCGTCTGGCCGAAGTACTCGCTCACGGGGCCCGTGACCGAGACGAGGTCGCCGATCGCGAGGGTCGGGGTGAGCGCGTTCAGGAACACGAAGACGCCGTCGGATGCTCCGGGCGTCGCGTCGTTCGCGCCGCCAGAGCCCTGCGTCTGGATCGTGACGCCCTTGTAGCCGCCCGTGCGGTAGTCGGCGGTGACGACGCCCTCGACCGTGACGGTCTTGCCGTTCAGCGGCGAGACGTCGGTCGTGCCCTGGACCTCGGCGATGGTGGCCTTGGTGGGCTGCGTGCCGGGGTCGGTGCCCGGATCGGTGCCGCCGGAGCCCTGCGGCGTGACCGACGCCGAGAGGGTGAAGTCGACGCTGTTGTTGTCGGTGTCCGTGCCGCCGGTGCGGTTCAGCGACTTCACGTCGGTGTTCCCGGCCGGCGGGGTCGCCGCCGCGGTCTCGAAGGTGTTCGAGGTTCCGTAGCCGAGGACGTCGATGACGCCGGCGGCGCCCGAGGTCGAACCGGGGGCGAGGTTCACCGCGGCGGTGCCGTCGACGAGTGCGATCGTGCCGGAGGAGCCGCTCGGGTTGAGGGTGCTGACGGCATCCGCCTTGGGGAGCGCCGCGCCGTTCGCGCCGTTGCTGCCTCCCTGCACGAGGTAGTAGCCGCCGGCCGGGATCGTGCCGGTGAGGGCGGCGACGCCGGAGAAGGCGGCCGTGCCGGTCGCCGAGCGGTACTGCAGCGACTTGCCGTCGAGCGTGATCGGCGCGGAGGTCGGGTTGTAGAGCTCGACGAACTTGTTGGTGAAGGCCGCGCCGGCGCTGCCACCGGAGAGGTAGGCCTCGTTGATCACCACCCCTGTTCCGTCGGTGCTGGCGAAGGCGGGCGTCGCGACCAGGGAGCCGAGGCTCAGGGCGGCGATGCAGGTCGCAGCGAGAGCGCCGATGCGCCCCCGCTTCCGGTGCGCAGACGAAGCGAGGCCCTCTCGGGCGCCGTCGTCGGGGGCGAAGTTCATTCGGCAGGTCTCCTCGGCGTTGCGGATCTCGTATGCGGAGGACTCTTGTGGAGCCTCCGATCGTGCTCGCCGGTCTCCCAGCCAACACATATGTGTGGGAGCTTACGGACGGGCCCGGACATCCTCAACGCTGTTTGCCGATTCGTCATGCATTGCTCATCCGATCGACAAAACCGTTCGGAGAGAGCCCACAATCATCGCGCAGATGCGCGCGAGCGGGTGCGCGGATGCGCGGAGTTCACGCGGATGCCGCGTCTTCGAACTCCTCGACCTCTCGCTCCCAGGCGTCTTTCGCGAGGCGGTACCAGAGGTAGAACGCGAAGCCTGCGAAGATCGCCCACTCGACCGCGTAGAAGATGTTCAGCCAGTTCACCGAGGAGCCCTCCTCCGGCGCCGGCGACGAGATGTCGACCAGTCCGTCGACGGCCGAGATCGACGCGAGGTACGGGCGGTACACGCTCAGCTGGTCCACGTCGTGCCAGCGGCTCAGCAGCGCGGCCGGGGACATGCGGTCCAGCCTGTCCGGTTCGTCGCGGGGCGGGACGACCGGCCCTTCATCGGAGATGATGCGTCCGGTCACCGAGACCTCGGAGCCGTCGGCATCCGCTTCCAGATCCGCAACGGCGGCATCGGCCGACTCCCGATCCGGCGCCCAGCCGATCGCGACGGCGATCGACGTGCGCTCGGCGACGCGCAGCTGACCGGTCACCCAGTAGCCCTGCGCACCGTCGTTGAAGCGGGTCGACACGACGATGAAGTCCCCGGGGATCCAGTGCCCCGTCGTCTTCACGCGCTGCCCCACGAGAGGTTCGTTCAGATACTCCCCCGGCTCCACGACATCCGTGAGCGGACGGACCTGCTCGGTGGCCCCTGGGGCCTGCGGCGACGTGTCGATCGCACGCCCGAGCTGCCACTGCCCGAGCCAGGCGAACACGCCTGCGACGACGAGGCAGAGCAGCAGCATGCCGATCCAGCGTCCCCGGAGCATCACCTCACGCAGGGTGGGCGGGAACAGCGCAGGGGTGGTCACGGTGAAGCGCGGGCCCTCAGGCCTCGTAGGGCGCCAGGACGACCTCGACCCGCTGGAACTCCTTGAGATCGGAGTATCCGGTGGTCGCCATCGACTTGCGGAGCGCCCCGATGAGGTTCGCCGTGCCGTCCGCCACCGGGGCGGGACCGTACAGGACCTCTTCGAGCGTGCCGATGCCGCCGACCTCGACGCGACGGCCGCGCGGGAGCTTCGGGTGGTGCGCCTCAGGGCCCCAGTGGAACCCGCGGCCGGGAGCATCGGTGGCACGGGCCAGCGCGACGCCGAGCATGACCGCGTCGGCGCCCATGGCGAGAGCCTTGACGATGTCGCCCGAGGTGCCGACGCCGCCGTCGGCGATCACGTGCACGTAGCGCCCGCCCGACTCGTCGAGGTAGTCGCGGCGGGCCGCGGCCACGTCGGACACGGCCGTCGCCATCGGGGCGTGGATGCCGAGGGTCGCGCGCGTCGTCGACGCCGCTCCTCCGCCGAACCCGACGAGGACGCCGGCGGCTCCGGTGCGCATGAGGTGCAGGGCCGCTGTGTAGGTCGCGGCGCCGCCGACGATCACGGGGACGTCGAGGTCGTAGATGAACTTCTTGAGGTTGAGCGGCTGGTCGACGCTCGACACGTGCTCCGCCGACACCGTGGTGCCGCGGATCACGAACAGATCGACGCCGGCGGCGGCGACCGTGTCGTAGAACTCCTGGGTGCGCTGCGGCGTGAGGGAGCCTGCGACGGTGACGCCCGCGTCGCGGATCTCCGCAAGTCGGCGCGTGATGAGCTCGGGCTTGATCGGCTCGGAGTACAGCTCCTGCATCCGCGTCGTCGCGCTCTCGTCGCTCAGACCCGCGATCTCCGCGAGAAGGGGTTCCGGGTCCTCGTAGCGGGTCCAGACGCCTTCGAGGTCGAGCACGCCGAGGCCGCCCAGCTGACCGAGCATGATCGCGGTCTTCGGGCTCACGACCGAGTCCATCGGCGCGCCGAGCACCGGGATCTCGAAGCCGAAGGCGTCGATGGTCCATGCGGTGGACACGTCTTCGGGGTTGCGGGTGCGCCGCGAGGGCACCACCGCGATGTCGTCGAACGTGTACGCGCGTCGCGCGCGCTTTCCTCGGCCGAGATCGATCTCTGTGGTCACCAGACCAGACTACCCGGCACGCGGAGGCATCGACGGCTGGGAGACTGGAGCCGACCCTCAGGGAGGACGCATGAAGACGGATGCCGTGCAGATCGCGGTCGTGGGCGGCGGCGTGATGGGGCTGGCGACGGCGTGGGAACTCGCGCGCCGGGGCCTCAGACCCGTGGTGCTCGAGCGCTTCGCCCGCGGACACCACGAGGGGGCCTCCCACGGAGCCACCCGCAACTTCAACAACGCCTACGACGACGAGCACTACCTCGACCTCCTCGTGCGCGCCCGCGAGGGGTGGGACGCGCTCGGCGCCGTCGACGGCGAACCGCTGCTGCGCCTCCACGGCCTGGTGACCCACGGCCTCCTCGACCTCGACCCGATCGCCCGCCGCCTCGGCGAGCGCGGCATCCACGCCGTGATGCTGTCCGCCGCCGAGGCGACCCGCCGCTGGCCGGGCATGCGCTTCGCCGACGACGTGCTGTACTCGCGCGACGCGGGCGTCGCCAGGGCGTCGGCCGCGCTGGTCGAGCTGGAGCGCCGCATCGACGACACGGGCGGAGAGGTGCGGTGGGAGACGCCGGTGCTCCGCATCGACGACACGGATGCCGGGGTGCGGCTGACGCTGCCCTCGGGCACGCTGGACGCCGAGGTCGCCGTGATCACGGTCGGCGCATGGACATCGCGGATGCTGCCGTCACTCGACCTGCCGCGGCTGACGGTCACGGAGGAGTCCCCCGCGCACTTCGCGCCGACCGGCGACGCCGCGTGGCCCTCGTTCAACCACTACGCGGACCCCAAGCGCCACCCGGCGACGGTGTACGGCATGCCGACGCCCGGTGAGGGAGTGAAGGTGGGTTTCCATCGCGTCGGCGACGTGGTCGACCCCGACGCGCGACCGCACCGCCCCGCCCATGCGGAGGCTCTCGCCGAGTACGTGCGGGAGTGGATGCCCGGCCTCGACCCGGCATCCGCCGCTCCGATCAGCTGCACCTACACCTCGACCGACGACTCGGCGTTCGTGCTCGACCGACGAGGGCGGATCGTCGTCGGCGCCGGCTTCTCCGGGCATGGCTTCAAGTTCGCCCCGGGCGTCGGGGCCGTGCTCGCCGACCTCGCCCTCGACCCGTCGGCGCGCGCAGCATCCCCGTTCCGCCTGCCCGACGGTCGGTGAGGGGTCGAGCAACGTCGAGTGCGTGCGGTCGGATGCCGCACTTCTCGACCCCTCACTGCGCCCGTCAGCGCGCTCGCAGGACCCGCTTCTCGTCCCAGACCGGGGCATCGGCCTCATAGACCTCGCCGTCGGAGCCGAACACCAGGAAACGGTCGAACGAGCGGGCGAACCAGCGGTCGTGGGTCACCGCGAGCACCGTGCCCTCGAACCGCGCGAGAGCATCCTCGAGCGCCTCAGCGGACTCGAGGTCGAGGTTGTCCGTCGGCTCGTCGAGCAGCAGCAGGGTGGCCCCGGAGAGCTCCAGGAGCAGCACCTGGAAGCGCGCCTGCTGACCGCCCGACAGCGACTCGAAGGTCTGCTGGGCCTGCCGCACGAGGCCGTACCGGTCGAGCGCCGAGCTCGCCGCATCCCTCGGCATCCCCGATCTGCGCTCGTCTCCGCGGTGCAGGATCTCCAGCAGGGTGCGTCCGACGAACTCCGGATGCGCGTGCGTCTGCGCGAACAGCCCTGGGACGACGCGCGCACCGAGCACAGCCTGCCCGGAGTGGGCGACCTCGCTCAGCTGCTCCCCCGTCGACGTCACATGGCCGAGCGTGGGGTCGGGGTCGGTGCCCCCTCGGGCCAGCAGCCTCAGGAAGTGCGACTTGCCCGAGCCGTTCGAGCCCAGCACCGCGACCCTGTCGCCGTACCAGACCTCCGCGTCGAAGGGGCGCATGAGGCCGGTGAGCTCGAGGCCCGTCGCCACGACCGCGCGCTTGCCCGTCCGTGATCCCCGCAGCCGCATGTCGAAGTCCTGCGCCGGCGGGCGCTCCTCCGGAGGCCCTGCCTCCTCGAACTTGCGGAGTCTGGTCTGGGCCGCCTGGTATCTCGACGCGAAGCCGTCGTTCGCGGACGCCTTCACCTTGAGGTTCGCGACCAGGATCCGCAGCTTCTCGTGCTGCTCGTCCCACCGCCTGCGCAGCTCGTCGAGCCGGTCCATGCGGTCGCTCCGCGCCTGGTGGTAGGTCGCGAAGCCGCCGCCGTGCACCCACGCCGTCGCACCGGCGCCGCCCGGTTCGAGCGTGATGAGGCGATCGGCCGCCCGCGCCAGCAGCTCGCGGTCGTGCGACACGAGGAGCACCGTCTTGGGCGTCTGCCGCAGCTGCTCCTCGAGCCAGCGCTTGGCCGGCACGTCGAGGTAGTTGTCCGGCTCGTCGAGGAGCAGCACCTCGTCCGGCCCCCTGAGCAGGGCCTCGAGGGCGAGTCTCTTCTGCTCTCCGCCGGAGAGCGTCGTGAGCTCGCGGTACCGCGCCCGCTCGAAGGGCACGCCGAGCGCCGCGACGGTGCACTGGTCCCACACCGTCTCGTGCTCGTAGCCGCCGGCATCCGCGTACTCGGAGATCGCGGTCGCATACGCCATCTGCGTGTCGTTCTCGTCGCGTTCGATGAGCGCGTTCTCGGCGACCTCCAGGGCTTCGGCCGCCGCGCGGATGCGCCGAGGCGCCACGCGCACCAGCAGCTCGTGCACCGTCTGCCCCGGTTCGCCGTGGCCGACGAACTGGTCCATCACTCCGAGTCCGCCGTCGATCGTCACGACGCCGTCATCCGCCGCCTGATCACCGCGGATGATCCGCAGCATCGTCGTCTTGCCTGCGCCGTTCGGTCCGATCAGCGCGCTCGTCGAGCCTGATCCGACCCTGAATGTCGCTTCATCGAGAAGCGGTCTGCCGTCTGGGAGCGTCAATGAGACGCCGGAGACATCGATATACCCCACCGTGCGTGGCCGTCCTTCCGCCCGCATGGCGAGCCGACCAGGCTATCAGGACTCGGGGCGCACGGCGAACCGTCGCGGACGGCGGGTGCGGTGCGGGCGCACCCGCCATCCACGACGGCTCGGTTCCGCGGCGACGATCAGACGAGCGCGCCCGAGGTCGGCACCGGGTTCGCGAACAGGTCGAGCACGGGGCAGTGCGCGTCGACGACCCGGCGCAGCTCCTCGTACTGCTCGGCCGTGTCGGGACCCGTGATGTCGACCCGCACGCGCACGTCGTGGAACCCCGCACGACCGGACTCGTCGATGCCGAACAGCTTGCGCACGTCGAGGTCGCCCTCGGCCGTGATCTCGATCTCGTCGATCGTGAGCCCGAGCGCCTGGGCGTACAGACGGAAGACGACGACCTGACAGGAGACGAGCGCGCCCAGGGCGTACTCGACCGGGCTCGCCGCCGCGTCGTCTCCGGCGAGGGCACCCGGCTCGTCGACGAGGAAGCGGTGCTTCCCCGCGCGGATCTCGGTCGCCACGGATCCGATGCCGCGACCTGTGACCTTGTAGGTGAGGGCGGCCGCGCCCGCATCGGCGGCGATGCGCTCGTTCCACGCGGTGCCCGCGGAGGTGAGACGCTGAGCGCGCTCCTCGGCGGTGACGTCGGCGATGATCGAGAGCTGTTCCTGGAGAAGAGTCATGCGGCGAAGGTACCCGCGCGCCGTGCGGCGCCGCACGGTCGGCGTCACCCGCGGTCACCCGCCGTCACGGCGCGACACACGGGGGCGCCGCCGGCGCCTCAGCCCAGGCGCAGCGCCTCGGTGCGGGGCGCGAGCGGCAGGGTGATGCGGAACTCCGTGCCGACCCCCTCCTGGCTGCTGACGTCCATCGATCCGCCGTGCGCGAGCACGATGGCACGCGTGATCGTGAGCCCGAGCCCGACGCCCGGTACCGCGTTCCTCGTCGCGCTGGACGCGCGGAAGAAGCGGGTGAAGAGCATGCCCTGCTCGTCCTCGGGGATGCCGATGCCGGTGTCGGCGACCGAGAGCCGGATCACGCCGTCCCCTCGCTCGACCCGCGCCGTCACCCTGCCGCCGCGCGGGGTGAACTTGATCGCGTTGGAGAGCAGGTTGTCGAGCGCCTGCCCGACGCGGCCGGCGTCGGCGTCGAGCCGGAAGGAGTCCACGGGGATCTCCGCGGCGAGCTCGATGCCCTCGCGCTGCGCGTGCGGCCGCGCCGAGGCCACGGCGGAGACGACGAGGGCGCCGATGTCGGCATCCGCCTTCTCCAGAGGGAACCGGCCCGACTCCACCTGCGCGGTGAAGAGGAGGTCTCCGACGAGGTTCAGCAGCCGTTTCGCATTGCGCTCGATCACCGCGACGAACTCGGTCTGGTCGGCGGTCAGCGGCTGCCCCGGGTCGTTCTGCAGCAGATCGAGGAAACCGATGATCGCGCTGAGAGGGGTGCGCAGCTCATGCGAGATCATCCCCACGAACTCGTCCTTCATGCGGGCGACCTCGACGGCCTTCGTCTCGTCGGTGATGACGAGCAGATATCCTCGTCGCACGCCGGAGCCGTCGCGGTGCGCCGTGACCGTCAGGCGGGCGGGGACCGACGAGCCTCCGGCGGTCCTGACGTCGAGGTCGGCCTCGACGAACTGGTCGGTGTCGGCCGCTGCGAAGAGGCGCCGCAGCCCCTCGGGGAGCTCGGGGGCGTGATCTGCCGGAGCCGTGGCCGGACAGTCCTCGAACGTCGAGAGCGCGGAGGCGGGGAAGAAGTGGTCGACCCGGACGTCGGCCAGCGCCTCCGCGGGTGTCAGCCCGAGCAGGCGCACGGCTCCCGGGTTCCACTCGACGATCTTCCCGTCGAGGTCCGTCGCGATGACGGCCTGGGCGGTGATCGACTGCCACAGGCTCTGAAAGGAGTCGAGCAGTGTGCGGTATTGGGCTTCGCTCGCACGGAGCTGCTCGACCATGGCGAGGTTCTCGGCGAGGGCTTCGGTGCGCTCGGCCACCAGACGCTCGGCCTGCGCGATGCGCAGCCGCTGCTGCCGCGACAGCTCGTTGACGAGGGCGCCGACGGCCGCGAAGACGAGGGGCCCGATCACGCCGCGCAGCCACGACACCGTGTCGGGCGGTGGCGAGGTCAGGTACGGCATGAGCAGGGCGATCGAGGTGAAGATCGCCACGATGAACACGTGACGGATGCCGGGGGCCGCCGCGATCCAGACGACCGGGAGGAGCACGAACGACGAGAACAGGGAGCCCGACCCGCCCGTGCCCGTTCTCAGCAGGCCGATCCCGAGGATGTCGACGATCGGGATGAGAAGCACGACCCAGCCCTCGTGCACATGCCGGATGCTGAGGACGACGGCGAGAGCGGTCGTTGCCATCACGACCGCGACGCCCGCGACTGCGGCGGCGGCGCTGGTGATGGGGAAGCTCGGGATCGTGACCATGAGCACGGCCGCAACGAGGACCGCGATCGTCGTCGGCGCCTGCTTGACGAGCGGCGAGGGGTCGTCGAAGAACCGGCGCCACCCCTTCTCCGTCGTCGTCAGCTCGCTCACCGTCCGATCCTTCCGACGAGCTCGCGGAGATCAGCGCCGATGATCGGCTTCGGGAGCGCGGCATCCGCCGGCGGGTAGTCCGCCGCGTCCAGGACCGAGCTGATCACGAGGAAGCACTCGGGGAAGCGCCGCTGCACGAGACGCGCGCACTCCTGACCGGAGATGCCGGGGAGAAGCAGGTCGAGGACGGCGATGACGGGTTCGATCTCGTCGAACGCGGCGATGGCGGTCTCGGCGTCCTTGGCCACGAAGACCTCGAACCCCTCGCGCTCCAGGTGCCGGCGCAGCAGCGCCGCCTGATCCTCGCTGTCCTCCACGACGAGCGCCAGACGTCGCGTGCTCATCGGAGGAACAGCTCTCTGACGATCACGATGACGACGACGATGCCCAGTGCGATCAGCGCCTGCGGCACCAGCATCCGCTCCTTCTGCGCGTCGCGCGCGATCTCCTCGCGCTCGTCGCGCTCGTTCGGCATCCCGGTCATGAGTCGACCCGCCCGATCTTCTCGGTCTTGATCCAGGTGGCGTCGGCCCGGCGCCACTCCTTGAGATAGGAATCCACGGTGACCGCGCACAGAAGCGATCCATACCCGCAGATATATACGAGCAGCCCGGCGAGGAACCGGCCGCCGGGCAGCGGCTCCACCGCGCGGGCGAGCCAGATGCCGAGCATCGAGATCGGCCCCCAGAGGAAGAAGACCACCGCCCAGGCGAAGCGGGTCTGCTCGGTGAGCGACCCGCCGAGCGCGCGGACCAGCGCATCGAACGCCCAGGGGAACAGCGCGATCAGCATGAGCAGGAGCGCCCCGAGCCCCGGGAACATGATCGCCTCCCGCCAGGCGTGCCGTGATGTCTTCGGGTCGAGCTGCACCGAGAAGAGGATCGAGAACAGGTAGATGCACGCCGCCGCGATCCACATGAAGCGGAACACGAACTCGGCGATGTCGCTGTGCAGGATCAGGAGCACCAGGAGGGCCGCGGCCGCGAGGAGCATGAACGCGGGGAGCAGCAGGATCGTGAACCAAGCCAGCCCGAACGAGAAGCTGCCGAGCGCGTGCTCCTTGCTCGGCCGGAACCACAGCGAGCGGTAGATCGATGTGAGCTGCACGTTGCCGCGGGCCCAGCGCAGGCGCTGCTTCCAGAGGGCGTCGATAGAGCGCGGCTCCTCGGCGAGCACCCGAGCATGCGGCTCGAACACCGCACGACGGCCCTTGAGCTGCCCCTCGAAGGTGGTCATGGTGTCCTCGGCGAGGGTGCCAGCGGGGATCCGCCCGCCGATGGCCTCGAGGTTGGCCCTGGAGTGCAGCTGCGCGCCGCCCGCGAGGCAGGCCATCGCGCCCAGCACGTTCTGCGTCCGCCGGGCGGAGAGCTGCCCGATGATGTACTCGACCGCGATGAACCGCGTGAGGTAGTTGCGGTCGCGGCTGCCCTCGGCGATGTAGGCGGTCACCGCGCCGACCTTCTCGTCGGCGAGGTGCCGGGTGAGCTTGCGCAGCGAATCCCTCGCGAAGATCACGTCGGCGTCCATGATGAGCACCGCTTCGGTCCACTCGTCGGCGAGCACGACGTCGAGACCGTGGTTCAGGGTGTGGGCCTTGCCCTCTCCCCCGACCTGACGGCGCAGATGGACGACGCGTCCGGGGTGAGCGGCGGCCTTGGCGGCCACGACCTCCGGGGTGTCGTCGTCGGAGGCGTCGTCGACGACGAACACCCGCAGGCGCTCGGCCGGGTACTCCAGCTGCAGCAGGCGCTCGATCGCGGGGCCGATGACCCTGCCCTCGTTCCACGCGGGGATCACGACCGCCACGTTCGGGTGGAAGGGCGCGGCCTTCCCGTAGTGGTTCGTGAACGCGTGCAGAGGCAGCGAGAGGAACTGCAGTCCGGTGTTGATGACGGGCAGGGTGCCGACGAGGACGCAGAGGAGGAGCAGGATCACGACGGCGGTCTGCAGCCAGGTCAGGTCGGCGGTCACTCCCCCGCCTCCTCTTCCAGCAGACGACGCACCCGCTCGTAGCGCCCGACGGTCGCCGCCTCATGGCTGTCGGTGGAGGCCACGAGCCTCGCCCCCGCCGCACGGAGGGCACGCAGGGTCCGCGGTTCGGGGCATCCCCACTTCTCGTTGACCTCCACGAGCGTGTCCGTCCGCGCGGCGGTCTCGGCCCATGCCGCGAGGGCCTCCTCGTCGAGGTCCTGCTCGGAGAGGCCGATCTTGGGCAGCAGGGAGAAGCAGTGGGCGAGCTGGTTGCCGGGGTGCCGCTCCATTGCCGCGATGAACGACGAGGTGAACTGGTCGAGCACGTCGCGGGTCGCCCATCCGCCGGAGATCCGCTCGCGCACCTCGCTCGGGCTCAGCGGCCCGTCGGCGCCGGGGTACTGATGGTCGGCGATGAGGATGCGGTCGACGCCGGTCGGGAGAACGGGGATGTCGAGGCGCCCGGACGCGTCGAGCACCTTCGCCTCCACGCCGGTGAGCACGGTGAGCCCCTCAGGCACGCGGAGCGCCGTGATCGCGGAGAGGTACTCGGGAACCCAGGTGGTGTCGCGGCGGACGTGGTCGACGAGGCGGAGGGTCGTGAGCCCCGCGGACACGGCCGCGGCGACGTTCTCCTCCGGAGTGGAGACCGCGTCATCCGAGAACGTCGAATGGACGTGATGGTCTCCCCGGAGCAGGGCGTCGCTCACAGCTCCTCCTGGTGCCCCGCGTGATCGGAGACCAGCACCTCGTCGATCTCCACGATGACGTCCTCGAGGAATCTCACGAACGCGACCTCGCGGAACGGCACGCTCGCCGGCAGCTCGCGGCCGAGGAACAGATCGACGACGAGCGACGGGATGTCGACGCCCGCGGCGATCGTCAGCGGCAGCGCTCCGGGGAACCTCGGGTTGACCTCGAGCAGCATGGCGCGCCCGTCGCGGCCTCGGCGCAGCTGCACGTTGGCGACGCCGACGAGTCCGATCGCCTTCGCGATCGCCGACGCGGTCTCCTCCAGCTCCGGGTCGTGCACCGTGCGGCCGGCGATCGCGACCCCGGAGTCGACGCGGGCCCTGGTGCGCGGCACCGCGGCCACGACCTGCCCCGCGGCATCCGCGATCACGTCGACGGAGTACTCCTCCCCGGGGAGGAAGTCCTGCACGATGAGCCCCTCGTCGACGGGGAGCGCATCGAGCGCCGCCCGGTCGGGGACGAGCCGGATGCCACGGCTGCCCGCACCCTGGCGGGGCTTCGCGAAGACGGGGAACTCCCAGTCCAGGGCCTGCGCCGCGGGGCCTGCGAGCACGGTCCGGGGAGCGCGCCCCGTGTCTGCGCACCTCTCGGCGAGCAGCAGCTTGTCGAGGGAGACTTCGAGGGTGTCGGTGGACGGCGCCGCCAGGACGGCGGGGGCCAGCTCCTCGCGGCGCTCGGAGAGGGCGATGAGCTCGACGTCCACGGTCGACACGACCACGTCGATCGCGTCGTCCTCGACCAGTCGCGCGAGGGCGGGCACGAACTCCTCCGCCCTGCCGGGGGGCACCAGTCGCCGCTGCTCGGCGGGGACGAGGTAGAGCCCTGCGGCCCACCCGTCCATGTCGGCCGCGAAGACGGTCAGCTCCGGGCGCTTCAGGAGCGAGCGGATCACCACCACTCCCGCCGGCCCTCCGGCTCCCGTCACGAGTACACGGGGCATGTCAGCCTTCCTGTCGCACGAATTCGTGGGCGCCCACGAAGGCCGCCGTCTCCCGGACGATCTCCAGCGGCTCGACCGCCAGTCCGCCGCCGAACCGCGACCAGTACCGCGCCGTCGCGCGGACGAAGTCCGGTGCGAGGTAGTCGCGGTTCGCCGTCTGCGAGTCGAAGCACTCCAGCAGACGCAGCTTCTGCTCCACGTAGCCGTCGATGCGGACGAACCGCGTCGGACGGAAGTCGATCGTCGATGAGGGGCTCTGGTAGCAGGCGACGGTCCCCACGGCACGGGTCGCGACGGCGGTCGCCTCGTTCACCGCGCGGTGGTCCTGGTGCCGGTCGTGCGGCGAGTGGGTGTACACGATGGTGGGCTGGATCTCCTGGACCACCTCTTCGATGAGGCGCACCGTCGACCCTCCGCCCGGCATCTCGGTGTCGACGAGGTCGTGCAGGAAGAGCCGTGCGCCGAGGATGTCCGCCGATGCCAGCGACTCCCGCTGGCGGCTGTCGGCATCCCCTCCCCGTGCCCCGCGCGAGAGCGTGAGGATCGTGATCTCATCTCCGGCCGCGGCGTGCGCGGCGAGGAGTCCTCCGATGCCGATCTCGACGTCGTCGGGGTGCGCGCCGACGGCGAGCACGACCTCCCTGCGCCGCTCGGCCTCACGCCGACGACGGCCTTCGACGGCCAGACGCTGGACCGACTCGACGAGGCGGACGTTGTCGAGAGGCTTGGTGAGGAACTCGTCGGCCTGCGCGCGGAGCGCCGAGACCGCGTACTCGACGGACACGTGCGCGGTCATCACCAGCACGGGGATCGCGGGAGCGGAGCGGCGCAGTTCCGCGAGGAGCTCCAGTCCGTTGAGCCCGGGCATCTCGATGTCGGTCACGACCACGTCGGGGCGTATCGTCGCGATGCGTTCGACGGCCTCGCGACCGTCGGCGGCGAGGTCGACGATGCAGCCGGCTCGTCGTTCGAGCACGGTCTTGACGAGCAGCGCGACGTCGGGGTCGTCATCGACGACGAGGACGCGAGTGGGGGTCTCGGTTGTCATTCAGCTCTCCTTGGGGAGATTCCCTGCCGTGGGGAACGGCGCTGCATCCTGGTGCCTTCATCACCGTGACGCGGGAAAGGGCGAGCGGGGTATGACGATTCTGGCATACAGGCATATGGGAGGGATGCTCGGCGCGCGAGCCGCGCGCACGAACCGGTGGTGGTCCGTTCCGTGCAGTCGCTACGCTCGGGCTGACGGATTTTCCACCCCAGATCAAGGAGCGATCCATGTCGACCCCGGACCCGCAGAACCAGCCGCCCTCCTCCACGCCGCCGCCCGTTCAGGAGGGCGGATTCCCCGCGCCTCCCGCACCCGGCCCGGCCGGGTACGCGGCCCCCGCCGCACCGGCCGCACCGGGGTACGCCACCCCCGGCTACCCCGCCGCACCCCAGGGCTACCCCGCCACGGCGCCGGTACCCGGCCGCACCCTGTCGATCGTCGGACTCATCCTCGCCTTCATCCTGCCGCTCGTCGGCATGATCCTGAGCCTCGTGGCCCGCTCGAAGCTGAAGAAGGCCGGCGCGCCGACGGGTCTCGCGACCGCGGGGTTCTGGGTCGGACTCATCCTCACCATCGTCGAGATCATCGGCTTCATCGTGATCGTGATGCTGTTCTCGAGCCTGTTCTCGATGTGCTCCGACCTCGGCCCCGGAGTGTGGGACGTCAACGGAGTCACCTACACCTGCGGCTGACGCGTCGCTACGAGAAGCGGGGGGGGGGGGGCGCGGGGGGGGCCCCCCCCCCCCCCGGGGGGGGGCCGCCCCCCCGGGGGGGGGGGACGGTGGCGTCGCCCCCCCCGGGGCCGCGGTGGGCGCGCCCCCAGCCCCCGCGCCAGGAC